>NZ_RZUL01000030.1 GCF_004005485.1 Sphingobium algorifonticola
AGTCTCCTTGAGGATGATGGTCTCGAACACCTTGTCCAAGCCACCTCCCTCTTCCCCGCTCCCCTCCCCGGCCACCGGCCGGGCCGGCGCGCAAGCGCCCCGTCCGAGGCCCGTTCACGGCCTCGGGGCGAACCTCAGTGAATCGCCGCGATCCGCAGGCTCCGGGGGATAACGCTAGTGGGCGGCGTCGAGCCAGTTTTCCAGCTTGAGCGCCCGCACGCGCGAGAATTCACTGATATTGGCAGTCACCAATGTGGCATCGAGCGCGTAAGCATGCGCAGCGATGAAGAGGTCGTTCGGCCCGATCGGCTTCCCTGCGGCTTCAAGCTCAGCGCGGATCCCGCCATATTCGGTGTCGGCCGGAACATCGAGGGCGAGCACGGAGAGACTGCCAAGGATTGCCTCGATTTGGGCGAGCAGACGGGGCGAGCCCTTCTTTGCACAGCCGTATCGAAGCTCGGCTGCCGTAACGATACTGACGCAAATCGACTCCGGGCCAACATTCGCGATATGCTGCGCGACGATCCCTTGCGGATTCCTGGCGAGCTCGGACACGATATTGGTGTCGAGCATATAGAGGCCGCTCACAGGTCGATCGCTTTTGCGGGCAGCAGCGTATCGTCGATCTCGGGAAACTGGTCATCCGCGCCAAGTGGCGTCAGCCCGGCGAGCACCTCAAGCAGGTTCTTGCAGCGGATGGGTTCAAGAATGAGCCGGTCGCCGTCCCGGTGAATCATGACGCTGTCGCCGGGCAACTCGAAATCTGCCGGAATGCGGACGGCCTGGCTCTTGTTGTTGCGAAAGAGCTTCGCTTCCCTCGCGGCAATGGGTTCAGGTCGTGCCATGCTATCCTCCTTGCATATACATGAACATATGCAACGGGTTCAAAAGGCGCAAGACGGGGAGGCGCGCTCAGACCTGTATATAGCGGTCATGTGCAAGTAGACGCGCTATATACCATGGGCCGGCTTCACGGCCTCGGGACGGTCAAGGTCAAGCTGGACCTCATGGCGGGCCGAAGACTGCCCGCAATCCTCCATGGGGAGGGCCTCCCCGCACCGCGGAGGCGAGCGGACTAGCCTGCGCCAAGATCCCGCCAGCGCCCGACCAGCTCGATCATCTCGGCCTTGCGACCAAAGGCGTCAGGATAGATTGCCCCTTCATGCTGGCCGAGAAAGCCGATGATGGTGGTGATATGGGTGGCGATCGTCGCATCGACCCCGAACAGGTCGGCGACCGGGAAATGTCCGCAATCCTCGCCATTCCACCAGGCAAGGAGGAAGTTCGCCACGCGGCGCGCCTGGCCGGTATCGGACCGCGCGATATCGATCAACCGGTCCAGCGACTTTCCCGCCGCATCTTTGCTGAAGGGGCCATCGTTCATTGTTCAGTCCACACCCCAGGGTTGAGTATGAGAACACCCGTCGCCTCGAAGTCAGCGACATTACGGGTGACTAAGGTCGAACCATGCACTTGCGCGGTGGTGGCGATCAAGCCATCGCGCTCACGCACCGGATCGGGGACGTGCAGCGTCGCGCAGGCATAGTCCTTGATCGCCAGCACGACGAGCGAGGGCTTGTTCCGATCGGTGATGAACATGGGGCCGGCGCCTCAGCTCTTGCTGGCACGCGATGACCGGATGGTCGGATCCAGCCCCGGAGATCCGGCCGGATTGCCGCGCAGCATCCAGGGGAGCGGCTGGATCATGCGGGCCCAGTCGGCAAAGGAGGGGATGCGGCCGAGATCCTCGACGACATGGCTCTCTCCGATGAGCCGGACCGGCACCTCGCGCCCCGCGCTGTTGCGGAGGGTCACGCCAAAGATCGTCTCGGCCAGGAATATCCCCTCGGCATGGTGCCTGAGCGCGCGGTGGCGGGGATCCGCGATGATCTTCTTGGACTCGTCGAACCATTGGTGGAGCGCGAGATAGTCTTGCGGATCGCCGCCCCATCGGCGCGCGGAGCTCAGCGCATGATAATAGCAGTGCGACATCGCGCTAGATCTCCGTCTCGGTGGTGTCATATTCGATGTAGCGGTCATTATGGGTGAGCGTGACTGCGCCGCTGGCAACATCGATGGCGACGCAGCCATACGCCCCCTCGCCATTCTCCCAGCCGGCGTGATGATCGCACGCGGCGTTCTCGGCGAAGGCACTGAGCGCGTCTTCGAGGTTCATCGCGCGGCTCGCGATGGTGCCCTGATAGTCGGCGGCGTGATGATCGCACAGGATTTCAGGCAGCGCGGCCGTTTCCTCACCGACGAAAGCGGTGACGTCGCACACCGATCCCTCGTCGCCGCCGCCGTCATAGGGGTGACTACACGAAAGTGACGTATCTGCACGCTAAGGGCGAACAAATCCGGTACGATGCCAGCAGATGCTATTCGCAGGCTTTCCTGCCCCTTTTATGTGGTGCCGCCCTACGGGCGCCGATATG
>NZ_RZUL01000031.1 GCF_004005485.1 Sphingobium algorifonticola
TGTTCCCCGTCAGCACCAATGGCACAGATTTGAGGTTGTGATTTAAGGAGGGTTGGGGCTTCGTCGCAGTGACGAAGGAACGAAGATGAAGCCCCAACCCTCCTTGCAAAAATCGCTGGCAAAGGCCCCTGCTGAGCGGGTGGTGAAGGACATCCGGCGGCAGACGCGTCGCCATTTCTCGGCCGAGGACAAGATCCGCATCGTGCTCGATGGACTGCGCGGCGAGGACAGCATTGCCGAGCTATGCCGCAAGGAAGGCATCGCGCAGAGCCTGTACTACACTTGGTCGAAGGAGTTCATGGAGGCGGGCAAGCGGCGCCTGGCCGGCGATACCGCGCGTGCCGCGACCACCGGCGAGGTGCAGGACCTGCGCCGCGAAGCCCGCGCATTGAAGGAGTGCGTCGCCGAGCTGACGCTCGAGAACCGTCTGCTGAAAAAAAGCATGATCGCGGATGGGGGCGACGACGAATGAGGTATCCTGCATCCGAGAAGCTCGAGATCATCAGGATCGTCGAGCGGTCGCATCTGCCCGCCAAGCGCACGCTGGACCAGCTCGGCATCCCCCGCCGGACATTCTACCGCTGGTATGACCGCTATCTCGAAGGCGGGCCGGAGGCGCTGGAGGATCGACCATCGGCGCCGAGCCGGGTGTGGAACCGCATCGCGCCCGAGGTGCAGGACCAGATCGTCGAGATGGCGCTGGATTACAGCGAGTTATCACCGCGCGAGCTGGCTGTGCGGTTCACCGACGAGAAGCGCTACTTCGTGTCGGAAGCCACGGTTTACCGCCTGCTCAAGGCCCACGACCTGATCACCAGCCCGGCCTATGTCGTGATCAAGGCCGCCGATCAGTTCCACACCAGGACCACCCGGCCAAACGAGATGTGGCAGACCGATTTTACCTACTTCAAGATCATCGGGTGGGGCTGGATGTATCTGTCGACCGTGCTCGACGACTTCTCGCGCTACATCATCGCCTGGAAGTTGTGCGCCAACATGCGCGCCGAGGACGTGACTGACACGCTGGACCTCGCGCTTGCGGCGTCTGGCTGCGACAGCGCCACGGTGCTGCACAAACCAAGGCTGCTCAGCGACAACGGCCCGAGTTACATCGCGGGCGAACTGGCGGAATACATCGAGGCCAACAAGATGAGCCACGTGCGCGGCGCCCCGATGCACCCGCAGACCCAGGGCAAGATCGAGCGTTGGCACCAGACGCTGAAAAACCGCATCCTGCTGGAAAACTACTTCCTGCCCGGTGACCTCGAGGCCCAGATCGAGGCCTTCGTCGGGCACTACAACCACCAGCGTTACCACGAGAGCCTGAACAACGTGACGCCCGCCGACGCCTACTTCGGCAGGGCCAGCGCCATCATCCAACAGCGCGAAAGGATCAAACGGCAGACCATCGAACATCGGCGCTTGCTTCACCGCAAGCTCGCCGCCTAACATCAACCCCCAGACGAGGCCCGCACTCCGCTAATCTACGCCGCGAGTTGCGCCAAATGTTCTGACGACGGACA
>NZ_RZUL01000032.1 GCF_004005485.1 Sphingobium algorifonticola
TGACCTGCCCCCCACTGGTCCCGCGGTCATAACGAGAGTCTGCCGGTTTGATATTCGTGCTGCCCGACCGGCACAAGCGCGTCGGGTGTGACGCTTCCATCATGCAGGAACGCCCGACGCGCTTGTGCCGGTGTCCGGTTCCCCAGGGATGAGTGCGGCCGGACGTTGTTGTAGTCGTAGCGCCAGACGGCCAGCTT
The DNA here is from genome assembly GCF_004005485.1 of Sphingobium algorifonticola. Lineage (GTDB taxonomy): Bacteria > Pseudomonadota > Alphaproteobacteria > Sphingomonadales > Sphingomonadaceae > Sphingobium > Sphingobium algorifonticola. The sequence continues at coordinate 198 of NZ_RZUL01000032.1, forward strand.
GCGCCGGGCGTCGGCGAGGCTGTCGAACAGCTCCTCATTCAGGAGCTCGTCGCGCAGCGACCCATTGAACGATTCAATGAACGCATTCTGCTGCGGCTTGCCGGGATCGATGTAGTGCCACTCGACCCGGTTTTCGCTGGCCCACCTCAGGATTGCCTGGCTGGTGAACTCGGTCCCGTTATCGCTGACGATGCAAGCCGGTTTGCCGTAGAGCCGCACCAGCGTGTCGAGTTCGCGCGCGACCCGGACACCGGAGATGCTGGTATCGCCCACGAGGCACAGGTTCTCCCGGCAGGCGTCATCGTTGATCGCCAGGATGCGCAGCCGACGGGAAGCGCCGAACGTGTCAGCCACGAAGTCCATCGACCAGCGATCGTTTGGCCGCAGCGGCACGGGCATCGGCGTCCGGCTGCCACGAGCACGCTTGCGGCCCCGTCGCCGCCGCACAGACAGCCCTTCTTCCCGGTACAACCGGTAGAGCTTCTTGTGGTTCATGACGTGCCCCTTGCGTTCGAGCATCACGCCGACCCGCCGATAACCAAAGCGACGGCGCGTGGCGGCGATCTCGCGCATCTCCTCGCGGATCTTGGCGTGGTCGGGCGGACGTTCTCGCCGGACCGTCTTGGGGTCGACGCCGCACGCAGGCCCGGCGCTGCGAGACCGGCCAGTCTCGCATCACGCCGAGCGCTACGTCCCGTCGCTGGGCCGGCGTCGTCAGACTTTTCCCAACAGGTCCTTCAGGATCGCGTTGTCCAGCACGCTCTCGGCCAGCAGCCGCTTGAGCTTGGCGTTCTCATCCTCGAGCTGCCGCAGACGCCGGGCCTCGGACACCTCCATTCCGCCATACTTGCCCTTCAGCTTGTAGAACGTTGCCGGGCTCAGGCCGTGCTTGCGGCAAACCTCCACCGTCGGCAGGCCCGCCTCCTGCTCCTTGATCATCCCGATGATCTGATCCTCGGAAAAACGGCTCTTCCTCATGCGTCTGCTCCTTCCTTGGGGCAGACTCTACATCAGATCGAGGGAGCCAGCGGGGGGCAG
>NZ_RZUL01000033.1 GCF_004005485.1 Sphingobium algorifonticola
TGAAGATCAACCCGATCCGGACGCCTTGCGACCGCTGCGCGCCGTCAACTCCCTACTTGCCGCGTGACGTTCGCTATCCGTTCGCCCTTTCCGTGCAGATACGTCACTTTCGTGTAGTCACCCCTCATAGCTGATTTCGACGCGGGTGATGCCGTGCTGCCGCAACAGGGGAAGGAAGCTCTCCTTGCAGCGCGCCTCTGCGGTCTGAACGATCGTGAGCTGCTGCGCGATCTCGGCGGTGATGCGCGCCTCGATGGCCGCGTGATTGTCGCAGGGTGGCTGTTGGGTCATGACGGCATCTCCTGAAGGATGAGGTGCGCGGCCTCGGCGCTCGCCGGAAAGGCAGCCGCGAGATTGTGATGGCAGGTGGCAAAGTCGGGGACGAAGAAGCGGCCGTCCTTGTCCGGCCGCGTCGCCATGATGACACCCGTCACGATGTCCTCGATCCGGTGGCGATCAACCACCGGATCGCTCCCTTCAGGATAGCGCACGGGCGCCGCGAAACAGGCTTCGATCCAGTGGGCGAGGCCATCTTCGACGAGCGCGGCATAGTGTTTCGCGGCCTCGGAGCCCGCGGCATGATCCTCGATTCTGAGGCCGAGCGTACGATAGGTCCCGAAATCATGAGGATTGGCGATCGTCACCAGTGAGCAGCCTTCGGGCGGGCTGCCATGAAGGGCAATGATCGCCGCGCGATAGGCGGCGACCTCGAGGCGGTTCAGTCGCTCGAAATCCGGGCTCTGGCCGAGCTGGGCGCAGTCTTCATTGGCGGGCGCGCCGCCCAGGTCGATGATGTCGGACATGGGTCTTCTCCTGTCCTGGATGGACGGCATACCCTTCCCCCTCGCCTTTCCTGCGCCGCAGGAGCGATCTCGCCGCAGCACCACGAAGGGGAAGACGCAGGACAGGCCCCGCTTCGGACGAGAAGCGAGGCCTGTCAGCGGCAGTGGGCCGATCAGCTTGCGAAAGCGTGGTCGGCGGAGGATTCGCCCAGGCCGGACTCGGCGGGAGCGCCCGCACCGGCAGTGTCGTCGGCGCCCGGCAGCGGCGGCAGCGCGTCGTCGGTCTTGGGCGCCATCTCCGCGGCAAGATCGC
>NZ_RZUL01000034.1 GCF_004005485.1 Sphingobium algorifonticola
GCGTGGTCGGCGGAGGATTCGCCCAGGCCGGACTCGGCGGGAGCGCCCGCACCGGCAGTGTCGTCGGCGCCCGGCAGCGGCGGCAGCGCGTCGTCGGTCTTGGGCGCCATCTCCGCGGCAAGATCGCGGCGGCGCGTCGGGCGCGACCAGACCACATTGTAGCTGCCGTCCTCCTGGCGGAAGGCCGAGACGTAGAGCGGCGCGACAAGGCTCGGATCCTCGATCTTGCCGTTCAGAAACGCCTCGCCCGTGCCGTTCGAGAACAGCTCGAACAACGCGCCCACCTGCACCCAGGCCCGCGCCGCCGAAAGCGCCAGAACCTCGAACTTGGGCGCCTTGGGATTGGCCGAGTGCACCTCGCGCAGCGCGATCGTCATCGCAATCGTCAGCGTCGCGATCCGGCCGACGAAAATGCCGCCGTCATTCTGCTTGATCGTACCGATGTTCATGGGGAAGTCTCCTTGAGGATGATGGTCTCGAACACCTTGTCCAAGCCACCTCCCTCTTCCCCGCTCCCCTCCCCGGCCACCGGCCGGGCCGGCGCGCAAGCGCCCCGTCCGAGGCCCGTTCACGGCCTCGGG
>NZ_RZUL01000035.1 GCF_004005485.1 Sphingobium algorifonticola
TGTCAAACGGCGTTCAAAAGGGACCCCCGATCGGCGTCGAAGAGGGACCCCTTTTCGGATATGATGTTGGTTTGTTGAAGATGGCCTTGCGCTGCGTGCGGCGGAGGGCGGGCGTAGCCCGACCGGAGGCGCGCGCAGCGCAAGATAGATTTTTGAAGGCGCCGAAGGTGGCTGTCAGCTGCGGTTTTTGAAGCGCCAGCTGTCGTTGCCCGTCTCGACGATATCGCAGTGGTGGGTGACGCGGTCGAGCAGCGCCGTGGTCATCTTGGGATCGCCGAACACGGTCGGCCATTCACCGAAGGCGAGGTTCGTGGTGATGATGACGCTGGTGCGCTCATAAAGCTTGCTGATGAGGTGGAACAGCAACTGCCCTCCCGAGCGGGCGAACGGCAGATAACCGAGCTCGTCAAGCACGATCAGGTCGAGCCGCGACAGCTGCGCCGCCAGGGTCCCGCCTTTGCCGATCCGGGTCTCCTCTTCGAGGCGTGTCACCA
>NZ_RZUL01000003.1 GCF_004005485.1 Sphingobium algorifonticola
GCTTCGTGTATACGCCGAACGCTAACTACAACGGCACGGACAGCTTCACCTACACGCTGAGCGACGGCGCGGGCGGCAGCGATACGGCGACGGTGAGCCTCACCATCGCGGCCGTCAACGATGCGCCCGACGCCGTCAACGATAACGGCGGGTCCACTGCCTATGAAACGCCCCGGTCGATCAGCCTGGCCAGCCTGCTGGGCAATGATACGGACATCGATGGCGGTGCGCTCAGCGTCGTTTCGGTCCAGAACGCGGTCAACGGCAGCGTTGCGATCGTCGGGGGCAATGCGGTCTTTACGCCGACGGCGGGCTATTCGGGTGCGGCAAGCTTTACCTACACGGTGAGCGACGGGGCAGGGGGCACCGATACCGCGACGGTGGCGCTTACGGTATCGCCGCCGGTCAGCGGCGATGATGATCTGTTCTTCAGCACGCTGGCCGACGAGCTGTTCGACGGGGCGGCGGGGAACGATACCGTCAGCTATCGCAACATCGCGATCGTGAACGGTCAGGGCGTGACCATGCGGCTGCGCGACAATACGCCGCTCAATACTGGCCCGGCAGGCATCGACACATTCATCAGCATCGAGAACATGAATGGGTCTTTGGGCAATGACGTGCTCTATGGCGACAGCAAGATCAACGTGCTGCGCGGCGACAGCGGCAATGACCGTCTGTTCGGTGGCGCCGGGAACGACCAGCTTTTCGGTGACGATGGCGATGATTTCGTCGATGGCGGTCTGGGCGATGATATTCTGTCCGGCGGTCTCGGCATCGACACGCTGGATTACCAGACGATGACGGTCGGCGTCACCGTTAGCCTTGCCAACAGTGGTGTCCAGAATACAGGCGGCGCGGGTCTTGACCGTGTGAGCGGTTTCGAAAATCTGCGCGGGTCGCGCGCCAACGACGTGCTGACCGGTAATGCCGGCAACAACGTCATTGGCGGCCAGACGGGTAATGACCGGATCATCGGCGGCGCGGGTAACGATCAGCTTTCCGGGGATTCGGGCGACGACATCATCGACGGCGGCCTTGGCGATGACGTTATGGCGGGCGGCACCGGCATCGATACGCTCGATTATTCGTCGATGACGACCGGCGTCACGGTTTCGCTGGCCATCACCCAGTTGCAGAACACCGGCGGGGCGGGGACCGATCGGGTCAGCGGCTTCGAAAATCTGCGCGGATCGCGCGTCAACGATGTGTTGACGGGCGATGGCAACGCCAATGTCATCAGCGGCCAGACAGGCAATGACATCATCTACGGCGGAGCGGGAGACGATCAACTCTTCGGCGACGCGGGCGACGATATCCTGTTCGGCGGTGCGGGCAGGGATGTTCTGGCCGGGGGTGTCGATGCCGACACGTTCGTCTTTACGTCGCTGGACAACGATCTGGTGAAGTTCGATGCAGCCGACGTCATCAACGTGTCGGCCTTTGCGGGAGCGAATGTGGCGATCAACAACGTCTATGGGCGCTGGTTCGTGACCTTCGATACCGACAACGACGGCCTGTTCGACAATGGCGGTTTTGAAGTGCAGGGTGCTGGTTTCGACGCTTCGAAACTAGATTTCGCTCCGCTGATCTGACACCGCGACACAGGCCCCAAAAAAAAAGGCGCATTTCGATGCGCCTCTTTTTTGTCGTCAGAAGGCTTACGCCGCGGTCGGCTGTGGCGTCGCGCCCGTGAATGGAGTGCACGGCCCTATCGACCATCGCCAACCGGCATGTCATGGTGAAAATCATCAAGCCCTGCCGTTTTTCTGACTGATCCGGCCAAAGGAATGGTTCTTGTGCTCAGCATGGTCGCGCATATTCGCCGGATTATCGCGCATTTCCGCCGCTTTGATGGTTTACGCCTGATCAACTGCGTTCACTTACTTGGTTTTACGCTGGCGCTGTCAATTCTGCCCTCACCAATTTCCAAGGGGCAGGCAATGAGCGATACTGTGGGAGCATTTGAAGGCGCGGAAGGCTTCGGTGCGGCGACCGTCGGCGGGCGCGGCGGCACCGTCGTGCACGTCACCAATCTGAACGATACCGGGATCGGGTCTTTGCGCTGGGCGCTCGAAAGCCTGAGCGGTCCTCGTATCATTGTGTTCGACGTCGGTGGCACGATCAACCTGAAAAGCAACATCCTGATCCAGAATGGCAATGTGACGATCGCGGGACAGACGGCACCGGGTGAAGGCATCACGCTCGCCGGAGCGGGTGTGCGGATCAAGGCCGACGAAGTCATCATGCGCGGCATGCACATTCGTCCCGGCGACGGCGAAGGGCACAAGCCGGACGATCGCGACGCGCTGATGATCGGTACGACCGACTTCGTCGTGAATAATGTCGTGATCGATCACAACAGCTTCACCTGGGCGATCGATGAAAATGTCGCGATCAACGGGAAGGTGCAGGACGTGTCCTTCACCAACAATATTGTTGGCGAAAGCCTGAGCCGCAGCCTGCACAGCAAGGGCGAGCACAGCAAGGGGCTGCTGATTTCGAACTGGGGCGGTGCAGACGATGATGCGCAGCGGATTACCGTTGCCAAGAATCTGCTGACCGACAATATGCAGCGCAACGCCGAAATCCGCGCCGGGCAGGATATCGAGTTCATCAACAACTATATCCATAACTATGGGCTGGCGCATGCCGGAACGGCGATCGGTGGCGGCAACAGCGGGACGCTGACGACCTCGGTCGACGTGATCGGCAATGTCTGGCAGCCGGGCGTCGATACGGGTAACAAAACCAAGGCACCGGTGATGCTGGCAACCATGGCTTCCGACAGCCTGATAACCCTTGTCGACAACGTCTATTTGAAGACCGCCGTGGACGCGAATGGTAACCAGAATCAGAACGGTATTTATTATCGACATTCAGGCAACGCCACCGTCCGCCTGGCCGATGACGACAGCAGCGGCCTCACCATTCTCGATTCCAGTGACGTGCGCAGCCATGTCCTTGCCAATGTCGGCGCCGTCAACGGCTCCGGCCGCGACGCGATCGATACGCGCATCGTCGCCGAGGCGGCCAGCGGCACCGGGCGCATCATCAACACGGTTTCTGAAGTCTACACCGCCCCGGCAGAGAAAGCCCAACCGGTCGCCGCAACGGACAGCGATCGCGACGGCATGGCGGACTGGTATGAGGATCTGTACGGCCACGACAAGCGCGTTGCCGACGACAAGGGCGATGCCGACGGCGATGGCTACACCAACGTCGAAGAATATATCAACGGCATCATCGACGGCTTCGATGAGAAGGGCGCGCGCCTGTCCGCGAAGAAGGTCGACCTGTCAAAAGGCGAAAAGCTGGATGTCGTGGCGCTGAACACGCCGCAGGCCGTCCTCGGTTTCCTGGCAGGCGGCGGCAAGGTCGACCTGAGCGCCGTGGTGAAGAGCTTCGACAGCAGCCAGAACCAGTTGTCCGATTTCGTCGAGATCGCGCATGCCGACGGCAACAGCTATGTTTCGGTCGATCACGATGGCGTGGGCGGCACCTCGATCAAGACGCTGGTTGCAGTGGTGCAGGACAGCCTGATTTCCATGACCGATGTGACAGTAAACCCCGCGAAGCAGGCGGCCGATGCGCAGGTGCCAGTTGTGGAGGAGGATGTGGCGCTGGCTGTACCGCCGGCCTATGATCCCACCATCTATGTACAGGGCACCAGCGGCAACGACACGTTCACCGTGCGATCGGAACTGGAGCGCATCGTGGAAACGGCCGATGGTGGTGCCAAGGACCTGGTGGTGAGCTATGTGTCGCACACGCTCGATGCCCATGTCGAAAATCTGTCGATGAAGGATGGTGCCATCAACGGCACCGGCAATGGCCAGGACAACCAGATCGTCGGCAATGCGGCGAATAATATCCTGACTGGTCTTGATGGAAACGACCGGTTGTTCGGCGGTGCCGGGAACGATCAGATCATCGGGGGAACTGGCAACGACTGGCTCGAAGGTGGTCTGGGCGACGACATGTTCTTTGGCGGCACTGGCGCCGATACGTTGTTCGGCAACGGCGGAAAGGACTTTTTCTGCTTCACTTCGGGCGAAAGCGGGGCGACGGTGAAAGCTGCCGAGGACCGTATCGTCGATCTGACGGCCGAAGATTGCGTTCTGATCGACAACAAGCTCGTCGAATGGGCCGATGTGACCGGCGTGATGATGACGCGCGGCAATTATGCGACGGCATTCGGCCTTGCTTCCAGCCTGATTGCCAAGGGCGAGGACAAGGTTGCGGTGCACGGCGCGCGCGATAGCTGGCTGTTCTGGGACAGCGATGGCGACCACATCATCGACTCCGGCGTCACCATGACCAACGCTTCATCGGTGCTGGCGTCGCTTACGACCGGTGCACCCGTCCTCTGACATCACGCATCCCATGTAGCAAGCATGCCGGGCCCTGTTCTACGGTGCTGCCGACCGAAGGACAGGGCCTGTCGCTGCCCGGTGCGGCATATCAGCTATATTGACGCGGCCGTTTCCGGTTTCCGCAAGACTGCTGCAGGGTGAACCGGTTTACATCGCTGCGTCCTCCGACCATCGGTGGCGCAGGTGCGGCGAACCGCGCTTCCGCAACGCGTTTTTTGCGTGGCAGCATAAGTATCTGTAAGCATGGGCTTAACTGCCCTCGCCGGAGTTCTGGCCAGTCCCGCTTTGAGACAGCGATACGCTGCGCGACCAGCATTTGCGGGCGATTTCTTCTGCTGAATTACTTATATCAGTTCGTCGCTATATATAGTCCGGTGCTCGTATAACACTATATCAACCATTGCTATCCATACAGTAGGCACGTAGAAATGCTGTGCCGCAGCAAAATCGGTGTTAGAGAGTTCGCCGCCAGTTCCGAGCCAACAGTTACTCGAGGTAACTTGTGTCGAAATTAGAGTATATTAGCCGTCCTGCTGCCCCGATAGAGACGGGCGCCCGCCTTGATAAGGAATCGTTGCGGCTCCGGCTGTACAGCGTGCTTTGCCTGGGTGATGTGGCATCCATCCTCGTCGGGTTCCTGCTGGCATCGCGTATTCCCTTGGTTACCGCGAGCCTCGAACAGGGGTTGTTTGTCGCTTTGATCATCGTGCCGATCTACGGTGTGTTCGCATTCGCAAATCAGGCTTACTCGCTTGCCGCGGTGGTCAGCAGCGTCGCGAGCGTCCGTTCCGCGCTGTTGTCTCTGGCGGCTACGATTTCGGTGGTGATCGCCGGATGTTACGCCATCCAGATGCTCGAACATCTCTCGCGGGGACTGGTCGGCGCAGGCAGCCTCATCAGCGCGTTTCTCATCGTGATAAACCGTACCGGCATGCGGCATTATGTCCGGCAGGCGCATGGCAAGGGCCTGAGCAGCGAAATCGTGATTGTCGATGCGCCGCTCGACGATGTGCAGGTGTCGGGCGAGAATATCGTCATCGCCCGCTACGCCGGGATCGAGCCTAATTTGAACGACCCGCTGATGCTGCATCGCCTTGGCGTCATCCTCCGCAGCTTCGACCGTGCGGTCGTCATTGCGGAGCCTGAACGCTGGGCGTCATGGTCGCTGCTGTTGAAAGGGGCCAACATCACCGGCGAATTGATGATGCCGTCGATCAACATGATCCGGCCAGTCGGTGTCGGTCGGCATGGCACTGACCATACGCTGGTTGTCGCACATGGCCCGCTGGCGCTGGCGAACCGCGCCAAAAAGCGTGCGCTCGACCTGCTGGTAACGATTCCCGCGCTGGTGCTGCTTGCGCCGCTCATGCTGCTTGTCGCGCTGGCCATTCGGCTGGATTCGCCCGGACCCATTTTCTTCAAGCAGCAGCGCATCGGTCGCGGTAACCGCATGTTCAACATCCTCAAGTTCCGTTCGATGTATCACAACCAGTGTGACCTTGAGGGCGCGACATCGGCCAGCCGCACCGATAACCGGATTACGCGCGTCGGTCGCTTCATCCGCGCGACCAGCATCGACGAGCTGCCTCAGCTTATCAACGTGCTGATCGGTGACATGAGCCTCGTGGGGCCGCGCCCGCATGCGCTTGGCTCTCGCGCCGGGGACAAGCTGTTCTGGGAAGTCGACCCGCAATATTGGCATCGCCATGCGCTGAAGCCCGGCATCACCGGTCTTGCGCAGATCCGCGGGTTCCGCGGCGCGACAGAGCAGCATTCGGACTTGCAGAACCGGCTGAACTCCGATCTTGAATATGTCGAGGGGTGGAGCATCTGGCGGGATTTGTCGATCCTTATCGCGACGGGGATGGTCGTGGTGCACAAAAACGCATTCTGATCGGCAATCAATCCAGGCTTGCTCGACAGTGCGTCGGCCTCATGCGTGTTACGCAATGCAATGGATCGTGATGCACCGAACAGCTTGGCTCTTGCGGGATTTCATAAATCTGACTTTGTCTTCTGTTGAAAGCCGCGGATGAACGGATTATCGCCGCAGGCCTGCCTATATCGCGGTTAATCGCCTTGCGAACTTCTTTGCCGCCACTATGGTGCGGCGCAACATAAAATGGTGGAGCTGCTACGACGATGCATATCACGATGATTGGTTCAGGCTATGTCGGTCTGGTTTCGGGGGCGTGCTTTGCCGATTTCGGCCATGACGTCGTTTGCGTCGATAAGGACGAGCGGAAGATCGCGGCGCTTCTGGAAGGGCGCATGCCGATCTTTGAGCCTGGCCTGGACGAGCTGGTCGCGCGCAACGTCGCGGCAGGGCGGCTGCGTTTCACCACCGATCTCAAGGAAGGCGTGAAGGACGCCGACGCCGTGTTTATCGCGGTAGGCACGCCGTCGCGTCGCGGTGACGGCCATGCCGATCTGTCCTATGTCTATGCCGCCGCCGAGGAAATCGCGCATGCCATCACCGGCTTCACCGTAATCGTGGACAAATCCACCGTGCCTGTGGGCACTGGCGACGAAGTCGAGCGCATCATTCGCGAGGCCAATCCGCAAGCCGAGTTTGCCGTCGTTTCCAATCCCGAGTTCCTGCGCGAAGGTGCCGCGATCGACGATTTCAAGCGGCCCGACCGCATCGTGATCGGTGGCGACGATCCACGCGGTCTGGAAGTCATGCGGCAGGTCTATCGCCCGCTTTATCTCAACAAATCGCCACTGATCGAAATGAGCCGTCGCGGGGCCGAACTCACGAAATATGCCGGCAATGCATTCTTGGCCACCAAGATCACGTTCATCAACGAAATCGCCGATCTTTGCGAAAAGGTGGGCGCGGATGTGCAGGATGTCGCGCGCGGCATTGGGTTGGACAACCGCATCGGATCGAAGTTTCTGCATGCCGGTCCGGGCTATGGCGGGTCGTGCTTCCCGAAGGATACGCTGGCCTTGCTCAAGACCAGCCAGGATTATGATGCGCCGCAGCGGATCGTGGAAGCGGTCGTTGCAGTCAACGACAATCGCAAGCGCGCCATGGGCCGCAAGGTGATTGCGGCCATGGGCGGCGACGTGCGTGGCAAGACCGTCGCCTTGCTTGGCCTGACCTTCAAGCCCAACACCGATGACATGCGCGACAGCCCGGCGATCGCCATCGCCCAGACGCTCGAAGACGCCGGTGCCACCGTGCGGGCCTATGATCCCGAAGGCATGGAGCAGGCAAAGCCTCTGCTGCCCAAGCTTGTGTACTGCACCGGTGCCTATGATGCCGCAGAAGGCGCAGATGCGCTGGTCATTGCGACCGAATGGGATGCGTTCCGCGCGCTCGATCTCGACCGGATCAAGGCGCTGCTGACACAGCCGCTTATCGTCGATCTGCGCAATGTCTATCCGCGCGACATGATCGAAGGTGCAGGCTTCACCTATCATGGTGTCGGCCGGTGAGCATGAGCGGACCTGTACTTGTCACCGGTGCCGCGGGGTTCATCGGGCACGCCACCGCGCATCGTCTGCTGGAGCGCGGTGAAACAGTCATCGGCGTCGATATCGTCAATGATTATTACGACCCGGCCCTGAAGGAAGCGCGGCTTTCGACCTTCAACGGGCGTCGGGAGTTCAGCTTCCATCGCGCGGACGTGTCCGACGTCGAAGCGATGGCCGCGCTGGTGCGTGACAACGGGGTCAAGCGGGTGGTTCATCTCGCGGCGCAGGCCGGGGTGCGCTACAGCATCGAGAACCCCTTTGCCTATGAGAAGTCGAACCTGGCGGGCCATCTTTCCATGATGGAAGCGTGCCGGCACGCCGAAGGCTTCGAACATCTGGTCTATGCGTCGTCCAGTTCCGTCTACGGCGAAAAGCCGATGGGCGGTGAAGGCTTTACTGAGGATGAAGCGGCGATGTCGCCCGTGTCGCTCTATGCTGCGACCAAGCGATCCTGTGAGCTGATGAGCCAGGCCTATGCCAAGCTTTATGGATTTCCGCAGACGGGACTGCGTTTCTTCACTGTCTACGGACCCTGGGGTCGGCCCGACATGGCCTATTTCTCCTTCACGAACAAGATCATGAAGGGCGAACCGATCGAAGTCTATGGGGAGGGCAAGATGGCCCGGGACTTTACCTACATCGACGATATCGTCGATGGCATCATCGGATCGCTGGACAATCCCCCCGAACGCGGTGTCAACCGGGTGCTCAACATCGGCGACAGCCATCCAGTGGGCCTGATGACGATGATCGAGACGCTGGAGGAGGCGATCGGCCACAAGGCGGAAAAGATCATGCGGCCGATGCAGCCAGGCGACGTGACAGCGACCTATGCCGATGTGTCCAAACTGCACGCCCTGACGGGGTACAAGCCCAAGGTGATGCTGAAGGAAGGCCTAGGTCGCTTTGCGGAATGGTATCGAGACTATTATAATCGCTGAATGATAGTCCGCCGCCTTTCCTGCGCGATCAGTTGCGGGAGGCGGCGGGCGTCCATATGGCGTAGGTACGCCCGCGTAGCGCATCGATAACGCCGATGAAGGTGGCCGCGATCGATAGGGCTATTTCGGTTATCTGCGACAGCACTGGCACCGCAAACAGTCGGCCAGCGACGAACAGCGCACCGCTCGCCAGGGCCAGACCGAGCGCATAGGCACCAAGACCGTTCAGCGTCATTGCAAGCAGCAGCGCGGCTATGCCGCAGGCCAATATCGGTGCGCCGAACCAGCGCAACAGCTTGTGCGACAGATATTTGTAGACATCTAGCGCCGTGAAATGCCGCCGGATGGAAGGCCAGAGATGGCGATGCGTGTTGAACGCCCGGCAGGCAATCCGCCGCTTTCGACGAAACTCGTCACGCGGATCGGTGGTGCCTTTTTCATAGGCGACGACATCGGACGCGCGGATCAACCGCAGACCGTGAAACGTCACGCTGATCGAGGCTGTCATGTCATCCAGCAGATGCGCGGGGACATGCGGATAGAGCGCGCGCCGTGTCGCGAAGATCGCGCCGTCGGCGCCCATCATCGATCCGCAGCGGGATTCCAGTGCCTTGATATGCTCTTCCAGCCGCCAGTAGAGACCGCCGACGCTGGCCGTCACGCCATCGGCATCGTTGATATAGCGCAACGTGCCGGACACGCCGCCAACGGCAGGATCGCGGAAATAGCTAAGGAGCGGTGTCACCGCCGCAGGATCGAGCAGGACATTTGCGTCGGTGAAGATACAGATGTCGCCGGTCGCTTGCGCCACCATGCGCCGCATACCCGTCGCCTTGCCCGTGCGTTCGGTCGCAGGCACAAGCGTGAGCAGGTCCGGCCGCCTCGCGAGCATCGCGGTCGTCGCGTCGCTACTCATGTCGGAATAGGCCAGGATCTCGATGTCAGGATTGCAGGCCTTGATCGCTTCGAGATTGGCGATCTTGGCGGGCAGCGCGGCCTCTTCGTTATAAGCGGAAAACAGCAGGCTTGCCGTGGGGAGCGGCGACGCGGGATCGGGCGCAAGCGGCCGTGCGCGCAACAGGCGCAGGCTCAGCGGATAGGTGACATAGGGGTGCAGGAACAGAACTGCACAGATCGCCGCCAGAAAATAGAAATGCGGTGACATGAGCGAAATGGCGACTTCCTGTCCAAAAGCTGTTCCCCGGCGCAGCCGGGGAACGCTCTAGCCGCAGGTCAGGTCATCACGCAAGGACGCTGTCACGCGCTCCGCGCGAGCATCTTCGTCGCGAAATCGCGAATATGCGCGCCGATGTCGTCGCGTTCCAGCGCCAGCGCGAAATTGGCTTCGATAAACCCGGCCTTGGAACCGCAGTCATAGCGGTCGCCTTTGAACGTCACGCCATGGAACGGCTGGCTGTCGATCAGCTTCGCCATGGAATCGGTAAGCTGGATTTCGCCGCCCGCGCCTTTGCCCTGCGTTTCCAGGAGTTTCATGACTTCCGGCTGGAGGATATAGCGGCCCGCGACGATCAGATTGGATGGCGCCGTTCCCGCCGCAGGCTTTTCCACCAGACCTTTTACGATCGTCAGGTCGCCATTGGTGCCCGCCGGATCGAGCACGCCATAGCTGGGCGTCTGTTCCATCGGCACTTCCAGCGCGCAGATGAGGTTGCCGCCTACCTGTTCATAGGCATCGACCATCTGCTTGAGGCAACCGGGTGTGCCGTGCATGAACTCGTCGGGCAACAGGATGGCAAACGGCTCGTCACCGACGATATCGCGCGCGCACCAGATCGCATGGCCCAGGCCCAGGGGCTCCTGCTGACGGATGAACACAGCGTTGCCCGGCGCCAGCCGGGTTCCTTCCAGCGCCGACATGTCCTTGCCGCGTTCCCGCTGCGTCGCTTCCAACTCGAAGGCCATGTCGAAATGATCCTCGATCGCATTCTTGCCGCGCCCGGTGACGAAGATCATTTGTTCGATGCCCGCCTCCATGGCTTCATCGACGGCATATTGGATCAGCGGACGATCGACGACCGCCAGCAATTCTTTGGGTACGGCCTTCGTCGCGGGGAGGAAGCGGGTGCCGAGACCGGCAACCGGGAAAACAGCCTTGCGTATCCGTTTCATGTGATTCCCACTGTTAAAGATGGAGAGCGTCTCGCCCGGCAGTCAACGCTTTGTCCTAGCCCGAATATCGTGACAATTGCGTGCAACGATGCACATCAAATCCGCATTTCGCAAGTGCGGTAACCATGTGCTTCGTTTCCCGGTCACCTGTTCAGAACACTCTGCCGCAGAGGCATGCCGCAACCAATGCTGTCCATGTGCGCGCGCAGCGTGGCGAGTGCACCGGCCTGGACACGCGCAGGCGGGATGCCGAGCGGAAGGAACGCCGCCCGGTCGAACAGCGCGACGCTGTATCCCGCGCAGAGCCGATCAATCGATGCAGTATCGAGCATCCCGAGCGAGAGCACCAGCGGCCGGACAAAGCGTCCGTGCTGGCTGCGCGCCAGATCGGTCGCGTAGACGCCGCCGCGCGGATCGACGATCACGAGATCGGTCGGGCTGGAGCGGATCAGCCGGTCGGCGGCGGCATAAGGCGCGACCCACAGATGCGCGCGCCAGGCAAGAAATGCCGTGCTGCAACAGGCAAGGACGCAGGCCGTCGCCAGCAACCGCAGCGGCAGGCGCCCCTGGCGTGACAAGGCGATCCAGCCATAGCCGCCCAGCAGACAGAAGCTGCCGATATAGCCGTGCATGTAGCGAAAGCCCCAGCCATAGACTTGAGCCGTCATCAGCGCCGCCCCCGCCGCGCAGCCCAGCGCCAGCGGGAGCACCGGTGTATCGCCCCGAAACAGACCGCGCCATCCGGCCGAGAGCACCGCCAGAACGGCCAGCGGTATCAGCAACAGGTTGTTCCAGGCAATGAAGCGGACCGAATAGGCAAGGGGGTACCAGCTACGGAACACGCGGCCGAAGAGGCTGGAAATCTTGTCGGCGACCCCGGCGGAGGGGCGTATGTCCGACGCCGGTCCGTAAAGATCGATCAGCAGTGCGGGCCACAGCTTCGCCCACAAGGCTACGATAACGACACAGACCAGCGCATGAAAGGCAAGGGCCGCCCAGCGGCGGTTCAGTGCGAACCAGAACAAAAAGCCGACGATAAAAAGCAGGACGAAATGCCACTGGTGTAGCCCGCCAGCAAGCACCGCGACGATGGCGGCCGCGCCATGCCCCCGCCAGCCGCCGCGCAGAATAGCAGCCAGCCAAAGCATGTTGAACGCAAAATGACCGGTCATCGCATAGGGCGTCATCGCCGTAACGAGAAGCTGCGCCGAGGTGAACGCCAGGAGCAGCGTCACCCACTGCGCATCCGGGCGGTCGGGGAACAGGAGGCGGGCATTATGCCACAATGCCGCAAGCCCGACAGCAAGCAGCACCGGCGCGGCCAGATCAGGATCGCCCAACCCGTCGAAAAGAGCGCGGATCGCGCTGTTCACCGGCAAATAGGTCGCCGCCCAATAATGGGTCGCGCCAAAGGGCGAAAAGAACTCCGGCACCAGTGCGCGGCGATAGTTGACCCATTCGGGCGGGATCGGCCAGGCGAGATGCCCGGCGCGCATATAGGCAGCGGCGAACTCCGCCATCTCTTCGTCACGCGACAGGCTGTAGTCCTGAAACACGATGGTCCGTCCGGCCCACGCCATCAGGAGGATTATCAGCATCGCGCCGCCCGCAATCCGCATGCTGGGCGGGCGCGGTGCGAAGGTCGATCCCCGTGTAGTCCAGAAGGCCAGCAAAACGATCGCGAGCAGGGTGCCCCACACCACGGGGAAATCCTGATCGAGCAAGAATATCTCTGCGATGCCGCGCCCCTTGGCCCAGCGGACATGCGCCAGATATGCCGCGCCAAGCAGCAACGCCATCGGGATGGTCCAGTCGAGCACCCATTCGCGTAGCCTGGCAGACGCCCCTGCTGACGTGTGCGTGACGGAGGAAGGCGGCGCGGCTGGCGTCATGCGCGGTGTCTTTGCCGGGCGCGGACGGCGGTGGCAACCCTCTTCACCTCTGCCGGTCCCATGGTGGCACGGGCGAATATAAGCCCTTGAGGAATTGTATGAACGCCGCGAGCGCGGGTGGCATATGCGGCATGGGAGGATGCACGGCATAAATCGCGATCCCCTGCGCCCCGGCGAAATCGGGCAGCATGCGTACCAGCGCACCCGAGTCCAGATCGCCATGGACATCCCACAAGGATCGCAAGGCGATGCCGACACCGCTGAGGGCCAGCTCGCGCACCACTTCGCTGCTGTTCGTGCGCACATGACTGACGCCGTGATGCAGCACCGTACCGCGCGGACCGCTGAGCCGCCAGGGCAATTGGCCCGTGGCGGCGAGCAGGCGATGCCCGGCAAGCTCCGCCAGCCGCTGCGGGGTGCCATGGGCCGCAATATAGGCCGGTGCGGCGCACAGCACGCGGGCATTGTCCGCCAGGTGATGCGCGGTGAGGCCGGGCGGTACATCGGCGGTAATGCGGATCGCGAGGTCGACAGTGCCTGCCATCAGATCGATGAAATCGTCCGAAAGGTCGAGCATAAAGTCGACGCGGGGGTGCGCGGATAGAAATGCCCCGACATGCGGCGCCAGATGAAGGCGTCCGAACGAGGTTGGCGCGGATATGCGAAGCGGCCCGCCGGGCGCTTCGACGTCGCCAGCCACTGACCGCTCCGCCTGCGCGAGCGCAGCCATGATGCCTTCAAGATCTGCATGAAACCTCTCGCCCTGCGCAGTCAGGGCAAGGCGGCGCGTCGACCGGTGGACCAGGCGCGTCCCGAGCCGCGTCTCCAGGCGGGAAAGCCGCTTTGACGCCATGGCGGGCGATATCCGCAGGCTGCGCCCTGCACCGGTCAGACTGCCGGTCGCGACAATCGCCATAAACAAGTCGTAATCGGGGTCCATCATGATTTTTGCATAGTAAGAAAAACTGTTGATCCTTTTACTCCTCTAGTAGGAATAATGCCGATCGTCTACATGCTGCAGCGAAGGAGAGATGCCATGACGATGATCCAGAAATCCGGCCTTCATGTCGCAGAGGTGCTGGCACGATTTACCGAGGAGCAAGCCTTGCCCGGTACCGGCATCGCGCCGGATGCGTTCTGGGCAGGCGTGGCCGATATTTTCGATCGTTTCGCGCCGCGCAATGCTGGGCTCCTCGCGAAGCGCGACGCCCTCCAGGCGCAGATCGATGACTGGCATCGCGAACGGGCGGGGAAGCCGATCGACATGGCCGAATATCGCGCCTTCCTGACGGCGATCGGGTATCTCGTTCCCGAACCCGACGCCTTTGCGATTACGTCCGCCAAGGTCGATGACGAATTGGCGACGCTGGCCGGGCCGCAGCTCGTCGTGCCGATCCTGAACGCGCGTTTCGTGCTGAACGCAGCCAATGCACGCTGGGGCAGCCTGTACGATGCGCTTTACGGCACCGATGCGATACCGGGTGCGGCGAGCGGCAAGGGCTATGACGCGGAACGTGGCGCACAGGTCATTGCCTGGGCGAAGGCGTTTCTCGACAAGGCCGTGCCGCTGGCGTCGGGTTCATGGTCGGATTTGGATGATGTTTCCGGCGGTATCGCGCTGCGCGATCCCGCGCAATATGTCGGCCAGTCGGAAAAGGGCCGACTGTTCCGCCACAATGGCCTGCATATCGAAGTGGTGTTCGATTCCGATCATCCCATCGGAAAGACCGATCCGGCGGGCATAGCCGACGTCATCCTCGAATCCGCCCTGTCCACCATCTGCGATCTGGAAGATTCGGTCGCCGCCGTCGATGCGGAGGACAAGGTGGCCGCCTATGCCAACTGGCTGGGGCTGATGAAAGGCGATCTGGCGGACACGTTCGAGAAAGGTGGGGCGATGATGACGCGCCGCCTCAATCCCGACCGCAATTACACCGCGCCTGATGGCGGCACGATCACGCTGCCGGGTCGCAGCCTGCTGTTCGTGCGCAATGTCGGGCATCTGATGACGACGCCCGCCGTCCGTCTCGCCGATGGCAGTGAAGCGCCGGAGGGCATTCTTGACGGCATCATGACCAGCCTGATCGCGCTGCATGACCTGAAGCGTGGCGGCGCGTTCGTGAACAGCCGCGCGGGCAGCATCTATATCGTCAAGCCCAAGATGCACGGGCCGGAGGAATGCGCCTTCACAAACGACCTGTTCGACACGATCGAGGATCTGCTGGGGCTGGAGCGGTACACGATCAAGGTCGGCGTGATGGATGAGGAGCGCCGCACCTCCGCCAATCTTGCCGCCTGCATCCATGCGGTGAAGGACCGGATCGTGTTCATCAACACGGGTTTCCTCGATCGGACCGGCGACGAGATGCACACATCGATGCAGGCCGGGCCGATGATCCGCAAGGGCGACATGAAGACGTCCGCGTGGATCAAGGCCTATGAGGATCGCAATGTGCAGATCGGCCTCGCCTGCGGCCTGTCGGGCAAGGCGCAGATCGGCAAGGGCATGTGGGCCGCGCCGGACCGGATGGCCGATATGCTGGAACAGAAGATCGGCCATCCGATGACCGGCGCGAATACCGCCTGGGTGCCGTCCCCCACTGCCGCGACGCTGCACGCGACGCATTATCATGCCGTCGACGTTTTTGCCCGGCAGGCGGAACGCAAGGCCGAACCCGTTGCGGACCTCGATGCGCTGCTGACCATTCCTGTCGCCGCCGGACAGAACTGGTCGCAGGAGGATATCGCGCAGGAGTTGGACAATAATGCGCAGGGCATATTGGGCTATGTCGTGCGCTGGGTCGATCAGGGGGTCGGTTGTTCGAAGGTGCCGGATATTCACGACGTCGGCCTGATGGAGGACCGCGCGACGCTACGCATTTCTTCGCAGCACATGGCCAACTGGCTGCTGCATGGGGTGTGCACGGCGGAACAGGCGGATGCGGCGCTGGTCCGGATGGCGGCCAAGGTCGATGCGCAGAATGCTGGCGATCCGCTGTATCGCCCGATGGCGGGGCGGGAAGCGGAGAGCCTGGCGTTTCAGGCAGCGCGCGCGCTCGTGTTCGACGGGATCGAACAGCCCAACGGCTATACCGAGCCGCTGTTGCACAGCTATCGTGCACGCGTGAAAGCGGCGGGGTGAGTGTCTTTCGGTTCGTCGCATCTGCGGGAACCGGAAGCACATATGGGCATTCTCCTCGATAGCGGGTCGGCAAGGCATCTGACGCACAGAAGGAGATTTCTCATGGGTGAACTGATCGACAAGGCCAAGGGCCTGGCGAACGAAGCCGCCGGCAATGTGAAGCAGGCTGTGGGCAATGCCCGTAACGACCCGGCGCAGGTTGCCGAAGGGCGCGCGCAGGAGCGTAAGGGCGAAGCGCAGAACCTCAAAGGCTCCGTAAAGGGCGCATTGGGCGACAAGGTCTGATCCGTCACGGATTGCGCCTGACATAGGCAAGGAAGGGCTGCACCACCGGTGCAGCCCTTTTTTGTTGTGGCCATTTGGTTTCAGGCATTTCCCTGCCAAAACCCAAATTGACCCGCGCGTTTCCGCCGCTTAAGGGCATTGCATCATCGCTATCCTTAAGAACGAGGGGCCACACCCATGAAGAAGCTGTATCCCGATGCCGCCGCTGCTTTGGAGGGGCTTTTGTTCGACGGCATGCACATGTGCGCGGGGGGATTTGGCTTGTGCGGTATCCCTGAGCGCCTGATTGACGCGATCCGCGACGCAGGCACGAAAGACCTTACGATAGCGTCCAACAACGCAGGGATCGACGGCGAGGGGCTGGGGAAGCTGCTCCGCACTCGGCAGGTCAAGAAGATGATTTCGAGCTATGTCGGC
The DNA here is from genome assembly GCF_004005485.1 of Sphingobium algorifonticola. Taxonomy (GTDB): domain Bacteria; phylum Pseudomonadota; class Alphaproteobacteria; order Sphingomonadales; family Sphingomonadaceae; genus Sphingobium; species Sphingobium algorifonticola. The sequence goes on from NZ_RZUL01000003.1 coordinate 16,667, forward strand.
GAGAACAAAGAGTTCGAGCGGCAATATCTGGCAGGGGAGCTGGAAGTCGAGTTCTGTCCGCAGGGTACATTGGCGGAACGCTGCCGCGCGGGCGGGGCGGGTATTCCCGGTTTCTACACCAAGACCGGCGTCGGCACGCAGGTGGCCGAGGGCAAGGAAGTCAAGAGCTTCGACGGGCAGGACTATATACTGGAGCGCGGCATCTTTGCCGATCTGGCAATCATCAAGGGGTGGAAGGCCGACGAGTGCGGTAACCTCATCTTCCGCAAGACCGCGCGCAATTTCAACCAGCCGATGGCTACGGCAGCGAAAATCTGCGTTGCGGAAGTCGAGGAAATCGTGCCGGTGGGATCGCTCGATCCCGACAGCATTCACCTTCCGGGCATCTATGTGAAGCGCATGATCATCGGTGCGCCCTATGACAAGAAGATCGAGTTCCGCACTGTGCGTGAGAGGGAGAACGTATAATGCCCTGGACCCGTGACGAGATGGCCGCGCGCGCCGCGCAAGAATTGCAGGATGGCTTCTATGTGAACCTGGGCATCGGCATTCCAACGCTGGTGGCGAACCATATCCCCGATGGCGTAGAGGTTACGCTTCAGTCCGAAAATGGCATGCTGGGCATTGGGCCATTTCCGTTCGCGGGGGAAGAGGACGCGGACCTTATCAACGCAGGCAAGCAGACGATCAGCGAACTGCCGCAGTCGGCCTATTTCAGCTCTTCAGACAGTTTCGCCATGATCCGCGGCGGGCATATCGACCTGACCGTGCTGGGCGCGATGGAAGTTGCGGAAAATGGCGATATCGCCAACTGGATGATCCCCGGCAAGATGATCAAAGGGATGGGCGGCGCGATGGATCTGGTCGCGGGGGTCAAGAAGATCATCGTCGTGATGGAGCATACGTCCAAGAACGGCGACCCCAAGTTCATTCCCGCCTGTACCCTGCCGTTGACGGGCAAGAATGTTGTGGACATGATCATCACCGACATCGCCGTGTTCCAGCGGCCCGATCATGACAGTCCGTTCAAGCTGATCGAGACCGCTCCGGGCGTATCGGCGGAGGATGTACAGGCAAGGACGACGGCGCATTACATCGTATAAGATCAAGCGTAAGCCTCCCAAAGGCGGCCTGTTTTCGGGCTGGCGAACCAAGACGGTCGCCGCGTTGCTTCTGGGCGGTGTCGCGCTGGGCCTCGCGGCCTGGCCGTCGCACGGCCCGTCGCCGGATGGATCACGCTGGCCGATCGCGGCGCTCGCAGCCCAGCCGCAGCTTCCGCTCAGCCCCGAAGACTGGCGTGGCAAGGTCGATTATCGCGCGTTCGACGCCCGCATTCGCGCCATGATGGCGGACAAGGCGATGGCGGGTCTGGCCGTGGCGACGGTCGAGGATGGCAAGATCGTCTTCGTGCGCGGATACGGTCTTGCCTCCGTCGAAACGGGCGAGAAAGTGAATGAGCGCACGGCGTTCCGCTGGGCCTCGCTATCCAAGGGCGTGGCGGGCACGCTGGCGGCGCGGCTGGCGGCGGACGGGGTGCTGTCGCTGAACGATATGCTAGGCCAATATCCCACCACGCTGCGCCTGCCGGGTGAGGCACAGCGGATGCTGACGCTCGAGCAATTGCTCTCGCAACGCAGCGGCCTGCCGAAAAACGCCTATGACGACCGGCTGGAGGCGGGGCAGGAGCCGCAGGGCATCCGCCAGAGCTTCGCCGACGTACCCTTGGTCTGCGCAGTGGCGACCTGTCACAGCTATCAGAATGTCGCGTTCGACGCGATCAGCGAAGTCATCGGCGCGGCGACCGGCAAGCCTTATGGCGAAGTCGCGATGACGCGGCTGTTCCAGCCGATCGGCATGATCGGGGCGAGTGTCGGCATCGACGGGCTGCTGCGTGCGCAAAGCTGGGCGCGGCCGCATCGGGGACAGCGGACGCTGCCGGTGCTCGATTATTATTATCGCGTGCCCGCCGCCGCGGGCGTCAATTCCAGCATCGTCGATTTGGCCCGGTGGATGCAGGCGCAGATGGGGCTTTCCCCCGATGTGCTGCCCGCCGATGTGCTGACGACCGCGCAGCAGCCGCGCGTGAACACGCCGCGCGTCTATGGCAACACGCCGCTGGGGCGCGAACTGAAAGATCCGGGCTATGGCCTTGGCATGCGCAGCTTCACCTACAAGGGGCATCGGCTGGTGGGGCACAGCGGTGCCGTATCGGGATATCGCTCCACGATGATGTTCGATCCCGCGACGAAAAGCGGCATCGTGATGCTGTGGAACAGCGACGCGGGCGTCCCCTTCCGGTTACAACCGGAGTTCTTCGACCAGTATTACGGACTGCCGTTTACCGACTGGCTGGCGCTGAAGCCGGGGCAGGGCGAAGGCGAAGAGGGGCTGGGGGTGACGGAGCCTACGGTGGTGAAGGAAAGGTGATCAAATAACATTTTGCAAACCTGTTTATGTCAGGTTTTTGCACATCGCGGAGATATAATGTTGTAACTTCTCGGATATGCCGATCAACTTCATTGAAAATTGAACAGGCGAAAGATGAGAATATTCACTGCCATCGCCATCGTAACCCTCCTTTCGGGGTGCGCAAAGCCAACATGGCCGGAACAATATTTTCCGGCAGAGGTGGAAGTCAAACAAATCCTGTTTGCTAATAGTCAATTCGCCTTTCGTGAAGGCTGTACTGCTGTTGTAGCTGAAATAACGGACAGGGCCGGAAATAGTGTGCGTCGGTTTGAGCGGCGAAATGGCAGTGTGCATCCGCTGCCTCCAGATGGGTGGAAGAGTACGCCTATTGAAGATGAACCGCGCCAATATCGATTTTATGAGTCCGCCTTTGGAGGGTGTACCGGTGCGGGAGGATCGCCTCCAGGTGATTTAACGGGGGCTTTAATGCGGCCGGGAGCATTCTATAGAGTGACGCACAATGGGGAGGCTATCGCCATCATTGTCCCCGCTGCAAAGTTGGCTGGATTTTTCAGCTTCGGATGAAAGAAGCTTCAACTCTGCTCGCGCGATTTTTCTTTTGTCGCTTGCGAAGATTACACGAAAATGGCTGTTAGTACTTCTGTACCATCATTGTTGTTTCGCGCTCACGTTTAAGGAGCGTAATCGCATATTTCCCCTGTCCTACACCGCTCGAGCCTTGCTACCGCCCCACCAACGCCCATAGCCCTTGCCCTGCACGCAGGTCCATGCCGCACGCCCCGCCAGCCTCACAGAAGGCTGGTCAGCCAAGCGGCAGATGACTGCATTATGCACTGGCGAACATTGGCCCGGCGTTGATACCGCGCGGCGTCCTTTCGCCACGCAGGACGCACGACCGGGTGGGGTGCCTCAGGCTGGCCCGGCATTTGCGAGATGGGAATGTAAGTAAAGCGTGCAATCTTCCCATCCCCGTCATGCTGACGAAAGTCGGCATCCATTGGCTCTCCCGAAGAGAAAACCCGCAAACTTCGTACCAATGGATGCTGACTTTCGTCAGCATGACGGGAATATCGGTTAGTGCGAAACGAGCTTCTAAACATCCCCGATGTAGGAAAATGGGGCGCGACGTGCCGTGAACTTCCGCGCCTGGCGACCGCTTTTGATGCTGCTCATACAAGCCCAGCTTATCACCGCCCCTGCATTTCCATTTGGCGCGCGCCGTGTCCCCCGATACACCCCGCCGCGAAAAGGGAGACGACCATGACCTACACACTCATCACCGCCAACCGCAATTATTCGAGCTGGTCGCTGCGGCCTTGGCTGCTGATGAAGGCGCTCTCCATTCCCTTTGCCGATAGGGTCGAGCCGTTCGCGGCGGACAGCAATTACGATGCGTTTCGGGCATTCTCGCCCACCGGGACGGTGCCGGTGCTGGTCGATGGGGATCGCACGGTCTGGGATTCGCTGGGGATTACGCTCTATCTGGCGGACCGGCATCCCGGCGTGTGGCCGCAGGATGCGGCGGCGCGCGCCTTTGCGCAATGCGCGGTCACGGAAATGCACAGCGGCTTTTCCGCGCTTCGGAACGACTGCACGATGAATGTCGGCGTGCGTGTCGCGCCCAAGCCCATGTCCGATGCGCTTCGTAAAGACGTCGCCCGCATCGCGGAACTATGGGCGCAGGGGATCGGGAACTCCGGCGGACCCTGGCTGGCGGGCGCGGATTTCACGGCTATCGACGCCTTCTTTGCGCCCGGAGCCTTTCGCGTGCGGACCTATGGGCTGAACGTCGGCGCGGCGGGGCAGGCGTGGGTGGATAATATTCTGGCACACCCCGCGATGCAGCAATGGGAGACCGAGGCACTGGCCGAAAGCTGGCGTGAGGCGGGGCATGAGGCCGAACTGGCCGCCTGCGGTACGATCATCGCCGATTATCGCGTACGATAGACATTTAGTTACGCCGTTCGCATGGCCCTCTTTAACTATCGCAATGTTGGCGCTAGGGGGACGGGCATGACAGAGGCTCGCACACTTTACGACAAGATATGGGATGCGCATGTCGTCGAACAGCGGGACGACGGCACCGCGCTGATCTACATCGACCGGCATCTGGTACATGAAGTCACCAGTCCGCAGGCGTTCGAGGGGCTGCGCCTGGCCGGACGCCCGGTGCGCAGGCCGGAGCTGACGCTGGCGGTGCCGGATCATAATGTGCCGACGACCGCGCGGGTCGATGCGGACGGCAAGCGCATCCCAATCGCGGACCCGGAAAGCGCGCAGCAACTTGCGGCGCTGGAGCGCAATGCGCCGGAGTTCGGCATTCGGTACATCGACGCTACGGCACCGGAACAGGGCATCGTGCATGTCGTGGGGCCGGAACAGGGCTTTACCCTGCCGGGCCTGACCTTGGTCTGCGGAGACAGCCATACCGCGGCACATGGCGCACTGGGTGCGTTGGCATTCGGCATCGGCACCAGCGAGGTCGAGCATGTGCTGGCAACGCAGACGCTGCTGCTCAAGAAGTCGAAAAGCATGGAAGTGCGAGTCGAAGGCGATCTGGGATTCGGTGTCAGCGCCAAGGATGTGATCCTGGCGATCATCGGCCGGATCGGGACGGCGGGCGGCACCGGCCATGTCATCGAGTATCGCGGCACTACGTTCGACGCCATGAGTGTCGAGGGTCGGCTGACGGTTTCCAACATGTCGATAGAGGCAGGCGCGCGGGCAGGGGTGTTTGCGCCCGATGAAGCGACCTTTGCCTATATCAAGGGCCGCCCGATGGCACCGCAGGGCGCAGATTGGGACAAGGCCGTCGCCTATTGGAAGACGTTGCGGACCGATGACGGTGCCCGCTTTGACCGCACGGTCCATCTTGATGCAACGCAGATTGCGCCCAATGTCACCTGGGGCACCAGCCCCGAGGATGTCGTGCCGATTACCGGCAGCGTGCCTGATCCCGACAGTTTCGAGGATGCTTCGAAACGCGCGGCTGCGCGCACGGCACTCGACTATATGGGCCTTTCGAGCGGACAGCGGATGCAGGATGTCGGCGTCCAGCACATCTTTATCGGCAGTTGCACCAACAGCCGGATCGAAGACCTGCGCGCCGCCGCCGCGATATTGCGGGGGCGTCATATCGCGGGCGGCATCAAGCAGGCGCTGGTCGTGCCCGGGTCCGGCCTAGTCAAGCGACAGGCGGAAGCCGAAGGGCTGGACCGGATATTCGTGGAAGCCGGTTTCGAATGGCGGGAGCCGGGCTGTTCCGCCTGCCTCGGTATGAACCCGGACAAGGTGCCTGCGGGCGAGAGCTGCGCCTCGACATCCAACCGCAATTTCATGGGACGCCAGGGTCCGGGTGCGCGCACGCATCTGGTGTCTCCGGCGATGGCCGCCGCCGCCGCAGTGACCGGACGGTTGACGGATGTGCGCGAACTGGCGACAAGAGATTGATGGTTAACAAGAAACGAGTGGGACGGGCGCAATGAAGAAGGCATTCTGGTTGTTGGCGCTGGGCGCGCTGGCGAGTGCCGTGATGGCGGCAAGCATCGGCCGGGCGGAAGACAAGCCGGTCGGTCGGGCACCTTCGCAAATCCGGGGTGGGACAGCACACTGATGGAGCCGGTCACCCAGATCGACGGCCGCGCCTATCCCTTTGGCGTCAAGAATGTCGATACCGACATGATCATCGCGGCCGAATGGCTCAAGACCATCAGTCGCGTCGGCCTTGGCAAGGGGGCCTTCGCCGCGCTGCGCGCCGATCCGGCCAATGTGTTCGACGATCCGGCCTATGCGGGTAGCCCCATCCTGATTGCGGGCGACAATTTCGGTTGCGGATCGAGCCGGGAGCACGCAGCTTGGGCGCTCGCGGACATGGGTGTGAAGGCAGTCATCGCGCCAAGCTTTTCCGACATCTTTTCGGGTAATGCCTTCAAGAACGGTATTCTCACGGTCGTTCTGCCGCAGGAGCAGGTCTACCGCCTCATGGAGGTCGCGCGCACCGATACGATCCATATCGATCTTGCCGAGCAGATGGTGACGACCCCGTTCCAGGATCGCATGCCGTTCGATATCGACCCGTTTCGCAAGCAATGTTTGATGGGTGGGTTGGACGAGGTGGGCCTGACGATGGCGCGCGGCGAAGCGATTTCCGGGTATGAAATGCGACGCATGCAGGCGGAACCGTGGCTGGTGCCTGTAGCGGCTTAGACTTCAATAGCGTTGATCCCGTTACTCTCGTCATGCTGACGAAAGTCCAGACCCACACCCTGCCTGGATTGCATGTTTCTGCAAAAAACTGCGCTAATGGATGCTGAACCAGGTTCAGCATGACGAATGGGTGATAATTCTGCTGCCACAGGAATTGCTTTCCACCCTCTGCGCCGTTGCCTATTCGCCGCGCCCGCTCTATCCCGGTGCCAAGAACGCTTATTCAGCCAGTGAGGCCCCCATTCATGACGACCTTTGACGAACGTGAGCGCGCTTTTGAAAATCAGTTCGCGCATGACCAGGAGATGCAGTTTCGCATCACCGCGCGGCGCAATCGCCTGCTGGGTGAATGGGCGGCGGCCAGGATGGGACTGACCCCGGAAGAGACCGATGCCTATGCAAAAGCGGTGGTTCAGGCTGATTTCGAGGAAGCGGGCGATGAGGATGTGATCCGCAAGATCGTCGGCGATCTGACGTCGGCCGGGATCGATATTGACGAACCGACCGTACGCAGCGCGCTGGAAGAACAGGCGGTCATTGCGCGCCGCCAGTTCATGGAACAGAAGTAAGGCCCGCCCCATGCCCATGGCCGCCGACGACATTATCGCTATGATACGCGACGCCATTCCCGACGCGCAGGTCGAAATTACCGATCTGGCGGGGGATGGCGATCATTATGCAGCAAAGGTCGTATCCGGCAGCTTCCGGGGGATGAGCCGGGTGAAACAGCATCAGGCCGTGTACGCCGCGCTCGGCGGGCGGATGGGCGGGGTACTGCATGCCTTGCAACTCACCACGGCCGTTCCCAACTAGCGGCCACGCTATCAGCACTGGAACCCAAGACATGACCGAAGCCGTCGAAACCCGTATCGCCCAAATCGTCCGCAGCCACGATGTCGTGCTGTTCATGAAAGGGACGCCGCTATTCCCCCAATGCGGCTTTTCGAGCAAGGCGATTGCGATCCTCGAGCATCTCGGCGTCGATTATGACAGCGTCGACGTGTTGCAGGATCAGGAAATCCGGCAGGGCATCAAGAGCTTTTCCGACTGGCCGACGATTCCGCAGCTCTATGTCAAAGGCGAGTTCGTCGGCGGCAGCGACATCATGATGGAAATGTATGAAGCTGGCGAATTGCAGGCCATGATGGACGAACAGGGTGTCGCCAAAGCGGGCTGATCCCTGGTCTTGCCCCCGGCCCGCACAGCAGACGTCATCTCACCTCCGCTCATTACGTTAATGTTGCGTTCATCCGTTCGATTACATATGTAGTCGTATCGACGACAATCGTAGTCGTCGGGTATAGGCAGGGTGGGCGGCATGACCGAAAAGATCAGCGACGCGGAACATGCCGTGATGGAGGCGCTCTGGGAGAGCGCACCACTGACCGCCGCCGAGGTTGCCGAACGGGTTCAGGCCAGTCGCGGTTGGAGCATCCAGACCGTCAAGACCCTGCTTTCACGACTGATGGCAAAGCGCGTCATTGGTGCCGAGCAGGACGGTCGGCGTTTCCTTTATCGGCCGCTGGTTGACCGTGACGCCTATGTGACCGGCGAATCGCGCCGTCTGGTCGATCGGTTGTTTGGGGGCCGTGCCGCGCCACTGGTTGCGCATCTTGCGCAACAGGATCAGTTGAGCGATCAGGACATCGCCGAGATCGAGGCGCTGCTGAAGGCGCTCAAGCAATGACGGTATCGGCAATCGGGCCATGGCTGGCCGAGGCGCTGATCGCTTCTGCCTTGCTGATGGCAACGGTGCTTGTGCTCCGCCAACCCGTTATGCGTTTCCTTGGAGCGCGCGCAGCCTATGCGCTGTGGATCGTGCCCGCTTTGCGCTTCGTTCTGCCGCCCCTGCCGGACGGCGCAGCGCCCGCGACGTTGCTGCTGCCTGGCGCGCCAGTTGTTAGTGTGACGGCCATGCGCGAAGCCGTGACAATGCCCGCCACACAGATCCCATGGCTGGAACTGGCGGTCACCGTGTGGCTGGGTGGGGTGATTCTGTTCCTCGCGATCCATGGCATCGGCTATCTGCGGTTTCGCGGCATGATGTTGCGCGACGGCATAGTCATCGGTCGATCGAGGGGTGTCACGTTGCTTGAAAGCGTTCATGCGACTGGCCCTTTGGCATTCGGCATCGTCCACCGGCATGTGGTGGTCCCGATCGACTTTACCGATCGCTACACTGCCTCGGAGCGCCAACTGGTTCTGGCGCACGAATACACGCACCATGCACGCGGGGATCTGGCCGCCAACCTGCTGGCGATCGTTCTGCTGGCGCTGCACTGGGGCAATCCGATTGCGTGGTTTGCCTACCGCGCGTTTCGCGCCGATCAGGAACTGGCCTGCGACGCGCAGGTGCTTGGCGAAAGCGGCCAGGACAAAGCCCAGGATTACGGACGGGCGATATTGAAAGCGGCGATCGCGGGGCCTGCTTCGGGCATGGATCGCTTCAGCATCTGCCATTTGAACAGCGTCGATACACTGAAAGGGAGGTTGAAAATGCTCTCCACACATTCCGCTACGCTTCATCGGATCACTTGGGGCATGTCGGCCGTTGCGGTCGTCACGGTCGCCGGGCTTGCGTTGACCGCTTCGGGCAGCAAGGCCGCCCAGGAAATGGCCACCGTGTCACGTCAGTTTTCGGACACGAAATTGTCGCGCCTCGCCTCGCTGCTCCCTTCATCTGCACCGCGCGCCGATCTGCCAGAGCCGCAGGCGCCCCTGGCATTGCCTTCGGTTGCGGCAATAGCGCAGGCGCCGGATACGCTCGAAGCGCCCGAGCCTCCGGCGCCGCCCGCAGCCACACAAGCCCCGGCCGCGCCAATGCCGCCCGCCGCGCCTTCCACAACACGTCGCGTGAAAATCACGTCGCATGATGGCACGACATTCTATCATGACATCGCTGCCCCGACCGAAGCGGAAATTGCCGCGATGGTGCCGATTGTCCGGGTCGATCATCGTTGCGACGGCGCAGCGATGGTGCGGACGCAGGACTATAGCGACGCGTCCGGCAAGCGGCATGTGAACGTCTCGATCTGCCAGCGGGCCATCGATCGCACGGCCATGGCGGAGGCCAAGGCGAGCATGGCGGATGCAAAGGCTGCATTGAAGCTGGCACGAGCTGAAAATGCACGAACACGCGCAGAGGCCCATGCGGCCGATGGGATTGCAAGAGCACAGGCCCGCGCCGAAGATGCGCGCGCGCGCGCCGAGGCTCACGCACAGGACAAAGCCGCAAGAGCGCTGGCATGGGCCGAGAATGAACGAGCCCGCGCCGAGAATGAAAGAGCCCGCGCCGAAGCAATGCGTGAGAGGGACAGGCAGAACATTCCAGCCCGCTAATCTCCGCCCCTTCGTCCATTTCGCCGACAGCATGCTTGAAAAAAGGTGCCGAGGTGGCACATGGGGTGCATGGACGCGCCCTTCGACATCACGAGCCTGCCTACGGGGGTGCTCATGCCCCTGTCGCCCTTGGTTTCGCGTGTGCTGGCACCCAATCCGTCGCCGTTCACCTTCACGGGCACGCAAAGCTATTTCGTCGGGCAGACGGAACTGGCGGTGATTGATCCCGGTCCCGCCGATCCTGCGCATATCGCGGCGCTGATGCACGGCATTGCAGGGCGGCCGGTTACGGCAATCCTGTGCACCCATACGCATCGCGATCACAGCCCCGCCGCGCGTCCGCTTGCCGCCGCAACTGGTGCGCCCGTCATCGGTTGTGCGCCGCTGACGCTGGAAGACGATGGCCCGCGCGCCGATGCCGCGTTCGATCCCGATTATGCACCCGATCATGTGCTTGCCGACGGGGATCGGGTCGCAGGCTCCGGCTGGACGCTGGAGGCCGTTGCGACACCTGGGCATACATCCAATCATCTCTGCTTCGCCCTGCTGGAGGAGCACGCACTGTTCACCGGCGATCATGTCATGGGCTGGTCCACCACCGTAGTTTCACCTCCGGACGGGAACATGGCCGATTACATGCGATCGATGCAGCGGCTGATCGATCGCGACGACCTGGTCTATTATCCTGCGCATGGAGATGCGGTAGAAAAGCCGCAGCGGCTGGCCCGGTCCATGATGGGGCACCGCCGTCACCGCGAGGGGCAGATATTGCGGCATCTGGAGTCGGGCGGCTCCGTCGCGATCGCCGATATGGTGGCCGACATGTACCGGGGCGTGGACCCGCGGCTGCATCCCGCCGCAGGACGATCGGTGCTCGCCCACCTCCTTGATCTCCAGACGCGCGGCCTGACGCGGGAGCATCATGGCCGGTGGGAAGCCGTTGCGGCATGAAGAGCCTGATCAAATGGATCATCCTGGCGCTGATGATCTTCGGCCTCACCTTTGGTGGCGCTTATTATTATCAGCAGCAAGCTAACCTGAAACAGGGTGGCGCGGCCCGATCGACTGCCGCTACTACGCTGAAAAGCTTGCAGGAACAGCCACGGCTGCCCGTGTTTTCCGCCAGCTTCGTTGCTGTCGTCAGCGGTCAGCCTGCCACGCTGGTACCCGGCGTGGTGCGCTATGAGATAGATGTTGCGAAGATCGCGCAGCGGGACGTGAAGTGGGATGACAAGCGCAAGACGCTCGCCATCGCCCTGCCGCCGCTCGTTCTTTCCGCGCCGGAGGTTGACGCCGGCGCCATTCGGGCGATCGATAGCGGTGCCGCCGCGGCGATTCCCGACGGCGCGGAGCCGCTGCCCGATGATGCGGTACGCAAGTCGGGGGAAGACGAAATAGCGAAACTGGCGCGCGGCGAATCGGCGATGGCTCTTGCGCGGGAGGCCGCGCGCGGTGTCATCGAGCGCAGTTTTGCTATGCCGCTGCGTGCGGCCGGGATAAAGGCCGTCGTAAAGGCGACTTTCGCCGACGAACAAGGATAGGACGGACATGGACGCGAGACATGGCATCGGCGGCAGCCTGAAAGGGCTGGATCTGCGCGCGGAGATCGACCGGCTGCGCAAGGAGCGCAACGCCGTCATCCTGGGCCATTATTACCAGAAGCCGGAAATCCAGGACCTGTCCGATTTCGTCGGCGATTCGCTGGAGCTTTCGCGCAAGGCGGCGGAGACGGATGCGGACGTCATCGCCTTTTGCGGTGTGCGGTTCATGGCTGAAGTGGCCAAGATTCTCAGCCCGGAAAAGATCGTGATCCTGCCCGATATGGAGGCGGGATGCAGCCTTGAGGACAGTTGCCCGCCCGCGCAGTTCAAGGCGTTTCGAGAGGCCCATCCCGATCATATTGCCTTGAGCTACATCAACTGTTCGGCGGAAGTGAAGGCGCTCTCCAACATCATCGTCACCAGCAGTTCGGCGGAGAAGATTCTGAGTCAGATACCCAAGGAACAGAAGATCATCTTCGGCCCGGACAAGCATCTGGGCGGCTATCTGAAGCGCAAGCTGGGCCGTGACATGCTGCTGTGGCCGGGTGTGTGCATCGTGCATGAGAGCTTCAGCGAGACGGAATTGCTCAAGCTCAAGGCGCAATATCCCGGTGCGCCGGTCGCCGCGCATCCCGAATGCCCGCCTTATATTGTCGATCATGCGGATTATGTCGGGTCGACCAGCGGAATCCTAACTTTTGCCAAGACGATGCCCGGCGAAACGCTGATCGTCGCGACCGAACCGCATATCATTCACCAGATGGAAAAGGCGGTGCCGGAGAAGCGCTTCATCGGGGCGCCCGGCGCGGACGGCAACTGTAACTGCAACATCTGCCCCTATATGGCGCTCAATACGATGGAGAAGCTGTACGTGGCGCTCCGTGACCTGACACCGCGCATCGCGATGAACGAAACCCTGCGCCTCGCCGCTCGTAAGCCGCTGGATCGCATGCTGGAGATGGCAAGCGCGACGGTCGGGCAGGGGGATGTGGGCGCGCGGTGATGCAGCAGCCATCGCCCCGATCAGAATTACGTCTTTCTGGATTTGATCTGTCCGCCTTCATCGCCGCAACCCTTGCCGAAGATCTAGGCCCGGATGCGCGCGATGTGACCAGCGAGGCGGTGATCCCGGCCGATGCGCGCTTTAGCGGGGTCATGGACAGCCGCGACGCCGTGACGATCGCGGGTTTGCCCATCGCTGCCGCTTTCTTTCGCGCGCTCGATCCCGATGTGGAGATCGAGATGCTGGTGCAGGATGGCGACCGGGTGGCGGCGGGAACCGACATCATGCGGTTGCGCGGCCAGGCGCGGGCGATGCTGACGGCGGAGCGGTCAGCGCTCAACACGGTGCAGCATCTGTCCGGCATCGCGACGATGACTCGCGCCTATGTTGATGCGATCGCGGGCACGGGCGCGACCCTGCTCGACACGCGCAAGACGATCCCCGGCCTGCGCGCGCTGGAGAAATATGCGACGCGGATGGGCGGGGCGACCAATCACCGCATGGGCCTGTGGGACGCGGCGATGATAAAGGACAATCATATCGCCGTTGCCGGATCAGTCGAGGAAGCGGTGCGCCGCGCCGTCGCCGCCGGTATCGAACGCATCATCGTGGAGGTCGATCGGATCGACCAGATCGAGCCTGCGCTGGCTGCGGGCGCCACGCATCTGCTGCTCGACAATATGGAGCCGCCGACCCTGCGCCGGGCTGTAACCCTGGTCGGCGGACGTGTGCCGACCGAGGCGTCGGGCGGCGTGCGGCTCGATACCATTCGCGCGATCGCGGAAACCGGCGTGACCTATGTCAGCGTCGGGCGCCTTACCCAGTCCGCTCCGGCGGCGGACATTGGACTGGATTTCGCCCATGTTTAGGCTGTTGCTCGGGGTCACGCTGACGTTCGCGCCCGCCGCCGCGCTGGCGCAGGTGGAGCAATGCACACCGCCGCGCACCGTCCCACGCCCCCGGCCGGACTTGCCCTCCGCCAGCCAGCCCAAGCGGGTGCTGCCGATCGGCGGCTATACGCTGGCGATCACCTGGTCCCCGCAATATTGCGCGGGCAAGACCGGTGCGCGGGATGCCTTCCAGTGCGCCAATCGTACCGCGCGCTTCGGCTTTACGCTGCATGGGCTGTGGCCGGACGGCGTGGGGAAAGACTGGCCGCAATACTGCCGCGCCACCGGCATATTGTCGCGCGCGACGATCCGGCAGAACATGTGCGTCACCCCCTCGGCGCAGCTTATCCAGCATGAATGGGCGAAGCACGGCACCTGCATGACCGCCAATGGCCAGCCGAACGGACAACCGATCCGCCCGGACGCCTATTTCGGAAAGTCGCGCGCGCTCTATCAGGCGCTGCGCTTTCCCGACATGGCGGCGCTGGCCCGGCGCGAAAGTGTGACCGCAGGCCAGATCGCCCGCGCCGTCGCCGACGCCAACCCCGGCATCCGCCCCGACATGATGCGGGTGACGGCCACCCGTGACGGGTGGCTGGATGAGCTGTGGCTGTGCCTGGACCGCCGCTTTCGCTACGCAAAATGCCCGGCGCATCAGGGTGGGGTGAATGAGGGGGCGAAGGTGCGGGTGCGGGGGTAGGCGCATCAGTTTTCGACCATCCTTGGTTACTCCGCCGGACCATCCGCATTCCTGAAACCGGCTACTCAGTCAGATAGCAAGTCGAACGCTGGATGAACTACGGTAATCCGAGGCAATGCCGTATAATTGGTCGGTCACTTGCCCTCATACGGTAATTGCTAATTAGGTACATTCGAGCGCGAGTACCTCCCCCCTCCGATTTGAGAATAACTTCAAGGTGACGAACCTCATTGACGAGCGGTTTTGTGTGGTCGAGGCGAGCTGAAGTACGAACGAAGAGTTTCAAAAAGCTGCGTTTTCGTCCGTGAGTTCGATTTGCCACCGCCAGTCCGACGCCAGACCGTTTGCTCAGACATGCCGCAACGTCGCGCGGTGGTCGCGGGCCTGCCGCTTCAAATCGCAGCGTCATCGCGTTGTCGTACTGGCTGGTTGTAACTTGAGCACTCGTTGCCAGGGCGGTTACAAAGAGCACCACTGAGCCTGTCGTATGGTCAAGCATTGCAGCATCCTCCCACACCAGCGAGGCGTCAGCAATTAGGACGTTTAATGCCGGATGATTTTCACCGCCAAGCGTCAGCTATCACTGATCACCGCCCGAAAAGCTGTCTTTCGGCAATCCACCCCACAATCACATCTTCACCGCTCGATAATCACCGTCCCCGGGTGATGTTTGTCGAGATGCTTGCGGATGATCTTCAGGTTCTTCGTATTCGATTTGAAGAAGAAGTCGAAGGCGTCGCCGGCGAAGGGGATGGCGCCGATCAGCGTGTCTACGCCGACATTGGCGGCCATGCGGGTGATCTGCCATTTCGACATGCCCAGGTTCCGCGCTTCCCACACGATCCATGCGCCCATCGCCGCGGTCGCGATGTCGCCGATTACCGGGATCAGGCCGACGAGGCTGTCGAGACCCACGCGGCGATTGGTGCCGGGCAGGACGAACAGGCCTTCCAGCATCGCTTCCATCGCCTCTATCCGGCGGCGCACCGATGCGGGATCGCGGCCGAAGCCGGGCAGGTCGCGGGTCAGGCGATCGAACTGGTCGGGGGAAATGGCCAACTGTATTACTCCTTGATAACACTAGTTGGTGGTGCGAAAGAGCTGGTTCAAGGGGTGGCGCGCGCGGGTGGACGGGGCAAAGCCGTTGAGCGCCCGATCGACCAGCGACCAGCGGATCGGCGCGCCCAGCGGGAAATAGCCGTTGTGCGCGACGGTCAGCGCCTCCGCCTCGGCGATGCGGCCCTGCACGGCGTCGACCGCCGTCGCCAGTTCTGCCTCGATCAGCTTCTCCTGCGCAGCGGCATCGCAATGCACCTTCCGCGCGCAGCTGACGCGGCCCAGATACCAGAGCGCACTGTCATAAGCGGCCACTTCGTCGATCAGGCGCAGGTCGGCGTCGGCGTTGGGCGGGACCTGGCGCGACGGCACGCCTATACGCGCGAAATCCTGCGCGATCAGGGTGAACAGCAGGCGCGATCCCGACCCGAGCGGCATGGCGATTCGCAGTGGCGGAATTGCGCCATTCGCGGCGCGCCATTGCGCGATCGTCGCCTGCGCGCTGACGCGGCGGTCGTCCACCGACAAGGCGGACCATTCCGGTGCCGTGGGTTCGCGCGGAAGATCCAATATCTGCGGCACGATGCGGTCAGTGACGGTCCAGCCCCCCAGGCTGAACGCATTGGGCAACCGTTCGCGGTCGATCGCGCTGTTGAGCGCTGCCCGCACAGCGCGATCGTTCAGGAAATCACTCCGGCCGACCACTGCCAGGCCGAACAGCCCCTGCACCGGATCGACACGCACGGCACGATTGGGAATGTCGGCCCTGTTGACCAGCGGCAGATCCTGATAGCGGCCGCCCAGCACCAGCGAAGCGAGACCCAGCTTGAACCGGGCGATCGCCATCGCTCCCCGTTCGGCCCGCAGAACCCGGTTCTCCCACGCGGGAATCGCGGCTTCCGCCTCGGCATCATCGACGACGGGGCGCAGGAACCACGCGGCCCCGCGCCGTTCCTTGCGATAGGGGCCGGTGCCGCCATCGCGCCGAGTGATCGCCATCTGCGGCTGTGCAAGCATTTGCAGCAGATAGGGGCGCGGCACAGACAGTTGTAGTTCCAGCACTTCCCCGGTCATCGAGGATACGTCCTGGATTGCCGCCAGATCGCCATGGCTGTCGAGCAGCAGGTTGGTCGCAATTCGGTTGCGGAGCAGGGCGGTGACATCGGCAGCCTCAATCTTCGCGCCATTTGCCCAGCGTGCGCGGCGCAGGCGGAAGATGTAGCTGCGCCCGTCATCCTGCACGATCCAGCGTTGCGCCAGCGCAGGCATGACATCGCCGCGGGCATCGAACGCGACCAGACCCTGAGCGGTCGATTCGAGCATCAGTTTGCCCGCGGCACTCAGCGGATCGTGCAGCGGGTCTGCCAGTTGCTTCGTCGTGCCGATAACGCTGACGACCACCGGACCATCCTGCCGTTCCGAACAGCCCGCCAGACCACCCAACAGCATGAGAGTGGCGGCGAGTGCGCAATGCAGGGAAGGGCGGGTCATGGCCAAAGGGGGTCCAGTCGGGGCTGCCGTCCGTCTCGTCTAGCCCGCACCAACGGTATAGCCAAGCGGCAGGACGACAACGCCTAACGCTTTATCTTGTGCACGACGAACGCGATGATGCCGCCCACGATCAGCCCGATGATGCCCGATCCGACGGCGTTCACGATCCATTCGGTCACCGGTGCGAGCGGGCCGGTGGCGTGACCCGCAGCTACGGCGGCATGATGCAGCCCTTCCGGAATGGCACCGAGATGAAACTCTTCCAGGCCATGAACAATGATGCCACCCCCGACCCACAGCATTGCCGCCGTGCCGATGACGGAAAGCGCCTGCATCAGGACGGGCATGGTCTGCACCAGACCGCGTCCGATCACCGGGCCGATCCCGTTGCCGCCATCGCGGGCCATGTGGAGGCCGATGTCATCCATTTTCACGATCAACGCGACTACCCCATAGACGCCAGCAGTGATGAAGAGCGACACAGCGAGGAGCACCAGCGCCTGCTCCCACAGCGGCACATCGGCAACCGTCGACAGGGCAATCGCCATGATTTCGCCCGACAGGATGAAATCGGTGCGAATCGCGCCGCTGACCTGCCTGTCCTCCAGCGCCTTGGGGTCGGGGTTGGCAGCGAGTTCCTCGATGGGGTGGCCTGATGGTCCCTGGAGCTTTTCCAGCAGCTTTTCCGCCGCCTCGAAACAGAGAAAGGCGCCGCCCAGCATCAGCAGCGGCGTCAAGGCCCAGGGGATGAAGGCACTGATGGCAATGGCGGCGGGCAGCAGAAACAGCAGCTTGTTGCGCAGCGATCCCAGCGCGATTTTCCAGATGATCGGCAATTCCCGATCGGGCGTCAGACCGACGACATAGCGCGGAGTGACGGCCGCATCGTCGATCACGACGCCCGCAGCCTTGCTGCTTGCCTTGCCCGCCGCCCCGGCTACGTCGTCCAGCGAGGACGCCGCCAGCTTGGCAATGCCGGCGATATCGTCCAGCAATGCAATCAATCCCGATGCCATTGGTCAGTTCCCCCGTTCAGAACGCAGCCGATCCTTAGCCGTGACGACAGATCGTGCAAAGTCTTGCCGTGAACCCCCGATGCGCGCCGACGTTCCGCAGGGAAATCCGTTTCAGCTATCCCAGTCCGCGGGCGATCCAGGGGCCGACGATATTAGCAACGGGCAGGGGCAGCCGTTTCCACATATCGACCTTGCGACTATGTTCGGCACTGTCAGGCTTGATGTTGCGTGGTTTGCCGGAAAGCGTGCGCGTATAGCTCATCAGCGGAACGGGATCGAAGCCCCAGCTTGACTTCCATTTCGCCTGACCACTGTTCACCTTGGACCGGCCGAAGTCGAAGGCGGTGCAGCCACGTTCCCGCGCCCGGTCCATCAGGCGGAAATAGAGCAGCTCGTTCGATCGCAACTGCCGCGCTTCGGCGATACCGCCGCCCCAATAGGGCATGGCGACGCCGCGATGGTAAAGCGTGAGGACGGCGGAGACGGGGCGATCGCCATCGCGCACAAGTGTGATCTCCGCATCGTCGCCGAAGCTATCCATCACCGCCGTAAACAGACCGCGCGGAAACACAGGCGTGCCCAGATTGCGCACGCTGTTTGCATAGACATGGTAATGGGCGCGGATCAGCGCGGTATCGCGGCCATGGCTGACCGAAAGCTGGCCATTGCCAAGCCCCTTGCGCACTTCGGCGCGATGCTTGCGCGGAATGATCGCCAATTGCGCGTCAGTGTCCGCCGCCAGCGGCGCCTTGAAGCCGAGGTGCAGATCGTCATGTCGTGTCCAACCTGCGCCGGGACAGGCGCCGCCGCGCAGTTCCAGCGTGGGGCAGCGCAGGCGTGCGGCAAGGGGGATGAGTGCCTCGGCAAGGCAATCCGCAATTGCAATATCATCGGCCAGCATGCCGCCCCGCACCGCAAAACCTGTCGAAACCAGCGCATCGCCGAACAGGCGCGATCGTATATGTGACAGCGGCACGAGGCCCACGACATCCGTTCCCCGCATCGCGATCAGCATATGCGCCTGATTGCCCGTGCCGCGTGCGATCGCGGTCAACCAGGCTCGCCGATGAAAGGGCGTTGCTTCAGGATGCGCCGAGACATAGGCGTCAATCCGCGCCTGTGTGGCAGGGTCGTCGAGATCGGCTTCGAGGATGGCAGTCATGGGTTGGGTCACTAACGCGCAAAGCGATATATAGCGTTAATGCCCTGCCGCTTTCTAAAGCAATGGCCGCGCCCTGCTGCACTGCGCGGCCGCGCGCCGCCACTGCCCTCGATCTGCACCAGCATTACCGAAATCTTCAGCATTTCCGGGCACACATTTCGGCGAATTGGTTTGCCGAAGGACTGCCCCTTATGCCCGTCGATATCGAACAGCAGGTTTCCGTCATCGGGCTTGGCTATATTGGTTTGCCGACCGCTGCCCTGATCGCCCGGAGCGGCGCGCGGGTGTTGGGGATCGACGTTTCTCCTCATGTGGTGGCGACGGTAAACAGCGGGCGGGTGCATATCGAGGAAGTCGATCTGGACGGGCTGGTGCAGGGCGTGGTGGCGCGCGGATTATTGCGCGCATCGACGCAGGTGGAGCCTAGCGACGTGTTCGTCATCGCCGTGCCGACGCCGGTGTCTGAGGATCATGCGCCCGACATTTCCTTCGTACTGTCTGCCGCGCGGACGATTGCGCCGGTGCTGAAGGCCGGGGATACGGTGATCCTGGAATCGACGTCGCCCGTCGGCACGACCGAAGCGATGCGCGATCTGCTGGCGACGTTGCGCACGGACCTCAAGATGCCGGGGCAGGGCGGGGTGCCCGATGTGTCGATTGCTTATTGTCCGGAACGGGTGCTGCCCGGCCGCATCCTTGTTGAGCTGATCGACAATGATCGCTGCATCGGCGGCATCACCCCGCGTTGCGCGCGCAAGGCGCTGGGCTTCTACCGCCAGTTCGTGCGCGGCCAGTGCATCACCACGACGGCGCGTGCCGCCGAGATGGTCAAGCTGGTGGAAAACAGCTTTCGCGACGTCAACATCGCCTTCGCCAACGAACTGTCGGTCATCGCCGAGGGCATGGGCATCGATGTGTGGGAAGTCATCCGCCTCGCAAATCGCCATCCGCGGGTGAACATATTGCAGCCAGGGCCAGGCGTGGGCGGGCATTGCATCGCCGTCGATCCCTGGTTCATCGTGCATGGTGATCCGGACAATGCGCGCATCATTCGCACCGCCCGTGAGGTGAACGATGCCAAGACCGATCATGTCGTGGCAAAAGCATCCGACCTGATCGACGCGTATCCGGCGGCCGACATCGCCTGTCTGGGGCTCGCGTTCAAGGCGAATATCGACGATTTCCGCGAAAGCCCGGCGGTGAAGGTCGCGGCGCGGCTGGCGCGGCGCTATGGCCGCCGGGTGAAGCTGGTGGAACCTTATGCCCAAGACCTGCCGGTCGATTTCGTGGGGACAGGCGCGGAACTGATCGACATCGACATTGCGCTGGAACGCTGCGGCGTCTTCGTGGTGCTGGTCGATCACGACATCTTCAAGTCCGTGCCGGTCGAGGAGCGGGCAGGCAAGATTGTGTACGATACGCGCGGCATCTGGCCCGATCAGCCGATGGCCGCCATGCCGGTCGCACGGGTGGCAGGCGTGGCATGACACGGGTGCCGATGCGGCAACCCACCCATGTGCCTTCGATCAGAAAAAATGGCTCCCCGGGCCTGATTCGAACAGGCGACCATTCGATTAACAGTCGAACGCTCTACCGCTGAGCTACCGGGGAGTGACCCCGCTTCCGCCGGGCAGGCCGCGCCTATAGCAGCGGATTTTTGCATAAGGCAAGCCCTGTTGCCGAAAAATGACGACGGCGTGAAAATCAGGCGATGAACTGCTCCGCCGCGATGCGGTCGTCCAGCGTATGTTCCGGATCGAATAGCAGGGTCAGCGGCGTGGTGCGATCGATCTTCACCTCCACCCGCGCGACGTCGCGCACTTCGCGCTGGTCGGCAACGGCGCTGACCGGCCGCTTGACCGGGTCGAGGACGGCGAAGCTGACGGCCGTGTTTTCGGGCAGGATGGCACCGCGCCAGCGCCTGGGGCGAAAGGGGCTGATCGGCGTCAACGCCATCAGCGCCGATCCCAAGGGCAGGATAGGGCCGTGCGCCGACAGATTGTAGGCTGTCGACCCCGCGGGTGTCGCCACCAGTACGCCGTCGCACACCAGTTCAGGCAGCACGATCCGCCCGTTTACCTCCACTTCCAGCTTGGCCGTCTGGCGCGTTTCGCGCAACAGCGACACTTCGTTGATGGCGGGGATCGAAAATTGCTCGCCGTCGACCGTATCGACAATCATCCTCAAAGGATTGACCTTGAACGCTTTTGCCGCCTGAAGGCGCTGCTCCAGCCGTTCCAGCCGCCATTCGTTCATCAAAAACCCGACGGTGCCAAGGTTCATGCCGAAAACGGGCAGGATGCGCCGCGCTTCCAGCATCGCGTGCAAAGTCTGGAGCATGTAGCCGTCGCCGCCGAGCGCAATGACCATATCGGCCTGTTCGACCGGCACGAAGTCATAGCTCATGCGCAGCCGCTCTTCGGCCGTGCGCGCCGCTTCGGTTGGCGACGCCACCAGCGCCCGCTTTGTCTCGCTCGCCATCGCGTCAGCCGCCCGTCACGCTCATATGCCGCTTGGTCGCGGCCAATGCATCGCCGCCGATCCGAAAGTCATGGGCGAGCGGCTTTGTCGCGAGGGCGCGGTCCAAGAGCGCATCGACGGCTGCCACGCCGCCTTCGCGGAACGCGCTTTTCAGATCGATATGATCGTCGTGGCCCAGGCACATGTAAATACGCCCCTGACACGTCAGGCGCATCCGGTTACACCCCGCGCAGAATGTTTCGCTCAGCGGCGTGATGAGGCCAAGGCGGACCCTGAAGCCCTCCACCGCGAAATAGCGTGCAGGCCCGCTGGTGCGATCGGCGAGGGGGGTGACGGCGTGGGTTTCCCGAATCTGCTGGAGCACGTGCGAGAGCGGCAGGAAACGATCGCTCCGGTCCTCGCCGACATCGCCAAGCGGCATGGTCTCGATCAGGGTCAGATCATGGCCGTGATCGTCGCACCAGCGCAACATGGGCAGGAACGCGTCGTCGTTCAGGCCCTTCAACGCGACCATGTTGATTTTGACTGCGATTCCGGCCGTACGGGCGGCCGCGATCCCCTGAAGCACCGGCCGCACGTCGCCGACACGCGTGATGAACGAGAAGACCGCCGGGTCGAGCGTGTCGAGGCTGACATTAACGCGCTTGACGCCAGCCTGCGCCAGCATTTCGGCATGTTCGGCCAGATGCGTCCCGTTCGTGGTCAGCGTCAGTTCGTCCAGACCCTTGCCGATATGCCGCCCGATGCGCCGTACCAGATCGGCAAAATCACGCCGCAACAGAGGCTCTCCGCCACTGAGCCGGATTTTGGTCACGCCTCGCGCAATGAAGCGATCGGCGATGATCGCGATCTCCTCCAGCGTCAGGATGGCACTGCGCGGCAAGAATGTCATGCGCTCCGCCATGCAGTAACGGCACCGCAGATCGCATCGATCCGTCACGGAGATGCGCAGATAATCGATCCGTCGGCCAAAGCCGTCGGTCATTCCTTGCACATCCGTCTTTCCCGTTGCCGACATCGGCTTTAGCTAGGGCATGCCGGTGCGCGGCGCAAGCGCGGGCACGGTGGTAACAGGCTGCTAACACCTGTGCGTTAAGACGCATTGCAAATGAAAGGGCAGGGCATTTCGAACAACGCGGATGCGATCGAACGGGATCGTCGGCGAGCCGTCGGCAGTCATCGAGATCACGCGCTGTTCATCGTGTCGCGCACCGATCGCGATGCGCTATCGGACCTTGCCTCCAGCCTCGGATGGAAGGCAACGGCGGTCCGACGGACAATCGACGCGGAACGCCGCTTTCTGGCTGGCGACGCCGTGATCGCGCTGGTGGATGTGCGCCACGGGGATGAAGCCGTTCTGCCCCTGCTGGCCGATGCCGTCGAGGCGTGTGGCGGCGCGCTGATCGCGTTGATCGCTGACGACGACATGGGGCGCGTGCCTGCCCTGGTGGCGGCAGGCGTGACGCATGTCATCCAGGCACCTCTGGATGCAGATCGTTTGGCGGCGGGACTTGCCTGCGCCGGGGCGATGATTGCACGGCTAGCGGGGCAAAGCAGCCCGTTGCGCGGTGAACCGGCGTCGCGGAACGTCGCGACCCCGGAACGCCGCACATCCCAACAACGCGATTTCGTGACCGGCCTTGCCAGTCGCGCTGTCGCGATTGACTGGATCGAGCGTCAGCTTCGTTCCGGGGACGGCGCGCCGATCGTGCTGCTGCTGGCAATCGGTCCGTTCGAACGGATCAATGCGGCCTACGGCGAAATGGCAGGCGACGCTCTGCTGGGACGCGTGGCGCGCCGAATCGAGCGGCTCGCCGAGGACTATGTCGGGCCTGACGTCATGGTTGCGCGTATATCGGGTGCCGAATATTTCGTCGGTCTCACGCCCGGCGCTTTCAGCACCGAACGGGCGATGTTCCTCGCGCGGAGCCTTGTAGCGGCGGTCGGACAGCCATTCAGCGCAGGCGATCATCTTATCCGCCTGACCGGCCGGTGCGGCATCGCCGAGGCGTTGGCGACGGACGATCCGACACGGTTACTCCGACGCGCGGGCACCGCGCTGGCCGATGCGCGGGCATCGGATGGAGAAGGCATACGTATCCTTACCGCCCATGCCCGCAGCCGTGAGGCCGATCCCGATCAACTTGAAAGCGACCTGCGGCTGGCGCTTGACCGCAATGAGATCGATATCGTTTTTCAGCCGCAATATGCCTGCGCCGACGATCGCCTCATCGGCGTGGAGGCGCTGGCGCGCTGGCGTCACCCCCAATATGGCGCGCTCGGCGCGGCGACGTTGTTTTCGGCCGCCGAGCGATCCGATTTTCTCCTGCCGCTGTCGTCTCACATCCAGCAGGCGGCGCTGCGTCAGGCGGCGTCATGGCCGCAGGCGCTTCGCGATGTACGCCTGTCGCTCAACGTCACCGCCTCAGACATAGCGCAGCCCGGCTTTGCGCAAGCATTTCTGGCGATGGTCGATGCCAGCGGCTTTCCGCGTGCGCGCCTGACGGTCGAAATCACCGAAAGTGGTCTGATCGAGAACATTGGCACGGCTGCGACAATTTTGGACGATCTGCGGACGGCCGGTCTCGCCGTGGCGATCGACGATTTCGGCACGGGCTATTCCAGTCTCGCCTATCTCAAGGGCCTGCGGCTGGACTATCTGAAGATAGACAGCGGTCTGGCGCAGGATATCGCAGGGTCGGAGCGTGACCGGATCATCGTCCGTGGCGTCATCCAGATGGCGCGATCGCTGGGCATGAAAGTCATTGCCGAAGGTGTCGAGACCGAAGTGCAAAAGGCCTTGCTCACCGACGAAGGATGCGAAGTTTATCAGGGATTTCTGCGATCACGCGCCTTGACGGGTGCTGATCTGGTCGCGCTCTTCAAGGGATAAGCCATCGGCCGGACCAGCCAGCCCCATCGGTCGCAAAACGGGCGCGCCGGTGTCCGGCCGCTGCAAGGTAAAGCCAGTCGATCGAGTCGATCGACGCGACAAGCACCGCAAAATGAGCACGAGCGGGGCTGGTTTCGCTGGCGGTCGGCACCCGGGCGACTAGATGCGCGGGCAATCCCGCATCACCGACGGCTATTTCGGTGCCCGGCCCAGGTTCCGCCAGATAGCAACGACGGCTCGACAGGGTGGATGCCGCCCATGCAGCGTCAGCCAGATCATCGTTGCAGTGAACACGGGCGATGCCCGACAGCCGCAACTGCACTTTTGCGCCGGGATCGTAGCCAAGGACGCTGACCGGTTGTTCGTCGGCTGCGGATCGGACCTTGGACGACCGAGCGTCAGTATGAAATCGCAGGGTACTCGCTACCACGTCCACAGCGCGCAGTACCATGATGCGCTGGTCCGGCCGTCCGCCCTGCGCGATCGTACCGACCGACAACGTGTGCAGCGGCGACCGGCGATCCGCCTTGCCCCGGACGAGTCGTGGCCAGATATCGGCCCACACCGCGTCGAGCGAGTCCATGCAGGCAGTGTCGGGGGGATGGCTCATCCCGTGGTCACGCCGGTGCGAAGCTGTCCGTCGTTTCGTTCAACACATGCAGCACGCCATCCGATATTGCAAAGAATGCGCCGATCAGACGCAGCGCCCCGCTGCGCTCCTTCTCCTGCACGCAGGGGAACGTGCGCAGATTGGCGAGGCTGGTCCGGATGCCTTCCTGCTCCATTGCCCGCTGCGCTTCGGGCGTTTCGCTTTCGCCATGGGTCGCCACTACCTGCGCGCGTGCATCGTCGAGCAATTCGATCCAGTCGGCTATGAAGCCGCCCTGGCCAGGCGGCTGGTTCTTCAGGGCACCCGTCAGAGCTGCCTTGCACCCGCCGCAACTGCCATGACCCATGACGACGATCTCGCCGACCTTGAGCACCTGCACGGCAAACTCCAACGCCGCCGATACCCCGTGATGGCCCGGTGTTGTCTCATAGGGCGGCACCAGGGCGGCGACATTGCGTACGACAAAGATTTCGCCCGGACTGGTATCGAATATCTGCGACGGGTCGACCCGGCTGTCAGAACAGGCAATAATCATCACGCCAGGCGATTGGCCTTCGCTCAGTGCACTCCAGCGTTCGCGCTGCTGCTGCCATCCGGTTTCCCGAAAGCGACGATAGCCTGACAGCATATGCGCAAAATCGGTCATCGGTCGCCTCCTTATGGACGTGAGTATTGGAGCACAGCGATAGGCGGGCGGGAAGGCACTGGCAAGACGCGTTCGGGATCGCTATGTGAGCGGGATGAACGAAATATTGCCCGCTGGCCTGCCCTTGCCGCGTCAACGCAAGCCCGACTGGATCCGCGTAAAGGCGCCGACCAGCCCGGGCTATGTCGAAACCAAGAAGCTCATGCGCGAAAAGGGGCTTGCGACGGTCTGCGAGGAAGCGGCCTGTCCTAATATCGGCGAATGCTGGAGCAAGAAGCACGCGACCGTGATGATCTTGGGTGACGTGTGCACCCGTGCCTGCGCCTTCTGCAACGTGAAGACCGGCATGCCGCGCAAGGTCGATCCGCTGGAGCCGCTGCATCTGGCAGAGGCAGCCGCGGAAATGGGGCTGGAGCATATCGTGATTACGTCGGTCGATCGGGATGACCTGCCCGACGGCGGCGCGTCGCAGTTTGTGAAGGTCATCGAGGAATTGCGGCGCACGACGCCGAACACGACGATCGAAATACTGACCCCCGATTTCCGCAACAAGCATGAACGCGCTGTAGAAGCGATCGTCGCCGCGCGGCCGGATGTGTATAATCACAATCTGGAGACCGTGCCCCGCCTGTATCCCACGATCCGTCCTGGTGCCCGCTATTATGCGTCGCTTCGGCTGCTGGAGATGGTCAAGCGGCTCGATCCGTCGATCTTCACGAAATCGGGCATCATGCTGGGCTTGGGGGAGGAAAGGCTCGAAGTGCATCAGGTGATGGACGACATGCGGTCGGCCGACATCGATTTTCTGACGATGGGCCAATATCTGCAACCGACGCCGAAACACGCAAAGGTCATCGAGTTTGTTCCGCCAGCAGGTTTCAGTGCCTATGCGGCTATTGGTCGCGCCAAGGGCTTTCTTCAGGTGGCGTCTAGCCCTCTGACACGTTCAAGCTATCATGCGGGCGAAGATTTCGCGCAAATGCGCGCGGCGCGCGAGGCGCTGCTTGCGAAGAAGGCGACGCATGGCGCGGCATGAAGAGACGCGGCATTTGCCGTACAGTCCCGAGCAGATGTTCGATCTGGTCGCCGATGTGCAACGTTATGAAGAGTTTCTTCCCTGGGTAAGCGCCATTCGCGTGCGGTCGAACAGCGGCACGGAAATGGTCGCCGACATGGTCGTCGGCTTCAAGGGCCTGCGGGAGACGTTCACGTCGAAGGTGCTGAAGCAACGGCCCAGCGAAGTGCGTGTCGATTATCTCGACGGACCGCTGAAGCATCTCCATAATCTGTGGCATTTCCGGAGCGACGGGCAGGGGGGTGTGCTCGTTGACTTTGAAGTCGAGTTCACGTTCAAGAATCGGCTGTTCGAGGCTTTGGCGGGGCAGGTTTTTGACAGTGCGCTTCGCAAGATGATCGGAGCATTCGAGGCGCGCGCTGCTGCGCTCTATGGCGCGGATGCTTCGGGCAGCAACAGTTCGAGCGCACAAAGCGCCGCCTGAAGGCGCACACCGCCGCGTCCGTTGTTTTCGAAATGGCGTGTGTCGGCGATCGCATGATCCTCTGGCGCGCCTTTTTCGGCGCGCGCGAACACCACCGTGCCGACCGGCTTGTTTTCCGATCCCCCGCCCGGGCCCGCCACGCCGGTTATGGCGACTGCGATATCGGCTTGCGTATGCTCCAGCGCGCCGCGCGCCATCGCCCATGCGACGGCAACCGATACGGCGCCAAAGGTGTGCAGCACATCTTCCGAGACCTTGAGTAATTGCTGCTTCATCTCGTTGGAATAAGTAACAAATCCCGCCTCGAAGATATCTGACGAACCAGGGATTTCAGTCAGCGCCGCGGCCACCAGTCCACCCGTGCAGCTTTCCGCGACGGCCACGGTACGGCCTGCGCGCCTATTGGCTTCGACTACCTTGCGTGCCAGATCGACCAGTTCGGTGGGAAGGATGGTGTCGGGCATGGCGATCAGAACAGCTCCGGCAGGGATAAGGTTGCGACGGCCTGAGCAGCGATGCCTTCGCCGCGTCCGGCAAATCCAAGCCGCTCGGTCGTTGTTGCCTTCACGCTCACCTTTTCAACGGCGATGTCAAGCAATGCAGCGATGCTGGCCCGCATGGCATCACGATGCGGACCGATTTTGGGAGCTTCGCATATGATTGTGACATCGACATGATGCAGCACTCCACCCCGCGCGGCCACCAGCGCGCGGGCATGTTCGACAAAGCGCGATGACGCAGCGCCACGCCATTGGGGATCGGACGGCGGAAAATGGCTGCCGATATCGCCGTCCGCCAGCGCGCCGAGTATCGCATCGACCAGCGCATGCAGTGCAACATCCGCATCGCTATGACCCGAAAGGCCCTTGTCATGGGGAACCTGAACGCCGCACAGCCACAATGTTTCACCGGGAACAAGGCGGTGGACATCATACCCCATACCAGTCCGCGTTGCGTACCGTGCCGTCATCCGCTGCTCTGCGGCAAGAAAATCGGCCGGATGCGTCAATTTTTCCAGCATGGTGTCGCCCTCTATAATCACAACATCATGGCCCATCGCACGGAGCATTTGCGCATCGTCGGTTGGCTCCGGCTGATTGTGCCAGGCCTGATGCGCCGCAAGAATCGGCCCGACGCGAAACGCCTGCGGTGTCTGCACCCGCCATAGATCGGCTCTGTCCACGCTTTGGGAAACGGTTGCCGTGCCGCGCACGAGCGTATCGACGACGGGCAGGGCGGGGATGGCACCATCGGCATCGTCCAGCGCCGCCAGCAGGCGTGCGATGACCGCTTGCGGCAGAAAGGGGCGCGCGGCGTCGTGAACCAGAACCTGGGCAATGCCGCCCACCTGCGCGAGCGAGTCCAGACCGGCCCTGACGGACGCCCGCCTGCTGTCGCCGCCCCGAGCGAACAGGATGGTCGCCCCCCTGATATCGCCAATCACTTGCCGAGCATGATCTTCCTCGCCTTCGCCGATGACAATGACAATGGTGGTAATGGCAGCATGATCGGCAAGCGCCATCACGGCATGGGCGAGCACGGCGCGGCCGGCGACCATGCGATACTGTTTCGGCAGATCGCCACCCGCGCGCAGGCCGCGTCCGGCGGCGACGACGATGGCGGCGATGGTTGCTGCTGTCATCCTGCGCGCATAGCCGAGGTGATCCGCCTTCGCCAGTCGCTTGCCGTTTGGTGCATTTGACGCTACATCGCTGCCTCTTTTTTAGGCACTGTTCATGATCGACGACTCCGCGCCCCGCTCCACCCTTCGGCCGATTGCCATCGGCGACGTGCGCATTGCCATGCCCGTGATTCTGGCCCCCATGACGGGTGTAACCGACATGCCGTTTCGGACGTTGGTGCGCCGTTACGGCTGCGGTCTCAACGTCACGGAAATGATTGCCTCTGCCGCGATGATCCGCGAAACGCGCCAGTCAATCCAGAAGGCCGCCTGGCATCCGATCGAAGAACCTGTCTCGATGCAACTTGCGGGCTGCGCGCCGCAGGAAATGGCCGACGCCGCAAGGCTGAACGCCGATCGCGGCGCCGCGATCATCGATATCAACATGGGTTGCCCGGTCAAGAAAGTCGTCAATGGCGATGCGGGCAGCGCGTTGATGCGGGACCTGCCGCTGGCCGCCTCGCTGATCGCCGCGACCGTGAAGGCAGTCAACGTGCCGGTAACAGTCAAGATGCGGATGGGTTGGGATCATGCCAGCCTGAACGCGCCCGAACTGGCGCATATCGCCGAGGATCTGGGCGCGAAGATGATTACCGTGCATGGCCGCACCCGCAATCAGATGTACAAGGGATCGGCCGACTGGGCGTTTGTGCGGAAAGTGAAAGAGGCCGTTTCGCTGCCGGTGATCGTCAACGGCGATATTTGTTCGCTCGAGGACGCCGACGAGGCGCTGCAGGCCAGCGGTGCCGATGGCGTGATGATCGGGCGTGGTGCCTACGGCCGACCATGGCTGATCGGTCAGGTCATGCACTGGTTTGCAACCGGTGAGCGCCTTGCCGATCCGTCGCTCGCGGAACAATATGCGGTCATCGTCGATCATTATCGCGCCATGCTCGAGCATTATGGGCGCGAAACGGGCGTGAATATGGCGCGCAAGCATATCGGCTGGTACACAAAGGGCCTGCCCGGTTCGGCAGAGTTCCGCCATGCCGTCAATCAGGAACCTGATGCGGATCGCGTGCTTGCCATGCTGGAACGATTCTATGCGCCGCTCGTCGATCTGGGCGACGCTGCCCTTGATCGTGCGCCGCCGCTCGTTCGCGCCGCCTGACTATGGTCACCACGGCCGCGCCGCCCCGGCGGTCACGCAGTGACGAGCCTTCGCTGGGCGATATTGTCACGGCCTTTCCCGTGGCGACCTTGGTCGTCGGGCCGGACAACCGGATCGCCAATGCCAATGTGCGGGCCGAAACGCTCTTGAACATGGCGCGATCGGCGATCATCGGCAGCGATATCGCGCGAACCCTGCGCCTCGCGGATATCGATGGGCGATATGACGTCTGGAACTCGCAGAAGCCTCTCGCCGCCTATGACGTGCAGGTTCACGCGGGGCGTACGGCGGCAATGGAAGTCGATCTTATGATCGCGCCTATCCCTGATTTCGACGGGTGGCGCGTCATATCAATCCATTCGAAAAGCGAGGCGCAGAAGCTCGCTCACCGGCGCACCGGGGGCGGCACCCGATCGGCGATGGGCGCTGCCGCAATCCTCGCCCATGAAATCAAGAACCCGCTTTCGGGCATACGCGGTGCCGCGCAATTGCTTGATTCCGGGGACGACGACGGCGCCAGCGCTCTTACGCGCCTGATCTGCAACGAAGTCGATCGCATCGCCGCGTTGATCGATCGGATGCAGGATTTCACCACCGAACGCGCCCTGCAATGCCGACCCGAAAACATCTATCCCTTGCTCGATCGCGCTGCGGAGGTGGCGATTGCGGGCTTTGCCCGCGATATCCGCATCAGCAAGAATTATGATCCATCGCTTCCCTTTGCCCTGGTGAACGGTGATGCGCTCGTCCAGATCATGATCAACCTGCTGAAAAATGCAGCGGAGGCATTGGTGCAGGCGGAGCGGCCGGTCACTCGACCGCGTATCCGCATCGTGACGTCATTCCGTCACGGGATGTCGGTCATGCTGCCCGGCGGCAAAGGCAATGCATCGCTGCCTATCGAGATATTGGTTATCGACAACGGTCCCGGCGTACCGGACCATATCCGCGAGCATCTTTTCAATCCCTTCATCACGGGCAAGCGTTCCGGCCAGGGTTTGGGGCTGGCGCTCGTCGATAAATTGGTGCGCGATATGAACGGGTTTGTGCAATTCCAGCGCGACGCGGAAGCAGGAGAGACAGTCTTTCGCATCCTTCTGCCGATGGGCATCGCCTGATGGTCGCGATGACACGGACGATGCGGGGAAAGATCCTGGTTGTGGACGACGATCCGGCGATCTGCATCGTGGTGGGCGAGGCGTTGCGCCGCCAGGGACATAAGGTCAAGACTGCGGCGACCATAGCCGAACGGGCATCACTGCTCGATACATTCATGCCCGATGTCCTCATCACGGACGTGATGCTGCCCGATGGCAATGGCCTCGACGACGTGCCGACCATCATCGCGGGTGCGCCGGACATCAGCGTTATCATATTGTCGGCTCAGAATACCCTGAACACTGCGGTCAGCGCGACGGAAAAAGGGGCGTTCGAGTATCTGCCCAAGCCATTTGACCTCAACGAACTGACGCGCGCGGTGGCCGATGCGCTGGCCACGCGGTGCGAGAATGAGTCGCTGGGTGATGGCGATGTTGAGATTGACATGCCCGAACAGGACGGCCTGCCGCTGGTCGGCCGGTCAGCGGCGATGCAGGAAGTCTATCGCACCATCGCCCGCGTCGTATCCAATGACCTCACGATCCTGGTGCTCGGCGAATCGGGGACCGGCAAGGAGCTGGTCGCCGAAGCGATCCACAAGCTGGGACGCAGGCGGTCTCGCCCGTTCGTTGCGATCAACATGGCGGCCATCCCGCGCGAACTGATCGAGGCGGAGCTGTTCGGCTATGAAAAGGGTGCGTTTACCGGCGCCAATACCCGCACTGCCGGCAAGTTCGAACAGGCCAATGGCGGCACGCTGTTCCTCGACGAGATCGGCGACATGCCGCTGGAGGCACAGACGCGGCTGCTGCGCGTGCTCCAGTCCGGCGAAGTGACGACTGTCGGCGGCTCCGCGCAAGTGAAGGTGAATGTTCGCATCATTGCTGCGACGAATAAGGATTTGCCTTCGCTGATAGCAGAGAACAGATTTCGCGAGGATCTGTACTACAGACTCAATGTCGTACCGATCCCGCTGCCCGCATTACGGGAGCGGCGCGACGACATTCCCCTGCTGGCTAGGCATTTTCTGGATCGCGCGGCGAGCGAGGGGTTGCCGCGCAAGACTTTGGCGGATGATGCGGCCGCATTGCTGGCCAGTTGGACATGGCCGGGCAACGTCAGGGAACTGCAGAATGTCATGCAGCGGATGGCGGTGCTGACGCGCGAGAACGTCATTACCGCCGATATGTTGCGATCCAGTCTGCCGCATCTGTCGCCCGCTTCGGACGACGGCGCTGCCGGAGCGATGCGCGTAACCGACTCGCTGCGCGAGTGGATCCGCGCGCACCTCGCGGTGGGTGCGCGATTGTCGCAAACCCGGCTTCACGATGATATGCTGGCGTTGGTGGAACCTGTGTTGCTGCGTGAGACGTTGCTTGCCACCGACGGAAACCAGATCAAGGCGGCCAGTATGCTTGGCATCAATCGCAATACGCTGCGATCCAAGCTCACTCACTATGGCATCGAGCCGATTGTCCTGCGCCAGCAGGATAGCTGATCCGACCAAAGCTTCACCGCAATCGACCAATCGCAACAATTCTGTCAAAAACTGTGTTTTAGCAGGCACATTATTGTTGTATCCCTGCAACTATGTCGGACAGCGCGGAGCAGCCGCAACATCATGATTCGGGTTGGCAGCGGTTTCTCCCGGCATTGCTGAAGGGGCCGCGGCGCGCACGCATATTTGAGGCGGCCACGGTTATCCTGCTCGTCGCGATAGGCGTGCTGACTTATCTGCTGGTGTCGTCGCAGGGCGATTCCTACTCGCTGCTGACACCACCTATTGTCGCGCTGTTGCTTGTGGCCAATCTTGTGCCAGCTATTGCCTTGCTGGTTCTGCTCGGGCGGCGTCTTGCCATAGGCCGGGCTGAACGCACTGCAGCCGGCAGCGAAGGTCAATTGCACGTTCGCCTCGTCGCGATCTTTTCGATCCTGTCGAGCGTGCCGATGCTTCTCGTCGTCATATTCGCGTCGCTGCTGTTTCAATATGGCGTACAATTCTGGTTCTCCGATAGCGCGCGCGGCATGCTGGAAAACGCGAACGACTTTGCGCGTGGCTATTATGAGCAGAATCTGGCGGAAGTGCGCGACGAGACGCTGACGATGAGCAATGACCTGCGCGACTATCTCAACCAGTCGTCGGTCTCCAGCCCCGAGTTTCGGGAAGGCTATGTTTATCAGGTCGTGACGCGCAAGCTGAACCGGTCGGCGATCATCGAAATCGGCCAGGACGGGATCGAGCGCACGGTGGCCAATGTCGCGTCCGATGATCGCGTGGCGAAAAACATCCTGACGCCCAACGTGATCGCGCGGCTCGGGCGAGGCGAGGATGTGGTCGTCAAAGCCAGCCCGAACCAGATCGAGGCAGTGACGCTGCTGTATCCGCGCGAGCGTATCTATCTCTACGCAACGCGCGATGCCGACGCCCCGGCTTTCAGCCAAGTCACCCGGGCCCAAGCCGTTCTGTCGGACTATGACGATTTCGCCGCCCGCTCGCGCAGCTTGCAGCTTCGGTTCAACATCTTTCTCTATGTGGGTTCCTTGCTGCTCGTCGGGATCGCCGTCTGGATCGCGCTGACGGTTGCCGACAGGCTGGTTCGCCCCGTCAACGAACTTGTCGATGCGGCGCGCAGGATTACCGCAGGCGATCTGTCGACTCGCGTTTCAGGGCCGCATGCCCGCGATGAAATCGGCACACTCGCCAGCGCGTTCAACCGGATGACGCAGCGTCTTGAGGCGCAAACGGGTGCGCTCGTTGCAGCAAACGGGCAACTCGACAACCGCCGTGCGTTTATCGAGGCGATCCTTTCGGGCGTGACCGCCGGTGTGCTTTCGGTCGATCAGCAGCAGAAAGTCCGTTTGCTCAACAGTTCAGCCGCGCGGATATTGGCGGAGGATGGCGATGATCCAGTGGACAGGCCGCTCGCGCAACTATCGCCGGAACTGGCTGCCCTGCTCGACGAAGAGCAGGACGCCGGGATCGTTCAGATACGGGCGAGGGGGGAAGTGCGAACCCTCGCGGTCAAGCTCTCGCGCGACGCTTCGGGTCACGTTTTGACGTTCGACGACATCACCCAGCAGCTTTCCGATCAGCGCCGTGCCGCCTGGTCCGACGTCGCACGGCGAATAGCCCATGAAATCAAGAATCCGCTGACACCGATCCAGCTCGCCGCCGAACGCCTTCAGCGTCGTTATGGTGAGGAGATCAGTAGTGACAAAGCGACGTTCGCCCGGCTGACCGGCACGATTGTGCGGCAGGTCGGCGATCTGCGTCGGATCGTCGATGAGTTCTCCTCTTTCGCGCGTATGCCCAAGCCGGTCTTCCGCCGGGAGGCGATCGTCGATATCGCTCGCCACGCTTTGTTCCTGCACGAAGTGGCGCATCCTGACATCAGCTTTGCGTTCGACGCAAAGGCCGGACCGGTCGATATCGTGTGTGACCGGCGGCAAATCGGTCAGGCATTGACGAACATCGTGAAAAACGCCGTGGAAGCGATAGAGCCGAAGCCCTCGCGGGACGATAGCGCGCCGCGGGGCCACATCCGCATGATCCTCGACCGGGCCGACCCGCATCTGTTGTGCATCACAGTCACCGATGATGGCGTCGGCCTGCCGCCCGAGCGGGAAAGGATGCTGGAACCCTATATGACCACGCGGGCCAAGGGCACCGGCCTTGGCCTCGCGATCGTCAAGAAGATTGTCGAGGAACATTGCGGGAAGATAGTTTTTCGCGATGCCAACGGCGGTGGAGCCTGCGTGACGATCACGTTCGACATGCAGGCATTGGAACGACTGGAGGCGGCCCCAGACCTAGCCGCCGCGAAGGGAATAGTGACGGCACATGGCGCTTGATATTCTGATCGTCGATGATGAAGAGGACATTCGTGATCTCGTCGCGGGTGTGCTGGAGGATGAAGGGTACGAAGCGCGCACCGCCGCCAGCAGCGAAGCGGCGATCGACGCGCTCGACGCCCGGCGACCTTCGCTCGTGCTTCTTGATGTGTGGCTTCAGGGATCGAAGCTGGACGGGCTGGAATTGCTCGAAGAAATCAAGCGGCGGGATCCCTCGATCCCGGTGTTGATGATTTCCGGGCATGGCAATATCGACACGGCCGTCGCGGCGATCCGCAAAGGTGCGGTCGATTTCATCGAGAAGCCGTTCGAGGCGGATCGGCTGATCCACCTCGTGTCCCGCGCGACGGAGACGGAGCGGCTGCGCCGGGAAAATCAGTCACTGCGCGCGCGCGTTGGACAGGACGACGAACTGACTGGCAACAGCAGCGCCATCAACGCCGTTCGCGCCACCATCAAAAAAGTCGCCGGAACGGGCAGCCGCGTCCTGATTTCCGCCCCCGCAGGTGGGGGGAAGGAAGTGGCCGCTCGGATGCTCCACGCCTGGAGCGGCCGGGCCGGTGCGCCTTTCGTCGTGGTGTCCGCCGCCCGCATGGAGCCGGAGCGGGTCGAGGAGGAGTTGTTTGGCATAGAGGATAGCGAAGGCTTGGTTCGCCCCGGCTTTCTGGAGCAGGCCCATGGCGGGACGCTGTATCTGGATGAAATCGCCGATATGCCCACGACAACGCAAGGCAAAATCCTGCGGGTTCTGACTGAACAGAGTTTCACCCGGGTAGGGGGGCAACGGCAGGTCAAGGTCGACGTTCGCGTGATATCATCGACTGCGCGCGATCTGGCCCGTGAAATAGAGGAAAAGCGGTTCCGCGAAGACCTTTACTATCGCTTGAACGTCGTGCCGCTGGTGATTCCCCCGCTCAGCGAGCGTCGCGAGGATATTCCGCCGCTGGTCGATCATTTCCTTGCGCGTTTTGCGGCCGAGCGACGCGTGCCGTCTCCCGATGTCGCAACAGACGCCATGGCGGCGTTGCAGGCTTGCGAGTGGCCAGGAAATGTCAGGCAGTTGCGCAATGTCATCGAACGCACGATGATTCTCGCGCCAGGCGACCGGATCGCCCGCATTGAACTCGACATGCTCCCGGCGGAAACAACCGGTGGCGGCGGTGGCGAGGGCATCGGTACGAGTGCTATCATGGGTTCACCACTGCGCGAGGCTCGGGAGAGTTTCGAGCGGGAATATCTGCGCGTACAGATTCGCCGTTTTTCAGGAAATATATCGCGGACGGCGACATTCATTGGCATGGAACGATCAGCATTGCACCGCAAACTGAAGCTGCTCGGTATCACCGATGGCAAGGATCAGTGAGGCTCAATCCTGTTGCATGAGATGGGCTTGGACTTATCTCGCACTTGCGTTAAAAGACAGTCGTCTTCCGGTTGGCGGAGGCAGCACGATGTCCTTGCAAAGGGCACAGGCGCGGGCAACGTCCCGCCAAGATAGAAAGGCTTTCAACGATGGCCGACAAAATCAACAATCTTCAGGATATTTTCCTTAACAGCCTGCGCAAATCTAAAACGCCTGTGACGATGTTTCTCGTCAAGGGGGTGAAGCTGCAAGGCATCATTACCTGGTTCGATAACTTCTCCGTCCTGCTGCGTCGCGACGGGCAGTCGCAGCTTGTGTACAAGCATGCGATTTCGACTGTGATGCCAGCGCAGCCTATGGACCTTTCAGAAGTCCGCAAGGCATTCGAGGCCAATGACAAAAAGGCGCGGCTGCTTCAGGAAATCTTTCTGAATGCGGTGCGAAAATCGGGACATCCGGTAACGATGTTTCTTGTCAATGGTGTCATGCTTCAGGGCGAAATCGCCGCGTTCGATCTGTTCTGCATGATGCTGGAACGCGACGGGATGGCCCAGCTGGTATACAAACATGCGATTTCGACCGTCCAGCCCTCGCATCCGCTGGACCTGTCGGCCGAAGGCGAAGCCGATCAGGACTGATCCTGCACGCGTGCACACTTGCAACATTGCAGCATTGATGCGCGTTGAATGCCCATGAGTGTTTTTGATCGTGATTCCAAGGATGACGTATCGCGCGGCGCGCGCGCTGTCGTTGTCCATGCAGAGCTTGCCGGCGGTGACCGGCGCGATCCCGACGCGCGGCTTGAAGAGGCGCGGGGCCTTGCCCGTGCCATCGGCATCGATGTGCGCGGTTCTCAGGCGTTTCGTGTTCGCGATCGCAAGCCGTCCACCTTGTTCGGCAGCGGACAGGTTGAGGCGATTGCCGCGCTCGCCATGGATCATGACGCCGAACTGGTCATTGTTGATAACGCTCTTTCCCCTGTCCAGCAAAGCAATCTTGAGAAAGTGACCAAGGCGAAGGTCATCGATCGCACAGGCCTTATCCTGGAAATCTTCGGAGAGCGGGCCGCGACGAACGAAGGCCGCCTGCAAGTCGAGCTGGCGCATCTCGATTATCAGGCAGGGCGGCTGGTGCGAAGCTGGACCCATCTGGAGCGGCAACGGGGCGGTTTCGGCTTTCTTGGCGGTCCGGGCGAAACGCAGATCGAGGCGGACCGGCGCATGATCCGCGATCGTATGGCGAAGATACGGCGGGAACTGGAGCAGGTAACTCGTACGCGCGGCCTGCATCGGGCCCGCCGCCAGAAAGCGCCCTGGCCGGTGATCGCCCTCGTGGGCTATACCAATGCCGGGAAATCGACATTGTTCAACAGAATGACCGGCGCCGATGTGATGGCGGAAAATCTGCTGTTCGCGACGCTGGATCCGACGATGCGGCAGATTGCGTTGCCCGGGCTCGACAAGGCAATATTGTCCGACACGGTCGGCTTCGTGTCCGACTTGCCGACGCAGCTTATCGCGGCGTTTCGCGCGACGCTGGAGGAGGTGCTGTCCGCTGACCTGATTGTCCATGTTCGCGACATCGCCCATCCCGACAGCGATGCGCAGCGTGACGATGTGCTCCAAGTACTTGAGGAACTCGGAATTTACGGGGAGGGGGCAGATCCGGCGACAGTCCCGCCGATGATCGAGGCCTGGAACAAGATGGACATGTTGGACTCCGAAGACGCCGCGCATGTTCGTGAAGTGGCGCAGCGGCAGGAGGCGGTTATCCCGCTGTCCGCGATCACCGGAGAGGGGCTGGACAGGCTGCAACGGGCCATAAGCGAAACATTGACTGCGGGTGCGGAAGTGCATGCGATAACGCTGGACCCGGCCGATGGGGCTGCCGCGGCGTGGTTGCATGAACATGGCGAAGTGTTGGACAGCATAGTGTCGGATCAGACACTTGCACTCAACGTACGTCTATCCCATTCCGCTTATGCGCGTTTCAGGGCGCGGAAGGCTTAATCTCGTCGCTTTTCGCGGCCTGCCACAACGCTTCCTTGTCCATGAGAGGGAGCGACGGAAAAGCATCGCCCACCATGTTTTCCATCGCGCGAAACCGTCTATCAAACTTGCTGTTGGCGCCGCGCAGCGCTGATTCTGGGTCGACATTCAGATGCCGTGCCAGATTGACTACGGCAAATAACAAATCGCCAACTTCCTCTTCTTTCTGATCCTGCGAACTGGCATTCACAACCTCTTCAATTTCTTCGAATATTTTCGCGATGACACCTTGCGTGTCGGGCCAGTCAAAGCCTGTCCGCGCGGCACGTTTTTGCAATTTTTCCGCCCGTAACAGTGCAGGTAACGCCAGTGCCACGCCCGCCAGCGCGCTGCTGTCCATACCGCGACCCGCTCGTTCCGACGCCTTGATGGCTTCCCAATTTCGTTCAACTGTTTGCGCGCCATCAGCTGACGTTTCGGCAAAGACATGGGGGTGGCGCCGGATCATCTTCGTGCAAATGCTGTCGACGACCGATTGCAGTGTGAAATGCCCAGCTTCATCCGCCATCCTTGCATGGAACACCACCTGAAGCAGCAGGTCGCCCAGTTCGTCGCAGAGCGATACCATGTCGTTGCGGCCGATCGCATCGATTACCTCATAGGCTTCTTCGATGGCGTAGGGTGCGATCGTTGCAAAAGTCTGTTCGAGATCCCAAGGGCAACCGCCGTTCGGATCCCGCAACCGCGTCATGATCGCCACCAACGGACCGATGTCGGCGGATGGGGCATCGGGAAGCGCCGGAGCAGGGCGATCGGGGATCTCATCGGCAGACATAGATATCCTATAGTTCGATAATATATATTATGTTAAATTTAATTGTGAACTGGCGCCGATGATCATGGTTCCAACACCATCTCGCCGTTGCGGACCTGCCAGCTTTGCAATCGCGAAAGCATATTCATGCCGATCACGTTGATCTTTCCGAATTGCGGCGCAACGACCACGGGTACGTCATGCATCCGTATGGAGCCGACGACGAGTTCGGTCACGCGCGCGCGCTGTGCCTCGACTGGACCGTTGGCCGTCTGCATCACCACAGGCATGCGTTGCCTGTCCGGCACGATTCCGGCAGCGCGCGCGGTTTCTGTAGAGAGCGCCGTTACTGTTGCGCCGCTGTCGATCAGAAAACGTGCACTGGTGCCGTTGATCGTACCTTCAACCCAGTAATGGCCGTCGGACGCAACCGCGACCCGCATGCTGCTGCCGTCTGTCGTCTGTCGTGGACGCCCCAGCACGTCGCCGGACACCCGACGAAACACCCCGGCCAGTTCTTCGCGATAGCTTATCGCGACCAGAACGACCGCGAAAATGGCGATCCACGCCAATATCATGCCGAAGGCGCTGCGCCACGGCACCCGACGGGTCAGAAAAGCCGATCCCACAAGCAACAATATCAGAGCATACCAGATCATGCTCGCGATATCGGAGCCTGCCGTCACAGGGCAACGACCATGCCGTCATATCCCGGCTCGACTGTATCTGGCAGGCTCTTGGATAGTGTGCGGTAATCCATACTGTTGTCCATGTGCGTCAGGATCGCACGACCCGGCCTTACCCGTGCGATGGCATCCAGTGTCAATGCCAGATGCGGATGTGTCGGATGCGGCCGTTCGCGCAACGCATCGACGATCCATAAATCGACCGCACCGTAAAGCCTTTCCATTTGTGACGTCACGGCATGAAAGTCAGTCGCATAGCCGACGGATTTTCCGCCAGCCGTGAACCGAAATCCGGTTGAATAGATCGCACCGTGCGGCTGATCGACGCAGCCGACATCGATGTCATCGATGCGTAAAATGTCAGGAAGCACATGCGGCTCGATGGTTGCGGGATAGCCGTCATGTCCCTGGAAGGCATAAGCGAAGCGGCGCTGTAATAACGTCAGCGTTTCCGATCTCGCATAGCCTGCGACGGGCTGACCTTTGTGGTGGAACAACTGACGCACATCATCGATACCATGGCAGTGGTCGGCGTGATCATGTGTCCACAGGATCGCATCGATATCCACGACATTTGCGGCCAGCAATTGGGCACGCATATCGGGCGACGTATCGACAAGCAGGCGTGTGCGCTCGGTTTCGATCAGGATCGAGACCCTTGTGCGATGGTTCTTCGGCTCTGCTGGGTCGCAAGTACCCCAGTCGTTGCCGATCCGCGGAACCCCCGACGATGTGCCGCATCCCAGGATCGTGACTTTCAGGGTCATGCCACGCTCTTGGCGAACAACCTGGTGAAGTTATCGCGCGTGGCGGCGGCAAGCGCCAATTCGCTTTCGCCACGAAGCGTCGCGAGAAAGCGGGCGGTGTCCGCTACAAACGCTGGCTCACATGGCTTTCCGCGATGTGGCACGGGTGCCAGAAATGGGCTGTCGGTTTCGATCAGCAGCCGGTCGATCGGCAGCCTGGCTGCGGTTTCCTGCAAATCGCGCGCGCTCTTGAACGTTACGATCCCCGAGATGCTGATGTAAAGGCCGATTGCCAGCGCCGCATCGGCAAAGGCACCGCTGGCGGTGAAACAGTGGATGACGGCGGGGAAGGCCCCCTTCCCCATTTCGTCCTGCAGGATAGCAAGCGTATCCTCTTCCGCATCGCGGGTATGGACGATCAGCGGCAGGCCCGTTTCGCGTGATGCGGCGATGTGCGCGCGGAACGACGCCTGCTGCCGTGCACGGTCGCTATGATCATAGTAATAATCGAGTCCTGTCTCGCCGA
This sequence comes from Sphingobium algorifonticola, assembly GCF_004005485.1. Lineage (GTDB taxonomy): Bacteria > Pseudomonadota > Alphaproteobacteria > Sphingomonadales > Sphingomonadaceae > Sphingobium > Sphingobium algorifonticola. The sequence continues at coordinate 57,495 of NZ_RZUL01000003.1, forward strand.
TCCCGATCACCTTGGGATGTGCGGCGCGCTCCACCAGCTTGGCGGTGTCGATATGCGGATGCTCGTCAGCCTCATGCGGGTGGATGCCGACCGTCGCCCAGACGTCTTCCTCGCGCTCCGCCGTAGCAAGAACCGCGTCCCATTCGCTTTCGCGTGTCGCGATGTTGAGCATCGTAACGACCCCTGCCCCGCGCGCGCGCGCCAGAACAGCCTGCTGGTCCTCGACCAGCCCCTTGTAGTTCAGGTGGCAGTGACTATCGACCAGCATCAGGCGTCAGCTTCCGTCAATTCCAAACGGGGAAACAACGGCTTGGGTGGCGACAGTGTGAAACCGTCTCGCATGAGCGACGAATACCAGTCGCCCTCAATTGTCCCATAGCCGCGCCTGTCCTCGGGAACGCCCATCTGATCGAGCAATGCCGTTGCGCTGGCGGGAATGACCGGCAGGATCGCGACAGCAAGTTGAGCGATCGCGCAATACAGTGTTGCGAGCACGGTTTCCATCCGGTCAGGATCGCCTTTACGCAACGTCCACGGTGCCTGTGCGTCGATATATTGATTGCAGGCGAATACCGCGCGCATCCACGCCTCGATGGCCTGTGACGGCGCAAGATCGGCAAAAGCAGCGGGCATATCCACGCGAACGATCTGGTCGATTACCGCGGCCAGATCGGTATCTGCGGGATCATGCCCGTGAACCGCTGGCAAGCGCCCATCCAGATTCTTCGCGATGAAGCTCAACGTCCGCTGTGCAAGATTGCCGAAGCTGTTCGCCAGATCGCTGTTCGCACGCTGCACGATGGCTTCCGCGCTATAGCTGCCGTCATTGCCGAAGGTCACTTCGGACAGCAGAAAATAGCGGAGTTGGTCCACGCCGAAACGCTCCGCCAGTTCCAGCGGATCGGCGACATTGCCAACCGATTTAGACATCTTCTCACCCCGGTTCAGCAGAAAACCGTGGCCGAACACTTGGGCGGGCAGAGGCAGTTTCGCACTCATGAGAAATGCTGGCCAGTAAACAGCATGAAAACGCACGATATCCTTGCCGATAATATGCACGATGTCCCCGCCATCGGCCCAATAACGCGCCATGCGGGCGGTATCATCGGGGTAGCCGCAGCCGGTGAGATAATTGGTCAGCGCATCGACCCATACGTACATCACATGGCCGTCAGCGCCCGGCACCTTTACGCCCCAGTCAAAGCTCGTGCGCGAAATACTGAGGTCCGACAGCCCGCCTTCAACGAAGCGCAACACTTCATTCCGGCGGCTTTCCGGCCTGATGAATTGGGGTTGCGCGGCGTACAGGTCAAGCAGCTTTTGCTGGTAGTTAGACAGGCGGAAGAACCAACTTTCCTCGACGGTCCATTCGACAGGGGTTCCCTGAGGCGAAAGCCGTTGGCCCCCTTCCCCGTCGATCAGTTCCTTTTCGTCGTAGAACGCCTCGTCACGGACCGAATACCAGCCCTCGTAGCGGCCGAGATAAAGGTCGCCATTGGCTTCCATCGCCTTCCATAATGCCTGGCTGGCCGCGTGATGATCCGGTTCGCTGGTCCGGATGAACCGATCGTAACTGATGCCAAGCGCATCGTCCATTTCCTTGAAATGTGATGCCATTTCATCTGCAAGAGCGCGTGGCGAGATGCCGCGGCTGCGCGCGGCCTGATCCATTTTTAGGCCATGTTCATCCGTCCCTGTCTGGAAGAAGACATCGCGTCCCATCATCCGCTGAAAACGGGCGATTGCATCGGTGGCAATCGCTTCATAGGCGTGGCCGATATGCGGGCGGCCATTAGGATAGCTTATGGCGGTGGTAATGGTGAAAGGCTTGGACATGCCAGCCTCTCTAGGGTTCAAAATGGCATATCGCAACGGCTGAACGGTGCCTCAGGCACCCTGTCGCGCGGGTGCGAGACGGGCGATGTGAGTGCACAGCTCAAATACCACCGTGGCGGGATCGAGCGAGAGAACGCTCGCGCCCGATGCCAGTTGCCGAGCCTCTTCCCAGGCAGTTAGCGCGTCTTTGAGGGCAGCGCCTCGCCGCTGGCGCGCCATCGATGCCAGAAAGGCTGGTGCCCGTTCAAGCATGGCTTCGTAACGCGGGCGCGCCGTCTTGCCGGACAGGCTTTTGGCTAGAGCCAGACGACGGATATTGCCAGGATCACCATCTGCGGTAATCGCTTCCAATGCTGCAATCATGCTATTGAGGTCAAGGTCGGCATAGCCCAGCGCACGTCCCGGAGACCCCTCGCCTGCCTGCACTAGGGCGTCCAACTCTGCGGCCGAACATTCCGGCAGATGACGCCGCAACACGACCCGCATTGCGTCGTCGCGCAATCCGGCAAAGCGCAGCACCCGGCACCGTGACCGGATCGTCGGCAGCAAGCGCGCCGGGGCATGGGCAACCAGCAGAAACACTGTGCCGGCGGGCGGCTCCTCCAGATTTTTGAGTAATGCGTTGGCGGCGGATCGTTCGAGATCGTCGGCGCTGTCGATAAGCACAATACGCCGCTCGGACAGCGACGGAACCGATCCTAGCAGCCGTTGCAGACTGCGCACCTGATCGACGCTGATGTTGCGGGCAAGATCGCCATTGTCCTTTTCCAGCCGCTGCAATTCGGCATAGTCGGGATGCGTTCCGGCGTCGAACAGCCGGGCGTTGGGATTGTCAGGTGGCAGGTCCAGGCCGTCGCCGCCGGTCGGTGCCCCTGCTGCTTCCGCGAGCATGCGCCGCGCCATCGCTCGGGCAAAACCCGCTTTTCCGATGCCGCGTGGCCCCGCCAATATCCAGCCGTGGTGCATCCGCCCACTTCGTGCTGCCTCCAGCAGAGTGCGCGCCTGCATGTCCTGCCCCAGAAGTGACGTCATGGCAGCAAGTCCACCAGCAGATCCAGCATCTGCGTGGTAACAATGTCAGCCGCGCGACTGGCGTCAACAAGTCTGAAACGATCCGGCTCCTGCGCTGCGCAGGCAGCGAAAGCGGCAGCGACACGGCGATGATAGCTGCGATCCCGCCCGCCGATGCGGTCGGTCTCGTCGCCATCCCTTGCCTTCGTACGCGCTGCCGCCGTCGCCTCGTCCAACGTCAGCAGGAAAGTACGGTCGGGCAAAAAACCTTGGCTGCCTATCCGATGGAGCGCCAGAATGTCGGCGTCGGCCAGCCCGTTCGCTCCTCCCTGATAGGCGCGGCTGCTGTCCAGGAAGCGATCGCACAGCACCCATGCCCCGTTGTCCAGCGCCGGACGGATCAGACGCGCCACATGATCGGCCCGCGCTGCCGCGAACAGCAGCGCCTCTGCCCGTGCAGTCCAGCGGTCCGCTTGTCCCGTCAGCAGTAGCTGACGGATTGTTTCCGCACCCCCGCTGCCGCCTGGCTCGCGCGTTTCGACGACGGTCAGTCCTTTGGTGCGCAGCGCCGCAGCAAGGGCGCGAAGCTGCGTCGATTTCCCTGCGCCTTCGCCGCCTTCCAGGCTGATGAACCGGCCGCGGGCCGTCACATCATGTGCCCTAGCTGAAGAAGGACATGAGGCCGTTCCACAGACGGCCGAACATGCCCGCCTCTGCCACCGCCGCGCCTGCTACCAGCGGCATTGTCTGTGCTCCGGTATCGGGCGTCGTAACGACAAGTTGGGCGATTTCCTGCCCCTTGGCGATCGGTGCCTTGATCGGACCGGAATAGACGACCTTGACCTGGATGTTTGATGAGGCAGTGCGCGGCAACGTCACGGCGAGATTGCGTGGGGCGATCAGCGCAACGCTGGTGGCGCTGCCAAGTTGCACCGGCGCGGTTTCGACTTGCGCCCCCTTGCGAAAGAGCGGTTGTGTTTTCCACGCCTTGAACCCCCAGTCCATGAAACGCACCGATTCCTCGATCCGCCCGTTGAAACTGTCCAGCCCGGCCACCACCATCACCAGTCGCCGCCCGCTTTGCTCCGCCGATCCGGTAAAGCCATAGCCGGCTTCTTCAGTATGGCCGGTTTTAAGACCATCCGCACCCGGGATTCTCCCCAGAATGGGGTTGCGATTGCCCTGCGTGATCTCCGCACCGCCCATCGTTCGCCCCCAGGTGAAGGACGTGGTGGCATAGAATTTCTTGTAGAGATCGGGCGTTTCCAGCACCGTCGCTTCCGCCAGACGCGCCAGATCGCGCGCGGTAACGTAGGTCGCGCCTTCGTCCGGCCAACCATTTGAGTTGCCGAACCGGCTGTTCGCAAGGCCGAGCCGCTTGCCCTCCTGGTTCATCAGCGCGACGAACGCCTGTTCCGTTCCCGCGATGCCTTCCGCCAGAACGACGCACGCGTCATTGCCCGAGAGTGTGACGATGCCATGCAGCAGATTTTCCACCGACACCTGTTCGCCAGGCGACAGGAACATCGTCGATCCCGCCGCTGGGCCATGCCACCGCTTCCACGTCTCAGGGCGCACGGTAAACTTGGTGTCCAGTTTCAACTCGCCCATCTGGATCATGCGGAATGCCACGTGCGCCGTCATCATCTTGGCCATGGAAGCCGGGGGTATGCGCTGGTCGCCGCCCTTGTCGTACAGCACGGCACCCGAAGACAGGTCTTTCATGAAGGCGATTGGCGCACCGCTGGTGTAGGGCGGTGCTTCAGCCGACAGCGGCTGAGCCAGCAAAGGAATTATCAGGGCAAGCGCAAGGCGTTTTGTCATCTATACTCTCGAAACGGTCACTGAAAATTAGGTAAGTCGCGCAGTCATTAGCCAGTATGCAGGTCGCGCGGAAGCCCAAGGGTGCAGGTGCGCCAACTTACCCCGCCACGGCATCGGCGAGCAGCCCGACCGAGAGCGCATAGAAGTTGGAGCAGTTGTAATCGAGTATCACACGGTAATTGCCGGTCAGCAGATAGGCGGTACGACCCGGCCCGTCCGGTTCGATCAGCGTTGCAAGATCAGTGTCGGCCAGCGTCGTTCCGCCCAGCGGCATCACCCCGCGTCGACGCCACTCGGCCATCGTCAGCCAGCGGCTGTGTCGTTCCATCACGCGCGGGCAACGGGGCGCCGTGGTGCGATTGGCGATGGCGCCGCGATCGAGGCCCGCAGGGACTGAAACGGCGATGCCCCACGGCATCCCGCGCCGCCACCCCGCATCGACGAAATAATTGGCGATGCTGGCCAGAGCATCCGCTTCGCTAGTCCAGATATCGGCCTTGCCGTCGCCGTCGCCGTCCTTGGCCACGCGCAGATAGACCGAGGGGAGAAACTGCGGATATCCCGTCGCACCCGCCCAACTGCCAACCAGCCGACCGCGTGGCACGCCACTATCCAGCATCTTGAGAGTCGCCAGTAACTCTGGTTCGAATAAGGCGCGCCGCCGCCCCTCAAAAGCCAGCGTCGCCAGCGAACGCAGCAGGTCGAAATCACCGACATAGGAACCGTAATTGGTCTCGTGCCCGTAGATCGCGACCATGATCGCTTCGGGAACGCCGGTTTCGCGCTCGATCCGTGTCAGCCGGCTGCGATTGGTCTGATAGGCGATCCGCCCGCGGTTGATCCGCGCCGCATCGACATGCTGGCGACGATAAGGTTCGAATGCCGGTATCGGTGATTCGGGGCCGCCGCCGGGTTGCGCCTGATCCAGCGCCACGACGCGCGGATTGAAGGTGAGTGTCGGGAAAACGCCGTCCATGGTCGCGTCTCTTATACCCATGGCACGCGCTTTTGGCCGTAATCCGGACAGATAGGCCTGAAAGCCGCTGGGCTGCATATCCCGTACCGTCGCCGGGTCCGATTGTGCAACGGCAGGCGGCGCTACTGCGCTGCCCGGCCAGAACGCCATGCCGCTCATCATCATGATTGCGATCAGGAAAGATCGTGTCATCCGCTTGCCTTTGGTCGCTTAACCGCCATTTCCGGCGTAATGCGCGCAAGTGTCGCACAGCGGGCGCGCCACGGGAATCCCTTTATTGCGGGCCGCCTGTTCGGTTCATCCGAAACTTTTGCCTTGGCAACCCGCCCCGAGTGGATAATAGCCGCAGCGGGGACAGGTGGCCGAGTGGTTTAAGGCAGCGGTCTTGAAAACCGCCGAGGGTGCAAGCTCTCCGTGGGTTCGAATCCCACCCTGTCCGCCATTTGCCAAATGTCGTCGCTTACCCCTCCTCGGGCATTTGGACTGCGGTGCCTACGTTCCCATATCTCAGGTCGCATCTCATCAACAAAGAGTTGTCGTTCCCGCCTGTAGTTTGGAACGACAACTCTTTGTTGATGCTGAAATTAAGCGTTTGCTCGGGCGGTATGGATAATGAAAAACGACAACGGCCACTGCCACTGCCACTGCCAGTGTTAGCGTGCCGACACTCGTCATAGTCGGGGTACGGCGGTGGGCGGCACTTCAGACGGTGCGTATGGTGCCGCCGTCGATTACGAACTCGGCGCCATGGATTGCGGCGGCTCGGTCAGAGGCGAGATAGGCAATGAGGTCAGCTACCTCTTCGGGTTCGGCACCGCGCCCTATCGGGATCCCGCCCAGAACATCAAGCACGGATTGACGCGCTTCGTCGGTCGTGCCGCCGTTTTTTGCCCGAAGAATTTCGAGAAAAGCTTCGGTGGCCTCGGTCATGATCCAGCCGGGCGAAACGGAGTTGACCCGTACGCCCTTGGGCCCGATTTCTTTCGAGATCGACTTGCTGTAGGTCCTGAGTGCGGCCTTGGCGGCGGCATAGCCGGTCGTGGATTCGGGCAGCGGCAGGACGGACTGGATCGAGGTGACGTGCACCACGGTTCCCCGGCCCCGCTCGAGCATCTGCGGTATCAGCAGTCTATCGAGCCGAACCGCCGCCAGCAGATTGAGGTTCAGCTCCGCGAGCCAGTGCTCATCGGTTAGTGTTACGAAGCCTCCCGCCGGGGAAGCCGAACCGCCGATGACATGAGCAAGGATGTCGACGCCACCTAGCCGCGCAAGCGCCGCCCTGGCCAGTGCTTCGCCGCCCTCTGCGGTTGTCAGGTCCGCCCGGACATATTCGACCCCCTGAATGGCGTCCTTGATCGCGCGGGCGGCCGTAACCACACGGGCTCCGCCAGCCAGGAAGCGCGCGACGGTAGCGCGACCAAGACCTTTGGTGCCCCCGCTGACGACTACGCGCTTCCCGACGAACTCGGCAGGATCGGGCTTGATGCTCATACCTTGGTCTCCAAACTCTTGATGGCACCATTCGCCAGTGTGAAGCGGTAGGTGAAGCGGAGCGGACTACCCGGAAAGTCACCATCAGCAGAGCCGTCGATGACCACATCGCCGCCTTCTGCCCAAACAGTCGCGGGCGTAAAGATCGCCTTCACCGGCAGTACCTCTTCCGCGAAAAGCTGGCGGATCGCCGCGTGACCCTGGAAATGCTTGCCGTTGTCGATAAAGACGGCGTCGTGCAGGAAAGGCTGCAACATGTCGTCAATATCAAGACGGGCGTTTGCTTCTATATAGTCGGCAATCGGCTTGGGTAGGTTCATGGACATTGTCATCTCCTCGACGGTGATGAACCTTATTTAGCGATGGACTTTTCGCCTGATAATCGAGACAGATCGGCATGATGTGTTGCGAATAACGGGACAATGACTCGCCATTCCCTGATCGAACTCGAGGCGGTTCTTGCCATCGTTCGCTGCGGCTCGTTCCGCGCAGCAGCGATCGATCTCGGCATGTCGACCACGGCCATCAGCAATGCAGTCGGCAAGCTGGAACGGGAGCTTGCGGTGCGGCTATTTAATCGCACCACGCGCAGCGTCTCGCTCACCTATGCGGGGCAAGGCTTTGTCGCGAAAATCAAACCGGCGCTCGAAGACATACGAAAGGCGATGGACACAGCGCGCTCCCAGCAGGAGACACCGTCCGGCACGTTGCGTATCAACGCCTTCGCGACGGCAGCGCGCGAGATCATGGCGCCGCTCGTTCTCGCATATCTGAAGTGCTATCCGCAGGTTCATATCGACCTCGTTACGGAGGGACGCCTTGTCGATGTTGTAGCAGCGGGCTTCGATCTGGGGGTGCGCAGCGCCGATTTGATACCCAGTGACGCGATTGCTATACCGCTGGGCCAGATGCGGCGCATGGCAGTGGTGGCATCCCCCTCCCTTTTTGAGAGCAGTGTTATTCCGCGGGTTCCTCAGGAACTTCTCAACTACCCATGCCTCCGAATCCGGCTTCCCAATGGAGCGTTATTCCAGTGGCGCTTCGAGAAAGACGGCGAAGCATTGCAACTCGACGTTGAGGGCCCGATCACTCTCGATGAAGCCTCCTTGGCCCGGATCGCGGTTACGAACGGTGTGGGCATTGGCTATTTCATGGAGACCGACGTTCGCGATGACATCGCGGTCGGCCGACTTGTCCGCATTCTAGAAGACTGGACGCCACCGCTCGCGCCGCTGTGCCTCTATTACTCCAATCGGCGCAATTCCTCCGCAGCCTTCCAGGCATTCATCGCGCTCGCGCGCGACTTCGCTGCTGGACGGCTAGCCCCGTGTTGAGCAAGCTGATGCCCGTTTGCATCGTCGGGCTACCACGGAAGTAGAAAGTCGATCTTTATGGGACGCGGCCCACCATTATTCCGCCGCGACCGCCATCGCTTCGAAATCGGCTTCGGCCAGGAACTTTTCGGCGTCCAGCGCCGCCATGCAGCCCATTCCGGCAGCGGTGACCGCCTGGCGGTAGACTTTGTCGGTCACATCACCTGCCGCAAATACGCCGGCTATGTTCGTCCGGCTGGTGCCTTTCTCCACGAGCAGATAGCCCTCGTCCATCGGCAGCAGCCCTTCGAACAGCGCCGTCGCGGGTTGATGACCGATGGCCACGAACGCGCCGTCGGTCGGCATGTGCGATGCCTCACCCGTTACGGTATCGATCAGATCGACGCCGACCAGGCCTTCGGGCGATCCGCCGCCGACGAACCGCGCGACGGCCTTGTTCCACAGCACATGGATACGCGGATGGGCGAACAGGCGGTCTTGAAGGATTTTCTCCGCGCGCAGAGAGTCCCGCCGGTGGATCAAGGTGACGTCATGGCTGTGATTGGTGAGGTAAAGCGCCTCTTCGACCGCCGTATTGCCGCCGCCGATAACCACGACCTTCTTGCCGCGATAGAAGAAACCGTCACAGGTCGCGCACGCGGATACGCCCTTTCCGCCCAGATGCGCTTCACCTTCGACACCCAGCCACTTCGCCTGTGCGCCCGTGCAGATGACCAGCGTGTCGCCGGAATAGATGGTGCCGCCGTCCCCTATCAGCCGAAAGGGACGCTGGGTCAGATCGACGCTCACGATCTGGTCGTACATCATTTGCGCGCCGACATGCTCCGCCTGCGCCTGCATTTCCTCCATCAGCCAGGGTCCCTGAACGACGTCGCGAAAACCCGGATAGTTTTCCACGTCGGTCGTGATGGTCAATTGACCGCCCGGCTGCATGCCCTGGACCACAATGGGGGCCAGTCCCGCGCGTGCGCCGTAGATTGCGGCGGAAAGTCCGGCAGGACCGGAACCGAGAATAAGCATGCGAGTGGAATGGGTAGCGGTCATGATGGAAGTTCCATATTGTCTTTGATGAGCGGAAATAGGCGGTGATCTGGCCTGATGCTAGTCCCGCCGCTCGAACAGGGCTATGCGATTGCCTTCGCTGTCTTCGATTTCCGCTACGAAGCCCGGCGCGCCGATATCTTTTTTGGGGTATAATATGGTCGCATTTCTGGCGGTCGCGCGGGCAAGTGTCGCCTCGATGCTTTCTACAGTAAGGTAGGGCAATGTGCCGTTGCGCGACGGGACATAGACGTCACCCTTGGCCAAGGCACCGCTCGCCCCATGGCCATCAGGGTCTGCCGGAAACAGTGCCATATCATAACCGTCGATCGTTTCGCGTTCAAAGCTATACCCGAACACCGCGCTGTAGAACGCCATGGCGCGCGGCATGTCGGTTACCGGTATCTCGAAATAGGAAATCGGATTGCGAGTCACGTGCCGCCCTTCCATTTGCAATGTTGGCGTACACCCTGCCGCGCTGATCATGACTGTAAACGCCACTAAGGTAGACGCATATTTCATCAGCCGAGCACGTCCGGCAAATCCTCGAACCCCTTGCGTAACGCTGCGGACCATGCGCGGGAAATGGCGGCGAACTGTTCGTCGTCCGCCTCGATCCGCGCACGGGTCCGAAAGGTGAATGCGTCACGCTGAATGATCGTGAGGTCAAGCGGCATGCCAACGGAGAGGTTGGAACGGATCGTCGAATCCATGGATACGCACACCGCCTTGGTCGCCTCTTCTAGCGAGGTGACCGGGGTGATGATGCGATCGAGGATCGGTTTGCCATATTTGTGGTCGCCGATCTGAAAAAAGGGCGTGTCGGCCGTTGCCTCGATGAAATTGCCGGCGCTGTAGACGAGATACAGGCGCGGCTTGCCGCCGCGCCGCTGGCCCGCGACCATGATCGACGCATCGGCGGCCGAACCCTGCATTTCGATCGTCGGCCGATAGCGTTTCTGAACCGACCGCATCGCGTCGCCCACCAGTTGGGCTGCGCGATGCATCGTGGCGCAATTCAGGATTGTTTCGATTTCGGGGTCTTCCGCGCTATCCTTTATAGCGCGCGAGAGGCAGCTTTTGACTTCCTGTGTGATCGACAGATTGCCCGAGCACATGATCGCAATGGCACGTTCACCCTTCACTTCATAGGTGAAAGTCTTGCGAAAGCGGGCGATATTGTCCATTCCGGCATTGGTCCGTGTGTCGGAAAGCATGACGAGACCGTCATCCACCCGAACCGCTACGCAATAGGTCATTGCCCCCCGGCCTCCCCGATTGCGGGCACGTAAGTACCCATCCTTGTCCCCTGATTGCACGATTGGCGCTGCTGCTGCTGTTGCCGTTGCAGTTGCTGTTCACGCTCGTCGTCACTGGCCTGCGCGATCCGCACGTCCGCGTCAATCCAGATCGAACCGGCCGCCGTCACAGACCCGCGCACCGGGGCGGCATCGTCCGCATCCATGCCGGATGCGACCCGGATGTAGTGATCGGTCACGCAAATCTGGTTCGACGCATCAAATCCTACCCAGCCCAAACGTGGCACAAGCGCCTCTGCCCAGGCATGGGTTTCATGCAAAGCATCCTCACCCTGCGCCAACAGATAGCCTGTCACATAACGTGCCGGAAACCCCAGGCTGCGGGCGGCGGCTATGAATATCTGCGCATGATCCTGACAGACCCCCGCCCCGATCGCGAAGGCTTCGGCTGCCGACGTATTTGAATTGGTAACACCGCCTCGATAGGCGACATGCCCGATAACCGCGGCGGACAGCGCATGGAGCTGGTCGAGCGGATCCTTTTGGCCCAACGCATGCGCCATCTCACGCATCTCCGGCGATGCGGCCGTCAGTCGCGTCGCCCGCAAGTAGATGCGTGGATCGAGCCGCTCCTCAAGGCCCGCCACGATACCGCTCGCGTCGCGCGTTTCGACCAGGCCAGTGGCCAATATCGTCGCGCTGTCGGTGCGATCGTGACGGATCCACAACGCTTCCAGATCGCCATAGCCGTTCGGCGCGAAATCGGTGATCGGCGTGTCATTGACGATCACCGACCAATCCAGCACGGTCTGCGCGTCGTGATCGCGCGGCTTGAGCTTCAGCAGCATCGCCACGCGGCTTGATCCCGCCTCATAACTATAGACGGTCTGGTGTCGGACGAGCAGTTTCATGGCATGATGCCTGTCTTGTCTGTATTTCCCAAGTTCCCGTCGGCGTACGCGCCTGTATCACCCGAAATGATAATCCTGCGCGATTTCATTCGCGAGACGATCGGTATGGGCGATGCCATTCTGCACCGTTTCGTGAAGGCCGCGACGGAAAATCTCGCCGCTGTCCACGCTTTCCAGCCCTTCGACCATCGCCTTGATGCTGTCCTGAGACTGGCCGCGATTGTCGTGCCATCCCGCCAGTCGGTTGAGACGATAGGCCAGTTGGTCATAGCAATAGGCCACGCTGCGCGGAAACAGACGGTTGAGCATGATGAAATCGGTAATCTGCCAAGGCGTATAGGCGCCGCCATAAACATGGTGATAAGCGCGGCTGCCCGAAAGGGCATGGAGCACCGATGTCCATTGATAATGATCGCGATTGCCGCCGATCACTTCGGTTTCGGGCAGCAGCACATAATATTTCACGTCCAGCAAGCGCAGCGTCATCTGCGCCCGCTCAAGCGCCGCGCCGACACGCAGAAAATCATGCCCTTCGTTGCGCAACTGGCCGCTGTCCGCCGCGCCGCGAAATGTCATCGCCCGCGTCTTGACCCAGTCGATCAGTCCGGGGAGCTGTTGCCTTGCCTCGGCCACATCATAGCTGTCGAGTTTGCGCCAGCCTTCGTTCAGCGCCTCCCACATATCCTGCGTCAGCATCGTGCGCGCCGACTTGCCGTTGGCGCGGGCGCGGGCGAGGCAAGAGCGGATCGACGACGGATTTTCCGGGTCGAGCATCAGATAGGCAACGACATCGGTCTCACGCACATGGGCGTCCGGCGGAAAGTTCTCCTCGCATCCCGTGGCGCGGACGACCGATCGCCATTCGTCCCGATGATGCGCGCCCGGCAATATCGCCATGCGTTGCCCCATGGTCAGGAGGCGCGCCGTGGATTCGGCCCGCTCCATATAGCGTGCCATCCAGTAGAGGTTTTCGGCGGTCCGGCTCAGCATCGCATCAGTCCTGCAGGACCCAGGTGTCCTTGACGCCACCGCCCTGGCTGGAATTGACGACAAGCGATCCCTCGGTCAACGCGACCCGGGTAAGGCCGCCGGGAACAAGCCGCAGTTGCTTGCCGACGAGGCAATAGGGCCGGAAATCCGCATGCCGCTCGACCACGCTGGCAGGCCCCAGGGTAGGTACGGTCGAAAGATCGAGCGTTGGCTGGGCAATGAATTCGGAAGGGTTGGCGCGGATGCGATCAGCATAGGCCGCCACTTCCTCCCTGGTCGACTTGGGACCGATCAGCATGCCGTATCCGCCCGACCCGTGTACTTCCTTCGCCACCAGCTCATGCAGATGTTCGAGCACATAGGCGCATTCGTCGGGCTTTGCACATTGCCAGGTCTGGATGTTCGACAGCACCGGCTGTTCGCCCAGATAAAAGCGGATCATTTCGGGAACATAGGTATAGACGGCTTTGTCGTCCGCTATCCCCGCGCCGGGTGCCGAACAGAGCGTGACACCGCCGTTGCGATAGACGTTGAAAATGCCCGGAATGCCCAGCAGGCTGGCAGGGTTGAACGCCAGCGGATCGAGATATTCGTCGTCGATCCGGCGATAGATGACATCAACGGCGGTCGGTCCGCCGGTGGTTTTCATCCACACCCGCCCGTCCTCGACAAACAGGTCCATCGGCTCGACAAGCTCGACGCCCATCAGGTCGGCGAGGAAGCTGTGCTCATAATAGGCGCTGTTGAGCGACCCCGGCGTCAGCACGACAACAACCGGGTCGGTCTTGCAAGCCGGCGGGGCGACTTCCTTCAAGCTCTTGAGCAATTCCGCGGGGTAATCGTCGACAGGGGCAACGATCCCCTGACCGAATAGGTCCGGGAACATGCGCGTCATGATCTCGCGGTTTTCGAGCATATACGAAACGCCGGACGGCGTACGGCAATTGTCTTCCAGTACCTCGAACCGGTCCGGCCCGGTCCGCACGATGTCAATGCCCACAATATGGCTGTAGACCTTGCCTGGCGGAGAAAATCCCGCCATCTCAGGTAGATAGGCACTGTTGCCATAAATGATCTCGCCCGGAATGATGCCGGCACGGATGATTTCGCCACGATGGTAGACATCGTGCAGGAAAGCGTTGAGTGCGCGCGTCCGCTGGCGGATTCCGCGATCGAGCACACGCCATTCCCGCGCGGTGAATATACGCGGGAGAAGATCGAACGGGATCAGCCGCTCGGGATCACCACCTTCTCCATAAACCGCAAAGGTGATGCCGATGCGCCGGAAAATCGCTTCGGCTTCCTCCAGTCGGCGGTTGAGACCCGCTATGCCCGTCCGTTCGACCCAGCTTTGCACCTCCGCATAACAATCACGGACCGCATTCTGGCTGTCGAGCATTTCGTAGAAGGGCAATAGGGGATCCTTGGCTCGATCTATGGTCTATTGAACGGTTGTGCGCCGCAGCATTACTGCAAGGCATGATCGATAATGCAAGAACAAAGTGCCGGGGGGAAGCCCCTACGCGCGCCTGTTGGCATCAGATCTGGATAAAATGCGCGACGTCGCTGGCAGGGGCATCGGCTATCCTGCCTTGCTGAAGGATCCGGCCATTCTGCATCGCGCTGTAATTGTCGGCAAAGCGCCACACGAAATCGAGATATTGTTCGACGAGCAGGATCGTCATGCCGAGCGTATCACGCACATGGACCAGCGCCGCCTCGATTTGCTGGACGACATTGGGCTGGATGCCTTCGGTCGGTTCGTCGAGCAGCAACAGGGTGGGACGTCCCGCCAGTGCACGCCCGATCGCGAGTTGCTGTTGTTCACCGCCGGACAGGAACCCCCCTGCCCGGTTGCGAATGTCGTACAGTTTTGGAAAAAGGTCGAAGATGTGCTGGGGTATCCCGTGCTTTGTGTTGCTTCGATCGCCTGAAGCGGAAAGTCCCGTTTCCAGATTTTCCATTACGGTCAGCTGAGGAAAGATATGCCGCCCCTGCGGCACGAAGCCGACGCCGGCCTTGGCCCGCTTATGCGGCGGAAGCGCCGAAATGTCTGTTCCATCGAACAGGATGCGCCCGGTTTTTGCCGGACGTGTACCCATGATCGCATGGAGCAGAGTTGTCTTGCCGACGCCGTTGCGGCCGATCAGGGCCATCACCTTGCCGCGCGGCAGCAGAAGGTCGATGTCCCAAAGAACGTCGCTCTGCCCATAAGCACAAGACAGGCCCGCGATGTCGAGCAGCGCATCGCTCACGCTGCATGCCCCAGATAGACGGCGGCCACTTCAGCATCCGCACGGATTTCGGCGATGCTCCCCTGTTTGAGGAACTTGCCCTGATGCATGACCGTGACGGACGCCTGCAATTGCTCGACGAAGCTCATGTCGTGATCGATCACCAGCACCGTGCGGCTCGCGCCCAGCCCCAGAATGAGCTGCGCCGTACGGCTCGTTTCCGCGGGTCCCATACCGGCGGTCGGTTCATCGAGCAGCAGCAGTTCCGCGCCCGTCGCCACGACCATGCCGATTTCCAGCCACTGCTTTTCCCCATGTGAGAGCGCCCCTGCTTCGTCGCCTGCCCGTTCCGCCAGGCCGATCGTTTCCAGCACTTCGTCGATCGTCGCGCGCTCGGCGGCGGGAATGCCCAACCCCATGCTCTTCCACCAGCGGCGGTCCTTGCGCGCCGCGAGCGCGAGATTATTGCGTACACTCAAAGTCGGGAGCACGCCCGGAGCCTGAAACTTGCGGCAGATACCCCGTCCCACGATCGCCTGTTCGGGCAAGCCGCTGATATCCTCGCCGCGGAACAGCACCCGACCGCTACTGGGGCGGACACGACCGATGATCGTATCGCATAAGGTCGATTTGCCTGCACCATTGGGGCCGATCACCACGCGGGTTTCGCCGCGCTGGAGCGTCATGCTGAAATTGTCGAGCGCCTTGAATCCGCTGTAGTCGATCGTGACGCCATCGACGCTGAGCAGCAGATCGGCAACCGCAGAGCTACTCATGCGCGCTTGCTCGCCACCAGCCCGGCGAGGCCGTTGGGCAGCAGAGTGACGACCAGAATGAACAGCAGCCCCATCAGGTACAGCCAGAGTTCCGGGAAGGCGCTGGAGACAGCATCGCGCGCGATATTGACAAGCAGCGCGCCGACGATGGCACCGGCCAGGCTGTAACGCCCGCCGATCGCTACCCATACGACCATTTCGATCGATGGGACGACGCCGATGAGAGCGGGCGAAACGACCCCGGCGTGCAGCGTGAAGAGCGCGCCTGCTATACCCGCCAGCATTGCGGCAATTGCGAAGGCGACGACTTTGAACGGTGTAGGGTTGTAGCCGAGAAAACGGATGCGATTTTCGCCATCGCGCGCCGCGCGCAGAAGCATGCCGAAGCGCGAGGCGAGCAGAAGGCGTACGCCGCAATAGCTGGCGACCAGTAGCGCCAGCGTCAGCCAGTAAAGCGCCGCGGGAACACCGGGACTCGATAGTCCCACGCCGAAAATCCCGTAGAAATCGGTAAGGCCGTTGAACCCGCCGGTCACGTCCTGACGACTGATGATCAAGGTGGCGAAAGCCAGCGCCAGCGCCTGCGTAATGAGGGCAAAATAGGTGCCGCCGACCCGCCTGTGGAACACCGCCCAGGCAAACAAACTGCCCACCAGAACCGGAACAAAGAGGATGGCGGCAATGGCAAATGTCGGGCTGGCGAACGGTGCCCACCAGAACGGCAGGCTTTCCTGACCACTCCACAGCATGAAATCGGGCAATTCGCCCTCCGGCAGATCGGCCATCTTCATATGCATAGCGATGGCATAGCCGCCGATGCCGAAGAACACCCCCTGCCCCAGGCTCAAAATGCCGCCATGCCCCCAGATGAGGACGATGCCGAGGGCGAGGATCGCCATGGCCATGAAGCGTGCGAGCAGGTTGAGATCATAGGCGGACAGCGCAAACGGCGCGACGATGGCAAGCACAAGCAACAGCCACGGCAATGCCTTGGACACGCGTTGCAGAAGCGTCGGATCAGACATCGAGCGCGCGCGTCCTGACCGCGATCACGCCTTGCGGGCGGACCTGAATGAACAGCACGACGAAGACCAGCAGCAGCATCTGTGCGACACTGACGTCCACGAAAATCTGCGCGAGTGCGGAGAACAGGCCAAGGATTGCGGCCGCTGCTGTGGTGCCGACGATACTGCCAAGGCCCCCCATCACAACGACAAGAAACGCCGGAATGATATAGCTTTGGCCGACATTGGGCGTCACCGGGCCGAGCAGCGCCAGCATGACCCCGGCCAGCCCGGCAATCCCCGCGCCGAGGCAAAATATCGTGAAGTCGACGCGCTTCACGTCAATGCCGGTCGCCGCCGCCATCATCCGGTCCTGGTTGACCGCCCTGACCAGCAGGCCGATGCGGCTGCGCAACAACAACAGCGCCAGACTGCCCAGCACCAGGACTGCAACCGCAATGATGAAGATGCGCGCCGACGGAATCGTCACGCCAGCCAGCGCGATGCTACCCGACAGCCAATCCGGCGCGCGCACTTCCACGCCGACCGCGCCGAACAGGTCACGCGCGCCCTGTTGCAGGATCAGGCTGACGCCCCAGGTCGCCAGTAACGTATCAAGGGGACGAGCGGACAGCCGCCGGATCAGCGTCGACTGGATCAATCCGCCCATCGCCGCTGCTCCGACAAATGCCACCGGAATCGCCAGAATGATGCCTGCCGCGCCCGGCACGACCAGCAGTGTCATCCAGGCGAGATAGCCGCCTAGCATCAACATTTCGCCATGCGCCATGTTGATGACACGCATCAACCCGAAGCTGAGCGCCAGACCGAGCGAGGCCAGCAGATACAGCGAGGCGACGGAAAAGCCGTTGAACAGCTGATTGAGGAAGAGCGTCGCGTCCATAATCAGCTATCCGTTCGCCAGCGAGCTTCGATGAGCTCGGCCCGAACGGATATTGAGACCATCATCCGTCCTCAAATCTTGCAGCTCTTGCCCGGAAAAGCGAGCGCATCATAAGGTTCTGGCGCAATGTCGCTGCCGCTGTCGGCGATAATCTCGAACTGCCCGTCGGCTTTCAGCTTGCCGATATAGGCTTTCTGGACAAGGCTCTGGTTCGCGGCGAAGGAAACTTTGCCCATCGGCGTATCGAAGCTGCCCAGTGTCGCGGCAGCCTTGCGCACCGCTTCCGGCTCGAAGCTTTTGGCCTTTTCCACCGCAGCCTTCCACGCCCATACGTCGAGATAGCCGTGGACCATCGGATCGGTAATCGCCGCGTCCTTGCCGAACTTCGCCTTGTACGCGGCTATGAACTTCGCGTTGGCCTCGCCTGTCAGGCTCTGGAAATAATTCCACGCGGCATAGCTTCCCTCGACCAGCCCCGCACCCATCGCCTGCGCCTCTTGCTCACCGATCGAAAAGGACATGACCGGCAGCGTCTTGGGCGAAAGACCCGCGGCCTGCATCTGCTTGAAGAAGGCGACATTGCTGTCGCCGTTCAATGTATTGATGATGATGGCAGGCTTGGCTTGCTGGATCTTGGCGATAACCCCGGAAAAGTCGGTTCCGCCCAGAGGTACATAGGCTTCACCGGCAACCGTCATCCCGCCCTTTTCGATATGCTTCTTCAGGATCAGGTTCGCGGTACGCGGATAAACATAGTCCGAACCGACCAGAAAGTAGCTTTTGTAACCCTGTTCCACCGCCCATTTGAGCGCGGGCAACGCCTGCTGATTGGGCTGTGCGCCCGAGTACATGATGTTGGGCGAACATTCATTGCCTTCGAACTGGACGGGGTACCACAGAAGGTTCTTCGTCCGTTCGAACACGGGCAGCATCGCCTTGCGACTGGCCGATGTCCAGCCGCCGAAAACCGTTGAAACCCCGTCATTCTCGATCAGCTTCGAAGCCTTTTGTGCGAAGGTAGACGGGTCGGACGCACCGTCTTCCACTACAGCATTGATTGTCTTGCCCAGCACGCCGCCTGCGGCGTTGATTTCCTCGATCGCGAGCATTTCGGCGTTCTTGACCGTGATTTCACTGATCGCCATCGTGCCGGTCAGCGACTGGAGTACGCCCACAGACACGGTGTTGCCATCGGGCGCATCGCCCGCGCCGCCCCCGGACGAGCAGGCACCAAGCGACAGTGCACTGCACATGCTCGCCAAGACGAGTAAGCGGGATGCCCGAATCCGACCGATCATATGCTTAAGCTCCTGAGCGTCCGAACGCATGGCGTCGACGCATCCCCTGTTATGCCCGCCACTAGAGCTATGGACTGGCGCGCTGTCACCGTATGCGTCATTTGACGTAGGCAAATGGCATGGCATCGGGATAGTGTCGTGCCCATCAACGCATGGCATCGCGATCAGGGGCAGGAACGCATGGCAGGGGCTTTAGAAACAAGGCGTCAAGCAAAGCAGGCCGATGGTCGGACTGCCTTGGGACCAAGCGTGAAAGCGATAATGGTCTGGCTTCGTCAAGGCGTCTTAACCAAGGCGTTCGCGCGGGTCGTACGCGACCCTTTGTTCAGTTTCCTGCTGGTCGGCGCGGCAATCTTTGCCGGTTACGCCGTGATTGAGCAGCAGCGCAATCCCGCTGTGCGCTACACGCCCGAAGCGGAAAAGGCGCTGGTCGACGAGTTCGAAATGCTCTCTGGCCGCAAGGCGGATGCAGCTGACCGCGCCCGTATCGAAAAGAACTTCATAACGGGCGAGCTGCTGTTCCGCGAGGCTATCGACCGGAACATGCATCTGACCGATGGCGAAACCCGCGCGCGGCTGACCGACAAGGTGCGTTACCTTATTGCGGGTGCCCCGGTCGAGCCGACCGAGGAGCAATTGGTCGATCATTATTCCAACAATATTGCGCTTTACCGCTCGGAACCGAAAACGACCTTCAGTCAAATTTTCCGGTCGACCAAGCCGGGCGACAGCGCTGCGATTCTTGCGGCGCTCAACAGCGGTCAGACAGTGCCGGGTGACGATTTCTGGCTGGGAAGCGCCTACCCCGCCTATGGCGATTCCATGGTGCGGGGCATATTCGGCCAGCCGTTCGTCACGCGGTTGAAGGAAGCGCAAGAGGGTGTGTGGTTTGGCCCGGTCCAGTCGCCGCGAGGCTGGCATTTCGTGCGCAAGACGGGCAGCATCGCACCGGCCCTGATGCCCTATTCCGCCGTGAGGGATCAGGTGCGGCAGGATTATATGATGGCCCGGACCAATGCCGCCATCGATGGAGCGATCGGCAAGCTCAAGGAGAAGTTCGATGTCGAAGTGGTTCGCTAGGCTGCGTCTTGCGCTTGTCGCGCTGGCGGTGCTGGTGCCTGGCGCAGCGCAAGCCGATATCTTCATGTCAGCGGATTTCGCCCTGTCTCGGGACGAAGACCCCGGCAGCTATGAGCTGACGGTCGGCTTGCCCGAAGCCATCGGAACGCCTGCACCGATCGTCTGGCCGGAAGGCTGCGCGCAGACCGGGGTGACGCGCCAGACCAGCGGTGGTCGCGCACAATATGCCTTCGCCTTCACCTGTGACCGCCCCTTTCGCGCTGGCGACATTATCCAGACCCCGTGGAAAGCCGACGGTGGGCGTTTCGTCACAAATGTGATGGGCGCGCAGGTCGATCGCAGCCTGGCCGGCAGCAGTGAAGGCATCGCTCTGCCGGTCGGCGAAACGGCCGCGGCCGAGCGCAGCCTGGGGCAGATCGGGCGCGAGTTTCTGGCACAGGGCGTCTGGCATATCTGGCTGGGCTGGGATCACCTTGCCTTTGTCCTGTGTCTGTGTCTTTTAGCGCGCGGTCGTGCGTTGCTGATGCTCGTCACGGCCTTTACGATCGGCCATTCGGTGTCTCTGGCGCTCGCCTTTTTCGAGCTGGTCCGTATCCCGATACCGCCGGTTGAGGCGACAATCGCGCTCTCGATTGCTTTCATGGCGCGGGAGGCATTGATGCTACGGCAGGACGACGGACAGGGTTCGGACCAGTCGGCTTTCCGCAGGCAAATCACGATCGTATCGCTGTTCGGTCTGCTGCATGGTCTGGGTTTTGCTACCGCCCTCGGTGAACTCGGGGTGGGCGCGGGCGAACGTTTTCCGGCGCTGATCTTCTTCAATCTGGGGGTTGAAACCGGGCAACTGCTGTTCGTCGGTGCCGTAACCCTGATTATGGTCGGTCTGCGGCGCGTGTCGCTGGCGCAGCCGGTGCGCGTGGCGGCGCTCTATGGCGTCGGGATCATCGGCTGCTTCTGGATGGTGGAGCGTGTCGTCGGCTTTGGCGCGGCCTGATTCAGAGACGATCCGGGCGGCGCGCGACGCGCTGGCCGATGGCGACGCCCACCGCTGCGGGCAGTTTGCCGCTGCGGCCTTGCAGCGCGATCCGGCCAGCGCCGAAGGGCATTTTCTGCTTGCCATGGCGCTTGCGGAAAGCGGACGCATCGCGCTCGCCCTGCAATCATCCGAACGCGCCGTTGCCTTGTCCCGCGAGGCGTCACCTCCGGCGTCTCCGGCGATGGCCGAATATCTCGCGCATCACGCCCGCCTGCTCACGCTGGCGCGCCAGGAGGCGCAGGCACGCGCGGCGGCCGATGCTGCCTTGGCCAGCGCGGGCGAGGACCCGCTGGTGCTGGATACGATCGGCTGTGTCTATGCGCGGCTCAGCGATCATGCTGCCGCCCTGCCGCTGTTCGAACGTGCCGTGGCAGGTGATCCGTCCAACATGAGTTTCCGTTACAATCTGGCGAGCACATACGGCTTTTTCGGGCGCGTGGCAGATGCCGAAATCCATTATGAAGAGCTGCTGAAGGCCAACCCGGAGGACGGCCGTGCCCATCTGGGCTTGGCGACGCTGCGCAGACAGACCGCCACCGGCAACCATGTCGCGCGTCTGGAAACGGCGCTGCAGCGGGCCAACGATCCGGTCGATCGCCTGCGCATTCATTATGCCGCAGCCAAGGAATATGAGGATCTGGGCGATCATGCGGCGACCTATCGCCATTTGTCCACTGGCAACCGCGCGCACAAGGCACGGCTGGGCTACACTATCGAGAGCGACGAAGCGACCGTCGCGGCCATTGAAACTGCCTTTGCGCGACCGGATTATTTCAGCGGTGATAGCGGCGTTGCAGATGCGCCGATTTTCGTCATCGGCCTGCCGCGCACCGGGACGACGCTTGTTGATCGCATCATTTCGTCGCATCCGCAGATTCAGTCGGCGGGTGAGTTGCAGGCCATGCCGCTTGCCGTGAAGCGCCTGTCGCAAAGCCCGTCGCGGCTGGTTCTCGATCCAGATACCATCGAAGCAATGCACGACGTTGCGCCGCAGGACGTCGGGATTGCCTATGTGCAGCGCGCCCGGCAGCACGGCGGCGCACAGGCACCGGTCTTCACCGACAAGTTTCCGCTCAACTTTCTGTATGTCGGCTTCATTGCTCGTGCCCTGCCCGAGGCGCGCATCGTCTGCCTGCGTCGTCATCCCATGGACAGCGTATGGAGCACCTATAAAACGCTGTTCGCCACCGGTTCGCCTTACTATCGATGGTCCTATGATCTGATGGACACGGCGCACTATTATCTGCTGTTCGACCGGCTTATGGCCTTTTGGGCAAGGCAGTTCCCTGGCCGCGTGCTGGAATTGGGCTATGAGGCGCTGATTGCCGATCAGGAAGCGGAGACGCGCCGTCTGATTGCCCATTGTGGCCTGTCGTGGTCGGACGCATGCCTTGCCTTCCACAAGAATACCGCAGCCGTCGCAACCCCCAGCGCGCAACAGGTCCGTCAACCGCTGAATGCCGATTCAGTCGGCAAATGGCGGGCTTACGCGGATCGGCTTGACGATGTGACACGGCTGTTTGGAAAAAACGGCATCAGTCTCGATTGACCTGCGACTTGATGGCTTGGCGGGTTTCTACAAAGCACAAGGGCCGCTCCACCGGAGCGACCCCTTATGCGATGTGATTATTTGAGGTTACGTCAGAACTTCACGCGGGCCTCCACACCGATCACGCGCGGGCGGGCAACGCTGCGGCCGTAATAGCGCGAAATGACGCCCCCGTTGACGAAGCCGAAGCGGCTGAGGTCGTTGCTTACCCCGGTAACGGCATATTTGTTGAAGATGTTGTTGGCGAACAGCGCCATTTCGAGGACGGGCGTCCGATAGGTCACCGACGCACGGTGCATGACATAGCTGGGAAGCCGCTCGCCGAAGCCACGCGCCCCGACGCGCGTCAGGATTCCACCCGTATAGGTCGCTGTCCAATTGAAGATGGTCTCGTTCGAACCGGTTGGCAGGCTGTACGTTGCCGACAATGCGCCGGAGTTCTTTGCCGAACCGGGCAGGCGGTCGCCCGAAAACACGTCGACGCGGCTGAACTTGGGGCGGGACCGCTCGTTCAGGCTGTTGCGGATTTGGAGGAGGTCGGGAACATCCTCGGTCAGCTTCGCATCAAGGTAGGAATAGTTGCCGCGCAGCGACAGGCGATCAGTCAGATTTGCATTGAACGAAAAGTCCACGCCACGGTTGCGTGCCTTGCCACCGTTGGACGTAATGCCGATCCCGCCATTGATCGTCTGTCCATCGAGCTGGATGCCATCCCAGTCGACCTGGAAAATGGACAGGTTGGTGGTCAAGCGATTGCCGAACAGGCCGGCACGAATACCCAGTTCATAGTTCGTTGTTTCGTCAGGCCCGAAGAACAGTTCATCCGGTAGCGCGCAGATGTTCTGCACATTGGGATTGAGCGGCAGGACGCAAGGTGCAGCGCCGGTATTGGCACCGCCGATGCGATAGCCGGTGCTGTACGTGAAATAGGCCAGCAGGTCTGGCGTGAACTGGTACGATGTGTTCGCTTTCCAGACAAAGCCGTCCGCCTCTGCAGCACCGCTGCTTGAAGGAATATCGAGGTCGTCGGCGACCGGACCGTCGTAATATGGCAAGGTCGATCCGCCGAACCGATCAAGCTTGTAATCATAATAGCGTGCACCGCCGGTCACTTGCCACTCGGGCGTGATCTTGAACGACAGCTCGCCGTAGATCGCCTTTTCCTTGGTCGTGCTGCGGCCGAACGACGCATATTCATTGTCGTCCGCATTCGGTATAACACCAAACGACTGGCCGGTGGGCGAAGCAGCGAAGCCCGGAATATATTCGCGATAAGACGTTGCCGTCTTCAACTTGTTGTAGAAGCCGCCGATCACCCAACTGAACGGACCGCCATGGGTGGAAACAAGGCGAAGCTCCTGGTTGAACTGCTCATTGTCGGCGCGCGACCGGGTGAAGCCAGTGAACGCCGGGAAGGCTTCATAGCCATAGTCGAGATCGAGCAGCAGGTCGGTGACATCCTGAGAGAAACGATTTTTCGTTTCGGTATAGGCGGTCGCAGATACGAGCTGCGCAAAGTCACCAAGCTGCGCCTCGACTTCCAGACTGACGAGTTCAGACCGGCGGCGTGACGGTTCCTGCACGCGCCACACACCCTGATACTTCCCCTCGCCCAGCACGCCGCCGCCGTTCGCCTGGCGACCGCCTGTCTTGGTTTCCTGGAATACATAGGACAGATAGGCCTTCACCTCGCCGACGGTGAGACCAAGCTGATTGCGCGTTGTCAGCGTCTTTTCATAGTTCACATCGGCCTGTGGCGCGAAATTGGCCTGCTGCTGCGCGGTCGTGCCCAAGGGATTTGTAGAGGAAGGACCCGGCTGCGGGTCGGAAACCCCGATCTGAGCGACAGTGAAGGGATAATCGATAAAGCCGGGATCATAATAATAGCCCGTGGCCGAACGGAATGCGAGCACGTCCGGAATGATCGGCAGGTTGATCGCGCCATCAAGCACGAAGCCGAAGCCGGACCCTTCCTTGACGTCATATAGTCGGGCATGGGCGTAGCCGCTGACCTTCGATGCATCGGGGCGCTCGGGAATGTAACGGATCGCCCCGGCCAGCGTGCCAAGGCCATAAAGCGTTCCCTGCGGGCCGAGCAAGACTTCGACGCGTTGCAGATCGATCAGCTTGAAATCCAGATAGAGCGGCACTTCGCCAAGATAGGTGCCGATCGCATTGTTCGTATTGTCGGCGAAGGTGCTCGTGTCGCTGGCGCTGAGGCCGCGCATCACAATACTGCCTGCACCGCGCGGTCCCGTGTCTGTGATCGTTATGCCAGGCGTGAACGCGCCCAGATCCCGCACATCGTTCAGACGCTGATCGTTGAGCTGTTCGGCGCCGAGCGCAGCGATGTTGATTGGTGCATCCTGAAGCGACAGCGAACGGCGCGTGCCGGTCACTATGATGACATCACCCGCGTCTGCCTCCGCAGCGGGCAGGTCCTGCGCCATGGCGGCGGTGCCCGCAAATCCGGCGGCGCTAATGCCAGCCAGGGCTGTGGCAGACAGCAGCGCCAGGCGAGTGAAAGATCGGTGCGTCATGGAAACCCCCTGTCTATGTTCTTTTTCATCATGTTACTCCCCCGGCGGTGGCGCGGTCTGAAGCCGCTTGCACCGTACTGACAGGGGCGCCCCGGAGCCGCTTTGCACGGCGCGGGACCTCTGCCAGCCTAAGCAAAGGTAAATTGCAGCTTTGCCAGAGCGTATGGGGTGTTTGACGTAGGGTGGAACACGGGGTGCACGACGACCCGGCGGACGGCCGCCTGCTGCGATGGCGCAGCAGAACGGCTTATCCGTGTTTCACGCGATCAGGCAGTCAGCATGTCCGCTGTTATCGGCAGAGTGCGTATGCGCTTGCCCGTTGCCGCATAGATCGCGTTGACCAGCGCGGGAATGACGGGCGGCAACGCCGGCTCGCCAAGGCCAGTGGGCGGATATTCGCTCGTCACGAACGCGACGTCCATTTCGGGCGCATCGGGCATGCGCAGCAACGGATAATCATCGAAATTGCCTTGATCGACCGCGCCGCCTGTCTGCACGATCTTCTGGCCTGACAGCGCCTGGCCGATGCCTTCGATCACCGAACCCTGCACCTGATGCAGGGCATTGAGTGGATTGATGATCTGGCTGCCGACATCGCCCGCAACCCACACCTTGTCGATCGTAACCGAGCCATCAGTTGCCACGCTTGCATCCACGATTTCGGCGAAATAGCCCGCATGGCTGAAATAGAAAGCAAAGCCGCGGCCGCTGCCTTTTGCACCTTTGCCCCCCTTCCATCCCGCCATCGCACAGACCTTGTCGATCACGGCAATCGCCCGGGCGCTCGTGAAAGTGCCCCGTCCCATCGGCACTTCGGCCTTGAGGCTCAGCAACTCACGCAGCAGGTCCGGAAGCGTCTTGCCGCCCGCTTCGGCCACTTCGTCTAGAAATGCCTGAAAGGCAAAGGCCAGCGCGTTGCTGCCGGGCGCGCGCAACCAGCCAGTCGGCATGTTGGTCGCCAGCAGCGACTGTTCCAACAGAATGTCCGGCAGCAGCCCGGCGGGTAATTCGGTCGCACCAAGTTCCGCTGCACGCGCCGCTTTGCCATCCTTGCCGAATGTCACGAAATGATCGCGCAGGGCCGTCATCTGCCCCTTAGCATCCAGCGCGGCGGAAAAACCGTGCCACCCGGCGGGGCGATAGAAATCGCGGCGCATATCGTCCCTGCGGCTATAGAGCAGCTTGACGGGAATGCCCGGCACCTGGGCGGCGATCGCGGCTGCTGCCACCATATATTCGTTCATTAGCCGCCGTCCGAAGCCGCCCCCGATACGGGTCAGCCGCAGGGTGATCTTTTCCGGCGGCAGGTTCAGCGCGGTAGAGACCAGCTTGCGGCCCGATTCCGGTGCCTGACTGGGTGCCCATATTTCCAGCGCGCCGTCCTTGAACAACGCCGTGCAGTTCTGCGGCTCAAGCGGGGCATGGGCAAGGAACGGATAGCTGTAGTCGGCGCGCACCGTCTTTGCCGCTGCCGAAAAGCGCGCATCCACATCGCCCGCGCGAACAATATCCGTCTCGGCCTTGCCCGCCAACCTTTCGGACGCTGCCTTTTCATAGCCAGCACTCGAAAAATCGGTGAGCGTGCCGGTGTCCCATACGATCTTGAGCGCATCGCGCGCCTTGTTCGCGGTCCACCAGCTTTCCGACAGAATCGCGATGCCGTCAAACAGCGATTCCGCTTGCCCGTTACCCTTGATCGTCAGCACATGAGCAATGCCCGGCATAGCCCGGATCGCATCGAAGTTGGCGGATTTGATCGTGCCGCCGAACACCGGACAGGTTTCCAGAACGGCGTACAGCATGCCCGGCAAAACCAGATCGATACCGAACAGCGGCGTTCCGGCTACGATGGCGGGGGTGTCCACACCTTTGATCGGCGTCCCGATGATACGGAAGCGCTCGGGAGCTTTCAGCGGAACGGTTTCAAGGTCCGGCACGGGAAGGGCTGCTGCCGACGCGGCGAGTGAGGCATAGGTGGCCGACTTGCCCGTTGCCGGATCCTTTACGGACCCTTCGCCGGTCGTCAGCCGAGCGGGATCGACACCCCATAATTGTGCGGCGGCCGTGACCAGCATCGACCGGGCGGCGGCTCCTGCCCGCCGCATCGGCAGCCAGTTCACCGGCGTGGCACGACTGCCGCCTGCAACCTGTGGCCCGTACAGGCTTTCCTGCACCACGGTCTGTTCGATGCGGACCTGCGCCCACGCAACGTCCAGTTCCTCGGCGATCAGCATCGGCAGCATCGTTTTGATGCCCTGCCCGATCTCCGGGTTCTTCGCGCCGATCGTAACGCTGTTATCCGGCATGATCCGTACGAACGCCGTCAGCATTACCGCGCTGGCATCCGCAGCCTGGGCGATCGGGATCGCCATGTCGAAAAGCAGGCCGCCGCCAGCCATGACGCTGGCGCTCAGGAACAGGCGGCGCGACAGGACGGGGGCGCTCATGCGCCTGTCCCCGCCGCCGCCTTGATCGCGGCGCGAATGCGGAGATAAGTCGAACATCGACAGAGATTGCCCGCCATCGCGGCATCGATGTCGTCGTCCGTCGGTTTCGGCGTCTGGGTCAGCAGCGCCGTTGCGCTCATGATCTGCCCCGCCTGACAATAGCCGCATTGGGGCACGTCCAGCGCGATCCAGCTTTGGGTGATGCGCTTGCCGACCGGGGTCTGCGCGACAGCCTCGATTGTCGTAATGCGAGCACCCGCAACATCGCGCAGCGTCGTCTGGCAGGATCGGATCGGCGCGCCATCCAGATGCACGGTGCAGGCACCGCACAAGCCGACACCACAGCCAAACTTCGTGCCTGGCATGGCGAGGTCCTCACGCAGCACCCAGAGCAACGGCTTGTCCGGGTCGCCTGCGACGTCCCGCTGACTGCCGTTCACCGTAAAGCTGATTGCCATATGTGCCCCCGCATGTCTTGCCGACCCGACAAAATGGTCGCTACGTCCCCCGATACCCGCATGGAATATGCACGTCCGATTCACAGCCGTCCAGCATGCACGATGCTATCGCTGTGCAGCCACTATGGAAACCACTTTGCGGTCACTATCCTGTGCCAATATCATGTCGCTGTCGTCTAGCTTCATCGCTGTCCGGTCATGATCGGCAACCGACTGCCAAGCAGCGTTATCTTCCAGCGCCGCCAAGCGTCGTGACAGAGCCACAATGGCAACCGCCATCAGAATGACGATGATCCAGAGAAGGAAATTGGAAGCGGTCAACATCGGCCTGCGTCTCCGGGAGGCGGGCGTGTCCGCGCCAAGCTGGAAACCCGCCATGTCCCAGGTTCGTGCTATCGGTGCGATGTTTCGCCGTGCATGGGGCGTTTGACGTAGGGCAGACACGTAGCGTGCAATGCTAGCCCGTTGCGGGCGGGATGATAACGTAAGCATGCGGCGCGCAGGTCTGTATTTACGTTCCGTGAGCCGATGCAAGGGGGACAGTCATGGCCAGATCGACATTGGTGCTACCCTTTCTGCTCGCCGTCGCGGGCGTGACCGGTTTGACGCTGGCACAAGGCGAGGCCACCCGCTTTTCGCCGGAAGTCGAAGCAAAGCTGAATCAACTGGACCCGGCGCAACTGGCATTCCTGCGGTCGAAGGATGTGCGACGGTTTGCGCCAATCGAAGGGGAGTTGGAGCGTCGTCTGGCGGCAAAGACGCCGGAGGAAATCAAGGCCTATGTTTCAGCGATGATGGAAGTCGTCGCCTCGTTCAAGTTCAACCCGAAAACCGACATGGCGTCGATCCCGCTGAATACGGAATCGAAGAGCTTCAACAGCTGGCGCGTACTGCGCCCCTCCATCCTCGATCCCAAACGTGAAGCCGGGCCGTTTTCGCTCAGCCGCTACATGGAAGGGCGCAGCGGCATCCCGACCTTCTTCAGCCTGCCTGTCGCGCTGACGCCGGAGGATCTGGTCGCAGGCAAGGTAGATGTGGCGTTCGTGGGCATTCCGCTCAACATGGGTTCCGGCACACGCGGCGCACATCTCGGGCCGACCGCGATGCGCACTGTCCGCATGGGCGCGGGCAACGACATGTACACGATGACATCGCCACGGGCCGTTCTCAACATGGTCGACTATGGCGACTTCGCCGTCGATCAGATGAGTACGGAGCGGTCTATGGAACATGCGCGGCAAATGGTCGCCTCCATCAGCAAGACCGGCGCCATTCCCTTCATCGTCGGCGGCGATCACAGCCTCGCCTATTCCGATATCGCCGGTGTTACCGACGTGTTGGGCAAGGGTAAGGTCAGCGTCATCCATTTCGACTCTCATTACGACGCGGGGAAAGACCGCGCTCATTTGATCGACCATGGACAGCCGGTTTATCGCCTGATCCATGAAGGGCATGTCGCCGGGCGAGACTACATTCAGGTCGGCCTGCGGGCGCAAAGTCCGGACGTTGAAACGTTCGAATGGATGCGGGAGCAGGGCTTCCGCTATCACACGATGGTCGAGGTGGAGAAATCAGGCTGGGATGTGGTCGTCAGCCGCGTGCTCAAGGAAGCAAAGGAAAACGGCAAACGGGTTTTCGTATCGTTCGACATCGACGTGCTCGACCCCGCCTATATGGTCGGCACCGGCACGCCCGTCCCCGATGGTCTGACAATGCGCGAAGTGGTGCCGCTCATTCGCCGCATCTGCGCGGAAACCGACCTCGCCGGGTTCGAACTCGTCGAACTCGATCCCACGATGGACCCGACTTACAAGTCGGCGCAGAACAGTGCCTACATCATGCATGCCTGCCTTGCGGGCATGTCGATCCGTCGCAAGGGGATCACGCAGGACCATTATCTCAGTCCACTCAGCTCCGAATGGCAGGCGCCCAAGGCAAACCCTAAGACGCGCAAGACCAATTAGGGGATTGCCGGTTGTTGAAGCTGGCAAAAGCTCGGAAAGCACATTGCCTTCCGGGCTTTTCGCTGGCGTTCGGCACCATTGGGCGGCATGCTACGTCAATTGCCCCATTGCTGGCCACGGGCCGGGTTGTAGCAGTCGGGATGATATGAGCGATCCGGGGGGATAAGATGAATATTCGTGGTGCCTGCTTGGGAGCACTCCTTGCTGCGACGGTTCTGTCCTCCGCGGCGGTGATTGCTCAGGCTGACAAGCCGACGATTCCGCCCGCACTTGAAGCGAAAATCAAGGATCTGCCCAAGGAAAAGCGCGCCTTCCTGACGTCCGATCCGGCGGAAGGCTTTGCCGGTTCCTACGAAAAGCTCTTTGCCCGACTGTTGAC
Organism: Sphingobium algorifonticola; assembly: GCF_004005485.1. Lineage (GTDB taxonomy): Bacteria > Pseudomonadota > Alphaproteobacteria > Sphingomonadales > Sphingomonadaceae > Sphingobium > Sphingobium algorifonticola. The sequence goes on from NZ_RZUL01000003.1 coordinate 87,837, forward strand.
CAAAACGCCGCAGGAAATCGAAGCCTATATCGATGGCGCCATGGCGGCGGTCGAAGCTTCGAAGTTCAACGCGAAGACCGACATGGCGGCGATTCCCCTCGATACCGACAATGAAAACTTCAACGGCTGGAAGGTGCGCCGTCCCGATGGGCTCGACCCAAAGCGCGAGCCGGGGCCGTTTGAATTGAGCTATTACGCCAATGGGCGCGGCGGCGGCGTCTATGGCGGCGGCATAGCGACATTTGCGGGGGCTCCCGTCGCAATCTTCCCGGAGGATCTGATCGCAGGCAAGGTTGACGTGGCGATCGTCGGCGCGCCGCTCGACATGGGTTCGGGCTATCGCGGAGCCAAGGGCGGACCATCCGCGATGCGCACGCAATATGGCGCTGGCGGGATCGACATGTACACGATGGTCGATCCCTCGAAGGAACTGAACATCGTCGATTACGGCGATATCGCCGTCGATAACATGAGCACCGAGCGCACCGTTCATCATGTCCGCGAGCGGGTCGCGGAAATCGCACGAACCGGCGCCATTCCCTTCATCGTTGGCGGCGATCACAGCCTTGAATACAGCGATGTCGCCGGGCTTGCCGACGTGCATGGCAAGGGCAGCTTCGGGGTCGTCCACTTCGATTCACACTATGACGCCGGCAAGGGCGGGGTTCATTTCATCACCCATGGTGCACCGGTCTATCGGGCGGTGAAGGAAGGCCATGTCCAGGGCAAGAACTACATCCAGGTCGGGTTGCGCGGCCCGTGGCCCGAAAAGGAAGGGTTCGAATGGATGCGGACCAACGGAGTCCGCTATCACGCCATGCCGGAAATTGAGAAGAACGGCTGGGAAGCGACGATGGAGCGCGCGCTCAAGGAGGCGCGGGAGAGCGGCAAGAAGATATTCATCTCTTTTGACGTCGATGTGCTCGATCCGGCGTTCATTCCGGGAACCGGCACCCCGGTTCCCGGCGGGCTCACGATGCGGGAAGCGATCCCGATCGTGCGACGTCTCTGCGCCGAAAACGAACTGGTCGGCTTCGAAATCGTCGAACTGGCGCCGGTTCTCGACCCCACCTATCGCAGTGCACTCAACGCCAATTTCATCATGCATGCCTGTTTGACGGGCGTCGCGATGCGGAAGAAGGGGATCAAGCAGGTCGGCTACCTGTCGGAACTCACGACCGAGCATATGCAGCCGGGTGCGGGGCAGAAGGGCGAAAAGGACAAGAAGACGGAAAAGGTGGAACCCAATTACGGACGGGGCGGATCGGGGCGTCGTCCACGCACCTGACGGTAATTCATCGATAGCATGCCCCCTCCCCGCAAAAGGCTATCTGGCCGTTCGAAACGGGTCGAGGAAACTGGGCGGCGGCGCAGGGGGCGTCGCCGCCCATTGGCTTTTTCGCCCATACGTCATATGCCCTATGTCGAACCTGCGACCGCATCAGCACAACCGGGTCATGGAGCGGGATCGATCACTGGATGACGCGCGATGAACGACGCCATCACTGCCATAGCCGACACCGTTCCCGACGCCCGATCGCGGCATCAGCGCGTCGATGGCCATGCGCGGATCGCGTTCGGTGCGAACGGCATCAGCGATCTTTACCAACGCGCACCTTGCCGCCTGCTCTTTCCCGATGGTGCCGACGGCGACGGCCTGACGGCCGTATCGATCACGACGAGCGGCGGTCTGACAGGTGGCGATCGCGTTGCGCTCGACATCATTGTGGACGATCACGCATGTGGTATTGTGACGACCCAGGCGGCCGACAAGCTATATCGTGTGTTGCCCGACGATCCCGACATCAAAGTCAACACATCCATCACTGTTGGCAGAGGCGCATCCTGCCAATGGCTGTCGCAGGAAGCGATCTTGTTCGACCGTACGCGCATGCGCCGGACATTACATGCCGATCTCGCACTCGACGCCCGGTTGTTCGCCGTTGAAACGGTAGTGCTTGGCCGGGGAGCGATGGGCGAGACGTTCCGTCAGGGGCTTGTGCACGATAGTTGGCGCATTCGCCGCGGCGATCGCTTGGAGTGGGCGGACACGCTGCATGTCGATGGCCGTTTCGATCGTATTGCGGCAGAGCCCTATGGCTTCGGCGGTGCGCGTGCGCTCGCTACATTGTTGTATACTGCGCCTGATGCGGCGGATTATCTGCATATTGCACGTGATCTGGCCCAGCCGCCATTTGGCGGGGCGACCTGCTTCGACGGGCTGCTGATCCTGCGGATGCTGCGGGACGATCCGCAGCAACTGCGCCGCGATGTGGTGCGCGCCGCATCCGTCCTGCGCGCGGCGGCGCTGGGCACATCGCCCAACATGCCTGCGCTTTGGTATTGCTGATTTTATGCTAATGTTGTCCGCATGCAACTGACCGCCCGTGAAAAGGACAAGCTGCTCGTGGCAATGGCTGCGCTCGTGGCACGTCGACGGCTGGAGCGCGGGGTCAAGCTCAACCATCCCGAAGCCATCGCGCTCATCACCGATCATGTTGTGGAAGGGGCGCGGGACGGCCGCAGTGTTGCCGACCTGATGGCAAGCGGCGGCCATGTGCTGACCCGTGACCAGGTGATGGAAGGCATTGCCGAAATGATCCACGACATTCAGGTCGAAGCGACTTTTCCCGACGGGACCAAGCTTGTCACCGTACACAGGCCAATTCGGTGATCCCCGGAGAAATCCTGCCCGCTGAAGGCGATATCGCAATGAACGCCGGGCGCGCGGCGTTCACGCTTACCGTCGCCAACAGCGGTGACAGGCCTGTCCAGGTCGGCAGCCATTATCATTTTGCGGAAACGAACCCTGCGCTGCATTTCGACCGCGAGCGTGCCCGCGGATGTCGGCTGGATATCGCGCCGGGCACCGCCATCCGTTTCGAGCCTGGGCAGAGCCGTGACGTGCCGCTGATCCCCTACGACGGATCGCGTGTGGTCGTCGGTTTCCGCGGCGAGATCATGGGGGCACTCTGATGGCTTTCACGATGTCCCGCCGGTCCTATGCAGGGATGTTCGGGCCGACGGTGGGTGATCGCATCCGTTTGGGGGATTCTTCGCTCCTTATTCGCGTCGAGGAAGACCGCACGGTCTATGGCGAAGAAGTCAAGTTCGGCGGCGGCAAGGTCATCCGCGACGGAATGGGGCAGAGCCAACTGAGCCGCGCCCAGGGTGCGCCCGATACCGTCATCACCAATGCCGTCATCCTCGACCACTGGGGGATCATAAAGGCGGATATCGCCCTGCGCGACGGGCGGATCGCCGCGATCGGCAAGGCAGGCAACCCGGATATCCAGCCGGGCGTCGACATCGTGATCGGGCCGGGTACGGAGATCATTGCCGGAGAGGGACGCATCGTTACTGCAGGCGGCATAGATGCGCATATCCATTTTATTTGCCCTCAGCAGGTCGAGGAGGCGCTGAACGCCGGGATCACGACGATGATGGGCGGCGGCACCGGCCCGGCGCATGGCACGCTGGCCACCACATGCACACCGGGACCATGGCATATCGGGCGGATGCTCCAAAGCCTCGAAAGCCTGCCGATGAACTTCGGCCTGTTCGGCAAGGGCAATGCCAGCCGCCCCGATGCGTTGGTGGAAATGGTCCGCGCGGGCGCCTGCGGCCTCAAACTGCATGAGGACTGGGGAACGACACCCGCCGCCATCGACTGCTGCCTGTCGGTCGCCGACGACATGGATATTCAGGTGACGCTGCACACCGACACGCTGAACGAAAGCGGTTTCGTCGAAAGCACGATCGCGGCGTTCAAGGGGCGCACGATCCATGCCTTCCACACGGAGGGTGCAGGGGGCGGCCATGCGCCGGACATCATAAAGGTTGCTGGCCTGCCGAACGTTCTCCCCTCCTCCACCAATCCGACGCGGCCCTACACAGTCAACACGCTGGAAGAGCATCTCGACATGCTCATGGTGTGCCATCACCTCGATCCGCGCATTGCCGAAGACGTCGCTTTCGCCGAAAGCCGTATTCGCAAGGAAACGATCGCGGCGGAGGACATTCTTCACGATCTTGGCGCGTTTTCGATGATGTCATCGGACAGCCAGGCGATGGGGCGCGTGGGGGAAACGATCATCCGGTGCTGGCAGACGGCTGACAAGATGAAGCAACAGCGCGGCGCACTCGAGACAGACGATGCTGATGCCGACAATTTCCGAGCGAAACGCTACATCGCCAAATACACGATCAACCCGGCCATCGCCCACGGAATCAGTCACATCGTCGGTTCTATCGCCGTCGGCAAGCTCGCCGATCTCGTACTCTGGTCGCCGGCGTTCTTCGCGGTGAAGCCCGATATGGTGATCAAGGGCGGCAGTATCGCGACCGCACCCATGGGTGATCCCAACGCAAGCATCCCCACGCCGCAGCCGGTACATTATCGTCCGATGTTCGGCGCGATGGGCCGTGCGGGCGTGCTGTCATCGGTGCATTTTGTGTCCACGGCGGGCGTGGAAGAGCGTATCGACGAGACTCTGGGCCTGGAACGACCTTTGATGGCGGTACAGAATACGCGCGGTAGCATCAGCAAGGCTTCGATGATCCTGAACGATGCGATGCCGCATATCGAAGTGGACCCGGAGACATACGAGGTGCGCGCGGATGGCGAATTGTTGACATGCGAACCGGCGTCGGTGTTGCCCTTCGCACAGCGGTATTTTTTGTTTTGATGGGTTGCCCTTCTTTTTTCCGTCGTCATGCTGAATGTGTATCAGCATGCATCCCGCTCTCGGGTCGATGTTTCCAGGAAGCGAATTGGCCCCGAGCCAGGTGCAGAGTGACGTTTTGGGTAAGGTAGAACACAGAAATGCTGACCGCCCGTGACATCATCCCTCATGGCGAATGGAACCATGCCAACGCCTGCGACAGCGTGACGCTGGATTTCGATGCGCGGCACCGGCGGCGGTTTCATTATCACGGTGCGAATGGCACGCCCTTCCTGCTCGATCTCCCCCGCGCCGCAGTTCTTCAGAATGGAGACGGCCTGCGCCTGTCGGACGGCCGCATCATTGCCGTTCAAGCCGCAGACGAACCGCTGATGCAGGTGCGGGCGGACACCCCAGGCGCACTGTTGCGTCTTGCTTGGCATATCGGCAACCGGCACCTGCCTGCCGAAATCCACGCTGATCGCATTCTGCTGCGCGAGGATCATGTCATCCGTGCAATGCTGACAGGTCTTGGCGCCGTGGTGGAGACGGTGCTCGCCCCCTTCACGCCGGAACAGGGTGCCTATGCCGGTGGCGGTCATGACCATACGCACAGCCATGGCGATGACGATGACCATGGCCACGACCATCCACATGACCATGGCCATGGTCATCACAGCCATGCCCACTGATGCAGCACTGCACAAACTGCTCGCCTGGACATCACCATCCTACCCAGTGGGCGGGTTCACCTATAGCCATGGTCTGGAAACCGTCGTCGACAGCGGCCAGGTCAAAACGGCCGACGCTCTGGTCGCCTATATCGCGGCGGTACTGGCGCGTGGCGGCGGGTGGATTGACGCCGTGCTGTTCGTTCATGCCTATCGCGCGGCGGGCGACCCCGACGCCTTCGATGCCGTTGCCGAACTGGCGGCAGCCTTTCGCGGCAGCAGTGAAACTGCCTTGGAAAGCCGCCAGCAAGGCAAATCCTTCCTTATGGTGACACGCGCCGCCTGGCCCCATCCCGCACTTGACGCGTTTGCGCACCGCTGGAACGACCGGCCGATCGCGCATGTTGCCGCGATGGCGCTGGCAAGTGCGGTGCATGACGTACCGCTGGCGGCGGGGCTTCATGGCTGGCTCCATGCCACGGCGGCCAATCTGGTGTCGGCTGGCGTTCGCCTGGTCCCGCTTGGCCAGACGGACGGGCAACGCGCAACTGCGGCACTCTCGACATTGATGGAGGATATCGCCAGTTGCGCCATGACCACTTCGCTCGATGACGTCGGAACGGCTGCACCGTTGCTGGAACTGGCGTCGATCCATCATGAAACACTCTACACAAGGCTCTTTCGCTCATGACAGCCCATGCGTCCCACGGTCCCCTGCGTGTCGGTATCGGTGGCCCCGTCGGCTCCGGCAAGACGGCGCTGACCGATCGCCTGTGCAAGGCGATGCGCGACCATTATAATGTCGCGGCTATCACCAACGACATCTATACCCGCGAGGATGCGGAGTTTCTCACCCGGTCCGGTGCGCTCTCGCCTGACCGGATCATGGGTGTAGAGACAGGCGGCTGCCCGCACACGGCGATCCGCGAGGATGCGAGCATCAATCTGGCCGCTGTCGATCAGATGGTGACGCGCTTCCCCGGCCTTGAACTGATCTTCATAGAAAGCGGCGGCGACAATCTCGCCGCGACATTCAGCCCTGAACTTGCCGACATCACCATCTATGTCATTGATGTTTCGGCGGGCGACAAGATACCCCGCAAGGGTGGTCCCGGCATAACCCGCTCCGACCTGCTGATCATCAACAAGATCGACCTTGCGCCCATAGTGGGCGCGAGTTTGGATGTCATGGATCGCGACGCGCGCAAAATGCGGGGAGAGCGTCCATTTCTCTTCACCAACATGAAGGAAGCGGTCGGGTTGGATGGCATCGTGGCTTTCATCATTGCCACCGGCGGCTTGCCCGCTGATCGGGGCATCGGACCAGCCGGGACCCGATGACGACACCTGATTATGTCCTGCGCGAAAAGCGGCTCTACAATAAATGGGTCGCGAGCGAGACGCTGGAAGACTATGCGCTGCGCTATACCGCCGATAGCGCCCGGCGCTGGTCGGCCGCGCAAGTCGCTAATACCGCCATCGGCGCGATGGCCTTTCTCGCCTGCGAGGCGATCGGCGCGTCGATCACATTGGCTTATGGCTTTGCAAACAGCGTTGCTGCCATCGCGGCGGCGGTCGTCGTCATGTTCGTCATTGGTCTGCCGATCGCCTATCATGCCGCGAAACATGGCCTCGATATCGATCTTCTGACCCGCGGGGCGGGCTTTGGTTATCTGGGATCGACGATCACCTCGCTGATCTACGCATCGTTTACATTCCTTCTCTTTTCGGTCGAGGCGATGATCATGGCGGTCGCGCTGGGGGCGATGACAGGTTTGCCGATGAGCATCACCTATCTCGTCAGCGCCCTGATGGTCATTCCCATAGCCCTCTACGGCATGCGCGCGATCACGCGGTTTCAAGGGCTGACGCAAGCTATCTGGATCGTGCTGCAGGCTGCGCCCATCGTCTATATTCTCTGGTTGGGCGAACCCGCGCTGGCACAATGGCGGCAGTTTACTGGGCAATTTGGCGCTTCGGATGGCAGCGTGACTCTGCTCTACTTCGGCTTTGCCTTCTCTACATTGCTGTCGCTGCTGCCGCAGATCGGCGAACAGGCGGACTATTTGCGGTTTCTGCCCGCTGCCTCGCATGTGGGCAGGGGCCGGTGGTGGACCGCGGTTGTGGTCAGCGGTCCGGGCTGGACAGTGATCGCCGGTATCAAGCTTCTGCTCGGCTCCTATCTCGCCCATTATCTGCTGAACAGTGCCGCTACCATCGATCAGGCGGCCAGTCCGACCGACATGTTCCGGGCCATATTTGCCGAGATGTCGGGCAGCCCGAGCGTGGCTCTGATATTGACCGGCGTTTTCGTCATTGTCTGCCAGCTCAAGATCAATGTCACAAACGCCTATGCCGGGTCGATCGCCTGGTCCAATTTCTTCGCCAGGCTGACGCACAGCCATCCGGGTCGTGTCGTGTGGCTGCTGTTCAACGTGTTGCTGGCGCTGCTGCTCATGGAAATCGGCATATTCGATGCCATCGGGGCAATTTTGATGCTTTATGCCACTGCGGCGGCTGGCTGGATAGGTGCGCTGGCGGCGGATCTCATGATTTCCAAGCCATTGCGGCTATCGCCCGCAGGCATAGAGTTCAAGCGTGCCCATCTTTATGACATCAATCCGGTCGGGGTGGGTGCCATGGGCATTTCGTTGGCGGCGTCGGCCGTTGCCTATTTCGGCCTTTTTGGTCCGGTAGCACAGGCCTTCTCGCCCGCTATCGGCCTTGCCGTGGCCTTTATCGGCGCCCCGGCCATCGCCTTGGTAACGCGCGGGCGCCATTATATTGCCCGGACATCGCAACTGCCGGAGGGGGAGCCCGCTCTGGTCTGCGTGATCTGCGAGAATCGCTTTCAGCGCGTCGATATGGCGCACTGCCCTATGTATGCGGCGCTGATCTGCTCCCTGTGTTGCACGCTGGAGGCGCGCTGCCATGATCGATGCAAGGACAAGAGCCGCGCGACGCAACAGATCGCACAATGGATGGAGAACGCGCTGCCGCGACCGATAGCACGGCATGTCCACACGCCGGTTGGCCATTTCATAGTCGTATTCGGCGTGATCCTAGCCGCTAATGCCATCGTCATCGGCGGCATCTACTGGCAGTTCGCGCGGCAATCGCCGGAGATCGCAACACGGATCGCCGACATTCTGGTTGGCGTCTTCGTCGTCTTTTCCTTGTTCGGTGGCGTCATTGCATGGGTGATCGTGCTTGCGCACCAGAGCCGCCGTGCAGCGATGCGCGAAAGCGAGCATCATGTGCAGAAGCTGGTGGAAGAGGTGGCTGCACATGATGTGACGGGCGCAGCGCTGCAAACGGCCAAGGACGTGGCCGAGGCCGCGAACGCCGCCAAGAGTCGCTATCTGGTCAGCGTCAGCCACGAAATTCGTTCGCCGCTCAATTCCATCTACGGCTACGCGCAATTGATGGAGCGCGGGAACGACGTCGCCCCGATCGAAGCTTCAAAGGTCATCCGGCGCAGCGCCGAGCACCTCACCAACCTCGTCGAGGGCTTGCTCGACATATCGCAGGTTGAAAGCGGCATCTTGCGAATCAGCAACGATACCGTGCGATTGCGCTCGTTTCTCGATCAGATCGCCAACATGTTCCGGCCGCAGGCGCAGAGCAAAGGCATTACCTTCACTTACGAACGACCGGACACCCTCCCGGAGTTCGTCCGTACCGACCAGAAACGCCTGCGCCAGATCCTTATCAACGTACTCTCCAACGCCATCAAGTTCACCCATGCCGGCGACGTCCGGTTTACCGTCAGCTATCGCAGCCAGATGGCGACCATAACGATTGCCGACAGCGGCGTCGGCATCGCGCGGGAGGATATGGACCGTATTTTCGAACCGTTCGAGCGGGGCAATAATCCCCATGCGAACAGCCAGCAGGGCATCGGTCTGGGCCTGTCGATCACACACGCCCTGGTTCGCATCATGGGGGGTGAGATTACGGTCGAGAGCACGCCCGGCATAGGGACGACATTCACCATTCGTCTCATGCTTGGCGAAGTCGCCGGCACAGTGGGCGACACCGCCGCCGTCGATGCCATCACCGGTTATGAAGGGCCAACTCGATCGATACTGCTGATCGATGATGATCCTGCGCAGATCGCCGTGCTGACCAGTCTGCTCACACCGCTGGGCTTTGCAGTGGATTCGGCCCTGGATGGCGACAGCGGGCTTGCGCTTGCCGCAACGACGATGCCCGATCTTGTGCTGCTCGATATCAGCATGCCTGGCAAATCGGGGTGGGAGGTCGCCCGCATCCTGCGCCAGCGCCACGATCGGGCGTTGCGGATCGTCATGGTGTCGGCCGACGCCCACGAGTTCAAACGCGGCGGTGATGGCGCCGCCGCGCACGACATGTTTCTGATGAAGCCAGTCGAGTTGACGGCCTTGCTGGACACGGTGGCGATGCAACTGGACCTGCGCTGGATCGGCGATGCGCAAAGCCCGCCGGAAACGGCTGTGGACGCCTATAGCGCCACCCTGCCTGACCTGCCGCCCGCCGCGATGCCCTATCTCGCCCGCATCGCCCACCATGTACGGATCGGCCATGTCCGTGGCATAGAGGGCGAAATCCGCGCGCTCGAAGCCGCTGTGCCCGAAGCGCATCGGCTTGCATCGCATTTGCTTGCCTGCCTCGATCGGTTCGATTTGAACGGGCTCGCAGCGGCAATAAGGACCAGCCAATGACGCCCCCTGCCCCCCGCGACCCCGTTCGTGAAACGATCTTGGTGGTGGACGACACACCCGAATCATTGCGCTTTCTGACAGACATGCTCGACAGCGCGGGGATGACCGTGCTGATCGCTACCACGGGCGAGGCGGCGATCGATCTGCTAGATCATATCATGCCGGACCTCATTTTGATGGACGCGGTCATGCCCGGCATAGGCGGTTTCGAGACGACACGTCGCATCAAGCGGCACAGCCACTGGGCGCATATTCCCGTCATCTTCATGACCGGTCTGACCGACAGCGAGCATGTTGTTCATGCGCTGGATGCAGGGGGCGTGGACTATGTGCGCAAGCCGATCATTGTGGAAGAATTGCTGGCCCGTGTGCGCGTCCATCTCGCCAATGCGCGAATCACCCAGGGGAGCCAGGCGGCGCTGGATGCCACCGGGCGACATCTGATGTCGGTCGATGCGGACGGTCGCCTGCTATGGCTTACTCCGCAAGCCGAAAGCCTGCTGCGTACCATGGCACCCGAATGGACACGCGACGCGGACGCATTACCTGTGTTGCTGCATACGCCCGTCCAGAGGCTTCTTGCCGATGGCGACAGGCCCGGTCATGCGGTACGCATCGATATGCCGCAAACCGGCTCCACGCTCGAACTGGTTGTGGTGACGCGCTATCGTGATGCTGAAACCTTGGTGCGGCTCAACGACATAAACCCCGAAGCCGACGTCGCGCGCCTCCAGAGCGTTCACGCACTGACCCAGCGGGAGGCGGAAGTTCTGCTGTGGATCAGCTATGGCAAGCCCAATCGCGTCATCAGCGAAATCTTGTCGATCAGCCCGCGGACCGTGAACAAGCATTTGGAGCAGATATTCGAGAAGCTTGGCGTCGAAACGCGTTCGGCCGCAGCAGCCTTTGCCGTGCGGACGATATCCCAATAACGATGTTGTGATGGTGGAGCCTAGCGGGATCGAACCGCTGACCTCCTGCATGCCATGCAGGCGCTCTCCCAGCTGAGCTAAGGCCCCATATCATCATGCGCCGAGCGGGTTCCGGCGCATTATTTGCGATGTTTAGCGCGGTAAAGAGTACCGCTCGCATCGCGAGGCGCTGCCTTTAGGCGAGCAGCGCCCCTCTTTGCAAGTGCTTAATTGTCGTCCTCGCCATCATCGGTGCCGGCTTCGACGCCCAGATCATCGTCGCCGCCCAGATCGACATCATTGTCGGGCGAATCACCGTCTTCGTCGACGTCCAGATCGATGTCGAGATCATCGTCCACCGCTTCGATCGCCCCGTCTGCAGTCTCGACCACCTTCTTGGGCACCACTTCCTCATAAGGCAGCGGCTGCTTGGATTTCAGCACCGGCTCGGGATCCCATTGATTGCCGCAATTGATGCAGACAACCGGGTTTTCCTTGCCCAGATCATAGAAGCGCGTCGCGCATTTCGGGCAGGTCCGTTTCGTGCCCCATTCAGGCTTCACCATGTGCCGCCGTCCATCCTTCAATATGAATCACAGAAATAACAAGAGCGCGCGACAGCGGGGCTGCGCGCGAAGCGACGGGGCATTGCCATAGCATTGTCGCGCTGTCAAAAGCCGGGGCGCATTTTTTGGTCCTTTTTGTCACGTTCGGATTGCCATGCCTGCCCACAACGACGCGCCTACGCCTGCAACATTCACCGCCGCCCCTGCGCTTTCGGGCACGATCACGGTGCCGGGCGACAAGAGCATTTCGCATCGGTCGCTGATGCTTTCCGCCCTCGCCATCGGGGAAAGCCGGGTCGAAGGATTGCTGGAAGGCGAGGATGTGCTGGCGACCGCTGACGCCATGCGCGCCATGGGGGCGGACATCGTGCGCGATGCCGATGGCACTTGGCATGTTCACGGCGTTGGTGTGGGATGCCTGCTCCAGCCGCAAGTCGCGCTGGACATGGGCAACAGCGGCACGTCCACCCGCCTCCTGATGGGCCTCATTGCCAGCCATGCGCTGACTGCCACCTTCGTCGGCGATGCGTCGCTCAGCCGGCGACCCATGGGCCGTGTGATCGATCCGCTATCGAATATGGGTGCCGCGTTCACCGCGTCACCGGGCGGACGATTGCCGCTCACCTTGCGCGGGATCTGCCCGGCCGTGCCTATCGAATATCGCCTGCCCGTCGCCTCGGCTCAGGTGAAGTCCGCACTATTGCTTGCCGGTCTCAACACGCCCGGCATCACCCGCGTGATCGAGCCGGTCGCCACCCGCGATCATAGCGAGCGCATGTTGCGGGGTTTCGGCGCCGATCTGACGGTCGACATCGACAATGACGGGGCACGCGTCATTTCCATCCGTGGCGAAGCCATGCTGCAACCGCAAAATATCGTCGTGCCTGGCGATCCGTCGTCGGCTGCCTTCCCCATGGTCGCCGCGCTGTTGGTGCCGGGATCGCAGGTGACGATCCGCAACGTCGGTCTTAACCCCACACGTGCGGGTCTGGTCGATTTGCTGCGTGAAATGGGCGGCGACATCGCAATTATTCGCCCGCGCGATGTCGGAGGCGAACCGGTCGGCGATCTGGTCGTAACGGCCTCGCGGCTGAGCGGCATCGACCCGGACCCGGCGCGTGCGCCGAGCATGATCGACGAGTATCCCATAGCCTTCGTTGCCGCTGCCCTTGCGCACGGACGCAGCGTGTTTCGCGGACTGGAGGAACTGCGCGTCAAGGAATCGGATCGCCTGACGACGATGGCCATCGGGCTGCGCGCGATCGGCGCACAAGTGGAGGAGACCGAGGATGGTCTCATCATCGAAGGCACCGGCGGTGAACCGCTCAGCGGCGGCGGGCCGGTCGCAACCCTGCTCGACCATCGCATCGCGATGAGCTTCGCCATAGCAGGCCTCGTTTCGCGGGGCGGCGTGACCGTAGACGACATGCGCCCGGTGGCGACGAGCTTTCCCGGCTTCGTCGATCTGCTGAAGGCGATGGGTGCCATGGAATGACCCCCCTGCTCTCCCCCGTCGCTGCCGATATCGTCGGCCTGATCGGCAGCGGCCTGATGGTCATCGCTTATGCCTATTCCAATATGGTCGCGAAGATGAACTTCCTTATATTCAATCTGCTCAACCTGATCGGATCGCTCCTTTTGATCATGTCGCTTACCGTCCATTTCAACATGGCGTCGATGGCGCTGGAAATCGTGTGGGCGGCAATTGCCTTGCTCGGGCTGGTGAAAGTCATGCGCGGGGCAAAGGCATGATCATAGCCGTCGATGGACCCGCCGCATCGGGCAAGGGTACTATCGCCAAGGCGCTGGCGGCGCATTACGGCTTGCCATGCCTTGATACCGGCCTGCTCTACCGGGCTGTCGGGCTGGCTGTCCTCAAGCGCGGCGGCGATCCCGATCGCGAAGCCGACGCCCTGGCGGCCTGTGATTTCGACGATGCGATCCTTGCCGAACCGGCGCTGCGCAGCGAAGCGGTCGGATCGCTTGCTTCCCGCGTTTCGGTGCATCCGAGCGTCCGGGCCGCGCTGGTTTCGCGCCAGCGGGATTTCGCGACGCAGCCTGGGGGCGCCATACTGGATGGGCGGGACATCGCCACCGTGATTGCACCCGATGCGGATGCCAAGCTGTTCGTGACCGCCAGCGTCGCCGTGCGGGCGCAGCGGCGCTATTCGGACGCGCAGGCACAGGGGGCACGTCCCGATATGGACAGCCTGATCGCCGATATACAAGCCCGCGATACGCGGGATATGAGCCGCGATCATGCCCCGCTTCGCGTCGCGGAAGGCGCGGACTTGCTAGATACCAGCGATTTGACTATAGACGCGGCCGTCCGACAGGCGATTGCGCTGGTGGACGCTCAACTGGACCGTCACCGTAAAGGCTGACGCGCGCGGCGCCCGGCAACAGCCCGGTGCCCTTTTCGCTTGTCTCGGCTGTGCGTTTCCTTCGTTTTTGCAGGAAGGATGCCTTTGAAACATGGGGTTTCAGGGGCAGTTTGGCCAAAGACCACCGGAGACAACCGGTTGGCCAGCAACGACAAACGAAGGACTATTCATATGGCCTCTACGGCATTTCCGTCGCGCGATGATTTCGCTGCGATGCTCAACGATTCCCTGGGTGGCGAAGACGGCGGCTTTGAAGGCCGCGTCGTAAAGGGCACCGTCACCGCCATCGAAAACGACCTCGCCGTCGTTGACGTCGGCCTCAAGAGCGAAGGCCGTGTCCCGCTGCGCGAGTTTGCGATGCCGGGCCAGAAGGCCGACATCAAGGTTGGCGATGAAGTCGAAGTCTATGTCGATCGCGTCGAAAACGCGCATGGCGACGCCATGCTCAGCCGCGACCGCGCGCGTCGCGAAGCGGCATGGGACAAGCTGGAAAGCGAGTTTTCCGAAAATGCCCGTGTCGAAGGCGTTATCTTCGGCCGCGTCAAGGGTGGCTTCACGGTCGATCTCGACGGTGCCGTAGCCTTCCTGCCGGGCAGCCAGGTCGATATCCGTCCCGTGCGCGACGTTACCCCGCTGATGGACATTCCGCAGCCTTTCCAGATCCTGAAGATGGATCGCCGCCGCGGCAACATCGTCGTGTCGCGTCGCGCCATATTGGAAGAAACCCGCGCCGAACAGCGCACCGGCCTCATCCAGACGCTGACCGAAGGCCAGATCATCGAAGGCGTGGTGAAGAACATCACCGATTACGGCGCGTTCGTCGATCTGGGCGGCATCGATGGTCTGCTGCACGTCACCGACCTCAGCTACAAGCGCATCAACCACCCCAACGAAATGATCAACATCGGCGATACCGTCCGCGTGCAGATCATCCGCATCAACCGCGACACGCAGCGCATTTCGCTTGGCATGAAGCAGCTTGAAAGCGATCCGTGGGAAGGTGCGATGGCGAAATATCCGGTCGGCGCAAAGCTCTCCGGTCGTGTCACCAACATCACCGAATATGGTGCGTTCGTGGAACTGGAAGCAGGCATCGAAGGCCTCGTCCACGTCTCCGAAATGTCGTGGACCAAGAAGAACGTGCATCCCGGCAAGATCGTTTCGACCAGCCAGGAAGTCGAAGTTCTGGTTCTCGAAGTTGACAGCGAAAAGCGCCGCATCAGCCTGGGCCTCAAGCAGGCGCAGTCGAACCCCTGGGAAGCCTTTGCGGACAAGCATCCGGTTGGTTCCGTGGTTGAGGGCGAAGTCAAGAACGCGACCGAGTTCGGTCTGTTCATTGGCCTCGACGGGGACGTCGACGGCATGGTCCACATGTCCGACATCGCCTGGGGCATATCCGGCGAGGACGCGCTGGCGCTGCATCGCAAGGGCGAGGCCGTGCAGGCGATCGTTCTCGACATCGACGTCGAAAAGGAACGTATCAGCCTTGGCATGAAGCAGCTTGAAAAGGGCGCCCCTGCCGTCGGCAGCAGCGGTACGGCTTCCGCCGCGTCGGGCCTGAACAAGAATGCGATCGTGACGGTCACGGTTCTCGAAGTGCGTGACGGCGGCCTCGAAGTGCAGGCTGGCGAAGATGGTGCAACCGGCTTCATCAAGCGCAGCGACCTTGGCCGCGACCGCGATGAGCAGCGCCCCGAACGCTTCCAGCCGGGTCAGAAGTTCGATGCGATGGTCATCGGCTTCGACCGCGCGAAGAAGCCCAACTTCTCCGTCAAGGCGATGCAGATCGCCGAAGAGAAGCAGGCGGTCGCGCAATATGGTTCGTCGGACAGCGGCGCATCGCTGGGCGACATCCTGGGCGAGGCGCTCAAGGCGAAGAACGAAGGCTGATTTTTGAGGCCTGCGATCGGCGCGCCTGTAGGGCGCTACGACCGTGAAGCGAAAGGCGGCGCGACGGGCAACTGTCGCGCCGTTTTTGCGTCTGCGCCATAATGGTGCTTGGCGGCGACTGATCTGTTCTGACACAGGCTTTTGATTTTCCACGAGACTCATGGCTATTACGATGATTGTCAGCGCCGCAGCTTTTAGCTAAGGATCAATATGGCTGCATGTGGGGTGCGGCTTATCGGGGGAGGGGCAATGATCCGCTCGGAATTGATTCAGAAGCTGGCCGACGAAAACCAGGATCTGACGCTCATGGAAATCGAACGGATCGTTGATCTGTTCTTCAAGGAAATCATCGACAGGCTGGCGTCCGGCGGGCGTGTCGAATTGCGTGGGTTCGGTGCATTTACGACACGCGCGCGGGAGGCACGGACGGGCCGCAACCCCCGCACCGGCGAAACGGTGCCGGTTACGGCAAAGCGCGTACCCTATTTCAAACCCGGCAAGGAAATGCGCGAGCGGCTCAACGCCAAATAGCGCGCGCATCCGCGTCACGGGCGGCGGCATGACGGTCGGGGGGCCGCTCATGCCGCCACTTCCGGTCAATCTTTGGGCGGATTGCGGCAGGTGACTTGGCCGCAACCGATTTCCATTCGCAAGAAATGCCGTTAAGGCACCAGCGGGCCGCTCATGTGGCGGCCCGCCGGAAAGTGCGGACGTGGCGAAATCGGTAGACGCGACAGACTTAAAATCTGTTTCCCATGGAGTGCGGGTTCAAGTCCCGCCGTCCGCACCAAGGGGGTGGGATTTCGGGGATATATGGGGTTGTCGGTTGCGACCAGAAGTTGCAATGATGAGGCTCGTAAAATGGTCCTACGAGCGGACATCGATCTGTTTACTATTATCCCTTCATGGACGACGTAACGCGACACGCTGCGCGCCTGCGAATGGTGGAAATTGTCCTTCATTGGGCATGGGACCCAATCGGGATAAGAGGCATTGAAGAAGCCATTGATGAGTATGATCTCTACGCTGGTACAGTCCTCGATATGTTAGAACGCAAAGCAGCCGATCAGGAGGTCGCTGACTATCTGACGTCGATTGAGCGTGACCGGATGGGGCTTCAACCGAGGCCGGAAAAAAATGCCGACGTGGCAGAGATGCTCGGCCATCCCAGCATTCTGAGATTCAGCAGCGAAAGCAACTGCTAACGACCATTTCTAGACGTTTATGTTTTGCAAGTGGTGCTTGGATAGCGAACATAGTCAACAAGGTAACCTTTCTTGCCAAAGGCGACCTGTATGATTGGTTGCCCTGAAGAAAATATAACTCTGTAGAAGCGATCGTCTGATTTTCGGAAAACATAGCGACCGCCCTCTACGTTTGCCGAGATTGGCGCACGCACGATCATTCCCACCTTTCCAAGTTCATATCGAAAAGGAACGGACTCTTCAGTCGCATTTAACCGTAAGCCTCGTGGACCAAGCACAAAAGCAGGCGCAGACGGTGACATGTAGCGCCCGAATACCGGTGATGGGTCTTGTGCTTCCGGCTCGCGAAATTCTGAGCAGCCAAGAAGCAGCAATAATAACAGTGTCGGATGGCTACTTTTCACCATGCGAAAGTATCGCACTTATAATGTGCGTCAATGTCCGCTAAATGGGCTATATGGCCTGATAGCCGCCTGTACGCTACCCAACCTAACCCGTCACTCCAGCGAAGGCTGGGGTCTCAGGCGGACGGAGGATGACGTTGGAAACGTTGCGTGCCTCCGCCAAAGATGCCAGCCTTCGCTGGCATGACGATAGTGGGCCTAATCCGCCTCACCCCACTTCGACACCCTTCCAGAACGCAATCCGGCCACGGATATGCTCAGCCTTCTCCTTTGGGTCAGGATAGTACCAGGCCGCATCGCGGTTCTCCGCGCCGTCGACATGCAGGCTGTGATACTGGGCGGTGCCTTTCCAAGGGCAGAAGCTGGTCGTGGCGCTGGGCCGCAGGAATGCGGGGTCGACGGCATCCGCCGGAAAATAATGATTGCCCTCGACGATCACCGTATCGTCGCTGCTGGCGATCACAGCGCCGTTCCATCTTGCTTCCACCATGATGCTCTCCTTCAGTGGCGCAAGTCGGGGGCGCCGGCGGATGTTTCAAGCCTGAATCCGCAATCCCCCTGCCCGCTTGTTCAAATGTCGCCGCCGATAATGCGCGCAATCCGTCCGCTCGCGCGACCATCGCCGAACGGATTGTGCGCGCGCGCCATTTCGGCATAAGCCGCCTCGTCGTTGAGCAGCGCGAAAACCTCCGCCACGATCCGCGCCCGGTCGGTGCCGACCAGTTTCGCCGTGCCTGCGGCTATGCCTTCGGGCCGTTCCGTCGTTTCGCGCATTACCAGCACCGGCTTGCCCAGCGACGGCGCTTCCTCCTGCACACCGCCGCTGTCAGTCAGCACCAGATAGCAGATGTCGAGCAGCCGCACGAAATGTGGATAGTCGAGCGGATCGATCAGTGCGACATGGGGAAGGTCCGCCAGCGCGGCATCCATGACGCGCCGGACATTGGGATTGGGATGGACAGGGAAGATCACCGCGACATCAGCGCGCGCAGCAATGTCACGCACGGCACCGGCGATCGCATCCATACCGCCGCCGAAGTTTTCGCGCCGGTGGCTGGTCACCGCGACGATGCGACGCCCCGCGAACCGTGTCGCCAGATCATCCAGACCGCAGGCGAGGCCCGGTTCGGCGTCTATGCGCGCCTTCGTCGCGAGAAGCGCGTCGATTACGGTATTGCCCGTCACATGAATTCCGGCCGGATCGCGCCCCTCGGCCAGCAGTGCGTCGGCGGCACCCTGCGTCGGGGCGAAGTTCATGTCCGCGATGCAGGCGACGACGCGCCGGTTCACTTCTTCCGGCCAGGGGTGATGGATGTCGCCGCTGCGCAATCCCGCCTCGACGTGCGCGACCGGAATCTTGCGGTAATAAGCGGCAAGACTTGCCACCATGGTCGTCAGTGTGTCGCCATGAACGAGCACCCGGTCGGGCTGCTCCGCGTCGAATGCCTTGCCCAGTTGGACGATAAGTGTCGCGGTCAGCCCGTCGAGCGTCTGGTTGGGTGTCATGACGTCAAGATCGATGTCGGGCACGATCCCGGCGATTTCCAGCACCTGATCAAGCAGACCGCGATGCTGCGCCGTCACGCATACGCGCACGTCGATACCGGGTGCGGCGCGCAGCGCGTGGATGACGGGGAACAGTTTGATGGCTTCGGGCCGCGTCCCGAATACGCAGAGAATCTTCATGCAGCCCTCGTGGCAGAATTGATGCGCAATATGGCTGCAATTCCTTCAAAAGCGATAAACGGCGCTACCGCGATGGTGTACGCCATGCTAGTGGCGCGCCCAATCAAGACGATAAGGACTTTGTTTTCCATGACGCTTTCGGTGGTTCCCGTCATTCTCTCCGGCGGTTCAGGCACCCGGCTCTGGCCCATGTCACGGCCCGAACGCCCCAAGCAACTCCTGGCGTTGACCGCTGCCGAAACGATGCTGCAACTCACTGTCCGTCGTGCGATGCCTGGTCCCGACAGCACGCTCGATTTCGGTGTTCCCATCATCGTTGCCAACGCGGCTCATGCGGACCTGATCGAATCGCAACTGGCCGATATCGGCGTCCGCGACAGCCGCATTCTGCTCGAACCCGAAGGACGCAATACCGCACCTGCCATCGCGCTCGCGGCGCTGGCGGCCCGGACGCCGTCGGATGCGCTGCTGGTCATGCCCAGCGATCATGTCATCGCCGACCTGCCTGCCTTTCACGCTGCCATCGCCCGTGCGCTGCCATTGGTGGAACAAGGATGGCTGGTCACGTTCGGCATTACGCCTGATGCACCGGAAACGGGCTATGGCTACATCAAAACCGGCGAGGCCCTGGAACCCGGTGTTCACCGCGTCGACAGGTTTATCGAAAAGCCCGACGCCGCGCGTGCTGCGGCGATGCTGGCCGAAGGCGGGCATGCCTGGAACGCCGGCATATTCCTGTTCCGGGCCGATGCCTATCTTGCCGCACTGGAGACCCATCAGCCAGCGATGCTGGCCGCGAGCCGGGAGGCCATCGACAATGCTCGGCGCGACGGCCTGCGCCTGTATCCATGCGCTACGGCGTTTGGGGCCTGCCCTTCCGATTCGATCGACTATGCCGTGATGGAAAAGGCGGACAAGGTGGCCTGCGTTCCGGTGTACATGGGTTGGTCGGACGTCGGGAGCTGGGATTCGTTGCATGCGATTAGCGCCACGGACGGCGCGAACAACAGCCTGCGTGGCGACGTCGTCGCATTGGGGAGCACCGGCTGCATCGTGCACAGCGACGGACCCACGGTCGCGATGTCGGGCGTCAAGGATCTGATCGTCGTGGTGTCGAACGGCAACATTCTCATTCTGCCGCGTGGCCAGTCGCAGGATGTCAAGAAATTGACCGAAGCACTCAAGGCGCGCGACGTGGCATGACCGGGTTTCGGGCGCGCCCCAGATTGTGGCACTGGTGCGCGGCCTTCCTGATGCTGTTTGTCGTCCAGACAATCGTTCCGCTCGTTGCTCTTTTCATTTAACGGGCATGAGCCTCTTAACATTCTCCAACAGGCTCGCTATATGCGCTGCTCGAGTTACCGGCCACGTCCCGCCTCCCCGGCGCGGATCGGCCAGCCTTCCATCGCCCGAGCAACGGTCCATTTTGCGCATGGACCGCTACGAATGGGGCGGAAACGCGAAGGTTCTGCCAGACGCTGACAGTGCGGATCGGACAGCCCCGACCCGCACTTTTTTGCGTCGCTATGGCAGCGCGAATCGGCTGAACCTTCGCTGTGATGCGAAGAAAATAGTGCGAATTAAAAGGCAGGACCAAGCATGGCGACCAAGGCAGCTCCCCCCGCAGGCATGATGACGGGCGCAAAGAAGCGCATCCGCAAGGTGTTCGGCAACATCCACGAAGTCGTGCAGATGCCCAACCTCATTGAGGTGCAGCGGGAAAGCTATGAGCAGTTTCTCCGCTCCGATCCTTCGATCGGCTATGTCTCTGGCCTGGAAAAGACGCTGCGCAGTGTATTCCCCATTCGCGATTTCGCGGGCACGGCGGAAATGGACTTCGTGCAATATGTGCTGGAAGATCCCAAGTACGATACCGAGGAATGCCGCCAGCGCGGGATCACTTATGCCGCGCCGATGCGCGTCACGCTCCGTCTGATCGTGTTCGAAGTCGATCAGGATACCGACACTCGCTCGGTCCTCGATATCAAGGAGCAGGACGTCTACATGGGCGACATGCCGCTCATGACGCACAACGGCACCTTCATCATCAACGGCACCGAACGCGTCATCGTAAGCCAGATGCACCGGTCGCCGGGCGTGCTGTTCGATCATGACCGTGGTAAGACTCACGCCTCGGGCAAATATCTCTTTGCCGCGCGCGTCATCCCCTATCGCGGCTCGTGGCTCGATTTCGAGTTCGATGCGAAGGACATCGTGAACGTCCGTATCGACCGCAAGCGCAAGCTGCCGGTTACCGCCTTGCTCTTCGCCCTCGGCCTCAATGCCGAGGATATTCTGGGCCACTTCTACAACAAGGTGACGTTCGTTCGCGGCGAAGGCGGCTGGAAGATTCCCTTCGCGCCTGAAGCCTGGCGCGGCCAGAAGCCCGCTTTCGACATCGTTGATGGCGATTCGGGCGAAGTCGTGTTCCCCGCTGGCGCAAAGATTTCCCCCCGTGCCGCCAACAAGGCGGAAAAGGACGGTCTGAAAAACCTGCTGATCCCGACCGAGGAAATCTTCGGTCGCTACAGCGCCTATGATCTGGTGAACGACGCGACCGGCGAAATCTACATTGAGGCAGGCGACGAAGTGTCGCCGGAAAATCTCGAAAAGCTCGACAAGGCTGGCATCGAGACGCTCGAACTGCTCGATATCGATCATGTGACGACGGGTCCGTGGATCCGCAACACGCTCAAGGCCGACAAGGCTGAAGATCGCGATCACGCTCTTTCGGACATCTATCGCGTCATGCGCCCCGGTGAACCGCCGACGCGCGAAACGGCCGAGGCG
This sequence comes from Sphingobium algorifonticola, assembly GCF_004005485.1. Lineage (GTDB taxonomy): Bacteria > Pseudomonadota > Alphaproteobacteria > Sphingomonadales > Sphingomonadaceae > Sphingobium > Sphingobium algorifonticola. Next base: position 109,711 of record NZ_RZUL01000003.1, read on the forward strand.
CTGTTCGATGGCCTGTTCTTCGATCCCGAACGCTACGACCTGTCGGCTGTGGGCCGGGTGAAGCTCAACATGCGCCTCGAGCTGGACGCAGAAGATACCGTCACCACCTTGCGCCGTGAGGATATTCTCGCGGTCGTCAAGGAGCTGGTGAACCTCAAGGACGGCAAGGGCGAAATCGACGACATCGACAATCTCGGCAACCGTCGTGTGCGTTCGGTCGGCGAGCTTCTGGAAAACCAGTATCGTGTCGGCCTGCTCCGCATGGAACGCGCGGTCAAGGAACGCATGTCCAGCGTCGACGTATCGACGGTTATGCCCAACGATCTCATCAACGCAAAGCCTGCGGTCGCCGCCGTGCGCGAGTTCTTCGGCTCCTCGCAGCTTTCGCAGTTCATGGACCAGACCAACCCGCTCTCGGAAGTCACCCACAAGCGCCGCGTGTCGGCGCTCGGGCCGGGCGGTCTCACCCGTGAGCGCGCAGGCTTCGAAGTCCGCGACGTCCATCCGACGCATTATGGCCGCATCTGCCCGATCGAGACGCCCGAAGGCCCGAACATCGGTCTCATCAACAGCCTGGCGACGTTCAGCCGCGTGAACAAGTACGGCTTTATCGAAACGCCGTATCGGAAGATTGTCGACAACAAGGTGACGGATGAGTTCGTTTATCTGTCGGCGATGGAAGAGGCGAAGCACACGATCGCGCAAGCCAATGCCGACACCGATGCCGACGGCCATTTCGTCGAGGATCTCGTCTCCGCCCGTCAGGCCGGCGAGTTTCTGATGGCGCCGCGCGATACCGTCACGCTCATGGACGTCTCGCCCAAGCAGCTCGTTTCGGTTGCCGCATCGCTCATTCCCTTCCTGGAAAATGACGACGCCAACCGCGCGCTCATGGGATCGAACATGCAGCGTCAGGCCGTGCCACTGGTGCGGGCCGAGGCGCCGTTCGTCGGGACCGGGATGGAAGAAACGGTGGCCCGCGATTCGGGTGCCGCCATCGCGGCCCGGCGTTCGGGCATCGTCGATCAGGTCGATGCGACTCGCATCGTGATTCGCGCGACCGACGATGTCGAACCCGGCAAGTCGGGCGTCGATATCTACACGCTCATGAAGTTCCAGCGGTCGAACCAGGATACCTGCATCAACCAGCGTCCGCTGGTGAAGGTCGGCGATCTGGTGACCGGCGGTGATGTGATTGCCGACGGTCCGTCCACCGAGTTCGGCGAGCTTGCGCTGGGTCGCAACACCCTCGTCGCGTTCATGCCGTGGAATGGCTACAACTATGAAGACTCGATCCTGATCTCCGAACGGATCGTGAAGGATGACGTCTTCACCTCGATTCACATCGAGGAGTTCGAAGTCATGGCCCGCGACACCAAGCTGGGCCCGGAAGACATCACCCGCGATATCCCCAATGTCGGCGAAGAGGCGCTCCGCAACCTCGATGAAGCGGGCATCGTCTATATCGGTGCCGAAGTGGAGCCGGGCGATATCCTGGTCGGCAAGATCACGCCGAAGGGCGAATCGCCGATGACGCCTGAAGAAAAACTGCTGCGCGCCATCTTCGGCGAAAAGGCGTCGGACGTGCGCGACACCTCGCTGCGCTTGCCGCCTGGCGTTGCCGGTACGGTCGTCGAAGTCCGTGTGTTCAACCGCCACGGCATCGACAAGGACGAGCGCGCCATGGCGATCGAGCGGGAGGAAATCGACCGCCTCGCCAAGGATCGCGAGGACGAGCGCGCCATTCTCAATCGCGCGACCTTCAACCGGTTGAAGGAACAGCTTCTCGGCCAGACCGCAACCGCAGCGCCGAAGGGCATCAAGAAGGGCGTCGTGATCGACGAGGCTCTGCTGGACGAAGTCGAACGCTACGACTGGTGGAAGTTCGCCGTTGCCGACGACAGCGTTCAGGTGTCGCTGGAGGCGATCAAGGGCCAGTATGACGAAGCGGTCAAGACGATTGTCGATCGCTTCGAGGATCGCGTCGAAAAGCTCCAGCGCGGTGACGAACTCCCGCCGGGTGTTCTCAAGATGGTGAAGGTGTTCGTCGCGGTGAAGCGCAAGCTGCAACCGGGCGACAAGATGGCCGGTCGCCACGGGAACAAGGGGGTTATTTCCCGCATCCTTCCCGTCGAGGACATGCCGTTCCTGGCCGATGGCACCCATGTTGATATCGTGCTCAACCCGCTGGGTGTGCCGAGCCGCATGAATGTCGGGCAGATCTTCGAGACCCATCTGGGCTGGGCTGCGCGCGGCCTTGGTCAGCAGATCAAGGCGGCGCTGGAAGACTGGCGCGAGGCGAACCCGAACCCCGAAGGCGCAGCACCGCCCGAGGCCGTCAAGGATCGTCTCAAGACCGTCTATGGCGAGAAATATCATGACGAGATCGAGGCGCGCAGCCCCGACCAGATCATCGAGCTTGCCTCGCATCTGACCAGCGGTGTGCCGATGGCGACGCCGGTGTTCGACGGTGCCCGCGAAGCCGACGTGTCCGACATGCTGGCGCTCGCGGGGCTGGATACATCGGGCCAGAGCGATCTCTACGACGGCCGGACCGGCGACAAGTTCGACCGCAAGGTCACGGTGGGCTATATCTACATGCTGAAGCTGCATCACCTTGTCGACGACAAGATCCATGCCCGCTCGATCGGCCCCTACAGCCTCGTTACCCAGCAGCCGCTGGGCGGCAAGGCGCAGTTCGGTGGCCAGCGTTTCGGGGAAATGGAGGTCTGGGCGCTCCAGGCTTATGGTGCCGCCTATACGCTGCAGGAAATGCTGACGGTGAAGTCGGACGACGTCGTCGGCCGTACCAAGGTCTACGAAGCGATCGTCAAGGGCGACGACACGTTCGAAGCCGGCATCCCGGAGAGCTTCAACGTGCTCGTCAAGGAAATGCGCTCGCTGGGCCTCAACGTCGAACTTACCGCGCTCGATGCGCTGGCGGACGACGACGACGGTCCCGCGCTGGCGGCGGAATAGAATAATCCCTCCCTCTCCCCTTCAGGGGAGAGGGCCGGGGAGAGGGGAAGTCATGGCGACTTCCGGGCTTTACAGCCCCCTCTCCCAAACCCTCTCCCCTGAAGGGGAGAGGGCTTAAGGAACAAAGGACAGGCATATGAACGAACTGACCAACTTCGCAAATCCGATCGTAAAGCCGGAAACCTTCGACCAGATCCAGATCGGCCTCGCGTCCCCCGAGCGCATCCGTTCCTGGTCCTTCGGCGAGATCAAGAAGCCCGAAACCATCAACTATCGCACGTTCAAGCCGGAACGTGACGGCCTGTTCTGCGCGCGCATCTTCGGTCCGATCAAGGATTACGAGTGCCTGTGCGGCAAGTATAAGCGGATGAAGTATAAGGGCATCGTCTGCGAAAAATGCGGCGTCGAAGTCACTGTGTCGAAGGTTCGCCGTGAGCGGATGGGCCATATCGAGCTGGCCGCGCCGGTCGCGCACATCTGGTTCCTCAAGTCCTTGCCCTCGCGCATCGGTCTGCTGCTCGACATGCAGTTGAAGCAGCTTGAGCGCGTCCTTTATTTCGAAAGCTATATCGTGATCGAGCCGGGTCTGACCCCGCTCGACAAATATCAGCTTCTCAATGAAGACGAACTGCTCGACGCGCAGGACCAGTACGGCGAAGACGCTTTCTCGGCCGGCATCGGTGCCGAAGCCGTCAAGCAGATGCTGATGGACCTCGACCTGGAAGGCGAGAAGGAAATCCTGCTCAAGGATCTCGCCGAAACCAAGTCGGAACTGAAGCCGAAGAAGATCATCAAGCGCCTCAAGGTCGTCGAGAGCTTCCTGGAATCGGGCAACCGCCCCGAATGGATGATCCTGGACGTCGTCCCGGTCATTCCGCCCGAACTGCGTCCGCTGGTGCCGCTGGACGGCGGCCGCTTCGCGACGTCCGATCTCAACGACCTCTATCGCCGCGTCATCAACCGCAACAACCGCTTGAAGCGTTTGATGGAGTTGCGCGCGCCGGACATCATCGTCCGCAACGAAAAGCGCATGTTGCAGGAAGCGGTCGACGCGCTGTTTGACAATGGTCGCCGTGGCCGCGTCATCACCGGCGCGAACAAGCGTCCGTTGAAGTCGCTGTCCGACATGCTCAAGGGCAAGCAGGGCCGCTTCCGCCAGAACCTGCTCGGCAAGCGCGTCGACTATTCGGGCCGGTCGGTCATCGTGACCGGGCCGGAATTGAAGCTGCACCAGTGCGGCCTGCCGAAGAAGATGGCGCTCGAACTGTTCAAGCCGTTCATCTACGCACGCCTCGATGCCAAGGGTCTGTCGATGACCCTGAAGCAGGCGAAGAAGTGGGTGGAAAAGGAGCGCAAAGAAGTCTGGGACATCCTGGACGAGGTCATCCGTGAGCATCCCGTGATGCTCAACCGCGCACCCACGCTGCATCGTCTTGGCATTCAGGCGTTCGAGCCTGTGCTGATCGAAGGCAAGGCGATCCAGCTTCACCCGCTGGTCTGCTCGGCGTTCAACGCCGACTTCGATGGCGACCAGATGGCCGTGCACGTGCCGCTGAGCCTTGAGGCGCAGCTGGAAGCGCGCGTCCTGATGATGTCCACCAACAACATCCTGTCGCCCGCGAACGGCAAGCCGATTATCGTCCCCTCGCAGGACATGGTCCTCGGCATCTATTATCTGTCGATGGAACGCGAAGGCGAGCCGGGCGAAGGCATGATCCTGTCCGACATGCAGGAAGTGCATCAGGCGCTGTTCGCTAAGGCCGTGACCTTGCACAGCAAGATCAACAGCCGTGTGCCGCAGACCGACGAGAACGGCAAACGCTATATGAAGCGTTATGAAACCACCCCTGGCCGCATGCTGCTGGGCGAATGCCTGCCGCAGAGCCACAAGGTGCCGTTCGACGTCATCAACCGCCTGCTGACCAAGAAGGAAATCGGCGACGTCATCGATCAGGTCTATCGTCACACCGGCCAGAAGGACACGGTGCTGTTCGCTGACGCCATCATGGCGCTAGGCTTCAAGCATGCCTTCCAGGCCGGCATTTCCTTCGGCAAGGATGACATGGTCATTCCGGACTCCAAGGTCGGCACCGTGGACGAGACCAAGGCGCTGGTGAAGGATTATGAGCAGCAGTATCAGGACGGTCTCATCACCCAGCAGGAAAAGTACAACAAGGTGATCGACGCCTGGTCGCGTTGCGGCGATGTCGTGGCGAACGCGATGATGGACGAAATCCGGGCGCAGCCGAAGGACGCGAACGGCCGGATGGCGCCCATCAACTCGATCTACATGATGGCGCACTCCGGTGCCCGTGGTAGCCAGGCGCAGATGAAGCAGCTTGCCGGGATGCGCGGCCTGATGGCCAAGCCTTCGGGCGAGATCATCGAAACGCCGATCATCTCGAACTTCAAGGAAGGCCTGACCGTCCTTGAATATTTCAACTCCACCCACGGCGCCCGCAAGGGTCTGGCCGACACCGCGCTCAAGACGGCGAACTCGGGCTATCTCACCCGCCGTCTGGTCGACGTCAGCCAGGATTGCACGATCGTCGAGGAAGATTGTGGCACCAGCCGCGCGCTGGAAATGAAGGCGATCGTACAGGGCGGCAGCGTGATTGCCTCGCTCGGCGAACGTATCCTTGGCCGTACCACGGCGGAGGACATCGTCGATCCGAAGGACAACAGCGTTGCCATCCCCGAAGGCACCTTGCTGGACGAAGCCTTGATCCTGAAGATCGAGGCGATTGGTACGCAGGCTGTAAAAATCCGCTCGCCCCTTATCTGCGAGAGCAAGATGGGCGTGTGCGGCAAGTGCTACGGGCGTGATCTGGCTCGCGGTACTCCGGTCAACATCGGCGAAGCGGTTGGCGTCATCGCGGCGCAGTCCATCGGAGAGCCGGGCACGCAGCTTACGATGCGGACCTTCCACATCGGCGGCGCGGCGCAGCTCAACGAAACGTCGAACCTGGAAGCGGTGGCAGACGGTACGCTCGAACTGCTCGACATGCCGACGATCACCGACAGCCGTGGCCGTCGCCTCAGCCTTGCCCGCAATGGCGAGCTGGCGATCATCGATCAGGAAGGCCGCGAGCGCGCGGTCCATCGTCTGCCTTATGGTGCGACGATCCTGTTCGAAAATGGCGCGCCGGTGAAGCTGGGCGATCGCATCGCCGAGTGGGATCCCTTCACCATGCCGGTCATCACCGAAAAGCCCGGCGTCGTGAAGTATCAGGATCTGATCGACGGCAAGACTCTGGTGGAGCAAACCGACGAAGCGACGGGCATCGCCCAGCGCGTCGTCACGGAGTTCCGCGGATCAGCACGGTCGAAGGAAGACCTGCGGCCGCGCCTCACCCTGCTCGACGATGGCAGCGGCGAAGCGGCGCGTTACATGCTGGCGATCGGTGCCACGCTCTCGGTCGAGGACGGGCAGACCGTTCAGGCCGGTGACGTGCTCGCCCGCGTCAGCCGCGAAGCTGCCAAGACGCGCGACATCACCGGCGGTCTGCCGCGCGTCGCCGAACTGTTCGAGGCCCGCAAGCCGAAGGACAATGCGATCATCGCCAAGGTCTCCGGCCGGGTGCAGTTCCTCAAGGATTACAAGGCGAAGCGCAAGATCGCCATCGTGCCCGAGGACGGCGGCGAGCCAGTCGAATATCTGATCCCCAAGAGCAAGGTGATCGACGTGCAGGAAGGCGACTTCGTGAAGCGCGGCGACAATCTGATCGGTGGCTCGCCTGATCCGCACGATATTCTCGAAGTGCTCGGCATTGAGCCTTTGGCCGAATATCTCGTGTCGGAAATCCAGGAAGTCTATCGCTTGCAGGGCGTGAAGATCAACGACAAGCATATCGAGACGATCGTGCGCCAGATGCTGCAAAAGGTGGAAATCACCGACGGCGGTGAAACCACCCTGCTGGCGGGCGAACAGGTCGATGCGGAGGAAATGCACGAGATCAATGCCAAGCTGTCACCGGGGCAGCAGCCTGCGGTCGGCAAGCCCGTGTTGCTCGGCATCACCAAGGCGTCGCTCCAGACTCGCAGCTTCATCTCGGCGGCGTCCTTCCAGGAAACCACCCGCGTCCTTACCGAGGCTGCGGTGCAGGGTAAGAAGGATACGCTCGTCGGTCTGAAGGAAAACGTCATCGTCGGCCGCCTGATCCCGGCCGGCACCGGTGCAGGCATGAACCGTCTGCGCGTGGCGGCCTCCAGCCGCGACGCCGCGCTGCGCGCCCAGATCAGAGGGCTTCAGGCCCATCTGATCGCGCCGCAGACCGCCGCCGAGGAACATGCCGCAGAATTGCAGCAGGGACCGGAAGCGGCGATCGGTGACGATCCTCTGGGTGCCGTTCAGGGTGAAGACTTCACCACGAGCGACATGGACTGAGGGATCGGGAGCGATCCTGACGAGCATGATCCGTTGACCAAAAATATCCGTCGGAGGCTGTCCTCCGGCGGATATTTTCGTTTCGGGAACCGGACCGGACATGTTCGGTTATATGCCTCGCAAGCCATTGCCGTGAAAATCGGCGTCGCGAGGGAACGGGCTGGATATGGCCGGACGTAGCATTGTTGCAGTGGCCGCGACATTCGGGCTTGCCGGGGTGGTCGGCGTCACGCTTGGGCAGTTCGCGATCACGCAACCGCATAGGCCTTTGGAAGCCAACGCGATTGCCGATCAGGTCGGCAATCCCGACGCTTCTTATGGCCCGCCCTCTTCGGTCTACGCGGAAGCCGCGCGGCTCAACGACGCTGTTGCGCCTGCCCCCGTTTGCAAGGGCTGCGGCCCTACACTCGCCCAACGGCGCGATAACGCCTATTTCGGCGATACGGACATATCATCTGCGGACGGCAGCACGCTTGGTCCCAATGATGGCAGGCAATCGGCTGGCGACGCCTATGACCTGGAAACAGCGGAGGCATATTCCGACAGCCTCCCGGATGCCGCCCCGGAAACGCTGTAGCTTCCATCATCACCCCGATGGTTTCGTCACGGACAGGCGGCGCTTGCAAATATGTTCCTTTTATGTTCTCATCCCCTATGGCTGGCATCAGGGGACGGGGCGCAACGCAAAACAACGAAAGCGACCGCTTCTCGACAGCCCAGCGTCTTGAGGATGGGGACTGGCGCGATATGGCTGCCGACGTGGACGGCGTAGCGGCCCCGCCACGCACCAGCGTCACGATCGAGCGTGCCCGCACCATCATAGCCCGCAATGCATCGCCCGACATCGGCTTTGACCAGTCGATCAATCCCTATCGCGGCTGCGAGCACGGGTGCATTTATTGCTTCGCCCGGCCGTCGCATGCCTGGCATGATCTGTCGCCGGGTCTGGATTTCGAAACCAAGCTATTCGCCAAGCCCGATGCCGCTGCGCTGCTCCGGCGGGAACTGGGGCGACGTGGCTATGTGGTGTCGCCGATCGCAATGGGGACCAACACCGATCCGTATCAGCCAATCGAGCGCGACTGGCACATTACCCGCCAATGCATCGAAGTGCTCGCGGAAACGCGGCATCCGTTGTTCATCACCACCAAATCAGACCGTGTGCTGCGCGATATCGACTTGTTGTCGGCCATGGCGCGGGACAATCTTGTGGCTGTCGGGATATCGGTAACGACTCTGGATGCCAAGGTCGCAAGTACGTTGGAGCCGCGCGCGACGCATCCCGAAAGGCGCATCGCGGCGATCGCCCGGCTGGCCGATGCCGGAGTACCCGTCCATGCCTGCGTGTCCCCCGTGATACCGGCGATTACCGATCATGAAATTGAAACGATCGTCGCGCGCGTCGCTGCGGCGGGTGCGCAGGGCGTGTTCTGGATCCCCGTGCGCCTGCCGCACGAAGTTGCGCCACTGTTTCGCGCGTGGCTGGATGCGCATTATCCCGACCGGGCGTCGAAGGTCATGGCCATCATACGGGACATCCGCGGCGGGCGGGACAATGACCCGCGTTTCGGCCATCGAATGCGAGGTCAAGGCGTGTGGGCAGAGCTGATCCGCGCTCGCTTTGCCAAGGCCAAGGCAAAGGCTGGTCTGCCCGAAACGCGTACTGTGCTGCGCTCTGACCTTTTCCGGCCGCCAGAAGGCGATCAGTTGCGCCTGCTCTAATCGGCCAGCACGACCGATGCGTATGTTTCCCGCAACGCGGTCTTGAGCAATTTGCCGGTTGCCGTGTGCGGCAGGCTGTCGGCGAAGAGGATGCGGTCCGGTAGCCACCATTTGGCCACCCGCGTGGCCAGATGCGCCCGTATGTCGGCCTCGCTGACGTCCGATTCGCCCTTGCGGACAACGATCAGAATGGGGCGTTCGTCCCATTTCGGATGCGGCAAGCCGATTGCCGCGGCTTCGGCGACCCCCGGACAGCCGATGGCTTCGTTTTCCAGGATGACCGAACTGATCCATTCGCCGCCGGACTTGATAACGTCCTTGGCCCGATCCTTGATCTGCATGATACCGTCCGGTCGGATAATCGCGACGTCGCCGGTATCGAACCAGTTGTCGGCATCGACCGCAGGGCCACTGTCGTCGCCGAAATAGCGGGCGATCACCCAAGGTCCGCGCACCTGCAACCGCCCGGCTGTCTTGCCATCGCGCGGCAGCACAGCCCCATCGTCATCGACCAGCCGCATTTCCACCCCATAGGGCACGCCTCCCTGATGCGCGAGCAGATCGAGCTGTGCGGCACGTGGCAGCGTGGGGAAGTCAGCCGCCTTGCGCGAGACCGTGCCGATCGGCGAAAGCTCGGTCATGCCCCACAGGTGGCTGACGCCGATCCCCATGTCCATCAACCGGTTGACCATGGCGCCGGGTGCCGCCGAACCCCCGATGACAACCCGCGTCAGTGGCGGCGGGACGACCCCTGTGGCATCGGCATGCGCCAGCACGCCGAGCCATACCGTCGGAACCGCCGCGCTGTGCGTCACCTTTTCATCATGCATGAGGCGGCATAGCAACGCGGGATCGTTGACCGCCGAAAGCACCAGTTTCGATCCGGCCATCGGTGCGGCAAACGGAATGCCCCATCCGCAGACGTGAAACTGCGGAACAACGGGCAGGATGCAGCTTTCAGGCCCAAGCCCGAAACAGGCGGGCATGATGGCCGTCATCGCATGCAACACAGACGAGCGATGGCTGTACAGCACACCTTTCGGATTGCCGGTCGTGCCGCTGGTGTAGCACAGCATGCAGGGATCGCGTTCGTCGCCCTGTGCCCATGCAAAGTCGTCGTCTTCATCAGCGATCGCGTCAGCATAATGGCCCGCCGTACCATCGAAGCGGATGAAATGAGTGACGCTCGGCAAGCGCGGCTTCAGGCGTTCGACCAGCGGGGCAAAGGTGGCGTCATACAGCAGGACGCGATCTTCGGCGTGATTGGCAATATAGGCGATCTGGTCTTCGAACAGGCGCGGGTTGATCGTATGCAGCACTGCGCCCATGCCCGTTGCGCCATACCAGGATGATACATGGCGGCCGTGGTTCATCGCCAGCGTCGCCACCCTGTCACCCGGCTTTACGCCCTGCCTTACCAGATGACGTGCGAAGCGGCGTGCGTCGCTGTGGATCGTGCCCCAGGTGCTGCGCTCCACCAGGCCATCGGCATAGACGCTGACCACTTCCTGCAAGCCATATTCACGCGCCGCATGATCGATGATGGTAGACAAGCGCAGCGCGAAATCCTGCATTCCGCCAATCATCGTCACTCTCCTGTCGGCATTCTTATCGTTCGATGGTGCCCTGCCTGGAAGCGATAGACAAGAGGAACGGGAATATCGCTGAGGGGCGGTCTGCGGTATCAGGAAACGAGCGCGAGGCGGGGCGGCTCGGGTGTCGCGAAGCGATGGGCGACGACCCCCGGCACATTGGCCAGGCGTTCGGCGATTTCGGCGTCGATCATGAAATCGCGCCCCAGCCTGACCCGAACGACCCGCCCGTTTTCAAGACTGCACCGGACGCCAACATCGCTCCGTCCGCCCCGGTTGGCTGCCAATATCGCCGCGATCTGCGCGACAGCCGCAGCACTTGCGATGTCGAGCCACAATTCCATCCGTGTCGATCCGGCGATGCGCGTAAAGGGCTGGACTCCGCGCACCGTGACGCGCGGGGTTTCCTCGCCCGGCTGGCGATCCAGCTCGACCGTCAGCAAGGCGCATTCGCCATCCTTGGCAAGGGCATCGATTGCCTTGCAGGCATCGTCGTCAAAACAGCTCGCCTGGAACTGGCCGCTGCTGTCTGAAAAAGTAGCGGAGACATAGCGTCCTCCGCGCCGGGTGTCGCGCCAGCGGACATCCTCGACCAGAGCCGCCATCATCGCATGGGCACGGCCATCCCCATTCATCGCAACCGGATGTGCGCATATCGCGCCAAAGCTCCGTGCACCGCGTGCTTCAGCGATATGCCGATAGCGATCGACCGGATGGGCCGAGAAGTAGAAGCCGAAGGCCTCTTTCTCCTGCGCCATCCGGTCGGCGATAGACCAGGCGGCGTGGGGCGGAATGTGGACGTCGGCATGCGCGATTTCGGCGTCGCCGAACAGGCCGCCCTGCCCGCTTTCCCGCGCATCGGCCGCGCTGGACGCAACCGAAAGGATGGTTTCCGCCGCCGCATGGACCCCGGCGCGATCGGGATTGACGCCGTCGAATGCGCCCGCTGCGGCAAGGCTTTCGAGCTGACGGCGATTGAGCAGGCGCGGCTCCACACGATCCGCGAAATCGTCGAGATCCTTGAACGGCCCGTTGGCTTCGCGCTCCAGGACGAGCGTCTCCATGGCCTTTTCGCCCACGCCCTTGAGGCCACCCAAAGCATAACGGACAGCAAAGCCGAAGCGTGGATCATCGTCCTTGTCGTTCGGCACCGATACCGGCTCCACCGAGAAATCTGCCTCGCTCAAATTGATATCCGGCGGCAGGCAGGACAGGCCCATGCGCCGCATGTCGTCCACGAAAATGGTCAGCTTGTCGGTCAGATGGATGTCGAACGCCATCGACGCGGCATAGAACTCCGCTGGATAATGCGCCTTCAGCCATGCGGTCTGATAGGCAAGCAGCGCATAAGCGGCGGCATGCGACTTGTTGAAACCATAGCCGGCGAACTTGTCGATCAAGTCGAACAGCTCGTTCGCCTTTGCCTTGCCGATCTGACTGCGCTCGGCACAGCCCGTCACGAAGCGTTCGCGCTGCGCGTCCATCTCCGCCTTGATCTTCTTGCCCATGGCGCGGCGCAGAAGATCTGCGTCGCCCAGGGAATAGCCCGCAAGGATCTGCGCGGCCTGCATGACCTGTTCCTGATAGACGAAGATGCCATAGGTCTCTTCCAGGATCGGCGCGAGCAGATCATGCGGATATTCAATGACTTCCTGGCCATTTTTGCGCCGCCCGAACATCGGGATGTTATCCATGGGACCGGGGCGGTAGAGCGAGACCAGCGCGATAATGTCGCCGAAGCTGGTGGGCTTCACCGCCGCCAGCGTCTTGCGCATCCCTTCCGATTCAAGCTGGAACACACCCACCGTATCACCGCGCTGGAGCAGGTCATAAACCGCTGAATCATCCCATGACAGCGTATCGAGATCGACCGTCACGCCGCGCTTGGCCAGCAATTGCACCGCCTTTTGCAGGACGGAGAGTGTCTTGAGACCGAGGAAGTCGAACTTTACCAGCCCGGCTGCCTCGACATATTTCATGTCGAACTGCGTCACCGGCATGTCCGATCGGGGATCGCGATAGAGTGGCACCAGTTTTGACAGCGGGCGGTCACCGATCACCACACCGGCGGCGTGGGTGGAGCTGTGGCGGGGCAAGCCTTCCAGCTTCAGCGCAAGATCGATGAGCCGCCGCACCTGCATGTCGCCATCATATTCGGCCCGGAAATCCGCAACGCCGTTGAGCGCCCTTTCCAGGGTCCAGGGATCGGTGGGATGATTGGGGATCAGCTTGGCGAGCCGATCGACCTGCCCATAGCTCATCTGGAGGACGCGCCCGGTATCTTTCAGAACCGCGCGCGCTTTGAGCTTACCGAAGGTAATGATCTGCGCGACATGATCGCTGCCATATTTCCCCTGAACATAGCGGATCACTTCGCCGCGCCGCGTTTCGCAGAAATCGATGTCGAAGTCCGGCATCGAGACGCGTTCGGGGTTGAGGAAGCGTTCGAACAACAGGCCCAGTTGCAACGGGTCGAGATCGGTGATCGTCAGCGCCCAGGCGACGACCGACCCCGCACCGGACCCACGCCCCGGCCCTACCGGAATGTCATTCTGCTTCGCCCATTTGATGAAGTCCGCAACGATCAGGAAGTAGCCGGGAAAACCCATCTGGTTGATGATGGTCAGCTCGAAATCCAGACGGCTGAAATAGTCGGGGAAACGCGCGCGCAAGATGTCGGGGTGAAGATCGGCCGGTGGCGCGTCGTCCTGTAGCGAAACCAGTTTGCGCAACCGCATTTCCAGCCCCGCTGTGGCATCGTCCCGCAACTGCTGCTTTTCGCCTTCCAGATCGCCGGCCAGGCTGGGCAGGATCGGCTTTCGCTTGGGCGCTGCGACGGCGCAGCGTTGCGCGATCACCAGCGTATTGGCCAGCGCCTCGGGCAGATCGTCGAACAGCCGCTTCATTTCAGCGGCCGGTTTCATCCAGGCATCCTGAGAGCTTTTGCGGCGATCGTCGCTATCGACATAGGCGCTGTCGGCAATGCAAAGCATCACGTCATGCGCCGGGTGAAAATGGGGTTCGGCAAAGCAGGTCGGATTGGTCGCCACCAGCGGCAGGTCTCTGGCATAGGCCAGATCGATCAACTCGGCTTCGGCCTTGCCTTCGACCGGGTCGAGCCTGCGCACGATCTCGACATAGAGGCGATCTGGAAACAGCGATTGCAGGCGGTCGGCATAGGCACGGGCGGCGTCCGGCTGCCCTTCGGCAAACAGCCGTGCCAGCGCCCCTTCCCCACCGGCCGTCAAGGCGATCAGCCCGTCCGTGCGGCCTTCAAGATCGTCGAGCGAGACATGCGCCTGCTCCTCGATCGGCCGATCGAGATGCGCCATCGATACCAGATCGCACAAATGGCCATATCCCGTCTGATCCTGCGCGTAGAGCGCGAGCCAGTCATGCAACGGCGCCGCATTGACCGGACGACCGGGACGCGCCACGCCGATCATCGCGCCGACGATCGGCTGTACCCCCTCGCTCTTGCAGGCATCGGAAAACGCCATGGCGGCATAAAGACCATTCCGGTCGGTCAGCGCGACCGCCGGAAAGCCCAAGGCGCGAGACTGCTTCGCAATGGCCTTCGGCTCAATCGCGCCATCCAGCATGGTGTACGAAGAAAAGACACGGAGCGGGACGAAGGCGGCATGCGACATGCCAAGACCCTAGGGGAGATAGTCTGATTCGCGGAAGTGAAATCAGAGCAAGGCGTCGATCTGTGCGCGCAGCGATTCCGGCTTTACGGTCGGGGCATGGCGCGCGACCACATGGCCGCTGCGATCCACCAGAAACTTGGTGAAGTTCCACTTGATCGCCTGCGTGCCGAGCAGTCCGGGCTGCTGCGCCTTCAGCCACACGAACAGCGGATCGGCGGTCGCGCCATTGACGTCGATCTTGGCGAACAGCGGGAAGGTCACATCAAAATGGAGCGAACAGAAGCGCGCGATCTCCGCCGCATCCCCAGGCTCCTGCGCGCCGAACTGATTGCATGGAAAGCCAAGCACCGAAAGGCCGCGCTCCGCATATTCGCGATGCAGCGCCTCCAGCCCCTCATATTGCGGCGTGAACCCACATTGGCTGGCCGTATTCACGATCAGCAGCACCCGACCGGCATAGTCCGCCATCGACTGCATGGTGCCATCGGGTTTGCGCACCGTAAAGTCGGTGATGGCCGTCATGCCAATATGCCTCCATGCAGGCGGACGACGCGATCCATCTTCGCCGCCAGCCGTTCATTATGGGTTGCGACCAGCGCGGCCGATCCTTCCTCGCGCACCAGCCGCAGAAACTCGGCCAGCACGATGTCGGCAGTGGTTTCGTCCAGATTGCCCGTCGGTTCGTCGGCAAGGACCAGCGCGGGCCGATTGGCCAGCGCACGGGCGACGGCGACGCGCTGCTGCTCGCCGCCCGAAAGCTGGCTTGGCCGGTGATCCAGACGATGACCAAGGCCAAGTGTCGTCAACAGCGTTTCGGCCCGGCGGCGCGCATCGGCGGCAGTCACGTCGCGGATCATCTGCGGCAGGATGACATTCTCCACGGCGTTGAAGTCGGGCAGCAGATGATGGAACTGATAGACGAAACCCAGACTGTCACGGCGCACCCGCGTCCGGCCATCGTTCGAAAGCTGCGCGGCCTCCTCGCCCGCGATGCGGATGGACCCTTCGAACCCACCTTCGAGCAGCCCGACCGCTTGCAGCAGAGTCGATTTCCCCGACCCGGACGGACCCAGCAGCGCCACGATTTCGCCCGGAGCCACCGACAGGTGAACACCGCGCAGCACATCTATCGTCGCATCGCCCTGCGTGAAGCTGCGCCGCAGATCGCTGACGTTGAGGACATCACTCATAGCGGAGAACCTGCACGGGATCGGTATTGGCGGCCTTGAACGCCGGATAAAGCGTTGCAAGGAAGCTGAAGACCAGCGCCATGACGCAGATGCCGACGATCTCGAACGGGTCAGGCTTCGATGGCAGCTCGGTCAGGAACCGGATCGAGGGATCCCAGAGATTCTGGCCGGTGACGAACTGGATAGCGTTCACGATCGCCTGACGGAAGAACAGGAAGGTGAAGCCAAGCGCCAGGCCGGCGACCATGCCGAGCGTCCCGATCGTGATCCCGACGGTCATGAATATCTTCACAAGCCCCGATCGGGACGCACCCATAGTGCGCAGAATGGCGATGTCCCGCGTCTTGGCGCGCACCAGCATGATGAGCGAGGACAGGATGTTGAACACCGCCACCAGCACGATGATCGAAAGCACCACGAACATCGCCACCCGCTCCACCGCCAGTGCCTCGAACAGTGATGCGTTCATCTGCCGCCAGTCCGTGACGACGGCCCGTCCCGTCACTTTTTCGGCCAGGGGCTGAAGGATGGTCTGGACACGGTCGGCATTGACCGTTTCGACTTCGATCATCCCGACGACATCGCCCAGCAGCAGCAGGGTCTGTGCGTCCTCCATCGGCATGATGATGAACGCCTTGTCATATTCATAAACGCCCACTTCGAAGATCGCGGCGACGTCATAGCTGATTTCGCGCGGCACCGTGCCGAACGGTGTCGTCCGCCCGGCGGGATTGATGATGCTCAGCCGTCCGCCGACAGAAACACCCAGATTTTCGGCCAGGCGGGCGCCGATCGCAATCTTTCCGGCATTCGGCGTCAAGGCGGCAAGCGATCCGGCGAGCACCTTGCCCTTCAGCGTCTCATTGGTGCGAATGTCCTGCACCGTCATGCCGCGCACCAGCACGGCCTCCACCCGCCCCTGATAATTGCCGAGCAGCGGCTGTTCGATCAGTGGCGTCGCGCTGGTCACGCCCGGTGTCGCCTTCGCTTCCTTCAATATGTCGCGCCAGTCTGGCAGGCGACCGCCATAGCCCTGCACGACGGCATGGCCGTTCAGTCCCACGATTTTCTCGAACAGTTCGGCGCGAAAACCGTTCATCACGCTCATCACGATGATGAGCGCGGCAACGCCCAGCATCACCGCGACGAGGCTGATCCCGGCGACCAGAAAGATGAATCCTTCCCCCCTGCCCGGGAGGAGATAGCGACGCGCAATCATCCGCTCGTATCGCGAAAGAATCATGTCGGGCTCTGTAATGGTGCCAAAGTCATGACGCCGCTCTAGGCATCGCCTTTCGGCTAGGCAAGGCATGCCGCCTGTTGCCGATAGAACACAGGGCGTTCCCAAAATGAATCAGTTATTCACTTTCACCGTGACAGGCGGCGGGCGGGGGCATAGCAACACAATTGAAACATAGGCAATGGCCGTGGTTCAGGGATGTCGCAGTCCCGGTCTGGAGCTTGGGGGCTGAAAGACTGGTTGACGCGATACCAAGGGGGAGACGAGCAATCGTCCATCTACGCCCGGATCGGCAACGGTCCGGGCGTTTATGATTCCCGACAGACAGCCTCTTGAAGCCTCGCCGCTTACAACCATATTTCCTCTGTCCGGTCGCCGTTCGGGTCCGGGCAAGCATCAGGCAGGTGCCGTTATTTGGGCCTGCCGCAACATTCATTATGCTCTTGAAGGAGATATGAAAATGCGTGGTTTTGACCTTACTCCCTATCGCCGCTCGACCGTGGGTTTCGATCGTCTGTTCGACCTCATCGAAAACAACGCCCGGATCAACGCAGGCGACAACTATCCTCCTTTCAACATCGAGCGGCTGAGCGAAGACAAATATCGCGTCACGCTGGCGGTGGCAGGTTTCCGTCCTGACGAGCTGGAGATCACGGCACAGCAGAACCTGCTGCAGGTCAGCGGCCGCAAGGAAGACGTGAGCAAGACCGAGCAGGGCAAGTATCTGCATGTCGGGATCGCGAATCGCAGCTTCGACCGTCGCTTCGAACTGGCCGACTTCGTCCGCGTGGAAAGCGCCGATCTGGCCGATGGTCTACTGGTGATCGAGCTTGTGCGCGAAGTGCCCGAAGCGATGAAGCCCAAGAAGATCGCGATCAACGGCGGTCAGCTTATCGACATCAACAAGGATCAGCGCGCCGCATAAGGCCGCGGGTCACTGTTTCGTCGGGGAGCCATGCCATCATGGCTCCCCTTTTGCCGTATGGAATCGTAAAGCATCCATGGATGCGCGTCGCCCGGCATACGCACCGTTCGGAGGCTTCGATTGCGCAGCGTGATGGCAACGCCACCGGTTCGCCCGAGCATGGCCCGGTCCAGCTTCAGCCATCGCGGCACACAGCTCCGCGGCAACCGCCGGTCACTGACCACGATGTCGGCCGCGCGACATGCCGCGGCGAGCGCGGCCGGATCGACCAGATCGCGGCTGCGCGTCGCCAGCAGGCGCCAGCGTTCATGCCCGGATGACAGAAGCACGGCGCACATGTCGGCGTTGCATCGCGCGTCCGGCAAGTCGGCCAGCGCCAGCACCGCGCCGTCCATGCCCGCGCTTTCCGCCATCGCGTCGCGGACATAATCACCCGCACGATCGCGCAGCAGGGCCATGCCGCCTGCGGTCCGCACGGCAAGATGGCGGCCATCGCCGGTAACGATCAGATCGGGTGACGGCGTCGTCGCCATCATGATCGACCCCGCTGCAACAGGCAGCAGGCCGATCCAGCGCCATCGCGTGCGCCAAAGCAGGCACCACAGCCCCCCCGCGACGACCAGGGCGAATGGCAGCTTGCCAAATGTCGGCAGCAGCGCAACGGCATAAGGCTGCGCGGAGACTGCATGTGCCAGCCAGAGCAGCAGCCGCAATGCCTGCTCCACCACCCACCAGGCAGGCGTGCCGAGGCTGAGACCGGGCAGCAGGCCGATGCCGTCCAGAATCAGGGCCAGCGCCTCAAACGGCATGATAACGAAGGTGGTCAGCGGGATCGCGATCAGATTGGCGAGTGACCCCAGCACGCCTGCCTGATGGAAATGGTACAGCGCGATCGGTGCCAGCACCAGTTCAACGGCGACCCCGGTCAGGAACAAGGCCAGGATGCCGCGCGCCAGCCGCCATGGCCATCCCTCGTCACGGGCATGGGTAATGGCTCGGAACACGGGATGTTCGGCCAACGCGACGATCGCGATCACGGCCGCAAAGCTCATCTGGAAACTGGGGCCGACAAGCGATTCGGGCCACAGGCACAGCACGAAGATCGCGCCCGCTGCGATCAGCCGCAGGGTAATCGCTTCGCGCCCCAGCGCCAGCGCACCAAGCACCAGAAGCGCGGCAATACATGACCGAATCGTCGGCACATCCGCACCGGTCATCAGCGTATAGCCGATGCCCGCCAGCGCACCGCCAAGCGCGGCGATCAGCATCAGCGGCCAGTGGAGCGCGGCCCGCGGGCTGAGTGCCATCACGCGGAACAGCAGGAAAATGACGGCACCGACCAGCGCGGTGACGTGCAAGCCGCTGATCGACAGCAGATGCGCCAGGCCGCTGCGCCGCATCGCCTCGGCATCCTCCTCGCTGATGGCACCCCGATCCCCGGTCGCCAGTGTCGCCGCGATCGCGCCAGCACCACCCTCCACGCGCGACTGAATGTGCCGGGACAGCCGCTGGCGCAGCGGCTCCGTCTGCACGCTGGCGGGGGTGATGCGTTCAATCGGCGGCAAGGCCCGGCCCGTTGCCCCAATGCCCTGGAAATAGGCGCGCTGTGCAAAATCATAGGCACCCGGCACCGCAGGCGGCGCAGGCGGCATCAGACGCGCACGAAAGCGGATCACCGCGCCGGTCGTCATGAACGGCTGCCAGTCCTGATCGGCGACGTTCACCCGGATTCGGTCCGGCAGGTCGGGGCGACCGACCGGACGGATCATGAGCCGTGTCATCGCCTGTGCCGGCAGCGGCTCGACGGCGGCGATCCTGCCGTCCAGCGCGACGAAGGCCGGACGTGCCAGCGGCGCTGTGCCCAATGCCGCCGCCTTGATCCAGATGATGAGGCAGCCCGCGGCAGCCAGCAGGCCTGCCGCCACGATCATCCGGCGCAATCGCCCGCCGTGCGGCAGAAGCGCCCCCGCGACCCCCACGGCAAGCGAAAGGGTGCAAAAGGCGGCCCATGCCATCGGATCGGGCAGGATGAACCACGCGGCGATGCCGACGCCGAACCCGACGGGTAGCCAGAGCGGGACATGGTCCCTCTCCCGTTCGAGCCAGGTTTCGCAAGCCGCAAGGACCGCCGCGGCCCAGCGCCTTGCTGCACCTGCAACACGGGTTTGTCGCGGCTCAAAAGCCATGCTAGGGGCGTCGCAATTCTGGGTCACTTCTTGCCGAATGTCGGGGAATCACTGCGTGAGCGCAACCATTGAAAACGTGCCGGTCGTCACGCGCTTTGCCCCCTCTCCCACTGGATTCCTGCACATCGGCGGCGCGCGGACGGCGCTGTTCAACTGGCTCTTTGCGCGGCACCATGGTGGGACGTTCCTGCTGCGGATCGAGGACACCGATCGTGCCCGCTCCACCGAAGAAGCGATCACTGCGATCTTCGACGGTCTCGACTGGCTTGGCCTCACCAGTGACCAGGAACCGGTGTTTCAGTTTGCCCGCGCCGCCCGTCATGCGCAGGTGGCGCAGGCGATGCTGGAGGGCGGTCATGCCTATCGCTGCTATGCGACCCCGGAAGAACTGGCCGAATTGCGCGAACAGCAGCGCGCGATGAAGCAGCCGATGCGCTACGACGGGCGGTGGCGCGACCGCGATCCTTCGGAAGCGCCGGATGGTGCGCCCTTCGTCATCCGCCTGAAGGCCCCACAATCTGGCGAAACGGTGATCGAGGATGCCGTGCAGGGCCGCGTCGTCGTGCAGAATGCCGAACTTGACGACATGATCCTGCTGCGCTCCGACGGTACGCCGACGTATATGCTGGCGGTGGTGGTGGACGATCATGACATGGGCGTCACCCATGTCATTCGCGGCGACGATCATCTTAACAATGCCTTCCGGCAGCTTTGCATCATCCGCGCGATGGGCTGGCAGGAACCGGTCTACGCACACATTCCCCTTATCCACGGCTCTGATGGGGCTAAACTGTCCAAGCGGCATGGCGCACTGGGTGTCGACAGCTATCGCGACGACATGGGGATGCTGCCAGAGGCGGTGCTCAACTATCTGCTGCGGCTGGGCTGGGGCCATGGCGACGAGGAGTTCATTCCGATCGACCGGGCCATCGCCCTGTTCGATCTGGGCGGCGTCGGCCGCTCGCCGTCGCGGTTCGACATCAAGAAGCTGGAAAATCTGAACGGGCATTACATCCGCGAGGCCGAGGACAAGCGTCTGGCTGCGCTCGTCGCGCCGCGCGTTGCCGAACGTACCGGCCGGGACGTCGCGGATATCGACACGGCGCTGCTGACTGCGGCCATGGCCGCGCTGAAGCCGCGCGCGAAGACGTTGGACGAAATCGCCGATGGCGCGCTTTTTCTGTTCGCAAATCGCCCGCTGGATTTTGACGAGAAGGCGCTTGCTCTGCTAGACAATGATGCGCGCGCGCTGATCGGAACGACCGTTGACGCCCTTGCCCCTCTCCAGTCCTGGACGGCAGAGGCGATCGAGGAAGCAATACGGCATGTCGCAGAGGATGCCGGACTTGGTCTTGGCAAGGTAGCCCAGCCCCTGCGTGCAGCACTTACGGGGCGCACTACCTCGCCGGGCATATTCGATGTGCTCTTTCTGCTCGGGAAAGAGGAAACCCTGTCACGACTTTCGGACGTGCGTCATGCCCCTGCGGTCTGACGCGGCATAAACGGAGAACAATATGGCCGACACCAAAGCCACGCTAACGATCGGAGACGCCACGAAGGATTATGACATCCTCGATGGTTCGGTTGGTCCGCAGGTCATCGACGTGCGCAAGCTGTACGCCAATACCGGCATGTTCACCTACGATCCGGGGTTTACCTCGACCGCGAGTTGCGAATCCAACATCACCTACATTGATGGCGATGAAGGGATTCTCCTGCATCGCGGCTATCCGATCGAGCAACTGGCCGAACAGTCGAGCTTCATGGAAGTGGCCTATCTTCTGATGAACGGCGATCTTCCCGACAAGGAAACGCTCGACAAGTTCACCTACACGATCACGCGCCACACCATGGTGCATGAGCAGCTGTCGACATTCTATCGCGGGTTCCGCCGCGACGCGCATCCGATGGCTATTCTGTGCGGCGTCGTCGGTGCATTGTCGAGTTTCTATCATGATTCGACGGACATCAACGATCCGTTGCAGCGGACCATCGCCAGCCATCGCCTGATCGCGAAAATGCCGACGATTGCCGCCATGGCCTATAAATATTCGGTCGGTCAGCCGTTCCTCTATCCGCGCAACGACTTGTCCTATACCGGCAATTTCCTGCGCATGACCTTCGGCGTTCCGGCGGAGGAATATGTGGTCGATCCCGTCGTCGAAGCGGCGATGGACAAGATTTTCATCCTGCATGCCGACCATGAACAGAATGCCTCGACATCGACCGTGCGTCTTGCCGGGTCGTCGGGCGCCAATCCCTTCGCCTGCATCGCGGCGGGCATCGCCTGCCTGTGGGGACCGGCGCATGGCGGTGCGAACGAAGCGGCGCTCAACATGCTGCGCGAAATCGGTACGCCGGACCGTATCCCCGAATATATCGCGCGCGCGAAGAACAAGGACGATCCGTTCCGCCTGATGGGCTTTGGCCATCGCGTGTACAAAAACTTCGATCCGCGCGCCAAGGTGCTGTCGAAGGCCGCGAGCGAAGTGCTCGACAAGCTGGGCATCAACGATCCCGTGCTCGATACCGCGCGCGAGCTGGAGCAGATTGCGCTCAACGACCCCTATTTCATCGAAAAAAAGCTGTATCCAAACGTCGATTTCTACAGCGGCGTCATCCTTTCAGCGATCGGCTTCCCGACCGAGATGTTCACCGTGCTCTTCGCCCTGGCGCGCACCGTCGGCTGGGTGGCGCAATGGAACGAAATGATCTCCGACCCGGCACAGAAAATCGGTCGCCCGCGCCAGCTCTACACCGGCCCGGCGCAGCGCGACTATGTGCCGGTTGCGCAGCGGTAAGCAGCGACTGCTTGGATCCTAGCAAGAAGGCGGCACCCGCAAGGTGCCGCCTTTTTCGTCAGGCCGCAGGAAGGGTGAGGACGAAACGGGCACCCTGGCCAGGTGCGCTGTCGACTCGGATATCGCCATCCATGGCACGAGCAAGGCGGCGGGAGATATAGAGGCCAAGGCCGCTGCCCCCGGCCTCGTCTCGTCCCAACCGTTCGAACTTGTCGAAAATCCGTTCATGGTCTTCGGGGGCAATGCCGTTGCCCTGATCGGCCACGGTCACATTCGCCCGTCCGTCGTCGCTCTGATCGACACGAATCCAGACCATCGAACCTTCCGGCCCATAGCGGACGGCATTGCCGATCAGGTTGACGAGGACCTGCAGCACTCGCCGGAACTCGCCCCGCGCCATCAGATGCTCATGCTCGTCCGGCGCGTCGAGGCGTATCCGCCTGTCCGCTGCCTTGACGCCTAGCAGACCCGCGGCGCGGCGGGCCAGATCGGCGAGATCGACATCCTCGATCGTAACCGTGAAATCAGGGCGGTCGATCGCTTGTAGATCGGCCAGGTCATCGACGAGCGCCATCAGATGGCGTCCCGCTGAGGCAATGTCGGCGGCATAGCCTGCATAGTCCGGGCGCAACGGCCCTTCGCGTTGGCTGCTGATCGTCTCCGCATTGGCAATGATCCGCCCGAGCGGCTGGCGCAGCGCACGGTCAAGCCGACGCCCGAACATCGGCAGCGAAAGTCCCGGCGCATCGTCCGTGCGATCGGGCGTCTTGTACTGGACGACCGGCTGCGTCCGACAGCGATAGCCCGTCAGGCGTCCGTGCGCGTCGAACATCGGCATGCCGGACAAAAGACAGGGCGTCTCGTCCGGTCCGGTAGCACGCTGGCCATTGAACGGGCGGCGCTCTGCAAAGGCGCGCAATATCGGCAGATCGCCATCGGTGTCGGCGGCAATGCGGAACCATCCCGCCAGCCTGCTGCCGACCTTTGGCAGCATGGCGTCGTCGCTTCCGGCATCGTCGGCATCGACGACGACGAACCGCAACTGCGCGTCGATCTGCCACCACCAACCGTCGCCGCTCGCCAGCAGGTCGGCGCTCCGGCCCTTGTCCTCGGGCACAGCGGTCTGCGCCGGGCGCTCGCGCCATTCGATGATCGTGAGGTCGATCTGTTCACCCCGCGGCTGGGCGCGAACCCACATGTCGATATCGCTCGACGGTCCTGCCGCAATCACCGGTCGCGACAGCGGAATGTTGAGACGCAGCGCCAATCGCGCCAATGCCGCCAATTGCGGCACGGCCAGCGGGCCATCGACGCTGCCGCCAGCATGCCGTTGCAGCGTCGCCAGCGGCGGATCGGCGGACAGCAACCGGCCGTCGGCATGCACGGTCGCGCGCAGCACATCCTGCATGGTGATGGCGCCGGTCATGCCGCCCGCCTGCCCCGGATCGTGGCGAGCTTGGCACGCAGCGGCATCGGACAGCGAATGTCGGCCAGATGCGCGTCGGCGTCCGCCATCGTCATGGCGTCATAGTGATCGGCAAGATGAACGAGCGAAGGATCGGCCTGCGTCCCGCGCACCACTTGCAGATCGAGCAGCAGATGCCGGTAATCCTCCGCACTGCCCCCCAGGCAACGGCAGAGCGCGGCGATATCTCCCTCGCTGCCATGAACCAGGCGGTCCAGGATCATCTCCCCGCTGGTGCCGAGGATCTCCCCGGCGAGCGCCGTAAACAGCAGATAACGCCGTTCACCCAGCGCATGGCCAAGCAATGGGCCGTGCAGTCCGGCTGCCTGCGCCATCCGGGCGAGCCGCGATGCCAGCGCAAATCCGCCCGCGCCTTCGTCATGCCCGGCAAGGACATGGAGCGCCGCGTCGGTCATCGCCGCCAGCGCGACCGGTTCCTCCGCCAGGCCGGACCGGTTCAGCGTCACGGCGAGAAGCGCGGCGACGGTCCAGACCAGTTCGGCGAAATGCTCCGCAGGTAGATCGGCGCGCATCACTGCCCCTTCGGGCCCGCGTGTCGACCATCGGCTTTCCGCGCGCGCGAGGGCCGCCGCGGTTTCGACGATGGCGACATTGTCCGAATCGAGCAACGTGGCGGTGCCATGGATGCTGTCGGCGGATGTGTCGGCATGACTGCGCACGGCCTGTCCGGCCAGCAGGCTGGCGGCGGCGCGCAGGCGCATATGGGCCAGCAGGTCCGGCGAGAGCAGCGCGGGCTGGTCGCCGATGTGCGGCCAGGCAACGGGTGCCGCCAAGGCACCGCTCAGGCGGCCGACGGGGCTGCCGCGCGCCGCATCGACCATCGCTGCTTCGACCGAGGTGACGCATCCCGCAAGATGACGCCGCGTTTCGCTCATCAGCGCGTCCGGCCAGCCGTTGCGATGGTCGGCGAACAGCGCATTGAGATCGATGACATGGCGTACGCAGGCGGCCACCGGTCCTGCGCCCGAAGCGACGGGTGACCAGGAACCCGGTGGCCCGGCGTCAGATATGGCGAACGGTATGGCGCTCATGCTGCCGCTATAGAGGCCTGTCGTTAACAGGCACTAAACCTTGAAAAACGCCCGATCGAACGGGGCCGATACCGGCCTTGCCCTGCGAACCTCCGTCGCGGGATGCCGATCGCTGCCAAGGACAGACGTCCGCTTCCATTCGTCGCTGTCCTTCCGCCATCCGTCGCACAAAAGGGCGTTACCACAGCGTTAGCACTTTATTGCCGTGGTGCGTCGCGCGCCGACAGGTCATAGTGCAACGCATGGCCATTCCCGTCTGTTTGCGCGCTCTCGGCGTTGCCGCCGTCCTGCTGCCGTCGCCGCCCGCAGGTGCACAGACTTTCATGTTCGAAACTGGGACCACGCTCTACGCCAAATGCCAGAACAAGGCCCCTGAATATGCGCTGGCATGCACCGCCTATATCGTGGGCGTTGTCGACGGCATCAAGAAAGACATCTTCCTTGGCCGCGCGCCGGACAATTGCTGGCCCGACAGGCTGGGTGCGGAGCAGGTCCGCGATCTGGTGGTCAAATATCTGCGCGCCTACCCCGATCAGCGCAGCTTTCCGGCCTCGCTGACGGTGAGCGTCGCTTTGAACGACGCCTATCCCTGTCAGAAATAGGCGTCAGTCGGCGACCAGCACACCGCCCTTGATGACCGCGTCGGGCTTTTCGAGCAGGCGCACGTCGCTCAGCGGATCGCCGGTGACCGCGACCATATCGGCATAGCGGCCCACGGCGATCGCGCCGACATCCTTGTCCTTGCCCAGAGCCTCTGCCGCATTGCGGGTCGCGGCCTGAATTGCCTGGATCGGGGTCATGCCGTATTCGACCATCACCTTGAACTGTCTGCCGACCTGATCGTGCGGCATCACACCCGCGTCCGATCCGAATACCATGCGTACGCCCGCGGCATGGGCCTTGCGGAAATTGTCGCGCTGAATCTGCGCGATTTCGCGATCCTTGCGCAGATTGTCGGGGAGGACGCCGTTTTTCGCGCCTTCGGCCTGGGTATAGTCGGTGTTGTAGATATCCATCGAGAACCAGACCGGCTGCTTGCGGGCGACGGCCAGCTTGATGCCTTCGTCATCCACCAGGCTCGCATGTTCGATCGTATCGATGCCCGCCTGGATCGCGGCCCTGATTCCGGCTGCGCCATGCGCGTGGGCGGCGACGCGCAAACCCCATTGATGTGCCTCATCGGCAATGGCGCTCAGTTCCTCGACGGACAATTGCTGCTGGCCCGGCTCGGTATTGCGGGAGAAGACACCGCCCGTCGCACACACCTTGATGACCTCTGCCCCATATTTCCGCTGCTCGCGGACCCTGACGCGCAGCGCCTGGGCACCATCGGCGACCGCCTCGCCCTTTGCCTTGAAACTCGGCGGCAGATAGGTCTGGTCGCAATGACCGCCGGTTGCCCCCAGCGCATGGGCAGCGGGCACGATCCGCGGGCCTGTGGCATAGCCCTGGTCGATCGCCTGCTTCACCCCCACGTCGTTATATTGCCCCGATCCAACGTTGCGGACCGTCGTGAACCCGGCCCGCAGCATCTTGCGCGCATTGTTCGCGGCCACCACTGTCCAGAAACTGTCGGTATATTGCAGGCCGTTGTATCCGCCGACCTCTGCCAGGCTGTCGAGATGGACATGCATGTCGATCAGGCCGGGCACCAGCGTTTTGCCGCCCATATCGATCTGCCGCACGTCGCTGCCCCAGCGTACCGTGCGTGCATCCGCAATGCCGGTGATGCGACCGTCGGTGACGAATATTGCCGGATGATCCACCGTTTTGCCGGTCAGCACGTCGATCATCCGGTCAGCGGTCACGACGACCTTTTCGGCATGGGCGGCACTGCCCAGCAGCGCGGCAGCAGCGACAAGAACGCAAAGCCTCAACATGGCATATCCCCCCGAAATCTTGTCGTCAGATGTGCAGCGCGCGGCCGTAAGCGCCGAGCACGCTTTCATGCATCGATTCCGAAATGGTGGGATGCGGGAACACGGTTTCCATCAGCTCCGCCTCGGTCGTTTCCAGCGTTTTGCCGATCACATAGCCCTGAATCATCTCGGTCACTTCCGCACCGACCATATGCGCGCCGAGCAATTCGCCGGTCGCTTCGTCGAACACGGTCTTCACGAAGCCGTCGGTTTCGCCCAGCGCGATCGCCTTGCCATTGCCGATGAAGGGGAACTTGCCCACCTTCACCTTGTATCCGGCTTCCTTCGCCTTCGCCTCGGTCAGGCCGACGGAGGCGACCTGCGGATGGCAATAGGTGCAGCCCGGGATATTCAGCTTGTCCATCGGATGCGGATGGCCGCCCGAAAGATGCTCGACTGCGATAATCGCCTCATGGCTTGCCTTGTGCGCCAGCCAGGGTGCGCCGGTGATGTCGCCGATCGCATAGATGCCGGGCACGTTGGTGCGGCAATACTCGTCGGCTTCGATATGGCCGCGCGGGTCCTTGGCGATCTTCAGTTCTTCAAGGCCAATGCCTTCATTGTTCGGCACGATGCCGACCGCGACGATGACATGGCTGAACTCTTCGGTCGTGACCTTGCCGTCCTTATCCTTGATCTCCGCACTGATGCCCTTGCCCGTGTCGGTGATCTTCTGCACGCCGGTCGACGCGCGGATGTCCATCCCCTGTTTGGTGAGGTTCTTCGCCATGAAATCGCTGACGTCTGCGTCCTCCACGGGCAGGATGCGGTCGAGCATTTCCACGACCGTCACCTTCGCACCCATATCGTTGTAGAAGCTGGCAAACTCGATCCCGATCGCGCCGGAACCGATGACGAGCAGCTTGGTCGGCATTTCGGGCGGCACCATCGCATGGCGATAGGTCCAGATGCGCTTGCCGTCCGCCTTGGCGAAGGGCAGGTCGCGGGCGCGCGCGCCAGTGGCGATGATGATGTTCTTCGCCGCCAGATCGGTCGCCTTGCCATCCTTGGTGACGGAGAGCGTGCCCTTCCCCGTCAGCTTGCCGTCACCGAAATAGACGGTGATCTTGTTCTTCTTCATCAGGCCGGTGACGCCCTGATTGAGCTGCTTGGCGACGCCCCGCGAACGCGCCACGACCTTCTCGATGTCGAAAGCGGGCTTCTGCACCGACAGGCCATATTTGTCGGCATGCTGCATGTAATGATAGATTTCCGACGAGCGCAGCAGCGCCTTGGTCGGGATGCAGCCCCAGTTGAGGCAGATACCGCCCAGACTCTCGCGCTCCACGATCGCGGTCTTGAGACCCAGCTGGCTCGCGCGGATCGCGGCGACATAGCCGCCGGGACCGGAGCCAAGCACGATAAGGTCGAATTGGTCAGCCAAGGGTATCTCCTGTGTAAGGCCCCTCCCCCCTTGCGGGGGAGGGGTTGGGGAGAGGGGTTAGTCGATAAGGCGGCTCGACGCCGCCTTATCGACTTCCAGCGCAACCATGATGGCGGCGAGGACACCTTCCTCATCATTCATAATGTCATTGTTCCATAGACGAAGGATTTTGAAGCCCTGTGATTTCAACCAGTCATCCCGCTTCGTATCATAAGCATTATCCGCATGCTGTGATCCATCCACTTCGACGATCAACCGATATTCGAAACAGACAAAATCGATAATGTATGGGGTAATCGGCTGCTGGCGCTTGAACTTGAAACCACCGAGCCGCTTACCTCTCAAGAGCATCCATAATTTGCGTTCGGCTTCCGTCGGATTGGAGCGCATATGCTTGGCCCTGCCAAGCGCGACTTGCTTCGCAAGCCGCTCCCCTCTCCCCAACCCCTCCCCCGCGAGGGGGGAGGGGCTTCTCCGAGGAGCTTCTCTCAAGCCAGCATCGCCAGCGGGTTTTCCACCAGTTCCTTAAACGCCTTCATCAGTTGCGCGCCATCCGCGCCGTCGATGGCGCGGTGGTCGAAGCTGCCCGTGGCGCTCATCACGGTCGCGACGCCCAGCGCATCGTCGACGATATAGGGGCGCTTCTCGCCCGCGCCGATCGCCATGATCATCGCCTGCGGCGGGTTGATGACGGCTTCGAACTGCTTGATGCCGAACATGCCCATATTGCTGAGCGAAGCGGTGCCGCCCTGATATTCCTCCGGCTTCAGCTTGCCGTCCTTCGCGCGGGCGGCCAGATCCTTCATCTCGGCCGAGATGGTGGCCACGCCCTTGGACCCCGCATCCACGATGATCGGTGTGATGAGGCCCGAGGGGATCGATACCGCCACCGAAATATCGGCGCGCTGGAACTTGAGCAGCGTATCGCCGGCAAACTGCACGTTGCACGCCGGGACTTCCAACAGGCTCACCGCCAGCGCCTTGATGAGCAGGTCGTTGACGGACAGCTTGACGCCCCGCCCCTCCAGCCCCGCGTTCAATTCGCCGCGCAGCTTCAGCAGCTTGTCGAGGCGAATATCCACGGTCAGGTAGATATGCGGCACCGTCTGTTTGGATTCGGTCAGGCGGCGCGCAATCGTCTTGCGCATGTTGCTCAGCTTCACCGCTTCATGCGGAATGCCATGATCCTGCGCGACGATTGGCGCGGCGGCCGCTGCTGGAGCGGGAGCAGGCGCAGCACTGGGCGTCGGCTTGGCGGTCGGTTTCGCACCATCCAGATCGGCCTTGACGATGCGGCCATTGGGGCCGCTGCCTTCGATGCCCGACAGATCGACGCCGGTGGCCTCGGCGAGGCGGCGCGCGAGCGGACTGGCCTTGACGCGGTCGCCGCTCGCAGCGGGCGCCTTGGCCGGAACCGGGTCGGCCTTCGGTGCCGGAGCGGCTTCCGCCTTTGCGGGTGCGGGATCGGCCTTCGGCGCTTCGGCCTTGGGCGCAGGGGCGGCGGCGTCCTCGCCCTCGACCGTCAACGTCGCGATGACCGTGCCGACCTTCACGCCGTCGGTCCCTTCAGCCACCAATATGCTGGCGATCACGCCTTCATCGACGGCCTCGAACTCCATCGTCGCCTTGTCGGTCTCGATTTCCGCCAGAAGATCGCCGGACTTGACCGTGTCGCCTTCCTTGACCAGCCACTTCGCCAGCGAGCCTTCTTCCATGGTGGGAGACAATGCCGGCATCTGGATGTTGATTGCCATGAGGGTGCAGCCCTTCTCGTATCTGATTCCGTGGGGAGGGAAGCCCGTTACTTGACGCTTTGGCCGCTACGGTCAAGGGCGGAGACGGTGCATATCCGGCAAAGCCTTGCGCGGCGAAGATTTATGCCGCAGATTCCGGGGACGGTTTCAGGGGCGGACATAAGATG
Source organism: Sphingobium algorifonticola (assembly GCF_004005485.1). Lineage (GTDB taxonomy): Bacteria > Pseudomonadota > Alphaproteobacteria > Sphingomonadales > Sphingomonadaceae > Sphingobium > Sphingobium algorifonticola. Next base: position 140,124 of record NZ_RZUL01000003.1, read on the forward strand.
CGGACATATCTGGTGGTGGTCGATGAGACTCCCGAAGCCGAAGTGGCGCTGCGCTTCGCCGCCCGCCGTGCCGCCAAGACCGGGGGCGCCGTACAAATCCTGGCGCTGATCCCGCCCACAGAGTTCGTGCAATGGGGCGGCGTTCAGGCGACGATAGAGGAAGAGGCGCGGCAACGCGCTGAGGCGCTGGTGATGGGGGCGGCCGGTACGCTGATGCAGGAATCGGGCATCCGTCCGACAATCACCGTCAAGCAGGGCGATGCCGTCACTCTGGTGCGCAGGACGCTGGATGAAAATCCCGATATCGCCGCGCTGGTGCTGGGTGCGGCGGCCACCGGCGCACCGGGGCCACTGGTCGCCCATTTCGCCGGGACCGACGCGGGCAGCCTGCATTGTCCGATCATGGTGATACCGGGGTCGCTGGATCGGGATGCCGTGGACCGGCTGAGTTAGGTGCCAATATCAAACCGTTCGCCCTGAGCTTGTCGAAGGGTACTACTGAACGAAGTGAAGTGGCTTCGCCTGCGGCTCAGCAGAAGGCTTCGACTGCGCTCAGCCCGAACGGATTTTATCGTTTGTTCTTCCCCCGCGGATTGTTGCTGTGCCGGATGTTCCCCGGTCGCCCGCGCCGCTGCAATCCGCCGGTTGCGCGTCCGGGTCCCCGATTGGCCGGTCCGCGATTGGGGCCGCGGAAGGGCAGATGGCTCGCACCCTCGGGCAGTTCGAACCGCAGCGACCCGTTGATCGGGTCGGCCTCGACCAGCCGCAGTTTCAGCCGCTGACCCTGCGTATAGCGATCGCCCGTGGTCATCCCTTCCAGCGCGCGGCCCGCCTCGTCATAATAGAACCGCTCGGCCCCCAGCGTCGATACCGGCACCAGCCCGTCACCGCCCAGCCCATCCACCGTCGCGAAAAAGCCGAAGTTCTGGACACCCGTGATTCGTGCATCCATCACTTCGCCGACATGCAGCGCAAGATAGGCCGCGACATAGCGGTCGACGGTTTCCCGTTCGGCTTCCATCGCCCGCCGTTCATGCTGGCTGATGAGTTCGCCCACACGGCTCATATTGGCCATGTCCTCGCCCGATAGCGATGTCTTGTCGGGCAGGTTCCTGTCCTTCGGTGCGGGCATTTCCAGCCCATAGGCCCCCACCAGCGCGCGATGGACCAAAAGGTCCGCATAGCGCCGGATAGGCGAGGTGAAATGGCCGTAGCTGCCCAGCGCCAGGCCGAAATGCCCTGCGTTCTGCGGCCCGTAATAGGCCTGCGTCTGGGTCCGCAGGATTTGCTCCATGATCTGCGGCTTCACATCGCTGTCGCCGATCTTTTCGATCAGGCGGTTGAACGTCGCCGGGCGGATCACCTGCCCCATCGCGAACTCGATGTCGAAGGTCTTGAGATAGTCCTTCAGCGCAATCAGCTTTTCCCGGCTCGGCGGCTCGTGGATGCGGTACATCACCGGCGCTTTCTTCGCCTCCAGCGCCTTGGCGGCGGCGACATTGGCGGCGATCATGTAATCCTCGATCAGGCGATGTGCATCGAGCCGCTCGCGCACCGCGACGCTGACGATCTTGCCCGCTTCGTCCAGCACCACCCGCCGTTCGGGCAAGTCGAGATCGAGCGGCTCCCGCTTGTCCCGTGCCTTGGCCAGCAATGCCCAGCACGCCCAGAGCGGCTTGAGGGCCGTTTCCAGCAACGGGTTGGCCGCCGTGCCGTCGATCGCCGCCTGCGCCTGCTCGTAAGGGATATTCGCCGCCACCCGGATCACCGCGCGGGTAAAGCGCCAGGACGTGACCTTGCCGTTCCGGTCGATGACGAGATGGCAGGCCAGTGCGGCGCGATCTTCCCGGGCGCGCAGCGAACACATGTCGGACGACAACTGATGCGGCAGCATCGGCACGACGCGATCGGGGAAGTAGACGCTGTTGCCGCGTTTGCGCGCTTCCTTGTCCAGCGCGCTGCCGGGACGGACATAATAAGACACGTCGGCGATGGCGACGATGGCGCGGAAGCCGTCGGGATTGGCGTCGTCATCATCGGGCGCGGCCCACACCGCATCGTCAAAGTCGCGAGCGTCCACCGGATCGATCGCGACGATCGGCAGATGGCGCAAATCCTCGCGCTTCGCTTCATGCAAAGGCAATCTGGCAACGGTCAGCGCCTCTTCCTCGACCCGGTCAGGAAAGGTGAAGGGAATACCGAACTTGTGAATGGCGATCAGGCTGAAACTCTTGGCCGCAAACGGGTCGCCCAGCACGTCTGTTATCCGCGCGGTTACTTTTGGCGCGCGTCCGCCTGCTTCCGCCAATACCAGATCGCCCGGCTTTGCCTGTCCCATGTCGGAAATGCGGGCGACAGTGCGGTTGCGCTTATCGACCGGGCGGAGCACCAGCGCGCCGCCTTCCTGCTTTTCGACTACGCCCAGCAGCAGTTCTTCGCCCTTGGCCAGCTTCTTCATGGGATGCGCGACCCAGCCCGCACCCGCTTCCTCGGTCCGCGCCAATATGCGGTCGCCCACCGTCAACGCGCTGCGCTTCCCACGCTCCACGATGCGCAGGCGCGGTGGGGGGACACCATCGGCTTCCCAGCGTTCGGGGATGCCGATCAGCGTGCTGCCATCGACATCCGCGATCCGCAGCACCGTGACTTTGGGCACGCCACCCATTTTGTGGAAGGCCCGCGCCGGGCCGATGTCGAGCAGGCCCTCGTCTGCCATATCCTTCAGCAGCGCCTTGAGCGTGATCTTCTCCTGCCCCTTCAGCCCGAAGGCGCGCGCGATTTCCCGCTTTCCGGCCGGGGTTTCGGCGGTCGTGATGAAATCGATGATCTGCTCGCGCGACGGAAAGCCGGCCGGACGGACCTTGGCGGGTTTCGGGCGCGGTGATGCGGTGCGGGGCACTTTGGGAGGGGAAGCCATAGCCCGCTATAGGGCCGGGCATGACCGGTTACGAGTCCCGCCTGTCAACAGGCCACGACATTGACCGCCAGCCCCCCAAGGCTTGTCTCCTTGTAGCGACTGGCCATGTCTTCGCCCGTCTGGCGCATCGTCTCGATCACCGCGTCGAGACTGACGATGTGCCGCCCGTCGCCCTGTAGCGCCAGATAGGCGGCGTTGATCGCCTTCACCGCACCCATGGTGTTGCGTTCGATGCAGGGGATCTGGACGAGCCCGCCGATGGGATCGCAGGTGAGGCCCAGATTATGCTCCATCCCGATTTCGGCGGCATTCTCCACCTGCGCATTCGTGCCGCCCAGCACCGCCGCCAGCCCCGCCGCCGCCATGGAGCAGGCAACGCCCACTTCACCCTGGCACCCCATTTCGGCGGCGGAGATTGACGCGCGCTTCTTGTAGAGAAAGCCGATCGCCGCGGCCGTGAGCAGCAACAGCCGCTCGCCTTCGCGGTCGGCACCCGGCACGAACTTGCGGTAATAACGAAGGACCGCCGGAATGACGCCCGCCGCGCCGTTCGTCGGTGCCGTCACGACACGGCCTCCGGCGGCGTTTTCCTCGTTCACGGCCAGCGCGAACAGGCTGACCCATTCAAATATCGCCGCAGGCTGCATGCCTTCCTGACCTGCGCGGAGCCGGGCATGGATCGCCTTCGCGCGCCTGCGGACCTTGAGGCCACCGGGCAGCATGCCTTCCTCCCGCATGCCGCGATCGATAGATCCGTGCATCGCATCGATCACCGTGTCGAGAAACGCCTCCGTCTCGGCCTGCGTGCGCCAGGCCCCTTCGTTCCGCAAAACGATCGTGCCGATGCACAGCCCTGTTTCCTCGCCACGTTCCAGCAATTCGACGCCCGATGAAAAGGGCAGCGGCTGCACCAGATTATGGCCCAGCGCTGGTGCCGTATCCCCCGCACAGTCGATGGTCTCACCCGCCACGACCGCACCGCCGCCGACCGAAAAATATTCCCGGACCACTGTTTCCCCGCCCGCCATCCGCGCGCTGAAACGCATCCCGTTGCTGTGCTGCTCCAGAAAATCGCCCTTGCAGAACAGCAGGTCGCGGCTTTCGAGGAACGGGATCGTCCACGCGCCGAACCGAATCACCGCCTCCGCGCGGATGGCCGCTATGCGCGCGCTCATATTTTCGGGATCGACAGCTTCCGGCGTTTCGCCGCACAGCCCCAGCAGGATCGCAGTGTCGGTCGCATGGCCATGGCCCGTCAGCGCCAGCGATCCGAACAGTTCGCACGTGATGCCCTCCGGACAGGCGGCCAGACTTTCCATGAACATCCGCGCGGCGCGCATCGGCCCCACCGTATGCGAACTGGATGGCCCGACGCCCACGGTGAACAGGTCGACGACGCTGATCGCTGCGCTCGCATCTATCCGGGAACGCTGTCGGGGGCGGGGATCGGTCATGCTCCGCTCATGACTTCGAATGCAATGTCACGTCAATGGGCTTTCTCAATAATCCTTCGACACCCGCACGTTGGCGCTCTGCCGTCCCAGCGTAGAAACGCTCGACAGGAGCGAAAGCCACCGCGTGACCTGATACTCGATCCGCGTCGCCGAATAGCCCTGCCCGTCGGTGATGATCTCCACATAGGTGCGCCGCGTCAGATATTTGCCCGCTGCAACAGACGTGCCCTGTCCCTGCGTCGGGTCGGCGGGCAATATGCGCAGCCGGTCGAGGCCCGCCGCCTTGCGCACGGCATTGATCGGGTCGAGGCCGCCGCCACCGCCCTGCAGCGAAGTTACGGCGGCGGCCAGTTGAAGGGCCTCGGGCGCCGACAAATTGGTGATCGAGGTGCCGAACAACAGCCGGGACAGAAGCTCGTCTTCCGGCAAGGCGGGCACACTGGTGAAGCTGATGACCGGCTTCAGGCTGGTCCCCGTCACCCGGATGGCCGCGTTGATGCCGTTGATGTTCGCCTCCGCCTCGATATTGAGCGTCGGGTCGGTCGGGGTTGCGCCGTCAAAGCGGATTCGCCCTTCGGTCAAGTCGAACCGCCGTCCGGCAAACTCGTAACCACCCCGCACCAGATCGACCGTGCCCTGAATGGCCGGTGCCGTCACCGTGCCGCCGATATCCAGGTTGGCGCGCCATTCGCTGTCGAGGCCAAGGCCGGTAACCGTCAGGCGATTGCGCGCCCGCGCCTTGATCGCCAGTCTCCAGGATGCGGTCGTCGCCGCCCGCTCGAACTCCTCGCCGCGCCGGTTGACTTCGATGACGCGCAGTTCCGGTATCGCTGCAACCGCCGCCGCCTGTCCCAGGGTGAAGCGGCTGCGGATCATGTCCACATCGCCCGCTATCGTGCCGCCGATGCCGTCGGACGTGATGCTGATCGGCCCCGTCACGGTCGCGCCGATATCGTCGCGTTCCAGCAGCGTCGCATTGTCGGCCTGCATCTTGAGGTCCATGGCCACGCCTTTCCCGCCACCGAAATCGAAAGCGCCACTGCCGCTGACGGTGCCACCGCCGCGCGCGGTCCCCGCAAAGCTGGAAATGACAAGCCGCGATCCGCTGAACCGGCCGCGCGTCTTGATGTTGCTCACCCGCATGCCCGTGATCGGACTGTCGATCGTTGCATTGTCGCTGGCGATCGAGCCAGTGATAACGGGATTGGCCAGCGTACCACGCACGTCCGCCGCAATCGCTGCCGGGCCGGTCAGGTCGATGATCTCGATCCCCGTGAGACGCCACAGCGTATCCGCCGTCCCGTTATAGCGAAGCTGCGCGAACAGGGGCGCGCCCTCGATACGCTGCATCAGGTCGCCTGACCCGAGCGGCGTCAGCAGCGCCTGCGCCCGCCCGATCGTCTTGTTTTCGGCGGTGATGATCGCGCGCGCGGCCAGGCGCGTCGCCGTCAGGTCCGCATTCACGCCGACATCGACCGGTCGCGAGCTGAGCGCAAGGCCCGATCGTGTCAGACCCCTGATGCGCAGATGCGCCTCACCGGTCGGCACCCCGTCGCGCGGCTTGGCATAGCTCAGCGTGCCCGTCGCAAGGCCGCCCAATCCCAGCTCGTCATAAACAAGATCGAGCATGGCCAGAGGCAATTTGTCGAGCCGCGCTTCGATCTCGGTCGCTTCGCCGCCCAGCCGCCCGGCAAATTGCGCGCTGCCGCCCCGATAGCGGATCGTGGTCGGTGCGAGCCGCCAGCCGTCGTCGGTCCGCGTCAGTATCGCGCGACGGCTCACCGCAACCGGGCGCCTATCGAGCGTGCCCGTCAGCATCAGGCCGATCTGGTCCGGCGCGACATCGACGTCGAACTTCAGGTCGAACAGGCGACCACGCTGACCGACGATACCGCCGGTGACCTTGCCCTTGCCATCGGTCAGCTTCGCCTTGGCATCCATGCGGTTGATCCGCATCGGGCCGATCAGCAGCCCACGGGCGGTTATATCGGCATCGACGCTCGTGCCCGCGGGGTCGAGCAGCAGGCTGGCCGTCAGCTTGCCGCGCCGCACGCTGATCGCGGTTGGCCCGTCGAACCGGGCGTCGGTTGCCGTCAGCTCGGTCGTGATCTGCTGGATGCCGTTCACTGGCTTCATTCCGACGAAACCGGCAACGGCCCCGGTCACGTCCAGCCGCCCGTCTAGGCCTCCAGTCACCGGCAGGATCGTGCCACGCGCCACGGCACCGGCCACCGCCAGCCGCTCGACATTGATCGCCGTCTGCCCGCCCGCAGGTAACGCGATCGTGCCATTGCCTGAAAACGGACCAAGCACCGATCCGCCCTCCGCCGTGAAGCGATAGCCGATCGGATCGGGCAGCAGCTTGACCGCCACCGCCCGCAGACCCGCCGCGTCGAGCGGTCGGGCCAGGACTAGATCGACAGCGGGCCGGTCGATCCTGCCATCCAGCACCAGCGTAAGCGGGCCATAGGTCTGATGGTTGCCGCCGCCTTCGAAATGGAATGTCCCGTCGGGCCGTCGGTAGCCATTGGCCGACAGGCTGAGCAGCGGCGCATCGAGCTTGATCCCGCTCAGCAGCAATCGGCCGTCCGCGCCCAGCGCCAAGGCCGATCGCAGCCGCGGCAGTCCACCGCCCAGGGTTCGGAAAAAGCTGTTGTCGAGCCTGCGCATCCGCGCATCGGCCTGCCCGCGCAGACTGAAGCCGCCGCCCGCGCCCGGCACCGCCTGCACCTTCGATCGCACATCCACGATGCCAAGGCCGGGAATGACGAGGCCGTTGATGTCGCCTGTCAGCCCGATGTCATAGCGTCCGGTCTTGAGGTCGGCGAGCACGACAAGCGCACCGCGCAACTTGTCCGATCGGACTTGCAGCGGTGTGGACGTGATCGTCTGCCCGTTGATCTGCAACGCCCCTGCCAGCGTGAAATTGCGAACGATGCCTGCAACCATGTCGCCCTGCCCGTCGAGCTGCCGCGCCGACAGGTTGACGGGCAGGATGATTGGTCCGCCATCGGCACGCCGCCCCTGCCCGCGCGCCTTCACGTCGCGCAGCACCGTCTTTCCGAAAGCAAGGCGCGTGGCCGACAGCAGATATTCGAAACCCACGGTCCTGATCGGTCCGTCAAGCCGTACCCGCGCAAACACATCCTGACCGGTCATCGTCTTGAGCAACGCTTGCGGCCGGGCCAGCTTCGCGTCGATCAGCAGATTGTCGAACCCGCTGTTGCGCAGGTCGATCGCGCCGTCAGCGGTCAGGTCGATCGCCGCCGACCGAACTTTCAGAACCCCGTCGATGACGCGGTTTTCCAATGTCCCGCTGGCCGTCAGATCGAGCTTTGGCGCGGACAGGCGCTGGATGAGGCCATTGCCCGCGATCGCCTGTCCCTCAACAGTACCGCTGAGCTGATAGCCACCCTTCTGTGCGCCAAGCCGCAGGGATATCGCAGGCACCTTGTCGAGCGTTGCGATCGCCGTTCCGTTCCACCGGGTCCATGTGCCGTCGCCTTGCACCCGCAGATTGGCGTCCTGCGTCAGCCCGGCCATTTTCCCCAGCACGCCGCCCCTGGGCGCATTGACCGTCACATCGACATCGAAACGGTCATCGTCCGGGCGGCTGTCGAGCGCGAGCAGAAGCGCGTCCGCGCCGTCAAGCACCCGCGCCGACAGATCGATGACCGCGCGGCCTGCGCGTATGTCGGCATCGCCTTCGATCGTCGCAACCTGCGCCCGCCCCGTCACGGCCTGGGCGAGCGTCAGCCGCTCGACGCGAAGCTGCATCAGGCGAATATCGAAATCGGGCAGGATTGGACCCTGCACGCGGGAGGGACGAAGCGCGGGCAGCTTGTGCAGCGTTGCGCGCGGCATGATCAGCCGGTCGATGTCCAGCCGGTTCGAAAGCCAGGCGATCGGCCACCAGTCAAGCTGCACACGCGGCGCGGAAAAGAACAGGCCGCCCGGATCGTAAATCCGCAGGTCGATCAGCCGCGCCTTGCTGTAGATACTGCCTTCGATCGCGCCGACACGAATGCGCAGGCCCGATTCCGGCGCGACCCGCTCGATCCGGCTAATGAGAAAACGATGCCCGGCGCTGGTATCCAGCCAAAGCGCCGCGCCCGCAATTGCGAGCACGAGCGTCAGGATGATGCCCGATACCCAACGTTGCCAGCGCCGGCCGGTCTTGCGTGGGGGCACGCTGGCCACGGCAGGTTCGTCCGTCTGTGCCATCAGAAGGCCTGCCCCAGCGAGACGTAGACCGCGATCTTGCTGTCGCCCGGCTGCGGATTGATGGGCGTTCCGACGTCGATGCGGATCGGCCCGAAATTGCTGTAATAGCGCAGGCCGACACCGGCCCCGATGCGTAGATCGCTGAACCGCGGCAGCGCGGCGGTCGAGATATTGCCCGCGTCGATGAACGGCACCACACCGAAAGTGCCGAAGCGCACGCGGGCCTCCAGCGAGAACTCCGCCAAGCTCTTGCCGCCGATCGGATCGTTGTTGGCGTCGCGCGGTCCGATTGCCTGATAGCCATAGCCGCGCACCGATCCCCCGCCGCCAGCATAGAAACGCCGCGACGGCGCAATGCGATTGACGGTCGATCCCAATATTGTGCCGAGCCGCGCGCGCGCCGCCAAAGTGACGCTTTCGCCCATCGGCTGATAGACGCTGCCGTCGATCTGGGTGCGGACATAGGCGAAGGTGCTGTTCTGGAAAGACACTTCCGGGCTTATCCGGCCGCCCAGGCGGAACCCGCGCGTCGGATTGAGCAAATCGTCGCTGCCGTCATAGGTGAGGCCGCTCGGCAAGGCCCCGATCAGAAAGGTGCGCCGCCCGCCCGCCAGGCGGCTGAAACTGTCCCGTTCCTGCGAGGCGATCAGTTCCGCGCCGACGCTCCACACCCATTTCTTCTGGAAGATGATGTTGGTCTGCCGCTCCAGCGCACCCGAAAGCTGGATCGTCCGCGCGGCAAAGGCGTCACGGTTGATGTTGCTGACCGAAAGCAGCCCGGTCAGCACCTGATCGCGCTTCATGAAGTTGTTGCGGCGATAGGTGAGCGATCCGGTCTGCTCCTGCGTGCCCAGAACGCCGCGCGCGGTGACCGCCCCCTCCGGCGGGAAGAAATTGCGATGCTGCCAGCTTGCCTCGACGCGAAACCCTTCCCCTGTGCCATAGCCGACTTCCCCGGCTATGGTGCGCGGCGGGGCGGCGGTGACGTCCACGGCCAGATCGACATGCTCGCCGTCGCCCGCATCGGTCGGTGTCAGGGTGACGGACGACACAAGGCCCGTCGCCACCAGCGCGCGCCGCAAATCCTCGACATCCGATGCCATGTACATATCGTCAGGCCGGAACCGGGCGATCCGTTGCACATGTCGCGCGCTGAAAAGATCATCGTCCTGCAGCACGATCTGGCCGAACCGGCGATAGCCGCCCGGCGTCACGATGATATCGAGATCGCCCTGGCGCGCCTCATGATCCACGCGCACCACCGGCTCATCCACCTTGGCGAACGGAAAGCCGTTTTCCCCCAGGGCCGTCGACAGCGATGCCTGCGCCCCGACAATCCGGTCGGCGTCGATCGGATCGCCGATCTTGACCGTGAACGCCTCGCGCAGCACCGGTTCCTTCGGCCCTGCCGCCTCGATCCCCGGCAAGTCGATCGATGCCAGCAGATATAATGTGCCCGGCACCACGTCCATCGTCACCAGCAACCGGTCGTCGCCCGCGGCGGGCGCGGCGACCGACCCGCGGATACGCGCATCATAATAGCCCTTCGCCCGCATCAGCCGGTCGAGCAGTTCGGTATCTTCCCTGATCCGGCGATTGATCTGCGCGAGGTTGGCGGGCTTGCCATCGCCTTGCTTGAGCGCCGAAAGCTCGTCGAAGCGGCTCGAAAACAGGCTGTCGGTGATGCCATCTAGCCCGTCCAGCACAACGCGGTAACGGCGTTCTCCGGCGGCATCCATGTCAGCCTCCGTCAGCGCCGGGCCATCCGCCGCCTGCCCGGCCGCGCCTGTTGTTCCCGGCTGGCTGGCGGCCTCGGCAGCATCGGCCACCGGCACGGCCTCCTCAGTGGCCTCTGCGGGTGCGCTGCTGTCCGGTGTTTCGGCCAAGGGCGGCGCGATGATGTCGCTGGCGTCCATATCCGGCCAATCGACACCGATATCGGGCAAGGGCGCGAGCGCCGCCTCAGGATCGATCGACAACGCATCGGTCGTCGCCGCATTCGGCTCCGTCTGATCGGCTTCTGTGCCGGACGTTGCCGGCATAGTCGGTACGCTGGTCTGCGCCCGCGCAAGCGGCGGGACCAGCGATGCGGACGCCAGCCCGAGCCAGACAATGCGCGACGACATGATGAGCAACAATCTGGGCCGCGCGCCGTATACCATCATCCCGCTCTAGCCGATAAATTGACGACGGCGCCAGCCATGATGACCGGTCGACAGCGCATTGCGCATTTCAACGCGTCAGAACGCGACGGGTTGCACAGCCATATGCGCTTCAGAACGCCTTGGCCAGCCGATCGATCAGCGCATGGGCGGGGCCGTGGCGCATTTCGGGCGCAAGCGCCTGCCCTTCCCAGAACCGCGACTCCAGCCGCTTGACCCGGTCGTAAAGATCGCCGCTGCCTGAAATGAGCGCGCGCGCCGCAAAAGGAAAATGCGCAATGCCATGCATTTCGGTCGCGGCCGCCTCGCCCAGGCTGAAACGTTCCTCACGCAATATCGCGGTGTCGATCTCGCCCCGCTGCCAGGCCTTTTGCCCGAGCAGCCATGCGATGACATGCATAAGACGCGTCGTCACCTTCAGCGATTCGCACGAAAAGACGATGCGGCTCATCGGCTCCAGCGCCTCGCGGTCCGACGCGCCCAGGCGATCGAAATAGGCGCGTGCCTCATCGGCCATCACCATTGCCTCGACATAGAGGCTGTCGACCAGACGGCGGTGGAGCCCGGTATCGAGGATATAGGATGCAGCGGCCATGATTGAGGATGGCATAATGCCGAGCCGCTGTCAGGCATGTTTACGCTTATGCAACGATGATATCGGCTGCTGTCCCATTTCGGTTCGATGGAGCGCCGTTCGGCGGCGACCGCTGGTCAGGCTATGATGTCGGGAATCAGCGCATCCTCAAGCACCGCGATCTCGTCGCGCAGCCGCAGCTTGCGCTTCTTCAGCCGTGCAAGCTGCAACTGATCCCCGGTTCCACTGTGCACCAGGGCGCCGATCGCCATATCGAGATCGCGATGCTCGATTCGCAACAGTTCGAGGCGTCGCATGATGTCTTCGGGCGTCATGCGGAGCATCATTGCCGATCATCGATGCCGGTGCAATCCACTGTCTTTGTCGAGGCATGATGCGGATTGTCGCAAATCCCGGCGCACTTGTCGCAGACCACAAAAAGAAGCGAGACAGACCACGCGAATCATGATCTATTCGATCATCCGGAACTTATGTGAAGGAGACCAAAATGGACAATACGCACTTGTCTGCCCTGCAAGCCAAGCATGCAGGTATCGAAGCCCGGATCAAGGCTGAAACAAGCCGCCCCCTGCCCGATGCGATCCTGGTAGCGACCCTTAAAAAGCGCAAATTGCGCGTGAAGGAAGAGATCGCTTCGGCGCATTGACGCCACCCGTTGCGCTGGTCTCCGCGGACCACGGGGACCAGCCCAGACGGTCGGGCACCATCCTGACAGGCAGCCTAACTTTCCAGCAGCTAATGTATCGTTCCTCGGCTTTCGCAGGGGAACAAGACATACATGCGCGAAGGGGATAATCGCCATCCCCGCATCCTCAGCCGAGCGGCTGTTTTCCGGTCTTCAGCGGCGATTGACCGGAAAGGTAGGCCGAAGATAATCCGGCATATGCTTGATGGCGTCGCTCTCGGCGATCGGGCGTCGCGCGGCCTGCGGATCTATCTCCCGGTCGAAAGTCACCCCGATACGATCGTCTCTGACCCAGGCCACCGTGCCCCTGACCGTGCCGACCCCGCGCAATTTCATCGATACGCGATCGCCGACCGCAACCGGCGTTTCGCAATCCGCCATCAGCCCGGTGGCCGACAAGTTGCGGACACGTGCGCTGCCCATGTCCCGGCCGTCGGCTGCGCTCAGCACGGTGAGCAGAAACAGGCTGTCGCGGCGTGACCGGCGTGCCGGACCGCGTTCATCCGGCCCCAGCTCGCCCGGAGCCAGCTTGCCCGGATCATCAGCTTCGTTGTTCATCGATGAAATATCCAGATCGACCGCTTATCTGCCGGTCCGGATAGCATGGTGAGAATGGAGGAAGCGTTAATCCGCCGCCGGTCCCCGCCGATCAGTCGTCGCGTGAGACCTTTTCCTGACGCTCGTGCCGTTCCTGCGCCTCGACTGTCATCGTCGCGATCGGCCGGGCCTCGAGGCGGCCAAGCGAAATCGGCTCGCCGGTCACTTCGCAATAGCCATATTCGCCGTCATCGATCCGTCGCAGCGCCGCGTCGATCTTGGCAATCAGCTTGCGCTGACGGTCGCGGGTGCGCAGTTCGATCGACCAGTCGGTTTCGCTCGACGCGCGGTCATTGAGATCGGGTTCGCGCAGCGGCTCGTTCTGCAGAACGGCAAGCGTCCCTTCCGCTTCCGCCAATATCTGCTTCTTCCAGTCCAGCAGCTTCTGGCGAAAATACTCGACTTGCAGGGGGTTCATGAACTCTTCGTCCGCCGACGGGCGATAATCTTCCGGCAAGGCGACAGCGCCTTGTGCCGATGCGCCGCCTTTGCCGGAATTGAGGACCGATGCCATTGCGCTCTCCGAAACGGGACAGGGACCGGGGCGGGAACCCGGCCGCCTGTTATGATTGAGCGCGCCTATAGCCACCGCAAAGGCCTGATACAAGCGGCCTTTCATGCGTCTCGCGGCGATCCCCCACGCCGTGCCGAATCAATATTGCCGACCATGCACGCCGACGGCGGGACAAGGCTGTGCGGCTGACGGATTTCGACATGAGGCATGCACCTGACGGTGCCGGGCTGTATCGCGCTGGGACATTAACCATGTTCCTTTACGCCGACTTCATGCTTTTCTTGCCGCCCCGTTCCCAAACGCAGTTAACGCCGTTGCAGTTAACGCTTTCTTTTGCCTTTCTTGCAGAAGGAGTTGTCTCACCTCGTCCGCAGGACCATCGGATGACGGCGTGGCACAGGAATTAATAAGAGTGTGAAGCTATGTCGGTTCGGATGGCTCTAGCCAAACTTTGCGCTGTCACCTGCGGGGGTGCTCTGATCGGCGGCGGCGCCGTCCATGTGGCGGAAAAGCCGCGCCCGGCCAACGTCCAGAGCCTGAAAATAACCAAGAAGGCGCCGGCCAAGCGCCGCTATGCGCAGCGTGTCGTCAAGAAACGGATCGTGCGGACCGCTGCCAATTGCGCGCCGCAGACCATTACTGTGACGACTCAGGCCGCACCCATTCCTATGCCCATGCCTGCGCCCTTGGCGGAAGGCCCCTCTTATGCAGGCGGCGGCGGTGGCGGCGTACCGGTCGTGATCGGCGGCGGCGGCGGCTTTGGTGGCAGCGGCGGCGGGTTCTTCGGCGGCTTTTTCGGCGGCAGCGGCGGTGGCGGCGGCAGCGTCGTCGTATCATCGACCACCAGCGGCGGATCGACATCGACCAGTGGCGGGTCCAGCTCCACCAGCGGCGGCTCGACCAGCTCGGGCGGATCGTCCACGTCCACGGGCGGCGTATCGACGTCTACCGGCGGTGTTTCCACGTCGACCGGTGGCGTCTCCACGTCCACCGGCGGTCTCAGCTCCACCAGCTCTACGGGTGGATCGAGCACATCGACAGGGGGCGTCAGTTCCACAAGTTCTACTGGCGGCGTCAGCTCCACCAGTTCGACGGGCGGCTCCAGCACCTCCACCGGTGGATCCAGCACATCGACCGGCGGGGTAAGCTCGACATCGACCTCCTCAACCGGCGGATCGTCCACATCCTCGTCCACCGGCGGCGTCAGCACGACCTCGTCGACATCGACGGGTGGCGTCAGCACCACGTCGTCCACGTCGTCGGGTACTATCTCGTCATCCAGCTTCGGCGCGACGAGCAGTTCGACATCGACCTCTTCGTCCACATCTTCGTCGACGAGCAGCAGCACGTCGAGCAGCACCAGCTCCTCGACGTCCTCGGGCAGCAGCGGCTCCAGCGGCGGACACCCGCCGCCGCCGACCGACGTGCCCGCGCCGCCGATGGTACTGCTGTTCGGCGCTGCCGCGGCCGCGCTCGTGGCGCGCCGCCGCTTTGCCGCCAAGGCACCCGTCGAGGCCAGCGAAGCGGCCTGAGCACAATCTTCTGCGGGGGAGATGAGGGCGGGCCTGCCAGTCGGGTCCGCCCTTTTCTGTGCGCTCGTCCCTTGCGCCGTTTACCGTGCGGCGGCATAGGGTGCGGCCATGCATGACATCCGCGCCATCAGGGACAATCCCGCCGCTTTCGACGCTGCGCTTGCCAGGCGTGGCCTGCCGCCACAGTCGTCCGAAATACTGGCGCTGGACGAGAAGCGCCGCGCCATCGCGACCGCGCTGCAAATCAATCAGGCGCGTCGCAACGAAGCCAGCAAGGCGATCGGTCAGGCGATGGCCGCCAGCGACGCCACCACCGCCGATGCGCTGAAAGCCGAAGTGGCTTCGCTCAAGGAAAGCCTGCCCGCGATGGAGCAGGAAGATCGCGATACGTCCGCGGCCCTCGATGCCATGCTTCTCGCCATCCCCAACCTGCCTGCCGACGATGTGCCGGAAGGTGCCGACGAAGCCGCCAATGTCGAAGTCTTGCGCTGGGGCGCGCCACGCGCGTTCGATTTCACGCCACAGGATCACGCCGATTTCGGTCCGGCACTCGGCCTCGATTTCGAAAGCGCCGCTGCCATGTCCGGCGCGCGCTTTGCGGCGCTGCGCGGCGGCATGGCGCGGCTGCACAGGGCGCTGGCCCAGTTCATGCTGGACCGGCAATCGGGCGAAAACGGCTATGAGGAAGTCAATCCGCCCCTGCTGGTGCGCGACGATGCGCTGTACGGCACCGGGCAATTGCCGAAGTTCGCCGAAGACCTGTTCCATACGACCGACGGCCGCTGGCTCATCCCCACCGCCGAAGTTACCTTGACCAACCTCGTGCGCGACCAGATCGTCCCGCTCGATGGGCTGCCGCTGCGCTTCACGGCGCTCACACCCTGCTTCCGGTCCGAGGCCGGCTCGGCGGGGCGCGACACGCGCGGCTTCATCCGCCAGCATCAGTTCGAGAAGGTGGAGCTGGTGGCCATCTGCTCGCCGGACGATTCACCTGCCGAACATGAGCGCATGGTCGCCGCGGCCGAAGGCATTCTCCAGGCACTCGACCTGCCCTATCGCAAGATGCTGCTGTGCAGTGGCGACATGGGCTTTTCCGCCGCCAAGACCTTCGACCTCGAAGTCTGGTTGCCCAGTCAGCAGACCTATCGCGAAATCAGCAGCATTTCCAACTGCGGCGACTTTCAGGCGCGACGCATGAATGCCCGCTTCAAGCCGGAGGGGGAGAAAGCGACGCGCTTCCTCCATACGCTGAACGGCTCCGGCCTCGCCGTCGGCCGCACGCTTGTCGCCGTGCTCGAAAATTATCAGCAGGCGGACGCGTCCGTCATCATCCCCGACGTCCTTGCCCCCTATATGGGCGGCGTGACGCGGCTCGAACCGCGCCCCTAGCCGTTCGCCCTGAGCGAAGTCGAAGGGTTCCACCGAACGCAGTGAGGTACCTTCGCTTTCGCTCAGGCGACGGCTTCGACAAGCTCAGCCCGAACGGAGTTTTTTTCCATGCGTATCCTCCTGACCAACGATGACGGCGTCCACGCCCCCGGCCTCAAGGTGCTGGAAACCATTACCCGCACCCTTTCGGACGATATCTGGATCGTCGCCCCGTCGGAGGAACAGTCCGGTGCCGGACACAGCCTTACCCTCTCCCGCCCCCTGCGCATCCGCAAGCATGGTGAAAAGCACTATAGCGTCAGCGGCACGCCGACCGATGCCGTCATGATGGCGATGGGGCAGCTGATGAAGGATTGCCCGCCCGACCTCATCCTTTCGGGCGTCAATCGCGGCGCCAATCTGGCGGAGGACGTGACCTATTCCGGCACCGTCGCCGCCGCGATGGAAGGCGCGATCTCGGGCGTGCGGTCGATCGCGCTCAGCCAGGTCTACGCACGTGAGGGCATGGGCGACAGCGTGCCGTTCGCCTGTGCCGAGGCATGGGGCGAAAAGGTGCTACGCCCGCTGATCGCCATGCCCGCGGGCAAGCGGATGCTCATCAACGTCAATTTCCCCGCGATCGATCCTGATGCGGTGAAAGGGATCCGCGTCGTTCGCCAGGGATTCCACGACATCGACCGCACCCGCATCGTGGAGGGGACCGATCCGCGCGGCTATCGCTATTACTGGTTCGGCCTCGGCGACAGCGATGCCGTGCCCGCAGGCACCGACCTCGAAGCCATCGCTCAGGGCTATATCACCGTAACGCCACTGCATTACGACCTGACGCACGACGGCTCGATGGATGCGGTGGCGGCGGCATTTGGTCACTGACCCCGTTCCGAACGCGGGGGTCGCGTCCCCACGTCCTGCCGTCGCGATTGCGTGTTGAGCCGTTACTGGCCTAGGCTCGCGTGATGCGTGTGCCATCCCATCATTCTCGCCCGGACAGGTCGCGAGGCGTTTCGCATTTTCTACGAAGGCGGTCCTCCTTGCCTGCGTGGGCCGATCTGGCGTGGCGAGTCGCGCTGGTGTTCGGCCTGATTTCCGTTGTGCTCGCGATCCACTGGATCGATCGCGACGGTCTGAAGGACAATCTGGACAATCACATCAGCTTCGTCGACGTTCTGTACTTCACGACCGTCACGGTCACGACCGTGGGCTATGGCGACATCGTGCCGGTCAGTCCGCAGACTCGCCTGTTCGAAACGTTCATCGTCACGCCGATCCGGCTGTTCGTCTGGCTCATCTTTCTGGGCACGGCCTATAGTTTCTTCCTTCGCAACACAGTGTACAGGTGGCGCATGGCCCGCATCCAGAAAGCTCTTGAAGGGCATATCGTCGTGGCCGGTTTCGGCACCAGCAATGCCGAGGCGGTGCGCGAACTCATCGCCCGTGGCAACGATCCGCATCGAATCGTCGTGATCGATTGCGACGAGCATGCCCTGGAAGATGCCGAGGAACTGGGCTGCAATATCCTGTGCGGCGATGCGACACGCGACCGGACATTGAAAGACGTGCGGATCGACCGCGCCTGTTCGATGATCGTGTCCGGCGGACGGGACGACACGTCCATTCTCATCACGCTCACCGCGCGTCATCTGGCGCCCGGCGTGCCCATCAGCATCGTCGTGCGTAACGAAGACAATGAATTGCCCGCGCGGCAGGCCGGCGCCACGACCGTCATCAATCCGGTCAGCTTCGCCGGTCTGCTGCTGGCAGGAAGCTGTTCCGGTCAGCATATTGCCGACTACATGGCCGATCTTGCGGCCGCCGGTGGCCGCGTCAAACTTTCCGAACGTGTGGCGGCGGCGAACGAAGTCGGCCTGCCCCTGCAAGCGATCCGAACAGGCATCGCCGTCCGCATCTATCGCGATGGCCGTCCGATCGGCTTCTGGGAAGCGGGTGCGCAGGCGGTCAAGGCAGGCGACATGATCGTGGAAATCGTGCCGGGCGACGGCGAAACGCGCTGATCGCCGCTCAGTCCGGCACCCAGTCAGCCCGCCCGATCCCTTGCGCATAGAGCAGCACCCGCAGGTCGCCGTGGACGATCTCTGCGTCGGCGGCGGCGCGGGTCTTTTCCTTCGCATGATAGGCGACGCCCAGCCCGGCCGCCTCGATCATCGGAATGTCGTTTGCGCCATCGCCGACCGCCAGTGTCGCCTCCCGCGCTATGCCCGATCGCGCCATCGCCGCGCCGAGTTCGAACCGCTTGCGCGCAGCGTCGACAATCGGGTCGTGCACCGTTCCCGTCAGCTTGCCGCCTGCAATGTCCAGAACATTGGCAATCGCCGTGTCGAAGCCGATCTCCGCGGCCACCGGATCGGCAAAGCGCGTGAACCCGCCCGACACCAGCACGGCCCATGCGCCGCGTGCCCGCATCGTTCGGATCAGCGCCCTGGCGCCCGGCATGATGCGTACCCGCTCCGTCCGGCACTGCTCGATCACCGCCTCGTCCAGGTCTTTCAGCAAGGCAACCCTCGCCCGCAGCGCCGCTGCAAAGTCCAGTTCCCCCTGCATTGCGCGCTCGGTGATTTCGGCGATCTCCGCCTTGATACCCGCATAGTCCGCCAATTCGTCGATGCACTCGACGGTAATCATCGTCGAATCCATGTCCGCCACGATGAGCTGCTTTTCCCGGTGCGCCACAGGCTGAACGATCACGTCGATCCCCTGCCCCAGGCCCTGTCCCTGCCCCAACCCGGTCAGGACCGCCCGCGCCGTCGCCGGATCGGTATCGAAGAACAGGTCGGCCGCCACTTCGGGATCGATCCAGCGGCTCTCGCCGGGTCGGCATCCGGCATCGTGCAGCCGGTCGCGCGCATCGGCAATATCCCCCTGCCCGATTGCGGCGCTTGCCACTAAGGTCGCAACGAACATGGACACCTCTAATCCCGCCACGGGCGAATCCCGCCCGCCGCTCGCGCTTATTGCCGGGCCGACCGCCAGCGGCAAGAGCGCGCTCGCCATTGCCCTGGCGGAGCGGACCAACGGTGTCGTCATCAATTGCGACGCAAGCCAGGTCTACGCCGATCTTGCGATCATATCCGCCAGGCCGACGCCCGAAGACATGGCCCGCGCGCCACATCGCCTGTTTGGCCATATCGACGGTACGGAGGCCTGTTCGGCGGCGCGCTGGGCCGCGGAGGCCCGCAGCGAGATCGCCGCCGCCCATACCGATGGCCGCCTGCCGATACTGGTCGGCGGCACCGGGCTCTACATCCGCACCTTGCTGGACGGCATTGCGCCGGTGCCGGAGATAGATCCGGCCGTCCGGGCGGAAATCCGCGCCATGCCGGTGGCGCAGGCCCATGCCGCGCTGAGGATCGAAGACCCCGATGCCGCGCTGCGTCTGGCCCCCGCCGATACCACCCGCGTTGCCCGCGCTTTGGAAGTCGCGCGCGCCACCGGGCGCACGCTGGCCGATTGGCAACGGCACAAGGTGGGTGGCATTGGCGCATCCGTAAGTCTGTGCGCGCTCATATTGCAGCCGCCGCGCGACTGGCTGCTCGACCGGTGCGACCGTCGGTTTGTTGGGATGCTGGAAAGCGGGGGTGTCGAGGAAGTGCGCGCTCTGGTGGACCGCGGTCTCAACCCGATGCTGCCGGTGATGCGCGCAATCGGCGTCCGCGAAATTGCGGCATGGGATGCCGGTGCCATCGACCGCGAAACCATGATCGCGCAAGGGCAACTGGCAACCCGGCAATATGCCAAGCGCCAGTACACATGGTTCTCCAATCAGCCGCCACCGGCATGGCATCGCTTTCATGGAGCAGTGGATAACAAAATCAATGGAAAATTGGTTAGATTATTTCACAAATAGGTGTTGACAGGTTATTTTATAATTCATAGAGCGCCGCTCCAACACTGGACTTGTCAATCGCATGGGACTGGCCCATGGCGGAAAAGCCCAGTTGACAGGAGATTTGACGTGGCCGATACCCAGGCCGTTGCCGCCAGCCAGCCCGCCGCGCCCGCAGCGCGCAGCAAGGCGCGCGAACGCAGCGGCGCAGACATTCTGTGCGAATGCCTGGTCGATCTGGGGGTCGAGGTGGTGTTCGGCTATCCCGGCGGGGCGGTCCTGCCCATCTATGATGCGCTCTACGCCCATCCGAAGATCAAGCATATCCTGGTGCGTCATGAACAGGCCGCGACCCATGCGGCCGAAGGCTATGCACGCTCGACGGGGAAGCCGGGTGTGGTTCTCGTCACGTCCGGTCCCGGCGCGACCAATGCAATCACCGGCATCACCGATGCGCTGATGGATTCGATCCCGATGATCGTCATCACCGGTCAGGTCGCCACCCATCTGATCGGCACCGATGCCTTTCAGGAAGCCGACACGGTGGGCCTGACCCGCCACTGCACCAAGCATAATTATCTGGTGAAGACCCCCGGCCGTCTCGCGCATGTCATTCACGAGGCTTTCCATATCGCCACATCGGGCCGCCCCGGCCCCGTCGTCATCGACATTCCGAAGGATGTCCAGGTCGCGACTGCGCCTTATTCCCGGCCCGATCCGATCGACCATCCCAGCTACCGCCCGGCCTTCCATGGCGACCCGCGCCTGATCGAATCCGCTGTCGAGATGCTGATGGCGGCCGAGCGGCCCATTCTCTACACGGGCGGCGGCGTCATCAATTCCGGGCCGGAGGCCGCCGCGCATCTGCGGGCGCTCGCCGCTATGACCGGCGCGCCGGTCACGTCGACGCTGATGGGCCTCGGTGCCTTCCCCGCCTCCAGCCCGCAATGGCTGGGCATGTTGGGCATGCACGGCACTTATGAAGCCAATTTCGCGATGAACAAGGCGGATCTCATCCTCTGCCTCGGCGCGCGCTTCGACGATCGGGTGACCGGGCGGCTCGACGCCTTTTCGCCCAACAGCAAGAAGATCCATGTCGATATCGACCGCAGTTCGGTGAACAAGAATGTCCTGGTCGATCTTGCCGTCATCGGCGACGTCGGCAGCGTGATGGCGGACATGATCGCGCTGCTGGAAAAGCGTGGCTATACGCGGCCCGATTTCGCCGAATGGTGGGCACGGATCGAAGGATGGCGCGCGCGCCGCAGCCTCGATTATGTCGAGGGCGGCGAAGAGATCATGCCGCAGCGCGCGATCGCCGACCTGTTTGCCGCCACGCGCGGCAAGGATGTCATCATCACCACCGAAGTCGGCCAGCATCAGATGTGGGCCGCGCAGCATTTCCATTTCGACGATCCCAACAAATGGCTCACATCGGGGGGCCTGGGCACCATGGGCTATGGCCTGCCCGCCGCGATCGGCGCGCAACTTGGCAATCCCGACGCTCTGGTCATCGACATCGCCGGTGACGCGTCGATCCAGATGAACATTCAGGAGCTGGGCACCGCGACGCAATATCGCCTGCCGGTGAAGATCTTCATCCTGAACAATGAATATATGGGCATGGTCCGCCAGTGGCAGGAGCTGACCTACGAAAGCCGCTACTCGGAAAGCTACAGCGACAGCCTGCCCGATTTCGTGAAGCTGGCTGAGGCCTATGGCTGGACCGGCATCCGCATCGATGGGCATGACGATCTGGCCGCCGGTATCCAGCGGATGATCGACACCCCCGGTCCGGTTCTGGTCGATTGCCGCGTGGCAAAGCTTTCCAATTGTTTCCCGATGATCCCTTCGGGTGCCGCGCATACCGACATGCTGCTTGACCCCAGCATGGTATCCGGCACGATGGATGACGAAGCAAAAGCCCTCGTCTGACCGCTCGTCGGCCAGCAGAGGTCATCCACCAGGGAGAGTGTCGTGACCACCCATCTGAAGCTGCGCATCCACGTGACCGAACCGTGGGATTTCGAGCGGATCACGGGCGTGACCGAACTCACCGGCTGGACGACGGACCATGTGTACGGTCCCGGGGAAGAGCCGAACGATGAATGGGAAGTGATGCTGGACGAAGGCTTCGATTACAACGGGCGTCGCTTTGCGCGGCTGCTCGTCAGCGCGCGCTATGTCGGCGAGCATCTCGAACGCATATTCGATGCGGTCGTCGGCTTTCCCGTGCGGATCGCGCATCGCAGCGGCGACGGCGGCTGGCATTATGCCTATGCCGGTATGCTTTCCGTCCGTCGCGAAACCGAAGACAAGGCCAAGGAAGAGACGCCCTCCTGATGCATATCACTGAAGAACAAAGCCAGCGGCACGTCCTGTCGCTGACCGTTGCCAACGAAGCGGGCATCCTTGCGCGTATCGCAGGCATGTTCACCGCACGCGGCTATAATATCGACAGCCTGACCGTGGCGGACATCACGCAGGATCATTCGATCAGCCGCATTACGATCGTGACCAACGGGCCGCCGCGCATGATCGACCAGATCATCGCCCAGCTGGACCGGCTGGTGCCGGTGCATCGCGTCGTCGACCTGACGGAGGTTGGCCCCTATGTCGAGCGCGAACTGGCGCTGGTGAAAGTGGCGGGAACGGGCGATCACCGGATCGAGGCCCTGCGCCTCGCCGAAGTGTTCCGGGCAAAGGTTGTCGATACCACGATCGAGAGCTTCATCTTCGAAATTACCGGAACGACCGAGAAGATCGACACCTTCGCCGGGCTGATGCGCCAGATCGGTCTGGTCGAGATCGGCCGCACCGGCGTCGTCGGCCTCATCCGGGGCAAGGCCGCGATCTGACCTGTTACCCTCGCCCCCTTGGGGGAGAGGGATGCGCAGACTTGGCAGCTGGCTGCCTAGTCGTAGCTGGGTGAGGGGGGTGCGCTGCCACAGGCAGCGCGTGAGCCGAAGGCTCACTCGACCTCTCTCCAACTTCATCTAGGCCTGGCTCCGCCAGACCAAGATTTCGTATCCTCCCCCTGTCGCGGGGGAGGAAAAGTTTGAACTGCAATTGGGAAACGGAAACTATCATGCGCGTCTATTATGATCGGGATGCCGACCTGGGCATCATCAAGGGCAAGAAGATCGCCATCGTCGGCTATGGCAGCCAGGGGCATGCGCATGCGCAGAACCTGCGCGACAGCGGCGTCGCCGACGTCGCCATTGCCCTGCGTCCGGGCAGCGCGACCGCGAAGAAGGCGGAAGGCGCGGGCTTCAAGGTGCTGAGCAATGCCGAAGCGGCGAAATGGGCTGACATCGTCATGATCCTGGCGCCCGACGAACATCAGGCCGCGCTCTACGCCGATGATCTGCATGTCAACATGAAGCAGGGCGCGGCGCTGGCCTTCGCACATGGCCTCAATGTCCATTTCGGGCTGATCGAGCCGCGCGCTGATCTTGACGTCTTCATGATCGCGCCCAAGGGGCCGGGCCACACGGTCCGCTCCGAATATGTCCGCGGCGGCGGCGTCCCCTGCCTCATCGCCATCGCGCAGGACGCGACCGGCAATGCGCAGGATGTGGCGCTTTCCTATGCGTCGGCCGTCGGCGGCGGTCGTTCGGGGATCATCGAAACGACGTTCCGCGAGGAATGCGAAACCGATCTGTTCGGCGAGCAGGCGGTGCTCTGCGGCGGCCTCACCCATCTGATCCAGGCCGGGTTCGAAACGCTGACCGAAGCCGGCTATGCCCCGGAAATGGCCTATTTCGAATGTCTTCACGAAGTGAAGCTGATCGTCGATCTGATGTATGAAGGCGGCATCGCCAACATGCGCTATTCGATCAGCAATACCGCGGAATATGGCGACATCCACACCGGCCCGCGCATCATCACCGATGCGACGAAGAAGGAAATGAAGCGCGTGCTGGAGGATATCCAGTCGGGTCGCTTCGTCAAACGCTTCATCCTCGACAACCGCGCCGGTCAGCCGGAACTGAAGGCCAGCCGCAAGCTCGCCGCCGCCCATCCGATCGAGCAGACCGGTGTCCAGTTGCGCGCGATGATGCCCTGGATCGGCGCGAACAAGCTGGTGGACAAGGACAAGAACTGACCATTCGTAGCCCTTGGGCTTCGAATGGTCATCCTGAACGTGTCTGGCGATTATGCCATTCGCGCATGCATGTCTTGTTCCCCTGCGAAAGCAGGGGTCCAGGGCGTCAAATGCTGTACCGTGCGGACCTGGACCCCCGCTTCCGCGGGGGAACGGTAGCTTGCTTGCCGAAAAGCTATGGCTGCCAACCTGTTTCAGGATCACACGCAAAGACGCATCCACCCGGAAACGATAAGTTGCACGTCCCTTTCGATTTGCAACTGGAATGATGGCGGGGCGCTGCTTATGTTGGCAGCGCCCCGTTTCTTCTGGAGGAGACTGCCTCATGCGTCGTTATCTCGCCCCCGCCGCGCTCGCGCTCGGCTTGCTCGCCTTGTCCCCCCTCGCCCTTGCACCGGTTACGGCGCAGAATGCAGCGGCGCAGCGCCCCGGCCAGCCCGATCCCGCCCGCGTTACCGCCGGCACCTACACGATTGACGGCAACCATACGCAGGCCGTGTTCGCCTATGACCATCTGGGTTTCACCTCGAACGCCGGTATCATCAGCGGTTTCACCGGCTCTCTGGTGCTGGACCCGAGGGCGCCCGAAACATCCAAGCTGACCGTCGATATCCCCATCGCGACCCTGCAAACCGGCATCCCCAAGTTCCAGGAGCATCTGGCATCGGCGGACTTCTTTGACTTCGCCAAGTTCCCGACTGCCAAGTTCGTTGCGACAGGCATCAAGGTCGACGGGACGACCGCCGACATTACCGGCGATCTGACGCTGCATGGCGTCACCAAGTCGATCACCCTGGACGCGAAGTTCGTCGGCGCAGGCATGTCGATGCAGAAGAAGGAAACCGTCGGCTTCGCGGCCACCGGCGTCATCAAGCGCAGCGATTTCGGCCTCGGTAAATATGCCCCGATGGTGAGCGACGAAGTCGAACTAAAAATCGTCGCCGCATTCGAGAAGTAAGGCGGTGATTCCTCCCCTGCAAGGGGAGGTGGCAGTGCGCAGCACTGACGGAGGAGTGTCACCGTTGCGATAGGGTGACGCCCCTCCACCACCCGCTTTGCGGGCGGTCCCCCTCCCCCTTCAGGGGAGGATCGAAAAACACAAAATTGCCCCCTCCCCCTTTACGGCGCGTCACAAATGCCGTTATGGGGAACCTATGCAGCGCAGCCTTGCCCTCACGCTACGACTTACACGCCCTTAGGCGTGACCTTGGTGCTGCCTTGCGCGGTGGCACATTTCGCCTAAGGGCTATTCGCAGACAATCGTGAACCCCCGGACGCCAAGCGCCTTTTCGTGCCGTGCATCGTCCGCCCGCAGGAATGCCATTCCCATGATGCTGACCGATCCTTCGACGAAATACCGCCCCTTTCCCCAAGTCGATCTGCCCGACCGCCAGTGGCCGACCCGTACCATCACCCGCGCGCCGCGCTGGCTCTCCACCGATCTGCGGGACGGCAATCAGGCCCTGATCGATCCCATGAATGCCGAAAAGAAGCAGCGGTTCTTCGATCTGCTCGTGCGGATCGGCGTCAAGGAAATCGAAGTCGGTTTCCCGTCGGCCGGGGCGACCGAGTTCGATTTCATCAGCGGCCTGGTCCAGTCCGGCGCCATTCCCGACGACGTCACGATACAAGTGCTCACGCAGGCGCGCCGCGACCTCATCGAAAAAAGCTTCGAGAGCCTGCGCGGCGCAAAGACGGCGATCGTCCATGTCTACAACGCCGTCTCCCCCGCATGGCGCCGCATCGTCTTCGGCATGGACCGCAGCGAGGTGAAGCAGATCGCGATCGATGCGGCAAAGATATTACGCGACGAAGCGGCGAAGCAGCCGGATACGGACTGGCGTTTCGAATATAGCCCGGAAACCTTCTCCACCGCCGAACTGGATTTCAGTCTGGAATGCTGCGAGGCGGTGATGGCGATATTGCAGCCGACAGCGGAAAAGCCACTGATCCTCAATCTGCCCGCCACGGTGGAGGCCGCCACCCCCAATGTCTACGCCGACCAGATCGAATGGATGGGCAAGCATATATCGAAGCGCGATCACGTGCTGCTGTCGCTGCACCCGCACAATGATCGCGGCACAGGCGTCGCCGCCGCCGAACTGGGGCTGATGGCCGGTGCCGATCGCGTCGAAGGCTGTCTTTTCGGCAATGGCGAGCGGACCGGCAATGTCGATCTGGTGACGCTCGGCCTCAATCTCTACACGCAGGGCGTGCCGCCGGGCATAGACTTTTCGGATATCGACGAGATCATCCAGACGGTCGAATATTGCAATCAGTTGCCTGTCCATCCCCGCCATCCCTATGCCGGAGAACTGGTGTTCACGGCCTTTTCCGGCAGCCATCAGGATGCGATCAAGAAGGGCTTCGCTGCGCAGGAAATCCGCAACGACGATCTTTGGGACGTTCCCTATCTGCCGATCGACCCGGCGGACCTGGGCCGCAGCTACGAAGCAGTCATCCGCGTCAATTCGCAGTCGGGCAAGGGCGGGGTCGCCTGGGTCTTGCAGCAGGACAAGGGCCTGAAGCTTCCCAAGAGAATGCAGGCCGATTTCAGTCGCGTGGTGCAGGATGTGGCCGACCAGACCAGTCGCGAACTGGTAGCCGCCGATATCTGGCAGGCGTTCGAACGCCATTATGCGCTCGGCTCGGATCAGCCTTACAAACTGCTCGACTATCATGAGACCGGCGCCAGCGGCGACCGGATCTTCGTCGGCAAGATCACACATGAAGGCGGCGAACGCAGCATATCGGGGCGCGGCAACGGGCTTATCTCCGGGGTGCTCGCCGCGTTGCGGGATGAGCTGGGGATAGAAATGGACGTGGTCGATTATAACGAACACGCCATCGGTGCAGGCTCGAACGTCAATGCCGCCGCCTATGTCGAATGCCGCACGCCGGACGGGATCACCGTCTTTGGCGTCGGCATGGATGCCGACGTGGCGACGGCCTCGGTGCAGGCGGTCCTGTCTGCGGCAAACGGTCTGGCTGCGCGGCGGGGCTGAACCCCCGGATACACCGACCAGCCCCCGTCATGCTGACGAAAGTTAGCATCCATTGGCTCTCTGTAGCTATGCCCTTCCAGCAAATAAGATACCGTTCCCCCACGAAAGCGGGGGTCCAGGAGCGCACGGGATAGCATTTGGTGCTCTGGACCCCTGCTTTCGCAGGGGAACAAACCTCCATCCTCGAAGGGGATAATCGCCTTTGCCCCTTATAGGCGGATGCGTCATACCTGAGCAGCAATGGATACTGACCTTCGTCAGGATGACGGGGGATCGGGAATTGGGCCGTCGGCCTATCCTGTCCTACAGAAGCCGCCATCCGCTATGCCGAGGGCATGCAAAGCATGTCTGCCCCGCGCCTCACACCCACGCCACCGGATTTTACAAACTCCAGCTTTTCTCCGCTTTTCAACGCCGCAACTTCCGCAACTTCACGCCGCGCGGCACGCCACGGCACCTTGCCCGCAGACATCAACATTCTGCGTGCAAACCGCGTGTTGAGCTTTACCGTTTTTGCCTCAGTAGGATCGCCCGACCAGCACGCGTTCTACCGCCGGTTCGCCGGTAAAGATGCAGGCACCTTCGGCAGGCGCAGCATCCAGCGGCACGTTGCGCAACGTCAGCTTCTCGCTCTTGAGCCACTGCACGACCTTTTCAAGCGCATCGCCGGTCGGTTTGCTCCACGATACTTCGGCCCAGCCCGGCTTCGCGCTGGCTGCGAAATGGGCCTTCAGCGCATCGATACTGGCAATGCTGCGGTCGATATTGCCATGCAGCCGCCCCGTCGCCTCGGCATGGAGGGTCGCTTGAATATCGGTCAGCATGTCGGCCGCGCTGGATATGAAATCCGCTTTGGAAAGGATGGCGCTGTCCAGCTTGCCGTCCGCCTTGTACAGCCGGTCGCGGCGCAGCACGGAGACATTGCCACCGGCGACATCGCGTCCGCCCACTTCGACGATGATCGGCGCGCCTTTCTTGACCCAGCCCCATCGCTTGATCGCCGCCTTGGCCGGGCGACGATCGAGCAGCACCCGCACCGGCTCTCGAAAGGCGTTCAGTGCCTGCAACGCGCCCAGCAATTCTGCGCAATATTCAAGAACAGCCGCATCCTCCGGCCCGTCGCGCAGCATCGGCACGATGACGATCTGGTGGGGGGCGATGCGCGGCGGCACACGCAGCCCGTCGTCATCACCATGCACCATGATGACGCCGCCGATCATCCGCGTGGACACGCCCCAGCTTGTCGTCTGCGCCAGTTCCTGAACGCCTTCGCTGTTCTGGAAACGGATGTTCTGCGCAGACGAGAATGTCGTGCCCAGAAAATGCGAAGTCCCGGCCTGCAACGCCTTGCCGTCCTGCATCATCGCCTCGATCGAGTAGGTCGCGACGGCGCCGGGGAAGCGTTCGTTCTCGGGCTTTTCCCCCGCAATCACCGGCAGCGCCAGACAGTCCTCGGCAAAGGCGCGATACACTTCCAGCATTTTGAGGGTCTCTTCGCGCGCCTCCGCCTCGGTGGCATGCGCGGTATGCCCTTCCTGCCACAGAAACTCGCTGGTGCGCAGGAACATCCGCGTCCGCATTTCCCAGCGCACGACATTGGCCCACTGGTTGATGAGGACGGGCAGGTCGCGCCAGCTCTGAACCCAGCGGGAAAAGGCAGCACCGATCACCGTTTCGGATGTCGGCCGCACGACCAGCGGCTCCTCCAGCTTCGCGTCGGGATCGGGCACCAGCCGCCCGTCCTGCTGGATCAACCGGTGATGCGTGACGACCGCCATTTCCTTGGCAAAGCCATCGACATGCTCGGCCTCCTTCTCGAAATAGCTCAAGGGAATGAACAGCGGGAAATAGCAGTTCTCATGCCCCGTGCGCTTGATCTCCGCATCGAGCAGCGCCTGTATCCGCTCCCATATCCCATAGCCCCACGGGCGGATGACCATGCAGCCGCGCACCCCCGATTCCTCGGCAAGGTCCGCTTCGCTGATGACCGCCTGATACCAGGCGGCGAAATCCTGATCGCGGGTTACGGGAAGGGCGTGCTTGATGGTCATGACGGGCCTGATCTGAAATGGAGTTGCGGCCATAGAGCAAGGATACGGCCGAAGTCGAGACGGTTGCGTCGCCACAAAAGCAAAGGGCCGCCATGCGGCAGCCCTTTTCCGCTCGACGATCGGCGACGCAGCTTACGGCGCCAGCTTCTCGATCTTGGCGTTGAGCGAAGCAAGCTGCGCTTTCAGTTGCGCGATCTCGTCGTCCTTCTCCGCGGAATCGGCCGGCGGCGCAGGGGTTGCAACCGTCGGCATGTCGAAACCAGGCATCCCCTTCGTCTTGAAAGCCGCCGTCGCCGCCTCGAACATTTCCAGGTTGCGCTTGGCGATCTCGGCCAGCGGGCCACCGGCAAAGGCGCCTTGCATGGCATCCTGAAACTGCTTCTGGTTCTTGCGAAATGCCTCCATCGACGCTTCGAGATATTGCGGCACCATCGACTGCATGGAATCGCCATACATGGAAATCAACTGGCGCAGGAAGTTGACGGGCAGCATGTTCTTGCCGCGCTGTTCCTCGTCCATGATGATTTGCGTCAGAACATTGTGCGTGATGTCCTCGTTCGTCTTCGCATCGAGCACCACGAACTCGCGCCCCTCGCGCGTCATCTGCGACAACAGGTCCAGCGTGATGTAGCTCGATGTTTCGGTATTATAGAGCCGCCGGTTGGCATATTTCTTTATGATGACCGTTTCCGACTCACCGGCCGCTTTCGATTTAGCCATGAAAAATGCTCCATCCCGAGAAGATGCTGCAATAGCACCAAAAGTTGCCGCACCGCAACATGGGCCGAGACCGCTGCCATTGTTTCTTGCGATATTGATGGAGCAAACGCAGCATGATCCTTTGCTGCGCACGCGCGCACTGGCCGGATTGCAGCGATATCAGACGGTGGAACGGCCTGCGCCTCCTCTCCCTGCGCAAGTCGTCGCACAGGCAGGATCGGCGCGGCTGTTGCAATATGGGCCAGTTTTGTCGGCCGATCGCGCGCCGGTCGTCTTCGTGCCGTCGCTCATCAACCCGCCCGATGTGCTCGACCTGTCGGAGCATGCGTCGATGATGCGGTGGATGGCGGCGCAGGGTCACGGCGTCCTGCTGGTCGATTGGGGGTGCCCTTCCGCCACAGACCCGTCAGGAAAGGATAGCGATGGCGACCTTGCCTGGCATGTGACGGCACGACTGTTGCCGCTGATCGCGCAGATCCGGCATCCTTCGCCCCCGGTTCTTGTCGGCTATTGCCTGGGCGGCACATTGGCGCTTGCGGCCGCCTGCCTGCACCCGGTGCGGGCCATGGCGACGATTGCCGCGCCCTGGGATTTTGATGCGCTGCCGCAGCAGAATCGTGATGCCATCGGCGGACTATGGGCGCAGGCGAGGCCGATGTGCGAACGCCTCGGCTATGTACCGATGGAAGTGCTCCAGTCGGGATTCTGGAAGCTCGATCCGGCGCGGACGATCGCCAAATATGCCGACTTCGCCGACCTTGCCGATGATGGGGACGCCATGGCGGCGTTTCTCGCCGTGGAAGACTGGGCCAATGCCGGGCCGCCCCTGACCCTTGCGGCAGGGCGTGATCTGTTCGCGCATCTCTATGGTGAGAATGTCACCGGACAAGGCCGTTGGATCGTCGGCGATCGCCCGGTCAATCCGGCGCTGCCCGGCATCCCCACGCTGTCGATTGCATCGACCAACGACCATATCGTCCCCGCCGGAACAGCGCCGCCTCTTGCCGAACGCTGGACGCGCGACCTTGGTCATGTCGGCATGATCGTCAGCCGTCGCGCGCCCGAATTGCTGTGGCGGCCGCTCTCGCAATGGCTGTTCAACCACGGGGGCTGATGGTAGAGCGCGCAGCACGATCCGCCTGACTGGAGACTGTCCCATGACCAACATCGTCATCACTGCCGCCAAGCGTACACCTGTCGGCAGTTTCCTGGGTGCCTTCGCATCACTTCCGGCACACGAGCTTGGCCGCATCGCGATTGAGGCGGCGCTGGCGCAGGCCGGGGTATCGCCGGACGATGTCGACGAAGTGATCCTGGGCCAGGTTCTGACGGCGGGCCAGGGACAAAATCCCGCCCGTCAGGCGGCCGTCAATGCCGGCATCCCGGTCGATCGCACCGCATTCGGCGTCAATCAGGTCTGCGGATCTGGGCTGCGCGCCGTCGCACTGGCGGCACAGGCGATCCAGACCGGCGACGCGAAGATCATGGTTGCGGGCGGACAGGAAAGCATGTCGATGTCCGGCCATGCCCAATTCCTGCGCGGCGGCACGAAGATGGGCAACATCAGCCTGACCGACACGATGGTCAACGATGGCCTGACGGACGCGTTCAACGGCTATCATATGGGGATCACCGCCGAAAATCTGGCGGAGAAATATCAGATCACCCGCGAGGATCAGGACCGCTTTGCCGTGGCCAGCCAGAACAAGGCGGAAGCGGCGCGGGCTGAGGGCCGCTTCACCGATGAGATCGCACCGGTGACCATTAAGGGCCGCAAGGGCGACACCGTGGTCGATCAGGATGAATATATCCGCACCGGCGCGACGATCGAGGCGATGGCGGGCCTTCGCCCGGCCTTCAAGAAGGACGGCACGGTCACGGCTGCCAATGCAAGCGGCCTGAACGACGGCGCAGCCGCGATCGTGCTGATGTCCGAGGAAGAAGCGACCAAGCGCGGCGCAACGGTGCTCGGCCGGATCGCCTCCTGGGCCACATGCGGTGTCGATCCCTCGATCATGGGCATCGGTCCTGCCCCTGCAAGCCGCAAGGCGCTGGAAAAGGCAGGCTGGTCGATCGGCGATCTGGACCTGATCGAGGCGAACGAGGCTTTTGCCGCCCAGGCGCTGTCGGTCGGCAAGGAACTGGGCTGGGATGCCGACAAGGTGAACGTCAACGGCGGCGCGATCGCCATCGGCCATCCGATCGGTGCCTCGGGTGCGCGGGTGCTGACGACCTTGCTCTACGAAATGGCCCGCCGCGATGCCAAAAAGGGCCTCGTGACGCTCTGCATCGGCGGCGGCATGGGCATCGCCATGTGCATCGCGCGGTAAGCACTGACGAGGGGCGCGCTGTTGTCAGCGCACCCCTCTGCCTCACACCCAGCGTCGTTCGAACCGCGCGCCAAGGCCGGTGAGCAATTCATACTGCGACAGGCCCGACGCGGCCGATGCGGTCGGCAGGTCATAGAGAATATCGAGCCAGTCCCCCTCCCCGACGTCGGCGGCATCGGACACATCCCCGATCAGCAGGTCCATGGAAACGCGCCCGATGACGGGGAGTGTCCGGTCGCCTGCGCGTACCGCCCCGGTGCCCGAAAAGCCGCGCAGATAGCCGTCCGCATAGCCGATATTGAGGATGGCGACATCCATATCCTTCGGCGCTGTGAAGGTCGCATTATAGCCGATCCCGTCTCCTGCCTGCACGGTGCGACGCTGAAGCACCTGCGCCTGGGGCGTCACGACCTGCCGGATATGGCCGGCATAAGCGGCACGCGCGATACCGCCATAGAGCGCGAGGCCGGGACGTGTCAGATCGAAATGATAGTCGATGCCATGGCCGATCCCGGCACTGTTGGCCAGGCTATATCTCTGGGCCGGGATCCTGTCCACCAACACCGCGAAGCGGTCACGCTGCACAGCGTTCAACGGATGCGGTTCGTCCGCACAGGCCAGATGGCTCATCAGCGTATCGATCTGCAACCCGGCCGTCAGCGCGGCACAGTCGTCCCGCCAGTCGAGGCCCAGCCGGTTCATGCCGGTATCGATCATGACATCGCAGGCACCGCCACCGGCATTGCGCCAACGGGCAATCTGCTGTGGCGTGGACAGTACCGGGCGCGCCCTTCCGTCCAGCGCGATCGCCACATCTTCATGCCGAACGCCATGCAGCACCGAAAGCGACAGTCCGTTGGCCATCGGCATCAGCGCCTGCGCCTCTGCCCAGGTGGCGACGAAGAAGTCCCGGCATCCGGCCGTCGCCAAATGGTGCATCACCTCGGCCGCACCCAGTCCATATCCGTTGGCCTTGATCGCGGCTCCGCATGCGGCGCTGCCGCTCTGTGCGGCCAGCCAGCGCCAGTTGGCGATCAGCGCGGCGCTGTCCAGCATCAGGCGCAGCGGCGGCGTAAAGTCGGGAGGAACGGCCATAGCCCGGCGATAGCCGGGTCAGTCCTTCGCGTCGAGCCTTGCCCCGCGCGTTTCGGGCAGACCCCACATCGTGACTACCAGCGCCATCGCGACGACGACGATCGTGTACCACAGGCCGGAATAGGGATCGCCCGTCCGCGCAACGATATATTGGCTGACCAGCGGCAGAAAGCCGCCAAAATAGCCTGTCCCGATATGATAGGGAATGGACATCGAGCTATAGCGGATGCGCGCAGGGAAAAGCTCTGAAAGCAGCGCCGCCACCGGGCCATATGTCGCCCCGGACAGGGCACCAAGCGCCAATATGCCGAGCAATATCTTGAGCGAGTCGGCAAGCGACGGCTTGACCTTGGCCAAGTTGTAGCCAGCTTCCGCCAGTCGGCTGTCGAGCACTTCGGGCCGGGTATCCGGCTGAACGACGCCGCCGATCGAGACAGCGGTTACAGGCGCAACGGCCTTGTCATAATGGACGCCCTTTTTGGAGAAATAGTCGAGCAGCCGCGCGCATTGCGTGGCCTGCACCTTGGCAAACGGATCATAGCCGCAATCGGGTCCGCTCACCACCACAGGCGCACGGCGCGCGGCCTCCGCAAGGCCCGGATTGGCCGCGCCGCCGATCAGATGGAATATCGGGAACAGCAACAGCAAGGTGGCGGCATAGCCGATGACGATCGGCTTCTTGCGCCCGAACCGGTCCGACAGATGACCGAAATACAGGAACCAGAACAGGCCGCTCGCCGCGCCGATGCCGACCAGGATCTGCGCCGTCTGCGGCTCCACGCGCAAGGCGTTCTGCAGAAAATAGAGGACCTGGAACATTGCGGTGTACCAGATCACCGTCAGCCCCGCCGCGATGCCGAACAGGGCGACGAACAGCCGCTTGCCATTGCCGGGATAGGTGAATGTCTCCTTCAGCGGATTGCGGGAGCATTCCCCTGCCGCTTTCATAGCCTTGAAGACGGGGCTTTCGTTGAGCTTCATCCGTATCCACAGGGATATGGCAAGCAGCAGCAGGGAAAACAGAAACGGAATGCGCCAGCCCCAGGCATCCCATGCCTCCGCACCGACCAGCCATTGTGTGCCCAGCACGACGACGATCGACAGGATAAAACCGCCCACGACACTGGCCTGAATGAAGCTGGTGTAGAAACCCCTTCGCTCGACCGGTGCATGTTCGGCGACATAGATGGCCGCGCCGCCATATTCCCCACCCAGCGCCAGCCCCTGCATGATACGCAGGATAATGAGGATGACGGGCGCGGCAGCACCGATCGACGCTGCCGAAGGCACCAGCCCTACCCCAGCGGTCGCAATCCCCATCAGCGTGATCGTCGCGAGAAACGTGTATTTGCGCCCCAGCCTGTCCCCGAAATAGCCGAAGAGCACCGCGCCGAGCGGACGAAAACCAAAGCCTACCGCAAAGCCGGCCAGCGAATAGAGCAACTCAACCGAAGCGTTGTCAGTCGGAAAGAAGGTGCGCCCGATAATGGCCGCCAGCGTGCCGTAGATGAAGAAATCATACCATTCGAAAACGGTTCCCAGCGAGGATGCCGCGATCACCAGTCGATCGCGCTTCACATCCAGTTGGTAGTCTTCACAATCCTGCACCGCAGTTGCCATCTCGTCCCCACTCGTCTGGCCTCTGTACCAAGGCGTTGTCGCTTGTCTTGGCGGCTTTTGGCGGATGCTGCAACCTGTCAGAACAGCCTGACGCCATTGGGCACCGGCTTGTCCGGGGCAAACAAGGTGACGGCGCCCTGCGTATCAGGAAAGCCCAGCGTGAGTACCTGCGACATGAACTTGCCGATCTGGCGCGGCGGAAAGTTGATGACGGCCGCCACCTGACGGCCGATCAGCGCGTCTGCCGCATAATTCTCCGTAATCTGCGCGCTGCTCCGCCGGGTGCCGATGGCCGGGCCGAAATCGATGAGCAGCTTGAACGCTGGCTTGCGCGCTTCGGGAAAGGGTTCGACCGACAGGATCGTGCCGATACGGATATCCACCTTCAGAAAGGTCGCAAAATCGGTGTCCGCTTCGGCAGGGGCAGTCGGATCATGGCTGACATGCATGGGTCAGGGCCTCAGCATCAGGTTGACCGCAAGCACGTGATTCATGCCGTCGCGCCGCCCCCGGTTGTTCACATATTGGTTCAGATAGCCGATTTCGACAGTCGACTTGCCCGACAGCGGCACTTCAACGCCTGCAAAGCTGCGCAGCCGGTCAAAGCCGCTGCGTGCGCCCCAGTCCGTGTCGTTCAGCGCCACAAAGGCCTCCACCGAAACAAGCGCCGCCACGCTGCCTGGCTTGCCCGAGAGCGGACGCGCATAGCGCAGCATTTCGCGCGCGCGCCACCCCAGATCGTCGCCGCTCGACAGCCATCGCTGTTCAAGACGCGTCCGGGATGTGAACGCGCCGCCGGCAACGCGCCCTATTGCCCAGTTGATCTGCTGAAACGCCCGGTCTTCCCTCAGGTCCGGCCCGCCGGATCGCGGACTGCGTACCGCAGCATAGCCCTGATAGATGCTGAGGCGGTCATTGAGCCGCACACCGACTGCCGGACGCAGGATGATCTGATTGACGTCGGCACCGTCTCCCCCAAAGCGCGGCTGAAGTTCGAGCAGATACAGCAAATCGCCCTTTACACTGCCTTGCGCCAGCGTGAGGAACCAGAATTGCTCATCCTGCGTGGGTGCAGCACGCACCGGGGTAGCGACGAAAGCCGCCAGTGCCACCATCGCCAGCATCGCAATCCGCATGTCATTCTCCGAGCCTGGCCGTCCGTCGTGGTGGCGCGCAGGGCGTTTAGGCTGCGGCGTTGTCGGAGGCAAGATGCGGCACCGCGGTCATGCCATCTCCAGAATGATCGCGTCGACCGCCAGACTGTCCCCCGCCTTTGCCGATACCGACTTCACCGTTCCGCTTTTCTGGGCGCGCAGGATATTTTCCATCTTCATCGCTTCGATCACGGCCAAAGGCTGCCCCGCCTCCACCTTGTCGCCTTCCGCCACATTGAGCGACACCAGCAACCCGGGCATGGGGCAGATGAGGAAGCGGGACAGATCGGGCGGCACCTTGTCGATCATATGCTTGCCCAGCGGCGCGATATGGCCGGGCAAGACGCGGGCGACATGGCTCGCGCCGTGCGTCGTGAGGCGGAACCCACCGCGCACCGGCGCAATGCGCACGGCGAGCGTCTCGTCGCCGAACTCCGCCTCCACGATCCGGTCGCCCGGCGTATATTCCAGCGCGATGTCGATCGGCTCGCCATCGACCGTCACTTCATCCAGCGCGATCGTGACATCGTGCAGCGCCTCGCCAAGGCGCACCTGCCATGCGCTCGGCGGCTTCAATCGGCGGCCAAGCTGCCCGTCGATCCGCCGCGCGCGATCGGCCTGCGCCATGCCCGCAAAAGCAGCGATGGCGGCAAGACGGCGCAGCAATTCGGATGAGGCAGGCGCACCCTGAAACCCTTCAGGATATTCCTCCGCGATGAAGCCTGTGGTGATGTTCCCGCTGCGGAACCGCTCATGCTGCATGATGGCCGAGAGGAAATCGATGTTATGCCCCGGCCCCTCGATCTCGAAACGATCGAGCGCCTCGATCTGCTTGTCGATCGCCTCGATGCGGGTCGGCGCATAAGTGACGAGCTTGGCGATCATCGGATCGTAGAACATCGAGACTTCGCCGCCTTCGGTCACGCCATCGTCGACGCGCACGCCCTCCACGATTTCGGGGGGAGTGTAGCGCGACAACCGCCCGATCGACGGCAGGAAACCGCGATAGGGATCCTCCGCATAGACGCGGTTCTCCACCGCCCAGCCGATGATCTTCACGTCATCCTGCGTAAACCCCAGCGGCTCGCCATTGGCGACGCGGATCATCTGCTCGACCAGATCAAGGCCGGTAATCTGCTCGGTCACGGGATGCTCGACCTGCAGCCGGGTGTTCATTTCCAGGAAGTAGAAGCCGTCGCCGGTCTTGTCCGCGCCGGAGACGATCAGTTCGACCGTGCCTGCGCTGAAATAGCCGACCGCACGGGCCAGGGCGACCGCCTGCTCTCCCATCTTGCGCCGCATGTCCGGGCTGACGAACGGCGACGGCGCTTCCTCGACGACTTTCTGATGCCGCCGCTGGATCGAACATTCGCGCTCGTTCAGATAGACGATATTGCCATGCTGGTCGCCCAGCACCTGTATCTCGATATGGCGCGGGCTTTCGATGAATTTCTCGATGAACACGCGATCATCGCCGAAGCTGGCAAGCCCCTCGCGCTTGGTCGCCTCGAATCCTTCGCGGACATCCTGCTCGCTATAGGCAAGGCGCATCCCCTTGCCGCCGCCACCCGCCGACGCTTTCATCATCACCGGATAGCCGATCTCGTTCGAGATACGCACGGCATGTTCGGTATCTTCGATCACGCCGACGAAACCGGGAACGACATTGACGCCCGCGGCCTTCGCCAGTTTCTTGGACTCGATCTTGTCCCCCATCGCCGCGATCGCATTGGCAGGCGGGCCCACAAAGATGATGCCTTCCGCATCCAGCGCCAACCGAAAACTCTCCCGCTCGGACAGGAAACCGTAGCCGGGATGCACCGCATCGGCACCCGTCGCCTTGCAGGCTTCGATGATCTTGTCGGCCAGCAGATAAGATTGCGCAGCAGGCGGCGGGCCAAGATGCACTGCCTCATCCGCCATCAGCACATGCGGACTGCGCGCATCCGCATCCGAATAGACCGCGACGGTGGCGATGCCCATTTTCTTTGCTGTGCGGATGACCCGACAGGCAATCTCGCCCCGGTTCGCGATGAGGATTTTTTTGATTGGCATTATGGCTCCGTGAAATCTTTAAAAAGTTGTTGAAGCTGATCAATGCGGGCACGTGTCAGATCGTGAGCACACTGGCTGACTATGACATTCTGAAGCGACCCACCTTGTGCCCAATCGGAGCGGGCGGCACATTCAGCATCGCGCCAAGCCAGCCACGTCCGCTGTGCTTTCAACAGATCGTTTTCCGCCGACGGCTTATCTCTTCTAGGTGTCGGCTTAAAATACTTGTCAGCGTCACGCGCGGCGGCGCGGACCTTGGGCCACACTGCATTTAGTTCGACATCGGCTGACCTGAAAGCGCGGCTCCAGCACTCCGCAGAGGGCAAATCTCCGCCACGATCATCGCAAACCGGATTTGCAGCAGCAGTTGCAGCAGCTATTATCAACACAATCATTTCAAGATGTCACCGCTGCAACCGTCACCCTGAACTTGTTTCAGGGTCCATCCGTCGCCACGCGCCGCTGCTCCCGGAGGCGCGATGGATGCTGAAACAAGTTCAGCATGACGAGGGACGGTCGGGCCTGTCGTCATTTATCTACTCCCGAAAGCCGGGCCTTGAAAAACGCAACAGTCAGTCCCGTAAAAATGACAAGCGACAAAAAGCCGGTAATAGCAGGCCATATACCATTGCAATCAGCCGGAGCCTCCGGCCCCATTCCGCAACTACCAATCCCAGCCAGCAGAATAAGAAACATCGCAATCAGCCAATAGACAATGCTGAGCACCGCAAAGAGTCCGATCTTCTTGGCACGCGGCTTGGTCACTCCGCTGCCTCCATCTCTACCGCTACCTCAACCGCCGCCTGCATCGGCACGACACCCAGCTTCGCGAACAACGCCGCGTCCTTGTCGTCCCCCGCATTGGCCGTCGTCAGCAGGCGATCGCCTGTGAAGATGCTGTTCGCGCCCGCCATGAAGCACAAAGCCTGACAGGCCTCGCTCATGCTCTCTCGCCCCGCGCTCAGGCGCACCATCGACAGCGGCATCACGATCCGTGCCACTGCGACGGTGCGGACAAACTCGATCTCGTCGATCTTCGCCAGCGGCGTGTCGGCCAGCATATCGCCCAGCACCGTGCCCTTGACGGGCACCAGCGCGTTGATCGGCACGCTTTCGGGATGCGGCATCGTAGCGAGCGCATGGAGGAAGCCGACACGATCCTCCCGCTTCTCGCCCATGCCAACGATGCCGCCGCTGCACACATTGATCCCCGCGCCGCGCACATTTTCCAGTGTCTCGATGCGATCCTCAAAGGTGCGCGTCGTGATGACGTTCGCGTAATTCTCCGGCGCGGTGTCGATATTGTGGTTGTAGTAATCAAGGCCCGCATCGGCGAGCTGCTTCGCCTGCCCCTCGTTCAGCATCCCCAGCGTCATGCAGGTTTCCAGGCCCATCTGCCGCACGCCCTTCACCATTTCGATGATGGCGGGCATGTCGCGATCCTTGGGGCTGCGCCACGCCGCGCCCATGCAGAATCGGCTGGAACCGGCATCCTTCGCCTGCGCCGCCGCCTGAAGCACGGCGCGCGGGTCCATCAGCTTGGTGGCCTTCAGGCCGGTTTCGGCATGGACCGACTGATTGCAATAGCCGCAATCCTCCACGCATCCGCCGGTCTTGATCGACAGCAGCGTCGAAAGCTGCACCGCGTTACGCGGATGATGCGCGCGATGGACCGTCTGCGCCTCGAACAGCAGGTCGTTGAACGGCAGGTCGAACAGCGCGGCGATTTCCGCGCGGGTCCAGTCGGTGCGGGCTTCCATATCAGTCACTTGCCACCTCCGTTCGGGCTGAGCTTGTCGAAGCCCTCGCCTGAGCGCAGTGAAGGCACTTCGCTTCGCTCAGTGTAGCCCTTCGACTGGCTCAGGGCGAACGGATGAAGGTTCGAGAGTGTCACGCGGCATCCTCCAGCGGGGGCATGTTGTGGCCGAGCAGGCGCAGCACGTCCGCGGCGCATTCGACCACATTGGAACCGGGGCCATAAATCCCCTGCACACCCGCGTCACGCAGATAGTCATAGTCCTGCGGGGGGATCACGCCGCCGGCGATCACCTTGATGTCGTTGCGCCCCTGTTCGCGCAGCAGGCGGATAAGCTCGGGGATCAGCGTCTTGTGCCCCGCCGCCAGGGAAGACGCACCGACGACATCGACTCCGCTTTCGATCGCCAGAACAACGGTTTCTTCGGGCGTCTGGAACAGCGGACCGGATACCACATCGAACCCCATGTCGCCGAAGGCCGACGCGATCACATTCGCCCCGCGATCATGTCCGTCCTGCCCCATTTTGGCGACCATCAGTCTGGGCTTGCGACCCAGCCGCCGCTCGACAGCCGCAACGCCATCCAGAACCTGCTGCCAGCGCGCGTCGCCGTCATAGGGTGCCGAATAGACGCCCTTCACCGGCGTCGGCACCGTGCCATAGCGCCCGAACACATCTTCCATCGCCGCGCTGATTTCGCCCAGCGTCGCGCGGGCACGGGCGGCATCCACGGCCAGCGCCAGCAGATTGCCGCTGCCCCTCGCCCCTTCGCGCAAGGCATCCAGCGCAGCCTGACAGGCCGCCTCGTCGCGCGATGCCTTGACGGCGTTGATCCGGGCGACCTGTCCTTCGCGCACCTTCGCATTGTCGACTTCCAGCGTTTCCAGCGCATCCTCGGCCGCGAGACGATATTTGTTGACGCCGACGATCACGTCCTCACCACGATCGACCCGCGCCTGCCGCGCGGCGGCGGCTTCCTCGATCATCGCCTTGGGCCAGCCTGCCGCCACGGCCTTCGCCATGCCGCCATCGGCGTCCACGCGCTCGATGATCTCCCACGCCTTGTCGACAAGTTCCTGCGTCAGGCTCTCGATATAATAGCTGCCCCCCAGCGGATCGACGACATTGCACATGCCGGTCTCTTCCTGGATCACGATCTGGGTATTGCGCGCGATGCGGGCCGAGAAATCCGTGGGCAGTGCGATCGCTTCATCCAGCGCATTGGTGTGCAGCGACTGGGTGCCGCCGAGCATCGCGGCCATCGCCTCGATGGTGGTGCGGATGACGTTGTTATACGGGTCCTGCTCCGTCAGCGACACGCCCGAAGTCTGGCAATGGGTCCGCAGCATCTTGCTGCGCTCGTCCTGCGCGCCCAGATTGGTCATCACCCGGTGCCAAAGTACCCGTGCCGCGCGCAGCTTCGCAATCTCCATGAAAAAGTTCATGCCGATCGCGAAAAAGAAGGACAGCCGCCCCGCGAACTTGTCGATGTCGAGACCCGAGGCGACGCCATACTTCACATATTCGCGTCCGTCCGCGATGGTGAACGCCAGCTCCTGCACCTGCGTCGCGCCGGCCTCCTGCATGTGATAGCCGGAGATAGAGATGCTGTTGAACTTAGGCATCTCGCGGGACGTGTAGCCGAAGATATCGCTGATGATCCGCATGCTGGGTTCGGGCGGATAGATGTAGGTGTTGCGGACCATGAACTCCTTGAGGATGTCGTTCTGGATGGTCCCGTCGAGCAGCTTGCGA
This sequence comes from Sphingobium algorifonticola, assembly GCF_004005485.1. Taxonomy (GTDB): domain Bacteria; phylum Pseudomonadota; class Alphaproteobacteria; order Sphingomonadales; family Sphingomonadaceae; genus Sphingobium; species Sphingobium algorifonticola. The sequence goes on from NZ_RZUL01000003.1 coordinate 181,683, forward strand.
TCAACCCCCTGCTCCTCCCCCGCCACGATGAAGAAGGCAAGGATCGGGATCACCGCACCATTCATCGTCATGCTGACCGACATCTTGTCGAGCGGAATACCGTCAAACAGGATTTTCATGTCCTCGACGGTATCGATAGCAACACCGGCCTTGCCCACATCGCCCACGACGCGGGGATGGTCGCTGTCATAGCCCCGGTGAGTGGCCAGATCGAACGCGACCGAAAGCCCTTTCTGCCCGGCGGCCAGGTTGCGGCGATAGAAGGCGTTTGATTCCTCGGCGGTCGAAAAGCCGGCATATTGCCGAATGGTCCATGGCCGCCCCGCATACATGCTTGCGCGCACGCCACGGGTAAAGGGCGCGAAACCGGGCAGCCCCGGATCGACCGTCACATCTTCCGCCGTGTAGAGCGGCTTGACGGCAATACCCTCCGGCGTCTGCCAGATCAGGTCTTTGCCTTTGACTTCCTTGCTCGCGGCCGCCTGCCACGCATCAGGAGTTGGTTTGTCGGCCATATTTCGATTCTTCTTCCCCGTTCGCCTTGAGCCTGTTGAAAGGCCCAACCGAACATAGTGAGGTGCCTTCGTTTTCGCTCAGGCGCAGGCTTCGATTTCGCTCAGCCCGAACGATTGTCACGCTGTTCATTTGCCCTCGAACTTGGCGGGACGCTTTGCGAGGAAGGCCTGCACGCCTTCCTTGAAATCCGCGCTGCGTCCCGCCTCCCGCTGGTGCGCGCGTTCCAGCGCCAGCCCCTGCGAGAAACTCGATGTCTGCGTTTCGGCGATACCCTTGCGGATCAGGCCCAGCGCCACCGTTGGCATGGCGGCCAGCCGCGTCGCCAGCGCCATCGCTTCGTCCGCCAAAGCCGCATCCTCGACAGCCTTGTAGATCAGGCCCCAGTCAGCCGCCTTCGCCGCAGGCAGGCGCTCGCCCAGCATCATCAGCTCGGTGGCGCGCGCCTTGCCGATCAGGCGCGGCAAGGTCCATGTCGCGCCGCCGTCGGGCACCAGGCCGATATTGACGAATGCCTGAAGGAAATAGGCCGATTGTGCCGCAACCACGAAATCGCAGGCGAGCGCCAGCGAGGCACCGATCCCCGCGCAGGCCCCATGCACCTGCGCCACCATGGGCAGAGTGGAAGCGACATAGCGCTCCATGCAGGGATTATAGTCCTTCTCCAATATCTCGCCGACATCGTCGGGCAATCCGCCTTCGGCCTGCAAGTCGGTGCCGCTGCAGAAACCTTTGCCTTCCGCCTTGATCAGAATCGCGCGCGCGCCCTGCCCCGGAAAGGCTTCTATCGCATCGGCGATCTCGTAGAACATCTGCGGCGTCAGCGCGTTGAGCCGCTCCGGCCGGTTGAGCGACAGGATGCCGACGCCATCGGAGACGGATGTAAGGATGGTTTGGTAGGTCATGATGCTGTCCTTGTCGGCGCTGCGCGATACGTATCACAACCGTTCGGGCTGAGCTTGTCGAAGCCTTCCCCTGAACGCCGTGAAGGGCCTTCGCGCGGCTCAGGTTTACCCTTCGACAGGCTCAGGGCGAACGGAGAATGAAAATCCCGGGTCGACACCCTCAATGCCCTGCCCCCTTCGGCGTTTCCATGATCTCCGTCAGCACCCCGTTCATATCCTTGGGATGCACGAAGAAGATCAGTGTTCCATGCGCCCCGATGCGCGGCTCGCCTAGCACCTTGGTGCCCTTGGCCTCGAACCACGCTTTCGCCGCGTGAATGTCCGGCACTTCATAGCACATATGATGCTGCCCGCCCGCCGGGTTCTTGGCGAGAAAGCCATGGATCGGCGACGCCTCGCCCAGCGGTTCGATCAACTCGATCTGCGTACCTGCCGTCCCATTCTCGCCGGGCGTATCAACGAAACACACTTTCACGCCCTGCGCGGGCAGGTCGAAAGGCTCATGAATATGCGTCGCGCCCATCACGTCGCGGTAGTATGCGATGCTCGCTGCGATGGAGGGCGTGGCGATGCCGATATGGTTGAGGCGACCAAGCTTCATGGGCGTTCCTCAATCGTCACCCCAGCGAAAGCTGGGGCCACATGCGGCATGAGGTGCCAGCCGTCGCTGGCATGACGATCACTAGAGCGGAATATTGTCATGTTTCTTCCACGGATTTTCGAGCGCCTTGTTCTTCAGCTTCCGCAGCCCCAGCGCGATCCGCCGCCGCGTCGAATGCGGCTGGATCACTTCGTCGATGAAGCCTTTTGACGCCGCCACGAACGGATTGGCGAAGCGCGCCTCATATTCCGCCGTGCGTTCCGCAATCTCCTCCGCAGTCTTGCCGCGGAAGATGATCTCCACCGCGCCCTTCGCGCCCATCACCGCGATTTCGGCAGTCGGCCAAGCATAGTTCAGATCGCCGCGCAGATGCTTTGACGCCATCACGTCATAGGCGCCACCATAGGCCTTGCGCGTGATGACAGTGATCTTCGGCACGGTCGCCTCGGCATAAGCGAACAGCAGTTTCGCGCCATGTTTGATGATGCCGTTATGCTCCTGCGCCGTGCCGGGCAGGAATCCGGGCACGTCGACGAAGGTGACGATCGGGATGTCGAACGCATCGCAGAAGCGCACGAACCGTGCGGCTTTCTTCGACGAATTGATGTCGAGACAGCCGGCCAACACCATCGGCTGATTGGCGACGAAGCCCACTGTCCGGCCCTCGATGCGGCCGAACCCCACGATGATGTTGCCGGCATGCGCAGGCTGCACCTCGAAGAAGTCGCCTTCATCGGCGATTTTCCGGATCAGCTCATGCATGTCGTACGGCTGATTGGCGTTTGCGGGGACCAGCGTGTCGAGGCTGTCCTCGATCCTGTCCCAATCATCGGCGGTGGGCCGTTCGGGGGTGGGCTCCCGATTGGAAGCCGGAAGAAAGTCCACGAAGTCGCGGACGCTCAACAGCGCCTCGATATCATTGTCGAAGGCAACATCGGCGACCCCCGACTTCGTGGTATGCGTCACCGCTCCCCCGAGTTCCTCCTGCGTGACGATCTCGTTGGTAACGGTCTTCACTACATCGGGGCCGGTGACGAACATGTAACTGCTATCCTTCACCATGAAGATGAAGTCGGTCATCGCGGGGGAATAGACTGCGCCGCCCGCGCATGGCCCCATGATGACGCTGATCTGCGGGATGACGCCGCTGGCCAGCACGTTGCGCTGAAACACTTCGGCATAGCCGCCCAGCGATGCGACGCCCTCCTGAATGCGGGCGCCGCCGCTGTCGTTAAGGCCGATGACGGGCGCGCCGACCTTCATCGCCATATCCATGATCTTGCAGATTTTCTGCGCATGCCGTTCGGACAGGGAGCCGCCGAACACCGTGAAACCCTGGCTGAACACGAACACCAGCCGCCCGTTGATCGTGCCCGACCCGGTGACGACGCCGTCGCCCGGTATCTTCGTCTCGTCCATGCCGAAATCGGTGCAGTTATGCTCGACATACATGTCGAGTTCCTCGAAGCTGCCTTCGTCCAGCAGCACATCAAGCCGTTCGCGCGCTGTCAGGCGGCCCTTGGCATGCTGAGCGTCAATGCGCTTCTGCCCGCCCCCAAGGCGTGCCGCCTCCCGCATCGCTTCCAGCTTTTCGATAACGGCGAGTTTCGACATGCGCGTCTCCGGTCCGATAATCCCGTGCTGTCCATTTCAGGCTTTATGGCAAAGGGCAAATGTGAATTAGCGGAATTGCAAAAAGAGATTTTGCAAACTATTGCGAAGCGATGGCACGCGGCGCACGGATTTTCGCGGGGCAGAAGCTGCGACAGCTTCGCCTCGACCAGCGGATGGACCAGGCCGCGATGGCCGGGGTGCTCGGTATCTCGGTATCCTATCTCAGCCAGCTCGAAAATGACGATCGTCCGCTGACGGCCAAGGTCAAGGCGGCGCTTGCGAATGCCTTTCCACTCGACTGGGCGGCGTTCGACGCGCGCGAGGAACAGCAGATGCTGGGTGCCTTCACCTTCGCACTTGCTCATCCCGATGTCGCCAGCGGGCCGCTGGAGGCCGAGCGGATCGAGAAGTTGCACCTTCAGTTTCCCGAGTTCGCCGGGCGGTTCGTCGATCTGCACCGGGCCTATGCCCGCGCGAACGAACGGCTCAACATGCTGGAGGAAGCCATCGCCAACGATATGGCGGCGCAGGCCCGCATGCCTTGGGAGGCGGTGCGGGACTGGTTTCACGACGCAGGCAATTATATTCATCCGCTCGATTGCCTGGCGGAGGACCTGGCTGACGGGCTGGGGAGCGACGGCCGCATGTCCGAGGCGATGCTGATCGCGGCATTGCATGCGCGTCATGGGATCGAAACACATGTGCAGGAGGCCCGCGACACTGCCCTGCGCGTTTATGATGCGGACAACAGACGGCTATTCGTGAATGCCGCATTGCCGCCAGAAAGCCGCAAGTTCATGCTCGCCTTTCAGCTTGCCATGGCCGAAGGTGCCGCGTTGATTGCCGATGTCACAGCAAAGGCAGGTTTGTCCGCGCCGGGATCGGACCGGCTCCTCGCCATCGGCCTTGCCAATTATGCCGCAGGCGCGCTGCTGATGCCTTATGCACGGTTTCGGGACACGGCCCGTGAAGTCAGGCACGACATCGACCAGTTGGCCCGTCGCTTTGGCGTCAGTTTTGAGCAGGCATGCCATCGGCTGTCCACGCTCCAGCGGCCGGGGATGCGCGGCATTCCCTTTTTCTTCTGCCGCGTCGACATGGCCGGGAACATCACGAAGCGGCACAGCGCGACCCGGCTGCAATTCGCCCGCTTCGGGGGTGCCTGTCCGTTATGGATCGTGCATGAGGCGGTCGCCATCCCGGATCGCATCCTTGTGCAACTGGGGGAAACACCGGACGGTGTGCGCTATGTCTCCATGGCCAAGGGGCTGGTGAAACCCTCGGGCAGCTATGCCCGCGCGCCGCGCCGCTATGCCGTGGTGCTGGGCTGCGAGATCGAACATGCGGGCAATTTCGTCTATGCCGACGGCCTGCAACTGCATGACGAGGCGGCCGCCACGCCGATCGGCGTCACCTGCCGCCTGTGCCCCCGCCAAAGCTGCGACCAGCGCGCCTTTCCGCCTGCCGACCGGCCCATTCGCGTCGATCCCGACAACCGGCAGGTCGTGCCCTACGCGATCGAATAGCCGTCGGCTTTCCCATTGGATTACTTCAGCAGAACCAGTTCCTCGGCCATGCTGGGATGCAGCGCCACGGTGTCGTCGAAATCCTGCTTGGTCAGCCCGGCCTTCACCGCCACGGCAGCCGCCTGCAATATCTCCGGCGCATCCGGCCCGATCATATGCAGGCCGACGACGCGATCGGTCGCTGCATCGACAATCATCTTGTAAAGTGATCGCTCGTTGCGCCCCGCCAGCACATTCTTCATCGGGCGAAAATCTGACGTGAACACCTTTACGGTGCCCAGGCTGTTGCGGGCCTCCGCCTCGGTCATGCCCACCGCGCCGATCGGCGGGTCACAGAATACCGCGGACGGAATGCAGTCATAATCCACTGTGCGCGGGTTGTTGCCGAACACCGTATCGGCAAAGGCATGGCCCTCGCGGATCGCCACCGGGGTCAATTGCACGCGATTGGTGACATCGCCGACCGCATAGATGCTCGCGCAACTTGACTGGCTGAACGCGTCCACCTTGATCGCCCCTAAACCGTCGAGTTCGACGTCGGCGTTCTCAAGACCCAGACCCGTGGTATTGGGTTGCCGCCCGATCGCAAACAGTACCATGTCGCAAGGGATGGGCTCGCCGCCCTGAATGTGGGCGACCAAGGGGCCCTCATCCGTCTTCTCTATCCGATCGAATGCGGCATTGAAGCGGAAGTTGATACCCTTGACCATGCTGATTTGAAGCAGGCGATCGCGGATCTGCGCATCGTAACTGCGCAGGATCGTGTCGGACCGGTTCACCAGTGTGACATGCGCACCGAACGCGTGAAAGATCCCCGCGAACTCGTTGGCGATATAGCCGCCGCCCGCGATCACGATCCGCTTCGGCACCGCGTCGATATGGAACACTTCGTTGGACGTAATGGCATGTTCGGCACCCTCGATATCGGGCACCAGCGGCCATGCGCCCGTCGCGACCAGAATATGCTTCGCGGTGACGGTCCGTCCGCTGGCAAGCTGCACCTCATGCGGTCCGGCGATCGTTGCGCGCTCATGAAAGCTGTCCACATGGTTGGTATCGAGCGTGTGCTGATAAATGCCGTTCAGTCGATCCACATCGGCCAGCACATTGTCCCGCAAGGTCTGCCAGTCGAACGCGCATTCGGGTACATTCCAGCCAAAGCGGCGTGCATCCTTCAAATCCCCCGCGAAATGCGCGCCGTAGACGAGGAGCTTCTTGGGGACGCAGCCGCGGATAACACAGGTGCCGCCAACACGATATTCCTCGGCGATCGCCACCTTTGCGCCATGTGCCGCCGAAATCCGGGCCGCCCGCACACCGCCCGACCCCGCACCGATGACGAACAGGTCGTAGTCATAATCGCTCATCATGATCGCCTTGCTTGTTTTAGGAGATATGGCGTCCCCCTGCGCCGCTTACAAACCCGCCAGGTCGATCAGCGCCATCGTCGAAGGATCGAAGCCGGTTGGCCCATCCTGCTCGATCGACTTGGCGATCTGCTTGCCCAGTTCGACGCCGAACTGGTCGAAGGGATTGATCTCCATCAGCGCCGCATTGGCGAAGGTGCGATGTTCGTAGAAGGCGATCAGCGCGCCCAGCGCCTGCGGCGTCACATCATCAAGCAGTATTGTCGTGGACGGGCGATTGCCGGGATAGGCGCGAGCGGGATCGTCGGGATTGGCCTTGCCTTGCATCAGCGCGGCACCCTGCGCAAAGCAGTTGACCAGCAAGGTACGATGATGCGCCGGATCGAGCGCATGGCCCGGCTCGATCGACGCAATGAACTCGACCGGCACGATATGGGTGCCCTGATGCAGTAACTGGAACACCGCATGTTGCGCGTCGGTGCCGACCCCGCCCCAGGTGATCGGCGATGTCGGTCCGTCAACAGGCGATCCGTCGGCCTTCACGCTCTTGCCATTGCTCTCCATCTCAAGCTGCTGGAGATAGGAAGGCAGCAGGCGCAGCCGCTCGTCATAAGCGAACACCGCGCGCGTCTGACATGCCATGACCCGCGCATAAAAGAGATCGGCAAAAGCCGCGATCAGCGGCGCATTGGCTGTAGGATCGGCCAGTCGGAAGTGGCGGTCCATGATCGCCGCGCCTTCCAGCAGGCTTTCGAACGCATCCCAGCCGAGCGCCAGCGCGGCGGGGAAACCGATTGAAGACCAGAGCGAATAGCGCCCGCCCACAGTCTCGCTGAAAGGCAATATGCGCGTTTCATCAACTCCCCATGCCATCGCCTTGTCCGGCGCGGCAGTCAGCGCGATCACCTTGCCATAAGGGTCGTCCACGCCTGCCTCGATCATCCAGTTGATCGTGCTCGCGGCATTCAGCATCGTTTCGGTGGTGGTGAAGGTTTTCGATGCAACGGCAAGGATCGTGGCATGCGGATCGAACCGGTCGAGCGCCGCTTCCAGCGCGGTGCCATCGACATTGGACACGATGGCGACATCATAGCGTTTTTCATCGCGGCCGAGCGCGTCGACGATCAGGTTCGGGCCAAGCGCCGATCCGCCGATGCCGACATGGATGATATGCCGCACTGGGCCGAGCGCCTCTGCCTCAATCGCGTCAACCAGCGCGCGCATTCTGCTATGGAGCGCCTTTGCGGCGGCGACGCTTTGCGCATTGCCCTCGCCCCGCTCTGCGGAATGTTCCGCAGCACGCTCTTCGGTATTATTGATCTTCTCCCCCGCGAACAACGCCTCCCGCCTGCCAGCGAAATCGGTCTCAAGCGCGAGTGCGTGAAAAGCATTGAGCAGATCATCGGTCAGATGCGTCTTGCTCCAGTCAAATCGCAGCGGCCCGACCGACAGCGTCATTTTCCAAAGACGATCGGCGTCCGCATCAAAGATCGTCTTGAGCTCGGGTACGGGCAGCGCGTGGATAGCCGTCCAGGATGGGCTGGGCATGAAAGATCCTTCCGAATGAATGCTGCCGGATTGCGAACGCTGCCCCGCTGCACGACGGAGAGTCGTCGCATCCATAAACAATGAATGCGGGCGTTGCATAGGCTTTGCATATGACCGTCCCTTGACGGCAGTCGGCCAAGGCCGCAAAGCCGCGACGGACGGTTATGAGAAGCGAAAGTCAAGCATGAGCAGCACATCGGAGACGCGGGACTTTCTCTGGTTCCTCGCCAGGTTGACGATATTCGTCATCGTGTTGCGCAGTTTCATCATGTCGCCGTTCAACATTCCCTCCGAATCGATGCAGCCGCGGCTGCTGATCGGCGATTATCTGCTGGTCGCGAAATGGCCCTATGGCTATTCCCGCTACAGCCTGCCGTTCAGTGTACCCCTGATCCCCGGACGCATCTTCGCCTCGCAACCCCAGCGCGGCGACGTTGTGGTGTTCAAGGCGCCGCCCGATCAGGCCAATGACTATATCAAGCGCGTGATCGGCCTGCCCGGCGATCTCATATCCGTGCAGCGCGGCACGGTGATGCTGAACGGGCAGGCTATCCCGAAAAAGCAAGTTGCCGACCTGGTTATTCCCGCATCGGCCAACATGGTCGCCGCGTCGCTGAAGGACGGCAACCCATCGCCTTGCTATCGTGTCCAGTTCGAGGAAATGACAAAGAACGGCCGCATGTGTCGCTATCCGCAATATCGCGAGACGTTGCCGAACGGCAAAAGCTACAACGTTCTCGATCTCGATCCCGACGGGCCGGCGGACGATCGCGAAACCATCATGGTGCCCGAGGGGCATCTGTTCTTGATGGGTGACAATCGCGACCGCAGCGCGGACAGCCGCTTTCCGGCTGAGGTCGGCGGCGGTATCGGCCTGGTGCCGCAGCAAAATCTGGTCGGACGAGCGATGATATCGGTCTTTTCCACCGATGGCAGCGCACAATGGCTGCTCCCCTGGACATGGTTCACCGCCGCGCGGTGGGACCGGATCGGCGAACGCTTTTGATGCGCGCCGATACGGCGGCATGGCTTACGGCGCTTACGCAACATGCGCCGCAGGATGCCGCGCTGTTCGTTCAGGCGCTGACGCATGGCAGTGCCGCTGCTGCCAATTATGAGCGGCTGGAGTTTCTGGGCGACCGGGTATTGGGCGTGGCCATTGCAGAGTGGCTGTTCGAACATTTCCCTTCCGAGCCCGAGGGCAAGCTGTCCCGCCGCTTCAATGCGCTGGTTTCGGGCGAGACATGCGCAGATATTGCGCGCGATGTCGGCGTTCCCGCGCAACTGGTGCTGGGCAAGCAGGCGCGTGACGATGGCGCGGCTGATAGTGACAATGTGCTGGGCGACGTTATGGAAGCGATCATCGGCGCGCTGTTTCTTGATGCCGGAATGGATGCCGCCAAGGCCCTGGTGCGTCGGCTCTGGGCCGGTCGGGTCGACACACAGGACAGCGCGCCCAAGCATCCAAAGTCCGCGCTTCAGGAATGGGCCGCCGCCAACCGCCGCCGCCCGCCAGAATATGTGATGACCGGTAAAAGCGGACCGCATCACAATTTGCGCTTCGCCGTCACGGTATCGATCAAGGGCGTCGGCGAAGCATCGGCGCAAGGTGCTTCCAAACAGGAAGCCGAAACCGAAGCGGCCAAGGCAATGCTGGCGCAATTGGGCTAGGGTTCCCCTTTTACGTCCGGTCCTCTATGGCGCGCGCATGACAAACGCTGAAAATCGGACGCGCTGCGGCGTCGTTGCCGTCGTCGGAGCACCGAACGCGGGCAAATCCACGCTCGTCAACGCGCTGGTGGGCCAGAAAGTCGCCATTACCAGCCCCAAGGCGCAAACCACGCGGACGCGCGTGATGGGCCTTGCCATCGAGGGCAACACACAGATTATTCTGGTCGATACGCCCGGCATCTTCGAGCCGAAGCGACGCCTTGATCGCGCGATGGTTCAGGCAGCCTGGGGCGGCACGCAGAATGCCGATCTTATCGCACTTGTCATTGACGGCAAGGCAGGGCTTGGCCCGAAGCTGGAGCGCGCCGTCGAGGGCCTGAAGGAACGACGCGAGCGCAAAATCCTCATCATCAACAAGGTCGACATCGCGACCAAGGAGAAGCTGCTAGTCCATGCCGAGCGGCTGAACGAGAAAATCGGCTTCGAGGAAATCTTTTTCGTCAGCGCGGCGACCGGCGACGGCCTGCCAGAGTTCAAGGCACATATCGCGGGGATGATGCCCGAAGGACCATGGCATTTCCCCGAAGACCAGGTGTCCGATGCGACCGACCGGATGCTGGCGGCGGAAATTACCCGCGAGCAGCTCTATCATCAGCTCCACGCCGAACTGCCCTATGCCGCGGCAGTCGAGACGGAGAAATATACCGAGCGCCCGGACGGATCGCTGGAGATTCACCAGCAAATCCTCATCGCCCGCCCCACCCAGCGCGCGATCGTGCTGGGCAAGAACGGCCAGCGCCTCAAGCAGATCGGATCGCAGGCCCGCGCCGAACTCGCCGCGCTGATCGGCAAGCCCGTCCACCTCTACCTCCACGTCAAGGTGAAGGAAAATTGGGAGGACGACCGCAGCGTCTATCGCGACATCGGGCTGGACTGGGTGGAGTGAACGACCCGTAATGCCGTCATGCCAGCGAAAGCTGGCATCTCTCTGCCTCGATTGGATCGATCAAGACAGTGAGATCCCAGCTTTCGCTGGGATGACGCAGTGTTATTCCGCCGCCTCCGCTTTGGTCTTCGCCGCCATCTTCTGCCCCGTCGTCTTCTTCCCCGTTGCCTTCTTCGCCCCGGCCTTCTTCGGCGCAGCCTTCTTCTTACCCTTTTTCGCCGGAGCCGCGGCTGCCCGTGCGTCGATGATCTGCGCCGCTTCCTCCAGCGTCAGTGCATCCTTGTCCACCGTCTTGGGCAGGGTCGCATTGGTCTCGCCATCGGTCACATAGGCACCGTAGCGGCCTTCCATCAGCTTGATTTCCGCTTCGGTACGCGGATGCTGGCCCAATATCTTGAGCGGCTCACGGCCGCCGGTGCGGGGGCCGCGATTGGCCGCTTCGGCCAGCTTCACGACGGCACTGTTCATGCCGACTTCGAATATCTCCGCCGTTGACGAAAGGCGGCCATATTTGCCGTCATGTAGCAGATAGGGGCCGAACCGGCCAATGTTGGCGACGATCGGCTTGCCCGTTTCGGGATGATCGCCCACCGTGCGCGGCAGGCTGAGCAGCTTGACCGCCCAGTCCAGCGTCAACTCGCCGTCGGGCAGGTCTTTGGGGATGGAGCCGCGCTTCGCCTCCTTGCCGTCGCCCATTTCGATATAGGGGCCAAAGCGTCCGCTCTTGCGGATGATGTCCTGCCCGGTCTCGGGATGTTGACCCAGAACTTCCGGCCCGCTGTCGGCAGCGCCTTCCCCGCCCGGCTGCCCGAACTTACGCGTATACTTGCATTCGGGATAATTGGAGCAGGCGATGAACGCGCCGAAGCGTCCTCCACGCAGGGAGAGCTTGCCATCGTCGCACAACGGGCAGGCGCGCGGATCGGTGCCGTCCGCCCTGGGCGGGAAGAGCATGGGCTCCAGGAACTTGTCCAGCTCCGCCGTGATATCGGACGGCTTCTGCTCCATCACTTCCAGCGTCTTGGGCTTGAAGTCCTTCCAGAAGGCTTCCAGCACAGCCTGCCATTGCGCACGGCCGCCGGACACGTCGTCCAGCTCATCCTCCATGCCCGCCGTGAAATCGTAGCTTACGTAGCGTTCGAAGAACCGCTCCAGAAATGCCGTGACGAGCCGCCCGCTTTCCTCCGCGAAGAAGCGGTTCTTCTCGATCCGCACATAGTCGCGATCCTTGAGTGTCTGGAGCGTCGAGGCATAAGTGGACGGTCGTCCGATGCCCAGCTCCTCCAGCCGCTTGACGAGGCTGGCTTCGGAATAACGCGGTGGCGGCTGCGTGAAGTGCTGCTCGGCATTCACGGCCTTCTTCGCGGGCACATCGCCGTGCGCGATTCGCGGAAGCAGCTTGCCGTCCTCGTCCTCCGCGTCGTCACGGCCTTCCTCGTAGAGCGCGAGGAAGCCGGGGAAAATCACGACCTGCCCGGTGGCGCGCAGCGTATGGCTGCCGCTGCCATCGACCATGTCGATGGTCGTGCGCTCCATCCGCGCCGACGCCATCTGACTCGCCAGCGCCCGCTTGAAAATCAGGTCGTAGAGGCGCGCATGATCGCCGCTCCCCACCTTGTCGCGGGAAAACTCGGTCGGGCGGATCGCTTCATGCGCTTCCTGCGCATTCTTCGCCTTGGTCTGATACTGGCGCGGCTTTTCCGGCAGATAGCCGCCGTCATAGCGTTCGGTGATCGCCTTGCGCGCGGCCGAAATGGCGCTGCCGTCCATCTGCACACCGTCGGTCCGCATATAGGTGATCGCGCCATCCTCGTAGAGCTGCTGCGCGACCCGCATGGTATGACTAGCCGAGAAACCGAGCTTGCGCGCCGCCTCCTGTTGCAGTGTCGATGTCGTGAACGGCGGCGGCGGATTACGTGTGACGGGCTTGGTCTCGACCGTCTGGACGGTGAAGCGTCCCGCCTCGACATCGGCCTTGGCGGCCAGGGCATCACCCTCCCTGCCGATCGTCAGCCGCTCGATCTTCTCGCCTTTCCATCGGATCAGGCGCGCGGTGAAGCCTACCCCGCCCTGCTCCATCTCCGCCGATACGGACCAATATTCCTGCGGCGTGAAGCTCTCGATTTCCCGCTCGCGCTCGACGACAAGCCGCAATGCGACGGACTGTACGCGTCCGGCGGATTTGGCACCGGGCAACTTGCGCCAGAGCACCGGCGACAGCGTGAAACCCACGAGATAATCGAGTGCGCGGCGGGCGCGATAGGCGTCGATCAGGTCCTCGTCCAGCGCGCGGGGATGCGCCATGGCGTCCAGCACGGCTGCCTTGGTGATGGCATTGAACGTCACGCGATCAACCACGGCGGGCAACGCCTTTTTCTGCCGCAGCACTTCCTGCACATGCCAGCTAATCGCTTCCCCTTCGCGATCGGGGTCAGTCGCGAGAATAAGCCGCGTCGCCTTTTTCGCCTCGTCGGTAATCGCCTTGAGTTGACGGGCCTTGTCGCCGTAATTTTCCCAAGACATGGCAAAGCCGTCGTCCGGGTTCACCGACCCGTCCTTGGGCGGCAAGTCGCGGATATGGCCATAGGATGCCAGAACGTGAAAATCCCCGCCCAGATATTTCTCGATGGTCTTCGCCTTGGCCGGCGATTCTACGATGACAAGCTGCATGATGCTGTCGAAAACCCCTGTTGAATCGATCTCTCGCGTACACGCGCGAGTCTGAAAGCGGAACGGGACTGCCGTCAAGCGGCCCCATATCTGTCGAAATATCCCTCAAGGGATGCGGCTGATCCGTCCTCCTGCATGACGCTCGACCCGACCCGCCAGTTCGAGTTCCAGCAGGACGATTTGCACCAGCGGTGCCGAAAGGCCGGACTGGCGGATCAATTCATCCACCGGCACCGGCACCGGCCCCAGCAGGGCGCCGATTGTGCGGCGGTCGGCATCGCTTGCATCCCCCTGCGACGGCGATGGCGTAAACAGCGCGGGCGGCTCGCGGAAGCGCAGCGCATCGATCGGCCCGATCGCTTCCAGAATGTCCGCAGCCGACTGGACCAGCGTTGCGCCGTCGCGGATGAGCTGGTTGCACCCCTGCGCCCTCGGATCGAGCGGCGATCCCGGCACGGCCATCACATCGCGCCCGGCCTCGGCCGCCAGTCGCGCCGTGATCAGAGAGCCGGACTTGGGTGCTGCCTCGACGACCACGGTTCCCACCGACAGGCCGGCGATGATACGGTTGCGTGACGGAAAGTGCCGGGCGAGCGGTTGCGTGCCGGGCGGTTGTTCCGCCAGCAGCAGACCACGCTGCGCGACATCGTCCTGCAAGGCGGCGTTTTCGGGTGGATAGGCGATGTCGATACCGCTGGCGATCACGCCGATCGTGCCACCGTCGATCGCGCCCTGATGCGCGGCCGTATCGATACCGCGCGCGAGGCCGGACACAACGACGACACCCTCGGCGGCAAGACCCTGCGCCAGTATCCGCGCGAACCGACAGGCCGCCGCCGAAGCGTTACGTGCTCCCACCATGCCGACGCAGCGTCGCATGGCAAGTCGCAGATCACCACGATAGATGAGCGCGGGCGGCGCACCTTCCATTTCGGCCAGCAGACCCGGATAATCCGGCTCGCCGATGAAGACATAGTTTGCGCCCAGTTTCTGGCTGCGCGCGATCTCCCGCGCGACATCGGCGGGATCGGCGAGCCGCGGCGGTCGACCGCCACCTCGGGCCGCAAGATCGGGAATGGCGGCGAGTGCCATGCTCGCTGACCCGAAACGCGCGACAAGGGCGCGATAGGTAATCGGGCCAATCTGCCCCGACCGCGCCAGACGCAGGCAATCGATGCGCGCCTGATCCATGGCTCAGTGCTTCGCCCCGACCTTTGGCTCGGTGCCCGCGCGCAGGCGGTGGATATTGGCCCGGTGACGCCACAGCACGATGGCAGTCATTGCCGCAAATCCCTGCGCCAGTTGCGGGTGCCCCAGCGCATAGGCAGATAGTGGCGCGCTGATCGCCGCACTCATGCCGCCAACCGACGACCAGCGCAGCAGCAGCAGCATAGCGATCCAGACGCCCGCGAACACCAGCCCGCTAGGCCAGTGTAGCGCCAGGACGACGCCCATCATCGTCGCGACGCCCTTGCCACCGGCAAAACGCAACCAGATTGGATAGCAATGGCCAATAAAGGCCATCACGCCGGCCAGAACAGGGCCGTGCGCGGGATCGATCAGACCGCCCAGTGCAACGGCTGCGGCACCCTTGCCCATGTCGAGCAGCAACGTCGCCGCCGCCAGCCCCTTGCGGCCTGTGCGCAGCACGTTCGTCGCACCGATATTGCCCGATCCGATCTTCCGGATGTCGCCTGCACCTGCGAGGCGCGTAACGATCAGTCCGAACGGTATCGACCCGACCAGATAGCCTACAGCAAGCGTGATGATGGCAATGAGCCACGGCGAAAGCATGCAAAATCCCCTTGGGTGATGGGCGCAATCATAGGCGTGGCAGGAAATGGGGCAAGCGGCCTTTCGCGCAAGTTTCGCCGTGGCCGCGCATCGCGCCGCCCGGTTGACTTCACCTGCGGGCACAAGGCAAGGATCGGTATGGCCGTTCCCGCTGATGCCCCGTTGCTGTTCTTCGACTCCGGTGTCGGCGGCCTTTCGATACTGGCCCCGACACAGCGTGTGATACCGACAGCGCCGATCGTCTATGCGGCCGATTCCGCCGGGTTCCCCTATGGCACGAAGAGCGAGGCGGAAATCGCGGCGCGCGTCCCCGCGCTGCTGGGTCGGCTTGTCGAACGATACCGGCCGCGGCTTGTCGTCATTGCCTGCAATACGGCGTCGACCATCGCATTGCCCGTCGTGCGCGCGGCGCTGGACGTGCCCGTGGTCGGCACGGTTCCTGCGATCAAGCCTGCCGCTCTGTTATCGAAGAGCCGGGTATTCGGCGTGCTGGGCACGGACGCAACGGTGCGCCAGCCTTATGTCGACCGGCTTGCAGCCGAACATGGCGCGGATTGTACGGTCTTGCGCCACGGATCGGCGGCACTGGTCCAGCTTGCCGAGGCGAAGCTGCGCGGCGAGCGGCCCGATCCGGCCATCGCCCGTGATGCGCTGGCCGGGCTGCTGGATCAGACGGACGGGGACCGGATGGACGTTGTTGTCCTTGCCTGCACGCATTTTCCGCTGGTGGAACCGGAACTGGCGGCGGCCGCGCCACATCCTATCCGCTTTGTTCATGGCGGCGAGGGCATTGCGCGGCGCATCGCCTATCTTACGCAAGATCAACCCTGGCCCGATGCCGCATCGCCGGGGACGGCGATCTTCACACGCCTCGACGATGCCGTGCTGAAACTGGAAAATGCATTGGCAGGGTTCGGCATCAGGCGGATGGAGGCGCTGTAGCGGCGCGGCCTAGACGCGCGGGGTAGGACAATTGGTCCGATTTCCCTGATCGCAATTTCTCCTTATCTTGCGAACCGTTCTCGCTGGTAATCGGCGATCCGGGACGATAAACGCCCGTTTCAGAGGATGCGGACTTAGGGACGGCATGCAGGTGAACTACAAGCATATCTTCAGCCAGGCTATCGACCGTCTGCACAGCGAAGGGCGCTATCGCGTCTTCATAGACATTTTGCGGAACAAGGGTGCATTCCCCAATGCGCGCTGCTTCCACGGGCATAACGGTCCCAAGCCGATCACCGTGTGGTGTTCCAACGATTATCTCGCGATGGGCCAGCATCCCAAGGTTGTCGCCGCAATGGAAGAGGCGCTGCACGATGTCGGTGCTGGCTCTGGCGGCACCCGTAATATCGGCGGCAATACGCACTATCATGTCGATCTGGAGGCCGAACTTGCCGATCTGCATGGCAAAGAGGCGGCGCTGCTGTTCACCAGCGGCTATGTGTCGAACGAAGCCACTCTCTCGACCCTCGCGAAGCTGCTGCCGGGTTGCATCATCTACTCCGATGAACTGAACCATGCGTCGATGATCGCGGGCATCCGCAATTCGGGTTGCGAAAAGAAGGTGTTCCGGCACAATGATGTCGCGCATCTTCGGGAATTGCTGGAGGAATCCGACCCGCAGGCACCCAAGCTGATCGCGTTCGAAAGCGTCTATTCGATGGATGGCGATGTCGCGCCGATCGACGCACTGTGCGATCTGGCGGACGAGTTCAACGCGCTCACCTATCTCGATGAAGTGCATGCCGTGGGCATGTACGGGCCGCGCGGCGGCGGCATTTCGGATCGTGACGGCGTCGCCCAGCGCCTGACCATCATCGAAGGTACGCTGGGCAAGGCCTTTGGCGTCATGGGGGGCTATATCGCCGCCGACCAGATGATTATCGATGTGATACGCAGCTACGCGCCCGGGTTCATCTTCACCACGTCGCTCTCGCCAGTGCTCGTCGCCGGTGCGCTCGCGAGCGTGCGGCATCTGAAGGCATCGAGCGAGGAGCGCGACGGACAACAGGCCGCCGCTGCCACGCTCAAGGGGATGATGCGCGACGCGGGCCTGCCGGTCATGCCGTCCGTTACCCACATCGTGCCGCTGATGGTCGGCGATCCGGTGAAGGCGAAGAAGATCAGCGACATCCTGCTCGCCGAATATGGCGTCTATGTGCAGCCCATCAATTATCCCACCGTGCCGCGCGGTACGGAGCGCCTGCGCTTTACCCCCGGCCCGGCACATGACGAAGCGATGATGCGGGATCTGGTTTCGGCCCTGGTCGAAATCTGGGACCGGATGGAATTGCAACTCGCGATGGCGGCATAATTCGCGCCTCTTGCGGAACCGGTAGCTGCCCTCCCATCTTGAGGGCCTATGCCCCCAACACCTCACTGGATAGAGCCGCACCCCACCGGCATCTATGTGCGCCCCGCCGATGCGTGGATCGATCCCGCCCAACCACGTGATCGTGCGCTGGTGACGCATGGCCATGCCGATCATGCGCGTGGCGGGCACGGGCATGTGTGGGCCACGCGCGAGACGCTAGCGATCATGGGCCTGCGCTACGGCACGGCGGACGGCACGCCACTTGCCTATGACGAGACGTTCAAGTTGGGGGATGTCGCAATCCGCTATGTGCCCGCCGGTCATGTGCTGGGATCGGCGCAGATCGTGCTCGAACATGCGGGCGAGCGGGTGGTGGTGACGGGCGACTACAAACGCCGCAGCGATCCCACTTGCCCGGCGTTTGTGCCGGTGCCCTGCGACATTTTCGTGACCGAAGCGACGTTCGGCCTTCCCGTGTTCCGCCATCCCGACACCGACGAGGAAATCGACCGGCTAGTCGGCGCACTGCATGCCCATCCCGATCGCTGCGTGCTGGTTGGCGCCTATGCGCTGGGCAAGGCCCAACGGATCATCTGCACGTTGCGGGCGCGGGGCCATCACGATCCCATCTACATCCACGGCGCGCTCGAGAAAATGTGTGCGTTGTATGAGGATTTCGGCGTGGCGCTGGGGGAACTGCGTCCGGCGGCGGGCGTCGCGGCGAAGGACATGCGCGGGCATGTCATCGTGGCACCGCCGTCGGCCCTCAACGATCGCTGGAGCCGCCGCCTGCCCGACCCGATAACGGCCATGGCATCAGGCTGGATGCGGGTCAGACAGCGCGCGCGGCAACGTAATGTCGAGCTGCCGCTCATCATTTCGGATCACGCAGACTGGGATGAACTGACCGCTACGATCCGCGAAGTCGCGCCCAGCGAAACCTGGGTGACGCACGGGCGGGAGGAGGCGCTCGTCCACTGGTGCGCGATGCGGCAGATGCGCGCGCGGGCGCTGGCCATGGTCGGCCGGGAGGACGAGGACGATGCGTGACTTCGCCCAGTTGCTCGACGGCCTCGTCTACACGCCTTCGCGCAATGGCAAGCTGACGCTGATTGCCGACTATATGCGCCGCACGCCTGATCCGGATCGCGGATGGGCACTGGCCGCGCTGACCGGCGGGCTGGACCTGAAAACCGTCAAGGCGTCGGCGATCAGCGACATGATCCGCCAGCGCGTCGATCCTGTGCTGTACGAAATGAGCCGCGATTATGTCGGTGATCTGGCTGAAACCGTTTCCCTTTTGTGGGTAAAGCCCGACGACGAACCCGACTACCAGAACACAGCCAGCCGGGCAGGCGACGATGCGACTGTCAGGCTGGACGCGGTGGTGCAGCAGTTGTCGGCAGGCAGCCGCGCCGATGCCCCCGCGCGGCTAGCGGCCATTCTCGACCATTTGGATACCAGCGGGCGGTTCGCGGTGCTCAAACTTGCGACCGGCGGGTTGCGCGTCGGGATTTCCTCTCGGCTGGCCAAGACCGCGCTGGCCCAGGCCTTCAATGTGCCGGTCGATGACATTGAGGAAAGCTGGCATGCTCTGGCCCCGCCCTATGCGCCGCTGTTCGACTGGCTGGAAGGGCGCAGCCCGCGGCCCGATCCCGCAGGTGTGCCCTTTTTCCGGCCTTTCATGCTGGCGCATCCGCTGGAGGATGCCACGGTCGATCTGGCGGATTATGCCGCGGAGTGGAAATGGGACGGTATCCGGGTGCAGATCGTGGGCACCGGCGGGCAAACCCGTCTGTTCAGTCGCGCCGGCGATGATATCACGGCAAGCTTTCCCGATGTTGCGGAGGCTTTTGACGGCCATGCCGTGCTCGACGGCGAATTGCTGGTCAAAGGCGAAACGCAGGGCGCCGATGTCCATGGCGGTGCCGCGGCCAGTTTCAACGCCCTGCAGCAGCGTCTGGGCCGCAAGACGGTGTCGGCCAAGATGCTGGGCGACTATCCCGCCTTCGTGCGCCTGTATGATATTCTGTACGACGGCGAGGAGGATCTGCGGGCGCTGCCCTGGCACATGCGGCGGGCGCGTCTCGAGGCCTATATGCCGTCCCTCAACAGCAACCGGTTCGATTTGTCGGCCGTCATCGAAGCCGACGACTTTGCGGCACTCGAAGACATCCGCGCGGGCGCGCGTGACGCCGCGATCGAGGGGATCATGCTGAAGCGCCGCGACAGCCCCTATGTCGCAGGACGACGCACCGGCCTGTGGTACAAATGGAAGCGCGATCCGCTGACCGCCGATTGCGTCATGATGTATGCCCAGCGCGGCCACGGCAAACGCTCGTCCTATTATTCGGACTATACGTTCGGCTGCTGGAATGAGGATGGGGAACTGTTGCCGGTAGGCAAGGCCTATTCCGGGTTCACTGACGAGGAACTGAAGTGGCTCGACCGCTTCGTGCGCGGCCACACCGTCAACCGGTTCGGGCCGGTGCGCGAAGTGGAAAAGACGCTGGTACTCGAAGTGGCGTTCGATTCGATCCATGAAAGCAAGCGCCACAAATCGGGCCTCGCCATGCGCTTTCCGCGCATTGCCCGCATCCGGCGGGACAAGCCTGCGGAGGAAGCAGACCAGATCGCCACATTGCGATCGATGATCGCCTAGACCTTGTGCGCTTTTGATCGGATCAAAAACGCGGTCTAGTTCCTTGTTTTGCCGTGATTTCCGAGCCGTGAAATATTCCATTTCACTCGAAATCACTCTAACGCGTAAAGCCCGCCGATCGGGGGGACTGATCGGCGGGCTCGCAGCAATCCAGCGACAGTGCCGCCGTCAGGTTCAGGGCATCAGAACCGTGTCGACGACGTGAATGACGCCATTGGACTGCATGACATTGGGGATGGTGATCTTCGACTTGCCGCCCTTCGCGTCGGTCAGATACCAGCCACCGGCTTCCTTCGCGACCGACAGGGTTTCACCCTGTACCGTCGTCAACGTCGCCTTGCCGCCATTGGCCTTCGCCTGCGTCTCGATGTCGGCAGCGGTCAGGCGTCCGGGGACTACATGATAGGTCAGGATGGTTGTCAGCGTCGCCTTGTTTTCCGGCTTCACCAGCGTTTCGACCGTGCCGGCGGGAAGCTTCGCAAATGCGTCGTTGGTCGGCGCGAATACGGTGAACGGGCCGGGGCCTTTCAGCGTATCGACCAGCCCGGCGGCCTGCACGGCGGCGACCAGCGTGGTATGATCCTTCGAGTTCACGGCATTGTCGACGATGTCCTTGTTTTCATACATCGCAGCGCCGCCAACCATGGGGTTGGCTGCATAGGCGACACTGGCGCCAGCCATGAGCATGGCACCGGCGATCGAAAGGGATAGTCTGGAAAGGGGGAGTCTCATTGGGGGGCGTCCTTCCTGTTGCAGCGTCCCGGATATGCCGGGTTGCACGGCAGATACGCGTGGTATCGCGCGAAGGATGCATCGCACCGATCATATATTTTGCGATTCGGCTGTGACCTGCGTCACAGGTAAAAAAATGTGCCTCAGAGGATCGTGATTTTCCCGACCGCGACCGGCGCGCTGCTGGGCGCGGCATGCGGCGCCGAGGCCGCTGGTTCCATCGTAATGGCCATGGTCACGCCATCGTCGAGCATGATGCGCAGGGCGCGCGGCACCGCCAGTCGCGTGGTGCCGTTGGCGGATATCAGGCCGAGCGAACGGGGCTTGCCGTCCGCCGGAATCAACCACAATTCGGGCGCAAGATCGCCCTGAGGCACATTTTCCGCCCGCAGATTGAGCTGCGCGGTTGTCGCGTCATACCGTGCCGCGACCAGCATGTCGCTGCCCTGGCCGGTCATCTGCGCGACCGCCATCTGAGCAGGCGGCGCTGGCACCTGAACAATCTGCGGCGTCGCTGTCGGCGGTGGCGCGGGTGCGCGAAACAGAAGAATGAAGGCAAGCGAAGCGGCGATCGCGCCCGAAAGGATGGCGCCGCCACGCCATAGTTTCAGTCGGCGAACCAGACCATCGGCCTGCCCTTCACCGTCCAGGCGCATGCTGATCGCCGTCCACGCCTCGGGCGGCGCGACCTGCCCGGCAAAATCCAGATGCAGCGGCGCAAGGCGCCGTTCCCACGCCGCGACCAGATCGGCAAAGCCGGGATCGGCCAGTTGCAGGCGCAAGGCCTGAGCCCGCTCCGGCCCCGTCAGCAGCCCGAGCGCCAGCTCGCCTGCAAGGGCGTCGCGATCGTCCGGTGGGGGTGGTGCAGCGGCGTCAACCATCCTCAAGGCACCCCTTGAGGCGTTGGAGGCCCCGCCTGATCCAGCTCTTCATCGTGCCAAGGGGCACGTTCATCCGTTCCGCAAGGTCGGCATAGGTCAGCCCGTCGAAGAATGCAGCGCGGATGGCGGTTCCGGCACGCTCGTCCAGCGCATCGATGCAATGATGAATCCGTCCCGTTTCCTGCATCTCCTCGATGCTCTCATCGGCGCGAAGACGCTCGTCAGCGATTGCCAATGCTGCGTCCTCGGGTGCGGTAGCGACGCGGCCGGACGCACGCTGCCAGTCGATCGCGGCATTCCGGGCAATGGCGCACAGCCATGTGATCGGGCTGGCCCGCGACGCATCGAAACGCCCGGCCCTGTTCCAGATCTTGATGTACACGTCCTGCAATATGTCCTCCGCCGCCGCACGGTCGTTGGAGATACGCAGGCAGATTCCAAATAGTTTCGCGGAGGTGAGATCATAGACCCTGCGCAGCGCGGCGCGGTCGCGGCGGGCAACATCATGCAGAGCGGCAACCAGATGATTGCGCGCGCTGTCGGCCGCGGTCGCTGGATCTGCCTCGCTCACGCGCCGGACAGTATCGGCGGGCGAAATGTTTTCAAGTGCCTATCATCGCGCAATAGGTTGCCGGATCGACATTGCGGCCCGAGAGCGTGACGATGGTCGCATCGTCCACCGCAATCTTGCCTGCGAGTACCGCCGCCAGCGCGACTGCGCCGCCCGGCTCCAGCACCAGGCCCAGCCGGGTCATGGCAAAGCGCATTGCGTCGGCAACTTCCGGCTCGGAGACCGCAACGCCGGACGCCCCCCGTGCCTGCAAAATGTCGAACGTCAGTGGCGCGATGCGTAACGTCTGCAACGCATCGCAGCGGGTCGGCGGTGGATTGGGGCCAACCGGCACGATCGCGCCGTGCCGCAGGGACTCCCCGAAATCGTCCCAGCCTTCCGGTTCGACAATCGTGATGCGCGCATCGGGCACGGCGAGCGCACACCCGCTGGCGAGTCCACCACCGCCACAGCAGATCACAAGCTGCGTCGGCATCTTGCCCGTCTGCTCCTCCATTTGGCGCGCCGCTTCCAGCGCCGTCGTGCCCTGCCCTTCGACAACCCAGGGATCGTCGAAACTCGGCACAAGGATCGCCCCGCTGTCCCGCGCGAGACGTTCGGCGATGACCTCCCGCCTTTCGGTCATCCGGTCATAGAAGATAACGCGCGCGCCCATGGCCCGCGTCGATTCGACTTTCGCCAGGGGCGCGTCGGCGGGCATGACGATGGTGGCGGGCATGGCCAGTCTGCGCGCGCTCCAGGCGATACCCTGCGCATGATTGCCGGACGAGAAGGCGACGACCCCCGCGGCGCGTTCCTCCGCCGTCATGTCGGACAGGCGATGCCACGCACCGCGGATCTTGAATGCGCCGATGGGTTGCAGCGATTCGGCCTTGCACCATATGCGCGCGCCGGCAATTTCCACCGGAAGCAGCGGCGTCGGTGGCAGGATGGCACGGATCTTCCCGTCGGCACGCAGGATACCGGCCAGATCGGGCTGACGGGCGGTGGCGGTCGACGCCTGACTTTGCGCTGTCATCGTTCCTCCCTATATGGGCGCATTCGCGCGGGGCAGACCTGCGTCAAAGCATGGAGCATGGGAATTGAGCAAGGTTCTTGTCATCGGCGCAGGCGGCGTCGGATCGGTGGCCGTTCACAAGATGGCGATGAACAGTAACATATTTTCCGACATCACGCTGGCCAGTCGCCGGATCGAGAAATGCGATGCGACTGCCGAATCCGTCAAAGCGCGCACGGGCGTGACCATCGCCACTGCGCAGGTGGATGCTGACGACATCGACGCGACCGCCGCGCTGATTGCCCGGGTTCAGCCGAAACTCGTCGTGAACCTTGCTCTGCCCTATCAGGATCTGGCGATCATGGAAGCGTGCCTGAAGACCGGCGTGCATTACATGGACACCGCCAATTACGAACCGCGCGACGAAGCCAAGTTCGAATATCACTGGCAATGGGCCTATCAGGACCGGTTCCGGGAAGCGGGCCTCACCGCCTTGCTGGGGTCCGGTTTCGACCCCGGCGTGACCAGCGTGTTCGCGACCTATCTCAAGAAACATTATCTCGACACGATCGAGACGCTCGACATCCTCGATTGCAACGGCGGCGACCACGGCCAGCATTTCGCGACCAATTTCAACCCGGAAATCAACATCCGCGAAGTGACCGCCGTGGCACGGCACTGGGAAAATGGCGCGTGGGTGGAAACGCCGCCGCTCAGCCACAAGCAGAGCTTCGACTTCGAACAGGTCGGCGTGAAAAACATGTATCTCATGTATCATGAGGAACTGGAGTCCCTGAAGACGCATCTGCCGGAAATCCGCCGCATCCGTTTTTGGATGACGTTCGGAGACGCCTATCTCAAGCATCTCGAAGTGCTCCAGAATGTCGGCATGACGCGGATCGATCCGGTGCTGTACGAAGGCAAGGAGATCATACCCTTGCAGTTCCTGAAGGCCGTGCTCCCCGAACCAGCCTCGCTGGGCGTGACGACCAAGGGCAAGACCAATATCGGCGATATCGCGACCGGCACGAAGGACGGCGTTCAAAAGACCTTCTATATCTGGAACGTCTGCGATCATGAGGAAGCCTATGCGGAAACCGGCAATCAGGCCGTCAGCTACACCACCGGCGTTCCCGCGATGATCGGGGCGGCGATGCTGCTGACCGGCGCATGGGGCGGCGCAGGCGTGTTCAACATGGAACAGTTCGACCCCGATCCTTTCATGGCCATGCTGAACGAGCACGGACTGCCCTGGCAAGTCAAGGAACTGGACGCGCCGCTCGCTTTTTAGAGCTGTTGTCCTGCGAGAGCGGGAACGCTCCGGTTGGTAAGGATGGAACAATGGAAACCCGTGCCGGTGATCCCGGAGCTTTCGCGCATTTCGATTTGCAGCGCGTGCCCTCGCCCAGCTTCGTGGTCGATGAGGCCGCCTTGCGCCGCAATCTGGCGATCCTGAAGGATGTGCGCGACCGTGCGGGCATCAGGATGCTTGGCGCGCTAAAGGCGTTTTCGATGTGGTCGCTGGGCGGTGTCGTCGGCGAGTATCTTGACGGCGTGTGCGCATCCGGCCTGTACGAGGCGCGCCTGGGGCGCGAGGAGTACAAGGGCGAAGTGGCAACCTATTGCGCGGGGTACAAGGCGCAGGACTTGCCCGAAATCCTGCGCATTTCCGATCATGTGATTTTCAACAGCCCCTATCAGATCGCCCGCTTCAAACCGCAGATCGAAGCCGCACGGCGCGCCGGGGAGACGTTCGACATCGGGCTGCGGATCAACCCGCTGCACGCGGAAGGCGAGGTCGCGAAATATGATCCCTGCCAGCCGCACAGCCGCCTTGGCTTTCCGATCGATCAGTTGAAGCCTGAGCATCTGGACGGCGTATCGGGCCTGCATTTCCACTCATTGTGCGAACAGGATTTCCTGCCGCTTGAACGCACCTGGCGGGCAATCGAGCCGCATGTCGCGCCCTATTACGGGCAGCTTGCCTGGCTCAATTTCGGCGGCGGGCATCATATCACGCGCGCCGACTATCAGCGCGAATCGCTCATCACCTTTCTGCAACAGGTGCGCCAGGAAAGCGGCCTGACGCTGTATCTGGAACCGGGCGAGGCAATGGCGCTGGACGCCGGCATATTGGTTGGCGAAGTGCTCGACGTCATCGACAACGGCATGGCCGTCGCGATCACCGATATATCCGCGACCTGCCACATGCCTGATGTCATCGAGGCACCCTATCGCCCCGCCATGTTGCATGAACGCAGCGATGGCCCGGCCACGCGCCTGGGTGGTCCCTCCTGCCTCGCGGGCGATATCATCGGCGATTATCGCGTTCCGGGCACGGTCGAACCCGGCGCACGGATCGCGTTCCTCGATCAGGCGCATTACTCCATGGTGAAGACGAATATGTTCAACGGCGTGCCCCTGCCGAGCATCTATCTGTGGAACAGCGAGAGCGACGAACTCAAGGAAATCCGCAGCTTTGGCTATGAGGATTTCAAGTCGCGCCTTTCGTGACAATATTGTTACAAGTTTTTTTATACAACCGCTTTACAGGGGGGCGCCTTGGCCATATATCGACCGTCCGCTGCCCCATGGGACTTCCACCGCAAGGCAGCTTAATGCCCTTGAACTACACTGGAGGTCCCTTGAATTGTACGAGCATCCCAGCGCGCTGGGGGTAGCAATTGCCCTCAAACCGGCAGCCCCGGTAACGCTTATTCGCCCGCAGGCAGCAGCCCGCGCCGCCCGATTCTTCGTCGAGAAGTTTCCGGGGCGTTCGCTTTATGCCGTAAAGGCCAATCCCTCGCCCGATCTGATTCGGACGCTCTGGGACAACGGCATCACGCATTATGACGTGGCGTCGATCGTTGAAGTGCGCCTGGTCGCCGCGACCCTGCCGGATGCGAAGCTGTGCTTCATGCATCCCGTCAAGGCCGAGGAAGCGATTGCCGAAGCCTATCATGTGCATGGTGTCCGCACCTTCTCGCTCGACACGATCGACGAGCTGGAAAAGATCATGCGCGCCACTGGCAACGCGACCGATCTGGAGCTGTGTGTCCGCATCCGGGTGTCGTCCGATTATTCGGAGCTGAGCCTTGCATCGAAGTTTGGTGCTGAGCTGGGCGAGACGAAGGAATTGCTGATGGCCACGCGCCAGGCGGCCGATGCCCTGGGCATCTGCTTCCATGTCGGCAGCCAGGCGATGTCGCCGCATGCCTACACGCAGGCAATCGAGCGCGTACGCGCCGCCATCGTCGATGCGGCCGTCACGGTCGACATCATCGATGTGGGTGGCGGTTTTCCCTCGGTCTATCCGGGTATGGAACCCCCGGCCCTCGAGCTGTATTTCGACGCGATCTACCGTGGCTTCGAAAGCCTGCCGGTGTCCTATTCGTCGGAACTGTGGTGCGAACCGGGTCGGGCGCTGTCGGCGGAGTATAGCTCGCTCATCGTGCGGGTGGAGCGTCGCCGGGGTGACGAACTCTACATCAACGACGGCGCATATGGCGCATTGTTCGATGCTGCGCATATCGGCTGGCGCTTTCCCGTCACGCTGTTGCGTACCGTTGACAGCAAGGCGGATATGAAGGGCTTCAGCTTCTACGGGCCGACATGCGACGACATGGATCATATGGTCGGGCCATTCATGCTCCCCGCCGATATCGATGTTGGCGACTATATCGAAATCGGGATGCTCGGTGCTTATGGCTGCGCCATGCGGACCGGTTTCAACGGCTTCTCGTCGGAAACCGTCGTGACGGTCGATGATGAGCCGATGGCTAGCCTCTATCGGCAGGATATCGCCGCGCCGCGCCGTGCCAATGTGGTGAATATCGGCCAGTAAGCGCATCTTTGGCCGACGTGATCGGCCCAATGCACAATGTCCCCCGTCCATTTCGGACGGGGGATTTTTTTCGTGCCGTCCGGTTGTGCAATGCAACGCATCTGCGATAGTCAGCCGTACCATGTAGAGGGAACAACAAATGACTTTTCAGATACTGGCCCCGGCAGCGGCGCTCGCGATGTGGAGCATGATCATGCTGCTTTGGCTGGTGGCCACGCGCCTTCCCGCGATGGCGAAGCTGAAACTGAAGCCGGAAAATATCGTCGGCGGACGCGGGCAGGATCTCGACAAAGTGGTGCCGCCGAAGGTCGCCTGGAAATCCCACAACTATGCGCATCTCATGGAGCAGCCGACGCTGTTCTATCCGGTGGTCATCATGCTCGCGCTCATGGGTCAGGGCGAAGGGCTCAACCTGTGGCTTGCCTGGGCCTATACCGGCCTGCGGATCGCGCACAGCCTGTGGCAGGCGCTGGTAAACACCATTCCGGTTCGATTGCTGTTGTTCGTGCTGTCCACCACGGCGCTTTTCGGCCTGTGCCTGCATGCGCTGATCGCGGCGCTGCACATGCATCCATAACAGCCGTCAGACGCGACGGAACACAGCCGCCAACTCCACATGCGTGGTCCAGCGGAACTGACCGACCGGCTGGACGCTTTCCAGAATATAGCCACCTTCGACCAGCAGCTTGGCATCGCGCGCAAAGCTGCCGGGATTGCAGGAGACATAGGCGATAACGGGCACGCTCGCCTGCGCCAGTTGCAGCACCTGCTCGCGCGCGCCCGCGCGGGGCGGATCGAGCAGGATCGCATCGAACCGGTCGATCTCTTCGGGCATCAGCGGGCGGCGGAACAGATCACGATGATCGACGGCAAGTCGGCGACCGGACCGATTGGCGCCGCTCTTGAGCGCCAACACGAGATCGCGGGCGGCTTCCGCAGTGTAGACCGCCTTCCCCTCCCCCAGGGCAAGGGCAAAGGTGCCAAGACCCGCGAACAGATCCGCCCAGCGGGCAGCAGGCGCAAGGGCATCGCACACTGCCCCGACCAGTGCCGCCTCGCCATCCGCGGTTGCCTGCAGGAACGCGAAAGGCGGAAAGGGCACCGCCACCCCGCCGAAACTGACGGTTACGGGATCAGGCTCCCACCGGGTTTGCGGGCCATAGCCATCATCCAAGGTCAGCCGCGCCAGACCATTGTCCTGCGCGAAACGGGTGAGCATCTCCGTCGCGGCGAGACCCTCCGCATCGACACCTTCCAGCACAAGGTCCACGCCTCGGTCGGTCAGCGTCATGCGCGCATGGACCGCGCGGCGATCCCCCACCATCGGGTGCAACAGGGCGCGCAACGGTGCGACCAGCGCGAACAGTGCCGGATGGAGGATGCTGCACATCATCATGTCGATGATCCGGTGGCTACCTTCGCTGGCAAAGCCCAGATGCAGTGCCTTGCCGAAGCGCGCGGCGCGCAGCGAAGCGCGGCGGCGGCTGTGTGGCGGAGAGACATGGGCCGGATGGACCACGCCCGCGGCAACAGCCTGTCCCGCGAGAGCACCCGTCACCCGATCTCGCACGAAATCGGCAAAGCTCGGGTCGTCGACATGTTGCAACTGACAACCGCCGCACAAGGGAAAATGGCGGCAGGGCGGATCGACATGATGCGCGCCGCGGATCAGGCCCGCCCCGCCGCCAGGTTCCAGACGGTCTCCCGGCGCGCTCATCGGCACATGCCGCCCATCCGCAGTTACGCCGTCGCCCTTTGCGGCAAGGCGAACGACAAGATCGGGATCTGTCAGCACGATGATCCTTTCGAGAGGCGCGCGGCGATAGCTGCTGGCAGGGCAGCGATCAACTGATCGGCCACAAACGCCGCGCCCGCCCTGCGCGCCGCGTCGCCGTCGAGCCATACCGCTTCGCATGCGGCCCGAAAAGGATCGCCTGTCACCGCCAGCCGCGCAGCACATAACCCGGCAAGAACGTCGCCCGTACCTGCAGTCGACAGCCATGACGATGCGGGCGACGATACCGCGATGCGGCCGTCTGGAGCCGCGATGATGCTCCGCGCACCTTTGAGAATGACGACCGCTTTGGAACGCTGCGCCGCCTCCTGAGCCCGGGCGAGCCAAGTTCCAGATACCTGTCCGTACAGCGCATCGAACTCGCCCATGTGCGGGGTGAGGATAGCTTTGCCAGGCAATAGATCGAAACCCGTTTCCCGTAACGCCAGCAAAGCGTCGGCATCGATGACGGCGGGATGTCCATGAGTCAGTGCAGCCCGCACTCGCGCGACTGCGGCAGCGCCCCGTCCCAGCCCTGGCCCGATCAGAAGAGCGGCGATCCGCGCATCGGACAAGGCGTTCCGGCTGTCGGGTTCGTGATCGGCTATCTGGATTATCGCATGCGGCAGGCCCGATATGGGGTGCGGCGTAACCAACCGGACATAGCCCGCCCCGCCGTGCGCCGCGCTGCAGGCGGCCAGCGCCGCTGCACCTGGCATATCGCCTGCGACAACCGCGACCAGGCCGCGGGTATATTTATGCGCATCCCGCGCCGGGGCGTGAAGGATGGGCGGCCCAAGAAGGCGAGTCATCGCGCTGCTGGTGTCGATGCCAATATCCGCACAGACAATCTGACGGGAAAGGTCTGCAGCGGGTGCCAGCACATGCGCAGGCTTCAGCGCGCCGAGAGCGATGCACATATCGTAATGCGGCGGGACGGATAGCAATGCGCCGTCATCGGTACTGACGCCGCTTGGAAGGTCGATAGCAAAGCACTTGCGTGCGGCCCCGGCCAGCGATCGCAATCGGCTGGCGAGAGCGTCGTCGATGCCACGGGTGAGGCCCGTTCCGAACAGCGCATCGACCAGAAGCGTCGCGGGCGCTGTATCGCCAATATCGTCCACCGGCCCGTCCCACAGCATCCGCGCCTGTCTTGCCGAAGGGGTGCGACTGTCACCTGTCGTGGCCACGCGCACCGGCACGCCCTGCGTGCGCAACAGGCGGGCGATGACGAACCCGTCACCACCGTTATTGCCCGGCCCGCACAGCACAAGCGTGTCGCGCAACCCGCCCACGCGCCATATCAACGCTGCGGCGACAGCGCCCGCGCGTTCCATCACATCATATTCAGGGATGCCCGTAGCGAACAGTTCCGCTTCCGCCGCCCGCATCTCTGCGGCCGACAGAATGGCAGCACCGGTCATGGGCGCGTTACGAAAGTGGCAGGCAATTCATAGGCGTCGTTCCCCACGATCACCCGAATCCTGCCCTTGTCGAGCACTTCGACCTTGGCGGCATCCGCACCATCCGCCGTCACGATACCGCGTCCGTCATCCACCACCACGAACCGGCGAAAGCCGCCGTCGGGATGACGGATGACGATCCTGTCCCCTTCATTCTCCCGGCGACATAGCGGAGCCATGGCCGTAGCGGTGCCCAAGCGGCAGGGCACCGTATCGGGTGCCTTCGGATCGGGCGGCGGCAACGCATTTTGCTCGTCGCACGCCGTCACTATCAGCAGCGCAATCAGCGCCGCGCGGTCAAATGTCCGCATAGACATGGGTTTCGGCGCTCCCTCCCGGATGCGTGACAGCACCCTGATAGGCCGGTCCGACATTTTGTGCATAGCGCCATAGCGCACCGGACTGATAATCGTGCGCCCTTGGCTGCCATGCGGCGCGGCGCGCGGCGAGCACCGCCTCCTCGACATGCAGATCGATAGTCCCGGCCTCCGCGTCGATAGCAATGATGTCGCCGTCTTCCACCAGCGCGATCGGCCCGCCTGCCGCAGCCTCCGGCCCGACATGCCCGATGCAGAAACCGCGCGTCGCGCCGGAAAAGCGCCCGTCGGTGATGAGCGCCACACTCTCGCCCATGCCCTGGCCATAGAGCGCGGCGGTGGTCGAGAGCATCTCGCGCATGCCGGGGCCGCCCTTTGGCCCTTCATAGCGGATGACGATCACCGATCCCTCCCGTATCTGCCGGGCCTCGACCGCTGCGAAGCATTCCTCCTCGCAATCGAACACCTGCGCAGGGCCGGTGAATTGCAGGCGCGCCATGCCTGCCACCTTCACGATCGCGCCATCGGGTGCCAGGCTGCCGCGCAGGCCGACAACGCCGCCTGTGGGGCTGAGTGGCGTCTTGACGTCATAAATGACTTTCTGGTCGGGGTTCCAGGTGATTTCCGCGATATTCTCGCCAAGCGTCCTGCCGGTCACGGTCATGCAGTCGCCATGCAGCAGACCATTATCGAGCAAGGTCTTCATGAGCATGTAAACGCCGCCCGCTTCATACATGTCGCGCGCAACATAGCGACCGCCCGGCTGAAGGTCCGCGATATAGGGCGTCGTCTTGAAGATTTCGGCCACATCGAACAGGTCAAAGGCGATGCCCGCTTCATGCGCCATGGCGGGCAGATGCAGGCCGCCATTGGTCGATCCGCCCGTCGCGGCGACGACGCGCGCGGCATTTTCGAACGCTTCGCGGGTGCATATGTCGCGCGGGCGAATGTTGCGCGCCAACAGTTCCATCACCTGCTCCCCGGCTGCCACCGCAATGTCGGCGCGCGACGCATAAGGCGCGGGGGCCATGTTGCTGTTGGGCAGCGAAAGTCCGATCGCTTCGCCGACGCAGGCCATGGTGTTGGCGGTATACTGCCCGCCGCACGCGCCATGCCCCGGACAGGCCACCTTTTCCAGATCGGTCAGTTCCTTGAGCGGGCAATTGCCGGCCGCATATTTCCCCACGATCTCGAACACGTCCTTGACCGTCACGTCGCGATCCTGAAAGCGCCCAGGCAGGATCGACCCGCCATAGACAAAGATCGACGGCACGTTGAGACGCAGCATGGCCATCATCATGCCCGGCAAGGACTTGTCGCACCCGGCAAAGCCCACCAGCGCGTCGTAACAATGGCCGCGCATCGACAATTCGATCGAATCGGCAATGACTTCGCGGCTGACGAGCGAGGATTTCATCCCCTGGTGCCCCATGGCGATGCCGTCGGTTACCGTGATCGTATTGAACCGGCGTGGCATGCCGCCCGCGCGGTTCACACCGTCGCGGCACACGTCTGCCTGCGCATTGAGCGTCGTATTGCACGGCGCGCTGTCGTTACCGGCGGACGCGATCCCGACGAAGGGCCGCGCGATCTCTTCCTCGGTCAGGCCCATCGCATAATAATAGCTGCGGTGCGGCGCGCGCTCCGGCCCGACCGAAACATGGCGGCTGGGGAGCTTCGACTTGTCGAAATTATGTGTCATGATCGGCCCTTCTGTGCGCGCGCCTCTTTCCAAAAAGCAGGCCGTTACGCAAGGGCGTTGCGGCATGCCTCGATCACGGGCGCCAGATAATCGACAAAACGCGCCTGCCCGGATGCATCGCCCGTCAGATCCTGGCGCATCTCCACCCCCAGATAAGGAATGCCCCTCGCCTCCGCATGGCGGTTCATCGTCGCGTTGAGGATCGTGCCGGAATAAGGCAACTGGTCGCCAACGTGCAGTCCTGCACGCGCAAGCATCGGGATCGCGATCCGGGCGGCGCGGTCATCGCGATTGTAGAGAACGCCGACGTGCCAGGGCCGGTCCTCGTCTCGCGATGACAGGGCGGGCGTAAAGCTGTGCAGCGACAGGATGAACGGCCGCGCCATCCCGTCCAGCGCCTGCGTGACCGCCGCGTGATAGGGCCGATAGAAGCGATCGATCCGCGCCTGCCGATCGACACCGGCATTGCCCGCTATCACATGGCCATCGCTCTCCAACGGGATCAGGCCCGGCGCATCTTCCTCCCGGTTGAGATCGATCACCAGGCGCGAGGCGCCGCCCAGTATCGCGCCGCAGCCGAGACGCGCGCACAACATGCGGGCGACCTGCGCCACGCCGATGTCGATGGCGATATGGCTGTCCATTAAGGCCGGATCGATGCCAAGGTCGATATCGTCGGGCACATGGGCCGACGCATGATCGGCGACGATCAGCACGTCGGAATCGCGCGCAGGGATCAGCGTGAAGGGAACTGTCATCAGGCGCGCACCCTGCTCGATAAGGTCCACCAATGGGCAGGCATGGCCGCAGCGGCGGCATCGCGCTGCGCAGAATCATCGAACAGCGCAAAGCAGGTTGCGCCAGAACCGGACATGCGCGCCAGGCGGACGCCGGGCTGCGCGGCAAGGCTCTCCAGAACTGCACCGATCTGCGGAACGAGCGCAACAGCGGGAGGATAGAGATCGTTGCGTCCCTCCGCGATCAGGGCGTCGAGCGTATCGGCGACGAGCGGGCCACGATCCACCCGATCCCATCCCGCAAACACCGGCGCGGTCGAAAGGCCGATGCCGGGATTGACGAGCAGCAACGGCATGCCGCCCAGCCCGTCGATCGCACACAGATCCAGTGCTTCGCCGCGCCCCGTACCCATCAGCGTTCGGCTGACGAGACAGGCCGGTACATCCGATCCGATCGTGGCGGCCAGAGCATGCATAGGCCGATCGATGGCCCACAGCCGCGCCAGCATCCGCAATGCCGCCGCCGCATCCGCCGATCCGCCGCCGATCCCCGAGGCGACGGGCAGACGCTTGTTAAGGTGAATTGCCGCGCCGACAGTGATGTTGAATGCGTTCTTCAGGGCATGGGCCGCGCGCACAACCAGATTGTCAGCACCGCTATCCAACCCGGCACCGAAAGGCCCATCGATCGTCAGCGAAAGCTGGCCGTCGTCGCGGGTAACGGCATGGAGCCGGTCGCCATCCTCGGCGAAGGCGAACAGGCTTTCAATGTCGTGATAGCCATCGTCCCGACGCCTCCTGACATGGAGCGCAAGGTTGATCTTGGCATAGGCGACCTCGGACAGGGCAGCAGATGGAAAGGCGGTCAAGGGGCGGCAAGCTCCGGTCGAAAGCCCGCCTTTGCCTTGGCATTGATCCGATCCGCTGCCGGTCCCTCGGCAAACAGCCCCGCCGCCGCCCAGGCATAGCGCGCCTCGAACCGACGGCCGACCGCCCATAGCGCATCGCCCAGATGTTCGTTGATCGTGGCATCGTCCGGCGCGCCCGATGCCGCCTTTTCCAGCGGGGCAATCGCGCTTTTCGCGTCACCCGCCACGAAATGCGCCCAGCCCAGCGAATCGGAAATCGACGGATCGTCCGGGCGCAGCGCGCTCGCCTTGCGCAGCAGCGCCAAGGCGGCGGGGACGTTCTGCCGCCGTTCTACCTGCGCATAGCCCAGATAGTTGAGGACAACCGGCTCTTGCGGGGCCAGTTCCGCAGCGCGGGTCAACGCCCGTTTCGCCTCGTCCCAGCGCCCGCCGCGTTCGAGCGCGCTGCCTTCGAGCAGATGGAGCGACCAGGGCACCGTACCATCGGGATATAGGCGCTGCGCCGCGCGATAGGCGTCGGCTGCATCCCCGAATTGCCCGGCATCGGCCAGCAGATTGCCAAGCTGAAGATATTGGGCGGCCGTCGCGCCGTCCCGCGTCGTGGCGGCGCGCGCCAGTTGCAGCGCTTCGCTTTGCTGCCCGCCCTGTGCCAGCGCCGCGATCCGCAAAGCATCCGCCGCTGCCGCCCACAGGCTGCGCGGCGGCACTTTCGACGCTTCGGCTATCGCCGGTTCGTACAGGCCGGACGCCGCGAGCTCGCGCGCAATGCCTACCCGCATCTCGTCGCTAGCCGGATCGGCAAAGCTGGCGAGCCGCGCAAGATTGAGCGCCAATGTGCGGCTGTCGCCTTCACCGACATCGGCCGCGAGGCGGGAGAGCAGGCGCGCCATGCCCTGCTGCGGCGTCATCGGAGGGGCCGTGATACGCGCGCCATTCGCCAGCAGGGCCTGCGCAGGGGCCAGTCCCGGCTCTGCAAGATCGAGCAGCTTGTCCGCCTCCGCCCGCTGGCCAAGCGCGGCAAGGCGCAGCGCCAGAGCAACGCGCAATCCAGGCAGAACGTCGGTGCGCAGCGACAAGGCGCGCGCGATGGCCGGGCGCGCCGCATCCACATCCCCCCGCGCCAGCGCCTGAAGCGCGACATGTTCGTCCCGATAACGTCCGGCGAGTGCGCCAAAGGCGCTCTTTGTATCGATTTCCGGCGGCGCATAGGGGCCATCGGCCACCGACACCCAGCTTGCGACATAGGGCGCCAGGAAGGCGAACGTTTCTTCGGCTTCCAATCGATCGGCAAGGGCGCGGGCATTATCCCAGTCCTTGCGCGACAGGCTCTCGACGATCAGCAGCAGCACGGCGTCGCGCGGCAACACACCGGCAGAGTCCAGTACCCGCGCCGCTTTCACCGCGAGCACCCGATCCCCCGCCTCCATCGCCTGCCGATAGGATCGCAGTGCCAGCACGGCATTGCCCGGATCGGCGGCAAGCGCCGTGGCATAGCCATCGACGGCGATCCGCCCTGCCCCGTCGGCATCCGCCAGACGCGCCCGCGCATAGGCATGCAGGGCAGGCGTGTCGACCACAGCGTCCGCACCAACTGGAAAAGCCAGCACGGCCAGGCCGAGGAAAAGGATCGGGCGCCTACATATTGGGATAGTTCGGTCCTCCGCCGCCTTCCGGTGTTACCCAGTTGATGTTCTGCGTCGGGTCCTTGATATCGCAAGTCTTGCAGTGAACGCAATTCTGCGCGTTGATCTGAAAACGCGGATTGCCCTCTTCTTCCCCCACCACTTCGTAAACCCCGGCCGGGCAGTATCGCTGCGCCGGTTCATCATAGAGCGGCAGGTTGTAAGCGATCGGAACGGACGGGTCCTTGAGTTGCAGGTGGACCGGCTGGTCTTCCTCATGATTGGTGTTCGACAGGAAAACCGAGGACAAGCGGTCAAAGCTGATGACGCCATCGGGCTTGGGATAGGCGATGGCGTGGCAATGTTCCTTGCGCCACAGCTTCTCGTGATCGGGCTTGTGCTTCAGGGTGAAGGGCAATCCGATCTTCAGCGTCCGCATCCACATGTCGATGCCAGCCAGCACCGTGCCGATGCTGTTGCCCAGCTTGGCCAGCAGCGGCTCGGCATTCCGCACAAGTGTGAGTTCGTCGGCAATCCAGCTCGACCGCACCGCCGCATCATAGGTCGAGAGCGCATCGCTCTCGCGCCCGGCCTGCACGGCGGCGAACGCGGCTTCGGCGGCCAGCATGCCCGATTTCATGGCGGTATGCGTGCCCTTGATCCGGGGCACGTTCACGAAACCGGCGGAACAGCCGATCAGCACGCCGCCCGGGAAGTCTAGCCTGGGCACCGACTGCCAGCCACCTTCGTTGATCGCCCGCGCGCCATAAGATACGCGCCGCCCGCCTTCCAGATATTGCCGGATGGACGGATGCTGCTTCCACCGCTGGAACTCCTCGAACGGATAGAGATGCGGGTTGCGATACCCCAGGCCGACGACGAAGCCCAAGGCGACCTGCCCGTTGGCCTGATGATAGAGGAAGCCGCCGCCATAGGCATCGGTCAGCGGCCAGCCCTGCGTATGGATGACGAGGCCCGGCTGATGCTTCGCCGGGTCGATGTCCCACAATTCCTTCATGCCCAGGCCATAGACCTGCGGGCTGCAATCGGCATCCAGGGCAAACTGCCTCTTGAGGATTTTGGTGAGATGCCCGCGCGCGCCCTCGGCGAAAAAGGTATATTTGGCGTGGAGTTCCAGCCCCGGCTGATAGTCCGCCTTCTGCTCGCCTTCGCGGCTGATACCCATGTCGCCGGTCGCGACACCCTTCACTGAGCCATCGTCGTTGTACAGGATTTCGGCGGCGGCGAAGCCCGGGAAAATCTCTACGCCCAGTGCCTCGGCCTGCTCGGCCAGCCAGCGGCACAGATTAGCCAGCGATCCGGTATAGGTGCCCTTGTTGTTCATGAACGGCGGCAGGAGCAGATGGGGCATGGAAAACTGCCCCTTTTCGCTCAGCATCCAGTGCCGGTTGTCCGTCACCGGAACTTCCGCAAGCGAACATCCCGACGTGCGCCAGTCCGGCAGCAGTTCGTCGAGCGCCTTGGGATCGATCACCGCGCCAGACAGGATATGCGCGCCGATCTCGGAGCCTTTTTCCAGAACGCAGACGGCGAGGTCCGTGCCCGCTTCGCCCGCAAGCTGTTTCAGGCGGATCGCCGCGCTCAGCCCAGCGGGACCGCCGCCTACGATCACGATGTCATACGGCATCGATTCCCGGTCACTCATCCTTCTTCTCCTCTCAGGCGCGTGGCCCTGCACGGCATGGCGCCTGTCATCCAATCGTCGCTTTTGAAAAACGTCCTGACAGATCGGGCGATGGCTATTCTTGACCGCCTCGTCAACCTCTGCGCCAAGCTAGGAGCATGGACATGATGGGGGTGGATAGAGCACAAAGTGCCGCGGCGTCGTTGATCGACTGGTGGGCGCTTGCCGGTGTCAGTCACACAGTGTCGGAAACGCCAGTCAACTGGCTTGCGCCAATTGCCGGGCGGGATGCGGCGGCCTCGTCTGCACCCGTCCACGCGCCTCTGGCTGACGTAGCGTCGGCGCGCGCGCTGATGCCCGAAACGCTTGATGCCTTTCACGCCTGGCTGGCCCGCGACACCACGCTAGTCGAGGCGCAATGGCCGCAGTTGGACGCGCAGGCGCGTCGCGTTCTTCCTGCCGGAACGGCTGCGCCAAGGCTTATGGTGATTGCCGATTTTCCTGATGCAGACGATCTGGCGACGGGAAAATTGCTGAGCGGAGAGGCGGGACGGCTGTTCGAAGCCATGCTCGGCGCACTCGGGCAGGCACGCGATTCGGTCTATCTTGCATCGCTTGCCGTGTCGCGTCCGGCGGGCGGATTGCTATCCGATCAGGATGCCATGGCGCTTGCCGAACGCATGCGACACCATGTTGCGCTGGTAGGTCCGCAGCATGTCATGCTGATCGGCGACAAGACGAGCCGTGCGCTTTTACCGATGGCTGACCCTGTAAATCCCCTTGGTTTACGTGCCCTTAACCTTGGCCGGGCCACTGTGGACGCGATCGGTATTGCGCATCCCCGCTTCTTGTTGAAGCACCCCTCGGCCAAGGCGCAATGCTGGCGAACGATGCAAATCCTGCTAGAGGCCATGGCTTGATGAACCGCGTGACGCTTGCTTCCCTTTTTGCCATGGCCGTGATGGCGCCTGCTGCCGCGCATGCGGCCGATCCGCATGAAAATATTCCCGGCCTGCCTGACGCTGCCGCCAAAGCGCAGACGACTGCTTCGATAGAAACCCGATACCGCAGCATCTTTGCGGCGCTGGATATGCAGCAATGGGCAGACGCCAAGGCGCAGATCACCGCGCTCGACAGCCGCGATCCCGTCCGTGCCTTTGCTCTGGCGGAACTGTATCTCGCCAAGGCGTCGCCGCGTGTCGAACTGTTCGATCTGCTCGATCTCATCAACACCGCAAGCTGGTTGCCGCAGGCCGATCAGCTGGCCCGTCTGGCGCAGAAGCGCGGCGCGCAGATGTTGCCCGCTCTGCCGCAGGTACAGAAGCTCGTCTGGCTGGGTGCCGCCCCGCGCCGGGAATATATCGCCACCGTCAAGACCGACATGGTCGCGCAGGCATTGGGCACCAAGGTGTTGCCGCTGATCAAGGCGGACAATCCCGCAGGCGCGGAAATGGAAATTGCGGCGGTCGCACCGATGCTGACGCCCCAGGGCCGCACCGAATGGCGTCAGCGCGTGGCCTGGTCCTATTATATCGAGAATGACGATGCCAATGCCCGCCGTCTGGCGACGCAGGCGCTGACGGACAATATCGGCGGCGACTGGGCGGTACAGGCGCATTGGACGATCGGGCTGGCGGCCTGGCGACAGGATGACTGCCGCGCATCGGGCGCTTCCTTCGCCAATGTCGCGGCGTTGGCAGGCAATGCGGACATGCGCGCGGCCGGGGCCTATTGGGCGGCGCGCGCTTATATGAATTGCGGCGATCCGGCGCGCGTGGCTGGATTGCTGAAAACGGCGGCGAAGGCGGACGAGACATTTTACGGGCTGCTCGCGCGCGAAACCCTGGGCCTCACCCCGCGCACGGCGGTCGACACATTGCCATTCGGCAAGGATGGCTTGCCCCCTGCACTCAAGGACGTGCCCAACGCCCGGCTTGCGGTCACGCTGTCCGCGATCGGCCGCCAGGCCAAGGCCGACATGGCGCTCAGGCATCAGGCGCGGATCGGCGGCATGGCGCATTATGACGCGCTGCTGCGGCTGGCGGGCACCCTGAGTCTGCCCGAGACGCAGCTATGGCTGGCGCATAACGGTCCGGCCGGAAAGCAGCCTGCCAGCTTCGCCCGCTATCCGGCACCCGACTGGAAACCCGACGGCGGATGGCGTGTCGATCCTGCCCTTGTTTTCGCGCATACCTTGCAGGAATCGGGATTCCGCGCCGATGCCGTCAGCAGTGCGGGCGCGCGTGGTCTGATGCAGGTCCGCCCCGGCACCGCCGGTGATGTCGCGGGCGGCAGCGTCAGCATGGCGCAGCTGCATATGCCGTCCACCAACATGGAATATGGGCAACGCTATCTGGAACAGTTGCGCGACATGCCGGAAACCGGCGGCCTGCTGCCCAAGGTCATGGCCGCATATAATGCCGGGCCAACACCAGTCGGCCGCTGGAATTACGAAGTGAAGGACGGCGGCGATCCGCTGCTCTTCATCGAAAGCGTCCCCTATTATGAAACCCGCGCTTATGTGAATATCGTGATGCGCAATTACTGGATGTATCAGCTTCAGGCGAAGGGGGCGGCGGATTGCCTGACCGGCATGGCGCAGGGCCTGTGGCCGCGCTTCCCCGGCACCAAGGGGACCAGCCTCGTGCGGATGAGTGCGAAGGGTAAAGTCAGCAGTGCCTATTGACGAAGGCGTCGCCTTCACGCCGGTGCGTATCGCCGTGCTCACCGTATCGGATACGCGCGGCCTTGCCGAAGACAGGTCGGGCGACGCGCTGGTCGACCGGATTGAACGCGCCGGGCACATCGTCGCGGACCGCCGGATCGAGCGGGACGACAAGGACAGCATCGTCGCGCGCCTGCATGGATGGATCGACGATCCACAGGTCGATTGCATCATCACCACCGGCGGCACGGGCGTTACCGGGCGCGACGTGACGCCCGAGGCGCTGGCGCGTGTGCAGGACAAGGAAATACCGGGGTTCGGCGAACTCTTCCGCTGGCTCAGCTACCAGACCATCGGCACATCGACGATCCAATCGCGCGCCACCGCCTGCGTCGCGCGCGGCACCTACATCTTCGCGCTGCCCGGATCGACCGGCGCGGTGAAAGATGCGTGGGACGGGATATTGGCAAGCCAACTCGACAACCGCTTCCGCCCCTGCAATTTCGTGGACCTGATGCCGCGGTTGAAGGAGCGGTAGGGGGACTTTTCGCTAGGCCCCACATCTAACTCGTCATGCTGAACTTGTTTCAGCATCCATAAGCTCAAACCTGTCGAAGGCGCTCCGACGTGACCACCAATGGATCCTGACCTTCGTCAGGATGACGGCAGCGGCTATTCGACAGCCGCCACCACCCGCGCCAGCACCGCCCCCTCGCTCACCTGCCCGCCTTCGCTGGCATCAAGGTCCGCCACCGTCCCGTCATAAGGCGCGACGAGGCTATGCTCCATCTTCATCGCCTCCAGCGTCAGCAGCTTCTGCCCCTTGGTTACTGTTTCGCCTTCGGACACGAGCAGCGCGATGATGCGGCCGGGCATGGGGGAGATGATCGCGCCGTCTGAAGCTGCGCCTGCGGCACCGCCTTCCGTACGGTCCGGCGCAATCGCGAAAACCCGTCCGTCATAGACGCCTGAAAGGATCACATCACCGCTCGCGTCGATCCACGCGGGGAAATCCTCCCATGGATCGTTCACCGTAGCCACATAAGGCGCGCCATCCACACGCAGATGCACGTCGCGATTCATGGGCGCATTCAGCCGGAACGAAAGCAAACCCGTCCGCAGACGGCGTTGCGCTTCATACCGTCCGGTCAGGCCGGTGCCGGTCTGGCTTAGGGCACCCCTACTGGCAGCCATGATGCAAGCCATCGCGCCTGCATGCACGACATCCTCCGGCGGGGCATCATCTGGCATAAGGGCATCGCCGCGCTGTGCGATAAGCCCGGTATCGAGATCGGCAGCAAGAAAACGCGGATCGTCGAGGCATGCCGCCAGAAATGCCGCGTTGGTCTTGACCGGCCATATCCGTGTCTCGGTGCATGCCTGACGCAGGGCGGCAGCGGCGGCGTCGCGATCATGGCCCCATGCGACAAGCTTGGCGATCATCGGATCGTAAAAGGGGCTGACATCCGCGCCTTCCACCACGCCTGTTTCGACGCGCACACGATCGTCAGGCAGGATCATATAGTCGAGCCGCCCCACGCTCGGCAAAAAGCCTTTAGCCGGATCCTCCGCATAGAGCCGCGCTTCCATCGCCCAGCCGTTGATCGACAGTTCATCCTGCCGCTTGGGCAACACTTCCCCACTCGCCACGCGCAACTGCCATTCGACCAGATCGACGCCAGTGATTTCCTCCGTCACGGGATGTTCGACCTGCAACCGGGTGTTCATTTCCATGAACCACACGCGGTCGGCTTCAATAAATCCCTTGGACCCGTCGGCGATGAACTCGATCGTCCCAGCGCCGACATAATCGACCGCTTTGGCGGCACGAACGGCAGCGGCGCAAATAAGACTGCGGGTATATTCGGTAATACCGGGCGCGGGCGCTTCCTCGATCACCTTCTGATGCCGCCGCTGGAGCGAGCAATCGCGCTCGAACAGGTGGACGACATTGCCATGCGTATCGCCGAACACCTGCACTTCGATATGGCGCGGATTGGTAATCCATTTTTCCAGCAGCACCTGATCGTTGCCGAAGCTGGACGCCGCTTCCCGCTGGCAGGAGAGCAGCGCATCGGCAAAGTCCGCCGCGCTATCGACCTTCCGCATCCCCTTGCCGCCGCCACCCGCGACCGCCTTGATGAGCACGGGATAGCCGATTGCCTCCGCTTCGGTGCTCAGCCGCTCGAACGACTGGTCCGCGCCCAGATAGCCCGGCGTCACCGGCACGCCCGCCGCGATCATCCGTTCCTTGGCCGCGTCTTTCAGCCCCATGGCGCGGATGCTGTCCGGCCTCGGCCCCACCCAGATCAGCCCCGCATCGATCACGGCCTGCGCGAAATCGGCATTTTCGGACAGGAAACCGTAACCCGGATGGATCGCCTCCGCGCCGGTGGCCCTGGCGGCGGCGATGATCTTCTCCCCCACCAAATAGCTTTCGCGCGCGGGCGACGGACCGATATGCACCGCCTCGTCCGCCTGTCGCACATGCAGCGCCTTTGCGTCGGCATCGGAATAGACTGCGACCGTGCGGATACCCATCGCCCCCGCCGTGCGGATGATGCGACAGGCAATCTCGCCGCGATTGGCGATAAGGAGGGACTGGATCATGGCGCTTCGCAGGCTTTCATGTTGGACGAAAACGTCAGGTTCATCACTTTCCAGGCCTTCTGTTCGCGCACCAGATCGAAATGGTCGTAGCCGCAATTGACGAGTTTCCCGCCCGCCACGACCGTGAACCGCGCCCAGACGACCGCCACATCCTGATCCACATGCACGACAGGATCGAAAATGCGCTCCTCAAACGCCGTCTCCGGCTTCATCCGCGCGGCAAACTGCGCCCAGCTTTGCTTGCGCACCGCCCCGTCAGCGCCTCGGCCCGGCGCTGTCACCCAACCATCGGGATACACATGGCGCAACAGGGCAGTCGCATCACCTGTTTCGAGGGCTGCGAAAATGGCGTTGACGGGGGCGAGAATTGCCGCCTGCTGTTCGGACGGTACCTGTCGAGCGGGCAACGCTTGGGCGCTTAAGACCAACCAGAGAAACAGGGTTAAGAGCTTTTTCATATTCCTGACTCCTCAGCATTGGTCAGTGCAAAAGATCCACCGCTCTGCTGTGCGTTATCCGCGTGCGGCTTATCCGATTTTCAAGAGACGCGCCGAAAAACGGCTATCCCAACTATCCCGCCTACAAACCCGCCAACGATAATCGCTTGCCAAACTGACATGCTGGAAAGCTCGCCCGCAACGACGCCATATTCCATGACCATTGCCCCCACAGACCCATAATAGGCGCCGCCTAGCAACCAGAAGCGACGTAACAATGCTACCGATAGAGTTATAGTCGAGGCGAAGATGACCAAGCTCG
Organism: Sphingobium algorifonticola; assembly: GCF_004005485.1. Classification (GTDB taxonomy): domain Bacteria; phylum Pseudomonadota; class Alphaproteobacteria; order Sphingomonadales; family Sphingomonadaceae; genus Sphingobium; species Sphingobium algorifonticola. The sequence continues at coordinate 225,002 of NZ_RZUL01000003.1, forward strand.
CGACAAAGGCAGAACTATGGTAGTCGGCCTGCTCCATCGCTTGGTAAGCGATAATTGCTAGCCAGGCGCAAGGCACGATGACTGGCAAGTAGATCGCGAGATACAGGATTCCTAAACAGCCGTCACTGCTACTGCCGGACGAAGCGATGGCTGCACCCTCTGCGGGTTTGTTTTCGCCATTTCTAGGTTCGTATCCTGCGGGCCGATAACGCCAGTCTTTGAAATCAACGTCGTGTTGTTTCTGATGCCCCTCGTTCATCACTTCCCCCGTCATTACATCCTGAACACGCCAAAGTGCGCCCGCTCGGGCACCGGCGCATTCAGTGTAGCAGCAAACGCCAGTCCCAGCACATCGCGCGTCTGCGCCGGATCGATCACCCCGTCGTCCCACAGCCGTGCCGTCGCGTAATAGGGGTTGCCTTCGTCCTCATATTTCTGCCGCACCGGGGCCTTGAACGCTTCGGCTTCCTCCGGCGTCCACTCCGCCGCATCGCGATGCACCGTCGCCAGCACGGATGCCGCCTGCTCCCCGCCCATCACGCTGATCCGCGCATTGGGCCAGGTGAAAAGAAAGCGCGGGGCATAGGCGCGGCCGCACATGCCATAATTGCCCGCGCCGAAACTGCCGCCGATCAGCACGGTGATCTTCGGCACCTGCGCCGTCGCCACCGCCGTCACCAACTTCGCGCCATGCTTGGCGATGCCTTCGGCTTCATATTTGCCGCCGACCATGAAGCCGGAGATGTTCTGCAGGAACAGTAAAGGTATGCGCCGCTGGCAGGCCAGTTCAATGAAATGCGCGCCTTTGACGGCGCTCTCGCTGAACAGCACGCCGTTATTGGCGAGGATCGCGACCGGCATCCCCCAGATATGCGCAAAACCGCAGACGAGCGTGGTCCCGTACAGCGCCTTGAACTCGTGAAACTCCGACCCGTCCACGATCCGCGCGATGACTTCGCGCACATCATAGGGCGCGCGCACATCCTGCGGGATAATGCCGTACAGTTCCGCCGGATCATATTTCGGCGGGCGCGCCTCTTTCATCGCGATATCGGGGGTACGATCCTCGGGCAGCGTCGAAACAATGTCGCGCACGATCGTCAGGGCATGGGCGTCATTCTCCGCCACATGATCGACCACGCCGGACTTGCGCCCGTGCAGGTCGCCGCCGCCCAGATCCTCCGCCGTGATTTCCTCACCCGTCGCCGCCTTCACCAGCGGCGGCCCGGCCAGAAAGATCGTCCCCTGATGGCGCACGATCACGCTTTCGTCCGACATGGCGGGCACATAGGCGCCACCCGCCGTACAGCTTCCCATGACGCAGGCAATCTGCGCAATGCCCATGCCGCTCATCTGCGCCTGATTGTAGAAGATGCGGCCGAAATGATCGCGATCGGGGAAAACTTCCGCCTGATGCGGCAGGTTCGCGCCGCCGCTGTCGACCAGATAGATGCAGGGCAGCCGGTTCGCCTGCGCGATTTCCTGCGCGCGCAGATGCTTCTTCACGGTCAGCGGATAATAAGTGCCGCCTTTGACCGTCGCATCGTTGCAGGCGATCATCACCTGCCGCCCCGACACGCGCCCGATCCCCGCGATAATGCCGGCGCCGGGCACTTCATCGTCGTAGAGACCGTTGGCCGCCAATTGGCCGATTTCGAGGAACGGCGAACCGGGATCGAGCAGCCGCTCGACGCGATCGCGGGGCAGCAGCTTGCCGCGCGCCGTGTGACGTTCACGCGCCTTTTCCAAACCGCCGCGCGCGGTTTGCGCGACACGCGCATAGAGCGCATCGCGCAGAGCGATATTGTGCGCGGCATTGGCGCGGAAGGTTTCGCTGTCTGGCTGGACGGCAGTGGGGAGGACGGGGGCGGTCATATGGCTCCCCTCCCCTTCAGGGAAGGGGCCGGGGGTGGGGGCTGTAAATGCCTCGATGGGACATCCCCCACCCCAACCCCTCCCCTGAAGGGGAGGGGCTTTTTCGCAAATCCCCCCATCACGCCCCACCCCCGATCAATTCCCGCCCGATCAGCATCCGTCTGATTTCGTTGGTTCCCGCGCCGATGTCCAGCAGCTTGGCGTCGCGCAGATAGCGTTCTACCGGCCAGTCCTTCGTATAGCCCGCGCCGCCCAGCGCCTGCACCGCCTCCAGCGCCACTTTCACGGCGTTCTCGCTGGCGAGCAGGATCGCGCCCGCCGCATCGAAGCGCGTCGTGCGCCCCGCGTCGCAGGATTTCGCGACAGCGTAGACATAGGCGCGGGCGGAATTGAGCGCGACATACATGTCGGCGACCTTCGCCTGCATCAGCTGGAACGTACCGATCGGCTGGCCGAATTGCTTGCGTTCGCGGACATAGGGAATGACGGTATCGAGACAGGCCTGCATGATGCCCAGCTGGATACCCGCCAGCACCGCGCGCTCATAATCCAGGCCGCTCATCAGCACGCCGACACCACCGCCCGCCGGGCCCATCACATTTTCGTCCGGCACGAAGCAGTCGTCGAACACCAGTTCGGCGGTCGGCGATCCGCGCATGCCCATTTTGTCGATCTTCTGCCCGATCGAAAAGCCCACGAAATCCCTTTCGATCAGGAAGGCGGTGATGCCGCGCGATCCCGCCGCGCTGTCGGACTTGGCATAGACGACCAGCGTGTCGGCATAGGCCGCGTTGGTGATCCAGAACTTAGTGCCGTTGAGCCGCCAGCCCCCATCCACGCGATCGGCCTTCAGCTTCATGCCCACGACATCGGAGCCTGCGCCCGCTTCCGACATCGCAAGGCTGCCGACATGCGCGCCCGATATCAGCGGCGGCAGATATTTCGCCTTCTGCGCCGCACTGCCCCAGCGCGCGATCTGGTTGATGCACAAATTGCTGTGTGCGCCATAGGAAAGTCCAACCGAAGCAGACGCCCGCGACACTTCCTCGCACGCAACCACATGCTCCAGATAGCCGAGGCCCAAGCCGCCATCGCTTTCCGGCACAGTGATGCCGTGCAGGCCGAGTTCCCCCATGGCAGGCCACAGGTCGCGCGGAAACCAGTCGTCGGCGTCCACCTTCGCCGCAATCGGCGCAATTTGCTCGGTGGCGAAGCGGCGTGTCGTCTCGCGGATCATGTCGGCGTTTTCGCCCAGCGCGAAATCGAAATCGGTCATGCGCATCTCTCCTGTTTCCAGCCAGGATAGCGCGCTTTGCGATGCAAGAAAAATTGAAAGACAGCGAAAGAGTGTATAGACCTGATCTATGATCGATCGTTATCTGCTGCGCTATTTTCTGGCGGTCGTCGACCATGGCACATTTTCCCGCGCGGCGGCGCATTGCAACGTGTCGCAGCCCACACTGTCGGTCGGTATCGCGAAGCTGGAACGGCTGCTGGCCGCGCCGCTGTTCGTCCGGTCCAATCAGCGGGTCCGATTGACCGATGCCGGCACCCGATTTCTGGTGCATGCGCGCCGCATCGAAAGCGAGTTCATGGCGGCGGCGCAGGCCGTGGTCGGCAGCGATAGGATGCCGCTGCTGCGGATCGGCTGGCTGGGCAGCGTGGCAAGCCATCTGCTCGCCCCGGCCGTCCGCACCACCGCGCAGGCTGGCCACCCGATCGAGATGGTCGAAGGCAGCGAGCGCGAATTGCTGGGGTTCCTGGCGCGCGGGCGGATCGATGTGGCGCTTTCCCTGGTGGAACGCGGCGGCGATCGCTTTCTGGAAGAACCGTTGATGCGCGAAGGCTATGCGCTGGCGCTGCCTGCGACACATCGGCTGGCGGCGCAGGATGTGATCGCGGCCGAGGACATAGGCGGCGAGGTGATGATCGTGCGGCGGCATTGCGAAGTGCTGTCCGAAACCAGTCGCCACTTCACCGAACGCGGCATCCGCCCGCATTTCGCCTTTCGCTCGACGCAGGATGACCGGGTGCTGGCGATGATCGGCGCAGGGCTTGGCCTGACCGTCATGCCGCAAAGCCATGTCGCACCCGATGTGGTGCGCCCGGCGCTGGCGGGCTTTGCGGTGCGCCGCGCGGTCGGCCTGCTCTACGGCGCACAGGCCGAACGATGGCGGGATGACCCTCACCCGTTTCTGGATGCCGTCCGCGCGAATCTTTCCATTTTCGGCAATTGACGCGCGAGGCGGAAACGCTAGGGTTTGGTGCATGACCAATGAGAGCTTTTTCCGCGCCGCGCGCCTGCTTGCCTTGTCGGGCGCAGCGATTCTTTCCACCGTTCCAGCCTTCGCCGCCGGTGATGCGGTCGCAGGCAAGAAAAGTTTCGCGCAGTGCCAGATGTGCCATACGGCCGAAACCGGCGGGGCAAGCCGGATCGGTCCAAACCTGGCCGGTATTGTCGGGTCGAAAGCAGCATCGAAGCCGGGTTTCGCTTATTCTGCCGCGCTCAAGAAGACCGGCTGGACCTGGAATGCCAAGACGCTGGACGCCTTTCTGAAAAAGCCCGCCGTCGCCGTGCCCGGCACGAAAATGATCTATGCGGGCATGCCGGATGATACGACGCGGGCGAACGTGATCGCCTATCTGGCGACGCTGAAAGCGAAATGATCCTGTCGGGCGGGGGTCAGAACCAGCCCGCCCATTTTGCCAGCATCCGCACGGCTACATACAGGATGAGCACGGCGGTCACCCGGCGTACCAGCGATGCGGGCAACAGCCTGATGCCGATGATGCTGCCCAGTTGCCCGCCAATAAGCACCGCAAGACCCAGCGGCCAATAAGACAGCAGTTCTGCCTCCAGCACCGGATCGGCGATTTTCATGATCTGACCGGCAAGGCCTGCGATCGAATTGACGAGAATGAAGACGCTGGCGCAGGCCGCGATGCGCTTGGCCCGTGCCCAGCCGATCAGATGCATGACCGGCGCCAGGAAAATGCCGCCACCGATGCCGACAAGGCCGGAGAGCAGCCCGACGCCCGCCCCGATCAGCGGGGTGACGATACGGCTTTGGCTATCCGGCAGATCGTCGCGCCGCTCGGGCTGGAACAGCAAAAGCAGCCCCGCAATCAGCAGCGAGAGCCCAAGCAATCCCGTAAACAGGCTTTCGGAAATGGGTGTACGGCCGCCCAGCCAAGCCAGCGGCGCGGACAGCATCAATATCGGCCACAGCCGTCGCCATGGCACCAGCCCCGCCCGCGCGAAACGGATCGATCCCCCGGTTACGACAATGATGTTGCACAGCAAGGCGATTGCCGGGAGGATGCGATAATCGACACCCCATAGCGCGAGCAGCGCGTTGTAGGTCGATCCGCCGCCAAAGCCGACTGCTGCATAGAGCGCGGCCGTCAGGCCGAACAGCAGCGCCAGCACCGTCATCCCAGCACCGTCATCGGCCTGTCAGGCCAGCTGGCCGTGGCAATGCTTGTACTTCAAGCCCGAACCGCAAGGGCATGGCGCGTTGCGACTGATATTCTGATCGGCATAGGGGTCGCCACCCATCGCGCCGATCCCGAAGGTCGGCCTTTGCATCGTCGATGTGATGAAGCCGGAAGATGCCCCGTCACGATCGGCACTGTCGTCTTCGCCCGTAAACGGATCGATATGAGTCGTGATGAAGTCGGGCAGAACAGGCAGGTCGAATTGCGACATGGGGTCATTGTCCATGCGGAACTGGACGCGGGCGATCGTCTGGGTCACATCCTCGCGGATGTTCGCGAGCATTCGCTCGAACAGAGCGAAGGCTTCCTGCTTATATTCGTTGATCGGCGTCTTCTGCGCATAGGCGCGCAGATGCACCACCTGGCGCAGCGCATCGAGCGTCGACAGATGCTCTTTCCAGTGATGGTCGAGGCTCTGGAGCAGAATGCTCTTTTCGATCCCGTGCCAGCTTTCGGCATCGACCTGGGCGATCTTTTCCTCGACATGCGCATCGGCCAGCGCGGTGATGCGCTCCTCGATCAGTTCGGGATCGATGGCATCCTCGTTCAGCCAGGCATCGATATCGGGCTCCACCCCTAGTATCTCTGCGCTGCGCGTCTTCAGCGCCTCGATATTCCACTGCTCGGGATAGGTGCCCTGCGGACAGCAATCGGCGACGATGTCGTTCACGGTTTCGCGGCGCATATCGACCACCACGTCGTCTACGGTATCGGCGTCCATGATATCGGCGCGCTGTTCGTAGATGACCTTGCGCTGGTCGTTCATCACGTCATCATATTCGACGACCTGCTTGCGAATGTCGTAATTGCGCGCCTCGACCTTTTTCTGCGCGGTCTCGATCGCCTTGCTCAGCCACTTGGAGCCGATCGCCTCGCCATCCGCCATATTGTTGTTCATCATCCGGGCGAACAACGTGTCCGGGCCGAAAATGCGCAGCAGATCGTCTTCCAAACTGAGGTAGAAACGGGAGAGACCCGGATCACCCTGCCGGCCCGAACGGCCGCGCAACTGGTTATCGATGCGGCGGCTTTCATGCCGTTCCGTGCCCAGCACGAACAGGCCACCGGCGGCCAGCACTTCGGCCTTTTCGGCTTCGATCTCGGCCTCGATCTTGGCAATCGCGGCGTCGCGCGCGGCGCCCTCGGGCATGTCGCCCAGTTCCTGCTCGATACGGAACTCGGCATTGCCGCCCAGCTTGATGTCCGTCCCGCGCCCGGCCATGTTGGTCGCGATAGTCACCGCGCCCTTCCGTCCCGCCTGCGCGACGATATAGGCTTCCTGTTCGTGGAAGCGCGCGTTGAGCACGGCATGCTCCACGCCTTCCTCCTTCAGGAAATCGGACAGCATTTCGGACTTTTCGATGGAAACGGTGCCGACCAGCACCGGCTGGCCGATCTTCGCCTTCTCGCCGATGGCGCGGGCAATGGCGCGAAACTTGTCCTGCGTATTCTTGTAGAACTCGTCCTCCTCGTCCACGCGCCGCACCGGCACGTTGGTGGGGATGGTCACGACGTTCATCTTGTAGATTTCGAAGAACTCGGTCGCTTCGGTTGCCGCGGTGCCGGTCATGCCCGACAGCTTGGGATACATGCGGAAATAATTCTGGAAGGTGATCGAGGCGAGCGTCTGGTTCTCCGGCTCGATCTCCACGCCTTCCTTCGCCTCGACCGCCTGATGCAGCCCGTCGGACCAGCGCCGTCCGTCCATCATGCGACCGGTAAACTCGTCGATGATGACGACCTTTCCGTCCTTCACGATATAATCGATGTCGCGGCGGAACATCACAACGGCGCGCAGCGCCTGGTTCACATGATGGACAACCTGCGTATTCTCGAAGTCGTAAAGGTTGGTGCCTTCGATCAGACCGGCCTGCTCCAGCAGACGCTCTATCTTTTCGGTGCCGTCTTCGGTCAGCGTGATGTTGCGCTGCTTCTCGTCCTTTTCGTAATCGCCTTCGACGAGCTGCTTCACGATCAGGTCGACGGAGCGATAAAGGTCCGACTTGTCGTCGGTCGGACCGGAAATGATGAGCGGCGTGCGCGCTTCGTCGATCAAAATGGAGTCGACTTCATCGATGATCGCATAGTTGAACGGCCGCTGGACCATCGACGCGCGATCATATTTCATGTTGTCGCGCAGATAATCGAATCCCAGTTCGTTATTCGTCGCATAAGTGATGTCCGCGGCATAGGCCTCGCGCCGCTCATCCTCGCGCATGTTGGGCACGATCACGCCGGTGGTCAGCCCCAGAAAGCGGTAGATCTGCCCCATCCAGTCGCAGTCGCGACGGACGAGATAGTCGTTGACCGTCACGACATGCACGCCCTTGCCTTCCAGGGCGTTGAGATAAGTGGCCAGTGTCGCCACCAGCGTCTTCCCCTCGCCGGTCCGCATTTCCGCAATTTCACCGCGGTGGAGGACGATGCCGCCAATCATCTGCACATCGAAATGGCGCATGCCCAGCACCCGCCGGGAGGCTTCGCGCACCGTGGCGAAGGCATAGGGCAGAATGTCGTCGAGCGTTTCCCCCGCCGAAAGCCGCTCGCGGAATCGCGTCGTCTGCGCGGCGAGATCGGCATCGGACAGGGCGGCCATGTCAGGCTCCAGCGCGGCGATCCGGTCGACGATCTTCTGCATCGACTTGACGTACCGGTCGTTGGATGACCCGAAGAGCGTTTTGGCGAGTGCGCCGAGCATGAAGTTTCCTACTTTTCCGGGGGCGGACAGGCCCGTGCAGACCATGGACCACTATGCGCCGCGATGTAGGGGGCAGGCGTGGCTTAGTCAATTGAGCGATGCGTGGTCCCGTCGCGCAAGGTCAGCGCCCGCGCGAATACGGCCTCGAACATCGCCGCCGTCAATCGCCCCGTGTTCGTATTGTACCGCGAACAGTGATAGCTGTCGATCAGCACCCGGCCATCGGGCATCCGGTGTTCGGCCAGATGGCCGAACCGCGCCTTGGGCAGCCGTCCGCCCAGAACCTTGATTGCGGACTGATGCGCGATCTGCCCAAGGGCAATGAATATCCGTGCATGCGGCAGCCCCGCGACGCCCTGCGCCAGAAAGGGGCGGCAAGTGCGGATTTCCTCAGGCGTCGGCTTGTTCTGTGGCGGCAGGCATTTGACGGCATTCAGGATGATGATGTCCCGCAGCATCAGGCCATCGTCTACCCGACTGTCATAGGTTCCTTCGGTCAGGCCGAACTTTTCCAGCGTCGCGAACAGCAGGTCGCCTGCATAATCGCCCGTAAAGGGTCGCCCTGTCCGGTTCGCGCCATGTTTGCCAGGCGCAAGGCCGATGATCGCGATGCGCGCCTGCGGATCGCCGAACGCGCGGACGGGGCCGTTCCACCAGGCGGGAAACGCGTCTCGGCATGCATGGCGATAGGCAACAAGACGCGGGCACAGCGGGCAATCGCGCGGCGGTTCGGCGTCCGGCAGCGGGCTTTCCGGCGCAATGGCGGGGATTTGCAAAGTCATCGGCAGGCGATAGGCCGTGCACGATGACCAACGCAAGCGAACAGACCTTCACCTATGTTGTTGCGATCGGCTCCAACCGGCCGCTGTCCGCCCGCCTGCATCCGACAGCGCTCGTCGATGCCGCAATCGACGCGCTCGACTCCCCGCCGCTGCACCTTCTGGCGCGCTCCCATACCATCCGCAGCGCGCCGCTCGGCCCGTCACGAAGGCATTATGCCAATGCGGTGGCGATCGTGGCGTCCAGCCTGCCGCCCCCCGCCCTGCTCGACCGGCTGCAAGCGATCGAGCGGAACCATGGCCGCCGCCGCCGCCAACGTTGGGGCGCGCGCACGCTCGATCTGGACATTATCCTGTGGTCCGGCGGCATCTGGACCGACCCGCGCCTGACGGTGCCGCACCCCGCCTTCCGCATGCGCGATTTCGTTCTCGCCCCATTGGCGATGCTCGCGCCGCAATGGCGTGACCCAGGCACAGGAAGGACCGTGGCGCAGCTTCGCCGCCGCCTGATCGCGCGGAAGCCGGTTGACCCGCGCGCCAACCCCCTTTAGGGGACCGCTACTCGATCGCCAGGCCTGACGCCGCGCGCCGTGGGTCCATAGCTCAGTCGGTAGAGCAACTGACTTTTAATCAGTAGGTCGCTGGTTCGAACCCAGCTGGACTCACCATATCGCCTTGCATCGCTGTCGTCATCCTGACGCAAATACCGGTCTTATGGCATCTTTGCCTTGCGGGACCGGCCACGGCATCGATATGCTGCGCAGCATAGGAGAGCCACATGACACAAACGCCGCCGCCGTCCCCCGCCGAGGCGCCCGCCCCCGATACCGCAGCGCCTGCACCCGCGACACCGGCACCGCCCGCTCCGCCAGCGACCTCTGCGCCATCGAACAGCCTCATGAAGAAAGGCGTGGCCGTCGGCGCAGCGGTGGGAATAGGATCGGCGGCGATTGTCGCCGCGCTGCTGTATACGCGGCGACGCTGAACCTTCACTGCGGCGGCTGATGGCGATCCAGGAAATCCAGGATCGTCCGCCACAGATGTACTGAAATCTTCGGTCCCGCCACGCGGTGAGTCTGTCCTGGATAGACCATCGTCTCGAACGGCACCGCCGCGCCCTGCATCCGCGCCATGATCGCAGTCGAATTGTCGAACACGACATTGTCGTCCGACATGCCGTGGATCAGCAGCAACGGGTCTTTCAGCGCGGTCGCCTCGTCCAGCGCGCCCGATGCCGGATAGGCGGTATCCCGCGCCTTGGGATCGCCCAGATAGCGTTCGGTGTAATGGGTGTCATACAGGCCCCAGTCGGTCACCGGTGCGCCCGATATCCCCGCCATGAACGTGCCCGGGGCCTTCTGAAGCAGCCTCAGTGTCATATAGCCGCCATAGGACCAGCCATAGGTTGCAATCCGCTTGGAATCCACGAACGGCTGGCTCTTGAGCCAGTTCACGCCGGCAAGCTGGTCCTCCACCTCAACCGTCCCCATCGCCCGATACAGCGCATCCTCGAATGCCTTGCCGCGATCGGGCGTGCCGCGATTGTCGATGGCATAGACGATCCAGCCCCGCTGCACGAGATATTGGGTGAGCGGCGTGTCCCACTGATTGGTAACCTGACGCCCGGCACCCGGCCCGCCATAATGGATCATGAAGACGGGATAGCGTCGGCCGGGCTCCAGCACAGGCGTCAGCATCTTGGTGTACAGAGTCGATCCATCCGCCGCCTTGATCGTGCCGAACGTCGTCTTGACATGCCCCGCCTTGTACGGCGCATAAGGATGCTGCGGCGTGATCGCATTTTCAGATAGCCAGCGCAGCCGCGTACCGCCGCTGTCCGCCAGATAGATCTGACGGGGATTGTCGCTGTTGCTGCGTGTCACGATGATGCGGCTGGCGGCGGTGTCCATGACGGCGGCGTTCCACCACCCGCTGCCGGTCAGTTGACGTGGGGTGCCGGGGCGCTTTCCCGGCCGGATGGATGCGCTGTACAATTGATCTTCCAGCGGCGTCTCGCGGTTGCCGGTAAAATAGACCAGACCGCGTGCCTCGTCGACACCGGTCACCTGCTTCACTTCCCATGGCCCTTCGGTCAGCGCCGTCCACCGCTCGCCCTGAACCCGATAGAGATGGCCATGGCCGCTCCGCTCCGACCACCACAGGAAGCTGCCGTCCGAAAGCGCCCGGAAATTATTGTGCAGGTTGATCCAAGTCTTCGCCCGCTCGGTCAGGATGATGCGGCCTTTGCCGGTCGCGGGGTCGACCGCAATCAGATCGAGCCGTTTCTGGTCGCGGCTTTCGCGCTGAACATACAATGTGTTGCCATCTTTGGCCCAGGCAACACGCGCCAGATAGACGTCGGGATCGGTGCCGAGATCGACTTTCACCTGCCCCGATCCGTCCGGCTTCATCACATAGAGATCGACGATCGCATTGGGCGTACCCGCTTTGGGATAGCGTTGCGCATAAACGCGGGTGCCGTCGGCGCCGATCGCCGCGCGGGTAACGATGCCCACCGGACTTTCATCGACCCGCGCGACAGCGATATAGCGATCGCCCGGCGCCCACCAATGGCCCGTCGATCGGTCCATTTCCTCCTGCGCCACAAACTCCGCGACGCCCCAGTTCACCGTTTCGGATGCACCCTGCGTCAATTGCCGCTCGGCTGATCCGCCGGCGGCTGTCACGAAGAGATTGCCGTCACGTACGAAGGAGACATAACCACCCGCCGGGCTGACGGTCGGGTTCAGCTCGCCCTGCGGTGTGTCGGTGATCCGCGTAACCTTGCCATCCAGCGTGGCGAGATAGAGATCGCCGTCGAGCGGCACCATGATCCGCTTGCCGTCCGGTGCCCAGTCATAGGCGACGATGCCCTTGCTGTCGCCGATCCGCGCACGCTCGCGCTGCATCTTCTCTGCTTCGCTGAGCGCCGCCCCGCTGCCGACTTTCTGCGAATCGACCAGCATCCGCTCCGCGCCAGTGGCGGTATCGATCGCCCAGAGATCATAGCGTTCCTTTTCGTTCGCGCGCGGCTTGAGCAGCGTCACCAGCTTGCCGTCGGGCGAAAGCGCCAGTCCGCGCGGCTGCGGACCGGACAAGTCCGGGCTGGCGAATATCCGCTCCAACGTCAGCGCCGCCGGTGCGCCACCCTGCGCCGATGCGGCGGTGCCCAGCATCAGCGCGACAATCGCCACGCCCGATTTTGCCGATCTCATCATATCCGTCCCTTTCCTGTCCTTCAGCGCCGCAGCGTTGACAACCGCTTAGACCGGCATGAGCCGGTTCGTCGAGAGCGGGCGGAAACGATTGGGAAGAGGGGGGAACCATGGTGGGCGCGGCAAGGATTGAACTTGCGACCCCACCCGTGTGAAGGGTGTGCTCTACCACTGAGCTACGCGCCCCCGAAGGGAGCCGCGCATTGGCATTGCGGCGCGCGCCTGTCAAGCGGGGGCAATCAGGCGGGGGCACCGATCTTCAAACCATCCCTATTCGCCCGCCTCACTCCATCGCGTCGGCGATATCCTCCAGCATCTCGGGGTCGGTCACATGGATGCGCCCCTGCTCCAGCGCGACGATGCCGCCCTGCGCCCAAATCGCCAGTTGCCGGTTGATGTTCTCCCGGCTGATCCCGGCGAACAAGGCCAGCTCGGTCTGGCTGAGAGAAATCACCCCGCCCTCGCTCGTCCTGAGCAGCCGCAGCAGGAACCGCGCGAGCCGCGGCGCGGCACCATAAGCGCGGTCGGTCTCGATCGTGTCGTTGGCCAGCCGCAGACGCATCGCCATTTCGCGCATCAGACGCAGGGCAATACGGTGATTCGCGGCGATCACCCGTTCGAACACCGGGCGCGCCAATGTCAGATAGCGCACCGGACCCATTGCGATCACGCTGGCGGTACGCAGCCCTCCGTCGATCAGCGCGATTTCGCCCAACACCGATCCCGCGCCTGCATATTCCAGCACGATTTCGCGCCCGTTCGCGGAATAGACGGTCACCCGTGCCTGGCCCTCCAGCAGGATAAGCAGGAAATCACCGGGATCGCCCTGCTGCAACAGGACAGCGGCCTTCTTCGCCTTGTGTTCATGCGCGTCGGCCAGCAGGGAGCCCAGATCGTCCGGCCCAAGCGAACGGAGCAGGCTGTGCTCGGGCAGCTTGGCGTAAAGCGTGACAATATCCATGCGGTCCCTCCCTGCCACGGCTTATGCGGCGGGAGGGCGGAATTGCCAAGGGGCCAGCCAACAGCGTGCCCCCCCCGAAAGCAGGAGAACGGAAGGCTTAAACCAGCCTGCTTTGCTTCACTGCGGCCTCGATGAAGCTCGCAAAAAGTGGATGCGGATCGAACGGCTTGGATTTCAGCTCGGGGTGAAACTGGACGCCGACGAACCAGGGATGATCGGGCCGTTCGACGATTTCCGGCAGCGTGCCATCGGGCGACATGCCCGAAAAGATCAGGCCGCCCTTTTCCAGCGGCGCACGATAGCCCGCGTTCACTTCATAGCGATGGCGGTGCCGCTCGCTGATGTCGTCCGCCTTGTAAATGCCCGCGACCACGCTGTTGCCGCTCAACTTCGCGGGATAGGCGCCCAGCCGCATCGTGCCGCCCAGATCGCCGCCTTCTTCCCGCTTCTGCAACCCTTCGGTCGTCATCCATTCGGTGATGAGGCCGACGACCGGCTCGCTGGTAGGTCCGAACTCCGTGGTGGATGCGTCGGCGATGCCCGCGGTGTTGCGCGCCCCCTCGATGCAGGCCATCTGCATGCCCAGGCAAATGCCGAAAAATGGCACCTGCCGCTCGCGGGCGAAGCGGACGCTGGCGATCTTGCCCTCGCTGCCGCGCACCCCGAAGCCGCCGGGCACCAATATGCCGTGCATCGGTTCGAGCGCGGCGGTGATGCTGTCATCGTCCTTCTCGAACAACTCGGCATCGATCCAGCGGATATGCACCTTCACCCGGTTGGCAAGGCCGCCATGCACCAGCGCCTCGTGCAGCGACTTGTAGGCATCGGGCAGGCCGACATATTTGCCCACCACGCCGATCGTCACCTCGCCTTCGGGATTGGCGTGGCGATCCATGATGTCGATCCAGCGGTCGAGCACCGGCGCCTTGGCATTGTCGATGCCGAACGCGCGCAGCACTTCCTCGTCCAGCCCTTCGGCGTGATATTGGGTCGGCACCGAATAGATGCTGGTCGCGTCCAGCGCGGGAATCACGGCTTCCTTGCGGACATTGCAGAACAGGGCGATCTTCGCCCGCTCGCTGTCCGGCAACGGCTGTTCGCAGCGGCACAGCAATATGTCGGGCTGGATGCCCAGCGATGTCAGTTCCCGCACGCTGTGCTGCGTCGGCTTCGTCTTCAACTCGCCCGCCGCCGCGATATACGGCACCAGCGTGACGTGGACGAAGATCGACTGGCCCCGGCCCAGGTCATTGTGCAGTTGCCGGATCGCTTCCATGAACGGCAGGCTTTCGATGTCGCCCACGGTGCCGCCGATCTCGCACAGCACGAAATCAAGCCCGTCCGTATCGGCCAGCGCGAATGCCTTGATCTCGTCGGTCACATGCGGGATCACCTGCACCGTCGCGCCAAGATAATCGCCGCGCCGTTCCTTGGTGATGATCGTCTGATAGACACGACCCTGCGTCACATTGTCGGACTGGCGGGCGGACACGCCGGTAAAGCGTTCGTAGTGGCCAAGGTCGAGATCGGTCTCGGCGCCGTCGTCCGTCACATAGACTTCGCCATGCTGATAGGGCGACATCGTCCCCGGATCGACGTTGAGATAAGGATCGAACTTGCGGATTCGCACGCGATATCCCCGCGCCTGCAACAGTGCTGCCAGCGATGCCGCCATCAGGCCCTTGCCAAGCGAGGAGACCACGCCGCCGGTGATGAATATATACCGCGCCATGGGAAAAGAGGCTTAGCCTTTCAGCAAGGTGTTGGGCAAGCGCACGAATCCGCGCGCCCGCAAAAATAGTTTCTGCGCGACAAAAACCGGGTCGAAACGCGAAGGATCAGTTGGCGAGCGGAACGCTCTCATTGCTTGCGGGAGCCGACGCGCTGCCATTGCCGACCGCCTGCGCGGCACCGGCCAGCGGATCGCCGCCAGCGGCAATCGGCGGCCCGGCATTGCCCGCTGGCGCAGCAGGCGCCGTCTTGGCCAGCGAGGTGTCGATGCTGCCGGGCGCATGCTGAACCGACGCAATCACCGCCAGCACGATGCTCAGGCTGACAAACAATGTCGCCAGCACGGTGGTCGATCGCGTCAGGAAATTGGCCGCCCCCCGCGCCGACATCAACCCCGACGGACTGCCACCGACGCCAAGGCCGCCGCCTTCGGACCGCTGCATCAGAATGACGGTGACAAGCGCCGCGGCGATGATCGCCTGCACGACGAGAAGGAAAGTGAACATGCGACTATGCTGCCTGGAATAAGAGTGTTGCGGCGCACATAGCGAGGTTGCCCTATCGGTTCAACCTTGCTCAGCCCGCGGCGGCTGCCGCCGCGATGATCGGCCCGAAACTCTCCGCCTTCAGGCTGGCCCCGCCGACCAGCCCGCCATCGACGTCGGCCAGCGCAAAGACATCGGCCGCATTGGCGGCGTTCACCGATCCCCCATAGAGTATCCGCATATGCGCGCCGTCCGCACCGATCGCATCGACCAGTGCCGCCCGGATTGCGCCGTGCATTTCGGATATCTGGTCCATCGTCGGGATGCGGCCCGTGCCGATGCACCAGACCGGCTCATAGGCGATCGACAGCCAGTCCGCGGCGGCAGCCTGCGGCAAGGATGCCGAAAGCTGCGAGAGCACGAATGGCAAGGCCGCACCGGCGTCCCGCGTATCCAGGCTCTCACCGACACAGAGTATGACTTTGAGGCCCTGCGCGCGGGCGGCGCATGCCTTTGCGGCGACATCGGCATCGGTCTCGTGCTGGTCGGCGCGTCGCTCGCTGTGGCCGACGATCACCCAGGTCGCGCCGACTTCCTTCAGCATTGCGGCGGAGAGGCAACCGGTATGCGCGCCGCTGTCCTGCGCATGGCAGTCCTGCCCGCCAATGAAAGCACCGCCCCGTGCTTCCGACGCGGAAAGAATCAGTGTCGCAGGGACGCACAAGCCCACCTCGACGGACGCATGCGTGTTGGCCTCCGCCCCGATCGCGGCGACCTGCGGCAGGTGCGCGCGCAAGCCATTCATTTTCCAGTTGCCCACCACCAGCTTGCGGCGGCCGATTATGCCTTCGTTCATCGCTCCACGATCTCCTGCACGAAATGGGATGCTGCGCCGCCGCATAACGCTTCCTGCGGCATTGTCCACCCGCGCCCGCCCGCAACCCCGCCTGCGCGGCTCGCCCCTCGACAGCAGGCGGATTCGATCCTAAAGCGGCCCGGACCTTGCCTTTGCCCCTTGTTGCGGACCGTTATGCTCAGCTTCTTCCGTCGTATCCTGCGCTCGAAATTCGGCGTTTTCATCTCGCTCGCCTTTCTGGCGATCATCGCCTTTGCCTTTGCCGCCGGGGATATCACCAATCTTGGCGGGATGAGCGGTATCGGTGGCAGCGGCGGTGTTGCGGCCAAGGCAGGCGGCGAAACGCTGACCGTCACGGAGCTGCAATCCCGTGCCCAACGCGCTTTCGAACAGCAGCGCAGCCAGAACCCGACGCTCCAGATCGGCGAGTTCATTGCCCAGGGCGGGGTGGAGCAGGTATTTGACCAGATGGTCGCCGGGGTCACTGTCAGTGCCTATGCCGACGATCAGGGCATGGCCGTTTCGAAGCGGATGGTCGATGCCGAAATCGCCAGCATTCCGGCCTTCCAGGACGCGTCCGGCAAGTTCAGCGAAACCCTGTTCCGCCAGTTGCTGGCGCGGGAGGGCATCCAGGAACCGGCCTTGCGCGCGGACATCGCGCGCGATCTGATCGGCAAGCAGCTGATCGGCCCGGCGGGTCTTGGCGTGCAGCTTGGCCGCGACATGGTGTTGCCTTATGCCTCGCTACTGCTTGAGGCGCGCAGCGGCCGCATCGCCGCCATACCGGCGGGTGCCTTCGCGCCAAAGACGCCACCGACCGACGCGCAGGTGCAGGCCTATTACACCAAAAACGCCGATCGCTATTCGATCCCGGAACAGCGCCGCCTGCGCTATGCGGTGATCGATTCCTCGCGCTTTGTCGGCGCGGCGACCCCCACGGACGCCGAAATCGCAGCCTATTACGCACAGAACAAAGCAAGCTATGCGGCGCGCGAAACGCGCAGCTTCGACCGGCTGGTCATGCCGACGGAAGCCGCCGCAAAGGCGATCGCCGCCGAAGTCAAGGGCGGCAAGTCGATGGCGCAGGCCGCGCAGGCGGCCGGGCTGGCCGTCGCCACGCTCAAGGACCAGTCGCGCGATGCGATGGCGCGCGACGGCAACGCCGCGCTGGCGCAGGCCGCTTTCGCTGCCCCTACCGATGCCGTGGTCGGCCCCGTGCGGACGCCGCTCGGCTGGCAGGTGCTGCGCGTCACCGCGATCAACGGCGTCCCCGAACGCACGCTCGCGCAGGTCCGCCCCGAAATCATCGCTACGCTGCGGACGCGCAAGACCGAACAGTTGCTCGGCGATTTCACTGGAAAGATTGAGGATCAGGTCGGCGACGGCGCGACCTTCGACGATGTTGCGAAGGACAACGGCCTCGCCGTCGAAACATCCCGCCTCGTGATTTCGACCGGGCAGGATGTGCAGGACACCATTTTCCAGCCTGGTCCCGATCTTAAGATTTTGCTGAAGCCCGGTTTCGACATGAGCGCGGATGACGATGCGCAACTGGTGCCGCTGGTGCCGGGGCAACGCTATGCTCTGCTGGACGTGGCGGACATCGTCGCCCCGGCGCCGCCGCCACTCGCCAAGGTGCGCGCGATTATCGCCGAACAATATCTGCTCAGCCTCGGCGCCGCCAAGGCCAAACAGGTTGCCGACCAGATTCGCGTGCAGGTTGCAAAGGGCACCCCGCTCGATGCCGCGCTCAAATCGACCGGCGTCACCCTGCCCGCACCGCAGACCGTTGCCGGGCGTCGCGCCGATCTGCTGCGCGGCCAGCAGCGCCCGTCGCCTGAAATCGCCTTGCTGTTCGCGATGACGCCCAAAAGCGTCAAGACGCTCGATCTGCCGGGCGGACAGGGCACGCTTGTCGTCGTGCTCGATCAGATCCAGCGCGCCGACGCCGCGTCGCAGCCCGCGCTGGTGGAGCGCGTCCGCGGCCAGTTCGTGCAGGTGGTTGGTGGCGAATATGCCGATCAGTTCGAACGCGCGATGGAAAAACGCCTGCGCGTGAAACGCGATGCGGCCGCCATCGAAAAGGCGAAGCAGGCGCTGCGCACCGCCAATGGCGTGACGCCCTGATCCGTGCGCGACGGCCAACATGCCGATGACACTGCCCGGCAGGCGCTCAACGCCGGCCGGTCTGCGCTGGTCTGGCGTCGCCAGATCGCCGACACCGATACGCCGATCTCCGCCGCGCTGAAACTGTTCGAAGCCGACCGGGGCGACTTCCTCCTCGAATCGGTCGAGGGCGGCGCCGTGCGCGGACGCTACAGCCTGATCGGCCTTGCGCCCGATCTGGTGTTTCGCGCCACCGGCAACCGCGCTGAAATCAACCGCAACTGGCAGACCGACCGGACAGCGTTCGGTCTCGCCGCGCAGGATACGCTGGCCGCATTGCGCGCGCTGGTGGAGGAGTGCCGGGCGGATATGGACCCCGCCCTGCCTTCCGCGCTCGCCTGTCTCGTGGGCTATTTCGGCTATGAGACGATCGGCCTCGTCGAGAAACTGCCGCGTCCGCCGGCCAACCCCATTGCGGTGCCCGACATGCTGTTCGTGCGGCCGACCGTCATCCTCATCTTCGATCGTCTGGCCGATGCGCTCTATCTGGTCGCGCCAGTCTGGAAAGGCAGCTTTGTCGATGCCGACAGGGCGATCGCGGCCGCGCATGACCGGATCGATGCCGCCGCCGCGCGGCTCGCCGGACCCATCCCGGACAGCGCCCCGCCGCCCGACCTCCCCGATGTTGTCGTCATGCCCGTCCTGCCGGAGGGGCGCTATGGCGACATGGTGTTGCGGGCAAAAGACTATATCGTTGCCGGTGACATCTTTCAGGTCGTCCTTGCCCAACGCTTCACCAGCCCGTTCACGCTCCCCCCGATCGCCCTCTATCGCGCGCTGCGGCGGATCAATCCTTCGCCCTTCCTCTATTATCTCGATCTCCCCGGCTTCGCGCTCATCGGCTCAAGCCCGGAAATCCTCGTCCGGGCGCGCGATGGGGAAGTCACCATCCGTCCGATAGCAGGCACGCGTCCGCGCGGGCGAACGGCGACAGAGGATGCCGCCAATCGCGACAGCCTGCTCGCCGATCCCAAGGAACGGGCCGAACATCTGATGCTGCTGGACCTGGGCCGCAACGATGTCGGCCGCGTCGCCCGCGCGGGCACAGTGACGGTGACGGACAGCTATGGCGTGGAGTTCTACAGCCACGTCATGCATGTCGTCTCCAACGTGGTGGGGCAAATAGCCCCCGGTAAAGACGCGCTCGATGCGCTGTTCGCGGGCTTTCCCGCAGGCACGGTGAGCGGCGCGCCCAAGGTTCGCGCCTGCGAGATCATCGCCGAGCTGGAACCGGAAACGCGCGGGGCTTATGCGGGCGGCGTCGGCTATTTCTCGCCCGACGGCAATATGGACAGTTGCATCGTCCTGCGCACCGCCGTGCTCAAGGACGGGGTGATGCATGTGCAGGCCGGTGCAGGCATTGTTGCCGACAGCGATCCCGCCTACGAACAGCGCGAATGCGAGGCCAAGAGCGGCGCCCTGATCGCGGCAGCTCGCGAAGCCGTGGCGATTGCGCGCGAAGCGGCTTTCGGGCAGTGATGCGGCCATGATCCTCGTCATCGACAATTATGACAGCTTCACCTGGAACCTTGTCCATTACCTCATGGAACTGGGCGCGGAAGTCGAAGTGGTCCGCAACGACGCCATGTCGGCCGGGCAGGCGATGTCCTCCGGCGCGGAGGCGTTTCTGCTTTCGCCCGGTCCCTGCACCCCCAATGAAGCGGGCATCAGCCTTGATATCGTGGGCGCCTGCGCCGATGCGGGCAAGCCGCTGCTGGGCGTATGCCTGGGCCATCAGTCGATCGGGCAATATTTCGGCGGGCGCGTGGTGCGCGGCGGCCTGATGCACGGCAAGACGTCACCGATCGCCCATGACGGCACCGGGCTGTTCGTCGATCTGCCCTCGCCGTTCACCGCCACCCGCTATCACTCGCTGATCGTGGAGGATGTGCCCGATTGCCTGATCGTCAACGCGACCAGCGACGATGGCTCCGTCATGGGCTTCCGTCACCGCGACCTGCCGATCCACAGCGTGCAGTTCCATCCCGAAAGCATCGCCACCGAACATGGCCACGCCATGCTCGCCAATTTCATGACGGCAGCGGGCATGAAGGTGAAGGCGCGGGCGTAAAGGCACCGCTGTTCCCCGGCGAAAGCCGGGGCCCAGGGCAACACCGTGCCGTCCTTTGAGGCTCTGGGCCCCGGCTTTCGCCGGGGAACGATGCATACAGACGGGACTTGGCGTTAAACGCACGGATAGTTGTTTTGCGGCTTCAAGAACCGCGCTAATGCCTCCCCATGTCCGCCCTGCCCGACCCATCGCTGCCGCTCGACGCCCCCACTGCCGCGCAGGCGTTTGCCACGATGCTCGACGGCGCACCATCCGATACCGACATCGCCGATTTCCTGATCGTGATGAGCGACCGGGGCGAGACCGCGATTGAGATCGCCGCCGCGGCGCAGGCGATGCGTGACCGGATGATCTCCATATCCGCGCCCGCCAACGCTATCGACGTATGCGGCACCGGCGGGGACGGGCATCATACGCTCAACGTTTCCACGGCCGTCGCGCTGGTTGTCGCGGCCTGCAATGTGCCGGTTGCCAAGCATGGCAATCGCGCGGCCTCCTCCAAGGCGGGAGCGGCCGATACGCTGGAGGCGCTGGGGCTGGACCTCGCCCGCGCCGCGGACATCGCCGAACGCTCGTTGGCCGATCTCGGCATCTGTTTCCTGTTTGCGCAGAACCATCATCCCGCGCTCCGGCGTCTCGGCCCGATCCGCAAGGCGCTGGGCCGCCGCACGATCTTCAATCTGATGGGTCCGCTTGCCAATCCCGCCCGCGTCCGCCGCCAGCTTATCGGCATCGCCCGTCCCGCCTATGTGCCCATCTATGCCGAAGCGCTCGCCATGCTGGGTGCCGATCGCGCCTTGGTGGTTTCGGGCGACGAGGGGCTTGACGAGCTTTCGGTCGAGGGCGGCAACGACGTCGCCGATGTGACGCCCGATGGCATCGTTGCCATGCGCCGCTGGTCCCCGACCGATGCGGGCCTGCCTACCCATCCGATCGACGCCATCCGCGGCGGCGATCCCGCCCACAATGCCGCCGCGTTGCGCGCGCTGCTGATGGGTGAGGCTGGTCCCTACCGCGACGCCGTGCTGTTCAATGCCGCCGCGGCCCTGATCGTCGCGGGCGCGGTTGACGATCTGCGCGCCGGGGCCGAAGAAGCCGCCGAAGCCATCGACAAGGGGCTGGCCAATGCCCTGCTCAACTGCTGGATCGCCTACCCATGACCAACAAGCTCATCGAGATTTGCGCCACGAAACGCCAGGAAGTCGCCGCGCGCCGGGCTGCGACGACGGTGGCTGCACTGGACGCCCGCGCCGCCGAACAAAGCGCCCCGCGCGGTTTCCGTGCCGCGCTCGATGCGGCTGCGCGCAACGGCTTCGGCCTCATCGCCGAAGTCAAGAAAGCCAGCCCGTCCAAAGGCCTGATCCGCGCCGATTTCGATCCTGCCGCCCATGCCGTCGCCTATCAGGCGGGCGGCGCGGCCTGCCTCTCCGTGCTGACCGATGCACCCTATTTCCAGGGGCATGAGGATTATCTGATGGCCGCCCGGTCGGCCTGTGCACTGCCCGTTCTGCGAAAGGATTTCATGGTCGACCCCTGGCAGGTGCTGGAAAGCCGGTCGATCGGGGCAGACGCCATCCTCATCATCGTAGCGGCACTCGATGACGTGCAGATGACCGATATCGAACAGGCGGCGATCGCGCTGGGCATGGATGTGCTGGTCGAGGTGCATGATGCGGCCGAACTGGAACGCGCGCTGGCGCTCACATCGCGCCTGATCGGCGTCAACAATCGCGACCTGCGCGATTTCACGGTCGATTTCGCGCGGACCTTTGAACTCGTCGATCGCGCGCCTGCGGATTGCACCTTCGTCGCCGAAAGCGGTCTCACCACCCGCGCCGATCTCGACGCGATGGCCGCACGCGGCGTCCGCTGCTTCCTGATCGGGGAGGCGTTGATGCGGCAGGCCGATGTCGAGGCCGCGACCCGCGCGCTGCTCGCCGTATGACAGGGGGGCTGACCCATATCGATGCCGACGGCGCGGCACATATGGTCGACGTGTCGGCCAAGGCCAGCACCGTCCGGCAGGCGGTGGCGACGGGGCGGATAAGCATGTCGGCGGAGGCGGCCGACGCCATTGCGCAGGGTCTGGTCAAGAAAGGCGACGTGCTGGCCGTCGCCCGCGTCGCCGGGATCATGGCGGCGAAAAAGACCGCCGACCTTGTTCCGCTCTGCCACCCGCTGCCCTTGAGCGCGGTCACCGTCGATTTCCTGCTCGACGCGCACGGCGTGACGGCCACGGCCACGGCCCGCACGACCGCGCAGACCGGCGTCGAAATGGAAGCCATGACCGCCGTGTCGGTCGCTCTCCTCACCGTCTATGACATGGCAAAGGCCATCGACAAGGCCATGGTCGTCAAGGATATCCGGCTGCTTGCGAAGACGGGGGGCAAGTCGGGCGACTGGCATGCACCCGCTGGACCCGTCGCCTGATGCCCCTGATGCCGGTCGCCGAGGCGCAGACCCGCCTCCTCGCGCTGGCGAACCCCTTGCCTGTCGAGGACGCCGCCCTGCTCGCCTGTACCGGACGCTGGCTCTCCGCCGATGTCCATGCAACCCGCGATCAGCCTTGGGCCGATCTTTCCGCCATGGACGGCTATGCCTTGCGCGCAGGCGAAGGGCCTTGGGATGTCGTTCAGGAAAGCACGGCAGGCGGGCCGGTACCTCGCCCGCTCGGGCCGGGCGAAGCGGCCCGCATCTTCACCGGCGCGCCGCTTCCCGCGGGGGCGGACAGCATCCTCATGCAGGAAAATGCCGAAAGGAACGGCGATCGCCTGTCCCGCGCAACAGCCGACGCGCTCGAACCCGGTGTCCACATCCGCCGCCTAGGATCAGATTTTGCGACAGGCGATCGGCTGCTTCCCGCCGGTACGAGGCTCCAGGCCCCGCAACTCGCGCTGGCGGCGCTGGGTGGCCATGCGATGCTTCCCGTCCGCCGTTGCCCGCGCATCGCCATCATCTCGACCGGCAATGAACTGGTGCCGGCCGGTGCCCCGGTTCCGCCCGGTACATTGCCGTCGTCCAATGCCGTGTTGCTCTCCGCCATGCTGGCCGCGCTGCCGTGCGACATCGAGGATCAGGGCATCGTGCCCGACGATCTCTCCGCCATGACGCACGCCTTTGCCACAGCGGGGCAGGCCGACATCATCGTTACGACAGGCGGGGCATCGGTGGGCGATCACGATCTGGTGCGCCCTGCCTTTGCAGCAGCCGGGGGCCAGCTCGATTTCTGGAAAATACGGATGCGGCCCGGCAAGCCGCTCATCGCGGGTACACGCGGCGCGTCGGTTTTTCTGGGCCTGCCCGGCAATCCGGTTTCGGCGTTCGTAACGGCTCATCTGTTCCTGCTGCCGCTCGTCCGCCATCTGCTCGGCAGTCCAGCACCGTTGCCATCGACTGCCCGTGCGGTGCTCGCAGCAGGCATCGGCCCGGCCGGAGAGCGCGACGAATATCTGCGCGCGCGGATGACGGTTGATGGCGCAATGGCCCTGAACGCGCAGGACAGCGCCGCAACGCATGCTCTCGCGCAGGCCGACTGCCTTATTCTGCGCCCTGCCGGATCGCCCGCCGCACGCCCCGGCGAAAACATTACGATACTGCCTCTCCCGGCGTGACCTGACATACACGAAAAAGGGGCCGCCGCAGCGACCCCTTTCCATGTCTCCGACTGGACGACCTGTCAGCGTTGCTGTTCGCGGCCTGGGGACTGATCGTCCCGCTTGTCGCCGCCAAGCTGGCCCTGCCGGTTTTCCTGCTGCTGCTGGCGGTCCCGCTCGGCACCCTGGCCGGGCTTGCGATCCAAATCGCGGTCGTTATCGATATTGTCGTTCCGATTCTGGTCGGTCATCATCTCTCTCCTGTCCCTCGGGGGCGGGGACACGCAATGAACCGTCGGACGCTGTCGCTGTTCCCCACGGTGCGCCCAAGCGTTCACCGCTTGACGCGAACAGAAGCGTTTCCTATACGTTCCCCGTCCGTTCCACAGGATGAGGTCGATATGCTCACGCTCAAGCAACAGGAACTGCTGATTTTCATCCATCACCGGCTGGAACAGGGCGGCGTGTCGCCGTCGTTCGAGGAGATGAAGGATGCGCTCGATCTGCGATCCAAGTCGGGGATTCATCGGCTGATCAATGCATTGGAGGAGCGCGGTTTCATCCGCCGCCTGCCCAATCGCGCGCGCGCGCTCGAAGTCGTCAAGCTGCCCGACGGCGTGGAACGGAGCCGGGGCGATGTTCCCGTCATGCCGCCGCGTCTTGCGACGACGCAGGCCGCGTCGGTGCCTCTGCCTCCTGCCGCCAATGACGTGATCGACATTCCCTTGCACGGGCGTATCGCCGCCGGTGTCCCGATCGAGGCGATGGAGGGTCAGAACATGCTGTCGGTTCCGGCCGCCCTGCTCGGCGCGGGCGAACATTATGCGCTGGAAGTGTCCGGCGATTCGATGATCGAGGCCGGCATATTGGATGGCGATTTCGCGCTGATCCAGCGGACGGAGACCGCGCGTGAGGGGCAAATCGTCGTCGCGCTGATCGACGATGCGGAAGCGACGCTCAAATATTTCCGCAAGGATGGCGGACGTATCCGGCTCGATCCGGCGAACAGCGCTTATGAACCGCAGATCTACGATCCGCGTCAGGTCCGCATCCAGGGCAAGCTGGCGGGGCTGCTGCGCCGCTACAACTGATCCTTCGGTGATCCTGGCGCGCGCCGGTCAGGCGGGCGGCCCTTCTGCGTTGCGGCGCTCGATTTCGGTCACGATCGTGATCGCGGCGCGCGCCGCTTCGGCGATGCCGGCCTCGGCCGCCTTGGCATCGACGGTCGGCCGGTCGAGATAGATGGCCAACACATAATCCCGGCCCGATGGCGACCGGAGGATGGCGACATCGTTATAGGCTGTGCCGCAGGTGCCTGTCTTGCTGCCCACCGTCCAGTCGGCGGGCGTCCCCGCCCGTATCCGCGCAGCACCGGTCGAGCTGGCTTCCATCCACCCGCGCAGGCGCGCCGCAGCGGCGGCGGGCATGTCCTGAAACAGCAGCCGCGCCATGACGGTCGCCATCGCGACGGGGCTGGTCGTGTCACGCGGATCGTCCGGCGCATTTTCATTCAGCGCAGGCTCGGTACGGTCAAGCCGGGTCAGCGCGTCGCCATGCGCACGCAGAAATGCCGTAAGGCCATCCGGGCCGCCGACCAGCGGCAGCAACAGATTGGCGGCGCTGTTGTCGCTCACTTCCACCGCAGCCTTGGCCAGATCGGCAATGGCCATGCGTCCCTTCTTCAGGTTCGCCTTCACCACCGGCGCATAATCCAGCAGATCAGCCTGCGTCACCGGCAGGGTGCCGTCCATGCCATAGCGTCCCTTTTCGGCACCCATCAGCACCGCGGCCGCCAGCGGTGCCTTGAAGGTCGAGCACATGGCGAACCGCTCTTCCCGGTTGAAGCCGATCAGCAGATTGCCTTCCCGATCGACCAGTGCGATGCCGAGGCGACCACCCGTCGCCGCCTCGATCTTGCGGGGATTGGCGGCCGCCACCGGCTTGATCGCCTCCTCCAGCGATTCGATGCGAAAGCGCGACAGCGGCGCGTCACCCTCCGTAGACGACTGTGCACCCGCCGGCGCGGCAAGCTGCGCTACGATCAAGGCAGCACTGAACATCAGGGATCGCATGGTCAAACTATGCCGGGCCTGCATGCGTCTGTCTACGCCCACTCGTTCACGCCGATCCATCCATGCCCGCCGTGCAATGCCGCGCTACATGCCCTGCATATTATGCGATTCAGGGGGGATCTGAACCGTCAGGCTTGCCATGTTTTCGGTCAGCACGATCTGGCAGGCAAGGCGGCTGGTGCGCGTAGCGGATGCCGCCAGATCCAGCATGTCCTCCTCCGCCTCGCTGGCGCGCGGCAGCAACGCGAAATCGTCGGACGCCACGATCACATGACAGGTCGAGCAGGCCATCTGCCCCTCGCATGTCCCTTCAAGAGGCTGGCCGATGCCCTGCGCGATATCGAGCAGCACCGATCCGGTCGGGGCATCGATCTCGCTTCGCTGTTTCCCGTCGGCACTGATGAAGGTGACTTTCGTCATGGCCCATGCGCTCCGCTGGCGACCGGCGCCTGTTGCGCGGCCGCATCCACAATCGCCTTGGCTGCATCCTCCAGTTCGTCGATGCGTGTATACCGGCCAAAGCCGATCCGCACCGATCCCCGCGCTTCTTTGTCCGATAGGCCGATCGCTTGCAAGACGTGACTGGGCCGCCCCGATCCGCTGGCGCAGGCTGATCCCAGCGAAAAGGCGATATCACGGCAATCGGACAGCAGCCGGGCACCGTCGATACCATCCCGCCGGATGTTGAGATTCCCGCGATAACGGGCATCGACGCTGCCGTTCACCGTCCAGCCGTCGAACAGTGCCAGCGCCCGATCCCACAGCATCGCGACATGCGCGCCGTCCGCTGCGGCCTGTGTCGCGGCAAGCTGCGCCGCCATGCCAAACCCGGCGCACAGCGCGGGGGACAGCGTGCCCGATCGCAATCCCTGCTCCTGGCCCCCGCCGTGGAGCAGCGGCGGCAGATCGATACCCGCGCGCAGCCACAAGGCGCCGACACCTTTGGGTCCGTGAATCTTGTGCGCGCTGATCGCGATGGCGTCGGCCTCGCCGGGCAGTGGCACCCGGCCGAAGCCCTGCACGGCATCGCACAGAAACGGCGCGCCGGCATCATGGGCCATCGCCGCCAGCGCATCGACCGGCTGAATGACGCCGATCTCGTTGTTGACCAGCATGGCGCTCACCAGCGCGGTGCCCTCGGTGATGGCCGCCCGCGCGCGATCCAGATCGACGATCCCGTCTGCGCCGACCGGCAGCAGCACGATCTCGAACCCCCGCATGCTGAAGGCCATCGCCGTATCGCGGACGGCCGCATGT
This sequence comes from Sphingobium algorifonticola, assembly GCF_004005485.1. Classification (GTDB taxonomy): domain Bacteria; phylum Pseudomonadota; class Alphaproteobacteria; order Sphingomonadales; family Sphingomonadaceae; genus Sphingobium; species Sphingobium algorifonticola. The sequence goes on from NZ_RZUL01000003.1 coordinate 252,259, forward strand.
TCGCTTGCCAGCGTCACGATCCGCCGCCGACCCGCGGGCGCGGCCTGCGCAAAGCCGTGGATGGCGATGTTGAGCGCTTCGGTCGCGCCGGACGTGAAGATGATCCGCCCTACCCCGAGCGCCATCGCCGCCGCAATCCGCTCGCGCGCCAGTTCGACATGCGCTGCGGCCTGTCGCCCCATGCGGTGCATGCTGTGGGGATTGCCGAACTGATCGCGCAGCAACGGCATCATCGCCTCGAACACCTCTGGCGCCAGCGGCGTCGTCGCCTGATAATCCAGATAGATCATCCGCGTATCGCCTTCCACGCCGCCATGAACCGCGCGATGTCATCAGCGCCGGTATGCGGACCGAAGCTCACGCGGACAACTTCACCTGCCGCCGCCGCATCCCATCCCATCGCCGTGAGGACATGGCTTGCCTTCAGGGTGCCCGACGAACAGGCGCTGCCCGCCGACACCGATATGCCCGCCATGTCGAACCGGATGAGTTGCGCGCGGGCCGAAATGCCCGGCATGCGATAGCTTGCGATCGTCGCGATGCGATGGCTGTCGGCGGCAACGACTTCGCCGCCCGCATCGGTTATCGCTGCGTCAAGGTCCGCCCGCAGCCGCGCTGCCGCGTCCATCCAGTCGCGCGGCGACTCGAGCGCCGCCGCCATGGCGAGGACGGCAGGCAGATTCTCCGTACCCGCGCGATAACCCTGCTCCTGCCCGCCACTCGGTCGCAACTGCGTCAGATCCTTCACCAGCAATGCGCCGATCCCCGGCGGCCCGCCAAACTTGTGCGCGCTGATCGCGATCATGTCCGCGTCCGGCAGGGGCAGCTTTCCCGCACTCTGCGCACAATCGGCAAACAGATGCGGGATTGCGGCGAGGGGCTGGATGACGCCGGTCTCGTTGTTCACATGCTGGATGGCCTGCACGGCGGCGTCGCTGGCATCCGGCACGACCACGCCATCCGCGCCCACGGCCAACCGCTTCGCGCCCGGCGTTACCCGGAGCACCGCATCATGCTCCACCGGCGAAGTGACGATCCGGTCGGCGATGTTGCGCGTCAGCGCGATGGCAATCGCCTCGCTCGCGCCGGACGTGAAAATGATATGGCCGCTCCATCCCAGCGCCTTGCCGATGCGCGCGCGCGCGTCCTCCAGCATGGCCCGGGCCGCGCGTCCGTCGGCATGCGGGCTGGACGGATTGGCCCAGCGCATCATGCCTTCCGTCATCGCCGTCACCGCCTGCGGCAGCATCGGCGTCGTCGCGGCATGGTCCAGATAGATGCGGGCGGCGTCGGGCATAACCGGCGGGTACACACTCATTGATTGCGAAAAGGGGCGCTGCATCTATATAGGCGGCAAATCCGCCATAGCCACCGGCGAAAGCGGGGCGCGCCCCGCGCTCCCTGCGCCCTGGCCAAGAAGACAAGAGCACCGCCATGCCCGATGTGATTTTCCCCGGCCCCGAAGGTCGTCTGGAAGGCCGTTTCAGCCCTCCCCCGCGCCCCCGCGCACCCGTCGCCATGATCCTGCACCCCCATCCGCAGGGCGGCGGCACGATGAACGACCGCATCACGCAGGCGCTGTACAAGACGTTCGTGCGGCGTGGCTTTGCCGTGCTGCGCTTCAATTTCCGGGGCGTCGGTCGCAGCCAGGGGACGTTCGACAACGGCATCGGGGAGCTTTCGGATGCGGCGGCCGCGCTCGACTGGGTGCAGAGCTTCCATCCCGAAGCGCAGACGACATGGATCGCAGGCTTTTCGTTCGGTGCATGGATTTCGATGCAGCTTCTGATGCGGCGCCCGGAAATCCGCGGCTTCATCTCGGTCGCGCCACCCGCGAACATGTATGACTTCAGCTTCCTCGCGCCCTGCCCCTCCTCGGGCATCATCGTGCAGGGCACAGCGGACGAAGTGGTGACGGCCAATGCCGTGCAGAAGCTGGTGGACAAGCTGCGCACGCAAAAGGGCATCACCATCCATCATGACGAAATTCGTGGCGCCAACCACTTTTTCGAACATGAACTGGATCAGCTCATGAAATCAGTCGACAATTATCTCGACATGCGCCTGGCGCCGGATTCCCCGATCCGCTGATGTCAATCCTCCCCTGGCAGGGGGGGATCGATAGCCTAAATCACCCACACCGCGACATTGCCGAACATCACCAGCCCGGCGACCAGCATCAGGGCGGCCTGTTTCCGGTCGTGATTCTTCGCCAGCATAGTAATGCCCCCGCCCGTCAGCGCGATGCCCGCCAGCATCAGAATCGACAGCACCGTGCCGCTCATATCAGCGCCGCGATCGCCAGACAGACGGTCGCAAGTCCGCCCGACAACGGCACCCGCAGCGCCAGCCACCAGGAGGGCGCGATGCTCATCCGGACCAGCCTGCGATCGACCAGCAATGTGCCCATCAGCGCCATCGCCAGCACCACCAGCGACGGCCCCGGCCATTCCTGTCCGACGGCCCAGGGCCAGGCGGTGGCGAAGCTCACAAGTTGCGGGATAACCGCCGCGCTGTAGAGCCAGGGCGGCGCGCTCGGCTGTGCGGCGGCAAAGCCCCACCAGATGCCCCCCAGAAAGGCGAGGATCGTCGCCGCATAGAAATAGACAAGCGAAATCGCCAGAAACGACCATGACGACCCGCCCCAGATGACGGCGGCCAGCGCGAGCAGCGGCGGCAGCAATCCGGCTAGGCCAAGAATGAAGGGCAGGCGCAAGGTGGACATGCCCCCGCAATACCGAAGCGGACCGGAGAGGGAAAGGGAAAGCACCCCTGATTGGGCACGGCTTATGGCGCAAGGCCGACCGGCGGCACCCACTTGCACCGCGCCTGCAAACCCGCCATATGCGCGACGGGAGTCGGGCGGACGTGGTCGTCGCCAACCGGGTCAGGTCCTGACGGAAGCAGCCACAACGATTTCGCTGCGGGTCGTTCCGGCTCCCACCGCCTCTGATATTTTGGCTGGCCCAATCCTTCGACATCCTTCCTGCAACCGGCTAAACCCTGCCGATGTCCGATTCCACGCAGCCCTATCGCGTCCTCGCGCGCAAATATCGCCCGCGCAATTTCCGCGAACTGATCGGTCAGGATGCGATGGTGCAGACGCTGGGCAACGCCATCAAACGCGGCAGGCTCGCCCATGCCTTTTTGATGACCGGCGTTCGCGGCGTCGGCAAGACGTCGACAGCGCGGCTCATTGCCAAGGCGCTGAACTGCATCGGCCCCGATGGTCAGGGTGGCCCGACGATCGACCCCTGCGGTCTGTGCGACCCCTGCGTCGCGATTGCGGAGGGGCGGCATATCGACGTGATCGAAATGGATGCCGCAAGCCATACCGGCGTCGATGACGTGCGGGAGATTATCGAGGCGGTGCGCTATGCCGCCGTCTCCGCGCGCTACAAGGTCTACATTATCGACGAAGTCCATATGCTCTCGAAAAACGCGTTCAACGCGTTGCTCAAGACACTGGAGGAACCGCCCGAACATGTGAAGTTCCTGTTCGCGACAACGGAAGTCAACAAGGTGCCGGTCACCGTTCTGTCGCGTTGCCAACGGTTCGACCTCCGGCGCATCTCGGCCGAAAAGCTCACCGCGCATTTCACGCATGTTACGGATGCGGAAGGCGTGCGCGCCGAACCGGCGGCACTTTCGCTGATCGCGCAGGCGGCGGAAGGGTCGGCGCGCGATGGCCTCTCGATCCTCGATCAGGCAATTGCTCATGCCGATCTCGATCAGGGCGAACCGCTGGTGACGGCGGCGCAGGTGCGCGACATGCTGGGCCTGTCCGATCGCGGGACGGTGCGGCGGGTGCTTGGCCTGCTGCTCGCGGGCGATGCCCCTGCCCTGCTGGCGACGGTGCGCGAACAGCATGATCTGGGCGTGGAACCGCTCGCGCTGATGCGCGGCCTGCTCGAAATCGTCCATGCCATCACAGTGACGAAGGCCGGGCGTGGGGGCGACGATCCCGCGCAGTCGGCCGAGGAGCGGGAAGCCTTGGCGGACTGGGCGGCCGGGCTCAGCTTTGCCGCCCTGCACCGCCTGTGGCAATTGCTGCTGAAAGGGCATGACGAAGTCGCGAACGCAGTCCTGCCGCTCGAGGCCTGCGAAATGGCGTTGCTGCGGGCGGTCCATGCGGCAACCTTGCCCGATCCGGCCGAACTTGCGCGCCTGTTGCGGGACGGCGGCAGCGTCATGCCACCGTCGGCATCGGCGACCGCGCCGGTTGCTGCGCCTGCCGACCCATCGGCTTCGCCGTCGACTCGCCAAACAATGTCCGCTCCACCCAGTTTCGCGGACCTCGTCACGCTGCTGGCGAAAAGTGGAGCGGCGCTGCTCGCCAACAGCCTGCACGATGAAGCAGGCCTGATCCGTTATGCGCCGCCCGAACTGGTGATCGCCACGCGTCGGCCGATCGATCTGAAGGATTTGACGACTCGCCTCAACGCCGCCACCGGCATGGCCTGGGCGGTTTCGCTAGGTGAAGGGCCCGGCGAACCGACGCTATGGGACCAGGAGAAAGCGGCCGAAGACAGCGCCCGTCAGGCGATCCTGTCCACACCGATCGTCAGCGCCGCGATGGCGGCTTTTCCCCAAGCGGAGCTTCTGCCGCAGGGCGATAACGAAGAATGGAGTGCAAGCGCATGAAAGACTTGAACGAAATCCTGGGCATGGCGACTCGCGTGCAGGAGGAACTGGCCCGCGCGCAGGAAAATCTCGACAAGATCGAAGTCGAAGGCGTGGCCGGCGGTGGCGTGGTGAAGGTCCGCGCGACGGCCAAGGGCCGCATCGTTGGCGTATCGATCGACGAAAGCCTGCTGATGCCATCCGAAAAGCAGATATTGGAAGATCTGATCGCCGCCGCGCTCAACGATGCGCGCAAGAAGGCGGATGAGGCCAGCAACAGCGAAATGGGCAAGCTTACCAGTGGCTTGCCGTTGCCGCCGGGATTCAAGCTGCCGTTCTGACGGCGTTCACGCAAGGGCGCTAAGGTCGTCGGCTTGCCCGTGCGGAATTGAACCGGCACCACGATACGCCCATATAGCGACCAAAGGCGCCCGTTCGCGCGCCACGGAGATTGCATGACTACCACTTATCCGCTGCTGCCCCTGCGCGACATCGTCGTGTTTCCGCAGATGATCGTTCCGCTCTTCGTCGGTCGCGACAAGAGCGTCGTTGCGCTGGAAAAGGCCATGGAAGCGAACAAGGAAATCTTCCTCGTGTCGCAACTCGATCCGGCGGAGGACGATCCCGACCGGGAGGCGCTGTACGATACCGGCGTCGTCGCCACCGTGCTTCAGCTTTTGAAGCTGCCCGACGGCACCGTGCGCGTGCTTGTCGAGGGGCGCCAGCGTGCGCGCCTGACCGAGCTTGTCACCCTGCCCGATCATCTTGCCGCGCACGTCACGATCGCGGAGGATGTCGTCGCCGACAGCCCGGAAGCCGCCGCGCTGATGCGTTCGGTGGTCGAACAGTTCGAAAATTACGCAAAGCTCAACAAGAAGCTGCCCGCCGAAACGCCGGTGCAGCTGCGCGAGATCGAGGACGCAGGGCGTCTGGCGGACGCCATCTCGGCCAATATCAACGTCAAGGTGGCCGACAAGCAGTCGCTGCTGGTCGAACCGGACCCGGTCAAGCGCCTCGAAATGGTGTTCGCCTTCATGGAAGGCGAGCTAGGCGTGCTTCAGGTCGAGAAGAAGATTCGCGGCCGCGTGAAGCGCCAGATGGAAAAGACCCAGCGCGAATATTATCTCAACGAGCAGCTCAAGGCGATCCAGCGCGAGCTGGGCAATGGCGAAGGCGAAGACGCCGACGAATTGGCCGAGCTGACGCAGAAGATCGCGAAAGCCAAGCTCAGCAAGGAAGCCCGCACCAAGGCGACGGCCGAGCTGAAGAAACTCAAGACCATGCAGCCGATGTCAGCCGAGGCGACGGTCGTGCGCAACTATCTCGACGTGTTGCTTGGCTTGCCCTGGGGCAAGAAGGGCAAGGTCAAGACGGACCTGAAGCGCGCGCAGGAAATCCTCGACGCCGATCATTTCGCGCTGGAAAAGGTCAAGGACCGCATCGTCGAATATCTGGCGGTGCAGGCACGCACCAACAAGCTCAAAGGCCCGATCCTGTGCCTTGTCGGCCCGCCCGGCGTGGGCAAGACCTCGCTGGGCCGCTCGATCGCGAAGGCGACCGGGCGTGAGTTCGTGCGCCAGTCGCTTGGCGGCGTGCGCGACGAAGCCGAAATCCGGGGTCACCGCCGCACCTATATCGGCTCGCTGCCCGGCAAGATCGTCACCAACCTGAAAAAGGCCGGGACGATGAACCCCCTTTTCCTGCTCGATGAGATCGACAAGCTGGGTCAGGATTTCCGTGGCGATCCCGCTTCGGCGCTGCTCGAAGTGCTCGATCCGGAACAGAACAGCAAGTTCCAGGATCATTATCTGGAGATCGACGTCGATCTGTCCGACGTGATGTTCGTCACCACCGCGAACAGCCTTAACCTGCCGCAGGCTTTGCTCGACCGCATGGAGATCATCCGGCTCGAAGGCTATACCGAGGACGAAAAGGTGGAGATCGCGCAGCGGCATCTGCTGCCCAAGCAAGTCGAGGCGCATGGTCTCACGCCGCAGGAGTTCGAAGTGACGGAGGCCGCGGTGCGCGACCTCATCCGGTACTACACCCGCGAAGCCGGTGTCCGCACCCTGGAGCGCGAAGTCGCGCGCCTCGCCCGCAAGGCGCTGCGCAAGATCCTCGAAGGCGAATATGCGCAGGTCGTCATTACGCCCGAGAACCTCTCCGATTACGCCGGTGTGCGCAAGTTCCGCCACGGGGTGAGCGAGGAGGAAAATCAGATCGGGGCCGTCACGGGTTTGGCGTGGACCGAAGTGGGCGGCGAACTGCTGACGATCGAGTCCGTGACCGTGCCGGGCAAGGGGCAGATCCGCACCACCGGCAAGCTCGGCGACGTGATGACCGAATCGATCCAGGCTGCGCTGTCCTATGTGAAGGCGCGCTCGCCCGGCTATGGCATCAAGCCCAGCATCTTCACCCGCAAGGACATTCACATCCATCTGCCCGAAGGCGCGGTGCCCAAGGATGGCCCTTCGGCAGGCATCGGCATGGTGACGTCGATCGTCAGCACGCTGACGGGCGTCGCCGTCCACAAGGATGTGGCGATGACCGGCGAAGTGACGCTGCGCGGCCGGGTGCTGCCGATCGGCGGCCTCAAGGAAAAGCTGCTGGCGGCGCTCCGTGGCGGGATCAAGACGGTCCTCATCCCGGCCGACAACGAAAAGGATCTGGCGGAGATACCCGCCAACATTCTGGATGGGCTGGAAATCATCCCGGTCGCGCATGTCGATCAGGTGCTGGCGCGCGCGCTGGTCGCGCCACTGGAAGCGATCAGCTGGACCGAGGAAGACGATCTGGCGGCCCAGCCAGCCCCAACCGTTTCGGGCGATTCTGATGTTGCACTGCGGCATTAACCGCTGATTTTGCGGCTTTTCGTCCCAATGTGAACGAATCATGTCACCGGCCGCAGGATTTTGTCGCTTTCCCTTTGACAGCGGCAAAATCCTGCGCCTTTATTACGGGTCTGACCCGTGATTCCACAGACATATCAGAGCAGGGGGTTCCCAGAACATGAACAAACAGGATCTCATCAGTGCCGTCGCTGACAGCAGCGGTCTCAGCAAAAGCGACACTATCAAGGCAGTCGAAGGCGTATTCGAAGCCGTCACCAGCGCGCTCAAGAAGGGCGACGAAGTACGGCTCGTCGGATTTGGCACATTTTCCGTGTCGAAGCGCAAGGCATCGACCGGCCGCAATCCTCGCACCGGCGAAACCATGACGATCAAGGCATCGTCGCAGCCCAAGTTCAAGGCGGGCAAGGGCCTGAAGGACGCCGTCAACTAGGCGGCTTTCCGCGGACGGCCTCAGGGCGTCCGGCGTTTCTCCACATTGCGGGTGCGACAGGAGAGTGTGCGGTGTCAGGCGTTGGCCCTGCCACCCATGTTTGGCGAAGGAGCGGGGCGCACGCCCCGCTTTTTCCGTTTCATGCCATGTAATTCACCGTGGTCGACGCGGTTATTTGCACGGTGACGGCCAAAGGATGCTTGACGCTTTGGCCTCGTCAGCCTTAAGGGCCGTTCTCCCGCAACCGGCCCGCCGGTCCTGCGGGCGTGGCGATCGTAGCTCAGCTGGTTAGAGCGCCGGTTTGTGGTACCGGAGGTCGTGGGTTCAAGCCCCATCGGTCGCCCCATTCTTCCCATAATATGGCTGTTTTCGTAACGGCGCTCCAGGATGCATCTCGCCTCTCTTCCGTTGTTCCCCGGCGAAAGCCGGGGTCCAGGGCAATAAAGTGCTGGTCTGTGGGATCGTTTCCCTCGGCCTTCGCGGGGGAACGGCTTCCTGCATATCCGCGAGTCTCCCGCCGCGCTGCATTTCCCGTTGGCTTTTCGCACATCATGTGATTATTGCGTGATTCCGTAATTTTATTACTCGACATCCAGCGTCGCGGTGAGGTCATATGAGTGCTGCCTGGGATTTGCCCGATTTCGACGATCATGAAGCGGTTCATCTTTTCCGGGATCGCGCCACCGGCCTGACGGCGGTAATCGCCATTCATTCGACGGTGCTCGGCCCTGGCGCGGGCGGCACCCGTTTCTGGCATTATGCCGACCGCGCCGATGCCATTACCGATGCCCTGCGCCTGTCGCGCGGCATGAGCTACAAGAATGCGATGGCGGGCCTGCCGATGGGCGGGGCCAAGGGCGTCATCCTCGCCGATGCAGAGCGGACCAAGACGCCGCAAATGCTCGAAGCCTTCGGCCGCGCCGTCGACTCGCTCGGCGGCCGATATGTGACGGCCGAGGATGTCGGCATTTCCGAAAGCGACATGATCGCCATTGCGCGCGGCACCCGCCATGTCTCCGGCCTGCCGGTCGGCGCGGGCGATGCCGGGGGCGATCCCGGTCCCTTTACCGCTTATGGCATCTATCTTGGTGTCAAGGCGGCGGTGCAGCAGGCATTGGGCAAGTCCGACATGGCGGGTGTGCATGTCGCCATCCAGGGTGTCGGCAGCGTCGGCGGCGGCCTTGCCCGCTATCTCGCGCAGGATGGCGCACGGCTGACCCTGGCGGACGTGAACGGCGACCGTGCCCGCGCGCTGGCCGCCGATCTGGGCGCGACCGCGGTGGAGGCGGAAGCGATCATCGGCGTGGAGGCAGACGTGTTCAGCCCCAATGCGCTGGGTGCCATTCTCAACGCATATTCCATTCCGCTGCTCAAGACCGCTATCGTCGCGGGCGGCGCGAACAATCAGCTGGCAACGCCCGCCGATGCGCAGCGCCTCCACGCGCGGGGTATCCTCTACGCCCCGGATTATGTCATCAACGCAGGCGGCATCATCAACGTTGCGCTCGAATATCTGGGTCAGGGCGATCGCGACGAAGTAAACGGCCGGATCGCGCGGATTCCCGATCGCCTGCGCGCCATCTGGACGGAAAGCGCTGCCTCCGGCCGCCCCGCCGCAGATGTCGCTGACAGCATGGCCCAGAAACTGATTGGACGCAGTTGAACCCTGAATGGACGGCACAATGGCGGAAAGACCGTCGCGGATTCGTAACATGGTCAAACGCTGCCATCGGCACTAGATAGGCGGCAACCGAATCACCGTTGAGTGCAGGGCCGCCATTCCATGCGTATCGCCATCGCGTCCGATCATGCTGCCGTCGATCTGAAGGCGAGCCTTGCCGAATGGCTGCGCGCAAGCGGCCACGACGTCGATGATCTCGGCCCCGCCACCGCCGATCGCGTCGATTACCCGGATTATGGCTATAGACTGGCGCAGGCCGTCGCGGATGGCAGCGCGGAGCGCGGCATCGCGCTCTGCGGCTCCGGCATCGGCATTTCGATCGCCGTCAACCGCAACCCCGCCTGCCGCGCGGCGCTCGTCTCCGAGCCGCTTTCGGCGGCACTGGCGCGGGAGCATAATGACGCCAATGTCCTTGCCATGGGCGCGCGCCTGACCGGGCCGGACATGGCAAAGGCCTGTGTAGAGGCATTTCTGTCAACCGGCTTTGGCGGCGGGCGGCATGCCGGTCGCGTCGACAAACTTTCGTCCCCTCCCATCCGCCATCCTTTGCCCTGAAGGAATTATTGCATGAGCAACGCCGCCCTCCTGTCCCCGGCCGCCTCCATCGACGATGTCGATGCCATTCGCGCGGAAGGCTTCTTCACTCGGTCGCTCGCGCAGACCGATCCGCTGATCGCCGCCGCCATCGCCGATGAACTGAAGCGTGAACAGGGCCAGATCGAACTGATCGCGTCGGAAAACATCGTCAGCCAGGCGGTGCTGGAGGCGCAGGGCAGCGTGTTCACCAACAAATATGCCGAAGGCTATCCGGGCAAGCGTTATTATCAAGGCTGCGCGCCGTCCGATGCCGTAGAGCAGCTAGCGATCGACCGCGCCAAGCAACTCTTCGGCTGCGGCTTCGCCAATGTGCAGCCGCATTCGGGTGCGCAGGCGAACGGCGCGGTCATGCTGGCACTGACGAAGCCCGGTGACACGATCATGGGCCTGTCACTCGATGCGGGCGGCCACCTTACCCATGGCGCAAAGCCTGCGCTGTCCGGCAAATGGTATAATGCCGTGCAATATGGCGTCGATGAGACCACCCATCTGATCGACTATGACGCCGTGGAGGCGCTGGCCATCGCCAACAACCCCACGCTCATCATCGCGGGCGGCTCGGCCTATCCCCGCCAGATCGATTTCGCCCGCTTCCGCGCGATCGCGGACAAGGTGGGCGCAATCTTCATGGTCGACATGGCCCATTTCGCCGGGCTGGTCGCAGGCGGCGTGCACCCAACGCCCTTCGGCCACGCCCATGTCGTCACCACCACCACGCACAAGACGCTGCGCGGTCCGCGCGGCGGCATGATCATGACGAATGACGAGGCAATCGCCAAGAAGATCAATTCGGCGGTGTTCCCCGGCCTTCAGGGCGGCCCGCTGATGCATGTCATCGCGGCCAAGGCGGTCGCGTTCGGCGAGGCGCTGACGCCGCAGTTCAAGGCCTATTCCGCCGCTGTCATCGCCAATGCGCAGGCGCTCGCCGCCCGCCTCAAGGCTCGCGGATTGGACGTCATTTCCGGCGGCACGGACACGCATCTCGCGCTCATCGACCTGCGCCCCTATGGCATCAGCGGCAAGGATGCGGACGAGGCGCTGGAACGCAGCCACATCACCTGCAACAAGAATGGCGTGCCGGGCGATCCCCTGCCCCCCACCAAGACCAGCGGCATTCGCGTCGGCTCTCCGGCAGGGACGACCCGCGGCTTCGGCGTAGCGGAGTTCGAGGCGATCGGCGAGATGATCGCGGATGTGCTGGCGGCCCTGCGCGATCACGGAGAGGCAGGCGATCCCGCGGTCGAGGCGGACGTCCGCGCCCGCGTCTCCGCGCTATGTGCCCGCTTCCCGATCTATGGGGGCTGATCCTCGATCAACCGTTCGCCCTGAGCGCAGCCGAAGGGCACTGCTGAGCCGAGGGCGAAGCGCCTTCGCCTGCGGCTCGGGCATCGGCTTCGACACGCTCAGCCCGAACGGAAAAGGTAAGTTTGCGTAATGCGGTGCCCCTTTTGCGGCCATGAAGACAGCCAGGTAAAGGACAGCCGCCCGACGGAAGACAATGGCGCGATCCGCAGGCGACGCCAGTGCGAAGCCTGCGCCGCGCGCTTCACCACGTTCGAACGCATTCAGCTCCGCGAAGTCTGGGTCCTGAAAAGCGAAGGCCGCCGCGAACCCTTCGAGCGCGACAAGCTGGCCCGCTCGATCGGCATCGCCTGCCGCAAGCGCCCCATCGACGCGGTGCGTATCGAGAAGCTCGTGTCGGGTATCCAGCGCCAGCTCGAAACCAGCGGCGATACGGAAGTGGAGGCCAAGACCATCGGCGAAATGGTGATGGACGGCCTCAAGGGTCTCGACAGCGTCGCCTACATCCGTTTCGCGAGCGTCTACAAGGATTTCGGCGAAGCCCGCGATTTCGAGGATTTCGCGAGCACGGTGAAGGAAGTAGGCGGTGAGTGAGGGCGGTTACACACTTCCGTTCGCCCTGAGCGAAGTCGAAGGGCCAGGCCGAGCGCAGAGAGGCCAAAAGCCGCGATGAGCTTCCACACCTACATTCTAAGGTGCGCCGACGGGTCTTATTACACAGGCCATACCGATGATCTGGACCGCCGTATCGCCCAGCATCAATCCGGTGAGATCAGGGGATACACCCACGACAAACGTCCTGTCGAACTCATGTGGTCGGCAGCATTCGCAACACGCGCGGAGGCCCTGTCCGCCGAAATCCAGATAAAAGGGTGGTCGAGGAAAAAGAAAGAAGCCCTGATTGCTGAAAATTGGGATCGGTTGAAGAAAGCCGCTACGCCAAAGCGCCATGCCGATACCTTGGGCACCTCGCTTCCGCTCGGGACGGCCCTTCGACTTCGCTCAGGGCGAACGGATGAAGAAAAGCCCGTTCCTTCAGACCCCCTCCCCCCTCTCATCGTCCTTGTCCGCCCGCAACTGGGCGAAAACATCGGCAAGGCCGCGCGGGCCATGCTCAATTTCGGGCTGACGGAGATGCGCATCGTCGCTCCCCGCGATGGCTGGCCCAATCCCGATGCCGGCCCTGCCGCCGCCGGCGCGGACATCGTGCTGGAGCGTGCGCAGATATTCGACAGTCTTGCCGAGGCCGTGGCCGATTGCGCGCATGTCTATGCCACCACCGTGCGCAAGCGCGGCGTCACCAAGCCGGTCGTGACGCCGGAAGCGGCCGCCCGCGAAATCCACAGCACGCCGGGGCGCAGCGCCCTGGTGTTCGGGCCGGAACGCTCTGGCCTCGAAACCGATGATGTGGCCGTTGCCCGCACGATCGTGACGGTACCGATCAACCCGCAATTCGGCTCGCTCAATCTCGCGCAGGCCGTCATCCTGTGCGCCTATGAATGGTCGAAGGGTGTGTCGCTGGCCTCGCCCACCGTGAACGATCTTGGCGTGCCCGCGCCGCAGGAAGAGCTGGAGGGCATGATCGTTCAGCTTGAAAATATGCTCGATGCCGCGGGCTATTTCTTCCCGCCCGATCGCACACCGGCGACGAAACGCACCTTGCGCGGTGTCCTCACAAAGCCGGGCTGGAACAGCCTGGAAGTCCGCACCCTGCGCGGCGTCCTTTCCGCCCTCGCCAAGGATCGCCCGCGCGGTCAGGCGTGAAGTTCACCTTCGCGCAGAGACGCGGAGCCGCAAAGACTGTCGAAGGTTTTTTCCTGAATGGATATTCTCTCCGCGCCTCGGCGTCTCCGCGCGAACCCGACCTATCCCTTCAACCGCGCAAACTCCACCATTTCATAGTCTATCGACGCTTCCACCAGCGTCTCCCACATCGCTGCGATCGCGTCTGCGGGTATGCCCAGCTTCGCGGCTTCCGCCGCGGCCTGCGCAATCACCTGCCCCTTGCGGGCCTCGTCACGCACATCGGCACGGTCGGGCTTGATGCGGGCGGCGGCGCGCATATAGGCGAAGCGGTCGGCCAGCAGCGCCACGATGCGCGCATCCAAGGCATCGACACCCGCGCGCACCTGCGCCATGGTCATACAGTCTTCCGGGGAAAATAGGTCAGCCATGCCTTCCCCTATGCACTGGCAGGGCCACTGTCGAGAGGGCGCGACAGGGTTGACATGCTGCGCGTGCGCCGTCATAGCCGCGCCTTCGCAATTGGCCCTGCACCCCGGTGAAGCAGTGGCCCCGCCACGCATCGCCGTGTCGGCGCGAGGACCGGGAGGAACGCCATCCACAGCGGATGGCCGACGTCGTAGCAATTGAAGGATACTCTATGTCTAAGCGCCAGAGCGCCAAGTATAAACTCGACCGCCGGATGGGCGAGAACATCTGGGGTCGCCCCAAGTCGCCCGTCAACAAGCGCGAATATGGCCCCGGCCAGCACGGCCAGCGCCGCAAGGGCAAGGTCTCCGACTATGGCATTCAGCTGCGCGCCAAGCAGAAGCTGAAGGGCTATTACGGCGATGTGACCGAAAAGCAGTTCAAGAAGTCCTATGTCGAAGCCGCCCGGATGAAGGGCGACACCGGCCAGAACATGATCGGCCTGCTGGAACGCCGCCTTGACGCGGTCGTCTATCGCGCCAAGTTCGCGCCGACCATCTTCGCCGCGCGCCAGATCGTGAGCCACGGCCACATCTATGTGAACGGCGTGAAGTGCAACATTGCCTCGCGTCTGGTGAAGCCGGGCGACGAAATCACGCTGGGCAAGAAGGCGCAGGATATGGCGCTGGTGATGGAAGCACAGAGCCTGCCCGAGCGCGACATTCCCGACTATATCGCTCCGGATGGCGCCGCGAAGATCACCTATGTCCGCGTGCCCACGCTGGATGAAGTGCCCTATCCGGTAAAGATGGAGCCCAATCTGGTCGTCGAGTTCTACTCGCGCTGACCGGCACTTTCAAACGAACCAAAAAAGGCGGTTTCCACCACGGAAACCGCCTTTTTTTGGTTCTACTGACCCAATGCTGTCTTGAGAAACGCGTGACTTTTTTTCAGCATATCGACGCGTGCATTGCTGTCATCAAGATAATGATCCAGCCCATCGTAGATTACGAGCGTCGATGATGCCCCCTCCTTCTTCAACCGCGCATCCATCAGGCGCGCATGACCAACGGCAACGTTCCTGTCGACGGTACCATGAAACATCATGACAGGCACCGCGAACGCCTTGGCATGGCGCGCAGGCGACCCTTCCTCGATATGCTGCCCATTTCCCACGAACGCGCTGACATTCTGGTAATTGCTCCAGTTCCGCCATTGCTCCTTTAGGCGGTCGAGATCCGTTACAGGCGCTATTGCAACCACGGCCTTGAACAACCCGGGGTCGACCACCGCGGATTGTAACGCGGCATGGCCGCCATAGGACCAGCCCACAATGGCAAGCCGCGCGGGATCGGCGATGCCCTGCGCCACCAGCCAGCGCCCTCCCGCATCGATGTCCGCGACGGCGGTTCGCCAGTTCTGGAATCCGTTCTTCTGAAACCATTGGTCGCCATAGCCTGAAGACCCACGAAAATTAGGTTGCAGCACGACATACCCTTGATTGGCATAAAACTGGCTAAGCCAGTCGAACCCCCATTCATCGCGAGCCCCTGGGCCCCCATGAGGCAGGACGATCGCGGGCAGGCGCTTGGCAGCGGCGGCATCGGCAATCTGCGGCGGCAACGTCAGATAGCCCGGGATCATCGTTCCATCCGTGGCGGGATAGCTGACCGCCCGCACCGTGGACAACGCCACCCCAGCAAGCTGCGGCCGATCCGAGATCAGTTCCTCCAAGCGGTTACCTGCCTTGTCGAACAGATAATAGCGACCGGGATCGACGTCGCTGCCTACCCAAAGCAATAATCGGCTTTCATCCTGCGAAGAATCTATGAAGCGGACAAGTGGCAGTTTGGGCAACGCCTTCGACAGGGCCGCGGCCAGCTTCGCCAGCTTCTCGTCTATGTAAAAGACTTCGCGACGATCCGTGGCGTAGCTTACGCCGATGACGCGACGATTGCGCCCTATCCGCACGAAGCCGTCTATGTCGACTTGTGGATGTGCGAAAAGCAGCGTCTGCGTTCCGCTGCCGTCGAGCTTCATGGAAAATGCGGCGAGCCTGCCGTCCACCCGCTTGAAGCCGTAAGCGACGTCGAGCGTCGAATCGACCGCATAAGGGATGAAGCCGTTCCCACCATCGTCAACCACGCTCAGCGGTTCCCAGTTTCGGGAACCCTTCTTGCGGAAGCTGTAATGGGTGACGTTCTTCGAGTAGCCATCGACAGTCCGGGGTCGCATCGCCAGGATACGAACTGTTCCCGTCCCATCGGAGATATAGTCGCTGGCGTCGCGTTTGGGCTGTTCGCGCTGAATTGTGCGCAATGTCCGGGTATCGACATCGTCTACCCCTATGCCCTCGTCCGTCTGGCCAAGCCGCGTGCCCGTTGTCGTCTCGGGAACATATTCGCGCATCATCAGCACATGGCCGTCCTCCGCTGCTGTCCAGTCGATGACTTCGCCACCGAACAGGCTGTAGCCGAGCGCCGTTCCCGACCCTCTTTTGTTACGCAACATGATGAGATTTTTGCCGTCGGCATCGACGGCCACAATACGCGTCACATAGACAATTTCGGTATTGTCGAGCTGACTAATGCCATAAACGTTGCACAACAGTCGACTGTTCGACGCCCATTTGCAACTTTCGATACGGTCCGGCTTGCCTTCGGCCACCAGCACCGGCGTCGCCCCGACTGTCCCCTCTTTGCTGAGATCGGTAATATAAACGGCCGCGCCTTGTCCGGCCATGGGCTGAACGAACGCCAGCATTCGACCATCGGGGGAGAGGCTCGCATCGACTACTGATTGTCTCGCACCGAACCTCGTTGCCATCGTATCGGCATCGTTTGCACTCGCCAATGACGGTGACGCGCAGCCTAGGAACGCCGCGCCGATCATGATGTAACAGGACTGCATGTTTCCCCGCTCTTTGCCCCGCGCGAAAGTGCCATAGACTTGAATTTTTTCAAGCCGATCCGGCAAAGAAAAAAGCCCTTCGACAGGGCATGCGATGCGCGATAAAGGGCCAGCACATACAGCGGAGCATCCCATGACCTATCGCATGCCTGCCGAATGGGCACCGCACGACTGGGTGTGGATCGGCTTTCCCGGCGACGCCAATGAATGGCCCGCAACGCTCGCCGATGCCCAGCGGCAGATTGCCGCCTTTGCCGACGCGGTGCATGCCGGGGGGCGGGGTGAGCAGGTGCGGCTCGTTGCGGCGGACGACACCAATGCCGCCATCGCCCGGTCGCTGGTCGGCGACGGCGTGATCGTCCAGACCGAACGGCACGGCGACATCTGGCTGCGCGATACTGCCCCGATCTGCGTCCATGACGGCACACACCGCGCGCTCGTCGATTTCGGTTTCAACGGCTGGGGCGGCAAATATGTGATGGCGGGGGATGAGGATATCGGCGCGCGCCTCGCCGCGCAGGCCGATTTGCCCGTCACCAGCGCCCCCTGGATATTCGAGGGCGGCGCGGTCGATACCGACGGCACCGGCCTGTTCGTCACCACCGAACAATGCCTGCTGAACCCCAACCGCAACCCGGATCTGGACAAGGGGAAGATCGAGACGCTGCTGGCGGGCAGCCTGGGGCTGTCCGACATGCTCTGGCTGGGCGATGGTCTCCTTAACGATCATACCGATGGCCATGTCGACAATCTCGCCCGCTTCGTCGCGCCCGGCGTGCTCGCCTTGCCGGTCGCGACCGATGCGGACGATCCCAATGCCGCGGTCTACGCCGATGCCCGTGCCCGTGCGAAGGCGCATGGGGTCGATGTGTGCGACATGCCCTCGCCGGGCTGCGTCAAGGCCGATGGCGAAATCATCCCCGCCAGCTATATGAACTTCTACATCGGCAACGCCGCCGTGGTGGTGCCGCTCTACGGCCGCGCCAACGATCAGGCTGCGCTTGATGCCTTGCGCCCCTTCTTCCCCGGCCGGGACATTGTGGGATTGCGCAGCGATGCCATATTGGCGGGCGGCGGCAGCTTCCACTGCTCCAGCCAGCAGATGCCTTCCGCTTAAGGGGAGCCAGGAAAGAATGACCCAAGTCACCGTCGCCGCCCTCCAGCTCGCCTTGACCGACGATATCGACGAGAATATCGCCCATGTCGAAACGCATGTGCGCAAGGCGGCGGCGCGCGGGGCAAAGATCGTCCTGCCGCCCGAGCTGTTCGAGGGCCCCTATTTCTGCCGGGTAGAGGACGAGGCGCTGTTCGCCCGCGCGCAACCGGTGGAAAGCCATCCCGCCGTCCTTGCGATGCAGGCCCTTGCGAAGGAGCTGGAAATCTACATCCCCACCAGTTTCTTCGAGCGTGACGGGCAGCATCATTATAATTCGCTCGCGATGATCGAAGATGGCGGCGCGATCATGGGCGTCTATCGCAAGAGCCACATTCCCGATGGCCCCGGTTACGAGGAGAAATATTATTTCCGCCCCGGCAACAGCGGGTTCAAGGTCTGGCCAACGAAATATGGCACCATCGGTGTCGGCATCTGCTGGGACCAATGGTATCCCGAGTCCGCGCGCGTCATGGCGCTGATGGGCGCGGAAATGCTGTTCTATCCGACTGCGATCGGTTCGGAACCCTATGATGCCACGCTCGATACCAGCCGCATGTGGCGGCGCGCGATGCAGGGCCATGCAGTCAGCAACTGCATGCCCGTCATCGCCGCCAACCGGATCGGCACGGAGGCGGAGGCCGACGGGACACAGCAGACCTTCTACGGCCACAGCTTCATCAGCGACGAATGGGGCGACCTCATCGCCGATGCCGACGCGCGCGAACATGGCGCGCTGGTCGCCACCTTGGACCTGGCCGCCGCCCGCACACACCGCGCCGGCATGGGCTTCTTCCGCGACCGGCGGCCGGATCTCTACGCAAGGATCGCGCAGGATATCTGAAGAGGCGGTATAAAGCCCCTCCCCTTCAGGGGAGGGGTTGGAGTGGGGGAGTCCAGCGAACACAAATACGGCTGTTGCCGCGCCTACATTCCCCACCCCCTGCCCCTCGCCTGAAGAGGAGGGGAGAAGTAATCCAAGTCTTCCTCGTCATACTGAACTTGTTTCAGCATCCATTAGCTCAGCACTCCCGCAAGCGCGCGATCTAAGCACCAATGGATCCTGACCTTCGTCAGGATGACGTGCGCCAGGGTGGGCAACGCCCCAAACCCTGTCCTACACCCCCCAATCATGGCACCACCACCGCCATGCAAAACCCCCAAACCCTGTCCTACATCCCTTAATCATGGCACCACCACCGCCATGCAAAACCCCCAAACCCCGCGTTTCCAACATCTCCAACAGCATTTCGCAGAAACGGCGGATTTCCGCGCTGTTCAACGCCGCAACTTACGCAACTTTGCAGGATATCGGACCGCCCGTCTCACCCCTTTGAACCGCCCCGCTTTTCCGCTATGCGCCTGCCGATGACAGAGCGTTCGCCCCTTGCCCCCGCCGCTTTCCCTGCCCTGCCCGATATCGGCGGCGTCACGCTGCGGATCGCCCGCGCGCAGTACAAGAAATGGGACCGGTGCGACCTGACCTATGTCGAGCTGGCCCCCGGCACCGCCGTTGCGGGCGTCACGACGCAAAGCCTCTGCCCTTCGCCCGAAGTCGAATGGTGCCGCGACGCCCTGCCGCTCGGGCAGGCGCGCGCGCTGGTCGTCAACGCGGGGAACAGCAACGCCTTCACCGGCCATCGCGGCCGTGCCGCCGTGGAGGCCATCGCCGCCCGCGTCGCCCGGCACCTCGATTGCGTGCCCAGCGACGTGTTCATTTCCTCGACGGGCGTCATCGGCGTGCCGCTGCCTATCGACAAGGCGGAAGCCGGTCTGGACGCCGCGTTCGCCGCACCGCCCTGTAGCTGGGAAGACGCCGCCGCCACGATCATGACGACCGACACCTTTGCCAAGGCTGCGGTGACGCAGGCGGTGGTGGACGGTCGCACCGTCAGCCTGGTCGGCATCATCAAGGGGTCCGGCATGATCGCGCCGGATATGGCAACCATGCTGGGCTATATCTTCACCGACGCCGCCGTCGATGCGCCCTTCCTGCAAAGCCTGCTCGCCAGTGCCAACCGCAGCAGCTTCTCCTGCATCACGGTGGACAGCGACACCTCGACGTCGGACACCGTCCTCGCCTTCGCCACCGGGGCGGCGGGCAACGCCCCGCTCGCCAGCTTCGAGGATGCAGGTGCGGACGCTTTCGCCGCCGCGCTGGCCGATCTGTGCCGTCAGCTCGCGCATCTGGTGGTGCGCGACGGCGAAGGGGCCAGCAAATTCATCACAATCACTGTGGACGGTGCGACGAGCGATACCAGCGCGCACAGGATCGCCCTGTCCATCGCCAACTCGCCGCTGGTCAAGACCGCGATCGCGGGTGAGGACGCCAATTGGGGTCGCATCGTCATGGCGGTCGGCAAGGCGGGGGAACCGGCCGACCGCGACCGGCTCTCGATCCGTTTCGGCGGGACAGAGGTGGCGCGCTGCGGTCTCGCTGTCGATGGCTATGACGAAGCGCCCGTCGCTGCGCATCTGAAGGGGCGGGACATCGCCATCGATGTCAATCTTGGCCTGGGCGATGGCCGCGCGACCGTATGGACCTGCGACCTCACCCACGGCTACATATCCATCAACGCCGATTATCGGAGCTGACCCTCACCATGCACGCCCTGTACCGCTCTGTCGCCGCGCTCATGGAAACGGTCGCGGCGGAGGTCGTGTTGCCGCGCTATCAGAATCTGGCGCAGGACGAGATCGAGGAAAAAGCAGCGGACGATTATGTGACGATCGCCGACAAGGAAAGCGAACTGCGCCTGCACGAAGGGCTGTTGCGGATCCTGCCCGAAGCAGGCGTCATCGGCGAGGAAGCCGTCGCCGCCGATCCTTCGGTTCTCGACGCCGCGGGCCGGGGGCTTCAGTGGATCATCGACCCGATCGACGGCACCGGCAATTTCGCGGCGGGTCGCCCGCCCTTCGGCATCATGATCGGGCTGGTGGATGACGGGATCATCCAGGCGGGCTGGATACTCGATCCGCTGACCGGCCGGATGTGCCATGCGGCGCTGGGTGGCGGCGCCTTTATCGACGAGGAACGGATCATCGCGCGGGAAAGCGGTGCCGACCTGCCCATCGCCGCGCTCGCCGTTTATTTTCTCAGCGCGGAACAGCGCGCTGATATCGCCGTCCGCGCCGAGGGAAAGCTCACCCTGGTGGACATTCCGCGCTGCGCCGCAGAGCAATATCCCCGCCTTGTCCTCGGCCAGAACGACATATCTTTGTTTGAACGCTCGCACCCGTGGGATCACGCGCCCGGCGCACTGATCCTGAACGAAGCGGGCGGCAGGCTCGCCCGCCGCGACGGCACACCCTATATCATCGGCGACAGACGCACCGGCCTGCTCGGCGCATCCTCACCGCGCATGTGGGACAGGGCGGCAGAGATATTGTGCTGATTGCATAGCATATTGTCTTGTTCCCCTGCGGAAGCAGGGGTCCAGGGCAACGAAGTATGATTCTTTGGGACTCTGGCCCCCTGCTTCCGCAGGGGAACAAAGACAGGGAAAAAGGCCTTACAGCTCCCCTTCGATCCAGCCCTTGAGCTGGCTCTTGGGCGCAGCGCCCACTTTGGTCGCGGCAATTTCGCCGCCCTTGAACAGGATCATCGTGGGAATGCCGCGCACGCCATATTTGGTGGGGGCATCGGGGTTTTCATCGATATTGATTTTGACGATATCGAGCTGGCCCGCCAACTCGTCGGAGATTTCCTCCAGCGCCGGGCCGATCATCTTGCACGGGCCGCACCATTCCGCCCAGAAATCGACCAGCACGGGCTTGTCGGCCTCAATCACGTCGGACTGGAAACTGGCATCGGAAACGGCCTTGGTGGGCATAGGGAAACTCCTCGATAGAAAACTTGGCACCGTATCTAGGGGCTGTTGCCTTCGCCCTCAACGGGCAAGGCAGCCAATTTGTCCTGCGTCGCGGCAAAGCCCGGCTTGTGCGGCGTCAAAGACGCATCGGGCAGCAGGATCAGCGTCGGCCCGGCCGTGTAGAGCAGCGCCGCCTCGATCCGCCGGTCGGGGAAGATCACCGCCAGCGCCGCCGCATAGGCCGCCATCTGCCGCAGATGCGACAGCGGCACGGCATCGGCGGCAGTGGGCACGCTGCGGCCCGTCTTGAAATCGACGATCTGCACCCGGTCCGGCGTCACCAGCAGGCGATCGACCGTCCCGCTGATGACATCGCCGCCGACCACCGCCGCAATGGGTGCCTCTGCCAGCGCCTCGGGCGAGAACAGCGTTGCAAAGGCGCTGTCGTTCAACACCGCCAGGACATGCGCCACCAGCGCCGCGCGTTCCCTTGTATCCTTCACCCCCGCCACGCGCGCCAGCCATCGGTCGGCCGCGCCTGCCCGTTCGACCGGCGCAATGTCCGGCAGGCGTTCGAACAGGCTGTGCAGCCAGGTGCCCCGCTCCGCCGCCGCCCGCTGTGCCGCCGATGGCGGAGGATAGGGCAGCTCGTCGGTGACCGGGGCGGACGGGGCAAGCGGTCGCGGCGGACGGGCCTCGATCGGCGCGGCGCTGCGCAACCATGCGGGTTCCTCGACCGGATCGGCAACAGCCGTCACCTCCCTGTGTGCCTTTGCAACCGGCAGCGCCTCGGTTCCACGCCATATCAATCGCCCGTTCCAAAGCGGGTCGGCCTCCCACTGCGCGCCCAGCGCCTGCATGCCCCGCGCGACGGCCGCGTGCCAGCTTTCCTCGGGCACCACACCCTTGCGCCGTGCCGCAAGCGATCCTGCGACGACCAGTCGCTCCTCGGCACGGGTCATGGCGACATAGAGCAGCCGCCAATGCTCCTGCCGATCGGCGCGCCGGGCCTGCTCTACGGCCTCCGCCACCGATCCAAAGCGTTCGGCCTTGCGCGGCGGCACCAGCGGCAGACCCTGCCAGGGCACCACTTCGTTGCGGTTGCCGGCATCAGGATCATGCGCCGCATCGGCCAGGATCACGACTGGCGCCTGCAATCCCTTGGCCCCATGCACCGTCAACAGCCGCACCGCATCGCCCTGCGCCGCAGCATCCCGCACGATTTCGACATCGCCTCGGTCGAACCAGTCGACGAACCGTTGCAGCGTCGGCTGGCTATCAGTTTCGAAAGCGAGCGCCGCATTGAGCAGTTCCTCAATCGGATCGCGCGCCTCCGACCCCAGCCGCCCGATCAGCGCCCGCCGCCCCTGCATCGGACCGGACAATATATGCTCCAGATAGCGGTAGGGCGTCGTGAAATCGGCCTGCGCCAGCAAGTGGCGTAATGGCGCGATCCATGTCTCGTCCACCGTGGCGCGCAAATGCGCCCACAGACCGATGCGCCGCCCATGCGCCCGGTCGAACAGGTCGCCCTGGCTCCACCCGATCAGTGGCGACACCAGCAGATTGGCAAGGTTGAGATCATCCTCGGGCTGCACCGCAAAGCGCAGTGCGGCCAGCAGATCGCGTACAGCAAGCGGCGCGTTCAAACGCAGCCGGTCGATCCCCGCGACATTGACGTCCGCCTCATACAGCCGGGCGACGATCAGCCGGGCCAGGTCACCGCGCTTGCGCACCAGGATCATGACGTCACCGGCGGTCATGTCGCGGCCCTTGCTGGCGAGCAGGGTCGGCGTCTTCGTCCAGAGGCGGACCTGGTCGGCAATCTGCCCGGCGAGCAGGCGATCCTGATCGCTCAGCCAGCTCTCCTCGCCTTCCGGCTCCCCGTCCTCATCGGCCCCGTCCGGGCGAACGACGCTGACCGGCGGCAGCAGCAGCACTTCACCGGGATGCCGGTTGGCGCTGACATGCCGCACCCCGTCGGCGGCAAAGCCCAACGCGCCGGGGGGCAGTGCGGCCAGCGTCGCATCCACGACATCCAGCACGGGGGGGGTGGAGCGGAAGCTCTGATCGAGCGACAGATTGTGGAAGGGATGCGAGACGCCTTCTGCCAGCCTGTGAAACACGGCCCGCGCCTTCTCGAACGCTTCCGGGCTGGTTCCCTGAAAGCCGAAGATCGCCTGCTTGAAATCGCCCACGGTGAACAGGGTGCGCAGACGATCGCCCTTCGCCCCTTCGCCCGCGAAATACTCCTCCGCCAGCGCTTTCACTATGTCCCATTGCTCGTTGTTCGTATCCTGCGCTTCATCGACGAGGATATGGTCGGTCTGCTGGTCGAGCTTGTAGCGCACCCAGTCGCCCATGCCGGGTGTGCCAAGCAGGCTTTTCGCCCGCGCGATCAGGTCATCGAAATCGACGGCGCCCGCCGCCCGCTTGGCCTCCGCATAGGCCAGCGCATAGGCGCGGCCCGCCTCCAGCGCCTCGGCCAGCATCGCGGCATAGGCGGCCCTATCGCGCAGGTTCAGCAAATCCCGGCACCGCTCGCCCAGCCGCACCGCCAGCCCGGCATAATCGGCGTCGGCGGCGATGAGTTTGGCGGTATATTTCCGCGGCTCGCCCTTGTCGGTGTGGAAGACTTTCACGAGCGTGGTCAGCGTGGCGGCGCGCGCTTCAGGATTTGCAGCCCGCCAGGCGCCAATCCGGTCCGCATCGGTCAGGCCGCTCGCCGTGCCCCATGCCGCATTGGCTGCCGCGATCCGGGCCAGCGCCCGCATATCGAACTGGTCATCGGCACAGGCCGCCGCAATCGCCGCCTCGATGTCGCCCTCCGGCAGATCGAGCGCGGCAAACAGCCATGCGCGGATGTCGGACGGCAGTTGCGCCATGGCATCGCCATGCCGCGCACAGCGCATCAGATAGGCTTCGGCCGCGCCTTCACCCAGCCGCAGGCTCAGCGCCTGCATGGCGGCGATCAGCTTATGGTCGCCTCCGGCCTCGGCGCGCAACACGATATCGGCCAGCGTCTGGCGCGCCAGTTCCGCCTGCGCGCGGGCTTCCAGAGGTCGAAAACCGGGGATCAGACCCGCCTCGACCGGAAAGGCGGAGAGAAGCTGCTGGCAGAAGGCATGGATCGTCTGGATGCGCAATCCGCCGCCGGTCGCCTCCAGCACTTCGGCGAACAGTCGCCGGGCAGTCTCGCGCGCATCCGGGCCGGAGGGTTCGCCCAGCGCCTCCAGATCGCTGAACAGCGCCGGATCGTCCATCTGCACCCAAGCGGCCAGACGATTATGAATGCGCTCGGCCATTTCGGCGGCCCCGGCCTTGGTGAACGTCAGGCACAGGATATTCTCCGGCCGCACCCCGCTCAGCAGCAGGCGATAGACGCGCGCGGTCAACACGTGCGTCTTGCCGGTCCCGGCGGAGGCCGACAGCCACACATGCCCGTCCGGCGCGGAGGCCAGCGCCTGATCGCCTTTCAGCGCCTGAAGGGCGGACGGCCCCTTAGCCATTGCCGCCCCGGCCATACCATTCCTCCAGCCGCATCAGATGATCATAATCGGTATAGGTCGGAATCTCGGGATGCAGCTTGGCGGTGAACTGCTCGTTCCCGGTCAGCCATCGGCCAACCGCATCCGAAAAGCTGTCCAGAGCACTGGCGGTAAAGTCCGCCGTGATGATCTTGCCGCGCTTTCCCACCGGATCGGCGGGGCTTTCGCGATAGCCGAAATCCTCGCCTTTCTTTCCCAGCGACCAATATTCGAAGGCCCCCGCCAGACCAGTGACATTCTTTTCGGCAAAGCCGCCATGTTCAAGGATCAGGCCCAGCAGGCCAAGCTGCATCGCAAAGCCCGCCTGCACCTGTTTCGCGCTCGGCGGCTTGCCCGACTTGTAATCCACGATTGCCCATCTGCCGTCAGTCAGGCGATCGATGCGGTCGGCGGTGCCGTTCAGCGTCACGCCCGCGATCACCGCCTCGCCCTTTTCCTCTACGAGCAGGATGCGCCGCCCTTCGCGGCTGTCCTGCGCCACCTGCACCGCGATCCAGCGGATCGCCGCCAGCAGCCGGGGTGCCCACAGCGCGCGCATCAGCGGGTGTGCGTCGGCCCGGCGCAGCAAGGCCTCGGCGCGGGCTTCCAGCTTTGCGGGATCGCGCTGGTCCTCCATGGCCCAGAGTTGCAGGATGCGATGGACCTCGGTCCCGCGCCAGGCCGCGCTGGGATCGGCATCGACAGGATCGAGCGGACTGAGCCCCAGCATCTTGCGCGCGTAAAAGGCGAACGGGTCGGCCTTCAGACGATCGACATCGGTAACGGCGATCTTCTGCGGGCGCAGCGCCGGCGGCGGGCATGGCATCGGCCGTTCTGCCGGGCTTGGCGTTTCTACATGATCGAGCGCCCGCGCCAGCGCGCCATAGCGATCCGCCGTCTTCCATTCAGGCCCGGCCATCGCCTTCAGCCGCAGCCAGAAGCGCGAGGCGACGGCCGGTGCGCTGGCATCGCGCCGCGCCCGCGTGATCAGCACCCGGGGAGCGCCCAGCGCGCTGGCGAAGTCATGCGCCGCCACGCCGATCCGACGTTCCAGCCCCGGCAGGCCCAGTTCCTGCCGGATGCGCGGCGCAAGCCAGGGATCGGGCGCTGGCAGCGCGGGCCAGGTGCCTTCGTTCAGCCCGGCAAGCACCATCAGGTCGGCCTGCTGCAACTGCGCTTCGACGAGGCCCAGAATCGACAGGCGCGGATGGCCCCCCTGCGGCGGACGCACGGCGACTTGCCCCAGCATCCGCTCCATGAGCGCGGGCATCGCCTGCGCGCCCGCGTCCTGCGGACCAAGCGGTGCGGCCGCCTCCATGTCGCCGAACAGGGCGGCGGCGGCGCGCCCCTGATGCCCGGCCCACACGGCATCGCCACTCAGAACGCCTGCCGTCTCGCGCAATATCGCCAGCAGCGGCGGCAGGGCATCGGCACCCGCAAAGGCCTGTTCGAGCGGCACGAGCAATGCGCGCGCTTCCGGCCACCAAGCAGCCACCTGCGCGCGCACCAGCGCCAACCGATCATCGGCACGCGGCGCGAGCAGGCGATCGATCCCCGCCAACCCCGGCGCGGGCCGTGGTCCCCGGATCACCAGATCGAGACGCCGGACCTGTTCCAGCCAGCCAAGACGCCGCTCGCCGCGCATGACAAGCGGATGTTTCAACAGGTTGAGAAGGGCGACCGGCGCAAAGCGGTCGGCCGCCGCTTCGGCCAGCGCCACCAGCAGCGTGCCCGGCGGCAGACGGGACAAAGGCTGGCCCGCCGAATCGTCCGCCTCTATGCCCCAGCGGCGCAGATGCGCGGCCACACGCATCGCCAGCGCGCGGTCTGGCGTCACCAGCGCCACGGTCTGCTCCGGCGTCTCCAGCGCCTCGCGCAGCGCGATCGCAATCGCCTGCGCTTCCTCCGCGGGCGTCGCCACTTCCAGCGCACTGATCCCGCTCAGCGAACGCTCCGCCGTCTTGAGGTCGCGCCATTTCGCCGTAAGCTGCGGCGCCAGCATGGCGTGGGAAATGGCACGGCTGCGTACGGCGCGTGCGTCATGCCCACCGCCCCAGCGCCACAGCGCCACTTCCTCCCGCGCCACCCCCATCTGGTCGAGCAGGCGCTTGAGCGCATATTGCGGGTGCGTTTCCTGCGGTCGCCGCCGGATGCCTGTCAACGGATCGGGCGGAAACGGCCCGATCGCGTCCCATTCCTCCGCCGTCATGGTCTGGTCCAGATCGGCCAGCACCACTTGCCCCAGCGCCATCCGCGCCACTTGACGCAACAGGCCCGCTACCGCCGGGGCCGTGCTCGCGATCCCGGCGGCGATCACGAAACCGGGCGGCGGCGTTTGCGACCATCGGGTCGCAACATGCGCCAGCAAGCGGTTACGCCGGTCCGCCATGTCGATCATCCCTCGCTCGGCGAGGACAGTGGGCCACAGGCTCCAGATGATCTCGAACATCTCCAGCGCCTTCTGCCAATGCACCGAAAGCTCTGCCCGGACGTTCAGGTCGCGCAGGCGACGCGGATCCACCTGCTCGATCAGCAACTGATCCAAGGCATGCGCCAGCGCCTGCGCCAGGCGGATCGCTTCGGCGGCATCCACAGGCACGCCGCTGCGCGCCCGGGCGCGCTGCACCAGTTGCGCCAGGATCATCTGACGCTCCATCGCCGGAATGGCGGGCGGAATATCCGCACCCGCGCCCAGCGGGTCCAAGGCACTGCCCAGCGTCTCGTCCAGTTCCGGGTCGCCGACCGGCACCAGCCGGGGCAGCAGCAGCCCGCCTTTTACCCGCCGGACGAACGCATCCGCTATCGCCCGCGCCGCACGGTTGGTCGGCACCAATATGATCCCGCGCGCCAGCGCCATCGGATCGTCGCCATGCTGCGCCAGCAAGCCTGCCGCCAGCGCATCGGAAAAGGCGCGGTGCGCCGGAATGGTGTAGACAGCGGGACGGCGCCGCTCAGCCATGCGCGATAATCGCCTCGACCATCGGAATTGCCTGCGGCGTACCGACGTCGAACCACAGACCTTGATGCGCGACACCAAAGAGACGACCGGCGGCGATGGCCCTGTTCCAGAACACATTGGTCGAAAACACGGCATCGGGCGGATCGGTAATCAGGCGCGGCGAGAGGATCTGGACGCCGGTGAACACGAAGGGCGCGACATGGCCGGGCTTGCGGCGGGAAAGGCGCCCCAGTGCATCCATATGAAAGTCGCCCGGTCCGCTGTGACAATTGGCGCGGGCATGAGGCACGACGAGCAGCAGCGCGTCCATCCGCCGGTCATCCCAATGATCGGCGAGCAGGCCGATGCTGTCGCGCGGCCCATCGATCCACAGATTGTCGCTATTGGCGCACAGAAAGGGCGCGGTGCCCAGCAGCGGCAGCGCCTTGACCAGACCGCCGCCGGTTTCCAGCAGCCGGTCACGCTCGTCGGACACGATCAGGTCCATCGGCCCCTTGCGTGTTTTCAGATGCGCCTCGACCGTGCTGGCAAGATAATGGACGTTCACGACCACCTTGCGAATGCCCGCCGCCTCGATCCGGTCGAGCGCATGGTCCATCAGTGCCTTGCCGGCGACCTTGACGAGGGGCTTCGGCCGCGTCGCTGTCAGCGGACGCATCCTTTTGCCAAGGCCAGCCGCCATCAGCATCGCGGTATCGATGGTAGCGGTCATGATATGTCGGGGATCAGGCGGCGTTTGTCGTCGGGCACGTTCGCCGCAAACCAGTCCGCCACGGGCCGCAGCGCAGGATGCGCGAGATCCCGTTCCAGCAAACCCCACATGCGCGGCAGGAAATCGAGGTAGCGCGGCTTTCCATCGCGCTTCCACAGGCGTGTGAATATGCCGATGATCTTCGCGTTGCGCTGCGCACCCAGCACCGCATAGGCCGCATCGAAATCGCCCCGCGGGGCGGCGATATCGCGGTAATATCCCAGCATCGCGGCCTCCAGATCGGGCGAAACGTCCCGCCGCGCATCCTGCAGAAGGGATACCAGATCATAGGCCGGGTGACCGACCAGCGCATCCTGAAAATCAAGCAGGCCAAGCCCGCGCGACCGCGCATGGCCCGGGATCAGCATGATGTTTTCGGCGTGATAGTCTCGCAGCACCGTCACCCTTGGCGCGTTGTCGTTCTCGACCAAGGGCAGCACGGCGTCCCAAGCGACGCCATAGCCCGCGACATCGACCGAAAGGCCGACGGCCGGGCAATACCACTCGACCAGCAATGCCGCTTCGCGTTGATAGACGGGCCGGTCATAGGGCGGCAGATCGGCGGGTGGCAGGCGATGCAGATCGGACAGCAGTGCCACAGCGCGCTGATAGATGGCCGTTTCCTCATGCGGAGAGGCATCGAGATATTCGCGCATGCGGATATCGCCGAAATCCTCGAGCAGAACGAGACCATGATCGAGGTCCCGTGCCAATATGCCCGGCGCGGCGAACCCCTGCGCAGTCAGATGATCGGCAATCGCAAGAAACGGGCGCGGGTCTTCGTGCGGTGGCGGCGCATCCATCAGAACCGCCTGCCGGGTGCCGTCGTGGATACGGAAATAGCGGCGGAAAGAAGCGTCGCCCGCCAACGGCAATATCTGGGCCTTGCCCCAGCCTGCGCGGGAGAGGAAGGACGGCGCAGCGGCGGGCGGTGTCATCGTGGGGGCCATCTGTCCCTCCAAGCGTCCGGCACCTGTGCTGTCAAGCACCGGCTGCCGTCATCGGCGACGGCTATCGACAGACAGAGCGCATGATCCCACAGCCGGTCGCCGATCCGCTCGGGCCACTCGATGATGACAAGGCTGTCGATCATATAATCGTCCAGCCCCAGTTCGCGGATATCGGCATCATCCTCCAGCCGGTACAGATCGACATGTGCGACGGGCAGGCGGACGATCGGCGGATCATAGGGCTGGACCAGTGCAAAGCTTGGGCTGGGCGCTTCCTCGACAAGCCCAAGGGCATGCAGCAGCCCCCGCGCCAATGTCGTCTTGCCCGCGCCCAGGCCACCACGCAGCGCAATCACGTCTCCAGCCCGCACGACTTCGGCAATCCCGGCGCCCAGCGCGCGCATCGCCCCCTCGTCCGGGATATGAACCTCAGTTTGCAAGGGCGCTCTCGCGCGGTAGGTCGATCGTCACCAGCGTCCCCTGCCCCGGTTCGGACACCAAGGTCAGGGTGCCGCCGTGGGCATCCACAAGCTGGCGGGCGAGCGGAAGACCCAGGCCGAGTGCCTCGCCGCGCTGCGCCTGGTCGGCACGGCTGAACCGATCGAATATCCGTCCCTGATCGGCCGGTTCGATCCCCGGCCCATTGTCCGACACGATGAGGCGCGCCGTGCGCATCTGCCCGTCGCCATAGAGCAACACCCGGCTGCCCGGCTTGCTGTAGCGCACGGCGTTGTCCAGCAGCCGATCCAGTGCTTGCCCCAGTCGCCGGGCGTCGCCTGTGATGCGACCCAACGACGGTTTGAGGTCGATGACGAAATCCAGCGCCTTGGATTGTGCCATGTCGGCTACGCGCGCGGCACATTCCTTCGCGAGACTTTCAAGATCAACGGACCGCCGGTCCAGCGGCAGCGCCCCGGCCTCGCCCTGGGTCAGGTCGAGCACATTGTCGATCAGCACTGCCAGCCGCCCGGTGCTCTGCATGATCGCATCGACATAATCGCGCGCCGCATCGGGAAGCTCGCCCGCAAAGCCTGCCTGCATCATTTCGGCAAAGCCCGATATCGACGTGAGCGGCGTGCGCAGTTCATAGCTCATGTTGGTGAGAAACGCATTTTTGAGCTTGTCGGTCTCCACCAGCGCCTCGTTCCGGTCACGCAGTACCTGTTCCATCCGGCGGCTGTCGGTCACATCGAGCATCGTGAACAGCGCATTGCCATCTGGCAAGGGGATCGCTGCGAAATCAAACGCCCGCCCGTCCGAGAAGGCGACACGGCCGTTCCGCTGCTTGCGCTCCACGGTCGCGGCGCGAACCAGCTCGCGGACCAGGCTGGCCTGCTGCGGCTTGGCGAGCGACTTGGCAACCTTCTGCATCAGTTCGTCGATGCGCGGATGTGACGCCAGCAGGGTTTCATCCACGCCCCATATCTGGCGGAAGCGACTGTTCCACAAGTGCAGCCGCCCGTCCGACGCAAACACGCCGATCGCCTCGAACAGATTGTCAAACGTCGCGGTGCGGACCCGCAACAGCGTATCGCGCGCGCTCGACAACTGCACCTGCTCAGTCCGGTCTTCGAAAATCAGCAGAAGGCCGCCATCGGGCAGCGGCTGGGCAAAGACGCGCAGATGGGTGCCATCGGCCAGCAGCCAGTTTTCCTCCTTCGCGTCTGGCGAGAGGAACCAGTCGCGCCGCTCGCTCCGCCAGGCAGGAAAATCCCGATGCTCCGGGATACGCCCGGCTTCGCGCATCCGATCGAGAACCCGCTCGAACGCCGGTGCTTCAGCGAGATGCTCGGGCTGCAGCGCGAACAGGCTGCTGAACGGCTGGTTCCAGAATTGAAGCGAACGATCGGCGGCAAACTGCGCGACACCGGCAGACAGGCGGTCGAGCAGGTCGTGCTGCGCCGTCTCGAACCGGCGATGCTCGGCGCGCGCCTGCTCCAGCTCGTGCATGTCGATGGCGAAGCCCGCAATGCCCGCTTCGCCCAATGGCACATCGACGACGCGCATCACTCGGCGCGCCCCGTCGATCGTCGCGGGGACCAGCCGGGCAAGCGGTGTTCCGTTCTCGGCGGCTTCGGCTGCGGCGGCCATCGGGCTTTTCCCGTCCATCGCCTCGACCAGTTCGATCCCTTCGCCGATCACCTGCTGCGCCGACCGGGCATCGACGGCGGTAACATAGGCGCTGTTCACTAGAGCAAGGCGCAAGTCCGGCGTGCGATGCCACATCGGCAACGGTGCGGCCTCGATCAGGCCCGAAAGCGATTCGAGTGCCGCGCGCAACTGTGCCCGTTCGGCTTGCAAGGCGAGGATTTCCGTCTGCGCATCGGTCGCGTCGAATATCCAGAGCATAACGCTGCCCGGCCCGCCCATGCTCGGCCCTGCGGGCGCCCCGCGCACGAGCAGCGAACGTTCCGACCCGACTGCGCTGACGGCACGCGCAAAGCTCTTGCCTGCGCGCTGGGCAGCCGCAATATCCGTCGCGAGCGATGCTGCATCCTGCGGGCGCAAGCCACCGTCTACGGCTGTCAGTTCTGACGCGAAGGCGGGGACTCGGTCCCTGCCTAGCCAGTTCGCCAGCCGCTCCGGCGTCTCGACACGACCGTCGGCGGCGATCATCACGGGTAATGCCGGGGCAGACTGCAACAACGTGGCAAGCCGGTCGGCCTGCGCGCGGGCGTGCGCCCCTTCGCGTCGCATCCGCAAACCGCTGTGCACAGCCCATACGCCTGCCGCCAGCCACAGGGCCAGGATGACGCCGACCAGCATCATTGCCACCGGCGACAGCGTCAGCATATCCGCCCGAACCTGTCCTGCCCCATCGTCCCGATCATGCCTCTCGCCTATCGCAAAGCGGCGGCTGCGGGAAGCCGTTGATACAGTCTGAGTTGAATTACGAAGCCAAAAGACAAAAGGGCGTCAGTTGCCTGACGCCCTCTCACCTGTGGCAATCCACTATCGATCAGTAGCGATAATGATCCGGCTTGAACGGGCCCTCGGGCGATACGCCGATATAGTCCGCCTGCTGCTTGGTCAGCTTGGTCAGCTTGACGCCCAGCTTTTCGAGATGCAGCGCCGCCACCTTCTCGTCGAGATGCTTGGGCAGCACATAGACGTCGTTCTTGTAGGCCGAACGGTTGGTCCACAATTCAATCTGCGCCAGTACCTGATTGGTGAAGCTGGTCGACATGACGAAGCTGGGATGGCCGGTCGCGTTGCCCAGATTGACCAGACGGCCCTTGGAAAGGACGATCAGCTTCTTGCCATCGGGAAACTCGACTTCGTCGACCTGCGGCTTGATCTCGCTCCACTTCATGTTGCTGAGCGCCCCGATCTGAATCTCACTGTCGAAATGGCCGATGTTGCACACGATCGCCATATTCTTCATCTCGCGCATATGGTCGAGCGTGATCACGTCGGCGTTGCCGGTGGCGGTGCAGAAGATGTCGGCACGCTTCACCGCGTCCTCCATCGTCACGACTTCGAACCCTTCCATCGCCGCCTGAAGCGCACAGATCGGATCGACTTCGGTCACCAGCACGCGCGCGCCGCCGTTGCGCAGCGATTGGGCCGAACCCTTGCCGACGTCGCCGAAGCCCGCGACACAGGCAACCTTGCCAGCCAGCATCACGTCGGTGGCGCGGCGGATGGCATCGACCAACGATTCCTTGCAGCCGTACAGATTGTCGAACTTGCTCTTCGTCACGCTGTCGTTGACGTTGATCGCGGGAAACGGCAGCTTGCCCTTCTTCGACAATTCATACAGGCGATGGACGCCGGTGGTCGTCTCTTCCGAAACGCCCTGGATCGCCTGCACAGTCTTGGTCAGGAAGCCCGGCTTTTCGGCGAGCACGCGCTTCAGCGTCGCACAGAAGATTTCCTCTTCCTCGTTGGACGGCGTGAACAGTGCCTCACCCGCTTCGACCCGTGCACCCCACAGGGCGAACATCGTAGCGTCGCCGCCATCATCGAGAATGAGGTTGCAGGTTTCGCCATTGCCCCAATCGAAGATACGTTCGACATAATCCCAATATTCTTCAAGGCTTTCGCCCTTCACCGCAAATACCGGAACGCCCGATGCGGCGATCGCGGCCGCGGCGTGGTCCTGCGTCGAATAGATGTTGCACGTCGCCCAGCGCACCTGCGCGCCCAGAGCGGTCAGCGTCTCGATCAGCACCGCAGTCTGGATCGTCATATGCAGCGATCCGGTGATACGCGCGCCCTTAAGCGGCTGTGCCGCACCGAACTCCGCGCGCAACGCCATCAGGCCGGGCATTTCGGTTTCGGCAATATCCATTTCCTTGCGGCCGAAATCGGCAAGCGCAATATCCTTGATGACATAGTCGGCCGTATCGATGGCGGGGGCTGTAGCCACGGGGCAATCTCCTGATGGTTGACGCGGCTGTTCACTGATCGGCGAACGCGCGGCGATGGGGCCTCCTACCAATCGCTTGTCCCCGAATCAAGGCGACATAAAGATTTCTTTATATCGGTAATTCAGGCGTGCCTATGCCTGGCCGGGCGCACTGGTGAGCATCGCGGCGTCGATACCGCTCGCCGCGAAGGCGCGCGACCATCGGCTGCGGGTCGGCGTTTCGAACAGCAATTGCGAACTCGCAGGCGCCAAAAACCAGCCATGGCGCGTCATTTCGCTTTCAAGCTGCCCCGCACCCCATCCGGCATAGCCCAAGGCGACGAGATAGCGGCTGGGTCCCCGTCCTTCGGCGATCGCCTTCAATATGTCGAGCGAGCCGGAAAGGCCCCAAAGCCGGTCCACCTGCACCATGTCCTGCCCGCCCCAGTCGAGCGAATGCAGCACGAATCCCCGCTGCGGTTCCACCGGGCCACCGCACAGCACCGGCGTGTCGGGAACGGCGCTGCCGTCGAGATCGAAGTTTGCAAGAAGCGCCCGCAACCCCAGGCCGCCCATTTCCGTGCTGATATCGATACCCATCGCGCCGTCGACATCGTGCACGCACAGTGCGATGACGGCATGGTCGAAATTGGGATCGCCCATGCCGGGCATCGCCAGCAGCAGATTGCCGACATAAAAAGGCGGAAGGTCCATCATTGGCTTATAGGACTTTGGCGAGACAGCGCCAACCGCCTTGCCAAATTATGCCGCCGGCGCGGGTTGACGAACGGCATCGTGCGCACGACTTCCCGGTCGCGCCCCTCCCTTCCACCACGCAACAGGAGATACCTGCATGACCATAGCCAAAGGCGACACCCTGCCCGAAACCACATTTGTTACGATGACCGAAAACGGTCCCGAAGCGGTCGAAAGCAAAAGCTATTTCGCGGGCAAGAAGATTGCGCTGTTTTCCGTTCCTGGCGCCTTCACCCCGACCTGCTCGGCCAAGCATCTGCCGGGCTTCATCGAGAAGGCGGCCGAATTGAAGGCAAAGGGCGTCGACGAAATCGCCTGTACGGCGGTCAACGATCCGTTCGTCATGGGGGCATGGGGGAAATCCGCGGGCGCGGACGGCACCGTCACCATGCTGGCCGACGGCAACGGCGCGTTTGCCAAGGCTGTCGGCCTGGAGATGGACGGCAGCAAGTTCGGGCTAGGCACGCGCGGCCAGCGTTTTTCGATGATCGTCAACGACGGCGTGGTCGAGGAACTGAATGTCGAGGCACCCGGTGATTTCAAGGTGTCGAGCGCCGACCACATGCTCGGCCAGCTCTGACAAGTCGGGGGCATCCGATCGCTACGGTGCGGGTGCCCCTGTGACCTCTGCTACTCGGCAAGTCGTGAACCGGCTTGAGGGCTATGTCCGGCATTTACCATTTCAGCCGAAAAGCTGCCTGTCAGCAAACGACCCCTAAGCAGACATTGTCGTTCTAGAGCATCGCCCACCCTACGAGGGCCAACATCACTCCGGCTGCGGCGATCCAGACCACTGCAGACGCGTCTGCGACATATACCCAACGCCGTGATTGCGACAGCAACGGGCTAGCCTTCTCAATGGCCTTAGGATTTACGCCGGTTTGGTCTGTCAAAACCTGAGCGAAGCGCGGCCACAGGTCTTCCCCACAATTGTCGGAAGGCAGCGCTTGGCAGAGCGATGCGAACACGTCGCCAGCAGTGTGCCATTGTGCCGCGTGGGACTTATCAAGCTTGACCCCAAAGGCGTGTTCAACTTCGCCGATGGCAACGATCTCGTCACCGTCCCCGCCAAGTCCGACGCTGGTAGGCGAAGTGCTCATGAGCACACCATAAGGCGATCCGCCGGGGCCGCAATGGCAAAAAACCACCGACTTTGGGTCACTCAGGCACCGTTTTGGACCGGCCCATAATCTGCCACGCATAGCTGCTCTGGATTGCCGCAGTCGCGGACTCGGCTCGCAGATCTCCGCTAATCAATTGGAATAATGATACCGAAACCAATTCAGCGTAACAATTTCCTGCCTGCACCTGGTCTAGAACGCCGTCAACGCATCCATAGCGAGATTCTGCAAAGGCACCAGATGGTGCAGGGGATGGATGATCCGCTGCGACGCCATCCACAGCCGACCGTGGGGCATCAGCCGGGGTGACGGCGTTTCACCGAACAGATGGTTGGAAAGAAACTGTTCCCCCAGACGCAGGGCGGTACGGACGGGACTGTGCGGCAATGTCTCCACATGGCGCCAGGGCGGCGGCACGACCGGCGGACACGCAATGTAGGTGCCAGTCGTGATATCCTTTCGCCCGGCGAGCAGCGCGCACAGCCTGTCAAACCGGCGGGCCACAATCGGGTTCACCGTGCCCTGACGCCGGTTGAGCAGCTCGAAACTGTGCGAAACGAGCGAGAAGCTCGCTTGGTTCGACGCCACCGCATGTTCGATTGCCGCCGCCATTTCCCAGGCGGACAGCGCGGTTAACTGAACATGACGGCGGCCCTCGCCCCAACCCGTTATCGCGCCGACGGGCACTTCGATCACGCCACAATGATCGACAGGTGCCAGCACGTCAGCCGACAATGTAATGCGGCACGCCGAACGGGCGATGCCGGGGCAGAAACTGCTGTCATAGCGGATGCCGAGGCGCGCCAGCGCGCGCAGCGTATCGTCGTTCGCGCCATAATTGCCAGCGCGAAAAGCAATCGGGGCGGGTGCGCCTGCATCCGTCAGCAGGTCGCGTGCCACCCCGATGATCCGAAACTGATCCGCCAGGCTGAAATCGCCGATATTCCTGCCGGTCCGGCCATCGACCGGTGACCGCTCCGCAAAGGCAAGCCATTCGCTGTGGACATGCAATTGCACATCATGCCCATGGTCCAGGATCGGATGCACGATGCGCTTGACGATATCGGGGCCAACCACAAGCCCAGGTAAGGGATCGACAAAGAAAACAGCCTTGAGACCATGCGCGTCGAGCCGACGCATCTGGTGGACGATCCCGACGTCACCCGTCGCCGTACGCCCCAGAATCGCCCGATCAAAGTTTTCGGACAGGCCCTCACGGCCATGATGCGCGAAATGGCTGGCCGAAAGCTCGGTATCGACAGTGATATAGACGCGCGTCATTCCGCGGACTTAGCCAATCAAGTTTAACCGACCGTTGCGCGCCCGGCGTAATTCCGTCTCGCAAATTGCACGAGGCCCGCTTTCGGGTTAACAGGCGTCGATGACAGGCATAATCGGTTCATCCCATCCTTCACCGCCAGGCATCGGCGCCGCCATCGTGGCCCAGCTGGACGATATCTATCAGCAATCGATCCATGCCTTGCGGCAGGCGATGCAGGATTATGCCCGCGACGGACAGGTGCCGGGTCCGCAGGCAAAAGTCGACCGTCGGTTCTGCTATCCCCAATTGCGCATCCATTATCGCGGGGAAAGCGATGCGCCACCGCCCGGACGGTCCTTTGCCCGGCTGTCCCACGCGGGGGACTATGTGACGACGATCACCCGGCCTGCCATGTTCGCCGCCTATCTGGCCGAACAGATTGATCTGCTGGTCGCCGACTATGGCGTCGAAGTGGAAGTCGGCCGAAGCGCCCAGGAAATCCCTTTTCCCTATGTGCTGGACGGGCTCGACATGAGTGCGCTGGACGGCGTGCCGCCGACCGAACTGGCGCGGCATTTTCCGGCGACCGAGCTCGCCGAAATCGGGGACGAAATCGCCGACGGTCTGTTCCTTCCGGGGCTTGGCGGAGAACGGCCGCTCGCGCTGTTTGACGGATTGCGAACCGATTTCTCGCTCGCCCGTCTCAAACATTATACCGGAACGCCTGC
Organism: Sphingobium algorifonticola; assembly: GCF_004005485.1. GTDB lineage: Bacteria > Pseudomonadota > Alphaproteobacteria > Sphingomonadales > Sphingomonadaceae > Sphingobium > Sphingobium algorifonticola. Next base: position 290,174 of record NZ_RZUL01000003.1, read on the forward strand.
CGAGCATGTGCAACACTACATCCTCTTCACCAACTATCATCGCTATGTGGACGAGTTCGTGGCCTGGGCCTGTGCGGAGCTTAAGAAGCCCGACAGCCGCTATACGGCCTTGTCCGGTGCCGGCGGCGTCTATGTGACCCCCGAAACCGCGGACCCCGCACGGATGATCGCAGACAGCGCATGGCGACGGCATCAGATGCCCGCCTATCATCTTATTGCGAACGATCGCAGCGGCATTTCGCTGGTCAACATCGGCGTCGGCCCATCCAATGCCAAGACGATCTGCGATCATCTCGCGGTCGTGCGGCCGGAGGCTTGGCTGATGATCGGTCATTGCGGCGGCCTGCGCCCCTCGCAACGGATCGGCGATTATGTGCTCGCGCATGCCTATTTGCGGGACGATCATGTTCTCGACGACGTGCTGCCGCCGGAAATCCCGGTGCCCGCCATCGCCGAGGTGCAGGTCGCGATGGCGGAAGCGGCCGAGGATGTTCTGGGCGGGGGCAATCCGGATGACTTCAAGCGGCGGTTGCGAACCGGCACGATCGTCACCACCGACGACCGTAACTGGGAACTGCGCTATTCAAAGTCGGCGCTGCGGTTCAGCCTCTCCCGTGCCGTTGGTATTGACATGGAAAGCGCGACGATCGCAGCGCAGGGTTATCGTTTTCGCGTACCCTATGGCACACTGCTCTGCGTGTCCGACAAGCCGATCCATGGCGAATTGAAACTGCCGGGTCAGGCGAACCGTTTCTATGAGGAAGCGATCGCGGGGCATCTGCGCGTGGGTCTAGAAACCTGCGAGCGGTTGCGGCAGCAAGGGGCCAGGCTGCACAGCCGCAAGCTGCGCGCCTTCAACGAGCCGCCATTCCGGTAACTCGATCGCTCAGGCCACGGCCGCCAACGGATCGAGAGGTGCCGCCGATGGTGCGCCGATCGCGCTGTTCCAGACCGTCACCCGGTTGCGCCCCCTCTGCTTGGACATGTACAGCGCATGGTCCGCCCGATGGATGAGATCATCGAGCCCCCTGTCGCCCGATTGCAGCGCCGTGACGCCGAAACTGGCGCTGATGCTGCCCGTCAGCATCCGGTCTATCGCCAGTTGCTCCAGCCCCGCGCGTACCCGTTCCATCACGTCAGCCGCGTCATGTTCGCTCGCATCGACCAGCAGCACGCAAAACTCGTCGCCGCCTAGCCTCGCTGCAATATCTTCCTTACGGATGGCGCCAAGAAGGACGCGTGAAAAGGCACGCAGCGCTGCGTCGCCGGTCATATGACCGTGGCTGTCGTTTACGGCCTTGAACCGATCCATGTCGCAGATCACCGCCGCAAGACGCCGGTCCTGTCGCAGGGCATGCGCAACCGCGCGCGCGCCCGCTTCCTCCATGCCGCGGCGGTTGAGAAGCCCGGTAAGCTGGTCGAAACTCACCAGCATGCGCAATTGCGCCGACAGGTCCCCGGCAATCAGAACGATCGCGGTAACGCCCGCAGCGAGATAGACGGCGGGCAGACCGATGGCGAGCACCGCGCGATATACGGCAAGACCGCTCTCGCCCGTTCCGTCACGCAATGTAGAACCGACGCCGACCAGCACGATCTGAAACAAGGCGAACAGGACAAGTACCCAGAAATAGGCTCGCTCCGGCGCCTTGAACGCGCGACCGCGGGGCCAGATGGCGGCGGCGGCGGCGGCGATCATCACCGCAGTATAGCCGCTTGCGATCGTGCCCTGCATCGCGCGCGTGCCGATCGGGCTATAGGCGATCGCGCAACCGATCATCGCGATGCCCCCGCCCAGCATGAACTGCCCCCAGCGTATGGGCTGTCGCGCCCGCTGCCGCGCGCCGATCGGGACAAGCGAACTGCTCACGATGATGCAGGCGGCGGCCAGAAACATCATCGGGGGGCTTTTCAGCGTCACGCCCAATGTGTTGAACACCCATTGCAGGACGGAAACGCCATAAGACATCGCCCAGAACAGGACATAGCGTTCCCGCCCGAAATGCTGCCACGCCAGAGTCATGGTCAGGCACATGATGGTGCTGGTAAAAAACAGCAGGGACAGGATGACTATCGTCGCGCTCACCGTGGGCCACTCACTCCTTTCGTCGCGTCACGCTCTCGCAATGGAGGCCAACATCCTTATGCCCGCACCATCATAGCCAATAGTGATGGCGGAACGGTAAACGCACGAAATCGTTCAGGCACGTCCATAGTCTCCCCCGAGGCCTCGACAAGACTGTCCAGCCGACATCGCCCGGTCAAGCGGTCATGACGTCGCGTTTCGACGATGGCCGGATTATCTGCCGGACCGTTGCACAGATGTCACCACAGCACGCCCTTCACTTCGCCCAGCGGCGCCGGAGCGGCGTCTCCGATGGACTGAAGCAGGTCAATCTCGATCGTGCGGCACATGGCACTCATCGGCACATCATGGACGTCGTTCGCGAACGGGTCGACGAGATCGTCACCGATCTGGAGAATCGCCAGAAACATCAGGCCGGCAATCGTCGAGCCGACAGGCGTGGCCATGCCCAGCGTCTCGACCAGGCCGATGGGCAACAGGACACAGAAGATCCTCGTGAACAGCGCCGGGAAAAAGCGGTACTGCATGGGCAGCGGTGTGTTTTTGAGCCGTTCCATGCCGCCTTGGGCGTTGGCGATGTCGATCAGCACGGCCTCGATCCGGGATTGCTGGATCGTGTCGAGATATCCAATGCGCTGCGCGGCGGCGATGCGGCGGCCCGTGCCGTCCAGAACGGCATTGGGGCGGTTCGTGCGTTCCTCGACTTCCGCCATTGCGCTCGCATCCAGATATTGCGCGAGTTCGGGGCACTGCTGCTGACGCCGCAGGGCACAGCGCAGCGCGTGGACATAGGCGATCTGCCGCTGGACGAGGGTGCGCTTCAGCGGCACGACCCCGTCGCGCCGGTCATCCATAAAGGCGGTGATGGCACGGGAGAAGGAACGCGACGCATTGATCATGGCGCCCCAAAGGATGCGCCCTTCCCACCACCGCTGATAGGCAGACGTGGCACGGAACCCTAGGAACAGCGCCAGCGCGGAGCCGAAGATGGTGAGTGGCAACGCCGGTGCCTTGAACGGAAGCACGAAATAGACGACGGTCACCAGCACATCCCAGACAAACAGGACCGTCAGCGGCTTCCACACTTCCCGGACGATACGTGTCACCCGCGGCGTATCGGGTATGATCATGATGCAACGTTCCCCACAAGCAAATATCGGGGGTCAGAACACGGGCATCGGCAATTGGTTGCGGTGCATCAATACTCTGGGTCAACCGGCGAGGAATGCCGCCATCGCCTCGCCCAGTTCGCGATGGGTAACGCTGCCCATATGCGTACCGGGCACTTCGGCGAGGCGGGCATCGGGCAGCAACGCCGCCAGCGCCTCGGGCGATCCATTATCGCGATCCTCGGCGCCGCACACCACAAGCACCGGCAGATGGACAGCCTTCAGCGCATCGACATCGACATCGCCGAAACTGTTGAGCAGCAGTGTGGCGGCCACGGGGTCCACTTTCATGGATTTCATGAATTGCAGTGACAGCCATCGGGGATCGCCATGCCGGATCGTTTCGCGATCGGCAATAACCGAAAGGAAAAAGTCGCGCCGCCTGCCCCAGCCCGAAAGGCCTTCCAGCCCCATTCCAGCCAGAACCGCGCGGCGGGGCCGCAGGCCTTGTGCCAGCAGCAAGGCGCAGGTCCGCGCGCCAAGGGAAAATCCGCCGAGATCAAAGTCCGTCAGGCCATAATGCGCAATTATCGCCTCGACATCGCGCGCAAGCACGTCGGGTGGATAGGCAGAGGCATCATGCGGCGCGGCGCTGTCGCCATGGACGCGGAAATCGGGCATCAGCACGCGAAAGCCCCGGGCCGCGATGGCCGCCGCCGTGCCGAACTTGATCCAGTTGACATAGGCGCTGGAAAACAGGCCGTGGAGCAGCAGAACCGGACGCCCCTCCCCCATTTCGTGCACGGCCAGCATCGTTTCGCCGAACCCGCGGACCTGTGTTATTATCATGCCTTCGACAGCCTGTGTCACAGCCATTTTCCCATTCTGCGGCAAGCGTAGTGGGACGGCGGATACGCACCGCGCCGCCCGCTGTCGAGGACGAACAGGGCGCATGCCAGACCATTTGCGCAAATATCAACAGGCAGGACAAAGGCTCTGGAAATTATAACTATGCTTATTATATGAATCCTTATGACAGACCATCTCGGATTCTACTTGAGCGACATCGCCCGCCTCATGCGCAAGCATTTCGACGAAGCGGCGCGCGATATGGGCGTGACCGGCGCGCAATGGCGGGTGTTGTTCACCCTGGTGCGAATGCCCGGCATCAATCAGGGGCAGATCGCCGAGCGGCTGGAAGTCGAGCCGATCACGACATGCCGCATGATCGACCGGCTCGAGCAGGCGGGCCTCGTCGAACGACGGCGCGATCCGGCCGACCGGCGGGTCTGGCAAATCCATCTGACTGCCGCCGCCCAGCCCTTGCTGGCCGAACTCGAAGCCATTGCTGACAGGATGACGGCGCACAGCCTGCGCGGATTTTCGCCAGTCGAAACAACGCAGCTTCGCGACATGCTCGATCGCCTCCGTACCAATCTTCTTGAGGATCTGGATCAGGATGCGCGCGCGATTGGCGATGCGGCATCCCATGGGAAGGAAGTGCATCATGGCTGAAGCCGACCGCCCGATACGCGCGCAGACAGCGGGCACTGCGCCGTCCGCAACCGTTGCCCGAGACGATGGGCCGCCGAACGGCACGATTAAGACTCCCCCCCGTGGGCGTAGGCTCGCCCTGCTGCTGTCCGTGCCTCTGGCGATACTGGCCGTCGGCGGATATTTCTATGCGGTCAGCGGGCAATCCGTGTCGACGGACAATGCCTATGTGAAACAGGATGTCGTCTCGGTCAGCAGTGATGTCGGCGGCCGCATCGTCGCCGTGCATGTCCGCGAGAACCAGCAGGTGCAGGCCGGTGACATATTGTTTCAGGTCGATCCCGAACCCTATAAAGTGGCGCTGGCGCAGGCGGATGCCGCGATTGCGGCCGCGCAGGTCAAGGTGACTGAATTGCGCACCGACTACAGCACCAGCGGTGTCAGTGTGACCGGGGCGCAAAGCGACGTGACGTTCACGCAGGCTGAGTTGCAACGACAGCAGGAACTGATGGCGCGTGGCTTTACGACCAAGGCTCGTCTGCAAGCGGCGCAAAATGCTTATCAAAATGCCGTGCTGCGCGTACAATTGGCCCAAGTCGATGCCCAGAAGGCGAAAGCGGCGCTCTCCACCGGTGCGCAGGTGCCCGGCGAGAACCCCGACATCGCGGCCGCACGGGCGCAGCGTGCCAAGGCATTGCTGGACCTTCAGCGGACGACGGTACGCGCGCCCGTTTCCGGCCGGATCAGCCAGTCGGAAAGGCTTCAGGTCGGGCAGATGATGATGACCGGTCTACCCGCCGTCAGCATCGTGGCCAGCAACCGGAGCTGGATAGAGGCGAACTTCAAGGAAACTGATCTCGACCATATGTATCCCGGACAGGCCGCGACCGTGAGGCTGGACGCTTATCCGGACCTCGAACTGCGGGGGCATGTGGACAGCATTGGCGCTGGTACCGGTTCGGAGTTTGCCGTCCTTCCGGCGCAGAATGCCAATGGCAACTGGGTGAAGGTGACGCAGCGTGTACCGGTCCGCATCGCAATCGACGGGACGGCGCAGCGCCCGCTGATCGCGGGACAGTCTGCCCGGATCGTCGTGGATATCCGCAAGGCGAGCCAGTAAGTCGTCATGGCATCGCCTGCGGCCGACCTACCCAATGTGACCGTTCGTCACAAATGGCTGCTGACCTTTTCGGTCATGGCAGCGATGCTGATGCAGGTATTGGATACGACGATCGCCAACGTCGCCCTGCCACACATGCAGGCGTCGCTCGGCGCAACGCAGGACAGCATAAGCTGGGTTCTGACAAGCTATATTCTCGCGTCGGCAGTGGCGATTCCGCTCACCGGATGGCTGTCCGAACGATTTGGCGCGCGCATGTTGTTCATCGGGTCCGTCGCGTTGTTCGTGGTGGCATCGATATTGTGCGGCATCGCCACCAGCCTGCCGGAAATGGTCGCCTTCCGGCTGCTTCAGGGGGTTGGCGGCGCGTTCCTCGGGCCGCTGGCGCAGACAGTCATGCTCGACATCAACCGGCCGTCGGATCATCCCAAGGCGATGTCGATCTATGGCATGGGGGTGATGATCGGGCCGATCCTGGGGCCCATATTGGGTGGCTGGCTGACGGAAAATTATGACTGGCGCTGGGTGTTCCTCGTCAACATCCCGATCGGCATCGCCTGTTTTGCCGGGCTTTGGCTGCTGCTGCCACGACAGGCGACTCGCAGGCGCAGCTTCGATCTGGCGGGCTGGAGCATGATTGCGCTCGGCCTTTCCGCCCTGCAACTCATGCTCGACCGCGGGCCGCATGTCGACTGGTTCGGATCGACCGAAATCTGGGTCGAGGCGGGCCTGGCAGTCACGGGCCTCTGGATGTTCGGTGTCCACATGATGACCGCGCGCAGGCCGCTGTTCCCGGCAGGCATGATGCAGGACAGGAACCTGGTGACCGGCACGCTGTTCATGTTCGTCATGGGGCTAGTGATGATGGCCGCGATGGCGCTGCTGCCGCCGATGCTGCAAAATCTGTTCGGCTATCCGGTGCTCGATACAGGAGTGCTCCTGTCGGCGCGCGGCGTGGGTGTGCTGATCGCCATGGGCATAGCCGGGCGGATCACCACGCTGGTCGATCCCAGACTGCTCGTCGGTCTGGGCTTTGCCATCATGGCGGGTTCGCTCTGGATGATGACCGGCTGGTCTCTGGAGATGGACTGGCGCCCCATCGTGTTCACCGGCTTCATTCAGGGCCTTGGCCTCGGTCTGCTGTTTGTGCCGCTGAATGTTTTGAGCTTCGCGACCCTGCCCGGCCAATATCGAACAGATGCCGCCAGTCTGCTGAACCTCTCCCGCAATCTCGGCTCGTCGGTCGGCATTGCGATCGTCACCGCGCTGCTCGCACGCAACCTGCAAGTCAGCCATGCCGATATTGCCGCGACCGTGACGCCCTATAATCTGCCAGTCGATCCGGGCATGGCCAGCGCCTTGGGCGCACCGGGCGATATGGCGATGACGGCGCTGGACGCCATGGTAAACCGGCAGGCGGCAATGATCGCCTATCTCGACGATTTCCACATGATGATGTTCGTGGCGCTGGCCGCGATCCCGCTGCTTCTGCTGCTCCGCAAGCCCGCGCGGAAGGCAGACGACCTTCTGCACATGGCTATGGAATAACGATCACCCTTTCTTGAGGTGACGGCGGCCGAGCAGTTCGGCGATCTGTACGGCGTTGAGCGCGGCCCCTTTGCGCAGATTGTCCGAGACGCACCACAACACCAGGCCGTTTTCGACGGTCGGATCTTCGCGGACGCGGCTGACGAACGTCGCATAATCGCCCACGCATTCGACCGGCGTCACATATCCGCCGTTCTCGCGCTTGTCGACCAGCATCACGCCGGGTGCTTCGCGCAGGATCGCCTGCGCCTTGCTCGCCGAAATCTCGTCCTCGAACTCGATGTTGATCGCTTCGCTGTGGCCGACAAAGACCGGCACACGGACGCAGGTGGCGACGACCTTGATCTTCGGATCGAGGATCTTCTTGGTCTCGACAACCATTTTCCACTCTTCCTTGGTGAAGCCGTCATCCAGGAAGCTGTCGATATGCGGAATCACATTGAAGGCGATCTGCTTGGTGAACTTTTTGGGTTCGGCTGGATCCCCCACGAAGATGTTGCGCGACTGCTCGAACAGTTCGTCCATGCCTTCCTTGCCTGCGCCGGATACCGACTGATAGGTCGATACGACGACGCGGGTGATCGTCGCTGCATCATGCAGGGGCTTGAGCGCCACGACCATCTGCGCGGTCGAGCAATTCGGATTGGCGATGATGTTCTTTTTAGCATAGCCGTCGATCGCGTCCGGGTTCACTTCGGGCACGATCAGCGGCACATCCGGGTCCATGCGATAGAGCGACGAATTGTCGATTACCACACAGCCTGCAGCAGCCGCCTTTGGCGCATAGATTTTCGTCGGTTCGGACCCGGCGGAAAACAGCGCGATATCCCATCCGGCAAAGTCGAAATGCTCGACATTCTTCACCTTCAGCATCCGGCCGGTGTCGCCATATTCGATCGTGGTGCCGGTCGAGCGTGACGAGGCGAGAACCGCGATCTCGTCAGCCGGAAACTCGCGCTCGGCAAGAATGTTCAGCATTTCGCGGCCCACATTCCCGGTGGCTCCGACGACGACGACCCGATAACCCATGACATGCTCCACTCGATTGCCACTGATCTGTGGCGGCTAGGCGCATAGCGTCCTGCCCCCGTTTGTCCAGTGAAGCTTTGCTTGGCAGCGGCAAAGTTGCGGAAGTTGCGGCGTTCGAAAACCCTAGACCGCGTTCGCTTTTGATGGGATCAAAAGCGCGGTCTAGTTCTTTGTTCGGCCGTGATTTCCAAGGCGTGAAATGTTCCATTTCACTCGAAATTACTTTAAAGCCCGAACAGCCGGGCAAGCGATTTTTCGAGCATGACCAGTTGCCACAGGAGCCGACCGTGATCGGCAAGGCCCGCGCGATGGTCCGCCGCCGCCCGCGCGATCGCCTTGAGATCGAACAGGTCGGTGCGCGCGATGGCCGATCCGCCCGCGACCGCGCTTGCCTGTCCGGCAAGCGGCCCGCGGAACCATTCCGAAATCGGCGTTACAAAGCCCATTTTCGGCCGGTAGAGAATATCCTGCGGCAGATAGGCTTCCATCGCCTTCTTCATCAGATATTTGCCGCTGTTGCCGCGGATGCGCTGGCCGACGGGCAGGCGCGCGGCGAACGCCATCAGCCGATGGTCGAGCAACGGCTCCCGTGCCTCCAGCCCCACCGCCATGCTCATCCGGTCCGTCTTTGTCAGGATGTCGCCTGGCAGCCAGATCGTCATGTCGGCATATTGCGCGCGGTCAAGCGGATCGCGCGCCGGGGCATTCCGCATGGCAGCCACATAGCGATCCTCGGCGCGATGCCCGGCAAGCGCGGCGGCCATGCCGGGTGTATAGAGCTTCTGCCGCAGCGCATGCGGCGTCACGCCCACCGACGCGGCATAGGCCTCCGCACCGTCCTGCGCGAGTTCTAGAAAAGTCGACTTGGCGCGCAGGCCGCGCGGCGCCCAGTCCGCCTTGGGGTACAGGCGACCCAGCGTCCCGAACAGCGGACGGCGCACCGCCTCGGGGATCAGCGCCCGCAGCTTCTCGCCCTGATGCTGAAAACGGTGGCGGCGGTATCCGGCAAAGGCTTCGTCCGCGCCATCGCCCGACAAGGCGACGGTTACGTTTTCGCGCGCCAGCTCGCAAACCCGATAGGTCGGCAGTGCCGAAGCATCCGCAAAAGGCTCATCGAAATGGTAGGCCAGCGTATCGATCAGGCCGTAATCGTCCGCCGATACGATGCGCGTGCGATGATCGGTGGCGAAGCGGCGGGCGATGCGGTCGGCATAGGCCGTTTCATCCAGCGCGGCGACGTCAAAGCCGATCGTGCACGTCTTGACCGCCTGCCCGCTCGCCTCCGCCATCAGCGCCACCACGCTGCTGCTGTCGACGCCGCCGGACAGGAACGCGCCCAAGGGCACATCGGCGACCATGCGTGAACGGACGGCAGCCCGCATCAGAGAAACCAGTTCTTCTTCAAGTGCTTGCGGGCTATTGCTGCTGCGATCTGCGAAGCTGATGTTCCAGTATCGCTGCGCCTTGCCCACCGGCTGGCCGCGCACCAGCCGCAGCGTTTCGCCGGCCCCCAGCTTGCGGACGCCCGCGACCAAGCAGGCATCGTCTGGCACATAGCCATAGGCCATATAGTCCTCGATCGCCGTTACGTCCGGTTCCCGTCGCAATAGAGGATGCGCCAGCAACCCTTTGAGTTCCGATGCGAATATAATACTGCCATCGGAAAGCGGTGCGTAGAGCAGCGGCTTGACGCCCAGCCGGTCGCGAACCAGCCAGAGCGCGTTGGCATGCGCATCATATAAGGCGAAAGCGAACATGCCATCGAAGCGATGGACGCAATCCTCGCCCCATTGGCGATAGCCATGCAGGATGACTTCGGTATCGCTCCCGGTGCGGAACCGATGCCCCTTCGCTTCCAGTTCCCGGCGCACCTCCGCGAAGTTATAAATCTCGCCGTTGAAGGTCACCACCAGGCTTTCGTCGGGCGTTGCCATCGGCTGCGCACCACCGCCCAGGTCGATTATCGACAGGCGACGATGGCCAAGACCAATGCCAGGGGCCGTCCAAACGCCCGATCCGTCCGGCCCGCGGTGGGCAATGGCGTCAGTCATCCGCACCACGCGGGCGGGATCGACGGGCTTGGCCGTCTCGATATGAAAAATGCCTGCGATGCCGCACATGGCGAGAGGCTCTAGCGGATGCCTGCGCTGGCGTCAGCCAAATCCTGCACTGGTCCCAATGCCCGCAGGAAAGACGCCATGGCGGCCTGCGCTGACTGTCCAGCACGCTCTTCCGCGGAAATCATGACGGCGACGGCGCGCTGATCCCCGCCGAGCAGGCGGACCTTGAGCGTCGCGAGCTTCACGTTAGTCCCGCTACCGGTCAATACGCCGCCGACCCGATAGAAGGTCATGACGTCGCGCACCACCGGGCCGGGCGCGGTGATCCGCTCCCCGCGCGCGCCGGGCGGTGCGGGCATCGGCTGCGTCCACGCCCATGCGCTGTCCGGCGCGATCGCCCCCTGGCCAAAGCCGACCAGCTCACGCCCTTCGTTCTGACGCGCATAAAGGACGACGGCGAGGTCCACCACCTGACCCTGCGCATTGGCATAGCGCCCCATCAGGAAACGGTCTGCCCCGGCGAAACGCGGGGCCCAGCCATAGGCTTGCGGCGCACCGGAGCGAGCCCAGCCCGGCACATTCGGAAGGGTCACAGTATCAGGCAGCGCCGCCTGCCGCACGGCCGACAGCGCTGACCAGGCGGGCGCAGCGGCCAGCAGCGCGATCGCCGCCGGAACGGCATAGCCCAACGCCATCGTGCGGGGCGAGGGTGAAGGCATGGCGGCCGGATCGAACCAGGGATCGGTCGGCCTGCGATCAAAGAACGGCCAGGCGGCCGCCATCACCAGCGCGATCACGATACCGAAGAACAGCCAGCCGAACAGCACATGATCGAACCCTTTGGCCGCGTCGATGCCGTGCATCTGCGCCACCATCATTGTCGCAAAGGCCCGCACGCCGTTTGCGATCACCGAGAGCGTCAGCGCGCCGGTCACGAACAGGATGCGGCGCGACCAGCGCCGGAAGCAGACGTTGGCGACAAGTACGCCATAAGCGGTCATGGCGATGACGAACTTCGCGCCCGAACAGGCTTCCGCCACCTTGAAATAGCCACCCGGTGTCGTGATGAATACGCCTTCCATATGTGCGGGAACGCCTGCCAGCGCCAGCATCGCCATCGATAGGTGCGCCGTCAGCAGCTGGAGCGCAGGTACGATTTCCTCGCCGAAGGGCACCATGAAAAAGGCGTAGAACAGCGGAAAGGCAAGGCCGCGGGATACGACCGGACCCAGCAGCGCCATGACGGCACCCTGCATCATGACGATGACGCCGCCTTGCCGGAACAGAGCGACGCCCGCTGCCTCGCCGAGCAGCCAGGCGAACGCCCCCAGCCCCATCCACGCCAGCCCGGGCGCCCATGGCTGCGGCGTCAGGGCGCGCACGCCGGGCAGCCGCTGCTGCACGAGCCAGCCGATCAGGAATGGAATGAACAGGCAATGCTGAAAGGTGGAGGCAGTCCACCAGATCGCCACCATGTCGGCGACATCGCGCGCGAACAGCAACCCGATCGCAAACCCGACGACCACAAGCGCCGATATATGGGTGCGCCAGACACTGCCGGACTGCGCCGATGCGGGCAGGCTTGCCGCGGTCATGCCGCCATGCCCCCGGTCAGCAATTGCGGGAGATCGGCCAGCACCGCGTCCCAATCATAGCGTTCGACGACGCGCGCCCGTGCCGCCCGGCCCATTGCCAGGGCGCGATCGGGATCGGCGAGCAGCGCCAGCACCATGGCGGCTTCCTCCGCAGGGTCGGCCGCGATCATCAGATGCGCGCCCGGCAGCGCGTCGATGCCTTCGGCCGCCTGCGGGGAGGCGACGACGGGCCGCGCCATCGCCATGGCCTCCAGCACCTTGTTCTGGATGCCACGCGCGATCCGCAACGGCGCGACGACGACATCGGCACCGGCCAGCCAGCCGCGTACGTCCGCCACGCCGCCCGTCACCGTCACGCCGGGTAGCTCGGCGAGCGCCTGAACCGCCCGAGTGGGATTACGCCCGACGATGGCGAAACGGGCGTCGGGTTCATGATTGCGAATATGGGGCAGCACAGCCCGCGCGAAGCTCTCGACGGCCTCTATATTGGGGCGATAGTCCATTTGCCCGGTAAAGACGATCAATGGTCCGGCGCCGCGCTTTTCCGCCGTCAAGGCGTCGAACGGAGCGTCGGGATCGAAATAGGACAATGCCACGCCATTATCCACATGCCGCACGCGATCGAGGCCCGCCCCGGTCGCCGCGCGGAACATGGTCGCTTCCGCATCGCTGACGAACAGGCTGACGTCCGCCCGGCGCGCCACCGCTTGCTCGAACGCGAACAAGCACTTGCCTTCGCGCCGGTTGATCCAGCCCATCGGGCCGGATTGCGCCGCGCCGTAAGCCGCATATTTAGCCGAATCGAAATCGACGAAATCCATGACGAAACGGGTCTGCGGCGGCAAATCGGGCACGAAATGCGCCATCTGCACCGAATAAGCGAAAACGGCGCGGATGGGGCGCTCAGCCAGCATGCGCTGCACCCAGCGATGCATGTCGGGATGATCGTAGAGCGCGACGAGCAGCGATTGCCGCCGCACCAGCCCGCGCAGACCCTGAAGCGGGCGCGATCCGGGCAGCGAAAGGACGTTCATCGTCTCGGCGATGGCCGCCAGATCGGGCGCGAAGGAAAAATCGCGCTCGTCATCCGCGAAACAGCCGACATGCACGGGCGCGATGCGGGCCAGCCGCTGAAGAATGTTGAACGCACGAATCTTGTCCCCCCGGTCGGGCGGAAAGGGTATGCGGTGGCAGAGAAACAGGATTTCCCCTTCGCCCGCGCGCCAGGGCGTGGCGCTGCTCATGCGATCCGTGCAGCTTCCCGCGCGGCGACGGCATCCACCCTGCCCCATGCGAAATCGCCGATCAGCCGCCGCAGCTTGTGCGCCATGACGCCAAGATTGGCATAATGACGCAGCTTGGAACGCAGCGGTGCGTCGACGACGATAGGCTGGCCGGGGTCGATCTCCCACGGGTGGAAATAGATGATCGCGGGGCGGCTTTCGGCGTCGTTGACCTGCCGGACGGCCCAGCGCGAGAATGCATAGGGCAACAGCCGGAAAAAGCCGCCGCCACCCGCCGCCAAAGTGCGCCCGGCAAAGCGCGCCGTGGTGACCGGCAGTTCGATCAGGGCACTCCCGTCGAGCGGTTTCCAGGCAAAGCGCGGCGAATCGGGCCAGCCGTAATGATCGTGCCGTACCGGGGCCACGCTGCTCGAATAGGCATAGCCTTCTTCAGCGAGGATGCGATGCGCCCAGGGCGTGCGCGTGTCTATCGAAAAGCTCGGCGCGCGATAGCCCGTTACGGCAACACCCGAGGCATCTTCGAGCAGCGCGCGCGCCTTGCGCAGGTCCGCGCGCCAGTCTTCAGGCGCGAAGGTGAAGACGCGCTGATGATCGTAGCCATGGCTGGCAAGTTCATGCCCCGCATCGACAATCCGCCGCATCAGCGCGGGATAGCGTTCCGCGACCCAGCCCAGAGTGAAGAATGTCGCCTTGACGTCGGCGTCGGCGAACAGGGCAAGCACGCAGTCGGTATTGCGTTCGACACGATGCGCCAGCGTCGCCCAGTCCGCCCGATCGATCGTCCTTTCGAACGCCCCGACCTGGAACCAGTCCTCGACATCCACCGAAAGGGCGTTGTGCATGGCTTCCTCTTGTCCGCCGGGCAGCCCGGTCAGGCGGCCTGGCTCTGCCGCGCGATGCCGTGATCGTCGCGTTCCACCCAGTCGACAAGCAGCGTGAGGACGCGACGCAGCGCCTGTTCCTGCTCCTGCTGCCGTCCGTCCACGGCATCGAGGCGCTTGTCGAAATAGGCCAGCACTTCCACCACTTCGTCACGGTCGGCAATGCCCGCCTGTGACGCCATGGCGCTGCGCAAGGCCGCCATGTCCGCACGCAACACTTCCAACTCGTCACGCATGGCATCAAGCGCAGCCGAAGACGGCGCAGGCGGCGCGGCAGCGGGCATGGGATCGGTGGCCCGGTCCAGCGCGGATGGCGCGACGCTTTCCGGTTCCTCGCTGTCTTCCCCCATATCCGCGAGCACGGCGGCGACGGCATCGCCATCCAGCACCTGGCGTTGCTCGATCGCGCCGAGCAGGAGCAGGCGGCTGGCAACGGCGTTGAGACGGCGCGGCACGCCGTCGCTGGCCGCATGCAGCGCGGCAAAGGCGTCTGCGGTAAACTGCGGGTTGCCCTGCCAGCCGACCAGACGCAGCCGGTGCAGGATATAGGGTTCGGTCTCGCTTGCCTGCATGGGTTCAAGATGATGCGTCGCGATCACGCGCTGGCGCAGCTGCTCCAGCTCCGGTGACTTCATGAGGTCGCGAAACTCGGGCTGGCCGAGCAGGAAAATCTGAAGCAGCGCCTGCCCGCCAAGCTGGAAATTGCTCAGCATCCGCAATTCCTCGATCGCGGAGACGGCAAGGTTCTGCGCCTCATCGACGATCAGCAGGCTGCGCTTGCCGGCGCGCGCCTGGGCGTGAAGGAACGCTTCGATCCGTTGCAGCAGCGGCGCCTTGGGTACACCATCGGCGGCGAGGCCGAAGCTCTGCGCGGCAAGGCGCAAAATGTCGTCGCCGCCAACCTGGGTCGACACGATCTTGGCAGCGGTCAGTCGCGCGGGATCGACCGTGCCCATGACGTGGCCCACCAGCGTCGTCTTGCCTGCGCCGATATCGCCGGTAATGACGATGAAACCTTCACCCTGCGCCAGGCCATAACCCAGATAGGACAAGGCCTTGCGATGCGTGGCGCTTTCGAAATAGAAATGCGGGTCCGGCGTCAACTGGAACGGGCGGCCCGTCAATCTGTAGAACTGATCGTACATAGCTGTCTCTCCGCCCCGTCAGAACTGATAGCGCAGGCCGACCTGGCCCAGTGCGCTGATGATCGTGTCTATGCCGTCCTGGTCTGTCGAATCCACCCCGACCGACGCCGTTGCAGTCAGGCGACGGCCGAAATTGCGGAAATAGCCTGCATTGGCACCGATGTTCCACACGTCGCCAAAGCCCGCCAGGCCGTTGCCATCGATGCCGCTGTCATAATAATTCAGGTAAACCAGTCCGTTGATGCCCGAACTTGCATCCAGACGGCGGTTGGCGAACAGATTGGCATAGTAATTTTCATCGCGTGATCCATCGACGGACGCGAAGATCGAACTGTCCGGCGCGATGAAGGTGCGCCGCGAATATCCGACGCCGACGCCCCAGTCCGTCCGGCCCTTGCTGGTCGCAAACTGGCCGGCGATGCCACGACGACGGAAGTTGGAACCGCTGATCGCGCTCAATGCATCGTTGAAGCACTGGCCGCTGCCGGTGGTCGAAAAGACGCAGGGGTTGATGTCGCCGCTGAGCGGGTTCCGCACCACGTCGAAGTCGGTCGAAAGCCCCGCAAGATTGTTGCCGAGCAGTCGGCCGAAGCTCTCGATGCTGTCATAGACGGCGATGTTGACGGACGTGTCCTGATCCGGCTGCCAGGCGAAGGTGCCGGTATAGTTGGTATAGCCATAGCGGCGGCCGACCCGTGCTTCGAGCGACGTACGGCGACTGGGACGCCACAACACCCCTACGTCCCAGATGAGACCATCGGTGTTGTAGGACAGGAGGCGCGGTGCGGATGTGTCCGCAATCAGATTGCCACGGCTGCTGAGCACCGGTGCACCGGTTGCGTCGAGCAGCGCGGGACGCTGGCTGATTTCCACATCCTCATAGCCAAGGCCGCCGACGATCGCGAGCGTGCCGCTGAGCGGGACGGTCACGTCGCCGCGCAGATATCTGTCGTCGAACCGCTGGTCGAGGACGTTGGTGTCTTCCCGGTTGATGCCGCCGCCGACTGACCAGCCGAACGGCAGGTCACCCGGCTGCATTCCGGCGGAAAAGGTCGCCATGTGGCCGACGCTCTCGTCAAACCGCCCAAGGCCCACCGTACCGGGCAGACCGATGCCGAAATCATCCTCCACCCGCGTGTAACCGAGCCGATAGGCGGCATTCAGATTGACGTCGCCCACCCGCGTCGTCAGCGTCGGACCGATATAGCCCGAATAGATCTGGCTGGTGGAGCCGATGTTGCCGGTGAGCTGCGTATTGGCGCCAACGACGCCATCCGTCCGCACACGCGTTGCTATGGCGCCGCCTTCGATGCTGAGCGTATCGCGGATCAGGTTCGCGCGGCCGCGCAGCAAGCCGCTCAGCGCGCTCTGGTCCGGCACGTCCTCGCCCCCGCCGAAACGGTGTTCATAGCGCGCGCTGACGCCCACTTCGGCGCGCCGCGTGGTGATCGTCGCGTCCACCCCGGCGGCGACCGACGTATAGGTCAGCACCTCGTCGCTGCCGCCCTGCAGATCGGCAATGACGATCTGGTTCAGTTCAAGATACGGCACGACATCGGTGCGCGCCTGCGCCGCGCCCGGCATCGCGACCGACGCCAACAGGGCCGCAGGCAGCAGGCCATGTGTCAGGATGCGCGGCATCCTCATTCCCCTTTTCCGTAATAATTGCCGAAGCGGCGGCCGCTGGCGGAAAACTTCACGCCGTTCAGCAGCAGCTGGACATGATTGCAGGCCTTCAGCAGCGTCGCCGCATCGCGCAGGGCGCTTTCGGTCGTGCGATCCGCGCGAACGACCATCAGCGCCTGGCCGACATGACTTGCCAGAACGGCCGCTGGCGATGCCGCCAGCAGGGGCGGCGAATCGAACAGGACGATCCGGTTCGGATTGCCTGCCGTCAGGGCATCCAGAAGCTGGGCGGTGCGGGCAGAGGCGAGATATTCGGTATCGTTGTTCGTGCGCGCGCCAGCGGGCAGCACCGCGAGCGAGGGGTAATCGGTGCGCAGCACGCAGCTTTCGATCGACAGCGCAGGATCGGCCAGCACGTCCATGAACCCCGGACCATCGGGAAGGCCAAGCGTCGCGCAGATGCTGGGCTTGGCGACATCGCCATCGACCAGCAGCACGTCGATATCCTTTTCCGCCGCCAGGGAGAGCGCAAGATTGACCGCGCAGAAGGTCTTGCCATCGCCGGGATGCGCCGAACAGATCAGGATGTTCTGACCGCGCGCCACGGCATCTTCGCCATTGCCACCACGCATGCCGAGCAGCAACTGGCGCTTGACGATGCGAAACTCCTCGCCGATGCCGGTCACCGGACCGTCGGGCAGGATGAAGCCCGCCTCCGCCAGCTTGTCCCGGTCGATGGCGTGGACCGGCCCCGTCCAGCTTTGCACAGGAGCCACGTAGGGCAGATCGGACGACGCCATGGCGGCAGCCGTCGGACCCGCCATCTGCGGGATGACCGGCGGCATCCCCGGGCCGCGCAGCGCCGCGCCGAAGTCATAAGCGTCGGCCGCCCGCTCCAGCAGCGATCCGCCGGGCGAACGGGCCGTTTGCGCGTTCAGGTCTATGGGGCTGTATTTGGTCATCGTCTGTCCCTTTGCCCCGTCACGCCATGCCGCGCTGAATGAACTCGACGGCGATCAGCAGCAGGCAGACGCCCGCCAGCCCCCCGCTGCCCGCGAAGAACAGCCGCATGCGCTGCTTGCGCACGGCATTCTGCGCGGTGGTGAGCGTTTCCGTGATCGCGCCGATGACGGGCAGGCCAGCGGCCCGTTCCAGCCGGTCGGCCGTGGGATAGGTGCTGCGCACCTGCCCCATGGCAAAGGCCGTGCCGATCCCGCCACCGATGCCGACGACCAGAACCGCCAGCAACAGCAAGGGGCGATTGGGCGCGGCCGGCATGGAAGGTACGGCCGGCGGCTCGATCACCCGGAACTTGACCGCGCCGGTTTCATTCTGGACATCGCCGCGCAGACGCACCGTCTCGCGATCGGCGAGCACCTTGTCATATTGCGTTTTCAGCGCCTCATAATCGCGATTGAGCCGTTCCTGTTCGGACGCCACCCCCGGTTCGGACAGTTGGCGCTGCGACATTGCGTTCAGATCGGCCTGAATCTGCCCCTTGCGCGCACTGAGCGCCTGCACGGTGGCGGCGCGTTCGGCCTGCATCGATTTGAGCGAAGTGTAGGTGGGATTGGGTGTGCCGGTCACCGCCGCTGCCCCGCCCTGCCCCCTCAGCGCCGCCGCTTGACGACGCAACGCCACCACATCGGGATGATTGTCGGTCCATCCGCGTGCCTTGGCGGCGGCGATCTCCGACAGGACCGAACCCAGCGCCGTGGTGCCGCCCGTGCCGCCCGAAATGGTCGGCGGCGTACCGGCAAGCTGCGCGTTCATCGCCGATAGCGCGCTTTGCGCGGCGACGAGCTGGCTCTCGATGGCATTCAGCTCCGTCCGCGCGGCGTCCATCCGCTGGCTGATCGATCCCGCGCCGGGCAGAAGGCCCATATATTTTTGCTCGAACTCGACGCGCTTCTGGTCAACCGCCTGCAACTGGCGGCCGCGTTCCTGCACCTGTGCGTCGAGAAAGGCGAGGCTCTGGCGAGTCTCGTCACGATCGCCGGCGACATTTTCCTCCTCGAATATGTCGATCAGCTTTTGCGCGACCTGCGCCGCGAGGCGTGCATTGGCGCTATCCGACAGGCTGGTGTCAGAGGAGGATGCCGTGATCTCGAACAGATTGTCCTGCGTCGAAACGACCTTGATGTTGGTACGCAGCGCCGCAACCTTGGCGGCCAGATCGCGGTCGCCTGCAATCGCCTGGCCCAGATCGGTGCCGCGCACGACCTTTTCGAGATTGGCGGCGCTGGCCAGCGTCTGCCGCACGCGATCGAGATCCTGCTGCTGTTCGACGGGCGTTATGCCGATCTGTCCGGGCAGGATCGACTTGGTCTGGACGTAGACTTTCGCTTTCGCTTCATAGCGGTTGGGGATCAGCGACACTGCCAACCACCCGGCCATGCATATGCCCCAGGCGACACCCAGCGCCAGCCAGCGGCGGTTCCACACGCCGTGCAGCGCAATCAGGATTTCGTCGTAAAGGCCGGGCATAATATTATGATATTCCTTACATTATCGTTCAGAACATGCTTTCGGGGATGATGATGACGTCACCCGGTGCAAGCAGGACATTGGCGCGCGTGTCGCCTTTCTTGATCAGGTCGTTGATCCGCACGGCAAACTCTTTCTGCTTGCCGGTGGCGCGTTCGTGCCGGATCAGACGCGCGCGATTGCCCGCCGCAAACTCGGAAAGGCCGCCAACCGAGATCATTGCGTCGAGCAACGTCATGTTCGCGCGATAGGGAATGGATGCGGGCTTTTCGGTGGCACCAACGATGCGGATCTGCTGGCTGAACGTGCCCGAGAAATTGTTGACGATCACCGATACCAGAGGATTTTCTATATATTTGGTCAGCGCGCCCTTGATGTCTTCGGACAATTGTGCGGGCGTCTTGCCGACGGCGGGCAGGTCGGTGATGAGCGGCGTGGTGATGCGGCCATCGGGGCGCACCTGCACCTTCGCGCCCAGTTCCGGGTTGCGCCATACGAAGATCGTCAGTTCATCGAGCGGGCCGATCACATATTCCTCGCCCGGCCCCTCGTCCGCGCCAACGAAAGAGGCGGTGGGAAGCTGCGGCACGGATCGCTGCGTGGCGCAGCTTGAAAGCGAAAGCGCCAGAAGGGAAAGGCCCAGAGAGAAACGGCCGAAAGCACCCGATACCATGATGTCGTCACCTCTTTTGCCGACGCGCCGCCATCGCTGCCCAAGAGGCGGGGCAGCGGCGAAGGCGCAGGACTTCAGCCGCCTTCTTGCGCGCAAAGGGTAAAGATAGCGTTAGGCGTGGCGGCGTCCGGCGACGATTCCGGTACGTTCGGGTGTCAGCCGACCAGCATTTCGCATGGCGGCGGATGGCCAAGAAAGGCGGTGGGGCTGGCCGTTGCGCCATAAGCCCCGGCCAGGAACAGGGCGACGAGATCGCCGACCTCGACCGGCGGCAGCGCGACGCGATCGCCCAGCCGGTCGAGCGGCGTGCAGAGGCATCCGACCACGGTAACCGGGGCGTCGGCGGGGGGACTGTCGAAGCGGTTGGCCAGTGCGATCGGATAATTGCGCCGCACCACCGTGCCGAAATTGCCGCTCGCCGCCAGTTGGTGATGCAGGCCGCCATCGACGACGACGAACCGCTCGCCCTGGCTGTCCTTCACGTCGACCACTCGCGTGAGATAGACGCCCGCCTCACCCACCAGCCAGCGCCCCAGTTCCAGCGCGAACCGGCTGTCACGCAACACCGGCGGGCGGGTGGCAAGGGCTTCACCGAGCGCCACGCCGATGGGGCGAATATCCAGCCGCGCGTCACCGGGAAAATAGGGAAGGCCAAAGCCGCCGCCCAGATTGACGAGCGGCGGCGTTGCCCCGACTGCTTCGGACAGGCTGGCCGCCAGCGCGATCGTCGCCGCCTGCGTCTCGATCAGCGCCAGGGGATCGAGCGCCTGGCTGCCTGCAAAGATATGCCAGCCGCGCCAGTCTGCGCCCGCATCGATCAGATGGCGCGCCAGCGCCGCCGCGCGATCGGCGTCAACGCCAAAGGGCCTGGCCCCGCCGCCCATACGCATCCCCGACCCCCTCAAGTCGAAATTCGGGTTGACGCGCACCACAAGGCGCGCCGTCACGCCGGTGCGGCTGGCGATCGCCAGCGCGCGCATCGCTTCACCTTCGGATTCGAGATTGAGGGTAACACCTGCCGCGATTGCCGCTGCGATTTCGTCATCGCGCTTGCCCGGGCCGGCAAAACTGATGTGATCGGCGGCCTGCCCTGCGGCCAGAGCCATCGTCAATTCGCCGCCGGACGCTATGTCGAACCCATCGACCAACGGCACCATCCGTTCCAGCAAGGGCGCGTAAGGATTGGCCTTGATCGCATAATGCAGCAGCAGGTCAGGCGGCATGACGTCACGGAAATGGCGTATCTGTGCTTCGACAACGGCCATGTCGTAGACGAACAGCGGCGTGTCGCCTGCCTCGTCCACCAGCGATGCCGCGCCGCAACCGCCGATTAGCAGCATGCCTTCCTCGCTTGCGAACCAGGCCGGTATCGACCCATGTGGTTTGAACCCGGTGGCGCTCATGCCGGATGATCCGCGAGGATCGCAGCACGGTCCAGCTTCCCATTGGCGTTGACCGGAAAGTGCGTGACGAAGCGGATATCGCGCGGTTGCATGAAATTGGGCAGTTCCTGCTTCAGATGCGCGCGCACGTCGGTTTCCAGCGCCGCCGGATCGACGCCGCTGTCCGTCCTGAGCAACAGGCGCACTGCCGCGCCCAGCCGTTCGTCCGGCACGCCCAGCGCCACTGCTTGCGCGACGCCGCGCACCGCCAGTGCCGCGTCCTCGATTTCGTTCGGGCTTATGCGATTGCCCGCCGATTTTATCATCGCATCGTTACGGCCGACGAAGTACAGCAAGTCCTCGGCACTGCGGCGGACCATGTCACCGGACCATACCGCTGTGCCACCATAGGTGGACGCAGGCGGCGCGGGGCGGAACCGCTCCGCCGTGCGGGCCGGGTCGCGCCAGTATCCCTGCGCCACCAGCGGACCGCAATGCACCAGTTCGCCCGGTTCGTCATCGTCGGTCACCGCGCCGTCGGGGCGGACTACCAGTATTTCGGCAAACGGAATGGCCGCCCCCATGCTGTCGGGATGCATATCGACCAGCGCGGGTGGCAGATAGGTGGAGCGAAACGCCTCCGTCAGGCCATACATGGGATAGAGGTCCGCCTGCGGAAAGAGCGTCCGCAGCTTCGATACCAGCGCGGGAGTCAGCGCCCCGCCGCTGTTGGTGAGGCGTCGGAGCTGCGCCGCGACCTCCGGCGGCCAGTCCAGCTCGACAAGCTGCACCCAGAGCGGCGGCACCCCCGCCAGCGTCGTCACCCGCCGCCGCTCGATCGATTTGATGACGTCGCGCGGCGTAAGATAGTCCAGCGGGACGACGCAGCCACCGGCATACCAGGTCGAAAAAAGCTGATTCTGGCCATAATCGAAGCTGAACGGCAGAACGCAGAGCGTCCGGTCCTCGGCAGCCATGCGGAGATAGTGGGCGACCGATACCGCGCCCAGCCACAGGTTCGCATGGCTCAGCATCACCCCCTTGGGCCGCCCGGTCGATCCGCTGGTATAGAGGATCGCCGCCAGCGCATCGGGTGCGGCGCCCGACGGCGGCAGCGAAGGCCCGCCGGTCATGGCGCAGGCCGTGTCGCTCTCGCTGTGCCGCTCGCAATCGCCCGGCACATCGTCGTCGTGCAGGCTCTCAAGCCGGGCGTCGGTCGCGATCAGCAGCCTCGCGCCGCTGTCGGCAAGGATGTGCGCCACCTGCGCGCGCTTCAGCAGAGGATTGATCGGCACATGGACGAGGCCCGCGCGTGGTGCCGCCATGGGCATCAGCGCGGCGACCGGGCCCTTGGCGATCCAGCTTGCCACCCGATCGCCGGGCGCAAGGCCAAAGCCCGCGAGCCAGGCGGCGAGATGGCCAAGCGTCGCTTCCATTTCGGCAAAATCCATATGACCCGCGCGACCGTCCAGCGCCGGGCGGGTCGGCTCGCCACGCAGCAGAATATGGTCGATCGGGCGCACCTGCGCTGGCGGCGGGGGCAGCGGCGCGACATCCGGCGCAGCGTTTAACCTCATCTCCAGACTTCCCCTGTACCATGCTTCGTCATGGCAGCAGATAGTCCTTTGGTGGAGCGATGGGAATATCGCAGCTTCGTCGAGGCGTGGCGCCATGCCGCCCGGCCCCTCGACCGGGATCGGCAGGCATGCCTGTTCGACCGCTTTACGTGGATGGAACTGCTCCATCGCCATTGCATGCCCGATACGGCGCCGCACATACTTTCCGCGCGGTTGGGTGACGCGCAGGGCTGGCTGTTCCTGACCGAAAGCCGCCAACGACAGTTGGGCGCAATGGCCAACTGGTACAGCTTTGCCTTTCGCCCGCAGTTTTCCGGGGCCAACGATCCGGCAACGCGCTATGCCCTGACGCGCGCCATGGCGGCACAACTCTTGGCAACAACGGCGCGAATCGACCTTTATCCCATCGAGGAAGCCGACGACCGAACGATGCTGTGCGATGCCTTACGCGCCGCCGGATGGTTCGTGACGGCACGACCGTTGGGGACACGGCACGTCCTCAATCTCGATGGCCGGGACTTTGCGACATACTGGGCGATGCGGCCCGGACCGCTGCGAACATTGGTGCGGCGCAAGGCGCGGAGCACGGCGCTCGCTTTTTCGATCCATCATGCGATGAGCGACGCGCTGTGGCGCGATTATCTGCATGTCTATGATCGAAGCTGGAAAGACGCCGAACCTTATTATCCGTTTCTGCGCGCGCTGGCCGAACAGGAAGCAGCGGCAGGCACATTGCGGCTCGGCTTTGCCCGCACGGCGGATGGCGTACCGGTCGCAGCCCAGTTCTGGACCATCGAAAATGCTGTCGCGCTGATTCACAAGCTGGCGCATGATGCCGCGCTGGACGCGCAGTCGCCGGGCACCCTGCTCAGCCACCATATGTTTCGCGCGGCAATCGATGACGATCGGGTAAGCCGGATCGACTACGGCACCGGCGACAATGGCTACAAGGCCGACTGGATGGAGCGGCGGATCGCGCTGTACCGGATCGATGCCTACAATCCACGCTTCGCCGGAAGCTGGCTCCCTGCCGCGCGCGGGCGGATTTCAACACTTGTGGCAGACCGGTGGAGGCGATAGGGCGGCAGCCGCCATGACCGGAAAACCGACCGATGCCGCCGCCCTGTCTCACGACGGGCACGAAACCGACCGCCTGCTGCGCGCCATCCTGCGCGACGTGCTGGCGCTCGAAAGCCGACAGGTCGATGCGTTTACGGAGACGACGCCGCTGTTCGGCGCCTTGCCCGAGCTGGATTCCATGGCCGTCGCGGGGCTGCTCACCGAAATGGAAGATCGCCTGCACATCATCATCGAGGATGACGATGTCGATGGCGACACATTTGAAACCTACGGAAATCTGCTGGCGTTCGCGCAGATGAAAACCAGCCGCTGATCGGATGCAGGCGTCAATAGGCCGACAGCGTTTCGGCCTAATTTACAATCATTAACGGGAAGGCCCTGCCATACGGTCTCAACCGCATGGCAGGGCCTTCCTTAGTCAAGCATCCCTATTCTGTTACAGCACCAGTTCGCTGGCAGTCAGAACCAGATTGCCTGCCAACTCGATCGCGAAATCGGCATCGCCATCGCCATCGGTATCGCCGTAAACGAAGGTCGAAGCGCCGGTCTGCTCGAACCGGACCTCACGCGCGGTACCGGAAAATCCGGCCGCGCCGATAAACGCGAGACCGGACAGGG
Organism: Sphingobium algorifonticola; assembly: GCF_004005485.1. Taxonomy (GTDB): domain Bacteria; phylum Pseudomonadota; class Alphaproteobacteria; order Sphingomonadales; family Sphingomonadaceae; genus Sphingobium; species Sphingobium algorifonticola. The sequence continues at coordinate 314,928 of NZ_RZUL01000003.1, forward strand.
CCGAGAGATCAATGACGTCACCCGACGCCACGTCGAAGTCGCGGATGATATCCGCCTTCAAAAGCGATGGGGTGAAATCGGCGGCTGCAAAGACGAACCGGTCGTCCCCGGCACCGCCTTCCAGCACGTCGCGACCAGCGCCGCCGGTCAGCACGTCATTGCCTGCACCCCCGACCAGTCGGTCATCGCCCGCAAGACCCGACAGCGTGTCATTACCCGCGTTGCCGAACAGCGTATTGGCAAGTCCGTTGCCGACGCCGACAGCATTGCCGCCGCCCTGGAACTGCAACACTTCAACATTGGCACCCAGCGTGTAGCTGAGCAGCGTGGTCTTCACGGTGTCGGTGCCCTGCGCCGTCTGCTCGATCACGACATCGCCGGTGCTGTCGACGAAATAGCTGTCATTGCCTTCGCCGCCCTGCATATTGTCGTTGCCCGCGCCGCCTTCCAGCACGTCGTTGCCGCCGCCGCCGACGAGCACGTCGTTGCCATCGAAGCCACGCAGACGATCGGCGCCGTCCAGGCCCTCCAGCCGGTCGCGCGTCGCATCACCCAGCAGCGTTTCGGCGGCTTCGGTTCCAGACTGGATGTCGGCGACATCGGCCGAATAGAGCGTCAGCGTGCCGCTGACCTCATTGGCCGTCAACACGATAGCCTGACCCGTCGGGCTGTCGGCGGCTGAAACGAAGGTCAGGACTTCCGGCGCATAATCTGCGGCCGTAGCAGGCGTGAAGCCCACAAAAGTCGCATTCGCGGGATCGGTCACGTCGTAGGTCATCAGACCGCCGGTGCGCTCCAGCGTCACGAAGGCATAGAGGCGGCCGTCGACTTCCCCGACCACGACGCCTTCGGGCTCCGGCCCCTTGTTGTCGGACCGGTCGTCGATCGCGCTGCCGTTTTCGACGTTGAAGATATCGGGGCGATAGGCGGCAAAGATTGCCTCGAACTCGCCGCCTGTCTCACGCACCTTCTCGATCGTGCCATCAGCGTTCTGGCGGAAGATCGAAATGCCGCGGCCGCCATAAGTCGTGATCTGGTCGATGTCGCCATCGCCGTCGGTGTCGCCTGCGGTCGAGATGACGTTGAGACGACCAAGCGCATTGGCATTCTTGAGCGCCGCCGCGTCGGGATAAGCGGTGGGATCGAGAACATAGCTGGCGGCGGACAGGCGCACTTCGTCCGCCACCCCGACACGCGCATCGCCTTCGTTCGCGGTAACGAAATAAGTGACGCCGCCGACAGAGAAGCTGGCGATGGCGTCGGGCTGCGGCAGGCTGTCGACATCGAAGTTCTCAAGGCTGATGCCGTCGCGGTCGCTGGCGTCAAAGGCATTGCCCGCAAGGCTGCGGTCGATCGATCCCAGTGGCAGAATGGACAAAGGCTGCGTCGCGGTCGGGTCCGTCAGGTCGATGACGGCAACGCCGTTCACTTCCTGAAGCGTCACATAGGCGCGGGTGCCGTCCGGCGAGACGCTGATATATTCCGGCTCGAACTCGGCACCGGCCGACTGGCCGGGGTAAGTGTTGAAGCCCGCAGCCTTCAGGTCCGCTTCGCTGCCGTTCAGCGCGGCGAAGGTGATGGTGTTGAGAACCGTCGCCGCAGCCGCGCCACCGGATGTATCGATGATGGTGACGCCGCCGGCAGGATTGTTGGACGCACTGATCGTCTCGGCTTCGTTCGCGACCAGCAGGCGACTGCCGTCCGGCGAGAATGTGAGCTGGTCGGGCAGGACGCCGACAGTGATGGTCTGCACCAAGTCGCCGGTGGCTGCATCGAACAGCGCAACGGTGCCCGGCTGATCGGGCGACTGGCTCTGATACGCCACGGCAAGAATGCCATTCTTGACCGCGACCGAATTGACCGGACCGGCATCCGGCAGGCTGTTGAGGTCAATCGACCCAACGGCCGTCAAACTGCCGTCGCTGCCGACCTGGGTGATGTCGATCAGATTGAGCGCGGCGTTGGTGGTGAAGGCGCGATCGGTGGTCGGGTCGAACGCAACCGATTCGGCGCGGCCCGCTGCCGTCGTACCGCTGCCTTCTATCGATCCGATACGCACCATTTCGAGGACGCCGGTGGGCACGGGTACAGTGAGCGAACCGGCAAGCGATTCCGCCTCGTCCAGAATGGTGATGCCGCCGAACGGCGTTTCGGGCACATCGTCGTTCTGGATGACGCCCGTCGCTGTCGCCGTCGCGCCGTTGATGCTTGCCGCCACGCTGCCGTTGCTGACATCAGTCAGGTTGAGGCGGAAACTTTCATTGCCTTCAATCAGCGTATCGCCGCTCACTTCGATGGTGACGGTGGTGCTGGTTGCCCCGGCCGCGATCACGGCACTGAAATTGCCCGGCAGTGTCCCGCCGAAATCGGCAGCATCGGTCGCGGTCGCGCTGAACGTACCGCTGACGGTGGCATCACCCGTGGTGCCGCCGGTACGCGCGATCGTGAAGGTATAGGCGACCGTGCCGCTGTTGCCTTCCGCCTGCGTGATGCTGAGCGAATCCGTGGCGAAGCCGATCGTCTGCGTTTCCGCCGAACCGACCGTGAAGGCGGTGGTATCGAACGGTAGATCGGGCGCGACGCCATCGGCGCTGTTGTCGCCGTCCGCATCCTGGATCGTCCAGTTCGCGACATCGTTGATGGCAGTGCGATAATCGGCAAAGTCCGTCGCGCCGCTGCGCGCGCCATTGAATACGCCGATGTCGGCATCGGTATCGGCCGCGCCAAGGTCAATCGCGGTTTCGCCGACCACAAGGCCGGTGCCGGTCAGCGTGCCGCCGTCGACACCGAAGCCGGCATTGGCGATCGCGGCAAGGAAGGCGGTCGGCGTGTTGGGTGCGCCGACGAAAGCGTAGATGATTTCCGCATTATTGCCGATGCCGCTCGATCCCGAAACGCTGCCGAAGGCACTGCTCGGCGAGGAGCTGTAGCTGTTGATGGTGACCACCGTGCCGGCTGCGATCGCATTCGTCGCCGTGAACCGCACTTCGCCTTCGCCGGTATTAAATGCGCTGCCCTGCCATTCGCGATCGTTGAAATTGATGACGGTGCCTGCCGGAATCTCCTCCAGCGCAACAAAGGCGATATCGTCGTTTCCATCAGCGTTATAGCCGGTGAACGCAATTGAACCTGGTCCCATCACTGTCTCTCCTGGAATATCTTGGCCCCCGCGCAATTCAGATTACATGCCCGCACCAAGGCGGACGCTGCGTCAGAGTTGCGCACGTCTGCTCGGCTATTCGACTTAAATGACTCTTGGATGACGATTCGGACGTGATGCCCCAATACGGGACATCAACGGCGGCATGTAAGTTAACAGGACCTTAGCGGCGTCACGACGTCAGGCGCGCCGCATCAGCACCATCATGCCGACCGACGCGATGGCGCAGAGCGTGGCGGCGCTGATTCCCGGCTGGACGCCCGCGAAGAGCGTCGCCAGGATCAGAAACAGCACGGCGGTCGCAGGCGTAAACAGCGCCCAGGGCGCAATATCGCCCGTGCGTCGCCATCGCACGGCCAAGGTGACGATGCCCAGCAGCATGGCAAGCGGCAAGCCCGCCAGTGACGGTGCAGCGGCATTGCCCACGACGACAATACCCAAGAGCACGAGCGCATAGGGTGCCAGCGCCAACCAGCCATCATCCGGCCCGCGCCGCGCCATTTCGCCCAGCCGGTCGGCAGTCAGGGACGCAAGGATGCTGGTGAGCATCAGCAGCATGCCGAAAATCGGCCAATCCAGCATCGCGGCAATCATGCCGATCGCGGCCAGCGCCATGCCGCCGATACGCAATTGAAGAGCGGGCACCTGCGTGCGCAGCAGCATCGGCGCGATGCGTAGCGCGATCGGGCGAAGCAGATAATGATCCACCGCGCCATCACGGCTTGTCCCCCGCCCGTCCCGCCCCAGCTGCGCTTGCGCAACCAGATCGGCCGCAGCCTGGCTGTCGACCAGGGCGACGCGCCCTTCGAGGATTTCGTCCTGCGGCACCACGATGCGATGCGCACCTGCCTGCACCGCAGCGCGGACCAGCGTCAGTTCCATGTCCCAGTCGCCGAGCATGTCGAGCGTGCCGAACAGCAGATCGGGCGACACCAGCAACAATCCGGCCCAGCGATGCTGGCCGTCAATCCGCTCCAAGGCCGCCGTCGCCCGGCTGTCGTCGGCGACAAGCAGGACATTGGCGGGTTGCGCGGCGATCGCGGCATAATGCTGTTGAGCGATGATGGCGCCGTCCGCGACCAGCAGCATGTCCTTGTCGCGCGGCGCTTCGCGGACCAGCGATACCATGTCACGCACCAGCGCCACCGCTATGCCGTCGGCCGTCAGCCGATCGATCGCGCGCGAGAGCGGCTGCGTCACCGTGCCGACGAGAATGAAGACACGGCTTGCACCGGCCTGCGCGGCCTGCCGCACCTGATATTCCACCAGGCTGTAGCCGGCGAAATGCAGGCCCGCCCGCAAGGTACCGGATGACCCCGAGGACATATCCCCCGGTTCGCCCGCAATGGCATGGCTGGCACAGATGACGGCCGCAAAGGACATGGATATGACGGGACCCGGCTTGAATTGCTCTGCCCTGTCTTTCGCAACGCAGGCGGCACGATGCAAGCAATGCTTTGTCCGGCGGGCCGGACCGGGCGGCTAGGCGTGCCCCAACTCGAACGTAACAAGCGCCGCTTTTATGCGGGTCACGATCTTCGGATCACCCGGCGCCGAAGCGGCGGCTTCTTCGGCCAGTGCCATCAGCCCGGCCACGCCAAAACTGGCGGCCAGCCCCTTCAATCGCCATGCCGCCAGTTGCCAGTTGGCGTCGCACCGTGCCCGCCCCAGCAGGTCCACCTGCCGATTCGCACTTTCCAGAAATGCACGGCGCAGGTCGGCGATCAGGGCGAGATCATCGCCCACTGCGGCGGCCAGTGCCGACTCCAAAGCTCCCGGATCATAAGACATGCGTCATGCATACGCGGCGGGCCGTTAAGTTTTGGTTGCGAATGGCCATTTCCGTCCCATCAAAACATGTTACACAGCATGTCATGAACGGGGGCCAGAAAATCGTCGACCTGTGGCGCGATACCGATCGTGCTGCGGCGCAAGCGACCGGAAATGAACAGGAATTGCTGTTGGAAGACAGCCTGACCGATCCCGATGACCCGGGGCAAGCGGCGTGGGACGAGGTCGATCCAGCCCCGCCGTCGCGACGCTTTACGATCGTCGGCTTCCTGTTCGGCCTTGTGGCTGCAACCTGGCTGATCTTCAGCCTGTGGGTGCTGCTGGGGCGCGGTCGCCCGCTGCCCGCACTCGAAGCCCTGCCGATGACGGTCGCAACGATCGCCATGCCACTCGCGCTGCTTGCAACCGCCTATCTGTTGCTGATGCGCAGCAGCCGTAGCGAGGCCTTGCGTTTTGCCGATACCGCGCGGCTACTCCGCGCCGAAAGCGCCGCACTGGAGGCCCGTGTGCAGCGGCTGGGCCAGCAGCTAGCGACGGCCCGCGACGCGATGGTCGAACAGGCATCGCTGCTCGAAAGCTATGGCGCCTCGGCCAGCGCCAATATGGAAGCCTCCGCAAAGATCATCGCCGCCCATGCCGCGAGCGCCGCCGCCAGCGCATCGACCGCCGAACGCGCCGGGCAGCAGCTTGCCGACCAGTTGCGCAGCATGACGCAGGACATGCCGCTGCTGGAGGATCGCGCCGCAGAGATGACCGCGCGGCTGATCGACAGCGGCCATGCCCTTTCCGAACGGATTGATGGGCTAGAATCGCGTCTGCACGCCATCGCCGAACTGTCCGACGATGCGCGCAGTCGCACATTGGCGGCGACGAAGAGCCTCACCAGCCAGCTTTCGCAGTTGCAGGATGCGACCCGCGCCACATCGGACGAAGTGAACGGGATGGCCGAACTCGCCGCAAACCGGATCGACGTGGCACTCGACCGCGCCCGTACCGCGCTGACGGAAACGAGCACGGGGCTCGATGCGCAGAGCAGCATGCTTGCGACGCTGGTTGATCGTGCCCGCGCAACGCTGGGTGACATCGGCCAGGATACGATGCGCGACTTTGCCGAGCACAGCGCCGAAATCGAATCGCGCCTGCACGATCTCGACCGTCTGATCGAAGGGCAGACGATGCTGGCGTCGGGGCTGAGCAGCGGCCTTGGCGAACAGCTTGCGATGCTGGAGGCGCGCTTTGCGAGTTTCGAAGCGGACGGACTGGCCCGCAACGAGCGTCTGGCGCGCGCGCTTGCGAAGCTGGCGACCGAAGCGGAGCGCATGGATCAGGCGCTGGTCGCGGGGAACAGCACGGCCGAGCAACTTATCGGCAAATCCGAAACGCTGATGCTGGCCATCGATTCGAGCGTCCGCGAAGTGGACGAGACCTATCCGCTCGCATTGCAGCGGCTAAACGGCCGGATCGGCGAAACGCGCGGGCTGCTCGCGGCGGCCGCCCCGGAAATCGAGGCGCTGGAGGCCGTGGCCGATGCGATATTGGGCCGCACGCAGGAAGCCGAGGAACTGCTGCGCGGCCAGAGCCGCCGCCTCACCGAGTGGCTGGAAAGCACCGAAGGCGGGCTGAAAGCCAACCGCATGCAGGTGGACGGATTGCAGGATGCCCTCGATACCGCAGGCAACAGTGCGACGCGCCTGACCGAAAGTGCCGGGCCGCAGCTTATCGCGGCATTGCTGCGCGTGAAGGATACGGCCGATCAGGCCGCCGACCGGGCGCGGCAGGCGCTGGCACGCGCCATACCCGAAGCGGCGCAGGCACTGGGCGATGCCAGCGAACAGGCGATGCAGAAGGCGATCGGCGACCGGGTGACCGCGCAGATCGCGGAAGTCGCTCAGGTAGCCGAACAGGCCGTGAAAGCTGCGCATCAGGCATCGGACCGGCTGATGCGGCAACTGCTGACCATCGCCGACACCAGTGCCAGCATCGAGCAGCGCATCAATGACGCCGAACAGGCCGCCGAAAGCCGCGATCGCGACAATTTCGCGCGTCGTTCCGCGCTGCTGATCGAATCGCTCAACAGCACCGCGATCGACGTCGCCAAGATTTTGTCGAACGACGTGTCAGATTCGGCCTGGGCCGCCTATCTGAAGGGGGATCGCGGCGTCTTCACCCGCCGCGCGGTGAAGCTGCTCGATGCGGGTCAGTCTCGCGAGATCGCGCTGCATTATGATAACGACGGCGAGTTTCGCGAACATGTGAACCGCTACATCCACGATTTCGAAGGCATGCTGCGCACCATCCTTTCCGCCCGCGACGGCAGCGCCCTGGCGGTCACGATGCTCTCCTCGGACATGGGCAAGCTGTACGTCGCGCTGGCGCAGGCGATCGAGCGGTTGCGGCAGTAAGGGTCAGCGACCCAGCGCGATGATGCTTTCCGCCGTCACCCAGCCGAACACATAATTGGCATAATAGATAGCAAACAGGATCGTCGCGAGGATGGTGGCGCGCAAAGCCACTATCCCCGGACGAAAGTTGCTCGGCGCGCTGTCCGCCTGTCCCTTCATCAGGGTTTCGCCGGTTTCATCCGGCGTCCGCAAGCCGAACGGCAGGACGATGAAACCGGCCATCACCCAGAACAGGAAATAGATGGCGACAATGGCATAAAGGTTCATGACCGTGCCTTACGCCGCGACGATCAGCACGTCCACAATCGGCTTTTTCCCGGTCCAGCGGGTTGCGGCCCGGCGCACGGCAAGGCGGATCCGTTCGCGCACGGCGTCCTCCTCCTTCGATCCTTTCGCCACCACGTCCGCCGCCTCGTTCGCGGCCTCAATGGTGAAGGCGTCCTTGTCTTCCTCCACCGGCACGCCCTGCATGCGGATGGTGGGACGACCCAGCAGACGGCCCTGCCGGTCGATCGCCACAGCCACGCTGATCTGGCCATGCAAGGCGACCTTGCGCCGTTCGTTCATCGTCGCGCCGTCAGCAGGCAGGATCACGTCGCCATCGAGGACAAGCCGTCCGACGCTTTCCTGGCCGATGATCTGCGGCGCACCGGGCGCAAGGCGCACGAGATCGCCGTTTTTCTGGACCACTGCATGCGGAATGCCTTCGCTGAGGCCCAGCCGTCCCTGTTCGGCCATGTGGCGGATCTCGCCATGCACCGGCAGCAATATCTGCGGGCGTATCCACTTGTACATCGCCTGCAATTCGGGGCGGCCGGGATGACCGGACACATGCACTTCGGCCTGCCGGTCGGTCACCATCACGATGCCCTGATCGGCCAAAGCATTCTGGATGCGGCCGATCGCGATTTCATTGCCGGGAATCTGCTTGGACGAGAAGATGACGGTATCGCCTTCGTCGAGCTTTATGGGATGACTGTCGAAGGCGATGCGGGCGAGCGCCGCGCGGCTTTCCCCCTGCCCGCCCGTGGCGATGATCATCACCTTGTTGCGCGGCAGGTCCATGGCATCGTCCCAATCGACCATCGGCGGAAAATCACGCAGATAACCTGCACTTTTCGCATTGGTGATGATCCGGTCGAGCGATCGGCCCGCCACGCAGAGTTGACGGCCGGTCGCATTGGCGACTTCCCCCAGCGTCTGCAACCGCGCGGCGTTGGAAGCGAAGGTCGTGACGAGCACCCGCTGGCGTGCGGCCCCGACCACCTCCATCAGCCCTTCGCGGACATCGCCTTCGGACCCGCTTGCCTCGGGATTGAAAACATTGGTGCTGTCGCAGACTAGCGCGAGCACCCCCTTGTCACCGACGGCGGTCAACTGTTCGGGGGTGGAGGGAACGCCCAGCAACGGCCGATCATCCAGCTTCCAGTCGCCGGTATGGAAGATGGTGCCATAAGGCGTGTCGATCACCAGCGCATTGCCTTCGGGAATCGAATGGGCGAGCGGCATATAGCGGAAGCCGAACGGCCCGAGTTGCAGGTTGCCGCCATTTTCGATGACGTGCAGCTTGACCTGGTTGGCGATGCCTTCCTCTTCCAGCTTGCCCCGGATCAGTCCTGCGGTGAAGGGCGTCGCATAGAGCGGAACGCCAAGGTCCGCCGCCAGATAGGGGATCGCGCCGATATGATCTTCATGCCCGTGAGTCAGCACGATGCCGAGCAGATCGTCACGATGATCCTCGATGAAGCTGAGGTCCGGCAGTATGAGTTCGACGCCGGGATAGCCCGGATCGGCGAAGGTCAGGCCAAGATCGACCATGACCCATTTGCCCTGGCAGCCATACAGATTGACGTTCATGCCGATCTCGCCCGACCCGCCGAGGGCCAGGAAAAGCAGTTCATTCTTGGGTGTCATTACGTAACAAAACTCCTGTCGCGCCGTCACCACCTGGTGCGGCGCTTGTGGTCAATGGTGCTGGAGAATGATCCAGCGGTCAGATTCTGCCGTGCATCAGCGCCAGACCCTGAATGGTGAGGTCGGGCGCGATGGCATCGAAAATATCGGTGTGGGCGTCGAACAGGACCGCGAGGCCGCCTGTGGATATCACGCGGACGGGGCGACCGATTTCGGCGCGCATCCGGGCAACCAGCCCTTCGATCATCGCGACATAGCCCCAGAACACACCGATCTGCATCTGCGCTTCGGTGGTGCGGCCGATGACCGAGCGATCCTCCGGCGCGGCAATCGCTATGCGCGGCAGCTTGGCCGCCGCACTGACCAGTGCATCGAGCGAGAGGTTGATGCCCGGCGCAATGATCCCGCCCTTGTAAGCACCGCTGTAGTCAACGACGTCGAAGGTGGTCGCGGTGCCGAAATCGATCACGATCAGATCACCTGTATAGAGATGATGCGCGGCGATGGCATTTACAACCCGGTCGGCCCCGACCGAGGCGGGTTCGGCGACATCCAGCGCGATGCCCCATTCGACCGGTGCCTGCCCCGCAATCAGCGGTGTGACCTTGAAATATTTGCTGGCAAGCACTTCGAGATTGTGCAGCGCGCGAGGCACCACCGTGGCGATGATGACGGCATCGACATCCGCCATCGCAAAGCCTTCCAGCATCAAGAGCTGGTTCAGCCATACGGCATATTCGTCGGCCGTGCGGCGCGGATCCGTGGCAATCCGCCAGCGGGCGCGGATGGCACCGTTGTCGACGAGCGCAAAGACGACATTGGTATTGCCGGCATCGACGGCGAGAAGCATCAGAATTGTCCCATCGGGATTGAACAGGCTGCGCTCATAGCAGGAATATGTCGCCTGCGTGAATGGTCCTCTTGCCGCCGTCGGCCAGATCGACGATCAGCGCGCCTTCGGCATCCAGCGTTGCGAAACGTCCATCGATCGTCGTGCCATCAGGCAGGCTGGCGCGCAGTGATGTGCCAGCGGGATGCGCCGCAGCCAGCCAGCGATGCCGGATCGCTTCGAGACCATATTGACGCCAGTCATGCAGCCGGTCAGCAAATCCGCTGGCCAGACGCGCCACCAGCGTGGCGACATCGCTTTCGACTGCACCCAGCGCCCAGAGGCTGGTCGTCGGGCGATCCGGCAGCGACGGATGGGCACGGACATTCACCCCGATGCCGATGACGATCGCATCGCCCGTGCGCTCCAAGAGCATACCGGCCAGCTTCGCCGCGCCGACCATGATATCATTGGGCCATTTGATGCGCGCACGGCCCGGAACCAGAGCCTCGATCACCTCCCACGTTGCGACGGCGGCAACGAGGGCGAGCGTAGGCGCCGGAGGATCGCCCGGTGCCAGGCGTACAAGCGTCGAGCAATAGAGGTTGCCCGGCGGACTTTCCCAGTTTCGGGCAAGACGCCCCCGGCCGCCGCTTTGCATGTCGGCGCGCAGCCAAAGCCCCTCGGCCGCGCCGCCTTCTGCCCATGCCAGCATGTCGGCATTGGTGGAACGCGTTTCCGATACCGTGCGGATGTCGATCGTCGGAGCCTCGACCGTCAGAACAGCGCCGCCGCCGCCGCGGCGCTTGCCCGGTCAAGCACGGGATTGAGCAGATAGCCCAGCACGATAATGGTCGCGCAAACGGCGATCAGCGCATTTTCGATGACGGGCGTGCCCGATGCATAAGCCGGAGCAGGCGCATCGAAGTACATCGTCTTGATAATCTTGAGATAATAGAAAGCGCCGATCACCGATGCGGCAATGCCAACCGCCGCCAGCCCCAGCAGATCGGCCGCCACGGCGGCATCGAACACCAGAAACTTGGCCCAGAAACCGAACAGCGGCGGGATGCCCGCCAGGCTGAACATGAAGATCGCCAGCGCCGCCGCCAGCCCCTTGCGCGACTGCGACAGGCCGGAAAGGCTGGCGATCGTCTCGACCGGCCTGCCGTCCGCGTCGCGCATCTGAAGCACGCAGACGAAGCCGCCGATGGTCATCACGACATAGATCGCCATATAGCTCATCGTCGCCGCTACCCCGGCGGGCGTTCCCGCAGCCAGGCCGATAAGCGCGAAACCGACGTTGTTGATCGAGGAATAGGCCAGCAGTCGCTTGATGTTCGTCTGGCCGATCGCCGCGACTGCGCCGAACAGGATCGAGGCCAGCGCCACGAAGATCACGATCTGCTGCCACGCCATGCCGCCCGGCCCGAGTGCCTCGATCGCGACGCGGATGGTAAGGCCCATCGCCGCAACCTTCGGCGCGCTGGCGAAGAAGGTCGTGACCGGTGTCGGCGCGCCTTCATACACGTCCGGCGTCCACATGTGGAACGGCACCGCGCTGATCTTAAACGCGAGGCCCGCGAGCACGAAGACCATGCCGAACAACAGACCGTTGGAGAGGCCATTGTCTATCGCAGCGGCGATCCCGTCAAAGCTGGTGCTGCCCGAAAAGCCGTAAAGCAGCGAAATGCCGTAGAGCAGGATACCGCTGGCAAGCGCACCGAGCACGAAATATTTCAGACCCGCTTCGGCCGACCGGCTGTCCTGCCGCATGAAACTGGCCAGCACATAGGCCGCCAGGCTGTTGAGTTCGAGACCGACATACAGCGTCATCATGTCGCCTGCCGATACCATCATCCCCATGCCGATACAGGCCATGAGGATCAGGATCGGATATTCGCACCGCACCGCACCTGTGCCCTTGCCATCCACTGGCGCGAAGAATCGGGGCGCGACGATGATCGACGCGGCAGCGGCAACATAGATGAGTATCTTGGCAAATGCGGCAAAGGCATCGGCGCGATAGAGACCATCAAAGGCGTCGCCGCCATGGCCGGGCAGGCCGGTCAGCGTCGCCCCGGCGGCCACCAGCGTTGCCACGGACAGCCAGCCGACCAAGCCGGCAAGGCGATCACCGGCATAGGCCGCGATCATAAGCAGGATGAGCGATCCGCCGGTCAGCACCAGTTCCGGTGCGACCATCATCAGGGAAGCCGTCTCGATCATCAGTGCGCCTCCCCCGGCGTATCATGGGTTTGTCCGTGCTCGCCGGCCGCAGCCGCAGCAGCAGCGGGATTACCCGCCGTCAGCGCGGCATCGCCCGCGGGCCTGGCGCGGTCGATCCGGGCGACCAGTGCCGCGACATCGGCGCGCATCGGCGCCAGAAAGCTTTCAGGGTAAATGCCCATCCACAGCACGGCGGCGGCGATGGGCGCCAGCAGCCACAGTTCCCGGCCCGACAGGTCCGGCATGGCCCGTGCATCGTCGTTGACCAGATCGCCATAGCAGACCCGGCGATAGAGATAGAGCATATAGGCTGCGCCCAGGATGATGCCGGTCGTGCAAACGATCGCCACCCAGCTCGACGCTTCATAGACGCCCATCAGCGCCAGAAATTCGCCGACGAAGTTGCTCGTTCCAGGCAGGCCGACGGCGGCCATGGTGAAGAGCAGGAACAGCACGGCATATTTGGGCATGTTGATGGCGAGGCCACCATAGCGGCTGATTTCGCGCGTGTGCAGCCGGTCGTAGATGACGCCGACGCACAGGAACAGCGCACCCGACACGAGACCATGGCCCAGCATCACCATCATCGCGCCCTCGATACCCTGCGCATTGAAGGCGAACAGCCCGACGGTCACGATCGCCATATGCGCGACCGAGGAATAGGCGATCAGCTTTTTCATGTCGCTCTGCACCAGTGCGACGAGCGAGGTATAGACCACCGCGACCATCGACAGGCCGAACACCAGCGGCGCGAATTGCGCGGACGCTTCCGGGAACATCGGCAGCGAGAAGCGGATGAAGCCGTAGCCACCCATCTTCAACAACACGCCCGCCAAGATCACAGAGCCCGCGGTCGGTGCCTGAACGTGCGCGTCGGGCAACCAGGTGTGGACCGGCCACATCGGCATCTTGACCGCAAAGCTCGCGAAGAAGGCCAGCCACAGCCAGGACTGCGCCTGCGGGCTGAAATCGAACGCCATCAAGGTCGGGATATCGGTGGTTCCTGCCTGCTGCACCATCCACATCATTGCGATCAGCATCAGCACGGAGCCGAGCAGCGTGTAGAGGAAGAACTTGTAGCTGGCGTAGATGCGTTCGGCCCCGCCCCAGATCCCGATGATGAGATACATCGGGATCAGGCCCGCTTCGAACATCACGTAGAACAGGAAGATGTCCTGCGCGGTGAAGACGCCGATCATCAGCACCTCCATCAGCAGGAACGCCGCCATATATTCGCCGACGCGCTTGTCGATCGCCAGCCAGCTCGCGCCGATGCAGATCGGCATCAGAAACACTGTCAGTACGATCAGCATAAGCGCGATGCCATCGATGCCGAGCGCCCAGGCGAAACGCCCAAAAATCGGCGCATATTCGGTGAATTGCCACTGCGCGCCCATCGCCGACTGATCGAAGGTCAACCACAGGACGATGCCGAGAGCCAGATCGACAAGCGTAGCGGCCAGCGCGATCATGCGCGCCGTCTTGTCGCTCGCATAGAGGCAGGCGATCGCCGCCGCCATCGGGACAGCCATCATCAGCGTGAGAATGGGAAAGCCAAGCTGGTTCATTATCGTGCAATCGCCCAGGTTGCAGCCGCGGCTAGCCCGAGCAGCATCACCAGCGCATAAGTGTAAAGATAGCCCGACTGGAGCCGTCGCGTGATCTTCCCGCCCTGTACCACCAGCGCCGCCAGACCATTGGGGCCGAAGCGATCGATCAGGCCTACGTCGCCAGCCTTCCAGAATATCCGACCGATCGCAAAGGCAGGCTTCACAAACAGCACATTATAAAGCTCGTCGAAGTACCATTTGTTGAGCAGGAACTGATAGAGTACGCCGAACTGCCCGACGAACTGCCGCGGCCATTCGGGATAGCGGATATAGGCGAGCCAGGCGATCGCCAGGCCCGACAGCATCACCGCCGCCGGTGCTAGCTTCACCCACAGGGGCACTTCATGCATCGCATGCATCAGATGCGTGTCGAACGCGATCGCCCCCTGCCAGAAGGCAGCGCCTTGCTCTGCCTCCACGAAACTGTGGTGGAAGACGAAACCGGCGAAAATTGCCCCGATGCTGAGGACGATCAGCGGAATCAGCATCGACCAGGGGCTTTCATGCGGATGATAACCGCCAGTGCCCGTCAGCGGCGTGTAATGGGCGTAATCGCCCTCGCCATGCGCCTTGCTACCATCCACATGGTCGTCATGCCCATGATCGGCATGCCCATGATCCCCGTGGCCATGCGCGTCATGCACGGCATGCTGGATATGTTCCGATGCGGCCCAGCGCGGCGTGCCGAAAAAGGTCAGGAACACCAGTCGCCAGCTGTAGAAGCTGGTAAGCAATGCGGCGAAGACACCGACATAGAAAGCGAGCTGCCCGCTGCCGCCCGAGGCATAAGCCGCTTCAAGGATGGCGTCTTTCGAATAAAAGCCCGCAAAGCCGAACACGCCGATGATGCCCACCCCGGTGATCGCCAGCGTCCCCGCCGTCATCGCCCAGAAAGTGATGGGGATTTCGTTACGCAGGCCGCCATAATAGCGCATGTCCTGTTCATGGTGCATCGCATGGATCACCGATCCCGCGCCCAGGAACAGCAGCGCCTTGAAGAAGGCGTGGGTGAACAGATGGAACATCGACGCGCCATAGGCACCAACGCCTGCGGCAAAGAACATATAGCCAAGCTGCGAACAGGTCGAATAGGCGATCACCCGCTTGATGTCGTTCTGCACCGTGCCGACCGTCGCGGCGAACAGGCAGGTCGCCGCACCCACGAAGGTTACCACGCCCAGTGCGGTCGGGCTGGTCTCGAACATCGGCGAGAGGCGACACACCATGAACACGCCGGCCGTCACCATCGTTGCCGCGTGGATCAGCGCGGAAACGGGCGTCGGCCCTTCCATCGCGTCAGGCAACCAGGTGTGGAGGCCAAGCTGCGCCGATTTACCCATCGCGCCGATGAACAGCAGGAGGCAAAGCACCGTCATCGTATCGAAACGACCGCCCAAGAAACCGATGGTCGATCCCGCCATGGACGGTGCGGCTTCCAGGATTTCGGGAATGGAGATCGTGCCGAACACCAGGAAGGTGCCGAAAATCCCCATCATGAAGCCGAGGTCGCCAACACGATTGACCACGAACGCCTTGATCGCGGCGGCATTGGCGCTGGGCTTGCGGAACCAGAAACCGATGAGGAGATAGGAGGCGAGGCCCACCCCTTCCCAGCCGAAGAACATCTGGAGCAGGTTGTTCGCCGTCACCAGCATCAGCATCGCGAAGGTGAAGAGCGAGAGATAGGCGAAGAAGCGCGGCTGGTCCGGGTCTTCCTCCATATAGCCCCAGCTATACAGATGAACGAGGGCGGAGACGCTGGTGATGACGACCAGCATCACTGCCGTCATCGTATCGACGCGCAGCGCCCAGGCCGCATCGAAATCGCCCGAGCGTATCCAGGTGAATACCGGCTCCACATAGGGCGCGGCGTCACCCGCCACGAAGGACAGGAAAATCGGCCAGCTCAGCGCGCAGGACGCGAAGAGCGCGCCCGTCGTTACGATCTTTGCCGGCACATTGCCGATGATACGGTTGCCAAGGCCCGCGATGATCGCGGCGAGCAGCGGAAAAAGGACGATAAGGGAGATCATGTCGAGGTCTTCAGCCCTTCATCCGGTTGACATCATCGACGGCAATTGTGCCGCGGCCGCGGAAATAGATGACGAGGATGGCAAGGCCAATCGCCGCCTCGCCCGCCGCGACGGTGAGGACGAACATGGAGAATACCTGCCCCACCAGATCGCCGAGAAAGGCGCTGAACGCGACAAGGTTGATATTCACCGCCAGCAATATCAGCTCGATCGCCATCAGGATGATGATGACGTTCTTGCGATTGATGAAGATGCCCAGCACCCCCATCACGAACAGGATGGCGCTGACCACGAGATAATGTTGCAGGCCGATCATGCGGCTGCCTCCATGAAAGACACCCGTTCGCCCTGAGCGAAGTCGAAGGGCACGCCTGAACGCAGTGAAGGCACTTCACTACGTTCAGTACAGGGCTTCGACAGGCTCAGCCCGAACGGATTTAGGTTAGAGGCCCGCATCACAGCTCCACCCCCTGCCCGACCGGCTGCTTCACATTGCGAACGGCATCCTGCGGACGGCGGCGGTTCTGCTTGTCGATATTCTGCCCGCGCACCCCGCCCCGCGCCCGGTGCGTCAGCACGATGGCGCCGACCATCGCCACCAGCAAGACGATGCCCGCTGCCTCGAACAGGAAGATATAGCGCGTATACAGCAGCGCCCCGATCGCCTGGATGTTCGACACCTCGCCCGTCACCGGCGCTGCGCGCTGCGCCAGCTCGATCGGACCCGCCGACCAGATGCCGACCCCCAGCACGATCTCCGCCAGCAGAACGACCGCGATGGCAATGCCGAAGGGCAGGTAGTTGACGAAACCGGCGCGCAATTCGGCAAAGTCGATGTCCAGCATCATGACGACGAACATGAACAGCACCGCGACCGCGCCGACATAGACGATCACCAGCAGCATCGCGATGAACTCCGCACCGAGCAGGATCATCAGGCCCGCCGCGTTGAAGAACGCCAGGATCAGCCACAGCACCGAATGCACCGGATTGCGCGAGAAAATGGTCATCGCACCACTCGCGATCACCACCGTCGCGAAAAGGTAAAAGGCGAGAACGTGAATCAAATTACGACCCCCATAATCCGTTCGGGCTGAGCTTGTCGAAGCCCTCTGCTGAGCGAAGTGAAGCACCTTCGCTGCGCTCAGGCTGGCCCTTCGACAGGCTCAGGGCGAACGGGTATGATGTGAATACGGCGCCCATTACCGATAGGGCGCATCGGCGGCAAGGTTCGCAGCGAGTGCGCGTTCCCACTTGTCGCCATTTTCAAGCAGCTTGCTCTTGTCGTAAATCAACTCCTCGCGCGTTTCGGTCGAAAACTCGAAGTTCGGGCCTTCGACGATCGCGTCCACCGGGCAGGCTTCCTGACACAGGCCGCAATAGATGCACTTGGTCATGTCGATATCGTAGCGGGTGGTGCGGCGGCTGCCATCGTCGCGCGGCTGCGCCTCGATGGTGATCGCCTGCGCCGGACAGACGGCCTCGCACAGCTTGCATGCGATGCACCGCTCCTCGCCATTGGGATAACGACGCAACGCATGTTCCCCCCGGAACCGCGGCGAAATCGGGTTCTTCTCATAAGGGTAATTAATGGTCGCCTTGGGTTTGAAGAAATATTTCAAGGTCAGCCAGTGCGCCTTCAAAAACTCGACGAGAAAGAAGGATTTGATCGCGTGGATCATGCTGCGCCTCCATAGCGCGTGAACATCAGGAACCCGGACACCAGCACCACCCAGCCAAGCGACAGTGGCAGGAAGATTTTCCAGCCCAGGCGCATCAACTGGTCGTAGCGGTAGCGCGGTACGGTCGCCTTCACCCATGAGAAGATGAAGAAGAAGACGAGAATCTTGGCGAAGAGCCAAATGATGCCGGGGATGTCGAACCACGGAATCAGGTCGATATCGAGAGGCGGCAGATATCCGCCCCAGAACAGGATGGCGTTCAGCGCGCACATCAGGATGACGTTGGCATATTCGCCCAGCCAGTACAGCGCGAACGCCATCGAGCTATATTCGGTCTGGTATCCCGCGACGAGTTCGCTCTCCGCTTCGGTCAGGTCGAACGGCGCGCGCGCGGTTTCGGCCATGGCAGAGATGAGGAATACGACCGCCATCGGGAACAGCAAAGGATTGAATCCATTGCCGTTGAGGAACCCGAAATAGCCTTTCTGGCTCTCCACGATCACACCCAGATTGAACGATCCCGCCCACAGCACGACGGAGATCAGCACGAAGCCGATCGAGACTTCATAGGAAATCATCTGCGCCGATGCGCGCATCGCCGAGAAGAAGGGATATTTGGAGTTGGACGCCCAGCCCGCGATGACGACGCCGTAGACGCCCAGCGAACTGATCGCGAGGATATAGAGCAATCCGACATTGATGTCAGACAGCACCACGCCGACATCGAACGGGATCACTGCCCACGCCATCAAAGCGACGGTGAAGGTGATGATCGGCGCGATCAGGAACAGCCCGCGATTGGCCGCCGAGGGAATGATCGTTTCCTGCAGGAACACTTTGATGCCATCGGCGAAGGATTGCAGCAGGCCGAACGGCCCGACGACATTCGGCCCTTTGCGCAGCGCCATCGCCGCCCAGATTTTTCGGTCCGCATAGATAATCATCGCGACGGCCAGCATCACCGGAAAGGCGATGAGCAAGATGCCCGCGATGGTCGAGGTGAACCATGCCCCTTCGTAGGACATGCCGAGGCTTTGGAAGAAGGCGGTCATGACAAAACGATCCCCCAAAGCCTGTTCGGTTCGAGCTTGTCGAGAACGATGTGCAGGGTTCTCGACAAGCTCGAACCGAACGGATGTGCTGTTGATTGGATAGAGCGCATCACTCCGCCGCCTCCGCGAAATCTTCGCCCTGGATCAGTTCCGCCGAGCATCGCTGCATGGTGGGGCTGGCGCGGCAGATGGCGTTGGTCAGGTAGAAATCCTTGATCGGCATCGCGAACGCGCCTTCGGGATTGGCAGGCAGGGACGGCGGTGCCCAGTCATAGGCCGCCAGCCCTTCGACACCCAGCGCGGGCACGGCTTTCGCCATTTCCACGCGCAACGCCTCGAAGCTGTCGAACGGCAAGGTCACCCCCAGCACATCGGAAAGCGCGCGCAGGATCGACCAGTCTTCGCGCGCATCGCCGGGGGCGAACACGGCTTTCTCACTGCGCTGTACACGCCCTTCCAGATTAACGTAGGTGCCCGCCTTTTCCGCATAAGTCGCGCCGGGCAGGATCACGTCGGCATGATGCGCGCCATTGTCGCCATGATGGCCGATGAACACCTTGAAGCTGTCGGCAAACAGATCGTAATTCACCTCATCCGCACCCAGGGCGAACAGCAGCTTCGGTTTCGCCGCAGCCACCGCCTTGATGCCGCCATCCATCGCATAGCCAAGCATCAGCCCGCCCATGCGCGCAGCGGCAAAGTGCAGCACATTATAGCCGTTCCATCCCTCGCGGATCAGGTTCAGCGATTGGGCCAGCGCCAGCGTCGCGCCCTGCGCGCCATCCTTCGCCAACGCACCACCGCCGACGATCATCGCAGGTCGCGCCGCCTTGCCGAATGCCTCTGTCACCGCATCAGGCAGCTTGCCCAACAACGCCGCATCATTGCCCAGCCATTCGGCCTTGTAGGTCAGGTCGACTTCCGGCCCGATCGCAAAGACCTTCGCGCCTTTCTTGATCGCCTTGCGGATGCGCGTGTTGATGAGCGGCGCTTCCCAGCGCAGGTTGGTGTTGACCAGCAGAATGACATCCGCCGTCTCGATCCCCGCGATGCCGCTGTTGAAGTTTACAGCGGCAAGGTTCGAAACGTCATAGGCAAGGCCCGTCTGCCGCCCTTCCAGCATCGTTCCGCCCAGTTTCTCCACCAGCAGCTTGCCCGCGAACAAGGTCTCGCAATCGAGCAGATCGCCCGCGACCGCCGCGACCGACCCACCAGCAGCCTCCGCCACTGCCGCGATGGCGGCAAAGGCCTCCGCCCAGCTTGCCTCGATCAGCTTCCCGTCCTTGCGGACATAGGGCTTGTCGAGGCGGCGGCGGATCAGACCATCGACATGATGGCGGCTCTTGTCCGAAATCCATTCCTCGTTCACGTCGTCATTGATGCGCGGCAAGGCGCGCAGCACCTGACGGCCCCGGCTGTCGAGGCGGATGTTCGCGCCCAGCGCATCCATCACGTCGATGGCGAAGTTCTTCTTCAGCTCCCACGGCCGCGCCTCGAACGCATAGGGCTTGGCCGTCAGCGCGCCGACCGGGCACAGGTCCACGACATTGCCGGACAGTTCGCTCTTCGCGGCATGTTCCAGATAGGTCGTGATCTGCATGTTCTCGCCGCGATAGATCGCGCCGATTTCCGGTACGCCCGCGACTTCCTCGGCAAAGCGCACGCAGCGGGTGCACTGGATGCAGCGGGTCATCACCGTCTTGACGATCGGACCCATATATTTCTCGGTCACGGCGCGCTTGTTTTCGTCATAGCGCGACGCACCGCGCCCGTAGGCGATCGACTGGTCCTGCAAATCGCATTCGCCACCCTGGTCGCAGATCGGGCAATCGAGCGGATGGTTGATAAGGAGAAACTCCATCACCCCTTCGCGCGCCTTCTTCACCATCAGGCTGTCGGTGCGGATCTCCTGCCCCTCGGCGGCGGGCAGCGCGCAGCTCGCCTGCGGCTTGGGCGGGCCGGGCTTCACTTCGACCAGACACATGCGGCAATTGCCCGCGATGCTGAGGCGCTCATGATAGCAGAAACGCGGGATTTCCTTCCCCGCCATCTCGCACGCCTGAAGAACAGTCGCGCCCGCGGGCACTTCGATCTCTACGCCGTCTACGGTGAGTTTAGGCATTATTCGCTATCCTTCCGCACAGCGCGGACGCCCATCGCCAGCGCGCCGGGAATGTTCGGATTTTCCGGGTTGGGAATGAGTTGCATGCGGCGGGGATCAACCAGAACATCCATCGATTCCATCGGAATGGCCCCGAGCAGAACAACATCGCCCATCACCATAGCTCCGGTAAAGGCATGGCGTCCGAAGACTTCCACCTTGACTGGTCCAACATAATCCACCGCTTCCTTGCGGCCATCGGCGAACGTCACGATCCGCTGCTCGATCGCTTCAAGTTTCAGTTGCTTTGCGACCAGCGCCGGAATGCACAGATCAATCGCACCGGAATCGACCAGTGCCTTGGCATCGATCTCTTCCATCTGCGGATTGGCCGCGTTGGACAGGCGGATATGCTGATACACCAGACCCATTATTCCGCTGCCTCCATCACCGGGGCCGCGCCATGCTTCTCGTTGATCCGCCGCTCGATTTCGGGCCGGAAATGCTTGATAAGTCCCTGGATCGGCCAAGCGGCCGCATCGCCCAGCGCGCAGATGGTGTGGCCTTCGACTTGCTTGGTCACTTCCTGCAGCATGTCGATTTCGCCGATTTCCGCGTCGCCTGTCCGCAGCCGTTCCATCACGCGCCACATCCAGCCCGTGCCTTCGCGGCAGGGGGTGCACTGGCCGCAGCTTTCATGCTTGTAGAAATAGCTCAGGCGACTGATCGCACGCACGATGTCCGTAGACTTGTCCATCACGATGACGGCGGCCGTACCTAGACCCGATCCGACAGCCTTCAGCCCGTCAAAGTCCATCGGCGCGTCGATGATCTGGGCAGCCGGGACCAAAGGCACCGACGACCCACCGGGGATCACCGCCAGCAGATTGTCCCACCCGCCGCGAATGCCACCGCAATGCGTGTCGATGAGGTCCTTGAAGGAAATACCCATTTCCTCCTCGACCACGCAGGGTTTGTTCACATGGCCGCTGATCTGGTAGAGTTTCGTGCCCTTGTTCCCGTCCCGCCCGAAGCTGGCGAACCAGGCCGCGCCGCGCCGCAGGATCGTGGGGACGACGGCGATGCTCTCGACATTATTGACCGTGGTGGGGCAGCCATAGAGGCCCGCACCCGCCGGGAACGGGGGTTTCAGGCGCGGCTGGCCCTTCTTGCCCTCCAGGCTTTCGATCATCGCGGTTTCTTCGCCGCAGATGTATGCGCCCGCGCCGCGATGCACGAACACGTCGAAATCATAGCCGGAACCCGACGCATTCTTGCCGAGAAAGCCCTTTTCATAGGCTTGCGCGACGGCGGCCTCCAACACCTTGACTTCGTAGATATATTCGCCGCGAATGTAGATATAGGCCGCGCGCGCCCGCATCGCGAAGCCCGCGATCAGCGCACCCTCGATCAGCTTGTGCGGATCGTGGCGGATGATCTCGCGATCCTTGCAACTGCCCGGCTCGGATTCGTCGGCATTGATGACGAGGAAGCTGGGGCGGCCATCCTTGCTTTCCTTCGGCATGAAGGACCATTTCATGCCGGTCGGGAAACCCGCGCCGCCGCGCCCGCGCAAGCCGGACGCCTTGATTTCCTCGATGATCGCATCCTGCCCGCGCGCCATCAGGCCCTTGGTGTCGTCCCAGTCGCCACGCACCTGCGCGCCATCAAGACCCCAGTCCTGAAAGCCGTAGAGATTTGTGAAGATGCGATCCTTGTCAGCGAGCATGACAGACCACTCCGTTAAAAACACCGTTCGGGCTGAGCCTGTCGAAGTCCTCAACCGAACGCAGTGAGGTATTAAAGCCTTCGACAAGCTCAGGCTGACCCTTTGACAGGCTCAGGGCGAACGGGTTGCGGGGGAAGCGTGTCATCACCACGCCCCCCGATAATCATGGTTCCCCGCAACCATCTCTTTCAGGGTCGTGGGGCCGCCTTCGGGGCAACTGGTCTGGCGGTCGATCTGCGGGCCGATCTTCGGCTGCTCGCCCGCGGCCAGCGTATCCAGAACCGCGATCGTCTTATCGTAATCGAGGTCTTCGTAGTTATCGTCGTTGATCTGAACCATCGGCGCATTGGCGCACGCGCCCAGACACTCGACTTCGGTCAACGTGAACAGGCCGTCGGGCGTGGTATGCCCCTTGATCAGCCCCTTATTCTTGCACGCCGCAAGCACATCATCGGAGCCACGCAACATGCACGGCGTCGTGCCGCAGACCTGCACATGATAGCGGCCGACCGGCGCGAGGTTATACATGGTGTAGAAGGTCACGACTTCATACACACGCATGAACGGCATATCGAGTTGCGCCGCAACGAACTCGATCACCGGCACCGGCAACCAGCCCTGCGTATGCGTCTCCGCCCCCACCTGCCGCTGGGCCAGATCGAGCAGCGCCATCACCGCCGACTGCTGCCGCCCGTCGGGATAGCGCGCGACATAGGCTTTCGCCTTGATCGCATTGGCCGGCGTCCACTCGAAATCGCCCCAGCGGGCGCGCACTTCGGTTTCATCGGGAATCTGGGGTGCGTCAGCCATCTTATTTTCCGTAGTGCGGCGAAACCGCACTTACCTTTTTATCCGTCAATCTAAATGAAACTCGAAGGGGTGATTTCACGCCTTGGCAAGTCCACGATGCTGTCAATTCATTGATATTGGGAGCAAGTGGCTCGCCATCCAGCGGCTGAGGCGTTGGCTCAACTCGAATAAGCGTGCAATTCGCCGCACCAGGGAAATAGCTGGCAGGTGCATTACTGTCTTGGCGTATATATGCTAGAACTTCACTCGCGCCCTCGCCTTGCATGCTAAAGGCCGGAGATTCCGCAGCCTGCGAACAAGCAGGTATTGCGAGTGCTAGCAGAGACCAATGTGCATGCACCTTCCTCACCGGTCACACTCCCCGAACACGATATCCATCGCGCCAAGAACGGCGGTGACGTCGGCGAGCATGTGGCCCTTCATCATGAAGTCCATCGCCTGCAAATGCGAGAAGGCGGTCGGGCGGATCTTGCAGCGATAGGGTTTGTTCGACCCGTCACTGACCAGATAGACGCCGAATTCGCCCTTGGGGCTTTCGGTCGCAACATAGACTTCGCCGGCGGGCACGTGGAAGCCTTCGGTATAGAGCTTGAAGTGGTGGATGAGGGCTTCCATCGACCGCTTCATTTCGGCGCGGCGCGGTGGCGCAACCTTGCGGTCGTCGGTCAGCACCGGGCCTTCGGGCATCTGCTGGAGGCATTGCTTCATGATGCGGGCGGACTGGCGCACTTCCTCGACGCGCACCATGAACCGATCATAGCAATCGCCGCTGGTGCCGACCGGCACGTCGAAATCCATGCGATCGTATACATCATAGGGCTGCGCCTTGCGGATGTCCCACGGGATACCGGAACCGCGGATCATTGGGCCGGAAAAGCCCCATTTGATCGCGTCTTCCTTGCTCACCGTCGCGATATCGACATTGCGCTGCTTGAAGATGCGATTGTCCGCGACAAGGCTGATCGCATCCTCGAAAAGGCGTGGCAAACGGTTATCGAGCCAGTCGCCGATGTCGGTCAGCAGCTTCAGCGGCACATCCTGATGCACGCCGCCGGGACGGAACCACGCCGCATGCATGCGCGCGCCGGACGCCCGCTCGTAGAAGTTCATGCAATCCTCGCGGATTTCGAACATCCACAGGTTCGGCGTCATCGCGCCCACGTCCATCACATGAGAACCCAGGTTCAGCATATGATTGGAAATGCGCGTCAGTTCCGCAAAGAACACGCGCAGATATTGCGCGCGCAGCGGCACTTCGAGATTCAGCAGCTTCTCGATCGCCAGCACATAGCTGTGCTCCATGCACAAAGGCGAACAATAATCGAGCCGGTCGAAATAGGGCAGCGCCTGAAGATATGTCTTGTATTCGATCAGCTTCTCGGTGCCGCGATGGAGCAGGCCGACATGCGGATCGACGCGCTCCACGATCTCCCCGTCCAGCTCCAGCACCAGGCGCAACACGCCATGCGCGGCGGGATGCTGCGGGCCGAAGTTGATCGTGTAGTTCTGGATTTCCGTGTCGCCCGACGTCGGGTCCGCCGCGTCTGTCACATGATCCAGTTCGTCGAGATAGTCAGCCATCAGCTTTCACCCTTGGGCGCTTTGGGCTTGCGCGCAGATTTCGGCTTCGCAGCCCCCTCGCCCGTCGCCTCCGCCTTGGGCTTGGCTGCGCGCGGTTTGCGGACCGGCTTGTGCGCTTCTTTTTCGGCGCCTTCGCCTGCGCCGGTCCGGCCCTTGTGCTCGGTCGTCTTCGGCGTGGCAGCGGCGGGCGCACCCTTGGGTGCGGTATCCGCAGGCGCCGCAGCTGGCGCAGGCGTCGCGGCGGGCGAAGCCGCAGGCGTCGGCGCGCCGGGTGCCTGCCCGACCTTCTCGTCGCCAGGCAGAACATACTCTGCGCCTTCCCAGGGCGACATGAAATCGAAACTGCGGAAATCCTGCGCCAGTTTCACCGGCTCATAGACGACCCGCTTTTCTTCCTCGGAATAGCGCAGCTCGACGTGGCCGGTCAGCGGAAAGTCCTTGCGCTGCGGATGCCCCTTGAACCCGTAATCGGTCAGGATACGGCGCAGGTCACCGTTGCCGGAGAAGATGACGCCGTACATGTCGAACACTTCGCGTTCCAGCCAGCCCGCAACCGGCCACAGCCCGGTGACGGACGGCACCGGTGTATCTTCGTCGGCGGAGACCTTCACCCGCAGGCGATGATTCCGCGTCAGGCTGAGCAGATGATAGACCACCTCGAACCGTTCCGCACGTTCGGGATAATCGACGCCCGCGATCTCCATAAGCTGCTGATACTGCGCCTTGTCGCGCAGCGCCGCCATCGCCTCGACCAGACGATCGCGGTCGACTGTCAGGCTCAGCTCGTCGGCGTGATCGACGCTATCGAGCAGCATCGATCCCAACAGGCCTGCCAGCTCGTCGGCTATACCGTCTATGACGGCAATCCTGGGTGCGGAATGGCTCATCTTTAACGCTTGCCCCTCACCGCTCGATCGTCCCGATGCGGCGGATTTTCCGCTGCAACTGCATCACGCCATAGAGCAACGCCTCGGCGGTCGGCGGACATCCGGGGACGTAGATGTCCACCGGCACGATCCGGTCGCAGCCGCGTACGACGCTGTAACTGTAATGGTAATAGCCGCCGCCGTTCGCGCAGCTTCCCATGGAAATCACATATTTCGGCTCCGACATCTGGTCATACACGCGGCGCAGCGCCGGGGCCATCTTGTTGCACAGCGTGCCCGCGACGATCATGACATCGCTCTGGCGCGGGGACGCGCGCGGCGCCGCACCGAAACGCTCCATGTCGTAACGCGGCATGTTGACGTGAATCATCTCCACCGCACAGCACGCCAGACCAAAGGTCATCCACCAGAGCGAGCCTGTGCGCGCCCAGGTGAACAGGTCTTCGGTCGAGGTGACCAGAAATCCCTTATCCTGCACTTCCGCATTCAGATCGTTGAAGAATGCGGTGTCTGGCAGGGTGCCCTGCGGAGGGACAGCCGGGCTGAGTTCTACTCCCAATCGAGTGCTCCCTTTTTCCAGGCATATATGAGACCGAGAACGAGTTCGAAGATGAAAACCATCATCGTCGCCCATCCGGCCCAGCCGATCTGGTCGAGGCTGACGGCCCAGGGAAACAGAAACGCCGCTTCCAGATCGAAGATGATGAACAGGATCGCCACCAGATAGAAACGCACGTCGAACTGGCTGCGCGGCTCCTCGAACGCGGGGAAGCCGCATTCATATTCGCTGAGCTTCGCGGCATCCGGCTTGTGTGCGCCGGTCAACCGGGAAACCGCCATCGGCAGGAACACGAAGGCACAGGACAGACCGAGCGCAACGGCCAGAAACAGCAGGATCGGCAGATATTGGGCGAGATCGACCAACGGAATCCCCATGGCGAAAGTGGCGTGTTGGAGCGGCTTTAGGACTGCTGCACCCGCGAAGCAAGGGCGTGAAACGTGAGAATGATTCTCAATTATGGTGCCCTAGAGTTCCGTTTTGCCGTTCGGTTCGAACAGCTTCGAGCGAAGACGAGAAGCGCCCGTCGAGAAGCGTTCTCGACAAGCTCGAACCGACCGGCGGGAGTGGTATCGCCTATCGCAAGGCCCCTGCGACCAGCTTGTGCAATTTGCTGTGGATCACGTCATTGCCCGCCAGCACTTCGCGCCGTTCCAGGACCTGATCGCCGCCACGGAAATCGGTGACGAAACCGCCAGCCTCGCGCACCAGGAGCATCCCAGCGGCCACGTCCCATGTGGATAGCCCGCTTTCCCAGAATCCGTCATATCGACCGGCGGCGACATGCGCCAAATCCAATGTTGCGGCGCCGAAGCGGCGGATGCCCGCAACGGCGGGTGCCACGGCCCCGAAGATCCGGCTCCACTGCGCTATGTCGCCATGGCCGAAGAACGGGATGCCCGTTGAAATCAGCGCATCGTCCATATTGCGCCGGGCCGAAACGCGCAGCCGCCGGTCGTGCAGCCAAGCCCCGCGGTTCTTTTCCGCCCAATAGCTTTCATCGGTGATCGGCTGATAGACGATGCCCGTCGTGATCTCCCGCTTGCCGTTGGGCATCGGTTCCTCGACCGCGATCGAAATCGCGAAATGCGGGATGCCGTGCAGGAAGTTGGTGGTGCCGTCCAGCGGATCGATGATCCAGCGCGGCTTGCTGGGATCACCCGCAATCTCGCCGCCTTCCTCCGCCAATATGCCCCAGTCGGGCCGCGCCTTGCGCAGTTCCTCGACCACCGTTTCCTCCGCGCGCTTGTCGGCGATGCTGACGAAATCAGCCGGGCCCTTGCGGCTGACCTGCAAATGCTCGACTTCGCCGAAATCACGGCGCAACCGCGGCGCGGCCTTGCGCGCGGCGCGTTCCATAACGGTGAGCAGGCCTGAATGCGATACCATGACAAAACTCCCCCCTCCCTTTCAAGGGAGGGGCCGGGGGTGGGTGCGATTGCGCAGCAATCGCTGGCGTAAGCCAAGGGGCAAGACCGGACGCTCCCTGCGGTCGCGACCCACCCCTTCCCCCTCCCTTGAAAGGGAGGGGCTCACAAAGTCAGTCCGCGCGCTTCACATATTCGCGCGCATAGACATCGACGACGATGCGCGTGCCCGCCACGATATGCGGCGGCACCATCACGCGCACGCCATTGTCCAGGATCGCAGGCTTGTAGGATGCGGATGCCGTCTGCCCCTTCACCACCGCGTCGGCCTCCACGACCGTCGCTTCGATCGTGTCGGGTAATTGGACCGAAATCGGGCGATCCTCATACATTTCCAGCGTCACTTCCATGCCGTCCTGCAGAAACTCCGCGGCCTCGCCGATCAGGTCTGCGGCCAGATTGATCTGCTCATAATTTTCCTGGTCCATGAAGACGAGCATGTCGCCCTCGGCATAGAGATACTGGAAATCCTTGGTATCAAGGCGGATACGCTCGACGCTTTCGGCGGAGCGGAAACGCACGTTGTTCTTGCGCCCGTCGATCAGGTTCTTCAGCTCGACCTGCATATAGGCACCACCCTTGCCGGGCTGCGTATGTTGAATCTTGACGGCGCGCCACAGGCTGCCTTCATATTCGATGTTGTTGCCAGGACGAATGTCCACGCCGCTGATCTTCATGCGCTCGATCTCGCTATTCAGGATTTGAAAAGAACCGGTGGCGCGCCTTACAGCGACGGCGCTTTCAGGGCAAGGGGGCGTCCGCGACGGCTTATGGCTCGAAATGCGCCTTCACGCCCGTCGCCACCATCTGCGCCAGGCGCACCGCGTCCCAGTTGGTCAGGCGGATGCACCCGTGGCTCTCGCTCCGCCCGATCAATTCGGGATTGGGCGTGCCGTGGATGCCGTAATGCGGTTTGGACAGGTCGATCCACACGGATCCCACATCGCTGTTCGGCCCGGACGGCAGGGTCACGCTGTCCTCGCTGTCGCTCACGTCCCAGAACAGGCGGGGATTATAGTGAAATTGGGGATTGCGGCTGACGCCCTTGATCGTCCAGTCGCCGATCGGCAACGGATCATGTTCGCTGCCCATGGTCGCGGGAAATTGCGCGATCAGCCTGCCGTCCTCGGCATAGGCACGCAGCACCCCTTCGGACTTGTCGACCACGATCCGGTCCGCCTTGGACTGGCGCGCGGACACGCCCAGTTGCATCAGCGTCTCGCGCCACTGGATGTTGTCGGGCGCATCGGTCAGATCGACTTCGCCGACATTGGGCACCCGGATGATGCCGTCACGCCGCCCGTTGGCCGGGTTCAGCGTTGCCAGCACCGCAGGGGTGGTATGAAAACGCTCCGCCAGCATTTCGGCGATGTCGCGATAGGCGAGCATGGGCAGCTTCGCTTTCTCCTTAGCGTCCTTCGGCATTTGCGGCACGAACGCCGCTTTCGCAAAGCCTTCGGGTATCCGCACCAGCCGTGTGGCCGGGCGGTCCTTCCATCGCTCCAGCGCCTTTATCGTCGCCGCATCATATTTCCCGGTGTCGGGCAGGTCATTGGCGATCTGGAACCCGCGCAGCGCCAGCGCATAGTCGCGCCCTTCCTTGCCGTCGATGATCTTGGGCGAAAAGCCCAGGCTGTCGAGCAGCGCCTGCGTCCGCATCACCGGATTGTCCGGCCAGCCCGTGTCCGGCCCGGCATCGGCAAAGCCATAGGCCGTCGCCATCACAGCCTGTGGATCAACGGGTTTGGGTGCAACGGCCGGAACCGCAGCATTGCTGCTTGCCGGGTCATCGGAAAGTCCGCACGCCGAAAGCAGCAACGCCGCCGCCAGTCCTATCCGATGTCGCATTGTATAGTGTCCCGCCAACCGCTTTTCGGTTCAACGCGCAGGCAGGGCATTAGGGTGCGTGACAATGCCGAAAAGGGCGACGGCATCTTGTCCTACAGAAGCGCATCCGCGCTATCGTGCAGCCATGCGCAAACCCGCTTCCCGCAACGAGCGCACATTTTCTGCCGCGCAAAAATCCATGTTTTGCGTGCAAAGCATGTGTTTACCGTAACCTTTGTTACCTTTGTTGGATCAACTCAGGCGGAAGTGCGGCTTTGCCCCAGCACTTCGGCAAAGGCTGCTACGCCCGCCGCCGGACCATCGGGATGCTGCCACACGGCGCTCGATACGGCGATGAAATCCGCGCCTGCCGCCACCAGCGGCGCGGCATTTTCCGCCGTGATCCCGCCGATCGCGACGCACGGCAGTTCGAACACCGTCGTCCACCAGCCGAGCAGCGCGGGGTCTGCGAAATGGCGCGCATCCTTGGTCGTGCTGGGATAGAATGCGCCGAAAGCGACATAGTCCGCGCCTGCTTCGCCTGCTTCCATCGCCAGATGACGGCTGTCGTGGCAGGTCACGCCGATCTGAACTTTCGGCCCCAGTTGCGCGCGCGCATCGCGCGGGTCGCCATCCCCCTGCCCCAGGTGCACGCCATCCGCACCCAGCCGCTTGGCAAGGCCGATACTGTCGTTGATGATGAAGGCTACGTCCCGCTCGGCGCATATCCGCTGCAAAGGCTCCGCCAGCGCGGCAATGGCGTGATCGTCGATGCCCTTCAACCGCAACTGGAATGCGGCCACCTTGCCGGCATCAAGCGCCGCGGCAAGGCTGTCGGCAAAGCGGACGTCGATCGACGGCGGCGATATCAGATAAAGCTGGCATGCCGGCCGGAAGCCAGGCTGCCCGAATTGCGCGGCAAAGTCGGGCGATATCTTCAGCTCATCGTCGGTAAAGTCGGTCATGACAGATGCCCTAGCCTGTTCGTCATCCCCGCGAAAGCAGGGATGACGCGCGGTGCTTGGGTCAGCTCTTCACCGTCGATGCCGCGTGAATCTCGTCGATGGCCTGGCCCAGCGACGCATCGAACTCCGCATCGGTCATCTGATGGCGCAGATCGTTGAGCAGCGCGCGGCTGAAACTGGCGATGATGCCGCGGTTCTTTGCCAGTTCCACGCAGGCCTCGCTGCGGGAAAAGCCCCCCGACAGCGCGACCACGCGCAATACGCGCGGATGATCGACCAGCGGATCGAACAATCCGGCAGTCTCGGGCAGAGACAGCTTGAGCATGACCTGCCGATCGCCTGGCAGCGCGTCCAGCGCCTTCAGGATTTCCTCCAGCAATATCTGGTCGGCCCCGGCCCGTTCCGGCGACTTGATGTTCACTTCCGGTTCCAGGATCGGCATCAGCCCGGCGGCGAGGACCTGCTGACCGACGGCAAACTGCTGCTTCACGATCGCGGCGATACCCTCGCGATTGGCCAGATTGACGACCGAACGCTCCTTGGTGCCATAGACGCCCAGCGCCTTTGCGCGTGCCAGCAAGGCATCGAGTTCAGGCATCGGCTTCATCATCTGGACGCCGTTAGCTTCGTCCTCCAGTCCCTTGTCGATCTTGATGAACGGTACCACGCCCCGTTCGGCGAGCACCTGCGGCACCGGTTTTCCGTCGGCGAGGCCATCCATCGTCCGCTCGAACAGGATCGCGCCGATCACTTTTTCGCCCGTAAAGACCGGCGATGTGATGATGCGCGTACGCATCTGATGGATGAGCGCGAACATCTCCTCGTCATTCGCCCATGCGCCATCCTCGATGCCATAGCCCTTGAGCGCCTTGGGCGTCGATCCGCCGCTCTGGTCGAGCGCGGCGATGAAGCCCTGCCCTGCGGCGATTTTCCGCGTCATGTCTTGATCCAGCATCTGCACATACCTTCTCGTACTTCGGGGCCGCCCCGACGGCGGCCGCTTCAATGGCTATTGCGTCATCAGCGCCTTGACGCCCGGCAGTTCCTTGCCTTCCATCCATTCCAGGAAGGCGCCGCCCGCGGTGGAAACGAAAGTGAAATCGGCCGCCACCCCGGCATGATTGAGCGCCGCGACGGTATCACCGCCACCCGCCACCGATATCAGCGACCCTTCGCGCGTCAGTGCCGCAGCCGTCCGCGCCAGCGCGACGGTCGCGTGATCGAACGGGGCCATTTCGAACGCGCCCAGCGGCCCGTTCCACACCAGCGTCCGGCACGTCTTGAGGACATCGCCCAGCGCCTCGACAGCGGCCGGGCCAACATCAAGGATCATTTCATCGGCCGCGACTTCATGGACGTTGCAGGTGCGCAGCGACGACGGATTGGCGGCAAACTCCCTGGCGACCACAACGTCATAAGGCAGATGGATGGTACAGCCTGCACGCTCCGCGGCATCCAATATGCCTTCGGCCGTCGCCGCCAGATCATGTTCGCACAGCGACTTGCCGACATCGACGCCACGCGCCGCCAGGAACGTGTTCGCCATGCCACCGCCGATGATGAGATGATCGACCCGGGTGACGAGATGCGTCAGAACATCGAGCTTGGAAGACACCTTCGCCCCGCCGACAACAGCCGCGACCGGCTTTTCGGGCGCACCCAGCGCCTTTTGCAAAGCGTCCAGCTCCGCCTCCATGGCGCGCCCAGCAAAGGCAGGCAACACATGCGCCAGCCCCTCGGTTGAAGCATGGGCGCGATGCGCGGCGGAGAACGCGTCGTTGACATAATAGTCGCCCAGCGCGGCCATGGCCGCGACCAGCGCCGGATCATTTTTTTCCTCGCCGCCATGAAAACGCGTGTTTTCGAGGATCGCGATATCGCCCGGTCGCATCACGGCAATGCCGTCAACCGCCGCCTGTCCCTGACAATCGGGGATGAATTGCACGTCGCGACCCAGCACATGGCCAAAACCGCGCGTGATAAGGCTGAGCGACATATCCGCCGACTTCTGCCCTTTGGGCCGTCCGAAATGCGCGAGGACAAGCACCTTTGCACCGCGATCGGCCAGTTCCAGCACGGTCGGCATCGCAGAGCGCATGCGCGTGTCGTCGCTGATCGCGCCGTCCTGCATTGGCACGTTCAGATCCTCGCGCACCAGGACGGTCTTGCCATGGATGTCGCCCATGTCGTCGAGTGTCTTGAACGGCTTGGTCATGCTGATCTCCAGTATTTCCGTTCGGGCTGAGCGAAGTCGAAGCCTTCGACAGAGCAAAGCGAGGTCAAACGCCTTCGCTTCGCTCTGGCAGACCCTTCGACAGGCTCAGGGTGAACGGACCATTATAGGCTGCCCGCCCCTACAGCAGCCCCGCGACCACGCCGCTGGTGTCGACCATACGGTTGGAGAAGCCCCATTCATTGTCGTACCAGCTCAGCACGCGCACCAGCTTGCCGTCGATCACGGCCGTTTCCAGGCTGTCGATCGTGGAGCTGGCAGGCGCATGGTTGAAATCGATCGAGACCAGCGGTTCGTCGGTATAGGCAAGTACGCCCTTGAGCGGACCGGATTCCGATGCGGCTTTCAGCAGCGCGTTGATTTCCTCGACGCTCGTGTCGCGCTTCGGCGTGAAGGTCAGATCGACCACCGACACATTGGGCGTCGGCACACGAATGGCCGAACCGTCCAGCTTGCCCTTGAGCTCGGGCAGCACCTCGCCGACCGCACGGGCCGCACCTGTCGTCGTGGGGATCATCGACATGGCGGCGGCACGCGAACGGCGCGGATCGCTGTGAATCTGGTCGAGGATCTTCTGGTCGTTGGTGTAGCTGTGGATCGTGGTCATCAGGCCGCGCTCGATCCCGACGCTGTCGTTCAGCACCTTCGCAAAGGGCGCAAGGCAGTTGGTGGTGCATGATGCGTTGGAAATCACGATGTCATCGGCCGTCAGCGTTTCGTGGTTCACGCCGTAGACGACGGTCTTGTCCACGCCCTTGGCAGGCGCAGAAATAACGACGCGCTTGGCACCCGCTTCCAGATGCTTGGATGCCGAAGCCTTGTCCGCGAAGAAGCCGGTGCATTCCAGCGCGATCACCACGCCCTGCGCCGCATGCGGCAGCTTGGCGGGGTCGCGCTCGGCCGTCACGGCGATGCGCTTGCCGTTGACGATCATGTCGCTGCCGTCGACTTCGACCGTGCCCGAAAACGGACCATGGACGCTGTCGCGCTTGAAGAGCAGCGCGTTGGCCTTGGCATCGCCCAGATCGTTGATGCTGACCAGTTCCAGATCATGGTCGGTCCGCTCCAGTATGGCGCGCGCGACAAGGCGACCGATACGGCCGAAACCGTTGATGGCTACTTTCACAGTCATAGGGGCAATTCCTCCGTGTCAGACCTTGAGGGCCGCCGCGATCTGCGGGGCGATGGCGTCGGCGGTCAGGCCGAAATGCGTGTAGAGCGCGTCGATCGGCGCGGACGCGCCAAAGCTGTCGATACCGAAACGCAAGCCGTTGCGGCCGGTATAGCGTTCCCAGCCCAGCGTGACGCCGGCCTCGATCGAGGCAATCAACGTGTCGGCAGGCAGCAGGTCGGCGCGATAGCTATCGTCCTGCGCCTCGAACAATTCCCAGCTCGGCATGGAAACGACATCGGCACCGATGCCCTGCGCTTCGAGCTGCGCGGCCGTCGCGACGGCGATTGCGACTTCGGAGCCGGTGGCGACGATGACAACCTGGCGCGGCGCCACGGCAGCGCGGAGGCGATACGCACCCTTTGCGGAGAGATTTTGCGACACGTCGTCCCGCAGCTGCGGCAGATTCTGCCGCGTCAGTGCCAGAACCGAAGGGCTGTCGCCGCTCGCCAGCGCAAGCGCCCAACATTCCGCCGTCTCGACCGCATCGGCGGGGCGGAACACGTGCAGGTTCGGGATCATGCGAAGCGACATGACATGTTCAACCGGCTGATGCGTCGGCCCGTCTTCGCCCAGCCCGATGCTGTCATGCGTCAGCACATAGATGACCCGCGCGCGCTGCAAGGCCGACATGCGGATGGCGTTGCGGCAATAATCGCTGAAGACGAGGAACGTGCCGCCATAGGGAATGACGCCGCCATGCAACGCCATGCCGTTCATCGCGGCGGCCATGCCGAACTCGCGAATGCCGTAATAGACGTAGCGGCCCGCATAATCGTCGCGGCTGAGCGGCAATGTCGCCTTGGTCTTCGTATTGTTCGATCCGGTGAGGTCCGCCGATCCGCCGATCATTTCCGGCAAGACAGGCGTGATCGCCTCCAGCGCCATTTCGCTCGACTTGCGCGTGGCAACGTTGGCGGGCTTGACGATCAGGCCTTCGAGATAGGTCGTCATCGCCGCATCGCCTTCCGGCAATTCGCCCGCCATGCGCCGCTCGAACTCAGCCTTGTCGGCGCTCGCGTTCAGGCGGGCCTGCCAGTCCGCATGGGCCTGAGCACCGCGCTGGCCGAAGCTGCGCCATGCGGCGGCGACATCATCGGGGATCTCGAAAGGCGCACTGTCCCAACCGAGGAATGCCCGCGCTGCGGCAATTTCGTCGGCACCCAGCGGGGAACCATGAACCGCATGGCTACCCCCCTTGTTCGGCGCGCCATAGCCGATCGTCGTGCGACAGGCGATCAGCGAAGGCTGGGCGCTGGCCACGGCTTCATCCATCGCCCGGCGGATATCGGCAAAATCATGGCCGTCACATTCCATCACGTGCCAGCCCGACGCCCGATAACGCGCCTTGATATCCTCGCTGGTGGACAGGCCGGTATCGCCATCGATGGTGATGCGATTGTCATCCCACAACACATTCAGGCGGCCGAGCGCCAGATGACCTGCGAGGCCAACGGCCTCATGATTGATGCCTTCCATCAGGCAGCCGTCACCGGCGATAACCCATGTCGCATGATCGACCAGCGCATCACCGAACACCGCATTCAGGTGTCGCTCTGCAATCGCCATGCCGACGGCCGTCGCAAAACCCTGCCCCAGCGGCCCGGTCGTCGTCTCGACCCCGGCCAGTTCGAAGTTTTCCGGGTGACCGGCGCAGGGCGAGCCAAGTTGCCGGAATGCGCGGATGTCGTCCATCGTCGGCCGGGCATAGCCGGTCAGATGCAGCAGGCTGTAAATCAGCATGGAACCATGTCCCGCCGACAGCACGAAGCGGTCGCGATCGGCCCAGCCGGGCGCAGCGGGATCATATTTCAGATAATCGCGAAACAGCACGGTGGCGACGTCTGCCATGCCCATCGGCATACCCGGATGGCCGCTGTTTGCAGCCTGCACTGCGTCCATGGACAATGCCCTGATGGCATTGGCGAGCGTCGTTTCGGTGACGGCGGTATCAGTGGCAAGCATGGGCCGTCTGGTCTTCCCTGTCGATAGCCATGCCTGTCAAGCGACCGGGGCGGCGCGAGCAGGCGAGTCGGCGTTGCGCCCCATTTGTCGCCAGAAGCCCCATGCGTCAACCACGGCAACCATTTGCGGAAATGCCGTGGCGTGCCGACCGTCCGACACCATCATGGCTTTTGCACCCCGGCCACTTCCTGCTATGCGTCGTGGATGCCGGGCGATCGCATGAAACTGGCCATTGGCCGAATGGAACGCGCACTGACGCGAATCGAGCAGGCCGTCGATGCGCTGCCGGAGCAGCCGATGCCGCCGCTGCATAACGAAAAGGCGATCGAGGCGCTGAAGGCGCTCGACGCGCTGATCGGGGAACTGAAAGGTGCGCCGCATGGCTGAAATGACGCTGACGATCGGCGGCCGCCAGTATCAGATACACTGCCGTGACGGCGAAGAGGCGCAACTCGATCATCTGGCTGCGATCGTCGATGCCAAGGCGCGACAGGCGCGGCAGGCGACACCGGGGTTGACGGAAGTACGGCAATTGCTGTTCGCCGCCCTGTTCCTGGCCGACGAACTTGCAGAGGTGAAGCGCGAGGCGGCGGGTCGTCAGCGCACGCTCGATCTGCCGAGCGGCGATGACGACGCAGCGACCGCCGTCGAAGGTCTCGCAAAGCGGCTCGAAAAGCTGGCCGAGAGGCTTGCCCCCGCCTCCACCGCACCCTAGATAGGCAAGTGGCGGGCACTGCCTGGTACGAGCTTTAGCGAACATCCCTGAGGCGATAATCACATCCAAGGGGGCTGTCCCTAACCGGGCCTTGGCCCGACTTACATGGTCCCCACCTGACGTTGAGGCGTCAGAGGATATTCCAGCACACGGCCGAGGCGGTCCCGCCACCTTTCATTGCCCCGGCGCGGGCACAGCGGCGGGACGAGGGAACGTATGACCGACAAGCAAAGCCTGCGCAGAGAGGCGCGCGAACGGCGGCGCGGATTCGTCGCGGCGCTCGATCCGCTGGCGCACCGGCTTGCGTTCAAGGTGCTGCCGACGCCACTTGCCACGCTGATCGGAGGGCGCGGCACGATCGCGCTCTATCATGCCGTCGACGACGAAGCGCCGGCGCAGCGCCTTGCCCATGCCCTCGCTGCGCAGGGCAAGACGCTGGCCCTGCCCTGCGTACTCGACCGGCTGGGAAGCATGGAGTTTCGTCGGTGGCACCCGGACGATCCGCTGCTATCCGGGCCGTTCGGCACCAGCCATCCGGCTGCGGAAAACGGGCTTGTCGTGCCTGACGTCATCATCGCGCCGCTGCTCGCCTTTGACAGCGCGATGGGGCGCCTGGGCCAGGGCGGCGGCTATTACGACCGCAGTTTCGCGCGTCACGACACCGCGTTGCGTATTGGCCTTGCCTGGTCCGTGCAGCAGATGGCGCAGGTGCCGGTTGATCCGTGGGACTTGCCGCTGCATGCCGTTCTTACCGAAACCAGCCTGATCGAAGGCCCGATCGAAGGACCGCCTGCATGACCGACCCATCGGTTCCGCCGCACATCACCCCGGGCCAGCCAAGCTGGCGCAAGCCGGTCGGCATGCTGCTGATCCTTGTCATCATCACGCTCTGGGCTGTGATTGTGGGAAGCTGTTCACCCTGGATCGGGGCGCTGCCGATGTTGGTGCAGGTGCCGCTCTACATCATGGCGGGGATCATCTGGATATTCCCGATGAAGCCGCTGCTCGCGTGGATGGAAACGGGACGGTTCCGCTGGAAGGCCTGACCGACACAGGGAGCCATTTGCCGTAATAAAATCAGGGAAAATGGCGCGAGTGACGGGACTTGAACCCGCGACCTCCGGCGTGACAGGCCGGCGCTCTAACCAACTGAGCTACACCCGCGTACGGTGTGGAGGAGGCCAACTAGAAGAGCATGCCGGACCTGTCAACCGTCCTGCGGGCCATCTGTGACATTATCGTGATTTTCATGACGCGGTGCCGCCGTCAGCGTTCCCGCCTCGAATAAAAAGCCAGCAATATCGGGCCTTCCGGCGGCCGCAATCACGGTTTGCAGGATGATGAGCAGCGGCACTGCCAAGAGCGCGCCCGAAGTGCCCCACACCCATCCCCAGAAGCTGAGCGAAACGAGGATCAGCAGCGGATTCATTGTCAGGCGGCGACCGAGGACCAGCGGCGTGATCGCATTCGCCTCCACCAGATGAAAGCCGACCTGCACCGCCGCCGGCAGCAGCGCGATCCACACATCGTTGAACACCATGAGGCCGCCCAGCGCCAGCAGCACCGCGGCCAGTATCGGCCCGAAATAGGGAATGAAGTTGAGCAGGGCCACGATCCCGCCCCACATCAACGGCGATGGCATGCCCACCAGATACAGCGCCAGCGCGACGGCCAGACCAAGGCTGAGGTTGATGGTCGCTATCGTCAGCACATAGGCCGATGTCGAATCGACGACATTCTGGATCACCCGCGCGATCGCCAGGGCCCCGTCATAGCTCTCGCGGCTGCTGATCGTCTGCTTGCGCAGGCGCGTCCATCCCGCGAGGAAGAAATAGATGACAAGCAGTGCGAAGAACATCTGGATCAACGCCGATGGCGCCGAGGTCGCGGCAAACTGCAGCAGGGATCGCGGCGCTTCCACTGCCGCCGTCTGCGCCGCAGCGACCGGGCCGCTCGCCAGCATCTGCACGGTTTCGTCGACGAACCGCTCAAGCTGCGAATAGAAGTCGATCACCGGCGCGAGATTCGCCTGAATCTGCCCGATGCGCGACGGCAGGATCCGAAACCAGTCCGTCGCGGGGACGATGATCAGCACCAGCGCCGTATTGGCCACCAGCAGAAAGGATATGACTGCGATCAATGCGGCAAGGGCCGATGGCAGGCGATGCCGCTCCATCCATTCGAGAAAGGGTACGAGCGCGATGGCGATGACGATAGCGGCGGTCAGCGGCAGGAAAAACTCGGCTCCGGCGCGCAACGCAAAGGGAATGGCGAGCATCAACCCGACGCCCGCAATCAGCGCCAGCGACGCGAGCAGCCGATCGCGTCGGCGATCAATCTCGGCTCTGTCACTTGGCTGCACGTCGCGCCCTTCCTGTTGACGGTTCGCTTTCCTTTGCACCCCTGCGCCGCGCCGTCAAATGGCTGGGCACCCGATGTTAACCCTATTTTTCCGGTCGCAGGGCTAGGCAGGGTGCATCCCTATCGCCCGGATGCCTTCATGCCGTCACGCCGCCTGCCTCTTGCCACACTTTGCCGGACCTGCCTGGCCCTTACGGTGCCGATGACGCCGCTGGTCGCCGGAAAACCGTCTGTGGTCCTCGCATCGCATCTGTTTGTCGAACAGCTATCGACCGATGCCAACGGCAAGCCGCGCCGCACGCTCGTTCCCGTCAAACGCATCGAACGCGGTGACAGGCTGATCGTCGTCCTGCGCTATCGGAATGCCGGGCCGACGCCCGTAGACGGCGTTGCGGTGACCAACCCGGTCCCTTCCGCGCTGCGCATCGACATGACGAGCCCAGCCATGCAGGTTTCGATCGATCACGGCCAAAGCTGGGGCCGGCTCGATCAGTTGTCGGTGGCGACCGGTCTTGGCGGCACGCGGCGGGCCACTGCGGATGACGTTACTCATGTCCGCTGGTCCGTGCCGCATGCGCTTCGCCCGGGTGCGCAGGGTCAGGTCAGCTATCGCGCCATCGTGCGATGAGGCAGGCAATCGCAGTGCGCATGCTGTAGGGTCGGCACGTAACGTCTGATCCACGCGCGGAGAATGCCATGCCCCCTCATGCCCTCGTCACCGGTGCATCCGCCGGACTTGGCACATTATTCTGTGAAGCACTGGCACGGCAGGGCAAGCCGCTCGTCATCGTTGCCCGACGGGAAGAGAGACTTGCAGCCGTCGCGGCAGATCTCCGCCAACGTTTCGGCGTCACGGTTGTGCCCATAGCGATGGACCTTGCGTCCGCGGACGCCCCGGTGACGCTGTTTGCCAGGCTGGCCGAGCAGGACATCATCATCGACACGCTCATCAACAATGCCGGGTTCGGGGCGCGCGGCGCGTTCGATGCGATCGATCTTTCGGTGCAGACTGAAATGGTGGACCTCAACTGCCGCGGCCTGATGGCGCTCTGCCATCTTGCCCTGCCCGGGATGATCGCGCGGGGCGATGGCGCCATTCTCAACCTTGCGTCGGTCGCCGCATTTCTGCCCGGTCCCTACATGAGCACTTATTACGCCACCAAGGCATTCGTTCTCAGCCTGTCCCAGGCGCTGCACGAAGAAGTGAAGCACAAGGGCGTGCGCGTCAGCGCATTATGCCCCGGGCCGACCGAGACGGAGTTTGCCGCCGTCGCGGGGCTGGGCAACAGCAAGCTGTTCGCCACGAATGTCGCCAATGCCGCTGATGTCGTTCGCGACGGCATGGCCGCACTCCAGGCGAATCGTGCCGTCGCCGTTTCCGGCCTGTCCAACCGGATCGCGGTCGCGGCGCTGCGTTTCGCCCCGCGTGGCTTCGCACGGCGGACCGCCATGCGCCTGCAAAAGGCGCGTGGTTGACGGATCAGCTATCGAACAGCAGCACCGGCGTTTCGATGAGCTTGCGCAACGCCTGCACATAGCTGGCGGCGTCCCAGCCATCGACGACGCGATGGTCGCAACTGATTGAAAGGTTCATCAGCTTGGCGACGGCGATTTCGCCCTCGCGGATCACCGGGCGCTCGATCACGCGGTTGGGACCGATGATCGCCACTTCGGGCCGGTTGATGACCGGCGTGGTCGCAATCCCGCCCAAAGGCCCCAGCGAGGTGATCGTCAAGGTGGAGCCGGACAGTTCAGCCGACGTCGCCTTGCCGCTGCGCGCGGCATCCGACAGGCGACGGATTTCACTCGCCAACTGCCAAACATTGCGATCCTGCGCGTCGCGGATCACCGGCACCATAAGGCCCGCGTCGGTCTGCGTCGCCATGCCCAGATGCACCGCGCCATGCCGCGTCACGACGCCGGCCTCGTCATCATATCGCGCGTTGATCATCGGAAAATCGGGCACGGCCTTGCAGATCGCGACGATCAGGAAGGGCAGCAGGGTCAGCTTCGGCCGGTCGCCGCGATTCGCGTTCAGGTCGGCTCGCATAGCCTCCAGCGCGGTCACGTCGATTTCTTCGACATAAGTGAAATGCGGAATGTTCCGCTTCGACGCCGCCATATTTTCGGCAATGCGGCGGCGCATGCCGATCACCTTGATCGCCTCGTCCGCTCGCTTGCGCGACGTCCCCGCCGCGCGATAGCCCTGCCCCTGCCCGTAAAGCAGATAAGCGTCCAGATCGCTGTGGCGGATGCGGTCCGCTGTCGTGCGGACCTGCGTCAGGTCGATCCCCAGGTCCTTCGCACGGGCACGCACAGCGGGGGATGCGAGAATGGGTTCTGCCTTCTCCCTCTCCCCTTCAGGGAAAAGGGCCGGGGAGAGGGAGCTGTTATCAGAGGCTGGAACCGCATCCGCAACGCTGACATCCCCCTCTCCCAACCCTCTCCCCTGAGGGGGAGAGGGCTTTTCCACCACTTCCTCCACCCCAGGATTCTCCGCCTCCACGATCGCAGCCGCCGGCGCTTCCGCAACCCCCTCGCCTTCCGTCTCGATCACCACCAGCATAGCACCGATCGAAACCTGTTCGCCCGGCTCGCCCGCCAGTTCGACAACGGTTCCGGCAACGGGCGATTCCAGCTCGACCGTCGCCTTGTCGGTCATCATGTCGGCAAGACCTTGGTCCTCTTCGACCCGGTCGCCGAGTTTGACATGCCAGGCGACGATCTCGGCCTCGGAAATGCCTTCGCCGATATCGGGCAAGGTGAATGTGAAGCGTGCCATGCCGTCAGTCCTTCAGGATCTTGGTGATTGCGTCGCGGATGCGGATCGGCCCGGGGAAATAGGCCCATTCCAGGCTGTGCGGATAGGGGGTGTCGAAACCGGTCACACGCTCGATCGGCGCTTCGAGATGATAGAAGCACCGCTCCTGCACCAGCGCCGAAAGCTCCGCGCCGAAGCCGCTCGTCCGTGTCGCCTCATGCACGATCAGGCAATGACCGGTTTTCTTGACCGAAGCCTCGATCGCTTCGATGTCGAGCGGCACCAGCGTCCGCAGGTCGATGATCT
Source organism: Sphingobium algorifonticola (assembly GCF_004005485.1). GTDB lineage: Bacteria > Pseudomonadota > Alphaproteobacteria > Sphingomonadales > Sphingomonadaceae > Sphingobium > Sphingobium algorifonticola. The sequence continues at coordinate 357,028 of NZ_RZUL01000003.1, forward strand.
CGGCATCGATCCCCATCTCCGCCACGGTACTGGCGACGACATGCACCATCGTGCCATAGCACAGGATCGTCAGTGCCTCGCCCGCCCGTGCGATCCGCGCCTTGCCCAGCGGTATGCGGTAATAGCCCTGTGGCACCTGCGCATCGGGATGGCCGCCCCAGTTGCGCGACGGACGATCATAATGCCCGTCGAACGGCCCGTTGTAGATACGTTTCGGCTCGAAAAAGATCGTCGGATCATTGTCCTCGATCGCGGCGATCAACAGGCCTTTTGCGTCATAGGGGGTCGCGGGAATGACCGTCTTGATCCCCGATACATGGGTGAAGATGCCCTCGGGCGACTGGCTGTGCGTCTGTCCGCCGAAAATGCCACCGCCAAAGGGCGACCGCACCGTCATCGGCGCGATGAACTCGCCCGCGGACCGGTATCGCAGGCGCGCCGCTTCGGAGACAAGCTGATCGAGCGCCGGATAGATATAATCCGCAAACTGGATTTCCGGCACGGGGCGCAGGCCATAGGCACCCATGCCCACCGCGACGCCGATGATGCCGCATTCGGTGATCGGCGTATCGAACACCCGGTTCTTGCCATATTTCTTTTGCAGGCCCGCCGTGGCGCGGAACACGCCGCCGAAATAGCCGACATCCTCCCCCATGACGACGACGTCCGGGTCACGCTCCATCATCACGTCCAGCGCGCTGTTGATGGCCTGAATCATGTTCATCTGAACGGCGTCGGCAGCGGTTTGCGTGTCAGTCATACCCCGGCCGCCTTCTTTTCGCGCAGCGCCATCGCGAGTTGCTCCTTGAGATGCCAGGGCATGTCCTCGAACACATCCTCGAACATCGTCTCGAAACCCTGATGCATGCCATGACCGAGAATGCCGTTCTTCTCGGCTGCGCGGGCGGCGTCCTTCACCAAATTGGCAAGCTCCAGGTCCATGGCTGCATGGCGTTCCTCGTCCCAGATGCCGAGCCCAATCACATGCGCCTTGAGCCGTGCGATGGGATCACCCAGCGGCCAGGCGCTGCCTTCGTCGGCGGAGCGGTATTGGCCCGGATCGTCCGATGTGCTGTGCCCTTCGGCGCGATAGGTGAAATGCTCGATCAATGTCGGCCCGGCGTTGCTGCGGGCGCGGTCGGCTGCCCAGCGCGTCGCAGCATAAACCGCCAGCGCGTCATTACCGTCCACCCGCAGGCTGGCGATGCCGTAGCCGACGCCACGCGCCGCAAAAGTTGTGTTCTCACCGCCGGCAAAGCCCGAAAAGCTGCTGATCGCCCACTGGTTGTTGACGATGTTGAGGATGACCGGCGCGCGATAGACGCTGGCGAAGGTGCAGGCGGAATGGAAATCGCCTTCGGCCGTCGATCCCTCCCCGCACCATGTTGCCGCGATTCGGGTGTCACCGCGCGCCGCACTGGCCATCGCCCAGCCAACCGCCTGGGGCCACTGCGTCGTCAGATTGCCGGAAATCGAGAAGAAACCAGCATCACGCACCGAATACATGATCGGCAACTGCCGCCCCTTCAGGCGATCGGCACTGTTCGAGTAGATCTGGTTCATCATGTCGATCAGCGGCCAGTCGCGCGCGATCAACAGGCCCTGCTGGCGGTAGCTGGGAAAGCACATGTCGTCATAAGCCAGCGCATGGGCGGCGGCGATCGACACGGCCTCCTCGCCCGTGCATTTCATGTAGAAGCTCGTCTTTCCCTGCCGCTGTGCCCGGAACATGCGCTCATCGAATGCGCGCGTGAGCGCCATCGACCGGAGCATGCGCAACAGCATGTCGTCGGCAAGGTTGGGGTTCCACGGGCCTACAGCCCTGCCTTCATCGTCCAGCACCCGCACCAGACCGTAAGCCAGATCACGTATCGCTCCGGCTGACGCTTGTTCGTCCGGTCGGGGCGTCACACCGGCGGCCGGTACGTCGACGTCACTGAAATCAGCGGTATCGCCGGGACGGAAACGTGGCTCTGGCACATGCAATGTCAGCGGCGGCAGATTGCGCCCCTGATGTTCGCCGGAAACGAAATCGGTCATCGCTGCTCCAAGCGCCGTTCTTGTGCGGCGCAACATTGTTGCCCATGCCCGCTATATTATTACACCGCCGCAGAAAGGCAAGCCTTACTGTCCTAAATTGCAGTTTACACGGCGACAGGCGCGGAAATTGGGGCCTGCGGCGCATAATCGACGACGTCGAAATCGGCGATATCATAAGCGAAGATGCTGTCTGGCCGTCGACGCAATATCAGTTTCGGCGCGCCGGATGGCGTACGATCAAGCTGCGATTCGACCAGATCGGCGTGGTTGAGATAGAGGTGCACGTCGCCACCGCTCCAGATCGCCTCACCCGGCGCGAGATCGCATTGCTGCGCCAACATCCGTGTCAGCATCGACAGGCCGAAGATGTTGAACGCGAAGCCTAACCCCAGATCGCAACTCCGCTGGAAGAGCAGGCCGGACAGTCTGCCGTCGCTGACGTGGAACTGATAGGTCATGTGACAGGGCGGAAGCGCCATTCCGGCCAGATCGGCGACATTCCACCCCGTGAACAGTAGACGGCGTGAACCGGGATTGGTGCGGATCGCATCGACCAGATCGGCAATCTGGTTATGCCCCTGCGCCGCGCGACGGAACAGCCCGTCTCCGGTGGGTTCGTAGCGTGGCCAGTTAGTCCATTGCGCGCCATAGACCGGGCCCAGATCACCCCATTGCGCGGCGAAATCGGGCTCCGCGATGATCCGGGCCTCGAATGTGTCGCGGTCGATATCTTCCCCCGTTGCCTGGCGATAAGTCGCCAGCGGCCAGTCGGTCCAGATGTGCACGCCTTGTGCCACCAGCGGACGGATGTTCGTGTCGCCGCTCAGGAACCACAGCATTTCACGGGCAGCGGCCTTCCAGTACACGCGCTTGGTCGTAAGCAGCGGCACAGCGTCATCGGCCAGGCTGAAGCGCATCGTCGCCCCGAAGATCGACCGCGTGCCGACGCCGGTCCGGTCGATCCTTTCGTCCCCATGTGTCCATATATGGCGCATCAGGTCGAGATATTGCTGCTCGTAATGCGTTTCTGTCGGCACGATGATCAGCCCCTCGATTCCCGGTAGGCGATCAGCCTTAGCGCAGCGGTCTCGACGATCCAATCATGTGTCGTGCTCCGCTGATTGGTCCGATTTGGTCGGATCATCCGCTTATGCCCTGCGAAACGGAGAGAGTTGGCGGTGGCGCAGGACGGGGAATCGATGATCCTGACGCCATGTCCCGTCCCTTCGTTCCACCGCAACTGTCTCCGGTTTCCACGCCGCGCGAATGCGGCCTTGTCGTTCTGGTCGATATCCGTGGCCGGGCGATCGACCGTATCATGTTCCACGGCACGGCCGACCGCCTGCCCCTGCCCTGGCGCCGGATCATACAAGCCGTTGTGCGCACCCGTTGCAGGGGCATCATTCTGCTGCACACGCACCCCTCGCCCAATGCCTCGCCCAGTGCCGCCGACATCCGGGTGACACGCCGCCTCGCGCGGATGCTTGCACCGCTCGGCGTGCGGCTGTGCGATCATGTGATCGTGGCCGGCCCATGCCATTTCAGCTTTCGAAGCGCAGGGCTGGTGTAGGCGGCGGCGGATGGCAAAAAAGCGGCAACGCAACGCTTGCCACATCGGCAACCCCAAACTATAGACCGCCGCCTGCCTTGACGGGACGGTGCCTGCACTGTTCCGCATCGGTCGGGGAATAGCTCAGCCTGGTAGAGCACTGTCTTCGGGAGGCAGGGGCCGGAGGTTCGAATCCTCTTTCCCCGACCACAACATTTGCTTCGCAAGATGCCTCAACCCCCGCTCCTCACGGCGCGGGGGTTTTGCGTGGTGCAGATCAGGCAATCACCCGCACCGCGCGCGCGGGCACGTCGATCATCCGGTCGCCCGTCGCGAAGACGGAAGGTTCATGCCGCCGATTGATGAAGACGCACGGACCGTCAGGCATCAGGCGGAAAGCCAGCAGATCGCCATCGGCCGCTTCCCAGTCGGCAACGGTCATCGCCTGCCCGTCGGCGCGCATCCAGATGACATCGCCATCCTCGAGCAAAGTGATGTCCCGCAGGGTCGCTATTTCGGCGCGCAGTGCGGACAGCGCGACGCTATGCGCCTCGATCGCGGCATCGCGGCCCGTCCAGTCGATCCACCCGATCGCATTGTCCTGCGCATAGGCGTTGTTGTTCCCCTGCTGCGTCCGCCCGAACTCGTCCCCCGCCGTCAGCATGATCGTCCCACGCGAAAGGAACAGGGTGGATAGCATCGCCATCACGTCGGCGCGCCGCGCCGCCTGCACCGTGGCATCGTCGCTCGGTCCTTCGACGCCATTGTTCCAACTATAATTCTCGCCATGACCGTCGCGATTGCCCTCGCCATTGGCATCGTTGTGCCGGTCGGCATAGGCAGTCACATCCGCCAAAGTGAATCCGTCGTGCGCCGCAAGGAAATTGATGCTGCGGCTTTTCCCATGGCGAAAGATATCGGCCGACCCGGCGATCCGCGTCGCAAGCGCGCCCAGCATATGCTTGTCCCCGCGCCAGAAACGCCGCACATCGTCCCGGAAACGGTCGTTCCATTCCAGCCAGTTTTCGGCAAATGCGCCAAGCTGATACCCCCCTGGGCCAATGTCCCAGGGTTCGGCGATCATGACGCGATCGGCCAGCAGCGGGTCGGACGCCATTTCGCGCAGCAGCGGCGCGTCGCTGCGGAACCCTTCGGGCAACCGCCCCAGCGCAGGTGCCAGATCGAAACGGAAGCCGTCGATCCCGGCGTATCGCACCAGATGCCGCATCGAATCGAGAATCAGGCGACGACTGACGGGATGGTTGCAATCGACGCTGTTGCCGGTGCCGGTATCGTTGATAAGCCGCCCGTGCAGATCATGCCGAAAATAACGGCGCGCATCGAGACCGCGAAGCGACAGTGTTGGCCCTTGGTCGTCGGATTCGCCGTCGTGATTATAGACCATGTCGAGGATCACGCCGATCCCCGCATCATGCAGCACGGCGGTCACGGCGCAAAGATCCGCTATGCCGCCGGGCGCAAGGCGCGGGTCGAGCGCGAAATAGCTGACCGGATTATACCCCCATGCATTGGTCAGACCCAGCGGCGGCAAATGCCGCTCGTCGATCCAGGCATGGATGGGCATCAATTCCACGGCGGCAACGTTCAGGCGCTTGAGATGCGCAACGATCGCAGGATGCGCCAAGGCGCGCAGCGTACCGCGCAAATCCGGCGGCACATCAGGATGCCGCATCGAAAAGCCGCGCACCTGCACTTCGTAGATGAGGCCGCCAGGCACAAAGACGGGAGGTGCATGCCGCAGCCGGTCGCGCGGCGCCTCCAATATCCCCTTGGGCATCAGCGCCGCGGTGTCGCCGCCTTCGCCCCGGCGCGCCGCCAGACGCGGGTCGAAGGTGAAAGCCCGGTCTATACGCGTGGCATAGGGGTCAAGCAGCAGCTTGTCGGGATCGAACCATTGCCCCGCCGCCGGATCATAGGGGCCGTCGGCGCGCAGGCCATAATGCGCGCCCGCACCGATGCCCGGTGCGAACAGCGAGAATATGCCATCCTGCCGCGCCATCGGCATCCGCGCCACTTCCCGCGCGCCGTCGAACAGACAGACCCACAGCGCCTCGGCAGCGGACCAGACGGCGAACCGCGTGCCATCGCCCTCCACCTGTGGTCCCAGAGTCGGCAGGCTCTCGGGCGTCACGGCACCAGCGATGCGTAGAGAGCGGCATAAAGCGCGGCGCTCCGCTGCCATGAAAAATCGGCTACCATGCCTGCGCGCTGCATGCCCGTCCAGGCCGGACGGTCGGCATGCAGCTGCACGGCCCGTGCGATGGCCGCTTGGAGCGGCGCGATCGCAGGCGGATGAAACTGGATGCCGGTGGCAACGCCTGCGCCCAGCGCCGCCACATTGGCGTCGATCACTGTGTCCGCCAGCCCGCCGACACGCGCCACCACGGGGACGCACCCATAACGCAGACCGTAAAGCTGAGTCAGGCCACAAGGTTCGAAGCGCGAAGGGATGAGGATCGCGTTGCCGCCCGCCTGCATCACATGCGACAGCGGCTCGTCATAGCCGATATGCACCGCCACTCTGCCACGATGCTTCTCCGCACCCGCCAGAAAGGCCCCTTCGAGCGCATGATCGCCCGAACCCAGCACCGCCAGCCGCGCGCCCTGCTGTACCAGCTGGTCCAGGCTGGCGGCCAGCATATCCATGCCCTTCTGCCAGGTCAGGCGACTGATGACGATGAACAGCGGGCTTTCGTCCTGCTCCAGCCCGAACCGCTGTTCGATGATCCTGCGGCTGGCCTTGCGCCCCGACAGCGTGCGGCGACCGAACGGCCGCGCAATCAGCGGATCGGACGACGGGTTCCAGCTTTCGATGTCGATCCCGTTCAATATGCCGTGCAGCCGGTCCCCCCGCCCTACCAGCAAGCCGTCCAGCCCCATGCCGTCTTCGGGGGTACATATTTCGCGCGCATAAGTAGGGCTGACCGTGGTTATCGCATCGGCGGACACGATACCCGCCTTCAGAAAGCCGGTGCCGCCATAATATTCGACCCCGTCCATCCCCCAGGCTTCCGCCGGCAGACCCAGGAACGGGAAAATCCCGGCGTCGAAACGGCCTTGAAACGCCAGGTTGTGGATGGTCATCACCTTGCCCACGGCATGGGCCGGGCCGAAGCGCATATAGGCGAGCGTCATCGCGCCCTGCCAGTCGTGCGCATGCACGACATCGGGCCGCCAGCCTTTAAGGGATCCGGCAGCGATGTCCGCGCCGACTTGCGACAGCGCCGCAAAGCGTCGCCAATTGTCCGCCCAACCATTGCCTGCCGGATCGTCATAGGGACCGCCCGCCCGTATGAAGAAGGCCGGACAGTCCAGCACCAGCAGATTGAGCCCGGCGACGGTAGCACCGATAACCGTCGCGGTCTCGCCGAACAGGCTGGCGTAGCGATGGCGCTTCACACCCTTGCCGATCGCCGCCATCACGGCGGGATAACCGGGGATCAGCGTTTGCGTTTCGATGCCCAGCCGGGCCAGCGCGAGCGGCAGGGCGCCGACCACGTCGGCCAGACCGCCGGTCTTCAGCAGCGGATGGATTTCGGACGCAACCGCCAGCAGCTTCATTGATGATATTGCTCCGGCAAGGCATCGATCATCGCCTTGGTGATGAGGCAAATGCCGTTGTCCGTCCGGCGGAACCAGCGCATGTCGAACTCCGGGTCTTCACCCACGATGAGGCCGGAGGGAATGCGCACCCCCGAATCGAGCACGCATTTGTCGAGCCGCGCGCCCCGCCCGATCTCGCAATTGGGCAGGATGACGCTTTGCGTGACGGAGGAAAAGCTGTGCGTGCGCACGCCGCTGAACAGCAGGCTCTTGTGCAGTGACGATCCCGAGACGATGCAACCGCCAGCGATCAGCGAAGATGTCGCCGATCCGCGACGACCGTCCTCGTCATGCACGAACTTCGCGGGCGCGGTCACTTCGGCATGTGTCCATAGCGGCCATCGGGTATCGTAGATATCGAGCGGCGGCACCACGTCAGTCAGGTCGATGTTCGCCTGCCAATAGGCGTCGATCGTGCCGACGTCCCGCCAATAGGCTTCCTTCTCGCTTTCGGCCCTGATGCAACTGCTGGCGAACCGATGTGCGACGGCCTTGCCGTGCCGAACGATGTACGGAACGATATCGCCGCCGAAATCGCGCTTGCTGCCCGGCGTATCGGCGTCGCGCCGCAGATGCTCGGCCAGCACGCTGGTACGGAACACATAAATGCCCATCGATGCCAGCGCGCGGTCCGGCTGTCCGGGAATGGCAGGCGGATCGGCAGGCTTCTCGACGAAATCGGTGATCCGGTCCTGTTCGTCGACATGCATCACGCCAAAGCCCGTCGCTTCCATGCGCGGCACCTCCAGACAGCCGACGGTGACATCCGCGCCACTGTCAACATGCTGCTGAAGCATCAGCTCATAATCCATCTTGTAGATATGGTCGCCCGCCAGGATGACCATATACTCGGGGGCATAGGCTTCGATGATATCGAGATTCTGGAAAACGGCGTCGGCCGTCCCCTCATACCACTGGCTTTCGGAAACACGCTGGCTCGCTGGCAATATGTCGAAGCTCTCATTGCGTTCGGTGCGGAAGAAGTTCCACCCGCGCTGGAGATGCCGGATGAGCGAATGGGCCTTGTACTGCGTCGCGACGCCGATCCGGCGGATGCCGCTGTTGAGCGCATTGGACAACGCAAAATCGATAATCCGTGCCTTCCCGCCGAAATGGACGGCAGGCTTCGCGCGAATGTCGGTCAACTCGCCCAAACGGCTGCCGCGTCCGCCCGCCAGCACATAGGCCATGGCGTCGCGGGCGATCGGCTGGTGTCTCCTCTGCATGGCTCTCTCCTTGCGCTATTCTGTCTTTTGCCTACACGTCCGGTTCCAGCATCAGTGTCGCGAGCGGCGGCAAGGTGATGTGGACCCAGCCGTCGTCCTGCGCTTCAACCATCCCGTTGTTGCCCGCACCGCTGCCGCCATAATCGGCTGCATCGGTGTTGAGTATTTCCCGCCAGCGCCCGCCGTGCGGCAGGCGCAGGCCATAGCCGTGGCGCAGCAGCGGCGTGAAATGGCTGATAACGACGACGGGCTTCGCGCCCGGGGCATGCCGCGCCCAAGCGAAGACCGAGTCTTCGGCGGCGTTCACCAGCAGCCAGTGGAAACCCTCGCCTTCACAATCACGCGCATGCAGGGCGGTACGGTCGCGATAGAGCCGGTTGATGTCCCGCACTACGGCCTGCACCCCCCGATGCGGCAGGTGATCGAGCAGATGCCAGTCGAGCGCCCGCTCTTCGCTCCATTCGCCGCGCTGGGCGAACTCCTGTCCCATGAACAGCAGCTTTTTGCCGGGATAGCCCCACATCATCGCATAGTAAGCCCGCAAAGTGGCAAACTTCTGCCAGTCATCGCCTGCCATCTTGTTGAGCAGCGATCCCTTGCCGTGCACGACTTCGTCATGGCTCAGCGGCAGCACATAGTTTTCGGTGAAGGCATAAAGCAGACCGAAGGTGATGTCGTCGTGATGATGGCAGCGATGGACGGCGTCGCGCTGCAAATAGCGCAGCGTGTCGTGCATGAAGCCCATGTTCCACTTGAAGCCGAAGCCGAGGCCCCCTTCATGCACGGGATGCGAGACCTTGGGCCAACTCGTCGATTCTTCCGCCATGGTGATCGCACCGACGCCCATGCCGTACAAAGCGCGATTCATCCCCTGCAGGAAGTCGACGGCTTCCCAATTCTCCCGCCCGCCATCCGCATTGGGCACCCATTCGCCAGCTTTCCGCGAATAATCGAGGTAGAGCATCGATGCGACGGCATCCACGCGCAAGGCGTCGATATGGTAGCGTTCAGCCCAGAACAGAGCATTATTGGTCAGAAACGCAGACACTTCGCGCCGACCGAAGTTGTAGATCGCCGTGTTCCAGTCCGGGTGAAAGCCTTTGCGCGGATCATCATGCTCGTAGAGGGCTGTGCCGTCGAACCGCGCCAGGCCATGCGCATCGGTAGGGAAATGCGCTGGCACCCAGTCCAGAATGACACTGATCCCCGCCCGATGGGCGCCATCGATAAACCGCGCAAATCCCTCAGGTTCGCCAAACCGTGCCGAGGGCGCATACAGACCCGTTGTCTGATAGCCCCAGGACGGATCATAGGGATGTTCGCTGATCGGCAGAAACTCGATATGCGTAAAGCCCATATCGACGACATAGGGTATCAGCCGATCGGCCAGGGCATCCCAGCTCAGGAACCCGCCCGCGTCGTCGCGCTGCCATGATCCGGCATGCACTTCGTAGATCGAGATCGGCTGCCGACGGGCATCGGCCGACTGCCAATGGTCGCGATGCGCCGTATCTTTCCAGACATGCGCGGGCAATGCGGCAACAACCGATGCGGTCGCAGGGCGCAGTTCGGACCGGAAAGCGAACGGATCGGCCTTGAGCGGCAAAACGACGCCATCGGGGCCGATGATCTCATATTTATAGGCCCGCCCTTCGAGACGTTCCGGCAGGAATATCTCCCAGATGCCGCTGTCGGCGCGCAACCGCATCGCGTGTCTGCGGCCGTCCCAGCCATTGAAGTCCCCGACGATCGAAACCCGCTGCGCATTGGGTGCCCAGACCGCAAAATGCGTCCCCGCAACGCCCTCATGGTCGACAAGATGCGCGCCCAGCTTGTCGAACAGCCGCAGATGCGACCCTTCCGCGATGAAATAATCGTCCATCGGGCCAAGCACCGGGCCAAAGCCATAGGGGTCGACCGTTTCGTGGCTGGCGCCGTCGGCATAGGTCGCGCGGAACCGGAGCGGCTGCGGCCCCTTTACGCGCACCGGCCCTGCGAACAGCCCGGCATCGTGCAGCCGCGCCAGCGTTCCCATATCCTTGCCGTCGAGCGTCTGTGCCTGCACGGTTTGCGCGTCGGGCAGAAAACAGCGGGCGACGAAAGTGCGGCCTTCCCGATGAACACCCAGCACGGCAAAGGGATCGGCTTCCCGCCCGGCGATCAGCGCATCAATCCGCGCCTGGCTCAGCATCCCCGCATCACGGCAGCACCTTCCAGATGTCCCTTGCATATTCGCGGATCGTACGGTCCGAAGAGAACCATCCCATGCGCGCGACATTGTATATCGCCTTGGACGCCCAGGCGGCCTTATCGTTCCACAGACGGTCGGCCTGACGCTGCGCGGCGGCATAGCTGTCGAAGTCCGCGGCCACCATGAACCAGTCGTGATCGTAAATCCCGTCGATCAATCCTGCATAGCGGTCGGGCTGGCCCGGCGAGAATACGCCCGACCGGATGGCGGAAAGCGCCTGAGACAATTCGCAGCTCGCCTCGATCACGTCGCGCGGCGCATAGCCATTGGCGCGCCGGTCGGCGACTTCCTGCGCCGTCAGGCCGAAGATCAGGATATTGTCCGGGCCGACATGATCGCGCATTTCGACATTGGCCCCATCAAGCGTACCGATCGTCAGCGCACCGTTCACGGCAAACTTCATGTTCCCCGTGCCCGATGCTTCCATGCCGGCCGTCGAAATCTGTTCGGAAAGATCGGCTGCCGGAATCATGATTTCCGCCATCGACACATTGTAATTGGGAACGAACTGCACCTTCAGCAGCCCTTGGACGGCCGGGTCATGATTGACGACGCGTGCCACATCATTGGCCAGCTTTATGATGAGCTTGGCATTGTGATAGCTCGACGCCGCCTTGCCACCGAATAGCTTCACCCGCGGCACCCAGTCACGCTCGGGATGCGAGCGGATTTGGTCGTAGAGCGACACCGCCTCGACGATGTTGAGCAATTGCCTTTTATATTCGTGAATGCGTTTGATCTGGATGTCGAACAGCGCCGCAGGGTCTATCCGCGCATTGACCCGCTCTCGCAGCACCTGCGCCAGATGCGCCTTGTTCGCGCGCTTGACCGCCAGAAACTTCTCCTGAAACGCGCTGTCATGCGCAAAGGCGTCAAGATCGCGCAAACCCTCCGCATCGTCCATGAACCGGTCGCCGATCGCCTCGCGGACCAGGGAGAACAGTCCGGGGTTGCACTGCATAAGCCAGCGGCGGAAGGTGACGCCGTTGGTCTTGTTGTTGATGCGGGTGGGATACAGGCGATGGAAATCGGCAAAAACCGTCTGCTTCATCAAGTCCGTGTGTAGCGCAGATACGCCATTGATGCTGTGTGACCCCGCAAAGGCCAGATTGCCCATCCGCAACCGCCGCTCACCGCCCTCGTCGATCAGCGATATGGTGCCGATCGCCGCATCGTCGAAGCCCCCCGCCCGGCGGGCTTCGGCCAGCAGACGGCTGTTGATCGCGTAGACGATCTGCATGTGGCGCGGCAGCAGGCGTTCGAACAAGGGCACGGGCCAGCTTTCGAGCGCCTCAGGCAGCAAGGTGTGGTTGGTGTAGCTGAACGTGCGCCGGGTGATGTCCCAGGCTTCATCGAAATCAAGGCCATATTGATCCAGCAGCACCCGCATCAATTCCGCGACCGAAACGGCCGGATGCGTGTCGTTCAGCTGGATCGCCGCCTTGTCTGGTAACGTACGGATGTCCCCGAAATACTGGATATGTCGCCGCACAATGTCCTGAAGCGAGGCGGCGGAGAAGAAATACTCCTGCCGCAGCCGCAATTCCTGTCCGGCGGGGGAACTGTCGGCGGGATAGAGGACGCGCGTCAGCGATTCCGCCCGATTGCTCTCCTGCAACGCACCGACATGATCGCCCGCATTGAACCGGTCCAGCAGGATCGGGTCGATCGGTTGTGCGGTCCACAGACGCAGGGTGTTGACTCGCTTCCCGCGCCAGCCTGCGATCGGCGTGTCGAATGCTGTCGCGATCACCCGTTCCGCGGGTCTCCACACCATCTGGTGCGGCGTGGCATCCTCATCCTCGGCCGGATCGACCAGGCCACCGAAGCCGACTTCATAGCTGGCCTCGCGCCGCTCGAACTCCCAGGGATTGCCGTGCGTCAGCCAAGTTTCGGGAAGCTCGACCTGCCAGCCATCGGAAATCTCCTGCCGGAACATGCCGTTCACATAACGGATGCCATAGCCGTAAGCGGGCACATCGACCGTTGCCATGCTTTCCATGAAGCACGCCGCCAACCGCCCCAGCCCGCCGTTGCCGAGCGCCGCATCCGGCTCCAACTCCGCAATGATGTCGATGTCGACGTTGAGCGAGGCAAGCGCCTGGCGCATTTCTTCCAGCAATTCCATGTTCGATACGGCGTCGCGCATCAGGCGGCCGATCAGGAACTCCAGGCTCAGATAATAGACGCGCCGCCCCTGTTCCTCATAGGTCTTGTGGGTCGAGGAAATCCACGCATCGATCACCCGGTCCCGGATCGAAAGAATGACCGCGTGCAGCCAGTCGTGCGGCTGCGCGGCGGTGGCATCCTTGCCCAGCCGATAGGTCAGACGCTCGACGATTTCGCGCGCCAATATGGTGGGATCGGATTGACGCGGCTCTGGCTTTGGCAGGCTGGCGGTTACGCCCGTCTCGGTCGGCATGAGGTTCATGATGATGCATTCCCCTGGATACAGTCGATGCTGCATCCTCTCCTCATTATGGGCAAAGGATTGCACAAGCGCGCGCGCTGCGCCACGCCTTTATTATGCTTTCAGACGGATCAGACCCTCCTGCGCACAACTGGCGACCAGTACACCGGCACGGTTAAAAATCATGCCACGGTTGAAACCGCGCGCATGGCCGGTCCAGGGGCTGTCCATGGTGTACAGCAACCAGTCGTCCACCGCGACATCCTCGTGAAACCACAGCGCATGGTCGAGGCTCGCCGCCTGTATGTTCTCATTCTGGAGCCGCCTGCCATGGGGCAGCAGAGACGTCGCCAGCAGCGCAAGGTCGGTCGCCAGCGCCAGCACGGCCCGATGGCGATGCTGATCGGCAGACACCGGCGCGCGTGTCCGGAACCACATCGCATAGCATGGGTCACCCGGTTCTGTACGAAAGAATGTCGGCACGCCGACCGTGCGTATCTCCAGCGGACTGGGCCGAGTCAGCAGGCGGAAATGCGCGGGCGATATCTGGTCGGCATGGCGCCGGGCATAATCCGCCTGATCCTCCAGCGCCTCGGGCGGAGGCACGTCGGGCATGGCAACCTGATGGCTCAACCCGCCTTCGGGCTTCTGGAATGACGCGACGAGATTGAGAATCGGCTTATCATGCTGGAGGGCCACGACCCGACGGTTCGAAAAGGTGCCGCCGTCGAAATCCGCCTCCACCCGATAGTCGATCGGATAATCCTCGTCTCCCGGCCGCATGAAATAGGCGTGCAGTGAATGCACCAGTTTCTCGCCCTCGATCGTCTTGATCGCGGCCATCAACGCCTGCCCGATCACCTGCCCGCCGAACACGCGGCCCTTGCCGCCAGGCATGCGCGCGCCGCGAAACTGCATGTCGGACAGCGGCGAGACTTCCAGCAACCGAAGCAGTCCGCCGACCAGCATGTCCGCCGTCAATTCTGCGCTGTCGGTCATGGCATTCTCCGCAATCAAGCTCGGCTATCGGTCAGCGCAGCATAAATCAGGGTCTTGAGTTCACGGCGGATGGCCACCGCGCTCGATGGCATGACCTGTGTCATGAACAGGGCAATCAGGCCTTCGCACGGATCAATGAAGAAGAATGTCGAAAGCATACCGCCCCAGTAATATTCGCCGACGCTGCCGGGCAACATCGCGACGGCAGGATTCTGCGTGACGGCGAAACCCAGGCCAAAGCCGATGCCGCCATTCTGGCTTTCACTGAACAGCGATTGCGAAATACTGGCGAGATCGGCGCCGCCGGGAAGATGGTTGGCCGTCATCAAGGCAATCGTCTTGGGGGAGAGCAGCCGCGCGTCGTCCAGAGTGCCGCCGTTGCGGAGCATGAGGCAGAACCGGTGATAGTCATGCGTGGATGACAGCAGCCCACCGCCGCCGGAGAACGATCCCGGCGTTGTCCGCCAGCGGCTCGCCTCCCCCCGGTCATAAAGCGTCCGCACGCCATCGGCATCCCGTTGCCACGCATCGGTCAGGCGGGCGTCCTTGCCCTTCGGCAGCACGAAAAAGCTGTCGTGCATGGCCAGCGGATCGAAGATGCGTTGGCGCAGAACCCTGTCGAGCGGCATGCCCGTCACGCGCTCGATCACGATGCCGAGCACATCGGTCGCAACCGAATAGTTCCAGCCGCTTCCCGGGGAAAACTCCAGCGGCAAGGCGGCAAGCGCCGCAACATATTCGTCGGACGACCGCGTCTGGTGAAACACGTCGAGGCGCGCGGCGCCATAGGCCGCGTCGATCGGCGTACGCGCCTGAAAGCTGTAGGTAAGTCCGCTGGTATGGCGCAGCAGGTCGATCATACGCATCGGGCCATCGGCCGCCCGCGTGGCGAACGGCTGTCCGTTCGCGCCCCCTCCGGTGCGAACCTCAGACGTCGCAAATTCGGGCAGAATAGCCGCGACCGGGGTATCAAGCGCAACGAGACCCTCTTCGACCAGCATCATGAACGCCACCGACGTGATGGGTTTGGTCATCGAAGCGATGCGAAACAATGCGTCATGACGCAACGCCGTGCCATCGGCGCGCGCTGCCCCAAGCACGGCGTCGAGCACGATATTTCCGTCGCGTGACAGCAGGATATGTGCATGCGGCAGAATGCCAGCATCGATAAAATTGCGCTGCACGAAATCGGGAATGCGCGCCAGCCGCTTCGCGTCGAAGCCTGCCGCAACAGCCGTCGGCAGCACATATTCATCGCTCGCCGATGTCCGCAGGGTTTCCATACCGTTACATTTTTCCTGTCGACCGGTTACAGCGGTGCAGTCCATTTCTTCCCCGCTAGTGCATACTCAGTTTTCCGTAAAGACCTGTTTCCGCCCTTTTGGCCGTGACGTGGCGATCGCGGATTGATACACTGGCGCAATGACAGACGAGAGAGGACGGACCGGCCCGGGAGAAGCACGGACAGCGCGCTATCAGGAAACCTATGACAGCATCCTCGATGCCGCCGCCGCGCTGATCAACAGCGAGGGCGCGCATGGCATGACCTTCGCCGCAGTGGCAGATGCCGTCGGGCTGAACACCACCAGCATCACATATTATTTCAAGCGCAAGGAGCAACTGGCCCTTGCCTGCTACGATCGGACGATGGCCCGCTACGAAACCTATGTCGATCAGGCGGCCAAGGCAGACGACGTCGCTGGTCGTATCGACGCTTTTTTCGCTGCCGTATTCGACGACCTGCGCGCGGTGCGGGTCGGCAGCGCGCCTCCGCATGCGCTGCTGCTGGAGCTGAGGACGCTGGAGGAACCGGTCAAACAGGAGGCGCTGGCGCGCTATCGGGAGCTTTTCGGGAAGATACGCGCCTTGCTCGGGCGAAGCACCGATCCGCATGAGCACGCCCGGTTGACGGGCAAAGCCAATGTTCTGGCGGAAAATCTGTTCTGGCTGCCATTCTGGATCGACCGTTACGACATTGCAGATTTTCCGCGGGTCAGGCGCGTCTGGTCGATATCATGTTGCACGGTATAGCATCGTCTGCGGCGATATGGGCGCCCACGCCATCACCCGTTCACGGCGATGCCGATGGTGCCGCAAGAGTGATGCAGGACGATTTCCTGCGCGCCGCCACCTGCCTCATCAACGAACGCAGCTATCGCGGCGCATCCGTGGAGCGGATCGCGGCGCATCTCAATGTGACCAAGGGCAGCTTCTACCATCACATCGATTCGAAGGACGATCTGGTCGAGGCCTGTTTCCGCCGCAGCTTCGAAATCATGACGCAAAGCCAGTTCGCTGTCAGCGGCACGGCAGATACGGCGTGGGCCAGCATCAGCGGCTCCGTAACGGATTTGCTGTATCGCCAGTTCGATGACGAGGCGGCATTGCTGCGATCGAGCGCGCTACAGGCGCTGCCACCGGCGGTACGCGCGAAAGTCGTCGCCTGGTCTAACCGCGTGGCACGGCGCTATGCGGGTCTGCTGGCCGATGGCATGGCCGACGGGTCTGTCCGCCCGGTCGATCCACTGATCGCCGCGCAAACGATCATGGCACTGGTCAACTCGGCCTATGACCTGCGCTGGTGGGCACAGCGCCTGACGATAGACGCGGCCGTCGCCAGCTATGGAAGCAATCTGGCATTCGGACTGGTCGGGAAAACGTCATAAGCCGACGTCGGCATGTGGATCGGACAGAAATACGGTGCCGGGACGCAATGGATTGTCGGCTCGAAATAGGCCTAAGTCACTGCCCGATGGACAACACGGCACGTATATCTGGTAGCTAAAATCGTCGCCGCTTCGCTTTCTCCAACAGATATACGATAGTTGTGCTTTTCGCAAGAGCCAGCATCACGCCGACCCAATATCAGCTATCCATATCTAGTTTCAACTTGGCTATTCGTGCGCACTGAATTTTCGACGCATATGAATAGATAGAATAATCCATCAAGTTCAACTTTGTCAAATATGCCGCATCATCGGGACTTGTTTCAGCAATATCGCCCAAACTTTCGTTTTCTCTGCGAATATCAATGCTTCTCGTCTTCCCAACGAAATTCTGTAGCAGGAATATGGACGCTTCGGATGCTTCGGCAATATAGAACCAAGGCATTCTGCGAATGCGCTTTTTGACTAACCACTCAGACGACGCACCCATGCGACAGCGCTTCCATCCACTTTGATACAGCTGCCGAAAATGAAAATTACTGATGTACAAAAGCAAATCATGACTGTCTGTTCTTATGAAGTCGGAAAACGACCTGTCTTTCGCCAGAACCACAATTTGGGCATCTAAAGGATTGGCATTATCGAGATAAGAATAGGGCACGTTGTGCCGCCAGTATCGATACATTGAACGTATTCGCTGAATCGGGTCTCGAAAGTTCGTAATCAAAGCATGGCCGCTAGCTAGCTTAGCGTATACCTCATAGCCATAGTGGCCTGCATAGTGATCGTACCCGGCGTAATCCCACAAGCGATCGGGATTGTCCCTTTGCTCGTTCGGCGCATTCCAGAATACCGGCGAGTGCGAACCATCCGATAACTGCGCCAAAACATTGCGTAACGCCGTACCGCCAGCTTTGGGATTGTGCAGAAAGAAAGTTTTCGGAGAGAACATGACGAACACCTAACCGAGGTCAATATGAAGTCAAGAACGCCGGTTTGCCGACAGAATTTTGGGTCCGTCATTTGGCGAGGACGACGGTTGTCGCCTTTGACAATGCCACGGACATGGGCGATCAATCCCATTTCGTGGCTGCGCATATCGAACACCTACGTGTGAGACATCTAGCATTTGGGCTGAATGGTCGCGTTGGCGAGAAACGACCTGCTACACGAAGACGAAACATTGGCAAGCGACTTCGGGAAGACCAGCTAACAAATCTGGCGGAGAGGGAGGGATTCGAACCCTCGGTACCCTCGCGGGCACGCCGCATTTCGAGTGCGGTGCATTCGACCACTCTGCCACCTCTCCGCAAGGTTTTCCGGCTGTGCGCCTGACATCGGCCAGGCCCGGGACGGGTCGAGGGGCGGGCATTAGCGAATGAAATCGCCTTTGCCAAGCGGCGGGCGCGGCATTTTTCTTGCGCGCGCATCAACGCGCCCTACATTGCAGTCATGAACAGCCTCAGTCCGCTTGGCGCCCGCGCCGCCCGCAATGCCCCGCCCGTCCGTCACGCCCGCTTCAGCATCGGCGATGTGGTGCAGCATCGGCTGTTCGGCTTTCGTGGCGTGATTTTCGATATCGATCCGGTCTTCGCCAACAGCGAGGAATGGTATGAAGCCATACCGGAGGATATCCGCCCCGATCGCGACCAGCCCTTCTACCATTTGCTCGCAGAAAATGGCGAGGCGAGCTATGTCGCTTATGTCAGTCAGCAGAATCTGACGGTAGACGACAGCGACGAGCCGATCGATCATCCTGCCATTTCCGGCCTGTTCGGGGCCTATGCCGATGGCAAATATAGTCTGCGACCGGTCCACCGGCACTGAGCGGCTGCAACTGCAACTGCGCGGGTACGCAAGTCAGTTCTTGAGCTTCCACCCGTTGCGCAGCACGGCATAGCACACGACCGCCGCCAGAATGTTCAGCAGCAGGATGACGATGGCACCGATGGCGATGTCGGTATCCTGCACCGCGACGAAGCCGTAGCGGAAGCCGGAAATGATGTAGAAAAACGGATTGGCATGGCTGATCGCCTGGAACGTCGGCGATAGCCGGTCGATCGAGTAGAAGGTGCCTGACAGCAAAGATAGCGGCGCGATCACGAAATTGGTGACGGCGGCGGCATGATCGAACTTCTCGGCCCAGATCGACGTCAGCACACCCAGAAACGCCAGGAACGCCGATCCCATGATTCCGAACCACGCTATGGCCCAGTAATGATGCGGCGTCACGGTAACGCCCGGCCATAGCGCCATCGCCAGCCAGACGGCAAAACCGACGGCGATCGCGCGGGTTACCGATGCCGCCACGAGCGCGAACAGCATTTCGCCGGTCGAGATCGGGGGCATGAGATAATCGATCAACGTCCCCTGTATCTTGCCCACCAGAAGCGAGAAGCTGCTGTTCGCGAAGCTGTTTTGCAACATCCCCATGACGATCAGGCCCGGCGCGATGAAATCCGCAAAGGCCACGCCCATGACCGTGCGTGATCCGCCGCCCAGGGCGACCGTGAAGATCACGAGGAACAGCAGGGTGGTTACAGAAGGCGCCCAGATCGTCTGCAACTGCACCTTCATGAAGCGGCGCACTTCCTTGAGATAGAGCGCGCGCGTGCCGGGCCAATTGACGTTGCGGATGACCGGAACGCCCGGCTCGACCCGGATCATCGAACGCTGAGCAGGAGAAGCGGCAACGGAGTCGCCATTTTGGGACTGGTCGTTCATCGCTGGATCGCCTATCGGGTGCGACTTGGCGCGGCAAGTGCTGTTTTGGTGAATTGCAGGCACCCCGTGCGTTTCCCATATAGGTTTCCTATATAGGCGGGTGAAGGCCACGGACCGCGGCCCCGTCCATTAAGTTAAGGAGTGTCTATTGTCCTGGACCGACGAACGCATCGACCAACTGAAGGCGATGTGGGAAAAAGGAATGACCGCCAGCCAGATTGCGGAAGAACTGGGCGGGGTCAGCCGCAATGCGGTGATCGGCAAGGCGCACCGTCTTGGTCTGCAATCGCGCCCGTCTCCCGTCAAGGCGAACGAGGCCGCGCGCGTGAAGAAGGCCCCGGCGCCAAAGCGGCCGGAAACGCATGCGGCTGCGGCCGTCGACGCGCCCAGGGACGCCGCGCCGACCGCGCCACCGGCCGCTGCGGTCGCTCGTCCTGCGCCACCGGTGGCAGCCGCCAGCGAAGTTGCCGCCGATGACGCGCCCGTCGCTCCGCCGCCCCCGCGCATTGTTTCGGTGGGTCCCGGCGGTTTCCTGCGGCAAGGCCCCGGCGATCAGCAGGCCCCTATTCCGCCTGCCCCGCCCCGCCGTCTGGTGCCCGCCAAGCCCAGCGCCGAAATTGCCGACAAGACATCGCTGCTCGATCTGACCGAGCGGATCTGCAAATGGCCGATCGGTCATCCGGGCGAACCGGATTTTCATTTCTGCGGCGACAAGGTCAATCCCGGTTTCCCTTATTGCGTGGATCATTGCGGCCGCGCCTATCAGGCGCAGCTACCGCGGGGCACCCGTCGCCCGCCCCCGCCACTGCCTTTCGGCGGACCGCGCGTGCGCTAAAGCGCCCGGCAAGATCAGATAGGAAAAGGGCCGCTCCATCGAGCGGCCCTTTTTTTCGCGGACAGGATATTCGGGAAAGGCCTTCGGTCACCCGCGGCCTTTCCCGAACAGGAAGCCGACGATCAGAAGCGGAAGCTCGCCGTCGCGCGTACGCTGTGGTTGTCGAAACGATCGCTCGTCCGCTGGAAGTTGGTGCTGCCCGCGGTGGTCGTCGGGTTCACGAACGGATTGGTCGCCGAAGGCGGCGTGCCCTGCCCGGCATTCACCGTGTAGCCGTCGTCATTGAAGCGGGTATATTTGTAGAGCAGGCCGATCGAGAAGTTCTGCGACACCTTCTGCTCGATGCCGCCACCGGCCGTCCAACCCCAGTCCTTGTCAGTGCGGTTGGTTTCGGTGAAGGTGTTGAACGTGTTCGTCGTGGCGAAGCTGTTCTTGATCTTGCCATAGGCAACACCGCCCGTGCCGTAAATCAGCGTGCCGGTACCAAAGGCAACACCAGCGCGCAGGCGAGCCGCGCCATCCCATGCGAGTTCGCGGGTCAGGACATAATTGGCGGGCGTCGTGCTGAACGCCGTCACGCTGTTCTTGATGTTGCTCTGGCCACCTTCGACCACCGCGCCGACGACGAAATTGCCCATCTGGTAGTCATAACCGGCATGGACCGACCAGGCGACCTTGCCATCCTGGTCGCCCGCACAGCTGCTGGGGAGCGAGCCGAGCGCGCGGCCGCGGCAGAAGCCGGGGGAAAAGGCATTGCCGCCGGTACCTGTGCGAACGGTATCGCCATAGGTGCCGTCGAGATTGGTATCGAACACGACCGTCTCGTTGTTGTCCTTGCCGTTGTTCGGCTGCCACCCATAGCCGAGCGATCCGCCGACATAAGGTCCGGTCCAGCTCTGCGCACCGTCATCAGACTGCGCGAAAGCGGGCGAAGCCGCGGCAATCGCGAGGGCGCTGAGCGAGAGGGAAAGCAAAGTCTTCATAAATCAGTCCTTTTGATGGATCCCTCGCGGGGTAAGGGAACGCCGCAGATACGATTGACCCGGATCAATTGTTTCATGAACGCAGGATAAACGGAAAAAGCTGTTGCACTGCGGCAACAGTCAGCATGTCGCGCACTCTTGGCTCACCCTTGCGCGCGTGAAGCTCGCCGCCCTATAGCGACGGCATGGCTGATGACCTTTTCGCTGGTGCCCCCGTTTCATCCTCAGGCAATTACGACGCCTCCTCGATCGAGGTGCTGGAGGGGCTGGAGCCTGTGCGGCGGCGACCGGGCATGTATATCGGTGGTACCGACGAGCGCGCCTTTCACCATCTGGCGTCCGAAGTGCTCGACAATGCGATGGACGAAGCGGTTGCGGGCCATGCCACCCGCATCGAAATCATGCTGGAGGCAGGCAACCGGCTGACCATTTCCGATAATGGGCGCGGCATTCCCGTCGATCCGCACCCGAAGTTTCCCGACAAGTCGGCGCTTGAGGTCATTCTGACCACGCTGCATTCCGGCGGCAAGTTCAGCGACAAGGTGTACGCGACATCCGGCGGCCTGCACGGCGTCGGGATCAGTGTCGTCAACGCCCTATCGTCGGATACGACGGTGGAGGTGGCCCGCAACAAGGAACTGTTCCGGCAAAGCTTTTCCCAGGGGCATCCGCTGGGACCGCTGGAAAAGGCAGGCGCGGCGCCCAACCGGCGCGGGACCCTGGTTCGTTTCGTGCCGGACACGGCGATTTTCGGCGAGATGAAGTTCAAGCCCGCGCGACTGCACCGGCTCGCCCGGTCGAAGGCCTATCTGTTCGCTGGCGTCGAAATCCGGTGGAAATGCGATCCGGCGCTGATCGGGGACGATACGCCCGCCGACGCCGTTTTCCAGTTTCCCGGTGGCCTGTCCGATCATCTGCGCGAACAGGTGGGCGACCGCGAATGTGCGACCAGCAGTTTTTTCTCCGGGACGCAGGACTTCCCCTCGGGCGCGGGTCGGGTCGAATGGGCGATCGCCTGGCCGCTCTGGTCGGACGGCAGCTATAGCTGGTATTGCAACACCATCCCGACCCCTGATGGCGGTACGCATGAAGCGGGCCTGCGCGCCGCGATCGTCAAGGGCATTCGCGCGTTCGGCGATCTGGTCGGCCAGAAGAAGGCGAAGGACATTCAGGCGGAGGATGTCATGTCTTGCTGCGAAGTGATGCTCTCGGTCTTCATCCGCGATCCGCAGTTCCAGAGCCAGACCAAGGACCGGCTGACGTCACCGGAAGCTGCGCGCCTTGTCGAAAATGCCGTGCGCGACCACTTCGATCATTATCTTTCCGATCATATGGACAGGGGCAAGGCGCTGCTCGCCTATGTGCTCGACCGGATGGACGAGCGGTTGCGGCGCAAGCAGGAAAAAGACGTCAAACGCAAGACGGCGACCTCCGCCCGCAAGCTGCGCCTGCCCGGCAAGCTGACCGACTGTTCGGCGGATTCGCCCGAAGGCACGGAAATCTTCATCGTCGAAGGCGATTCGGCAGGTGGCTCGGCCAAGCAGGCGCGCGACCGCAAGACTCAGGCGATCCTGCCGATCCGCGGCAAGATCCTCAACGTCGCCTCGGCGACCAGCGCCAAGATTCTTGCGAATCAGGAAATCGCTGACCTCATCCAGGCAATCGGCTGCGGGACGCGCAAGGACTGCAATCCCGATCATCTGCGCTACGAACGCATCGTCATCATGACGGACGCAGACGTCGATGGCGCGCATATCGCCACGCTGCTCATGACATTCTTCTTCCAGGAAATGCCCGAGCTGGTGCGGCGTGGGCATCTCTACCTGGCGCAACCGCCGCTCTACCGCCTCGTTTCGGGCGGCAAGAGCCTGTACGCCCGCGACGATGCCCATCGGCTTGAATTGCTGGAAAAGGACTTCAAGGGGAAGAAAGTCGAAGTCAGCCGGTTCAAGGGCCTGGGCGAAATGAACCCGATGCAATTGCGCGAAACGACGATGGACCCGGCAACCCGCGGCATGATCCGCATCACGCTGCCGCAGGATTATGAGGATCGGGCGGGCGTTCGTGATCTGGTCGACCGGCTGATGGGAAATAATCCGGCCCATCGCTTCGCTTTCATTCAGGAAAATGCGGCAGCGATCGACGAGGAAGCCATCGACGCGTAACGAAACGGGCGACCCGGCCAAACCGGATCGCCCGCATTTGTTTCTCGTCGAGATGACGGAGAAGCGTCAGGCTGTTGTGCGTTACGCCGCGCCGCCGCTCAGATAGGTGACCAGTTCGGCCTTGGTGACGCTCGTGCTCTTGTCGGCGTCCGCCGTCATGAACGCTCCGTCAGCCCAAGCGGTCACTTCGGCCGGTTGCAGCGTCTTGCCGGTCGCTTTCGCTTCCTGATCCTTCAGCGCCATCATCCACTTGGCAAACTCGGTCTTCTCAAGCTGACCAGACTTGTCTGTGTCGTATGCGGGAAACTCGCTTTCGACAATCGACGCGACGGTGCTGGCCGGAGCAGGCTGCGCAGCCTGCGGTGTCGGTGTCGTCGCATCCTGAGCTGGTGCGGCGGGCGCGGCCTGTTCAGCGGGGGCCGCAGGCGCAGCCGGTGCTGCAGGCGTTGCCTGCATCGGGTCCGTCTGCGGCGTCATTTCCTGTGCGATGGCAGGGGCTGCGATGATCAGGGCAGTCGAGCAAAGAAGGGTACGGATCATGGTGTCTCTCCAGATGACTATGCGAAATGTCTGTGCGGTCTGGACGCTCCGGCTTCGTGACCGTGGGGAAAGCATCCAGTTTGCATGGTGACAACCGGTTGAAAACAGGCTTCGTTCCGCTTTCGGAAGTGATGGAACTTCGGCCTGTCGTCCGAAAGTTGCGATTCATCCGCAAATATCCCGCATCCTGCGACGAGCCGTTGCGCGGCGGCACAATTGCCCGCTGCCGACGGGGCTGCTAGGCGGCGCGCATCCCTTTCCAGACAGGATTCGCTTATGGTTCCGCGTTATGCCCGCCCCGAAATGACTGCGATCTGGGATGCGGAAAGCCGCTTCAGGATCTGGTTCGAAATCGAGGCGCATGCGACCGACGCGCTGGCGCAACTCGGTGTGGTGCCGACGTCGGCGGCCAAGGCACTTTGGGACTGGTGGGCGACCAACCCGGTGATCGATGTCGCCGCGATCGACGCGATCGAAGCCGTGACGAAGCATGACGTGATCGCTTTCCTGACGTGGGTCGCCGATAACGTCGGCGAAGATGCCCGGTTCATGCATCAGGGCATGACCTCCAGCGATGTTCTCGACACCTGCCTTGCGGTGCAGCTTGCCCGCGCGTCTGACCTGCTGATCGCCGATCTCGACCGGCTCCTTGACGTCATCAAACGCCGGGCTTTCGAACACCGGCTGACGCCCACAATCGGGCGCAGCCACGGCATCCATGCCGAACCGGTGACCTTCGGCCTCAAGATGGCGGAAGCCTATGCCGAGTTTTCGCGCTGTCGCGCGCGCCTTGTCGCCGCGCGCGCGGAAGTGGCGACCTGCGCGATCTCGGGCGCGGTCGGGACGTTCGCCAACATCGATCCCCGTGTCGAGGCGCATGTCGCCGCAAAGCTGGGCCTGACGGTCGAGCCGGTGTCGACGCAGGTCATCCCGCGCGATCGCCATGCCATGTTCTTCGCGACATTGGGCGTCATCGCCTCGTCGATCGAGCGGCTCGCCGTCGAAGTGCGGCATCTTCAGCGTACCGAAGTGCTGGAGGCGGAGGAATATTTCTCGCCCGGCCAGAAGGGATCGAGCGCCATGCCGCACAAGCGCAATCCGGTGCTCACCGAAAATCTGACCGGCCTGGCCCGCATGGTCCGCGCCTATGCCTTGCCCGCGATGGAAAATGTGGCGCTGTGGCATGAGCGCGACATCAGCCACAGCTCGGTCGAACGCTATATTGCGCCCGATGCCACCATCACGCTGGATTTCGCGCTTGCGCGGCTGACCGGGGTGATCGACAAGCTGCTTGTCTACCCGGAACGGATGATGCGCAATCTCGACAAGATGGGCGGCCTGGTCCATTCGCAGCGCGTGTTGCTGGCGCTCACGCAGGCGGGGGTGAGCCGCGAGGACAGCTATGTTTATGTCCAGCGCAATGCCATGAAAGTCTGGGAATCCGATGGCGCTCTTTCGCTGCTGGATCTGCTGAAAGCCGATCCCGACGTTACCGCCGCCCTTCCCGCCGCGACGATCGAGGAGAAGTTCAACCTCGATTATCATTTCAAGCATGTCGATACCATCTTCGCCCGGGTCTTCGGTACGGTTTGAGGCGGGCGTCCCGGCAGGGGTGGAACCTTTGCCCGAAATCCCCTAGACTTGCCCCGAAACAGCAAGAGGGTAGCCGATGCAGTTCCTGAAAACCGCCTTCTGGGTGGTCGTCGCGGTCGCGCTGGCGCTGTTCTGCAAGGCGAACTGGGCCTCGGTGCCGGTCAAGCTCTGGGGTGATCTGGTCGCCGACGTCAAATTGCCGATTTTGATGGGCCTTGCCTTCCTGCTTGGTGCCGTGCCGCTCTGGATCGCCCTGCGCGCTACCCGCTGGAGCATGCGCCGTCGGCTCGAAGCCTCGGAAAAGGCGCTGGCCAACGCGCTTGCTGTCTCCGAACCGGGGCTGACCCGTGCTGCGCTGCCACCTGAAACCCCGGACATCGTTGCTACCCCGTCATGAGCAGCCCCATTTATATCGCAATCGATACGCCGCATCTGGACAAGGCGCTTGCCATCGCCGGTCAGGTCCGACGGCATGTCGGCGGGCTGAAGCTCGGCCTGGAGTTTTTCTGTGCCAATGGCCATCATGGCGTGCATGAAATGGGGAAGCTTGGCCTCCCCATCTTCCTCGATCTCAAGCTGCACGACATCCCCAATACCGTGGCAAAGGCGGTGCAGGCGTTGCATGTGCTGGAACCCGCCGTCATCACTGTTCACGCGGCAGGCGGTCTGGCGATGCTGGAGAATGCGAAAGCCGCGGCCGGTCTGCGCACCAAAGTGGTGGCCGTCACCGTGCTGACCAGCCTTGACGACAATGACCTGTCCGACATCGGCGTCAGCACGAAGGCGCAGGATCAGGTGGCGCGCCTTGCCAATCTGGCCCGCAGCGCAGGGTGCGACGGCATCGTATGTTCGGGGGAAGAAGTCGCAGCCGCCAAGCGTGCCTGGCACGACGGTTATTTCGTGGTGCCCGGTGTTCGCCCGGCCGGTGGCACATTGGGCGACCAGAAACGGGCCGTGACCCCGCGCGAGGCGCTGGATCGCGGCGCCTCCATGCTCGTCATCGGCCGCCCGATCACGCAGGCCGTTGATCCTGATCTGGCGGCGCGCGAGATAGAGGCGACGTTGTA
Source organism: Sphingobium algorifonticola (assembly GCF_004005485.1). GTDB lineage: Bacteria > Pseudomonadota > Alphaproteobacteria > Sphingomonadales > Sphingomonadaceae > Sphingobium > Sphingobium algorifonticola. The sequence continues at coordinate 383,700 of NZ_RZUL01000003.1, forward strand.
ACCTCTGCAAATCCTTATCCGTTCGTTTCGAGCGCAGGTTCGAGCCTGTCGAGAACCGAGTCGAGAATGCCGAATGTGCGGTTTCTCGACGGGCTCTTCTCGACTTCGCTCGAAGCTGCTCGAAACGAACGGTTTGCTGATGTGCGGAGTTGGCCGTTCCAGCCAACCCGTCTAAACCCCGCCGATGTCCCGACTCGCCACCAAGATTTGCGGCCTTTCGACCCCCGAAACGCTGGACGCGGCCCTTAAAGGCGGGGCCAGCCATGTCGGTTTCGTCTTCTTCCCCAAAAGCCCGCGTCATCTCGATTTCGACCGCGCGATCGGCCTCGCCAGCAGGGTGCCGCCGCATGTCACCGGCGTTGCAGTCATGGTCGATCCCGATGACGCTTTCCTCGCGCAGGCCGTGGCCTCGGGCGTTGGCGCAATCCAGCTTCACGGCAAGGAAACCCCCGATCGCGTCGCCGCCGTGCGGACGCGCTTCGGCCTGCCCGTCTGGAAAGCCGTTTCAGTCAAGACCAGCGCCGATCTTGACACCGGTCGCGCCTATGTCGGGGCGGCCGACCTTCTGTTGTACGATGCGAAAACGCCGGAGGGCGCGGCGTTGCCCGGCGGCATGGGCCTGCGCTTCGACTGGAGGCTGCTTTCCGCCTTTGATCCGCCGTTGCCCTGGGGTCTTTCCGGCGGGCTGGACGCCGACAATGTCGCCGAAGCGATCGCCATCACCTGCGCGCCGCTGGTCGATGTGTCGTCCGGCGTGGAAAGCGCACCGGGCATCAAGGATGTGGACAAGATCGCCGCCTTCTGCAAAGCGGTTTCCCGATCATGACCCAAGCCAGCACCACTCCGCTCGCCAACAGCTTCCGCGCGCAGCCCGACGAAAATGGCCATTTCGGCCAGTTTGGTGGGCGCTACGTCGCCGAGACGCTGATGCCCCTCATCCTCGATCTCGACCGCCATTATCGTGCGGCGATGGCCGACCAGGCCTTCCATGACGAGTTCGACTGGCTGATGAAACATTATGTCGGCCGTCCGAGCCCGCTTTATTATGCGCAGCGGCTGACCGAGACGCTGCGCGAAAGCGCGCCCGAAGGCAGAGGCGCGCAGGTCTGGTTCAAGCGCGACGAGCTGAACCACACCGGCGCGCACAAGATCAACAACTGCATCGGCCAGATCCTGCTGGCCAAGCGCATGGGCAAGACGCGGATCATCGCCGAGACCGGCGCGGGCCAGCATGGCGTTGCCACGGCCACTGTCGCCGCGCGTTTCGGCCTGCCCTGCGTCATCTACATGGGCGCGCGGGACATCGAGCGTCAGCAGCCCAATGTGTTCCGCATGAAGCTGCTCGGCGCCGAAGTCGTGCCCGTGCAAAGCGGCGCAAAAACGCTCAAGGATGCGATGAACGAGGCGCTGCGCGATTGGGTCGCCAATGTCCACGACACGTTCTACATCATCGGCACAGCCGCCGGACCGCACCCCTATCCCGAACTGGTGCGGGAGTTCCAGTCGGTGATCGGTCGCGAGGCGCGCGAACAGATACAGGAATTGGCCGGACGCCTGCCCGACCTGCTGGTGGCGGCGATCGGCGGCGGATCGAACGCCATCGGCCTGTTCCATCCGTTTCTCGATGATGCAGACGTGGCCATGCTGGGTATCGAGGCGGCCGGTCATGGCATCGAGACGGGTGAACATGCCGCCTCTCTTGCGGGCGGGACGCCGGGCATCCTGCACGGCAACAAGACGTTCCTGCTGCAGGACGCCGACGGACAGATTGCCGAAGCGCACAGCATATCGGCGGGTCTCGATTATCCTGGCATCGGGCCGGAGCATAGCTGGCTGAAGGATATCGGCCGGGTGCAGTATGAATCGGTGACGGATACCGAGGCGCTGGATGCTTTCCAGCTCCTCTGCCGTACCGAAGGGATCATCCCCGCGCTCGAACCCGCCCACGCCATTGCCGCCGTCGCGCGCAAGGCCCGCGCAATGAACCGCGACCAGATCATCCTCGCCAACTTGTGCGGCCGTGGGGACAAGGACATTTTCACTGTCGCCGATGCGCTGGGAGTGGCGATGTGATACAAAAGAAAACTGCTATGCCGTTCGCCCTGAGCTTGTCGAAGGGTGTTCCTGAGCGCAGCGAAGATACTTCACTTCGTTCAGTAGGAGGCTTCGACAGGCTCAGCCCGAACGGACTTGGGCTTATCCAAAATGACTGACCGCCTCGCAACCCGCTTCTCCAAATGCCGCGCCGAAGGGCGCGCCGCGCTTGTCACTTTCGTGACGGCGGGCGATCCGACGCCCGGCGACAGTGCCGCCATCCTCGATGCGCTCGTCGCGGGCGGTGCGGACATCGTTGAGCTTGGCATGCCGTTTACCGATCCGATGGCGGACGGCCCCGCGATCCAGCTTGCCAATCTGCGCAGCCTCGCCGCGGGCACGAAAACCAGCGACATTCTCGCCATCGCCGTGGCATTCCGCCAGCGCCATCCTGATGTGCCGCTGATCATGATGGGCTATGCCAATCCGATGATCCGGCGCGGTGCGGACTGGTTCGCGACAGAAGCGGTGAAGGCAGGCGTCGACGGCGTGATCTGCGTCGACATCCCGCCGGAAGAAGACCAAGAACTCGGCCCTGCCCTGCGTGCTGCCGGGCTGCACCTTGTCCGTCTCGCTACGCCGACCACCGATGCCGCGCGCCTGCCTGCCGTGCTACATGGGGCCAGCGGCTTCCTCTATTATGTGTCGGTCGCCGGGATCACCGGCAAGCAGCAGGCGCAGCAGGCCAGCATCGAAAATGCCGTCGGAAAGCTGAAAGCTGCAACCGACATTCCCGTCGCCGTGGGCTTTGGCGTCCGCACGCCGGAGCAGGCCGCCGCCATCGGGCGCGTGGCGGACGGGGTGGTGGTCGGATCGGCGATCGTCGATCTCGTCGGCTCGCACGGCCATCAGGCCGCGCCTTTCGTTCAGGACTATGTGGCATCGCTCCGCGCGGCGCTCAATACAGCGGAAACCGTCGCATGAGCTGGATCAATCGCGTCCGCAACGCCATCCCCTTCATCGCGCGCAAGGCGGAGACGCCGGACAATCTCTGGCACAAATGCGGTCATTGCGGACAGATGATCTTCAGCCGGGAGTGGGAAGAGAATCTGTCGGTCTGTCCGAAATGCGACCATCACGGACGCATTGGCCCCGCGGCGCGCTTCGCGCAGCTTCTCGATCCCGGGCATGTCGTGCTGGCCACCCCGCATGTGCGCGAAGACCCGCTCAAGTTTCGCGATTCGAAGAAATATGCCGATCGCATCAAGGCGGCACGTACCGCCACCGGAGAAAGCGACGCGCTTATCAATGCCCGCGGCGCGATCGAAGGTCAGCCCGTCGTGCTGGGGGTTCAGGATTTCGCCTATATGGGTGGATCGATGGGCATGGGTGTCGGTGCGGCCTTTGTTCAGGGGGTGGAAGAGGCGATTGCCCTGCACGCGCCCTATGTCATCCTGACGGCCGCGGGCGGCGCGCGGATGCAGGAAGGCATCCTTTCCCTCATGCAGATGCCGCGCGCGACCGTTGCCATCCGCAAGCTGCACGATGCGGGCCTGCCCTATATCGTGGTGCTGACCGATCCGACGACCGGCGGCGTCACCGCCAGCTATGCGATGCTGGGCGACATCCAGATCGCCGAACCCAATGCCCTGATCGGCTTTGCCGGCCAGCGCGTGATCGAGAACACGATTCGGGAGAAGCTGCCCGAAGGGTTCCAGCGCGCCGAATATCTGCTGGAACACGGCATGATCGACATGGTCGTCCACCGCCGCGACTTGCGCGCCACGCTGTCGCAGGTGGTCAGCTATCTCGCCCCGGCAAAAGCGGCGTAACGCGATATTCCCTCTCGCCTTCAGGGGAGAGGGTTAGGGAGAGGGGCATGCACGCTGTTCCACACTGTTGTCCTTGCCGGATATATTTCCCCTCTCCCCGGCCCTCTCCCCTGAAGGGGAGAGGGAGATAATGCCTGACAACGCCACCTCCACCGATCCCGCCGTACAGGCGCAACTCGACCGCCTGTGGTCGCTGTCGCCCGGCGCGGACATATTGGGGCTGGAGCGGATCACGGCGCTGCTCGGCCGGATCGGCAATCCGCATCTGGCACTGCCGCCGGTGTTCCATGTCGCTGGCACCAACGGCAAGGGATCGACCTGCGCCTTTCTGCGCGCCGCGCTGGAGGCTGACGGCCGGACCGTTCACGTCTTCACCTCGCCCCATCTTGTCCGCTTTAACGAACGCCTCCGCATCGCGGGGACGCTGATCGGCGACGCACCGCTGGCATGCTATCTGGAGGAAACGCTGGATGCGGCGGGCGACATCGGCGCCAGTTTTTTCGAAGTCACCACCGCCATCGCCTTCCGCGCCTTTGCCGAACAGGAAGCCGACGCCTGTATCATCGAAGTCGGTCTTGGCGGCCGTCTCGACGCCACCAACGTGCTGCCCCGTCCGGCGGTGTGCGGCATTGCCCAGCTTGGCCTCGACCATCAGGCGTTCCTGGGGGACAGCCTGCCGCAGATCGCCGCGGAAAAGGCAGGCATTGCCAAGCCCGACGTGCCGCTCGTCACCGGCCGCTATCCCGATGCCATAGCCACCGTGATCGCAGGAGCCGCAGGCACTGCGGGCGCACCCTGGCATCCCATGGGGCGGGACTGGGATGCTGCCGTCTATCGCGGTCGGCTGCACTATCGCGATGCGCTCGGGCGTCTCGACGTGCCGCTGCCGCGCCTGCCCGGCCCGCATCAGCCGATGAATGCCGCGCTCGCCATTGCCATGCTGCGCCATCAGGACATATTGACGGTCAGCGAAGCGGCGCTGAAAGCCGCACCACTCTGGGCACAGTGGCCGGCCCGGCTGCAAAAAATGGAGCGCGGCCCGCTTTTGGCCGCTCTCCCGCCCGATTGCGCCGTATGGCTCGACGGGGGCCATAATGCCGACGCCGGCGCCATGCTCGGCGCATTTCTGACGAACCATCTGGCCGCCGGTGACGAGGCCGCACTGGTCGTGGGCATGCTCGCCAACAAGGATATCGATGCGTTCCTCGCGCCCATGCGTGGCCGGATCGCCCATATCCATGCCCTGCCCGTGCCCGGTCACGACTGCCACCCGCCCGAACGCTTCGCCGCCATCGCACAGCAATGGGGCATAGTCAGCAGCGCGCATGCCGACATCGCAGAGGCAATCGCCGCCATTGCCGCCACCCCGGTTCGGACCGAAATTCTGATCGCCGGGTCACTTTATCTCGCCGGTGATGTGCTGCGCCGAAACGGCCAGATACCGGATTAGCCACTGATCAATTATTGCGATTGACTCGCAATAGCTAATCTATATCCTGCCCTGACATTGCAGGAGAGCCGCCATGCCCCATGTTCCGCCCCGCCCCCGCGCACCCGTCGCCGATCTTGCGCCGGATCGTCCGACGGCTGCCACGACCGGCAGTCGCTTGTTCCTCTTCACGTTGCGCCGGATGGCATCGGCGGGTGTCGACGATGCCCATGCCGCCAACGCCCTGCTCGGCCATTTCGGCAAAAGCTATCGCCGCCCGCTCATCCTGATGCGCGCGATGATGCTGGAACTGTCGCGCGCGTCGCATCGCCGCATCAGCGTCGCTGCGTGCTGCTGCACCCGGATCACGCCGGACGAGGCACGATTGCTGGAAGCGGTTGCCACGGCGCAGACGACGCCGCATGCGGCTTACGAAAGACTTGCCGTCGCACTCGACAGCCCGGCCGCACTTGGCGCGCTCACCTGCGCGCAGGCTGTGGCACAGAGCTTTTCCGACCTTGGTCGGCCGATCGCCCTTTATGCGGGCGACTGAGGGGCGGGCGCTTCCGTCCCCGCCGTCCCCACGCTTGCGTCGATCAGCCCCGCGCGCATCATCAGCCAGAACAGCGCAATGCCCGGCACCGCCAGCGCCGTCGTTAGCAAGTAAAAATCGACATAGCCGAAGCGTTCGATCAGCGCCCCCGCACTGGTGCCGGTCAGCACCCGTCCGACAATGCTCGCCGCCGCCGAAATCAGCGCATATTGCGCGGCGGTGAAACGCAGGTCGCACAAGGCGGAGAAATAGGCGATCACCGTCACGCCGCCGATGCCGCTCGCGAAGTTTTCAAAGCCGATCGCGCCTGCCATCCCCCAGTTGCTGTGCCCCACCGACGCTAGCGCCGCAAAGCTGAAGTTGGAAACGCCCATCAGGATCAGACTGATCAGCACCGACCGTTTCATCCCCAGCCGCGCATACAGGATGCCGCCCACGAATATGCCGATCAGATAGGCCCAGAAGCCGATGCCGATGTCGTAGATGGCAATTTCATCGTTGGTGAAGCCGAGGTCGTCGAACAGCAGCCGGAACGTCAGATTGGCTAGCGTGTCGCCGATCTTGTGCAACAGGATGAACAGGAGCACGAGAAACGCACCCTTGCGCCGGAAAAACTCCGTCAGCGGCCCCGTGATCGACTGCATCACGGCACCCACCGCGCGCCGTTCGGCCGGATCGCGGTGCCGCGCCGGTTCACCCAGCAGCAGCCCCGTCAGCATCGCAGGCAGCGCAAACATCGCGCAGGCGAGATAGGCGCCTTGCCAGCCGATACGGTCCGCCAGCACCAGCGCCAGCGCGCCTGCCGCGACTGATCCGATGCGCCAGCCATATTGAGTCATGCCCGATCCCACGCCCAGTTGTTCGGGCTTGAGCAATTCGATGCGATAGGCATCGATCACGATGTCGTAGGTCGCCCCGGCAAAGCCGACGAGGATTGCGGCATAGGCCGTCGCGATCAGGCTGGCACTCGGATCGACCAGCGCCAGATTGGCCACGGCCGCCATCACCATGACCCCGGCCAGCAGCAGCCAGGACACGCGCTTGCCCAGCCGCCCGATCAGCGGGATGCGCACGCCGTCCACGACCCAGGCCCACAGCCATTTGAGGTTATAGACAAGGAAAGCCAGGGTGAAGGCGGTAACCGCTTTCTTGTCGATCCCGTCCTGCGCCAGGCGGGTCGTCAGCGTCGCACCGATCATCGCATAGGGAAAACCGGACGACATACCGAGGAAGAAAGCCGCAACCGGTGCAGTCTCGGTATAGGGCCGCACCACTGCCGGCACATGCCGCCGCCACCCCATGCCTTCGTCTGCCGTCGTCATATGCGCTGCGATCCCCGTTCTCGGAACGGAGACCCTAGTCAAAATGCGCGGCCTGACCAGCCCTTACCGATACAGCCCCTACAGATAGTGCGCCGCCACTATCGCCCCCGGCCCCGGTCGCTGCACGATCACGGCATAGCGATCCGCGCCGCGCACCCTCAGCGCCGATGCAGGCACCGCAAGGCGCGCGGCACCCCCGTTCCAGCGACCGATCACCCGCTCGTCCAGCACGACATTATGGTAGCGCACGGTGCGACCGCCATTCTCGCCCCGGCCGATCCGCACGTCGGCCTGCGCCTTGAGGGCAACGAGCTTGACCTCGGTTGCCCCGCCGCTGCCACCGCGCAGTTGAACAATGCGGCCGCCGCCATCTTTCACGACATCCAGCGTCGAGATGGGCTTCGCACGATCGATCAGCCAGGCGACACCGCCCCGGTTGGACCCGACCGCCGCATCCCCGCCCTGCACCACGATCTGCGGCGTATAGACGCCTGCCCCGCGCAGTTGGCGTGCCGCATAGCCGTTCTGCAACTGCGTGTTGGCGGTGCGACCCAGCGTATCCTTCCATCCCAGCCGGTCCCAATAAGTGACGGGACGCGTTAGCGCGACGAGATCGGGGCGCGCCGCCAGCGTACCCATGAAGGCATCGGCAGGCGGGCAGGACGAACAGCCTTGCGACGTAAACAATTCGACGACGACCGGGGCCTTTGCAGGCAATGGCCGCTGCGCCGCACCGATCGCAACGAAGGCAACGACAGCGCCGAGCAGTAGGCGTGACGGGAGAAACATGGCGGGATAGCTCCTGAAAAGCGATTATCCAGCCATACGCATTAGCCTACCGTCGGGTTACGCGTCGACACCGGGCCGATCGCCCTCACCCGTCGCCGGTGGCCCGGTGAAAAGGCTCAGCCCGGGCGGCAGCCGCCGGAGCCGCTTCTTGCCGCGTATCAGCATGTCCACTGCCTCGATCGAGGCCAGCAAGTCGCGTTGCGAATAGGGTTTGGCGAGGCAGCCATAGGCCAGATGACGGGCATGGAGCGGGCAGGCGCCCGTGACGAACAGCACCGCAATGCCGCGTTCCTGCGCAACGGCCGCCACCGCAACGCCATCCTCCTGCCCCGCCAGATGGACGTCGGCGATGACGAGGTCCACCGCTTCCTGGGCGATCAGGGCGACGGCATGCGCATGGCTGTCCACGGTGCCGACCACGGTATAGCCCGCGCCGATCAGGAAATGCTCGTTGTCGAACGCCACCAGCGGCTCATCCTCGACCACGAGGATGCGGCGGATCGCCTTGCGGCTTTTCCCGATTGTGCCTTTCCCGAAAAACATTTGCCGATTTGCCCCGTTTCCGTCATCACGCGCTCCATGCACCGCGGCATGTTCAAGGATGTGACGCAGACCCTGTAAACATCTTGCGACCGATCGAAGTTGCATATGTGACACATCGGCCGCTCGCGTCACCCGCAAGGTGCCACGGTTCATCCAATTCGCACATTTGCCGTGCCGACGAAAGGAAGCTCTTTCTGCCACCGCCCAAGAAAAACACCTCCGGCACCGGGGGTCGTCGGCCGCCCGGCGGCCCGGGACGCGGCGCGCGCCCCGCTGGCCAGGGCGGCAAAGCCGGCACAGGCACGGGCACTGGTACCGGCGCTGTGCGCGGACGGGGCTTTGCGCCGCGTGGCGCAGCCAGCGCCGGACCGGCCAAGCCGAAACCCGCATTCGCCAAACCCGGCCCGCCAATGCCATCGCGTGCCAAGGTGGCCCGCGCCACCCCCACTGCCGAGCATCCCGCCAATCCGCACCCGGCCCGCGCGGCCGCGAAAGGGTCAAAAGAGCCGCAGCGGATCGCCAAGCTGCTCGCCCGCGCCGGTGTCGCCTCCCGCCGCGAGATCGAGCGGATGATAGACTATGGCCGCATCGCCCTCCACGGCGAAGTGCTCACCACGCCCGCCACCTTGCTCACCTCGCTTCAGGGTGTGACGGTCGACGGCAAGCCCGTCGATGCCCCCGAGCCGACACGGCTGTTCCTCTTTCACAAGCCTGCGGGTTTCATTACGGCGGAGCGCGATCCCAAGGGGCGCCCCACCATCTACGACCGGCTGCCCGATGGCCTGCCGCGCGTGATGCCGATCGGTCGCCTCGACATGAATACAGAGGGGCTGCTGCTGCTTACCACCGACGGCGAGTTCAAGCGGCAGATGGAATTGCCTTCCACCGGCGTCGAGCGCAGCTATCGCGCGCGGGCGCACGGCACCGTCAGCCAGGCTCAGCTTGAGGACCTTGCGATGGGCGTCGAGATCGAGGGTATTCGCTACGGCCGTATCGACGCCAATCTGGAACGGCGGACCGGCACCAACCAGTGGATCGAAATGACCCTGACCGAAGGCAAGAATCGCGAAGTGCGCCGGGTGCTCGAATATCTCGGTGTCGAAGTGAACCGCCTCATCCGCACCCGCTACGGCGTGTTCGAACTGACCGATCTGCCAATTGGCCAGGTCTATGAAGTGCCGCAGCATGATCTGGTGGCGTTCCGCAAGACGCTGAAAAAGGCATGAGGATCATTGCGGGCCAGTGGCGCGGCCGCCCGATCGCCGCGCCCAAAGGCGACACGACGCGCCCGACCGCCGATCGCACGCGCGAGGCCCTGTTCTCGATGCTCACCAGCCGCCTGGGCAGTTTCGAGGGGATTACCGTGGCCGACCTGTTCGCCGGAACGGGCGCGCTCGGGCTGGAGGCGCTGTCGCGCGGCGCGGCAAGCTGCATTTTCGTGGAGCAGGACAGGGCCGCCGCAGACATACTGCGCGCCAACGCCGCCAAGCTCGGCATCCAAGCCGACATCCGCCAGACCTCGGCCCTGTCGCTCGGCAGCGCGCCGGTTCCGCTCGATCTCATCCTGATGGACCCGCCCTATGGCACCGGCGCCGGCGCGGTGGCACTCGACAAGCTCGCGCGCCTCGGCTGGATCGGCCCGGCAAGCTGGGTAACCATCGAGACCGACCGGCGCGAGGATGTGGCCGTGAAGGGGTTCGAGGCGGAAACCGTCCGCGACATCGGCAAGGCGCGCATCCATCTGCTGCGGATGGTTCAGACTTAGGGAATCCTGCGTTACAAAGGTCGTTCGCCCTCAGCTTGTCGAAGGGCGGAACGGGGCAATTATAACTGCATCGTATCACCCAAAAAAGGGGCGGCCCTCGCAAGACCGCCCCATCCTTCGGACCCTTCGAAAAGGCTTACCGTTTGCGCTTCATCTTCCGGGCATCCGCCGGATTGATGCAGCTATCCTGCACGGTCCGGCTGCACACCGGATAGTCGGCGCGCGGCGCAGGTGGCGGCGTCGCATTGCCGCCCATCACCACGGGATTGGCGGACGTGCCGACCGGTGCTGCGGGGTTCGCAGGCGCATTGGGATCGGCGGGAATCATGCCGGGGTTGGCAGGAACCGTGCCCGTTGTCTGTCCGGCATTCGGATCGGAGACCGGGGGTTCGGCGGGCATCGGCCCGGTCTGCGGCATCTGCTGCGGTCCCATATCATTGGGCGGCGGGGGTGCCTCGGTCGGCGCGGGCGGCTGCGCCATGTCCTGCGCAATGGCAGGCGCTGCCAGCGCAAGCGTCGCCGCGCCTATCAGCATGGAAATCTTCATGTCGGTCATCCTCTTTCCGAACGGACAGTGTGGCCTCAACAGGCCATCACGTCCGTCGTTCCCGTGACGTCATGCCTTCGCGACAGGCCGTGCGCGGGGTGATGCCAGTTGAAGCGATACCACCGACCGCATTGCCGCTTGCCCCTGTCGCCCCCGTTCCCTAATTGTTCAGTCATGCAATCCCCCGACCAAGCACCCGACGCGCGTACGCCCTCGCCGCATGATCCCCCCTATCTGCGCGGCCTCAACCCGCCTCAACGCGAGGCGGTGCTGACGACCGAAGGGCCGCTGCTGGTGCTCGCAGGCGCGGGTACGGGCAAGACGGCGGCGCTGACAGCCCGTCTAGCGCATCTCATCGCTACCCGCCGTGCCTATCCCTCCGAAATCCTTGCCGTCACCTTCACGAACAAGGCAGCGCGCGAAATGAAGGAACGTGTTGGCCGCATGATGGGCGGGCCACAGGGTAGCGCAGAGGGCCTGCCCTGGCTCGGCACCTTTCACGCGATCGGCGCAAAAATGTTGCGCCGTCATGCCGAACTGGTCGGTCTGCAAAGCAATTTCACGATCCTCGATACCGACGACCAGTTGCGCCTGTTGAAACAGCTAATTCAGGCGGCGGACATCGATGAGAAACGCTGGTCCGCCCGCCAGCTGGGCGGCCTCATCGACCGCTGGAAAAACAAGGGGTTGGTGCCGCACGACATCGACGCAGGTGAAAGCGAAGCCTTTGCCAACGGCAAGGGTCAGCAACTCTATGCCGCCTATCAGGCGCGCCTGCTCGCGCTCAACGCCTGCGACTTCGGCGATCTGCTGCTGCATATGCTCACCCTGCTCAAGACCGACAGGGAGGTGCTGGCGCACTATCAGCAGCGGTTCCGCTACATCATGGTGGACGAATATCAGGATACGAACAGCAGCCAGTATCTCTGGCTCCGCCTGCTCGCGCAGGAACGCAAGAACATTTGCTGCGTCGGCGATGATGACCAGAGCATCTACAGCTGGCGCGGCGCGCAGGTGGAAAATATCCTGAAGTTCGAAAAGGATTTTCCGGGCGCGAAGATCGTCAAGCTCGAACAGAATTACCGCTCGACCCCGCATATCCTCGCGGCCGCCTCCGGCGTGATCGCGGAAAATGGCGGTCGGTTGGGCAAGACGCTTTGGACCGACGAAGCGGATGGCGAGAAGGTCCGCATCATCGGCGTCTGGGACGGGCCGGAGGAAGCCCGCCGCGTCGGCGAGGAAATCGAAAATCATCAGCGTTCGGGCGGCACGCTCGATGATGTCGCCATCCTCGTCCGCGCCCAGCACCAGACGCGCGAGTTCGAGGACCGCTTCATCCAGATCGGCATGCCCTATCGCATTGTCGGCGGCTTCCGCTTCTACGAGCGGGCAGAAATTCGCGATGCGCTCGCCTATCTGCGCCTCGTCAATCAACCCGCCGACGATCTGGCGTTCGAGCGGATCGTGAACGTCCCCAAGCGCGGCCTGGGCGACAAGGCGGTCGAGAAACTCCACCGCCTTGCCCGCGCGGACCGCACCCCCCTCACGCTTGCCGCCGCGCGCATCCTCGACACCGACGAGCTGACGCCGCAGGCGCGCCGCGCGCTCGGCAATTTCGTCGGCGATCTTGCCCGCTGGCGCGACATGGCAGGGCAGCTCCCGCATCCCGAACTTGCCCGGCAGATCCTTGACGAAAGCGGCTATACCGCCGCGCTTCAGGCCGAACGCTCGACCGAAGCCGCCGGTCGCCTCGAAAACCTGACCGAACTCGTGCGGGCTATGGAGGAATATGAGACGCTGGGTGCCTTCCTGGAGCATGTCAGCCTCGTCATGGACAATGAAGCGCAGGCGGAAGCGCGCAAGGTCACGATCATGACCATCCACGCGGCCAAGGGTCTGGAATATGATACGGTGTTCCTGGTCGGGTGGGAGGAAGGCATTTTCCCCTCGCAACGCGCGCTCGACGAAGGCGGCATTGCAAGCCTGGAGGAGGAGCGGCGGTTGGCCTATGTCGCCATCACCCGCGCCCGTCGTCGCTGCATCATCCTTCATGCCGCGAATCGGCGCATTTATGGCCAGTGGACCAGCTCCATCCCGAGCCGTTTCGTGGGCGAATTGCCCAAGGCGCATGTCGATGAGGAAAGCAGCCTGACCGGCGGCGCATCGCTGTGGCGCGCCAATTGGTCGGAACGGGACGATCCCTTCGCCGATGTCGCCCGCGGGTCGGGCCGCGGCCCCGGCTGGGCGCGCGCCGCGACTGCGGGACAATTTGTCAGCGAACCGGCGCGCATTGTCGAGGCACGCGGCTCAGCCGTCTCGATCGGCAACAAGGGGCGCAGCGACATCGCGCTTGGCCTGCGCGTGTTCCACCAGAAGTTCGGCTATGGCATCGTTGCCGAAATCGAAGGCAACAAGCTGGAAATCGATTTCGAGACCGCCGGGCGCAAAAGGGTGATGGACACCTTCGTCAGCCTCGGCTGACCAGTATGATCGGGGGTTTACGGGCGCCCCGGTCAGGCATCCGGCGCAACAGATTCCAGCCCCTCCGCCGTCACCCGGCGATAGAAGCAGCTCGTCTCACCGGTATGGCATGCCGGACCCGCCGGGCGCGCGATCACCCACACGGCATCCTGGTCGCAATCGATGCGGATATCCTCGACATGCAGCAGATGGCCGGACGTCTCGCCCTTTTTCCAGAGACTTTGGCGACTGCGCGACCAGAAATGGGCGATGCGCGTCGCGACAGTCAGGTCCAGCGCCTGCGCATTCATATGCGCGAGCATCAGCACCTGCCCCGTCGCAACATCCGTCACGACCGCCGTAATCAGTCCGTCCGGCCCATAGCGCGGATCAAGGGTCAGGCCTGTCTCACGGTCTATACTGTGGTCGCTCATCGCCTCGCTATAGAGGCGCGGTGCCGGTTATTGCAATGTCGGCGACGACACCTGCGAAACGCGCTGCAAGGCGACGCCGTCGCAGTCCGGCGCACCGCAGGCACAGGGGTTGAGCGCATAACGCACGCCGCACAGGATCAGTTGATCGTCGTCGAATGCATAATTGGATATGCCGGACCGCTCGATCTTTTCCACTGCCCGCGCCTTCAACGACATGCATGCCTCCGCTCGACTCGCACCGAAAGTCCATGTTGCAGTGCACAATGTCAACCATATGATCGCATTGTGGTTCCATCATCCGTCGGGTTTGGCGTCCGGCAGTGGCGAAGATGCGACAACCGCCTTGCGAGCGGCCTATGCCCGACCCATATCGCCCGCATGAACGAACAGCATTCGCACGCCATGCCTGTCTGGCACGGCACCACCATCCTTTCCGTACGCAAAAATGGTCATGTCGTCGTTGTGGGCGATGGTCAGGTCAGCATGGGCCAGACCGTCATGAAGCCCAACGCCCGCAAGGTCCGCCGCCTGCATGACGGATCGGTCATCGGCGGCTTTGCAGGCGCGACGGCTGACGCCTTCACATTGTTCGAACGGCTCGAAGCCAAGCTGGAACGCCACAATGGCCAGTTGATGCGCGCCGCCGTCGAACTGGCGAAGGACTGGCGCACCGACAAATATCTGCGCAACCTTGAAGCGATGATGATCGTGGCGGACAAGGACATCACGTTGATCCTGACGGGCAACGGCGATGTGCTCGAACCGCTGCATGGCATCGCGGCGATCGGATCGGGCGGCAATTACGCCCTGTCCGCAGCCCGCGCTCTGGCGGACTATGAAGCCGATGCCGAAGTGCTGGCGCGCAAGGCCATGGCGATCGCCGCCGACATCTGTGTCTACACCAACGATCAGCTCACCCTGGAAAAGCTCGATAGCGTGGCCTGATCTGCTCCTCCGTTCGTGCCGAGCGAAGTCGAGGCACGTTCGCTCCAAGACCCTGTCCCTCGACTTCGCTCGGGACAAACGGATATAAAATCATGAACGACGCCCTCACCCCCAAAGCCATCGTTACCGCGCTTGACGCACATATCATCGGCCAGACGGACGCCAAGCGCGCCGTTGCCGTTGCGCTGCGCAATCGCTGGCGGCGGCAAAAACTCGATCCCGCGCTGCGCGACGAAGTGACGCCGAAGAATATCTTGATGATCGGCCCGACCGGCTGCGGCAAGACGGAGATCAGCCGTCGCCTGGCGAAGCTCGCCGACGCGCCCTTCGTGAAGGTCGAGGCGACCAAGTTCACCGAAGTCGGCTATGTCGGCCGCGACGTGGAGCAGATCGCGCGCGATCTTGTCGAGGAAGCGGTGCGGCTGGAGCGCGACCGTCGCCGCGAGTCCGTGCGCGAAGCGGCGTCCGAAGCGGCGATGTCGCGCCTGCTCGATGCGCTGACCGGCAAGGAAGCGAGCGAGGCAACGCGCCTTGCCTATCGCAACCGCGTCGAAAGCAACCAGATGAACGAGGCAGAAGTGGAGATCGAAGTGTCCGATGCGCCGTCGATGCCCATGGAAATCCCCGGCATGGGCGGACAGGTCGGCATGATCAACCTGTCCGACATGATGAGCAAGGCGTTCGGCCAGGGGCAGAAGAAGCGGCGCAAGATGCGCGTACCCGAAGCCTGGGACAAGCTGGTGGAAGAGGAGCAGGACAAGCGGCTCGATCAGGACGACGTGGCCCGCGTGGCCCTGCACAATGCCGAACAGAACGGCATCGTCTTTCTGGACGAGATCGACAAGATCGCCGTCAGCGACGTGCGCGGCGGCTCGGTCAGCCGTGAAGGCGTGCAGCGCGATCTGCTGCCGCTCATTGAAGGCACGACCGTGGCCACCAAATATGGCCCGCTCAAGACCGACCATATTCTCTTCATCGCGTCGGGTGCGTTTCACGTCGCCAAGCCCAGCGACCTCCTGCCGGAACTGCAGGGTCGCCTGCCGATCCGCGTTGAACTCAAGGCGCTGAGCGAGGACGACTTCGTCGCCATCCTGTCCGACACCAAAGCGTCACTTGCCGAACAATATCGGGCGTTGCTGGCGACCGAGGGGCTGACGATCGACCTGACGCCTGATGGCATCCGCGCCGTCGCGAAGATCGCCGCCGAAGTGAACGAACAGGTCGAAAACATCGGCGCCCGCCGCCTTCAGACCGTGATGGAAAAGCTGCTGGAGGAAGTCAGCTTCGATGCAGACGACCGCGCCGGGCAGACACTGGTCATCGACGCGGCCTATGTCGGTCGGCAGCTTGACAGCATCGCCCGCAATACGGACCTGAGCAAATATATCCTCTGACGGGCGGGTGGCGCTATTTGAGACGATCGAGCAGCGCGACGACATCGGCGTTTGACGGCCTGATCTTATAGTCCGTCTCGACGACCTTCGCCTTCACCCGGCCGTCCGGTCCGACAAGCAGGATGGTCGGATAGGGCACGCCGTTCGCATAGCTGCTGCTGTCATAGCGGGGATCACGCAGCTTGAGCGTGTCGATCAGCCTGCTGCCGCCATCGCTGTAGAGCGGAAAGCCCAGCGTCTCGGCCTTCGCGAACTTGTCGAGCACGGCGGGCGCGTCATAGCTGATGGCGGCCATCGCGATGCCTCGGCTGCGGGCGGCTTGCGCAACGTCCGTCAGGGACTTGAGCTGCGCCTTGCAATAGGGGCACCAGGCCGCCGACCGGAAGAAAACGATCAGCGCCCCTTTCCGCCCCTTCATTTGGGCAAGGGAGACAGGCTTGCCCGCGGTGTCGCGCACCACGGCCTTTGCGGGGAGCGGCGCACTTACTGCGATCCCGATGCCGCGCCCCGCCGCCTCGGCCTTTGCGAGGCTCGCGGTGTCAGCGGATGCGCCGCCGGTGCCGCTGAACGATAATGCCAGAACCAGCGCAATATGCCGCGCCCAAATCCCTTTATTGCCCACCATCCGTAACGCCCTCTGCATCGACACCTTGCGGCAGCACGACTGCGGACCAGCTTTTGTCCGCAACCAGATACTTCTTCGCCAGGGTTTGCAGGTCGGTTACAGTGACGGACAATATGTCGCTGCCCAGACTTCGGGTAACGTCGATATAACGGGAATCGCGCGTCGATCCGGCGACCTGCTGCATCCAGAAGGCGTTGCCCGTGCTCGCGCGCGCCAACAGTTGCCGCATGGGCTGCACCGCCCGCTGCAACTCATCGTCGCTGGGGGGCCGCGCTACCAGATCGGCTGCGGTGTCCTTGATCATCTGGAAGAAATAGCCGACCTTTTCCGGCCTGATCTGGCTATTCACCAATATGTAGCCGCCGCTGTCATAGGAAAAGGGCCAGCTGTTCTGGACGCTTGGCGAATAGGCCGCGCCATCGATCGACCGCATCTTCTCGAACAGGCGGTCGTTGAAAATCTGCGCCAGAATCTCGAGCTGGCGGCTTTCCTTCGCCAGCGCAAAACCGCCGGATGTCGGCCATGCCATTACCGCTGCGGCCTGATCCTTGTCGCCCAGATGACGCAGCACGACCGGCTTTTCATTATGTGCCGGAAAGCGGATGAGGCGGTTGGCGGGGGGCACGGGCTTGTCAGCGCGCTTCGGCAGGGCGCCAAAGGTCGCCGCGACCTGCGCGATTGCGTCCTCGGCCTTCACCTGCCCGAAAATCTGCACTTCGATCGGGCCGGAGGCCAGGATCGGCTGCCACGTCGCGCGGAAGGCTTTGGGCGTCAGCGCCGCGATCTCCGTCTTGTCGGGGGTGCGGTAACGCACGTCCTTGTCACGCAACAGCCAGCCAAGATCGCGCCCGAGCACCGCGTCGGCGGAGGTCGAAAGCGTATCATAAGCCGCCGTCATACCCGCCTTCACCCGCGCGATCGGTGCCGGGTCCCATCCGGGATAGGCCAGCTTCGTCGCGAACAGGCGAAGCTGGTCGGCATAGTCCGCCGGACGCGTGACTGCCGCCATCTGGAACGCATCGTCGTCGATCGAAAAGTCGAACCCCAATCGACGGCCGTTGGTCAGCTCGTCCAGCTCGCGCTGCCCGAGCTTGCCAATCCCGCTCGCCACCAGCGCATAGCCCGCCGCCCAGCTTGCGACGGGCCTGGTCGGGGAAAAGTCCTGCTGGCCATGGCCGAAACGCACGGTGATCCGCACCTTTTCCGGCTCGGCATCATTGGCGAACAGCACCAACTTTACGCCGTTGGCAAAGGTGATGGTTTCGAGCGCGAGAACGCCGACCGGCTCGCGCGACACGACCTTGCCCGGCGCGCCGAGCTTCGGCAGGTCCGCCATGGTCACGGCCTTTTCCTTCAGCCGCACGCCCTGCGCCGCCGCCACCGGTGCCTTCAGCGCAGCGTCCAGCCGGGCCTGCGCATCGGGCTGTGCCGCAGGCAAAGTCAGCAGCGCGCGCGACACGTCGGCGGTGAACAGCCGCTGTGTCGATTGCAGCAGCTTTTCGGGCGTCATGGTCGCCTTCGCACCCCGAAAAATGTCGAGCGCCGCCTGCGGACTGACCACAGTCTCGCGAATGTCCACGGCGTTGACGAGGTCCCAGGCCTGCTTTGAACCGGCTTCCGTCCCTGCATTTTCCACCTGAATGGCAAGCGCGGTGTCAAACTGCGCATATTCGCGCGCTATCTCTGCGGCGGTCGGCGCGATCGTCTTGGCATCCTCGATCACGGCGCGCACGTCGGTCAGCGCCTTGGCCCAGTCATCACCGATCGGCATGATGCTGATGAACGTGCCATCCACCGAACGCGCGACGTCCTGCTGCTCGACATTCGCCTGCAGGAAGCTGCCCCCTGCTCGCGCCGCCTGCTCCAGCCGCCGGTTGATGATCTGGAGCGCCAGCACATCGGTCAGCTTGTTCTGGTTGTAGACAATCGTATCGGCGCGTGGCCGCCAGGGCCGCAGAAAGGCGTAGCTGATCCCCGTCGGCACCCCCGGCTCGACGATGACGCCAGCGGCAGGTCGCGCGGGATCGGGATCGCCGAAATCGGGCGCGGGTGCGCCCTGTCCTGCAACGGTCCATGCCGTGAAATGCTTCGCGATCAAAGCCTCGGCCGTCGCCGGATCGATATCACCGGCGATCGAAATCACGGCGTTTTCAGGCCGATACCAGCGGCTGTGGAATGCCTCCATCCGCGTGGCGGTGGCGGCGTTCAATGTTGGCGTGGTGCCGATCGGCGTCCGGTTTGCCATCCGTTGCCCGGCGAACAGAAAGGCGCGGGTGCCGTCGCTGACGCGCGAACCGGGGCCTTCGCCTTCGCGCTTTTCCGCCAGGACGACCGCCCGTTCGGCATTCACCGATGCATCGACGATATTGGGATCGGTCATCATGCCCGCCAATATCTTCATGCTTTCGTCCAGCCCCTGCGGTGTCGCCTGCGGCAGGTCCAGCGCATAAGTGGTGCCGGTCGCGGTCGTCTGCGCATTGCTGTCGCTGCCGAAGGTCACCCCCAGCCGCTGCCAGATGCGCTTGGATTCGCCGTCGGGTACGTATTTGGACCCGCGAAAGGTCAGATGTTCCATGAAGTGGGCGTAACCCAGTTCGTCAGGCTCCTCCATGAGCGCACCGGCATCGATGCGCAGCCGGATCGCGACCTGGCCCGGAGGCACGCCATTGCGCCTGACCGCATAGCGCAGGCCATTGGGCAATATGCCGAAATGCCACGCGGGATCGATCGGGACATCGCTGTTCTCATACAGCCAGGGCCGCGTCTGCGCGCTGCCCGTCGCCGACGATGATGCCGCCGTGGTGGCCGTGTCCTGTGCCTGCGCCGGAAGCGGCAGGCCCGTCAGCAGCAAGGCGAGGACGGAAAGCGAAGTGGCGGAGCGCCGGAGGGATATTGTCATATCCCGCCAGCGTAGCGCGCTTTTTCTGAATGACCACTGACAAAGCTATCGAGGACCATTCCGTTTCCGGTCATTCCCCAAAGCATGTTCGGTTCCCCCTCCCCAGCCGTTCGGTTCGAGCCTGTCGAGGACTAGTTGTCGACAGACGCATCTCGACAGGCTCGATGCTGCTCGAAACGAACGGCTTTGGGAGATTGGCCAGATCAGTCTTACCGACCGCCGACCCTTTGCACGGCGCCCTTGTGTGCGCCCACGCCGTTGCGGTTGCGGGGACGAAACGGCCGCTTCGCCGGTCCTGTGGCATCGCCGCCTGCGCGATGACCGCGGTCGGCCCCGCCCCGGCCCTGATCGCCACGCCCATGCGCGCTGCGACCATTGCCACCTTCGCTGCCCTTCTTGGGCGGCGCGGGCTTGGGCAGGTTGCGAACCGCTTCGGCGAAGTTTTCGGGCAGCGGCGCTATTTCACAGCGTACCCGCGTCACTTTCTCGATGGCTTTCAGATACTGCCGCTCGTCATCCGCCACGAAGCTGATGGCGATGCCTTCCGCCCCGGCGCGGGCCGTACGGCCGATGCGGTGGACATATTGCTCGGCCACATTCGGCAGTTCGAAGTTGATGACATGGCTGACGCCCGACACGTCGATACCGCGCGCGGCGATATCGGTCGCGACGAGCAACTTCACCTGCCCCGCGCGGAACGCCTGCAACGCCGCGGTGCGCTGACCCTGGCTCTTGTTGCCATGGATAGCGGCCGCCGGGATGCCCGCCCCTTCAAGGAAACGTACGACCCGATCTGCCCCATGCTTGGTACGGGTAAAGATCAGCGCCCGCTCGATCGGCTCGTTCTTGACCGTGATCGTCAGCAGCGCCTGCTTTTCCGCCTGATTGACATAGGTCGCATATTGCTTGACGCGCTCGGCCGTGGTCGATTGCGGCGCGACTGACACTTTGACCGGGTCGACCAAGAACTGGCTGCCCAGATCGGCAATGGCCTTGGGCATGGTGGCGGAGAAGAACAGGCTCTGGCGCTGCTTGGGCAGCATCTTGTCGATGCGCTTCAGCGGCTGGATGAAGCCCAGGTCCATCATCTGGTCGGCTTCGTCGAGCACGAAGATTTCGACATGGCCAAGGCTCAGCGCGCGCTGCTCGATCAGGTCAAGCAGGCGTCCGGGTGTCGCCACCAGAATGTCGATGCCGCCACGAAGCTGGTTGATCTGCTTGTTGATGGGCACGCCGCCGAACACAGTCGCAACGGACAGCTTCATGAACCGGGCATAATCGCGGAAGCTGTCGGCAATCTGCGCCGCCAGCTCGCGCGTCGGCGAGAGCACCAGCATGCGGCACCCCTTCTGCGGCGTCAGCTTCGGGTTCTGATGGAAATAGTCGAGGCTGGGCAGCGCAAACGCGGCGGTCTTGCCGGTGCCGGTCTGGGCGATGCCGCACAGGTCGCGGCCGTCCATCAGCGCGGGAATCGCCTGCGCCTGAATCGGCGTCGGCACGGTGTAATTCTTGGCGGCAAGCGCCTGCAGGATAGGCTCGGCAAGGCCGAGTTGCTGGAAAGTTGTCAAAATGATGTACTCACAGTGGAGCGTCGCGCCCTGGTCATTGCGACACGCAATGCGGGCACGAGGCGGGTTACGAAACGACCCGCGTGAAAAGGGAAGCCTCAGGCAAAGCGCAGGTCATTGGCCGGTCCTTTGCTCTTCGGGAGCTGGGACGATCACGCTACCAATCGCTACGGGGTCATAATGACCCGGATGCTGCGCTGCATCGCCGCTAGACCTAATCACCAAATAATGCAAGAAAATTACGCAGAACGTCAAAAGCCCGCCACGTGCGATCAGCAGGCGGCGGGCTTGATGCGCGTTGGCATCGCGCGGTTCAGAGCTGCAATTCGGCGTGCTGCCCTTTCATTTCGGACTTCACATCGCCACCGATCAGCAGCTTGAACATCCCCTTCAGCGAGATGTCCGCCGACCATATTTCGGCGTCGCCAAGGTCGAACCGCAACATCAGAAGGTTGGGATCGTCGCGCCCGCCTTCATACCAGGCGGCGACATCTTTGGACCAGTGCGCATCGATTACGCGCGCGTCGGTTTCCTCGACCAGATTGCCCGATATGCATGCAAACAGATGATGATCCTTGCCGGCGAACTGCGCCATCGCCGGACCGCCCGATGCCAGACGATTGTCGCGTGAGGTATAGAACCAGAAGGCGCTGTCGGCATCGCGGTCAAGCTGCGCCGTCATCGGCACGCTATGCTGATGCCCCGTGCCATCCGCGGCATGTGCGCCAGTCAGGCCGACCATCAGGAACGGGCTGTCGGCCAGCGCGGTCCAGAACTTGTCCTTGATCATATTCGTGTCGGTCATGCCGCACTCTCCTTGTCGTTGTCCGGTTTGTGGTAAGCACCTGACGCGCAGGCTAGTTCCCTTTGGACGGCCGAAAGAAAAGCGCGCTTGATCTCGATCATTTCCCGCCCCACATGGCAGTGATGCTGATAGAGACAGAAACCACACCGAATCCGGCCACCTTGAAGTTTTTGCCGGGGCAGCCGGTGATGACCAGCGGCACCCGCGATTTCGCCGACGCCGATGAAGCGGAAGCATCGCCGCTCGCGGCTGCGCTGTTCACGCTGGGCGATGTGGTTGGCGTATTCTTCGGTTATGATTTCGTGTCCGTCACGCTGGCACCGGGATCGCACTGGCCCGATGTGAAGCCGGACGTGATCGGCATCCTGCTCGATCATTTTTCGGCGGACATGCCATTGTTCCACGGCACCGCGTCCGGCTTTGCCGTGCCTGCGGACGAAGCGTTCGAGGATGATCCTGCCGATGCGGAGATCGTCGCACAGATCAAGGAACTGATCGAAACCCGCGTGCGTCCTGCCGTGGCCAATGACGGCGGCGACATCGTCTACCGCGGGTTCGACAAAGGCAAGGTGTTCTTGAAGATGCAGGGCGCCTGTGCAGGCTGCCCATCATCCTCCGCGACGTTGAAGCAGGGCATCGAATCGCTGCTCAAACATTATGTTCCTGAAGTGACTGAAGTCCGCGCAGTCTGATAACGGTTGCGCCGCACACTCATTTCACAGCCGTTACCCGTCCAATCATAGCTAGGGGAGTTTACGACATGGCCGACGCTTTGCCGCAGGAGGCTCTCGACCAGATTTTCGTGCAGGCCCGCAGCTACAACGGCTATTTCGACAAGCCGGTTCTGGAAACCGATCTGCATGCGATCTGGGACATGATGAAATGGGGGCCGACATCGGCCAACCAGCTGCCGGCGCGCCTCATATGGTGTGTAAGTCAGGAATCGAAGGATAAGCTGGCGGCGCTGTCATCCGGCACGAATGGCGACAAGATCCGCAAGGCCCCCGTCACGGTCATCATCGGCATGGACGAGAATTTTCACGAACATCTGCCCGAACTATTTCCGCCTGCCGATGCGAAATCATGGTTTGACGGCAATGAAGCCTTGCGCAAGGCAAGCGCATTTCGCAATTCCAGCCTGCAAGGGGCCTATTTCATCATTGCCGCGCGGGCGCTCGGTTTCGATACCGGGCCGATGTCAGGCTTTGACAATGCGGCCGTCGATGCTGCCTTTTTCGGCGACACGCCTGCCGTCAAGTCGAACTTCATTTCGACGCTCGGCTATGGCGATCCTTCGACGGTCCACCCGCGCCTGCCGCGCCCGGCATTTGGCAAGTTCAACCGGATCGATTAACGGCCGTAACGACCGGTAAGGCGGGAAGGCTTGATGAGGCGCGGCAGTTGCGGACCCTGGTGATAGAAACGGCGACGCAGGCGCTCTCGCTTGCGTTGCTGGACGATGATGTCGTGAAAGCCGCCGCTCATGAGGCAGTCGGGCGTGGTCATGCGGAAAAGCTCGTTCCCGCCATTGCCGCACTGCCCGGCGGCGGGCGCGCCGATGCGATAGCCGTCGACGTGGGTCCGGGCAGTTTCACGGGTGTGCGTATCGGCCTGGCGGCAGCGCGGGCACTGGCGTTCGCCTGGAATGTCCCGATCACCGGCTACAGCGCGCTGGCTTTGGTGGCGGCTGCGGTGTGCCGGGAGCATGCTGTCGGACAGGATATTGTGGTGGCCATGACCGGCGGCCATGGCGAACTGTTCTGGCAGCGTTTCGATTGCGCCAAGGGCACCGCAAGGACTGACCTTGCCTCAACACCGATCGAGACGCTGGCCTCCATGATCGATGATGCCCGCGTGTACGGCAGCGGCGCTGCAAGCCTGATCGCTGCGCGCGGCCATGGCCAGGCGATCGATGCGGACGTCCGGGCGACCGACTATATCCTGCTCCGCCCCCATGAGCGGCATTTGCCCGTCATGCCCTTGTATGGACGCGGCGCCGATGCCCGGCCGATGGCGGATGGTCCGCTTGCACCCGTGCGATCGTGATCCACGGCCTCGTCCTTGAGCGGCACGAGCAGAGTGACCGCAAGGCGCAGGCCGCTGCCATGTCGGTAATGGACAAGGCGTTCGATCCGGCCTTTGGCGAGGCCTGGAACCTCTCGCAACTCGCCGGGATGATGGCGATGCATGGCAGCTGGCTTACGCTCGCAAAGCTGGATGCTGCGGTCCTCGGCTTTGCGCTCGTGCGGTCGATCTTCGACGAGTCGGAACTGCTCCTGCTGGCGGTCGATCCGGGCTGGCGCGGTCGCGGGATAGGATCGGCGCTGTTGAACGATTGTATCGCATTGGCACGTACGCGCGGCATCGCCATGATGCATCTGGAAGTACGCGCGGATAATATTGCGACAAAACTCTACAAGAATACAGGGTTCTTGCACGTCAATACCCGTCCCGATTACTATCGCGGAAATGATGGAAAATTGCGTGATGCGTTAAGCTATCGACTGGATTTGTGATTTATCCGCCTATTCACCTTGAAACTGTGAAACCGTGGTACTATTGGCAACTGACCTGCTCCGCACCATAATTCTGGACAGGGTCGCTGGATAAATCTCGGGAGTTGCATGATGGAAGAACAAAATGCCCAGTCGGAAATGCTCATTACGTTGACATCCGACATTGTTGCCGCGCATGTTTCGAACAACAGCGTGGCCGTCTCTGATCTTCCCGTTCTGATCCAGAATGTTTACGGCGCACTCGCCGGACTTTCGGTGGTGGCCCCTGTGCCCGAAGTGAAGCAGGAACCTGCGGTCTCCGTCCGCGCCTCGATCAAGCCCGACTACATCGTCTGCCTGGAAGACGGCAAGAAACTCAAGATGCTGAAGCGGCATCTGATGACGCATTATCAGATGACGCCGGATGACTATCGCGCCAAATGGGGCCTGCCTGCGGATTATCCGATGGTCGCGCCCAACTATGCCGAACAGCGCCGTACCCTTGCGAAGAAGATCGGCCTGGGCACCAAGCGTCGCCGTCGCGGGGCCGCGAAGTAATCGTCACGATCAACCCGCAAAAGAGGGGCGCAGCCATTTCGCTGCGCTCCCTTTCGCATCTGCGATAAATTGGCTAGGCTTGCTTCATGCATCCCTTGAATCGCAAAGCAGGCCGTCATGAACCGCAAAATTGATGTCGAGGCCCTGTGCGCCGAAAAAGGTCTGCGCATCACCGAGCAGCGCCGCGTGATCGCGCAGGTGCTGTCCGATGCAGAGGATCATCCCGACGTCGAAAAGCTGCATGCCCGCGCCGCGGCGATCGATCCGGGTATCTCGATTGCGACCGTCTACCGCACGGTGCGGTTGTTTGAGGAAGCGGGGATATTGGAGCGGCACGATTTCGGCGACGGCCGCGCGCGTTATGAAGCCGCCCCGGAATCGCACCACGATCATCTGATCGACGTGGAAACCGGCAACGTCATAGAGTTTGTCGATCCGGAACTGGAACAGTTGCAGCGGATGATTGCCGCAAAGCTAGGCTTCCGCCTCGTCGATCACCGGATGGAACTGTACGGCGTCGCCATCGACCGAAAGAGCTGAATTGCAGACGCTGCCACTGGCGGCGCGCTTTCGCCGCACCCGCCGCATCGCGGCACTGCTCGACGTACTGCTGCTGTGCCTGATACCGCATCTGTTGTGGCGCCTTCTGCGTCTGCGGTCCCCCTGGCCGCGCATTTTTCTGCGCCTTGCGACTTTCGCCGTAGGCGCGCGGACACGCATCATCGGCACACCGCTGCGCAAGGACGTGTTCTTTGTCGCTAATCACTTGAGCTGGATCGACATTCTGGCAATGGGTGGCGTCACCGGCACCGCCTTCGTCTCGAAAGACGACGTGGGGGACATGCCGCTCGTCGGCTGGCTCGCCCGCCAGAACAACACGCTCTTCATATCGCGCACTCGCCGCCAGGATGTGCGCGAGCAGGCAGAGACATTGCGTGCCGCTCTCGCGGGGCATCAGCCGGTCACGTTGTTTCCCGAAGGCACCACGGGGTTCGGCCATGAACTGCTGCCGTTCAAGCCCGCTCTGCTCTCGGTGATGTTGCCACCCCCGCGCGATCTTCGGGTGCAGCCGGTCTACATCGATTACGGCCCGGCGGCGGCGGACATTGCCTGGCACGAACCCAGCCTTGCGGACAACGCGCTGCGCCTGCTGACGCGGCCGGGCACGCTGACCGTGACGCTCCATTTCCTGGCGCATTTCGATCCACGGGACTTTGCCGATCGTAAGGCCCTTGCCGCCGAAAGCAGAAAAAGGATCGCGGCGTGTCTGCCGCCTATCGCCACCCCGCCCGGCACTGTATAGCCGGGGGGATGAATCGCCCCCTTTTGCCCAGCAAGCACGTTCCTGCCGTCCGCATTTCCGGCAC
Organism: Sphingobium algorifonticola; assembly: GCF_004005485.1. Lineage (GTDB taxonomy): Bacteria > Pseudomonadota > Alphaproteobacteria > Sphingomonadales > Sphingomonadaceae > Sphingobium > Sphingobium algorifonticola. Next base: position 410,064 of record NZ_RZUL01000003.1, read on the forward strand.
GCCCGCAACATTCCACGTCAAGTCGTTCGGCTGCCAGATGAACGTCTATGACGGCGAGCGCATGGCCGAAATGCTGGGTGCACAGGGCATGACGGCCGCGACGGGTGCCGACAGCGCCGATCTGGTTGTTCTGAACACCTGCCATATCCGCGAAAAGGCGGCGGAAAAGGTCTATTCCGACATAGGCCGTCTGCGGCGGGAGGATGGCACGCGCCCGATGATCGCCGTTGCCGGCTGCGTGGCGCAGGCCGAGGGAAGCGAGATATCGCGCCGCGCGCCGAGCGTCGACATCGTCGTCGGCCCCCAGGCCTACCACAATCTTCCTGCCCTGATCGGCAAGGCTGTGCGGGGGGAAGTGGCGCTCGATACCGACATGCCGGCCGCCTCCAAGTTCGGCAGTCTGCCCGACCGACCAAAGCAACCGCGCCCCATGGCCTTTCTGACCATTCAGGAAGGCTGCGACAAGTTCTGCACCTATTGCGTGGTGCCCTATACCCGCGGCGCGGAAATCAGCCGCCCATGGTCCGCCATCCTCGACGAGGCGCAGGCACTGGTCGACGGCGGCGTCCGGGAAATCACGCTGCTCGGCCAGAATGTCAACGCCTGGCAGGGCACCGACCCGGCCGGAAGAACACAAGGCTTCGACGGGTTGATCCGCGCGCTCGCTGCGCTGCCCGATCTGGCGCGTATCCGTTACACCACCAGCCACCCCAATGACATGACCGAAGGCCTCATCGCGGCCCACGCCGAAGTGCCAAAGCTGATGCCGTTCCTGCATCTGCCGGTGCAATCGGGCAGCGACCGCATCCTGAAGGCCATGAACCGCAATCACAGCGTGGAGAGCTATCTCGCCATCCTCGAAAAGGTCCGCGCAGCGCGCCCCGATATTGCCCTGTCGGGTGATTTTATCGTCGGATTTCCCGGTGAGACGGACGCCGATTTCGAAGCGACCATGGCGCTGGTCCGCGATGTGGGCTATGCCATGGCCTACAGCTTCAAATACAGCGCCCGCCCCGGCACGCCCGCTGCCGACATGGCCGACCATATCCCCGCAACCGTAATGGACGCGCGTTTGCAGCGGCTTCAGGCCCAGCTCAACGCCGATCAGATCGCCTTCAACAGCCGCGCCGTCGGGCAGTGCGTCCCCATTCTCCTCGAACGCGAGGGCCGCTATCCGGGCCAGCGCATCGGCAAGACTCCCTGGCTGCAATCGGTGCATGTGACGGCGCCCGATTATGCGCTGGGTGACATGATCGACGTAGACATCACGGCGACCGGGCCGAACAGCCTGGCGGGTGACCTGAAGAAAAGGATTGCTGCTTGAGCGAAACCGCCCGGAGGAAACCCTGATATGGCCAAGAAGCACCACGCCCGCGCCGAACCCGGCGAGCGCGCCCGGCTTGAAGTGGTCTTTGAGCGATCGGACCTCCTTGGCACGCTGTTCGGACAGTTCGACCAGAATCTCGTGGCGATCGAAAACCGCCTCGGCGTGTATATCGCCGCGCGCGGCAATCGCCTGCAGATCGAAGGCATGGCGGAAGCCGCCGCCCGCGCGCGCGATGTCCTGACCGGTCTCTACAACCGTATCATAGAGGGGCAGGCGATCGATACCGGCGCTGTCGAGGCCGTGATCGCGATGTCGGCGGAACCGACGCTGGACGGCATCATCCGCCACGATGTCGCCGAACCGCCCAAGGTGATGATCCGCACACGCAAGAAGACGATCGTGCCGCGGTCGCCCACGCAGATCACCTATATGGAGGCACTGTCACGCCATGATGTGATTTTCGCGCTCGGCCCGGCCGGCACCGGCAAGACATATCTCGCCGTCGCCCAGGCCGTCAGTCAGCTTATTTCCGGCAGTGTCGACCGGCTCATCCTGTCGCGTCCCGCGGTGGAAGCGGGGGAGCGTCTGGGTTTCCTGCCCGGCGATATGAAGGACAAGGTCGATCCCTATCTGCGGCCACTGTATGATGCGCTGTACGATACGTTGCCGGCCGAACAGGTCGAACGGCGCATCGCCTCGGGTGAAATCGAAATCGCGCCGCTGGCCTTCATGCGCGGCCGGACGCTCGCCAACGCCTTCATCATCCTCGATGAAGCCCAGAACACCACCATCGCGCAAATGAAGATGTTCCTTACCCGCTTCGGCGAGAACAGCCGGATGGTCATTTGTGGCGACCCCAAACAGGTCGATCTTCCGCAACCCGGCGCGTCCGGCCTGGCCGATGCGGTGGCGAGGCTTGAAGGCGTGGAAGGCATCGCTGTCGTCCCGTTCGGCATTTCTGACGTGGTGCGCCACCCCGTCGTCGGACGCATTGTCCAAGCCTATGAGGGGCCAGATGCTTGACGTCGCCCTCATCCGTGAAAGCGCCGATTGGCCGGGCAACGTGGACTGGGACGGGCTGTCACTGGCCGCGGTGACCACCGCGATTCGCCACAGCCTGAACGCGGATTTTGAAACCCAGGCCGCGACCTACGAGATCGCCGTGAAGCTGACCGACGACGACGAGGTCCAGTCGCTCAACCAGGCCTATCGCGGCAAGGACAAGCCAACCAATGTGCTGTCCTTCCCGATGGTCCAGCAGGATTTGCTGGAAGCGACGGCCAATACCGACGACGGCGAAGTCCTGCTCGGCGACATTGTGCTCGCGAGCGGCGTCGTGGCCGCAGAGGCTGCCGAAAAGGGCGTCAGCATCGCCGATCATGCGACACATCTGATCGTCCACGGCACGCTGCACCTTCTGGGCTATGACCATATGAACCCGGTGGATGCGGAAGCCATGGAAGCGTTGGAAATACGCGCACTTGCCTCTATGGGCCTTCCTGACCCATATTCGGAACATTAACCGCAAGGACGAACAGACATCATGGCTGACGATGGCCCGGCACCCGCAAAGGAAGCGGACAGTAGCAGCGGCAATGAAGGCGGCTTATGGAGCGGCCTCAAGAGCCTGATCTTCGGCGAGGAAAGCGAGCACAGCCTTCGCAAGGAGATTGAGGAAGCCATCGACGAATATGACGAGGACGACGAGGATCGCCGCGCGCCGGCATCCAAGGGCGATCTTTCGGCGATCGAGCGGCAGATGCTGCGCAATCTCCTGCATTTCAGCGAGCATACTGTCGATGATGTCGCCGTGCCGCGCGCCGACATCATCGCTATCGAGGAAAAGGCCAGTTTCGCCGAGCTGGCGGCGTTGTTCGCCGACGCGGGGCACAGCCGCATTCCGGTCTATCGCGACACACTCGATACGATTGTCGGCATGATCCATATCCGCGATGCCTTCGCCATATTGGCGGGCAACGCCCCTCCCCCAACCACGCTCGCACCATTGATCCGGCAGCCGCTCTACGTGCCCGAAAGCATGGGCGTGCTCGATCTGCTGGCGGAAATGCGCGCCAAGCGGACGCATCTTGCAATTGTGCTCGATGAATATTCGGGCACCGAGGGGCTGCTGACATTCGAGGATCTGGTCGAGGAGATCGTTGGCGAAGTCGAGGACGAGCATGACGACGCGCCTCAGGCGCTGCTGATCGCCCTTGATGACGGCATCTGGGACGCTGACGCCCGTGCTGAGCTGGAAGACGTCGCCGAAGAGATCGACGCGCGCCTCGCGGACATAGAGGAAGACGTCGACACCCTGGGTGGCCTTGCCTTCGTCATTGCCGGTCGCGTGCCGGAAGTGGGCGAAATATTGCTGCACGAGGACAGCGGATGGCGGCTGGAAATCACCGCCAGCGACAGCCGTCGCGTCACGCGGCTGCGGCTGCATCCGCCGGTCGATCGCGATGAAGCGACCGAGGATTGAGCGCTTCCCTTGCGTATCGGCGTCGAGCGATGCAGCTTGGCCTCGTAACCGACGGGGGATCCGATTCGATGGATAGCGTGAACTGGGATGCCCCGGCGCAGCTGCATGAACGCGATGACGCGGGATCAGACATGTTCGTCGAGTTCCGAACGCTGAAGACCGGGGCACTCGCCGACCTCATTGCCCATGTCCAGACTTTGCCAAGCGAACAGAAGGCGCGGCTCGTAATCGACGCGACGGGCGTCGGATCGCTCAATATTCATGACATCACGGCTCTCGCCGCCCGCCCGGATTTCCCCGCGTCGCAAACCGACGCTTAAGCCGCCGGACGCTTAAGCCCCCGAAAGATTGCGCGCGCGCTGCCGCCATGCGTCGGCCAGCAGCGGCATGTCGGCCAAGTGTCGTACCGCCCCCTTGTCCTGCTTGTGACCGCCGCCGATCAGCAGCCGGAATACACGGGCAACCGGCCATTCCGGATGCGGCCGCGCGATCATGTCCATCGTCATGTCTCCGTCCGCGTCGGCTTCGCCCTCACGCACGACGCGGAAATAGAGGCCGGACCGCCCCGTCTTGACGATCGTCGCCATGACATCGCGTCGCCCGAACCGGTGGTCGAGCTTTGAACAGGGCTGACGGCCATGGCTCACTTCGATGATCGCGGTGCCCAGAGTAAAGCGGTCGCCGATGCACAGCTGTTCTTCGTCCAACCCCACCGATGCGATATTCTCGCCAAAGGCTCCGCAGGATTCCAGCAGCGGATGATTGCCCATGTGCGCCGACCAGAACGCATAATGGTCTTGCGGATAGAGATGGATGGCCTTGTCCCAGCCACCATGATGCACCGTATCGGCTACGCTGTCGCCTTCGAGACCGAGCCAGCCGATACGCACCCGGCCTGATACCGGTGTTTTGGCGATGGCACTATACTGGCCATCCCTGAAGGGCACGGGCTTGCCGGTAAGCAAAGCGATGACGGACAGGCGACTCATGACGTCTTGTCGCAAATCCATCGCCTTTTTTCCAGCCGACCGGATCGCCTAATGTCCGGTCAGTTCCGAACCGAGCTTAAGCACCTGCGCGCCATTGTCGCTGTCGATCAGATAGGCCGGGTTGTCGTCGCTGCCATTGCGGGAGACTTTTGCGCCTTCGATGGTTCGTTCGACATGCCTGTCAAACCGCTCCACCACTTTCCCGCGCCCGACGCCCGTGCCCCAGTTCCATCGCACCCGCTGCCCTTTGCGAAAATGCGTATCCTGCCGCACCGTAGCCGTCATGCACACTCTCCTTTCCTGACGCATAAAGCAGCGGAGGCACCGCCGGTTCCCTTGGCCTTTGTGCCGCTGTGCGTTAAGGCGCGGCGGATGGACGCCACCGCCCTTCGCATCGCCCTGTTCAGCGGAAACTATAATTATGTCCGTGACGGCGCGAACCAGGCGCTCAACCGGCTGGTCGGCTATCTTCTGCGTCAAGGCGCGCAGGTGCGCGTTTATGCACCCACCGTGCGCCAGCCTGCTTTTCCGGCGACCGGTGATCTCATGAGCGCGCCATCCTGGCCGATTCCGGGGCGCGGCGAATATCGCATTCCGCTTGGTCTGTCCCCTGCCCTTCGTCGCGATCTGAAGGCCTTCGCGCCCAATATCGTCCATGTGTCCAGCCCCGATCCCCTCGGGCACCGGGCGCTCAGTTGGGCGCGCAAGCGCGGATTGCCGACGGTCGCCTCGGTCCATACCCGTTTTGAAACCTATCCGCGCTATTACGGTCTGGCCTTCATGGAGCCGTTGATCGAGGCGATGCTGCGTCGCTTTTATCGCCGCTGCGATGCGATCGTCGCCCCGTCCGATTCGATGGCGCAACTGCTGCGCGATCAGCGCATGAATTATGATGTCGGCATCTGGACGCGCGGGATCGACCAAGACATCTTTCACCCGGACCGTCGCGATCCGGCCTGGCGGCGCAGCCTGGGCATCGCCGACGAGACGCCCGTAATCGGCTTTGTCGGTCGTCTGGTGATGGAAAAGGGTCTGGATGTCTTTTCCGACAGCATCATGCTGTTGCAGCAGCGCGGCGTGCGGCATCATGTCATGGTGGTGGGCGATGGCCCCGCACGAAGCTGGTTTGAAAACCGGCTGCCAGATGCAAGCTTCTTGGGTTTCCAGAGCGGCCCCGACTTGGGGCGCAGCGTTGCTTCCATGGACATGCTGTTCAACCCATCGGTCACCGAAACGTTCGGCAACGTCACGCTGGAGGCGATGGCCTGCACGCTGCCGACGGTCGCCGCCCGGGCGACCGGCAGTGAGTCGCTCGTCACCGATGGCGTGACGGGGCGTCTTATCCGCCCCGGCGCGATCAGCCAATTCGCGGATGCGCTGGAAACATACTGCACCGATGCCGACAGCCGCCAGCGCGCGGGCGCGGCCGCCCATCGCATTGCTGCGCGCTATGGATGGGATCAGGTCAATCAGGCCCTCGTTGATACCTATGTGCGTATCATTCGCCAGCGCGAACGCGGCGCTCTCGCGCTCGCCAGCCCGGTGCCCTGAGCCTGGGATGGCGGATCTGTTCGGCAGCATCGAAACGAACGCTACGCCGCCCGAGCGTGCCGACGCGCCGCTGGCCGACCGCCTGCGCCCGCGCACTCTGGCCGACGTCGTCGGGCAGGAGCATCTGACCGGACCGGATGGCGCGATCGGGCGGATGGTGGCGGCGGGCCGGTTGTCCTCCATCCTCTTCTGGGGTCCGCCCGGAACCGGAAAGACGACCATTTCCCGCCTGCTCGCCGATGCCGTGGGCATGCGGTTCGAGCCGATTTCTGCGGTGTTTTCGGGCGTCGCGGACCTTAAGAAAGTCTTCGCGGCCGCGCGCGACCATGCCCGTATCGGTCAGAAGACCTTGCTGTTCGTCGATGAAATCCATCGGTTCAATCGCGCGCAGCAGGACAGTTTTCTGCCCTTTGTGGAGGATGGCACGGTCACGCTGGTCGGCGCCACGACCGAAAATCCCAGCTTCGAACTGAATGCCGCGCTGCTCTCCCGCGCGCAGGTGCTGATTTTGCGGCGGCTGGATGCTGTCGCCCTTGAACAGCTTTTGGCGCGCGCCGAAGCCCTCATCGGCCTCCCCCTGCCGCTGACCCGGCAAGCGCGCGAGGCGCTGATCGCGAGCGCCGACGGCGACGGGCGTTTCCTGCTCAACCAGGCGGAGACGCTCTATTCGGTCGCGATTACCGAGCCGCTCGATCCCGCCGCGCTGTCCGCCCTGCTGCATCGCCGTGTCGCGGTGTATGACAAGGATCGCGAAGGCCATTACAATCTGATTTCCGCGCTCCACAAATCGTTGCGCGGGTCGGACCCTCAGGCGGCGCTTTACTATCTGGCGCGGATGCTGACCGCCGGGGAGCAGCCGCTCTATGTCCTGCGCCGTCTGGTCCGCTTCGCGAGCGAGGATATCGGCCTTGCCGATCCGCAGGCGCTGGTCCAGTGCCTTGCCGCAAAGGACGCCTATGACTTTCTCGGGTCGCCCGAAGGCGAACTGGCGATCGTGCAGGCATGCCTCTATTGCGCCACTGCGCCCAAATCCAACGCTTCTTATGCTGCACAGAAAGCGGCGTTCCGCACTGCGCGCGATACCGGATCGCTGATGCCGCCGCAGAACATCCTGAACGCGCCGACAAAGCTGATGAAGGACATCGGCTATGGCGCCGGCTACGCCTATGACCATGATGCGCCCGAAGGCTTTTCCGGGGCAAATTACTGGCCGGACGACCTTGCGCCGCAGATCTTCTACACGCCCACCGATCGCGGGTTCGAGCAGCGCATCGCCGAACGCATGGCCTGGTGGGACGCCCGCAGGGGCAGTGACGAAGCGGAATGAACGCCACGCCGCGGTTCGAGCATTTCGCCGTCATCGACTGGTCGGGACAGGCCGTGGAGCGACCGGCGGGCCTTGCGCTGGCGCATGCGCGGGCGGGCGATGACGCGCCGACACTGCTGCGCCCCGAACGCGGCTGGAGCCGGGCGGCACTGGCGCAATGGATCGCCGACCATGGCCGCGCCGCTACCCGCATGCTGATCGGGATGGACCTGTCACCTGCCTTCCCCTTTGTCGATCACGGCAGCTACTTTCCGGGATGGGATGCATCACCCCCCGACGCACATGCGCTGTGGGATCTGGTCGAGGCCCTGTCCGCCGACGATCCGCACCTCTCGGTCGGCAGTTTCGTCTCCCATCCGCAGGCACGCCGCCACTTCCGTCAGCATCGCGATTGCGGCGATTTGTTTTCCGGCGGACGCGGCCGCTTCCGGGTCTGCGAACATGGGCAGGCGGCAATGCGCCTTTCGCCCTACAGTTGCTTCAATCTCGTGGGCGCGGCGCAGGTCGGCAAATCCAGCCTCACCGGCATGCGTGTCCTGCATCGCCTGCGCAATATTGTGCCGGTCTGGCCGTTCGATCCGGTGCCCGGCAATGGCCCGGTGATTGTGGAAATCTACACCGCGCTTGCCGCCCGTGCGGCAGGGCTGCGCAAGGGACTTTCGAAGATTCGCGACGGGATGGCGCTCGATGCTGCTCTGGCGGCGCTGGACAGCCGCCCCCATGTGCCGCTTGCCCGCTATGACGATCACAGCACAGACGCGCTGCTCACGACCGCATGGCTGCGTCGGGCGGCGCAGGACGTCCGGCTGTGGCATCCCGCCACCATGACGCGTGAAATTGCCCGCACAGAGGGCTGGACCTTTGGCGTATTGTGATAGTAAGGGCATGGCGCGCGACTGGAGCGCCGGATTAGCACAGTGGTAGTGCAGCGGTTTTGTAAACCGAAGGTCGCGGGTTCAAATCCTGCATCCGGCACCAGCCTTCAACCGATGAGCAGGCTGAGCATCATCCATCCCGGCAGCGTCGCCACGCACAAATAGGTGCCCAGCGGAATGGGGCGCGCCCTATCCAGCCGTCCCTGGCGCACGGCGGTGATTGCCGTAACCAGCAACGCACTCAGGCTGGCGATGAGGAGGACGAACGGCAACGCCTGCCAACCCATCCAGGCGCCAATCGCGCCGAGCAGCTTTGCGTCGCCCAGACCCAGCCCCTCCTGCCCGCGCCACGCCCGATAGGCCAGAGCCGCCGCAAGCAGCGCGCCATAGCCCGCCGCTGCACCGATCACCCGGTCCCAAAGCGCCAGGTCGGTCGTCCACAGGCCAAGCGTGAAGCCCAGGAAGGCAAGCGGCAAGGTCAGCCGGTCGGGCATCCAGAAATGCCGCCAGTCGAGCACCGCCAGCGTCAGCAGTATCCAGCCCAGCACGGCCCATCCGGCGGCAGCCGGGAACGGCGCAAGCAGGAAGGCACCCGCCCCGATCGCCGCGCACCCCAGTTCCATGGCGAAATGCAGGGCCGCGATGGACCCGCCGCATCGTCGGCATCGACCGCGCAGGGCCAGCGCACTGAGCAGCGGGATCATCTCCAAAGGTCCCAATGGCGCGCCGCAGCTGTCGCAGGCGGAGCGGCCGGTCACGACCGATCGCCCCTGCGGCCATCGCATCACCAGTGCGCCCAGAAAACTGCCGATGATCGCCCCGGCACCGGCACCAATGCCCAGCATTGCCAGAGGCGTCACAATGTGCCGTCGACCTTCAGCACAAAGCCGTCACCCGCCGCCGTGAAGCCCGCGGCGCTCAGGCCCTGCGCCAGCGCCGGATCGCTGTTGCGCACCCGCATCGTCGCGCTGTAGCGGCCATCGCCGGTAATGCGCAGGTTGAGTGTCTCCAGCCCGGACTGGCTGACGAGCGGCACCATCAGGGCGCCACCTTCGCAGCGCACATCGCCAGTCAGGCCCTGGCTCAGATTGACGCCGGGTATCTCCCCGGCGATGGCCACCCGAACACGGCCTTCGGCATCGCCGCATATATCGCCGGTAAAATAGGCGCTGACATCCACGAACTCGGCGGAGCCGATCGGCAAGGGCGCGAATGTCGTGCCCAGCGGCACCCGGCCGGTGACGTCGTCGATACCGACACGCCCGCCTAGGCCAAAGGTGAGCGCGCCCGCGATATCATCGGGCGTGCCTGTCTTGCGCCACAGATCGATGCGTGCGCGGCCAAGAAGAAGCGGGAAAGGCGAAAGCCCCGCATTGACCGTCCCGATCGGAACATCGCCGATCGCAAGCTGCACGATCCGTCCCGACCACAGGCTGCCACTGATGCCACGCGCGCTGACACCCTGCTTCTCCAGCCCGATCATCGTCGCCGCCGTGCGGAGCGGCAGAAACAGGACAAGCCCGATCACGAAGGCGAGCACCAGCCCCCAACGCGCCCGCCTGCTGAGCGTCAGCCCCATCATGGTGCAGCTTTCTTCAAAATGGCGCGCACCGACAGCGCGCCGCTGGCAGTGGACGGCTGCACCGTCAGGCTTTCGACGACCACGCCCTGCGCCTCTATGGCGGAAAGCCAGCCGAACAGGGCCGTCGGCCGGGCGGCGGCGATTGCGATTTCGACGCGCGCGTCGCCCTGCGCCTGTATCCGCTCCAGCATGAACCCGGCGTCGCCCGCACTCTGGCCGATCATCTGGTCGAGCGACCCGGTGACGCCCGCCACGGCGGCTTCTGGCGTTTGCAGCGCCTTCACTTTCGCGCGTATAGCCATATTGCGGTCGAGCGCCGCCGCTTGTCGCTCACGCGCCGTTTGCATGCCGCGTTCCACCGGCCGGGCAATGCCCAGCCAGATCACCACGATCGCAAGCAAAACGCCCATCACAGCGATCAGCAGCCGCTCACGCTGGCTAAGCGCGGTCCACCAGGCGCGCATCCCGCTCATGGCCGCACCGTTATGTCGGCAACGATGCGGCCGCTGTTGTCCTGAGACGATGTTGCGGTGATCGTGAAGCCCGCCGCCTGCAATGCCAGCAGCACCACGTTGATATCCTCCGCCTTGGACGCAGCCAATGTCGCCTTCACCATGCCGTCCGCGCTCCGGTCTAGCAAGGTCAGCGCCACCGAAGGTGCGCCGCGCATCGCAGAGAACAGACCCGAAACCGGCCCGGAAAAGCCATAGGCGCCGGTTCCGCGCGCCGCCAGCATAGCGTCGATTTCCCGCTCCGCCTGTTCCGCATCACTCGCTTGCGGCAGGACGGCGCGGGCGACCGCGATCGTTTCCGCGTCAAGCCGCCGCGCATCGCCGTTCAGGCGCAGTAGGGCGATCAGCGCGATGCAAAGGCTGACGAGCGCGATGAAGCCACACCACATAGCGATGCGCGCAAGCTGACGCCCGTCCACCGCCTGTCGCGTGCGTTTCGCAAAAACCGATGTGCGCACATTGACATGCGGTGCCGATAGCGCCGCAATCGTGGCGGCGCGGACTGTGTCTTGCGGCAGGTCGATCACGGCCGCATCCCCGATCAGGACCGGTGCCAGCGGATCGTCGGCATCGAGGGCCAGCGCCGCGCCGCGCAGCACCCGCGCCGGGCCGATCTGCCCCCGGACCAGGCCGTCCTCGGGCAGGGGCAACAGAAAGGCCGTGGGAATGACGATGTCGGGATCGATCGCATGATGCTGCGCCCACAGCAGCCAGTGTTGCATGTCGGCGCGCGCCACCACAACCACCTGATGCGCGCCTGCTGTCGCGTCCGGCTCCAGCGATACCGCCAGCAGCGTGTCGGCCGGTGCCATGCTGCGGTCCAGCGCCGCGATCCGCGCCGCTGCGCGCGCCTGTCGCGGCGGCAGGTCAGGCATCGTCACGCTGTGCAACACGGCTGCCGCAGTCGGCACCACCAGCATCACCATCGCACCGGACGGCAGCGCCTGTAGCCCGCATGCACTCAGCCAGTCGGTGCCGGTGCCGGTCTGCACGACGCCGCCATCGGCCACGCGCCACCATGTCGGGGCGTCATCGGCCGCATCGGGCAGCATCACGATCAGGGCATCGCGCGGCGTCATGACTCTTCGCCCCAATGGCGATAGACGATACGGGCGGGGATGGCCTGCGCGTCGATCAACGCTGTATCGTTCAACTCCACGCCCCCCAGTTCGACCAGAACATCGACACGAAACCAGCGGCTGGTCAGCTTGGCCTGTGCATTGACATCACCCGACGGCACGATGCCGGATCGCCCCGGCAAAGCCCAGAATGTGTTGAGGCTCCCATAGCCATCGGCCGGGCGTTGCGCCAGCCATTGCCGCGCCTGCTCGACGGTCACTTTGCCAGGCAAAAGCATGGCGAAAAGCGGGGCCTGCTGGGGCAGCAGCGTGTTGACGTTGATCGGTGACAGGTCGCTGACGGGCAAGGCGCATACCCAGGGGCGCAGGACGCCGTAAAGCGCAGGCGTGACACCCTGGACCGCGCGCAGCTCGCTCGCGTCGACCATGAAGCGATTTGCGGTGCGATAGGGCTGCGCGAGGCGCAGATAGCTCTCGTCCTCTCCACCGCCCGGTTGCGGAACGGCATCGCTGTCGATCCAGTCGGCAAGCGACGCGGCAACGCCCTGCGCCCGGCGCTCGTCGATGCCGAGCGCCTGCATCAGCGCCACGAATTGTACTATGCCCACCGGCCGGGTCTTCAGGTCTGCGGCATTGTCGCCGGTCACTACGCTGTTGAGGTTGAAGCAATTGCCGCTGTCGGTCACGCGCGCGGTCGCGGTGCCGCCCGGCACCGGCACGGCCTGCGCCGCGCCGAGCCATCCGCCCGCCAGCGTCGTGCGACCGGGGCTGGCAGCAATCAGGTCGGCGATGCGCTGGCGGGCGATGGTCTGCGCTGCATCGGCATAAGCGCGGGCCTGCGCCTGCGCCCCGGCGTTGGCCGTCAGACGGGTAGCGAGGGCCACGCGCTCCAGCGCGCCTGCGGCAATGATCGCCATTACTGCAACGAGCAGCAGCACGGTCAGCAATGCCGCACCGCGTTCCCCGGGATGGCACCGATCACGCACCGGGCACCCCGCCATCGCTTGCAACCCTCGTCTGTTCCTCCGGGCCGGGACCGACGGCATAGACCAGGGTCACCGGCGGCGCGCCTCGGCGCGCGAGGCGCAGTTCCACGGCCAGCGGCAGCAGATCGGGCTGCGTCGGCATCCATTGGCCGATCCATTCGCCGCGCGCATTGCGAAAGCGTAGTGCGGCACTCTCCAGATCGGTCAGCAGCGGCGCCGGTTCGCGCGCCGTCGCGCCATCCACGGCATCATAGCTGCGCCGTTCCAATCGCCCCTCGCGCAACCAATATTCGACCTTTTGCAGCGACGATCGCGGGCTGTCCCCCAGATTGGCGCGGCCGCCGCGCACGAACTGAAGGATCGGCGCGGACTCGCCGCCGGGATTTGCAAAGAACGCGGGGGCCAGCGTACCCAATTCGGTCCGGCTGATGCGCGCCGTCGCCTGCCCAAGATCGGCGGAGAGGGTACCATCGGCGCGCTGCACGGCGGCGAGATCATCAAGCCGCAGTTTGATCGCCCCCTGCGCCGAAACGCTGTTCCCCAGCAGCAGGACACCCGCCCCCGCGATCAGCGCGAATATCGCCAGCGCCACCATCAACTCGATGAGGGTAAAGCCGTTTGCGCGGTCGCTCATGGCGCGGCAGCCCGCACGAACGTCAGCACGGCGGGCGATCCCCCGCCATTGCCCGCGACCTGAAGGTCAACACGCACGAGGCGGCTGTCGTCCAGGCGCGTGACCGCGCGCGTCCAGCGCCAGCGTTGCCCGCCATTGTCGACAATGCCATCGTCCTTGCCGACCGGCGTCGGCCGCGGGTCGGTCTGCCACTCGACCATCAGGTTGCGGGCCACGATCTGTGCCATCACCTTGCGGTCCAGATCGGCGGCGGTGCGAATGGTCACGCCCTGCAAGCGGATCAGCGCGAGCGCGGCGAGGCTGAACACCGCCAGCGCGACGAGCATTTCCAGCAACGTAAACCCGGCGTCCTGCCAATCACGCCTAGCCATCGACCAGCACTTTCCCTGCCATGTCGACCCGTACCGTCACGGCCTCGCCGTCGCGTTGCAGCCGCACGGCCAGGATGTCGTCGGGCAATCCCGTGCCGTCGAAAATCAGTTGCCGCTGCCCCGCTTCGCCCAGCACGGCGCTGGTTCCCTGACGCCAGTCGGTCGTGACGAACGGCTTGTCCTCGATCGGCACCCATTGCCGGTCGCGTCGCCGCTCGAAACCATAGCCGGAGGGCGATACCCAGACGGCCATCGGCTGCGCGCCGACGATCGCATTGTCCCGCGCCGCCGCCACCCGAGCGGCAAAGCGTTCGGCATCGTCCATCACGCGCCCGCGCGGATCGGGGATAGACAGCATCACTGCGACCGACGCCAGCCCGATGATCGCGATAACGACCATCAGTTCCACCAGCGTGAAGCCGCGTTCGGCGGAACGCCTCACGGGCGTGAAGCCGCGCTGGTTGACACTCCAGCGCGTCCCCGCGACGGCGGGGACCCAGGTTTTGGGACGCGGTTCCCCGTTCACACCAAAAAGCCCTCGCTGCAGCCTGGACTATATCTCGCTGGAATAGATGTCCGCATTGTCACCCTCGCCGCCCGGCTGGCCGTCCGCGCCCAGCGAATAGATGTCGAACGGTCCCTTCCGGCCCGGCACCGCATAGCGATAGGCGCGTCCCCAGGGATCGTCGGGCAGTTTCTTGATATAGCCCCCGCGCCGGTAGCGTGCCGGTTGCGCCAGGGTCGCGGGTGGCGTGAGCAGCGCCTGCAATCCCTCGGTCGCACCGGGATAATTGAGATTGTCGAGCCGATACTGGTCGAGTGCCTGCTCGATGGTCGCGACGTCGGCCTTCGCCTTTTCGACACGCGCCTGATCGGTCGCCGGAATGACGTTGATCGCCACGATTGTCGCCAGAAGGCCGATGATGACGATGACCACGAGCAGTTCGACCAGCGTGAAGCCGTGTTCGGCGGAGCGCCGGTCAGGCACGCCATGTGCGCCTGCGAAAGCAGGAGCAGAGGGTTCCGGGCGCTGCGCGGGATGCTCAGGAATCCTGCTTTCGCCGCAGTACGACGGAGTGGAAACAATCTTGGTCATTCAAATACCTGTCAGGCTCTGCAATTGCAGGATGGGGAGGAGAATGGACAATATGATGACGGCAACGATGCCCCCCATCAAGATGATGATGATCGGCTCCAGCATCGCCAGCGCCGTCGCGGTAAAGCTGTCGAACTCGCGCTCGAGATAGTCCGCCGCGCGCTCCAGCATCGTATCGAGCCGCCCGGCCGCCTCGCCGCTCGCCGTCAGATAGACGAGCAGCGGCGGGAAAACGCCGGTCCGCCGCAGCGCCGCCGACAGGCTGCCGCCGCCGCGGATCGCTTCCACGATATCGTCCGATGCCTTGCGCAGCACGCGGTTGTGGACGGTGTTGGCGGTCAGCACCAGCCCTTCCATCAGCGGCAGGCGACTTGCCACCATCGTCGACAATGTGCGCGCCATCCGCGCGGCATGCAGGTCGCGGATCAGCCGTCCGATCACCGGCAGGCGCAACAGTATCCCGTCGAAGCGATAGCGGATCGCCGGTCGCCGCAGGGCCTGAAAGGCCGCGAAGCCGATCACGATGCCGACGACCAGAAACACATACCAATAGCCCACCAGCATGTTGGAAATGCCAATGACGACGCGCGTCAGCACCGGCAGTTGCTGCCCGATGGTGTCGAACTGATCGACGATCCGCGGCACCACGAACATCATCAGCGCGATCACCACGCTGACGGCAAACACCGCCAGCACCGAGGGATAGGCAATTGCGGTGATGACCTTGGACCGGATTTCCGCCTGCCGCTCCAGCAGCGCGGCCAGCCGCTCCATGATGGTCGGCAGGCTGCCGGAGCTTTCCCCGGCGGAGATCATCGCGCGGTAAAGTGTCGGAAAGCTGCGCGTATCGGCACCCAGCGCCTCCGACAGACGTCGCCCTTCCATCACCCCGCCGTGGACCCGGCCTACGATCGCCCGGACATGGTCCTGCTCGCTCTGACGGGATATCGTGCGCAACGCCTCCTCCAGCGGAGACACCTCCACCAGCGTCGAAAGCTGTCGGGTGAACAGCGTCAACTCCTTCGACGACAGCCGCTTGCCGCGCCGGGCAAACAGGGCCGGGCCGGAACGGGGCGTTGCGGCAAGCGCGACGCCCGCCTCCATCCGCACGACGAACAGCCTGCGCGCATCAAGACGCGCCTTTGCATCGTCGGCGCTGTCGGCGCGCAGTGTGCCGCGCCGCTCCCGCCCGGCCTCGTCGATCGCCAGATAATCGAAATCAGGCATCGGCGGATGGTGTGGCCGGTGTCATGTCCGGCACGGCTGACGCGATGTCCGGCTCAGCCTCTCGTCGGGATATGCGGATTGCTTCCTCGGCCGTGGTCTGCCCGTCGCGCACCAGCGCGCGCGCCGCCGATCCCAGATTGGGCGCGTTGAGAAAGGCATGGCGCGCAATCAGCGATTCGTCGCCCCCGTCGTTGATAAGCCGACGGATGGTGTCATCGATGCGGATCGCCTCGAACACGCCGATCCGCCCCTTGAACCCGCTGTCGTTGCATTCCGGGCATCCCTTCGCGCGATAGACGATGGTTCCCAGGTCAAAGCCCAGCAGCGCGGATGCCGACTTGTCGGCCTGCACCGGCTCCCGGCAATGCTGGCACAGCCGCCGCACCAGCCGCTGCGCGATCACCGCGCGCAGGGTGGACGCCAGCAGGAACGGTTCGACGCGCATGTCGCGCATCCGGGTGATGGCGCCCACAGCGTCGTTCGTGTGGACCGTCGAAAGCACCAGATGCCCGGTGAGCGAGGCCTGGACGGCAATTTCTGCCGTCTCGCGATCGCGGATTTCGCCGACCATTACGACATCGGGGTCCTGCCGCAGGATCGCGCGCAGCCCGGCCGCGAATGTCAGGCCGACCTTGGGATTGACCTGCGTCTGCCCGACGCCGTCGATGGCATATTCGACCGGGTCCTCGACCGTCAGGATGTTGCGGCTGCCGTCGTTGAGCTGGCGCAGGCCGCCATAGAGCGTGGTTGTCTTGCCCGATCCGGTCGGCCCGGTGACAAGGATGATGCCATTGGGTTCGGCCAGCGCCTCGCGGAAAATGCGGTCGGTATTGCCCGTCATGCCCAGCACGTCGAGCGAAAGGCCCGCATTCTCCTTGTCCAGGATACGCAGGACGACGCGCTCCCCGGCCCGGCTCGGCAAGGTCGATACGCGCACGTCCAGCAGCTTGCCGCCCAGGGTCAGGCCTATCCGCCCGTCCTGCGGCACCCGCCGTTCGGCGATGTCCAGCCGCGCCATCACTTTCACGCGGCTGACGACGACCGGCGCGACATGCGCGGGCATGCGCAGCGTTTCGCGCAGCACGCCGTCGATGCGCATGCGTACGACCAGCCCCGTTTCATAAGGCTCTATATGAATGTCGCTGACGCCCTGCCGCGCCGCTTCGGCAATAATGCCGTTGATGAGGCGGATGGCAGGCGCATCGTCCGCACTGTCGAGCAAATCGTCGGCCGTCGGTATGTCGCTCGCGATCAGGTCCAGCTCGTCGGCACCGACTTCCATCGATCCGGCCATGGCGGCGGCGCTGCCATCCATCGCATAATGATCGGACAGATGCCGGTCGAACTGTACGGGATCGACAAAGCGCACGTCGAAACTCTGTGCGAGATGCCGCCGGACTTCGAGCAGCACGCGCGGGTCGCCGCCTTCGCGAAAGGCGACCGACAGACGCGCGCCATCCGCGCCTCCCAGCAGCACCACGCCATAGTTGCGGGCGAAAGCATAAGGAATGTCGATCAGGCGCGGCGCAATGGCATGCGACAGGGCAAGCGGATTGTCGGCCAGCGCATCGGACGGCGCGGTCAGGCCCTCCTCACCGCTGGTGCCGCGGCCGATTTTCACGATCCCGCTCCGGCCGTCATTGCTGCACCGCGCTTGGCGGCAGGACAACAGGCCGCACGACGCTGGTTGATGTCCGCACCTGCGGCGTCAGCACTTGCGGCGGCGAAGCAGCCGCCTGCGACGGCGTCATCTGCGGCGGCTGAGCAGCGGCCTGCGGCACGCCTTCGACCGTCACATCGTCGGGCTTGACCGCCACGGGCGGCACGGCGCCCATATAGTCGCGCACCAGCGCATCTAGGCTTGGTTCGGCGTCGGGATTGCCCAGCAGTTGCTGGCCGCGAATATAGCCATAACGCTGCGCCGTCATGCGCTGGGCGTCCGCCTTGCTGCGCAGAATGGTCGGGCGGATGAAGACCATGAGGTTGGTCTTGGCGCGCGATCGGCTGCGCGATTTGAACAATTCGCCCAGCAGCGGAATGTCGCTCAGGAACGGAATACGCTCGATCGTGCGCCGCTCATTGTCGTCCAGCAGGCCGCCCAGCGCCAAAATCTCGCCATCATCGACCGTCACCGTGGTCTCGATTTCGCGCTTGTTGATGATGAGGTCGCTGTTGTTGCTGCTCACCGGCCCGGCGATGCTGCTGACTTCCTGCCGCAGAAACAGCTTGATCGCGCCGCCCGCGTTGATTTGCGGCTTCACGTCCAGCTGAATGCCGACATTCTGCCGCTGCACCGTGCGGAACTGGTTATCGAAGTTCTGGCTCAGCGCCTCGCCCGTCGTCAACGGCACATCCTGCCCGACCAGAATGCTGGCCTTCTGATTGTCCAGCGTCATCACCGACGGCGTGGAAAGGATGTTGCTGTCGGTATCGCTGCGCACGGCGTTGATGATCGCGCCGAATATGCCGTTTTGGCCCAGGCTGGTCGCAACGCCCCCGAAGCCGCCGGTGGCGTTCAACAGCGAATCGACCGCTGCCTGCTGCAACGTGTTGGAAAGATCGCCATTTTCGGTCGTGCGGGTGGTGGTGCGGGTGCCATCGGGCGCCACGACGGTCGTTTCGGTCTGGCCCAGCTCGGTCGATGCATAGGCCCCGGCCAGCGTCAGGATGTTGGGATTGGCATTGCTGTAGTTGGTGGCCGCAAAGCCCGTGCTGGTGCTGCCCAGCAGAAACTGGACGCCCAGTTGCCGTGCGGCGCTGTCGCCGATCTCGACGATGATCGCCTCGACCAGCACCTGTTCCCGCCGCGTGTCGATCTGCCGGATGGTTTCGCCCAGCATGCGCTGCACATCGCTGTTGGCGGCAACGATGATGGCGTTTGCCCCTTCGTAGCGGGTGACGATCGCCGGACCGCGCGTGGCAATGCCGTTGCCCGAAGCTGTCGAAACACTGGCGGAGGGCGCTGCGGCCGGTGTGGCGGACTGCGGCCCACCCTTGCCCACCGCAGCGGCGGCTTCCACTGCCTGCGTGCCGCCGCCTTGCCCGACAAGCTGCTGGAGCACGGGAAGCAGTTTTTCGGCATCGGCATGTTCCAGCCAGAAAACCCGGATCTCGGTGCCGCTTGCCGCCTGCCGGTCAAGGTCGCGCGCCATGGCCGCGAGCCGCGCGACGGTGCCCGCGTCGCCGCGAATGGCAATGGCGTTGCTGCTGTCGATCGGCACCACGGTTGCCGGTGCCATGGCGGCTGGCGCGCCTTCACCGCCGCCACCGGCCCCGCCGCCCACCAGCGCCTGAAGCGAGGTCGCGATTTCGCGCGCGCCGGCATTTTTCAGCATCACCATTTCGGTTGCCGCGCTGTCGCGGTCGATGCGTCCGATGACCTGGCGTATGCGCTGGATATTGTCCGCATAATCGGCGACCACGATACTGTTGCCTGCGCGGTTGGCGGTGACCGATCCGTCGCGGCTGACCAGCGGCCGAAGCGTTTCGAGCGCCGATGCCGCATCGATCGAGCGCAGGCGGAAGACTTCGGTCACGAACTGGTTGCGATTCGCGGCACGGCCCACGCTGGACGGCTGGCCCGCCGCGCCATCGGCCGGCTGGATGCGATAGGCCCCTCCGGCGGACGGCACGGCAACCAGCCCGTTGGCGCGCAGGGTGGACAGGAATATCTCGAAATATTCCGATTTGCTGAGCGGCCGATCGGTGACGACCGACACCTTGCCCTGCACCCGGCTGTCGATGATGAATGTCCGGCCGGTCACGCGCGCCGCATCCTGAATGAAGGCCCGGATGTCGGCATCGCGCACGTTAAGCGTCTGCTGCGCCGTCACCGGCGATGCCAGCGGCACCGCCAGCGCAAGCGCCAGCGCCGCGCCGCGCAGCAGGAAAGCGGAAGGGAAACGGGAAATGGTCATGAACCTTGCAACGTGAGGGCGATGGGCACCGTGGTGGCGCCGCGCTCCACCATCAGCGAAATGCGGGCGCCCGGCGCGATCTGGGTCTGTAGTGCCTGAAGATCGGCGGCCGATCCGATCGGTCGGCCATTGATCTGCGTCACGATGTCCCCTCGTGCGAACCCGGCCGTCTGAAAAGCCGGGCCTTTGGGCGACAGCACAAGGCCGGTGACTTTCCCGTTTTCCAGCCGTGGCGCAAATCCGATGTCGGACTTGACGGCGGCGGCTGTGATGCCTTGTGCAGCCTGCGCGGACGAGACCGCCGACGGCACAGGCGAAGCCGAGGGCGCGCTGCCATCCGGGCTGGCGACCGGCGCGGCGACGGACTGATCGAGAAACACGCTTTCCTGCGCGCCGCCACGGTCGATCAGCACGTGATCGAAGGCGACGCTTTTCAGGATCACACCGGGCATGATCTCGTCGCCCACGGCATAGCTGTTCTGCACCCCGTCCGGCGTCGCGATAATCGCGCTGCCCTGCCCCGACCCTTCGTTCACGCGGATACCGAAGACCGTGAGCGCAAGTGAGGTGACCACCGGGCTGGATGACGCGCCGCTATCGGGCGCGCGGAAAAACGGATCGAAACGACTGAACAGCGCCTGCCGCGCGCCCGCATCGGCAATCACGGCCTGGCGTCCCGTCCATGCCCCATAAGGACCGACGGGCGTGACCACCGCCCACAGCAACCGTGCCACCTGCACGGCCAGCAGCGCGAGCAAAAGATATTCAAGCAAAGTCAGCGGGCTGCGCGGTGCGGCCGGCAGATGACGCAGACGCCCGGATACAGCCGCCGCGCGATCGCGCATCGTCGCTGTGAACGCCGTCAACATGGCCCGGTCGAGTCCCCCTGCGCTGTCGCACTGAGCGCGTGCTAGGCGTCATTTCTTACGTTTGGATGACGCAATTAAGACACTATTGTTGCACCGATTGTGACACAACGACAGGCGGTTGGCTGCATCTGATTTTTTGGCTAGTCCAGGCCGCATGACGATCCATTCCGCCTCCCGCTGGGCCGCCGACGCCGATGCGGCCTACATCGCCGCCCATCGCGGTGTGCAACGGTTTCCCGGCAGGGATCTCACGCTGTTCATCCAGCGCAATTTCCTGACGCCGGATCAATGCGATGCGCTGATCGAACGGATCGAGGCGGACCGTCGCCCCTCCACAATAGCCGACGCCAATGGCGACGGCTACTTCCGCACCAGCGAAACCTGCGATCTCGATCCGCTCGATCCGTTCGTGGCGACTATCGACCGGCAGATTGCCGACTATGCCGGGATCGATCCCATCTATGGCGAACCGCTGCAAGGCCAACGCTATGCCGTGGGGCAGGAGTTCAAGGCGCACACCGACTATTTCGAACCGCACGGCCCGGATTTCCAGAAATATTGTGCGCTTTCAGGCAATCGCACCTGGACGTTCATGGTCTATCTGAACATACCGGAGGCAGGCGGCGCGACACGCTTCACCAAGGTCGGCAAGATGGTGCAGCCCGAAACGGGCAAGCTGCTCGCGTGGGACAATCGCCGTCCCGACAGGACATTCAACCCCGCCACGCTCCATCATGGCATGAAGGTGCGCAGCGGGGTCAAATATGTGATCACTAAATGGTATCGGGAGCGGCCCTGGACCAGTTAAAGGGCCACAGCCGCTCCCGTTAAGCGTCAGAACTTGATGCTGGCCCCGAAAGTAAAGGCACGGCCCAGCTTGTAGGTGTTGACGTCGATCCGGTTGGCGCCGTTGACCTGATATTCCTGGAACTTCGTGTTGGTGAGGTTGCGCCCCTCCAGTTTAAGCTCCAGTTCACGGCCGTAGAAGTCGAAGCCCTCGCGCAACACCACGTCGAGCTTGATGCCCGGCTTCTCGAAAATGTCCGGCTGGTTTTCCGGCCCGCGATTGGTGACGCGCTTGCTCGCATAGGTCAGCAGGATCGTCTGTTGCGAGAGACGATCGGTATCCTCGATACCGAACTGAAGATTGACCAGATGCTTGGACTGGCCGGTCAAGGGCGCGCCATTGTCGAAGAAGTCCGATGCCTGGCGTGCTTCGCCGAACTCGCCGAACGGCAAAATGATCGTGTCGTCGGCGCCGACGATGATCTTCGACTTTGAGTAGGTGTAGTTGCCGCTCAGCACGAGGCGACGGCTGATGAAGGCCTTCGCACTGGAAATCGTGTCCAGCGGAACGAACTTCTGCACTTCAAGCTCCGCACCATAAAGCTCGGCTTCCGGCGCATTGGCAAAGCTCGCCGTCAAGGAGCCGGACGGAATGAACGCAAAGGTCTCGATCGGATTGTCGATCTTCTTGTAGAAACCGCCGATGCTCAACCGCTCGCCACGCCCGAAGTAATATTCATAGCGTGCTTCCACGTTGAACAGCTCGCTGTCCTGCAGGAACGGGTTGCCGAAAAACTGACGGTCTGCATCGACATCCTGATACAATTGCCGCGCCAATTCACGGAACTGCGGCCGTGCGATGGTCTTGGACGCGGACGCGCGCAGCTGCATGTCTTCGGCAAAGTTCCAGGTGATCGTCCCGGCGGGCAGCCAATAGCTGTTCGTGATCCGGGTCGGTCGCAGGAACGTCAGGTCATTGCTGTTGAACAGGTTTGTCGGCGTCACCGACTGGTCGCCGTCTTCATAGCGGACCCCGGCCGTCAGGCGCAGACCATCGACCACCTCGGCTTCGAACTGGCCATAGCCTGCATGCACCTGCAGCGCGGCATCATAGGCCGCCGCACCGGACTGCCCCGATGTTTCCGTCAAAAGGATATTGTACGTCTGGATATTGTAATCGGACAGCAGATAGTCGGGCCGCTGCTGCGCGACCGCCAGGTTCAGCGATCCGGATGGCAGGAAGCGGAAATCGCGACGAACCGCGCTGCGCTTGGTGTCGTTGAACGCATAGCCACCGGTTATGGAAATCGGGATGGCGGTCGGCAGCCGGTACGACAGATCGACCCCGGCCCCGTACACATCTTCGTTCAGGTCGCTGAACGATATGCGCGCATTCTGATTGACCGACCGCAGATCGTTGACAAAGTCGTTGATGCCGTCCTGCCGCGTAAAGGCATAAGTGAAGCTGCGCTCATAGGGCGCCTCGCGCTGCGAATTGGCGTAGGTGCCGCGCAAATCCAGGCCGAAATCGCCGAACTTGAACTCTCCGACCAACTGCGTGGTAATGAGTTGCCGCTCATACCATGCGGTATCCTGCTTCAGATTTTCGATATCGTCTGCGCTCGCGATCAGGTCGATGCCGCGCGACAGTTTTGCCTGCTTCACGGTGTCGCGGATGTACAGGTTGGTCCAGCGAATCTTGTTCTTCCCGAACTCCAGACCCAGGCCGAGCAGGCCGTTCACGACGATGCGATTCTGGGTCAGCACCGAACGATAGTCGTTGCCGATCGAAAGATCGGTACTGTTCGAGAATTGCTGGATGGCATCACGCGTCTGCCAGCCATTGCGATAGCCGGCAGTGGCGATAACGCCAAGATCGACATCGCCCAGCGCATAGGTATCGCCAGCGGACAATTCGGCCGAGAAGTTGGCCGGGATATTCCCGTTGCGCTGCACCACGCTGGTCGCGCTGTTCAAAAGGCTGATGCCGATGGTCTTGAGCTGCGCCGGGGAGAAGTTCGCCCCTTCGGTCACGACATTACCGCTGGCGAGCGCCGCGCGCAAAGGCGCGGGAATGTCGCGCGCGCCATTGTCGAAGCCGGTCCAGTCGGACCCGCTGCCATAATAAGTATAGCCCAGCTGGCCGGTGGTTTCGAGGTTCGCGCCGACCGACCCGCTCAGCGTCACAAAGCCTTCTTCCGGCTGAGACTTGGTGGTCAGGTTGATGACACCGCCCCCGAACTCACCGGGATAGTTGGCAGAATAGCTCTTCTGCACCAGCGCCGATGCGACGACGCTGGTCGGAAAGATGTCAAGCGGCACCACGCGCTTCAGCGGTTCCGGCGAAGGCAGGGGCAACCCGTTCAGCAGCGCCAGCGAGTAGCGGTCGCCAAGGCCGCGCACATAGACATAGCCGTTGCCGACCACGCTGAGGCCCGTGACACGGTTGAGCGCCTCGGACACATCGCCATCGCCGGAGCGGGCGATATCCGCCGACGACAGGACAGAGATGACTTCGGCGGTCGCGCGTACCGGCTCGGGAATGAACCGGCCGGTCACGATAATGTCTTCGCCGATGTCGCTGCCGGTCGTCGAAATGTCGATCTGTTCTTCTTCCGGCGGCGTGCTGTCCTCCGGCGCGACGGCGGAGGGCGGCGGCGCGGCGGTCGGTGCGCCGGCGGCATCCCCGCCGGACGATTGCGCATAGGCTGCGGGCGCAGACAATGCAGTGGTCAGGAGCAGCAGGCACCCCAGGCTGAGCGGCTTCGACATTGCTAATCCCCGAATTAGAATAAAAGGCAAACGGGGCAGCGGCGCATGGCGGCCGCTACCCCGTAACAGGCCGCCGTGCTTATGTGGTCGGCAGTGCCGTGCAGGCTGCGTTGCTGCCGAAGGACGCCGTCGAGGAATCGCAGGTCCAGCCGCGATACCAGGTGTCGTTCGCATCCCGCACCGCACCGATATAGGCTGTGGTGTCGAAGAAGGTGCTGAGCGTACGCGCATCAAACGGCGTGACCGCGGTTTCGTTGGCACCGTTCACGAAGGTATTCGTTAGTGTCGATGTTCCAGCCGCGACGTTGCCGTTCGTCCCCGTCCCAAAGATGGTCGCAATCTGCGCTGCGGTTACATCCGTATCGTCTTCGAATGGGTTGGTGCAGGCCAGATACATCGAACGGAACACCGGCGGACCGGCTTCGTCCGTACCTGTTGTTGCGATCGTCTGGGCGTTGTCGATGTCAAAGCAGTTGACAGCGCCTCGGATCGTGCCGTTGATGAATGTATAGTCAGCGCCGCCATGCAGGGTGACGGCACGCGTGCCGCCGTTGCCCACGAGCGTGAAGTTGGCAAGGCGGACGTTCTGGCGCGGCAGGCGATCAACGTTGCCGGTCGAGTCGAGTTCGAGCAAACGGTCACCGACCGAACGCTGCACGGCGATTACATACTGGATGAATGCCTTGTAACCGACATCGGTATCGAGGCTGTCGTCTTCCGCGCCGGTAATGACCAGACGCTTCATGTTCGTGCGGCCACCGAAGACTTCGATGCCGTCATCCGAACTGTTGTGCACATGGATGAAGCTCACATCGGTGCCCGATCCGGTGCCGCCCAGCGTCAGACCCTGAAGCTCGCTGCCCGCCGACAGTTCGAAACCGGAATAGCGGATCTGGACGTAGCGCATCGTGCCACTGTTGTCCGCCGGGTTGGCACCGCCGAAGCGAACGTCGGATGTGCCTTCCAGGATGCGCTCGCAGGTTGCGTTGCCGCCGTCCGTATCCGGGTTGGCAAGGCAGTCGGAGATCGGCGCGCGGCCGAGCAGAACGACGCCGCCCCACTGACCCGAGCTGGTGTCCGTCGCGGTGCCCAGCACATTCTGGCGCGACGTGAAGATGATCGGCTGCGTCGCGGTGCCCACGGCATTGATGCGGTGGCCACGATTCACGACCAGATAGTCAAGACCGCTGGATGCGAAAATGATGACGCCCGGATCGATGGTCAGCGTCACGCCGCTCGAGGTGCTGGCGCCGCCGGCATCGGCACCGACGTTCACGCGACCAGCGAGCGAATAGATGACGCCGGTCTGCTTGGCGAGCGCAAGGTTGCTCGAAATCGTGCCGCTCAGCTCGCAATTGCGGAAATTGCCGATCGTGCCGCGATCAGTGAACGGACCGGTGGGGCAGCTTGCGGCGGGTCCGGGTGTGGGTGTCGGGGTCGGCGTGGGGGTAGGCGTGGGCGTCGGTGTCGGTGCCGGGATCACGATCGTGCCTTCACCGGGCGAAGCAATGCTGTCCGCACCGCAGGCGCTGAGCGCCGCACAGGCAACGCCTGCCAGCAGGATGGTCGAAATGCGTGAAATATTGGACATGTCGTCTCCGCTCCGGCCCTGACCGGGTTGTGATTTGGATCGGAGCGTCAGGAGGCGATATCGCGCGAATCAGCGAAGGCCCCCTGTCGCCCTCGGTGAAGGCAGGTAGGCGCGCTGCATGACAGGCTGATTGTATTTAAGTGTCAGTTTAGCGTCATTTATATGACGTACGCATGACAATCCACGCGATGTGCAGCAGCCAATAACCTGATATTCTTGCCCAAATGCGCCCGGCTCAGAGTGCGCGGCTGTCCAGCGCCATCTGGTTGACGAACAGCCCGTCCATTTCCACCAGTTGCGGGAAATGCCCCTTGTTGTTCGCAAAAAACGCGCTCGGCACGAAGTCATGTGTCTCCAGCATATCGATCATCGCGCGATAGCCGGTGCCGTTGCGATAGATCGGCCGGATCGCCAGCTCCGTCTGAATGCCCGTCATCGTGCCCAGCGTCGCGCCCGCCCCTTCGCACACCAGCGCGTCATGCCCCTGCGTATCCATTTTCAGCAGAAAGCGGGTCAGGCCCCGTGCCGCCTCCAGCTCCGGCAGCAGGGTGTCGAGGCGGCGCAGCGCGACATCGACAGTCCGCGTGACCCGGTTGCGCGTCGCAAACACCGCGTCCAGCGTCTCCGCCGGGGCTTCGAGCGAACTGAACTGGTCAGCGGCCATCACGTTGAACGCGGCGGTGCCGTCGCTGTTCGACAGCGCCATGTTGAAGACATGCCAGCGCGGGTCGGAGGCGGCACGGCGCGCGAGACGGGCGAACACGTCGGGGTTCGGCTCGAAGGAGAGGATCGTTCCACCAAAGCCCACGTCACGGCGCAGCATCGTCGCATATTGGCCTGCGTTCGCGCCTACGTCCAGAATCGCCTCGATCGCGAAGGCGCGGACGAAACGGCGCAACGTCAGCACTTCGGGATAGGCATGCACGCGCCCGGCGAGCGCCAGCCGCAGCCCCAGCCAGCGGTCGGCCAGCTCCCGACCGATCCGGCCGCTCATGCGCCGTCCCGCCCGCGGCCTGTCGCCACATGTGCCTGCGCCTGCCTGTAGATATCCACCGTTGCCGATCCTGCCTTGTCCCAAGTCGCCAGGCTTTCGCCCAGCGCCGCCGCGCGGGCGCCCATGGCCTGCCTGATGGCAGTGCTGCCGACCAGCGGCAAGAGGGCTTGCGCCAGTGCGGCGGCATCCTCGATCGGGACCAGCGTGACCGGCGGCGATCCCGACGCATCGGGCGGCAGGCTGGCGAACAGCCCGGTCGCGGTGCAGACCATCGCCTTGCCATGGTGCAAGGCGGAGAGGAACGCCCCGCTCGAATCGATATGGCGATAGGGAAAGACCATGATGTCGGCGCTTTCCATCCAGGCGCTCAGCCGGTCCTCGCCCAGAAAGCCAAGGTCGCAGTGCAGCCGGTCGGCATATCCCGAGGCATGCACGGGGCGCAGCATCGCCGCCATGTCGACGAACGGCTTGCCCGCGATCGCCAGCTCAAAGGTCGCGCCGTCGCGCCACAGCCGAAGGCAGGCGTCGATCAGCAGGTCGAGACCCTTGTAGGGCCGGATCGTACCGAAAAAGAGGATGCGCGGGGCACGCGGCGGCGGCACCTGCGCCCGGCTCTGCGCGGTCGCGGGCGCCAGCCGCATCGGCGGGTGCGGCACGATGCCGATCCGCTCGGGTGCGATCTCCGCCGCGACCAGCGCGTCGCGCGTCGCTGCGCCATGCACGATCAGCCGGTCGAACTGCGCCAGCAGCCGCATGTATCCATGGCCCTGCACGGCGGCGTCGCCATGATAGGCGGTCGCATTGTGGACGGTGTGGACGAGCGGTACGCCGCGCGCGCGCAGCCGCCGCAGGCCGTGCCGGTCGGCCGGCGCGAACGGCAGCCACTGATAATGCACGACATCGGCGCAGGGCAGAGAGCCGATGAGGCAATCGATCATATAGTCCGCCGCCTTGATCGCGCGGAAGCTGACGCCTTCGCCGATCAGCGGGCGCAGCCTCTCCCCCAGCCGGAAATAGCGGGGCGTATAGCGATAGCCCGCGGGTATCAGCGCATCGGTTGCCCGCAACGGCCGCCCCAGCAACGTGACGGCATGGCCCTGTGCCGCGATCGCCGCGCACAGGCTGTCGTCGTAGCGGCCGGTGAACAGCGAAGGGTCGATCATGGCGACCCTCACTGCGGCATCTCCCGCATTAGGCGGCGCAGAGCTAGGCCATGCAGCGCACCGGTTCCCGCGAAGGTCGCCAGCAGGAGCAGCGAAAATCCGGTGGTAATGGGCAGGCCCTGCCCCGCGAGCACCGACGCCAGCGGCACGCTGAGCAGTGATCCGGCCAGAAACGGCAGCGACTGCCGCAACAACCGACGAAATCGACCCAGCGCGCCCTGCACATAAACCGAGACGCAGGTGATCGCGAGGGCGAGAAGCAGCAGCGCGAGCAGCAGCAGCATCCACGGCGCGATCGCGAGCCTGCCGTCGAACAGCGCAGCGACCAGCGGCACTCCAAACAGCATCAGTGCGGCACCGATCGCCAGCGCCATCAGCAGCGCAGCGCCGGTGCCCCGCGCAATCAACTGACGAAAACGCCGCGCATCGCCGCGATACCAGGCCGCCGTGATGCGCGGCAACGCCGCCTCGATCATCGCGCGCACCAGCGCGCTCAGCGCCCGGCTCATCTTGAACAGAAAGTCGAAGAACAGCAACGGGCGCGGGTCCGACGTCGCCAGAGCAATCAGGAAATAGGGCGCATTATAGGCC
This sequence comes from Sphingobium algorifonticola, assembly GCF_004005485.1. GTDB lineage: Bacteria > Pseudomonadota > Alphaproteobacteria > Sphingomonadales > Sphingomonadaceae > Sphingobium > Sphingobium algorifonticola. The sequence goes on from NZ_RZUL01000003.1 coordinate 438,785, forward strand.
GCCACTTCGGATGCCGTCAGCGCAGCAGACGCCCCGAAATCCGCCAGATAATGGCGCCGTACATGGCCGCCGCCCACCCGCAGCGCCAGCCAGTCGCCCATCCGCAGGCCCAGCCGCCGGTGCAGCATCGCAAGACCAGCGCCGATGGCGATCAGGCTGAGCAGCCCCTGCAGCGCGACCGACAAAGTAAGATCCATCCCCGCCAGCGCCGCGATGAGCAGGCCGATTGCAGCGACGCGGCGCGCCATGTCGATCGCCTCCCACAACAGGTTGCGATCGACGGCCGCCAGCGTCCGCTTGGCGAGTGTCGCGAACAGGTTGAGACAGGTCGTCACGAAGAACAGCAGGAACAAAAGCGGCATGTCCGTCACGATCAGGCGCATCTGGATCGCGCCGAACAGCGCAATCGTCGCGGCGATCGTCAGCCCGGCGAGCAGCATCGTGATGACGCCCAGTTCCTCCGCGCGGAAATCCTGCGCTGTCCCCTCCCCGCGCAAGGCCAGCCAGTGCCGTCGCAACCGGTTGTAGACAATGCTGGTCAGCCCCAGTTCGGCCGACACCGTGAAATTGCCGAACGCCACAAGCAACAGAAAGGCACGGAAAGTCTCGATCGGCAGCAGCCGCACGAACACATAGGTAACCGCAAAGCCCCACAGCATGACGAGCGCGACATTGGCGAGCTTCACGAGCGCCAGCAGCCGCGCCGATCCTTCCAGCCGGGCGAACAGGGTCATGCTATGGCCGCAGGGAACGGCAGCGGCATCAATAGGCCCGGTCGTGGACAAGCACGCGCAGCGTCGCCAGCATGATCCGCACATCGCGCCAGATGGACCAGTTGGTCACATATTCCAGGTCGGACTGGAGCCGGTCGATCAGGTCCTGCTGCACATTGGTGGCGCCCCTGTGCCCCCGCACCTGTGCCAGGCCGGTAATGCCCGGCTTGATGCAGTGCCGTTCCCAATATCGGTCGTCGACTTCCCAGTAGAGCTTGTCAGCGGCGCGCGCGGCCGGCGCATGCGGGCGCGGGCCGACGATGCTCATGTCGCCTTTCAGGACATTGAAGATCTGCGGCAACTCGTCGATGCTGGTGCGGCGCAGAAATGCGCCGATCCGCGTGACACGGGGATCGTCGCGCCGGGTCAACTGGCTGGCACGGTCGTCGGCCATGTCGTTGCGCATCGTGCGAAACTTGAAGATGCCGAACAGCCGGGCGTCGCGGCCCATGCGCTGCTGCCGGAAAAAGACCGGACCGGGGCTGTCCAGCTTCACGGCCAGCGCGACGGCGATCAGGATCGGCGACAACAGCACCGTCGCCAGCAGGGCGACGACCAGATCGAACAGCCGCTTGACGATCCGGTCGCGATATTGCAGCGGGCCGCCCGCCACCACCAAGGTCGGGTGCCGTGCATATTCGTCGAGCTTCGCGGGGGCGAAACGCGCCAGTTCGGGCACCAGTATTTCACCACGTGCCTCCAGCGATTTGAGCGCGACCGACCAGTCGGCAATGCGCGCGTTGGGACAGGCGACGACCACGCGCTCGGCATGGCCCACCGCCGCCGCCAGACGCGCGGCCATTTCCGCGTCGTGCCGGGTGGGATCGATGCCAAGGGCCACAGCGTCGATCCGCATGGCGTCATCGCGCGGCGCAAAGGCGACGCCATCAACAATCAGGACGACCATCGTCGGCAAGGCACCCGCCAGGCGGCGCACCAGCCAGGCCATCCCCGGCCGCAGCGCGGCGAGACCGATCAGGCTGAGCGACACGCCCACGGCAAAGGTCAGACGCGAAAGCTGTTCGGCGATCTTCCCGAAATAGACGATGACGAGCATCAGCAGCACGGCCTGCGCGAAGGCCCAGCAGGCGCGCAGCGCGCTGCTCCGCACCGCCGTGATGCCGCGAATGCCGTAAACGCCCGCCTGCACCGCCAGCAGCGCATAGACCGGCGCGATCATCGCGAACATCACCAGCCCGTGCGGCTTGGCCGGTTCGCCCACGATCCGCCCGATCACCAGCAGGTTGGCCAGGGCGAAGGCGATCCCTAGCATCAGCACGTCCGCCATCACGCCGCCCAGATACAGACGGACGCGCAGGCCCGACAGGCTGGGACCGGCGCGCATCAGCTTTTTGGTGGGTACAGGTGCGTTCACGCTCAATTCGTCCGAAAATCCGGCCTTTCCCTATCAGCATGGTCGAAAAAGCGAAAGGGTGCGCGATCTGCCCACCCGCACCCTGCGCGTCGCCTGCCAGCCTGGCCCCTTGCCCGCCCGCCACATCCAAACCGGCTTTACTTCGCCGGGCAGGCTGGGGCACTAGACGGGCGATGAAGCCGCTCGTCCGCCATATGATTGCTGCGCCATGGCATCTCCTGCAACTGGCGACCGGCGCCAAATCCTTCCGCGACAATCCCTTGATCGGCTCCAAGTGGCTTAACGGCAAGGGCCTGCATGTCGGGCGTATGGCGCTGGCGCATCGTCTGGCCTGGGCGCGGCGGGCCCGGCTGCGGCATCTCGTTGCGGCGGAGGACCGTATCCAGTTCGACGCGCAGGGCTATGTCGCGCTGCCCGATTTCCTGGGGCCTGCCCAGTTCGAGGCGCTGCGACGGGCGGTGCTCGATCGCCCGGCCCCTGCCCGCGAAATGTTGCAGGGGGACACCATTACCCGCCGGATCGCGATCGACGAGGCAATGCTCCGCGCCATTCCCGCGCTTGGCGCGCTGATCGCGACGCCGCGCTGGCGGGGGCTGATGCACTATGTCGCCAGCTACGCCAGCGAGCCGCTTTATTATATCCAGACGATCCTGTCCCATCGCGCCGATGCGCCGCCCGATCCGCAGGAGGCGCTGCATGCCGATACCTTCCATCCCACAATGAAGGCCTGGTTCTTCCTGACCGACGTCGCGGCGGACGAAGGGCCGTTCACCTATGTCCCCGGATCGCATCGCCTGACGCCGCAAAGGATCGCGTGGGAAAAGGCCCGCAGCCTGATCGCGCCGGAGGGCGTCGATCATCTGTCGGCGCGCGGGTCCATGCGAGTCGATGCAGCCGAACTGCCCGGTCTCGGCCTACCCCCGCCGGTCGCGCTGGCGGTAAAGGCGAATACCCTGGTGGTGGCGGACACCGGCGGATTTCACGCGCGGGGGCCGTCGCTGCGGCCGACGACGCGGATCGAGATCTGGGCCTATGGCCGCCGCAATCCCTTCTATCCTTGGACCGGTCTCGACCCGCTTTCTTGGCGCGGCCTCGCTCACCGGCGCGTCGGGCTGATGTGGGCCGCGCGCGATCGCCTGGCGCGCTGGATCGGCCAGCCATGGAATGATGTGGGCGCGAAACGACCCGGCGATATCTAGGCGCAATCGTTCGATAACATTATGGAAATATTGCCTTAACCCTTGATTGTGATGGCAGGGGGCGATTGTGCGGTGCAAGAACGGGCTTGCAATCCCGGTTTGCCGGACTAGAGATATGTACCGGGGCGGGACAGAACACATAAAGTAATTTATGCAGGGGCACCCGCGTATGAACATAGCCACCCGGATTTCTTCGATCGAGAGCGGACGCCGCGTCATAGATCAGGAAGCCTCTGGTCTCGTCGCGCTGAGTGCTGCGCTCGACGAAAAATTTTCATCCGCCGTTCGTATTGTCGCCGCCACGACCGGCCGCGTTATCGTCACCGGCATCGGCAAATCCGGGCATGTCGCGCGCAAGATCGCAGCGACGCTGGCATCGACCGGCACCCCCGCCTTTTTCGTGCATCCGGCTGAGGCGTCGCACGGCGATCTTGGCATGCTCAAACCGGTGGACAGCCTCGTCGTCCTCTCCAATTCGGGTGCGACGGTGGAACTGCGGGCGATCGTCGCGCATGCCCGGCAGATCGGCATTCCGATCATCGCCATTGCCTCGAAGCAGGATTCGCCGATCGTCCGTCAATCGACCGTGGCCCTGTGCATTCCGCGCATGGCGGAAGCCTGCCCGGTGAAGATCGCACCAACCACGTCCACGACGATGATGCTCGCTTTGGGCGACGCGCTGGCGATCGCGACCATGGAAATGCGCGGCACCTCGCGCGCCGACCTCATGCGCCTGCATCCGGGCGGCAGCATCGGGTGGAAGCTGATGCCCGTCGACACGCTGCTGCGCGAAGGCGATCCGCTGCCGCTGGTACGCCCAGGCACCGGCATGCGCGACGTGGTGCTGGAAATGACGTCGACCGGCAAGGGCGCTGCTGGTGTTGTGGACGATGACGGCAATCTTGTCGGCATCATCACCGACGGCGATCTGCGGCGCTCTTTTGACCAGATGCTGATCGCCACCGCAGGCGACGTGATGACACGCAATCCGATCACTGTGCCCAGCGGCACCCTGATCGAGGATGCGCTGACCCTGCTGTCCGAAGCGGCGATCACCGTCGTCTTCGTCATGAGCCGGGAAAATCCGCGGCATCCCATCGGTCTGCTGCATATTCACAGCATGGCGCTCGGTCTCTGACCGACACCGTCAGGCAGACCGCCTTCGCATGACCACGGCCATCGTCATCCCGGCGCGCTATGCCTCTTCGCGCTTTCCGGGCAAGCCGCTTGCCCCGCTGGTCGGGGCCACGGGTGTCGCCAAGCCGCTGATCCAGCGCAGCATAGAGGCCGCGCGTACAGTGACCGGCGTCGATTATCTGTACGTCGCGACCGATGACGCCAGAATTGCGGACGCGGCGCGGGCCTGCGGGACGGCCGTCGCCATGACGCCGCCCGAATGCGCCAACGGCACCGAACGCGTCGCCGCTGCTCTTGCGGAACTGCCGGATGATGTCGACATCTTCGTCAATTTTCAGGGCGATGCGCTGCTGACCCCGGCCGATCTGGTCGAGCGGCTGATCGCCCACATGATTGCACATCCCGATTGCGAAGTCGCGACGGTCGCCGTGCGCTGTTCGCCCTCGGCCTATGCCCATCTGGTCGCCGATCAGGCGCAGGGGCGTGTCGGCGGCACGACGGTCGTGTGCGATGCCAAGGGCGATGCCCTCTATTTCTCGAAGCGGGTCTTGCCGCATATCACGCCTGGCAGTCCGCGCGAGGCCACGCCGCCGGTCCTGCTGCATCTCGGGCTTTATGCGTACAGGCGCAGCGCGCTCGCGCGTTATGCCGCCCTGCCCGCCACCGACCTCGAACATATCGAGGGGCTGGAGCAGTTGCGGTTCCTCTATCATGGCATGGCCGTGGCCGTTGTCGCCGCCGATCCGCCCGCGTGGGACGCGATCGAGCTGAACAACCCGTCGGACGGCGACCCGATCGAGGCTATCCTCGCGACACGCGGACTAGTATAGGGCGTTGCCATGAAAATCGCCGGACATTCGATTGGCGGTGACGCGCCGCTGTTCGTCATTGCGGGGCCCTGCGTCATCGAATCCGAACAGCTCGTCCTGTCCGTTGCCGAACGGCTGCGCGGCATCGCCGAACGGCTGGGCCTGTTCCTTGTCTTCAAGAGCAGCTTCGACAAGGCCAATCGCTCCTCGGGTACGACCTTCCGCGGTCCCGGCATGGACGAGGGGCTGCGCATTCTGGAAAAGGTGCGCGCGCAGACCGGCCTACAGGTGCTGACCGACATCCACACACCCGAGCAATGCCGGGCCGCCGCCGATGCGGTCGATATGCTCCAGACACCGGCTTTTCTCGCGCGACAGACCGATTTGATCGAGGCGGCCGCCGCGACCGGCAAGCCCGTGAACATCAAGAAGGCACAGTTCATGGCCCCCGCCGACATGGCGCAGGTAGTGGCGAAGGCGCGCAACGCGGCCGTCCGCGCCGCTGTCGATCCCGATTGCGTCACCGTGTGCGAACGGGGCACCAGCTTTGGCTACAATAATCTGGTGGTGGATATGCGCGGGCTGGCGACCATGGCGGAAACCGGCTGTCCGGTGGTGTTCGATGCCACCCATTCGGTGCAGCGCCCCGGCGGCCTGGGCGATCGCTCGGGCGGCGACCGGCAGTTCGTGCCGCTGCTGGCCCGTGCGGCGGTCGCGGCGGGGATCGACGGCCTGTTCATGGAAACCCATCCCGATCCCGAACATGCCTTGTCGGATGGTCCCAATGCCTGGCCGCTCGATCAGGCGGAGCTGCTGCTGGGGGATCTGATGGCCTTGTCGCGGGTTCCGCGCCGGGTGGGCTGAGCCATGCCGCCGCGCGTCCTGGCGCTGCCCGTGCTGGCCGCGCTGCTGGCCGCCACGACCGGCTGCGGCATTGCGCGCGACGCGCTCTACGCGCCCCGCAGCGCACCGATAGCCATTGCCGACTGGACCAGCAGCCCGCCGCAGACGCGCACCGTCGCCACCGCCGACGGTCTCTCGCTTCAGGGCTTCTTCTGGCCCGGTGCGCCGGGCGATCGCGACATCTTCGTCTTTTTCCACGGCCGTGGCGCGCATCAGGGCATTGGCGCGAAATATGCGCAATATCTGCGCGACCGGGGGGATGCGGTGCTCGTCGCCTCCTACCGGGGGTTCGGCGGCAATCCCGGCCACCCCTCGCGAGACGGGTTGCTGCGTGATGCGGCCGCTTTCATGGCGGAGGCCCGTGGCCTTGCAGGACCGGGCGCGCGCCTCTGGCTGGTCGGCCATTCGCTGGGTGCGGCGGTCGCGTTGCAGGCGGCCTGCGTGGACAACCGTATTGCAGGCGTCATCACCATCGGCGCCTTTGCCGACATAAGGGAAGCCGCGCCCTCACTGGCCCGCCCTTTCCTGCCCGACCGGTGGGACAATCGGGCGGCTGTCCGCTGTGTCCGTGCGCCGGTCGTCATCCTGCACGGGGCGCAGGATGATGTCGTGCCACCTGCCAGCGCCGCCGCCCTGCTGACCAACAGCGGCGGTCCGGCCACGGCCATCCGCGTCGTCGATTGGGCGCACAAGCCGGTCATGCAGACGCTCGGACCATGGGCCGCGCAGGCAATCGAGACTTTGGCACAAGGGCCGGCCACCCCCCTGCCGCCACTGCCGCCGCAGTGGCAGATACAGGGCGTGCATGACGGTGGCGCACGGCCATGATGCCGCTGCTGCGCATACCTCCGTTTCCGGGGTCAAAACCGAATCCGCTGACGCAAGCCGGACGCTCCGACGCCGATCCCGACGATGTCGCGACATTGCTGCGCGCGGCGCGGGTCGGCGGGGCCTTCTGGGCGGCGCAGCCAGACCTGCCATCGGGCACCATCATCGGCTGTCCGTGGGATGCTGCCAGCGCCCGCGCAATGACCGCGCGGGCAGAGGCGCAGGGCCTGTCGCTGCGGCTCTGGGTCGCCGATCCCGCCCTTGCCCGTACCGCCTCCGCCGCCATCGTCGGCGATGCCGACCCCTGGCACGTCGCCCGCCACGCCCAGGCAGTGTGGGGCAAAAGCGACGATGCGCGCATCACGATCGCACGGCTCGCCGATTGCCCGGTCGAAGCCATGGACGGCATGGCGCTGCCTGCCCTGGCGGATGCCATTACGACAAGCTGCCTGCGCTTTGCTTATGCCAACCCCTTTACCGGCAACCCGGCCAGCTTCGGCGAGACGATTGCCCTGCTCGCCTACTGGCGCGGCATCATCGATGCGAACCGCCCGATCGTGGCCGCAGCGGGCATGGCCTTCTGGAAGCGGGAAACGGTCGAGCCGCTGCTGTGGAATGGCATCGCGCCGGTCCGGCATATCACCACGCCCCGCGCGCTCGACACCTTGCCGCCCGATGCCGCCGTGGCGGTGTGGAAGGCCAAGACGCCGCCCGATCTTCTGGCCGCGATAGAGGCGCGGGCCGCGCACAATCCCGCCCTCCTGCATGAAGTGGAAGATGGTTTCATCCGCTCGATCGGCCTCGGCGCCGATTGCGTGCCGCCACTGTCGATCACGGTCGATGCCGTCGGCGTCCATTTCGATCCGGCGCGGGAAAGCGGGCTGGAACGGCTACTCGAAACCGCGGCCTTCAGCGATGCGGACCTGGCGCGCGCTGCGGCAATCCGCGATTTGATCGTGGCATCGGGTCTCTCCAAATATGGGGTCGGCGGCCCCGCTCTCTCCCGCCCCGGCGGCAGCAAACGCCATGTCCTCGTCACGGGGCAGGTGGAGGATGATCGCTCGGTCATCGCCGCGCGGGGCGACGTGCGCGGCAACCTCGACCTGCTGCGTCGGGCCCGCCTGGCGGAGCCGGATGCCTATCTCATCTACCGCCCGCATCCCGATGTCGATGCGGGGCATCGCAAGGGGCATGTGCCCGATGAAGCGGCGCGGGCATATGCCGATGCCATTGACCGGGGCACGTCCATCTCGGCACTGCTCGACATGGTGGACGGCGTCCATGTCCTCTCGTCGCTCGCGGGGTTCGAGGCGCTGCTGCGCGGGCGCGACGTGACCTGCCATGGCACCCCCTTCTATGCCGGATGGGGTCTCACCCGTGACCTTGGCGCAACACCTGTCCGACGCAAAAGACGTCTCGACATCAATCGACTGGCAGCAGGCGTGCTCTTGCTTTATCCCCGTTACATGGACCCGATAACTGCGTTGCCGTGCCCGCCGGAGATATTGGTGCATCGGCTCGTCGCGGGGGTCAGGAAGGAAAGCCGTCTCATCGTGCCGCTGCGCAGGCTTCAGGGAAAAGTGAATCGCTGGCGATTCCGGGCAGGCTCCGTTGAAGAAGCTTGATCTCGGGCCAGAGAGCGGCGCGACCTTCACGGCGCGCCGCACCACACGCCCGGTCCTGCGCGATGTCAGCCGCGATAGCGGCGCGATCGCGAAACCCTCGCTCGCCGGGCGCACCTTCGTCATGTTGCAGGGACCGCCCGGTCCCTTCTTCTGCCTGCTGGGGGAACGGATGCGCAGCCTCGGCGCCACCGTCCACCGCATCAATTTCAACGGCGGCGATCGTATCGACTGGCCGGGCGAAGGGGCGATCGACTATCGCGGCTCGCCGCAACGCTGGCCGCGTTTTTTCGATCATTTCCTGCGCGACAAGGGCATTACCGACATCATGCTGTTCGGCGATTGCCGCCCCATGCATCGGGCCGCCCATGGCATGGCGAAGCTGCGCAACGTCAACATCCATGTGTTCGAGGAAGGCTATATCCGGCCCGACTGGGTGACGATGGAGCTGGACGGCGTCAACGGCCATTCGACCTTGCCGAAGGACCCGCAATGGTTTCTGCGACAGGCCAGCCTCCTGCCGCCGGTGCCCGATCTGCCGCCGATCACCGCCAGCTTCAATCGCCGGGTGCGCGACAGCTATCGCTATTTCCACCATGTCGTCACGCAATGCTGGCGCTTTCCGCACTATCGCTCGCACCGGCCCGGCTCGGTATTGGTCGAGGGCATCCGCTGGGCCTGGAAACTGGGGATTACGAACCGGTTCGTCGCGCGGCGCACGGCGCAGGCGCTCGCACGGATCGAGGGGCGGCGCTATTTCCTGTTTCCGCTGCAACTGAGTTCCGACTATCAGATTCGCGAACACAGCCCCTTCCCGGACATGACGAGCGCGGTGCACTATGTGCTCGACAGCTTCGAACAGCATGCGCCTGCCGATACGATGCTGCTCATCAAGGAACATCCGCTCGACGCCGGCACGACCATCTGGTCGCACTTCATCGCGCGCGAGGCGAGGCGACGCGGACTTGCGGACCGTATCGTGCATGTCGCGGGCGGCGATCTGGCGCTGCTCGCGGAACAATCCGCAGGCATGGTGACGGTCAACAGCACCTCGGGCACCTTCGCCCTGGCCGCGGGCGTGCCGGTCAAGGTGCTGGGCGATGCGATCTATGACGTACCCGGCGTGACGGACCAGGGGCTGCTTGATGGGTTTTGGGGCGCGCCGCAGCAACCTGATGGTCGCACATGGCGCGCATTTCAGCGGGTCCTGCAAAATGGCTGCCTGATACGGGGCGGTTTCGCTAGCCAGTCGGGCGTTGAACTCCTCATTGCTGCAGTATTGGAACGATTAGTCACGACATCCAGAGCGTTCCATCACCACGCGGAATAGTGCCGTTTTTTTATCGTCTGGCCTCATCGGCCCTGTGGTAACGACATCCATCCGGCCTTCGGCGCAACGGGGCGCCTTTTCATGATAGCCGCCAAGCCAAGGATTGGAGCGGTCGATGCCGACCGCACCGTCTAATTGATTGGATCAATCACTGCACCGCTGTCCTAACCGACGCGATCGGGAATATCGTAGAGGATATGATGCTCACAAATTTTTGAATATCGGCTAGCGGGGCATTTGAAACATACAGTACATCACCGTTATGAATCGGGAAGCTCTGCGAGATAAACAAAGTCGACGGATCCTTCATATCGATCCTGTATATTACCGGTATCTTGCCATCTGGAGTCCGTGTTGCTGTGGAAGCCAGTTCGTTTCCTAAAACCGTCGGGTCTTCAAATCTGAACAGAAATACGCCACGGACATTTGCACGCTGGTCCTGTATTCCTTGAACGCGGCCCAACGCTTGCACGAGCGTGATGCCTGTACCTTCAAACGGTATTTCATCATTCCGCCCGGTAGCACCGAGTGCCACGAAGCTGTATGGCTGGAAAAGCGCGGTCACGACATCATCAGGCTGGAGCCGGATGTTCTGCCGGGGATCACGTATGATGGTATCGAGAGGAAGCGACGCCACCCGATCCCCGCGCGTCACCTGTATTGTCGTTTTTCCTACCGGCTGCCTAACGCCGCCTGCCGTCGCCAGAATGTCCAGGAGACGCTCGCCCTTGGCTGTCAGAGGGACGCGCGAACTGTTGGCGACTTCACCGACGATCGTAACATTAGCGGCGGAATTGCGAACAAGCCGTACCACGACCTGCGGCAGATGCGCCTTCCCGCGCAGTCGCGACACTATGTCATTCTCTATCTGCTGAGGGGTGCGACCAGCAGCCATCACCTTGCCGGCGAAGGGGATTGTTATCGTACCTTCACTGCTGACCATTTGCTCGGGAAAGCCTGAACCTTGCGCGGCAGCGCCTGAAGAAGCCAGCCTGCCGCCGCTCATGCTTGCCCCGAACAACGCCGCAGGCGGCGCCTCCCAGATGGAAATGTCGAGAACATCCCCTTTGCCGACCATCGACCCCAGAACAAAGCCGTCGCCGATGCTTTCGGAAAGCAAAAGCGGGCGACTTCTCGCGATTATCGTGCGGGAAAGCGCGTCGTTCAAATCAACGATGCGTATGTTCGCATTGCCAACTGGTGCCTGGTTTGCCTCGCGAATGTCGCCACTGGATGGCCCTGCGGCACTCATCACGGCGCACCCTGGCAAAGACAGCACCGCTGCCGCCATAAGCAAAATCCTGCCAACGGCGTTGCCGGACCGGCACGAAACTAACGAACTCATAATGATCTTCCCTAAACACCTGCATCGATGCACTTGTTGTAGACACCAACAGTTCGTTCGATGCAGCGCGACCAGTCGTAATGGGCCGCGACCTCAAGCCCACTCTCTATAGCTTTCGCGCGCCAATTGTCATCATCCAAACCTTGTTCGATCGCTCGGCTCAACGTATCGAGATCGTCGGGATTCACCATCAGGGCGGCACCGCGCGTCACTTCGGGCAGGCACGAACGATCCGACACAATAGTCGGCACGCCGCAGGCCATCGCTTCGATCGGCGGAAGACCAAAACCTTCGTAAATTGACGGGTACAGAAACAGCTTGGCCCCTGCGTAGATCACCGGCAGTTGCTTATCGCTTACATATCCGAGCATGATGATGCGCCCCTTGGACCGCTCGGCATCAATAAGACGGTGGATTCCATCATTCCCCCATCCGGTTGCACCAACGAGAACCAGCGGAATATCTTGACCGGTGCGATCGCAAAACAGCGAATGGCTGCGGATCGCAGCTTCAATGCGTTTACGCGGTTCAAACGTAGCTACGCTTAAAACATAATCACCGATAACTCGGCCGAAAATCAATGCCAGCGCCTGGTCGATCTGGCAGCGTGGCAACGGTGTGAACTGTTTGGAAACACCCAGATGGATCGCTGTCACCCTATCGTCCGGGTAGCCGCAGAGCGTTATGAAATCTTTTCGTGTAGCCTCTGAATCGGTGATGACATGTTCGGCGCGTTGAAGCGAACGCATGAAGTCCCGTTCGAACGCCTTTACCCGTTCCAACGGGTGCGTGTCGGGGTGCAGGAAAACCGACATATCATGGACAGTGATTACACCACGCTCCGTCTGATCTGGCAAAAAATAGTTGGTGCCATGTATCAGGCGACCGCCAAACTCTCGTCCGGATTGCCAGCGTCGGATGAACAACGGTACCAGCGAGCCACGAACGCGGCGATTGCTGATGTAATGGCCAGGGTGCGACACCCATCGGCCGAAACGAAAATAGCGGATATCCGATATCGCTTCATGTGCCGCCATGCCGCAACACAACTGCCAGGTATAATTCCCAATGCCTGTTAACTGCGGAGAAAGCGACTCCACGGTGAGTCCAACGCGCATAATCAGGCTTCGATCATCCATCGCAAGGTGTCCCGCAGCGGTGGGACATCGAGGGGGCCAATCACACTTTCCAAGCGTGACTTATCCCCATAAAGGACAGGAACTTCGTTTACTCTGACGAAAGCCTGGTTGATGGCGATCTGCATATCATGCAGCCCGACGTTACAAGCAAGGGCGACCAATTCTCGCAAGGTCACAGGATTGCTCGAGCAGATATTGAAAACGCCATTCACGGCATACGAGGCGTTCAAAAGCCGCGCATAAGCGTCAACTACGGAGCGCACGTCTGAAAAATCACGCGCAACATCCAAGTTGCCCAGTTCTATTATTGGGGAACGATCACGAACATGCTTGATGATTTTTGGAATAAGGAAGGATTCCGACTGACCAACACCCGTATAATTGAATGGCCGTACTACAATAATTGGTAATCTTTCACTAAATATTCTCGCAATGTTCTCCACCGCCAATTTCGTTACCCCATAATCATTGGCTGGCTCGATCAACGCATCTTCGTTCAGAATGCCAGAATTGCTTTTCCCATATACGTTGGCGCTACTGGCGATCAGGATTTTCTGAGGAATTTTTGGCTGCCGGGCGCAAACTTCGAGCAACGTCCGCGTACCAATGATGTTGGTTAGGTACATTTCTTGTAGATCATCATGTCCGACGAAGGCGATAGCCGCGAGGTGAACAATGTAATCTGGCTCGACCCGACTAATGATGCCGCTAAGGGCCTCATAATCGAGCAGGTCACAAACATGGACGACATGAGCCGGAACATCCTTGGCATGACCATGTTCTCGGACGATGCCATGCACCTCGTGGCCATCCCGCTGAAGTCGTTCGGAAAGGTAATGCCCTGTAAAACCCGAAATACCAGTGATCAAAGTTTTCATCATGATATCTTTCGGGGATGCTGAAACACGCTCGACCACAGTCGAGAAATTGAACGAATACAAATGTCCATTTCAGATATGTCAATTACTCTCAACGTCGATACCAAACATCGGGCTGACCGGTTACGCAAGGGAACGCGTCGGTCATACGCATGGATGCAACCTTATTCAGAATGAAAAGCCCGCCTGATTACGCCGCAAATCGGATTCCACCATCAACCGGCACAAATCTTCGAGTGATGTCTTTGCTTTCCAGCCAAGAATTTGTTCAGCCTTTGCGGCGCTACCGATCAAAAGATCGACTTCGGCCGGGCGATGAAACCGAGGATTTATAGCCATGACTTTCTTGCCGGTAGCCGTATCCACCGCCACTTCATCAACGCCCTCACCAGAAAACGCGACTTCGATATCGGCAGCCTTGAATGCCATGGCAACGAAATCCCGCACTGTTTCGGTTCGATTGGTCGCCAAGACGAACGTGTCGGGTTGGTCGGCCTGAAGCATCAACCACATGCCTTCGACATAATCCTTGGCAAAGCCCCAGTCGCGCTTTGCATCAATATTACCTAGTTCCAGACAGTCGAGCTTGCCGAGCTTTATCTTCGCAACCGAATCCGTAATCTTCCGGGTCACAAACTCTTGGCCCCTCAAAGGGCTTTCATGATTAAACAAGATCCCGCTACACCCAAAAATGTCGTAGCTTTCTCGATAGTTGATCGTAATCCAGTGCGCATACAGCTTAGCTACCCCATATGGGCTACGCGGCCAGAACGGCGTACTTTCATCCTGAGGGATGGCCTGGACCTTGCCAAACATTTCCGACGTGCTCGCTTGATAAAAGCGTATCGTCGGGTCGACGATCCGGATCGCCTCAAGCAGATTCAATGCCCCAATGCCCGTTATTTCCGCAGTCGCCACCGGCTGATCGAAAGACACGCCCACAAAGCTCTGCGCCGCTAGATTATAGACTTCACGTGCTCCGGTATGCTTGAGCAAGCGAATTGCGCTCGGCAGATCCGTCAAATCATATTCAACCAGATGCAAATTTGGATTTGAACGGATAGCGAGCTCGTCAATACGCCAAAAGTTCACTGAGCTCGTCCGGCGATAAGTGCCGTAAACAGTATATCCCTTTTCCAATAGGAGTTCAGCCAGATATGCGCCGTCCTGACCAGATATTCCTGTTACTAAAGCTATTTTCATCGCTTCCTCAATGCTACTATAATTTCGAAAAATTCAACTAAAACAGTATGATGTTTGCCAACAACACCGACGACACTCGTGGGCGCACGTGGAATTTCCGCAAAGCCTTAATCCGTATATTTGCCCGCTGAGATTTTCGGCTTGATGATCTTGCCAAGCAAATTTTTGGCGCTCTCTTCCCAGTTCAACCATCGCATCATATGTGGTTTTGGATGCTTGTCCTGCCGATACAACTCCAGCCACACAATGACAGACTGTGCAATTACGGCCGGCTCCAACCGATCTGCAAAATAAAACGCAGCATCGCCGGCGACCTCTCGGAAAACGGGAAGATCGCGCACTACAAGTGAAATGCCCTTTTGCGCTGCCTCGATCAACGGCAAACCAAAACCTTCTCCCTCTGAAGGGGCAAGGAGAAAAGTCGCCTCCGCGTAGATGCGATCGAGAAACTCATCGCTGATGCCCTCCAGCCAAAACAGGCGTTTTCCCAATTCGGGATGTTGACGGAGGCGCTTTGCAAGAGATTCAACATGCCATCCTTCCTTGCCTACGATGACAAGCGCGATGTCTACATCTTGCTTCCATAAAAGCTCAAAGGCAGACAGAGCCTGCGCACCGCCCTTCCTTGGCTCAACGGTACCAACCAGCAGGCACGTTGGACGTTCGCCCATCGTTCTAAGCATATCATGTGCACCATCCGGAAGCCCGACGCTCGGCTTAGACCCTTCGATGTCGCTACCAAGATGGAACCAATCAATCTCGAAATACGGATCTGTCTCAACGCTGTTCTCGACGATCCAGTCATGAAGATCGTCTGCAACGGCCTTTGAAATACACAATGCTCCAGAATAGCTGGCTAGCTGTCGTATCCATTTCCCGTGAAGCTTATCCACAGTATAAGGAAAATAGTGTGGAAATTTCAAAGGTAGAATGTCATAAACTACAGTGAAAATCGAGACACCTCGCCGATGCCACTCATCTAACACTGGTTTCTGATATTCGAGGACACCATGCTGAAGGTCAAGCACCAGCATCACATCGTTAGTCCATGCTTCCACCTTGGTATCTTCATGCCAAGGTGCATCAATACCGAGAAAACTGTCCGTAAATCGTCGGGCATACCGATAGCCTTGCGTAAATTCATCGGCATAGACAGGTTCAACGACCCAACCCGTCGGAGGATTCTTCAGAAAGTTCATCAATATGGACCGGACCACACGCTGAATGCCGGTTTTGGCATCCTGCTGTACCAGTTGTGAAATATCGACTAAAAGTTGTCGGCGATCCCCTTGGCGAAAACTGCGCGCTATATACATCGCCGCAACATCGCGGGGGTAGTCCAGCAGTGCCGTATTACCCGCGATTTTCGATATCGCTGAAATAGCATATTTGCGACCATGTTTCCGGGGCCGCGGCATACGTGACGTAACATCCTCAAGAAACCGATGCGCCAATGCCGCAGTGCGCTCCCAAGAAAAGTTTTTGATTTGTACCGCCGCATGATGCTCCAGATCACGCCGAAATTCGTCATCCGTCAAAATATCATTTAATGATCGGGACATTGATACCACGTCGAATGGATCAAACAACGCCTTCGGATTGCCGACGACTTCTGGCATGCTCGACTTATTTGAAGCCAAAACAGCTTTGCCAAAAAACATTGCTTCCAGGATGGGCAGCCCAAAGCCTTCATGCCAACTCGGAAAAACAACCGCTTTGCTCTGTACGTAAAGCGCGCCCAATATTGAATCGTCGATCTCACCCGTGAAGATCATATCTTCATCGGGTACACCACATTTTCGGGCATGCGCCCGAAGGCCATGACTTATATTAACGCCGATCCGTCCGCCTAAAACCAACTGGTGTGCTTCACGAACCGCATAAGGCAAAGCCGCATAGGCTGACACAAGCCCAGCATGATTTTTGCGTTGATCGCCTGCACTGACGTATAAAAGATAGGGCCGATCAATGCCAAATCTTTCCAACAGAGAGACGTCAGTTGCTGGTTCGATCTCCGTGTCGACAGCAGCACTTATATTAGTAATGCGTTCCGAGGGATATCTAAGAAGTTGTACCGCCTCGTTTAGGGTCGATTCCGAAATTGCTAGCAAGAAATCTGATTTTTTCAAATATTCAAGTTGATTTTTATAAAAAATTCTATTTTCCACATTGCGTAAGTAAATAGTATTGTAAATTAGCGGAATAAAGTCATAACAGATGGTCGCTACGAGATAATTCCGTTCCGCAGAAACACTGGCTATTGCATCATCTCCGGCACCTTCAAACAGGCTAGAAATAATCAATAAATCCGGTTCCAGCGACTCGATCACCGATTCCCAGATATCGCCCGCCAATATTCTGCGTTGGGTATTTTCCGCTCTAATCGCGGCAATGGGTGCTTCCGCCGTCCATCCTACAATACGTTCCGCGGGAACGAGATCGCCGACATCCTTGCGAAGGCGATTGTACGCATCCGGCAACATCGCATTGAACACCAAATAGATCTCATGCTCTTTTGCGGCCTTGATGAATTCCCGCATGAAGCATCGTGTATAACGACCGATCCCCCGATCGCGGCTCTCTCCGAGAGCACCCTGAGGATCAATTACGATACGCATCGGTCTGCCCCACTATTTACCGCCGGCCCAAACTGACTCACGTTCGCATCGCTTTCGTGATCGCCTCAGCCCAATCGCCCGTACCTGCTGTGTCTGCATTGGCCAATCTGCGCTCGGAAATATTCCCGTCGTTATTGAACAGCGCGAATGCCCTTTGAAGATGGCCAAGTTGCGACTGCAACTCTCCAATGCGTGCCTCGAGATGGGCAGACCTGTAAAGAGCTCCATCCCTCGTCGCACCTATCTCGTTCTGCAAAGACCGCAATCTCCGCTCCCGCTTGGAATTGCCTTCGTGCCTGGTCACCAAACGGACCAGCCAACCTATCACGGCAAGATTGGCATAGCGATGCCACTTAAGCGTACGATCCAGACCGGCGATGCCAGGATCATGGCACCGCCCCTCGCTCGACGTTCGAAGCTCACGGATGAGGCTAAGTTTCGCTATCCCCCTTCGCAACCGGCGGACGTAATGCAGTTCGCCATCGCGGTCAGGCTGACGGCCCAATATCGTAACATAGGCGCAGCGGACAAAATCTAGATCGTTGAAGGAACACAACTGATCGAGCGAATCTGCCCTAAGATATGGATTTCTATTATGAAAACTAGAATATTCCATAAAACCTCGAAATCGGAGTTACAGGCGAATTGTCGGTCGCAATCACTCTATTGGCTTCCTACCGAAAAACATTCGTCAAACAACCGAACCAGACCTTGCACTCCTAGCCTAAGCCTCCAGCGCCTCGCGGAAATATGCAATCGTTTCGTCGAGTCCATCATCAAGCGTCACTTTAGGCGACCAATTCAACTTGCTTTTCGCCAGGCCAATGTCAGGCTGACGCTGTTTGGGATCATCCTGGGGCAGCGGCTGGAATTCAAGTTTGGATGTCCCGCCTATTTTTGTGATGATCTTATCGGCGAGTTCCAACATCGTGAATTCACCGGGGTTTCCGATATTGATCGGGTCACCAAATTCAGGCTCAGTATTCATAACCTGATGCATGACTTCAATAAGATCGCTGACATAGCAGAACGAACGGCTCTGACTACCATCACCATATATTGTGATATTCTGTCCTCGCAGCGCCTGAACGATGAAATTGCTTATTACTCGCCCGTCATTTATGTTCATTCTCGGGCCGTAGGTATTGAAAATCCGAACTAATTTTGTGTTGACGCCAAAGTGACGTCGATAATCCATGAATAGGGTCTCTGCAGCGCGCTTGCCCTCATCATAGCAGCTGCGAATACCTACGGGATTGACATTGCCCCAGTAGCTTTCGGGCTGGGGATGGAGCACCGGGTCGCCGTAAACTTCTGACGTCGAGGCTTGCAGTATCCGCGCGTTTGTTTCCCGGGCTAGCTCGAGCACATTGAGCGCACCCAATACGCTCGTTTTCAATGTATACACCGGATTATGTTGATATTGGGGGGGCGATGCCGGGCACGCAAGATTGTATATCTCATCCCCCTGCACGTTAAGGGGCTGCGTTACATCATGCCGAATAAACTCGAACGAAACGCGATTATGACTGTATATATGTCGGATATTGTTTTTGCTGCCTGTCAGCAAGTTATCCACGCAAACGATGTCGTGGCCACGTGAAATCAAATAATCAATTAAATGAGAACCAAGAAATCCTGCTCCGCCGGTTACTATGGTTCGCGTATAATTAAAGTATCTGTTCACGCCACAAATATCCTAAACAAATTTCATCAAAAAATATAATATAAGGTATTGTTATTTTAATCTCTTATTCACTTGAACAAGTTTTTCGACAGCATTGGATCCAGCGATCATTGCATTATGAAAATCTATTGAATTAGCCAATTGGCGTCCGGCATTCCCGATGCGATGAGCTTGGGTTGGATTATCACGAAGCCAATTTATTTTTTCGATCAGATCCGACAGATCTGGCTCAACAGGAACATAATTCTCCCAAGGAACCAACAAATCATAATACCATTGCTTGAATCCAAGTTCAGACTTAACTTTCAATACTGGCGACCCTGTAAGCAACTTCAGAAAAAGTCCGCTCCAAGTATTGGTATTTCCGTCGATATCAACTTGATATTTATAATCCAATATTTTTGATTGAGGCTCGCCGTCGCCTATCAGGCACTCGGACTCATAATAGGCGCGCTTTGCATCGCGGTCTGGCCGAGGCTCAACATCGGTAATCTTCGCATCCAGGATATCGGGATGTCGCAACGCTAGCTTTGCAACTGCAACACGCGGTGCATCATCGATATTGCGATATCGAAATACGCCCGTGTCCGTTCCACGCCAATAAGCTCGATCGAGACGCTGGTGCCAGGGGGCGGCTTGCGCATAAGTTGTACGGGCTTCCGCGTAACCTTGGCTGGCTACAAACATGATGTCGGGCACCAAGAATTGCTCAAGCTGTGACGAAAATCCGAGCACTCTGCCCAGCACAGCTTCATCTCCGAGAGACACGTCAAAGGCGCCGTCGAGATCGCAACGCTCCAAATAAGGTATGATGAAGGGAAACGTGGCGAGCAATCTCGGCGCATAGACACTTGGAAGGCCAGTCATCAAACGACATGTCGCGCCCGAGCCATTGATTGTGAACTCGGCAAGTTCGTTCAACACATGCTCGGTCGATGGCGGGCGAACGAACTCGACACGGACCTTCAGCATCCGTTCCACCTGGCCGTTGCGAAAAGACGCCATGGCACGGATAATGCCGCCTTCGTGCGCCATTTTACCCCAAAGCCCGTCGGGACCTTCCACCGGCAGGGCGCTTTCAAACGCATCCAGAAAGCCCACGGCGGCCGCGCAATCCAAACAAGACTCGGCATAGTCGGCAAGGGCACTGTGAAGGCTCCGTCCCACATGGACCGCAGTGTCGTTCAACAGAAAAAGCGGACGAAGATTCTCGATATCTTCGTGGGACAGTGTTTTTGACAAACGGTAATGCGCTACTTGAGCATCACGGTTCAGGGGATGCGCAAAAACTGCCTTGCGCAGACTATCCCCGTCGCCATCCGCATGTGCAAGAGCATCGGGATGATCGTCACCAAATAGCAGTCTAGCAAGGTCAGTTCTATGTTCCAATTAACGATCCAATACCGCCGTCGAGAAGTAGATTAACTTCAATTATAGTAAAAATGGAAGGCTTCATCCATATCATCAAAATTATAAAGAATACCATCGTGCAAGACCGATAGTCTTTCACACCTATCACGCATAAAACCTGGATCATGCGAAACAAAAATCATGGCATGATTGGCTCTCTTTTCAAATAACTCCACATGACAGCGTTCATGAAACCGATGGTCACCTACAGCCATGACTTCATCAATCAGAAAGCAGTCGAAGTCGATAACCATTGACAATGCGAACGCTAGGCGAGAGCGCATGCCTGATGAATAGGTGCCTAGCGGTTCCCGAAGAAATGCACCAAGTTCAGTAAAGTCCTGCACAAAATCGACGTGCTTTCGCCAGTCTTCTCGATATATCCTGCATATAAACCGGAGATTATCGAGACCAGTCAGCGAACCCTGAAAGCCCCCTGAAAACGCGAGAGGCCACGAAACCGACATTCTGCGGATTATCTTGCCGGCATCAGGCTGCTCCGCACCACTGATGAGGCGTATCAGTGTGGATTTCCCCGCACCGTTTTTACCGATTATTCCTACCTTCTCACCCCGGGCGATCGAAAAATTGACATCCTTCAGAACTGTGACTTGTCCATGAAGCGTCTTGTAGCGCCGCTGAATATGTTCGAGCGTGATCATCCGGGAACCACCCGCTTTGAAACGATACGCAACAGCAGCAGGCCCACGAATGTCATGCCCAAAGTGACATTCACCATGTAACCGATGTCGTAGATACTGTGGACCTTCGATCCGAAATATCCTTCGCGCAACAGCTCAATGCCGTGAACCATTGGCAAAATCAGAACAAATTCCTGCGCTCTGGGCGGCAGCACCTCCACGAGGAACGCCGATCCTGAAAGGGGGAAGATAATATAGGACATTGGATGCCATAGCTTTTCCACCGTTTCCGAAAAGAATGCCATCGTGCCGATGCACAGTGCCAAGGCGCCCCCGAACCACGTCAAGAGCAGCCAGGCCAATATGACCTTCAGAACATCTTCCGGAACAGCGATCAGATCGAGCGAGAGGTAAACAATGCTCAGAACTGTAAAGGACATCGTTGCCCCAGCGCCTTCCAGCAATATGCGGGCAGCATAGACATCGATCAGCTTGACCTGCCGGTGATAAAGCAGCGACTGGTTTGGTTCGATCGCCGAAACACATCGCGCAGGCATGTTTCGCCACAACAAAACGCTAGAATAGCCCGTCAACGCAAATGCCACGATCGGCAGATTCGAACCATGATTCGCGTTAGCGAAATACCACAGTGCCGTGACACCCAAGGTGAACATCATCGGTTCGACGAAAAGCCACAAGAACCCTATGTTATGCCGACCGAAACGCGTGACGATCTCACGCATGAATAGCGCGCCCAGAACACGACCTTGGACGTCAAGGCCTGAAAAAAGGCCCCTGTTTTGCGAGATCGCTTCATCTTTCATATTAGCCATTGTGCTCACGCACACCAACGAGCAGCATCGAGAGGATACCCCAGGTCACTAACCCCAATGCAAAGGTGGCGAGAATGCCACGCATCCTTCTGGGCTCACGTGGCATATCGGGTTTGTTTGGTTGGACTATCCGTTCGACGTAGGCCTGCTTCCGCCGCGCATCGTTTTTCGCGCTTTCGAATGATGCCATCGCCCCGGCAAGTTGTTTGTCAGCGAATTGGCTTTCAAGCTGCAACCTCTGATATTGCGCCACAGCACTCGATAACGACTTCTGATCGCCTGCCGCCTTACCCAACTGCCTGTCAATTTCCTGCGACAGTTCTCGAACGCGCACATCCAATACGCTTATCTGCGGGTTTTCGGGCGTAAACGCACGGAGTTGCAACAATTGCATTTTCGTAGATATCATTTCGTCCTGCAGCTTGGAAACCATCTGCAACTGCACCGTGGCTTGCTGTTCAGGATCGATTATCCCTTCCGAGTTGCGATATCTTGACAAAGCCAGTGCTGCCGAAGCGGCCTTTTTCTCGGCGTCCTCAACCTCCGCCTCGGCAAAACGGATCAAATCCGCCCGAGCGCGCTCGCTAAGACGGTTAACCAGCCCCTCCGATAGCTCCAGCAAGCGGAGATTAATCCTAAACGCATCCTCAGCCGAGTAGGCCCGCACAGTCATCTTGGTAATTGTCGAGGCGGACTCGTGCTCGATTTCGACCTTTTTGCGAAAATACTTGTACAGATTTTCAAATGATCGCGTCTGACCTAGCGATCCATAGCGATCGAAAATGGAAATATCCGCCCTGGTATATGCCTGTTCTATGGCGCCACGCCGATTCAGTTCGGCAAGCGCATCGCGCGATGAGACATAACTTTGCGCTGCAAATATCTCATCGCCGGCATTTCCGAAGCCCGATGACTTGAGCAATATTCCCAGTCCGGTGGGCGCCTGCTTGTCCGGACTTCTAACGACGAATTGCGATTCCGACAGATAGACGTCTGAGGCAAAGATGCCGAAATACAACAATGCACAAGCCGTCGGAAGAGAAACACAGAGGTGAAAAATTGCACCTAAGTGTTTGATTTTATTTATAATAGAGGAAAGCATTTATGAACCGAGCCTACTGATTTAGCTGTGCTGCATAGGGGATAGCCGACACGATGAAAAGGCTAATCGTGCCGCTCTGCTCCATCGGCACACCACTTACAAACAGGCCATTGCGTTGGCGCCAGATCCCGCTACGCCCGTCTAGAAGCACAAACCGGACAGGTGGGTCGGTTGAAAAGGATTTTGTCGGGCCGCGGGATCGTCCGGCAGGATTTACAAAGGGTTGAATGGCGAAGCCCTTTAGAATGCAGGCTCGCTATTTGGTCTTGAGCGATGCATCGACCAACGTGCACGTGATAGTGAACGCATTGATCCATACCGATGGCACGAACGGATGGCTGGTACATGGATAATGGGGCCAGCGGCTATTGCCTCCAGCACCAGAAATCGGCGGACGATGGTAAAGCTGACTGCCGCCAACTCGAAAATTGGGCGGGGCACAAAATGACACCGCATCGGTGGTCCGTCACCGTGCAGCGCAGCACGCCTAATTGTTCGGCCATGCGACGGGAGAGAAAGCGCCGACGCCCAGCGTCACCGCGCGGCGAACTGCTGCTTTTTGGGCAGTGGCGCCGCTTTGGCCCATTTCATGTCGGGCGTGGTCGCCCGCACGAAGCATGCGCCGCCTCTGCTACGGACGATACGGCACATCTGGTCGGCCGCAGCACGATCGGCAAAGCCGCCCAGCGCCAGCCGGTGATACAGTCGCCCATGCACATTGGCGGCGCTGTAAGAGACCGGGAAGCGAGCCAGTTGCGCGTTGCTGCGCGCCATCCGCTGCCACCTCTCCCGTGCCACCGCGACACTATCATAGGCACCCAGTTGCACCGCATAGGCTGTGGTTGCACCAGGCACCGGCAGCATAAGCGCCACTTTGCGCATCATCGTCGTCGCCCGTGCAACCGGGGTGGAACCGATGTCGGCCGTACGCAACGGCGTCACCGGCGCGCGTATGACGGGCACTTCGTCGGCGGAGATTTCGGAAGGTGCGGCGCTCGTCTCGGTGGACGCAGCCGCCAACATAGCCGGCGCGGATTTAGCTGTCGGTTCAGCTGTCGGCTCGGCGACCGGTTCGGCCACTGGCATTTCGGCCTGCGCCACCTGCACGGCGGGCACGTCCGGCGCGCCAAGTGCCAAGCGTGCGGGCAGTCCGCCGTCGTCGGCACGGATGGGTGCGCCAATCAGCGCGGCAACGCGGGCGGGTTCCCCGCCCTGTCCAGCCGTCTGCGCCCACGCGACCACGCGCTGCGTCGCCGCCAGCGGAGCGAGATCCTGCGCCGCCATCAGCCGCGCCTCGCGCCATTGGCCAGCCAGTGCATAGGCATAGGCCAGATTCTGGCGTGTTTTTGCGTCGGCTTCCCGGTCCTGCGCGGCGGCAGTCAATATGCGGATCGCTTCGAGCGGATCGCCCGCCATCGCCATCGCCAGACCATAGTCGGCAGCAGGAACGCTATCCATATGCGTCACCAGCAATGCGCGTCCGTCGGCAGACTTGCCCAGCGCAACTTTGGCGAGGCTGAGGCTGACGATCGTGCGCGCGCCGGTATCGCCCAGCGTCATCGCGTCGGTAAAGGCACTCTCCGCCGATGTCATGCGCCCGTCGCCCAGATAGGCCCGACCCAGCAGTACGCGATAGCCGGCATTGCGCGGATCGAGCGACACGAGCGTTTCCGCCGCAGTGATCGCCGTCGTCGTATCCCGCCTGGCCAGTGCCGCTTCAGCCTGACGGGCGAGCGTTACGAGCTGGCCGTCGGCCTTCGCGCCGCTTTCGCCAGCGCGCGCCATCATGGCATTGCCGCTCGTGCAACCTGCCAGGGTCAGCCCGATGATCAGCGAGGATGCTGCCATGTGCAGCAGGGGCATGTTGGTCATGGATGTGCGCATGGTCCGGTCCACTGTTCAAATGGTCTTGCCGCAGGGGCGCGGCAGTTGATCGGCCAGCGCCTCGATCTGCGGCTGGCTGTCGAGAAAGGCGTCGAGCGCCTGGGTAACGATTTGCTGTGCCGAGCGATTGCCGACGGCGCAGGCGAGGCGCAGTCGCAGATGCCGCTCCGGGTCGAGCCGCAAGGTGAAAGCGGCCTTGGAGCGCGCGGGCATCGCAATGGATACAGGTGCTTCCAATGCAGGTAGTTCTGGAGCCGTCGCGACAGGCGGCGGCGACGTCTCCGCCTGCTGGACACGCTCGGCAAGCGTGCGGCGCTGCTCGACGACGGGCGGCGGCGGCATATCTTCGGCGACGGGCATGTCCTCGACGATCGGCGAGGGCGCGACCGGCAAGGCGCTGGCCCCCATCGGCGTCAGGCCGATCGACGTGGGCGCATCGGCAGCGCGATGCTGATCCTCGCCCATATCGTTCCAGCCCAGGTCATCCTGAACCTGAGCCGGGTCGAAGCCATGATGACTGTTGCCGCCCAGCATCACCTGACGGCGCATTGCGGGCACGGCGGCCCCCTTGCGGGCCAGCAAGCCGGATGTGAGCGAAGCGAAAGGCTTGGGTTCGGCCATGGGATGGTCTCTCACTGGCCGATGACGCGACGGCCGAAGCCGCCGCCCAGGGGGCGCAGCACGCCGCTTTGCGCATTGCCGTTCTGCGGCACGGAAAAGACGGTGCGACGGAAGTTCTTTTCCAGCCGGTCGGAAATGTAGGTCCACAGATGCACCACTTCCTGGGCAGAGCGGCCGTTGGGATCGACTTCCATCACGGTGCGGCCATCGATCATCGATGCGGCATAATCGACGCGATGGTGCAGCGTGATCGGTGCCACCGTGCCATGCTGCGACAGCGCAATGGCGGCTTCGGATGTGATCTTGGCTTTCGGCGTGGCGGCATTGACGACAAAGATCAGCGGCTTTCCCGCGCGCTCGCACAGATCGACCGTCGCCCCCACGGCCCGCAGATCATGCGGGCTGGGGCGCGTCGGCACGACGACGAGTTCGGCGACGGATATGACGCTCTGGATTGCCATGGTGATCGCCGGCGGCGTGTCGATGACGGCCAGCTTGAACCCCTGCTGGCGCAGCACTTCCAGATCGGCGGCAAGACGCGCCACGGTGGTCTGGGCAAAGGCGGGATATTCGGCCTCGCGCTCGTTCCACCAGTCCGCAAGCGACCCTTGCGGATCGATGTCGATCAGAACGACGGGGCCTGCGCCCGCGCGCTGTGCCTGAACGGCAAGATGCCCCGAAAGCGTGGTTTTGCCCGAGCCACCTTTCTGCGATGCCAGTGCCAATACGCGCACGAAATACCCCCGCAACCATGGAATTGGCCACAGGATTGCCATGCGCGCCCCTAAGAAATGGTTAACTCCGCGGCGATGCTTTCATGTGCGTCACAATCCTTTGGACGGCTGGCCTTCGCAACGCTGGCAAAAGTGCCGTGCAGGCGGTAAGCATTCGTTAAGCATATTTCGCGAGTAAGGTCGCTTCACGCATGGTGTCGACCAAAGCTTTCTGGAAGTGACTATGAAACATGTCATCATCGGCGCGGCAGTCGCGCTGGCCGGACCGGTCTCAGCGATCCTGCTCGATGGCGCGATGTTCGCGGCCCCGGCGCAGGCCGATGTCAAGACCGGCGTCGATGCCTGGACCCAGGGCGACTATGTGAAGGCCGTGAATGAATGGCGTCCACTGGCCAACAGCGGCGACGCCGATGCACAGTTCAACATGGGTCAAGCGTACAAGCTGGGGCGCGGCGTTCCGACGGATCTGCCGATCGCGATGGAATGGTTCCGCAAGGCCGCAGAAAAAGGCCATTTGCGGGCGGAGGACAATTACGGGCTGCTGCTGTTCCAGCAGAACCGGCGCGAAGAGGCCCTGCCCTTCCTGCGTCGCTCCGCGAACCGTGGCGAAGCGCGGGCGCAATATATTCTGGGCACCGCGATGTTCAACGGCGAGCTGGTGAAGAAGGATTGGGTCGAAGCCTATGCGCTGATGACGCGCGCCGCTGCATCCGGCCTTGCGCCTGCGGTTGCAAGCCTGACGCAGATGAACAATTACATTCCCGCCGATCAGCGCAAGCAGGGCCTCGCCCGGGCCGATGCGCTGGCCAAGAAGAATGCAATGACATTGGCGGCGGCGACGGAAGATGGCAACCGGCCGGAGCCTGCCCCCAAAGTCGCACCCGCGCGCCCCGCGCCGACACCCGTAAAAACGGCCGCCGTGCCCCCGTCAAAGCCATCGCCAACACCATCGCCAGCGAGTGAAAAGCCGGTCGTCGCCATCGCAGCCAGGCAGCCGGCACCCACAAAGCCGCCAGCGAAGCCAACGACGAAACCGACTGTTGCTGCGCCCTCCGCAAAGGCGGATGCGCCGTCCCCCGCCCTTGCGGCGACCGGCGGCTGGCGTGTTCAACTCGGCGCGTTCAGCGAAGAGGCGCGCGCGTCCGCACTCTGGGCCAGCCTGTCGAAAAAGGTCGACGGTTTGTCCGCCTATCGCCCTTTCTATGTCAAGGGCGGCGCGGTCACACGTCTTCAGGTCGGCCCGCTCGGCAGCGCGGCGGACGCCGAGAAACTGTGCCGCAGCATCAAGGCCGCTGGCACCGACTGCATTCCGAAGAAGGGGTGAAGGGGACGTATTGCCTTCAAACCCAATCGTCATTCCCGCGAAGGCGGGAACCTATGTACCGTCCTGGTGACGGCCTTTAGTTGGAGAGATGGGTTCCCGCTTTCACGGGAACGACGAGATTGTTTTGCTTTGGCAATCGTCTATCTGCGCCAAAGGCCAGATCACCCTACGCCAGTTCGACCGGCGACACTTCATAGCCCGCAGCGCCGATCGCGGCGATCAGCCTTTCCAGATGCGCTGCATCGCGGGTTTCGCATTCGACGTCGAGGCTGAGCCCCTTGGCGGGCAGGTTCGTGAAAATGCGCTGGTGCGACAATTCCAGAATGTTCACGCCCTGCTGATCGAAGATGCGGGCAATTGCGAACAATGCGCCGGGCCGATCCTGCAAGATGATCCGCAGCCGCGCCAGCCGACCCGAACGCGCTAGATCACGCAGCAACACGTTGGCCAGCAGACGCGTGTCGATATTGCCGCCGCACAGCACCAGACCCACCGTGCGCCCGGCAAACAGCGCCTTGTGCTCCAGCAAAGCGGCAAGACCGGCGGCACCAGCACCTTCCACCACGGTCTTTTCGATCTGGAGCAGTAGGCTGACAGCCTGTTCGAGTGACCGCTCGCTCACCAGCACAATGTCGTCGGCCAGCCGCTCGACGAATCGGCGTGTCAGCAAACCCGGCTCCTTCACCGCGATGCCTTCCGCGAGCGTATCGCCGTCGCAGGCGAGCGACGCGCCCTTCAGCACATCATACATCGAGGGATAAAGTTCCGCCTGCACACCGATCAGCCGCATATCCGGCTTCATTGCGCGCGCGGCGGTTCCCATGCCGGAAAACAGCCCCCCGCCGCCGATCGGGATCACCAGCGTATCGATGTCGGGCGCATCCTCCAGCATTTCGAGCGCGACGGTGCCCTGGCCCGCAATGATGTCCGGCTCATCAAACGGATGAACGAACGTCAACCCGCGCTCCTGCTCCAGCATGCGGGCATGGGCATAGGCATCGTCGAACTTTTCGCCATGCAGCACCACGGTGGCGCCATGCCCCTCGGTCTGCATCACTTTGACCGTCGGTGTGGTCGTCGGCATCACGATCGTGACGGGTACACCCAGGCGCGCGCCATGATAGGCGAGGCCCTGCGCATGATTGCCCGCAGACGCGGCGATCACGCCCTTCTGCCGTGCAGACTCGCCCAGCAGGGTCAGGCGGTTGAGCGCCCCACGCTCCTTGTAAGCCGCGGTGAACTGAAGATTTTCGAACTTCAGATAGACGCTTGCGCCTAGCATAGCCGACAATGTCTTGCTGACCAGCGTCGGCGTTCGCACGATCGCGCCGGAAATGCGGGCGCGCGCGGCCAATATATCGTCAACGGTTACAGGCAGCGGCAATGCGCCCTCGATCTTGCTGAGCGTAGTCATGCGCCGCCCCTACCGCATCGGCGCACAAGAAGAAACTGGCTCTTGCCCGAAACTGGCCTTATGCCGGACAGAACAATTCTCCGACTTTCTTCCAAGCAGGTGCAATGGCGAACATAGCTTTTATCGGCCTTGGCGTGATGGGGTCTCCGATCGCCGGGCATCTGGCGCGCGCGGGCCACAGCCTGAGCGTGTTCAACCGCTCGATCGGCAAGGCCAAAGCCTGGGCAGAAGCCTATGGCGGCACCGTGGCGGTAAGCCCGATGCAGGCGGCGGAAGGCGCGGATGTCGTCATCACCTGCGTAGGTACCGACGATGATCTGGCGGCAGTAACGTTTGGCCGGGACGGCGCTTTCCGGGCGATGCGCAAGGGCAGCCTGCTGATCGATCACACCACCGTATCGGCGCGGATCGCCCGACAACTGTTCGTTGAAGGCGAAAGCAAGGGCATTCATTGCGTCGATGCGCCGGTATCCGGCGGTCAGGCCGGGGCGGAAAACGGCAAGTTGTCGATCATGTGCGGCGGCGCGGCTCCGGCGGTCGAAGCGGCGCGGATCGTGATGCAATGCTATGCCGCGCGGATCGTGCATGTCGGTGTCGCGGGTGCGGGGCAGACGGCAAAGATGGTGAACCAGATATGCATCGCGGGCGTGTTGCAGGGCCTTTCGGAGGCGCTGCGCTTCGCGCAGGCCGCCGACCTCGATCTCGACAAGGTTTTCGAGGCGATTTCCGGCGGCGCGGCGCAAAGCTGGCAGATGGACAATCGCTGGAAAACGATGGCGCAGGACAGTTTCGACTTCGGCTTCGCGGTCGACTGGATGCGCAAGGATCTGGGACTGGCGCTTGAGGAAGCACGCTCCAACGGCGCGACCTTGCCGATGACCGCGCAAGTCGATCAATTCTATGCCGACATCCAGGCCATGGGTGGCCACCGGCAGGATACCAGCGCGCTGGTGCGACGCGTGACGCGCGTATGACGCGCATCCGTACATCAGTCGTCAGGCAGAACCTGTTGCAGCTTCCATCAGCTCTGAACTCGCAGGAAAGCGCCATTACAGCACCAACGAATCCTGACGTACGTCAGGCTGACGAGGAGCGAGATGACAGACGCCGGTTCCACCCCAAATGGCATGTCCTTGCCGCGCTTCTGCTGTCCGGCCTCGCCGCTCCCGCCTTTGCTTCAGGCCTCGTCGATGACGTGAACGGCATCGCGCTGGATGACAAGGGCAAGCTGCTGTCGTTCAACGGCCTCGTCATTTCCGACGACGGCAAGGTCGAAAAATTGTTGCAGCCCAAGGACAAGCGGCCGGAGCGGCCGACGTTTCGGCTCGACGGCAAGGGACGCACACTCATCCCCGGCATGATCGACGGCCATGGCCATGTCATGGGCCTGGGCCTTGCGCTCCTTACCCTCGACCTGTCGGACACCCGGTCGCTGGCCGAAGCACAAGCCAAGATCAGGGCCTATGCGAGCGAAAACGCTGGCCGAAAATGGATTATCGGGACCGGATGGAACCAGGAATTATGGGGTCTCGGCCGATTTCCCACCGCCGCCGAACTGGATGCCGCCGTGGCCGATATCCCCGTGTGGCTGGAGCGCGTGGACGGTCATGCAGGCTGGGCCAACAGTGCCGCGATGCAGGCCGCGGGCATAACGGCTGCGACCAAAGCGCCGCCCGGGGGCCGTATCGAAAGCGCCGGGGGTAAGCCGTCCGGCGTGTTCGTTGATGCCGCCAAGGCACTGATCGAGCGCGTCGTGCCGCCGCCCGCGCCGAAGGACCGCGACCTGGCCTTTGCCAAGGCACAGGACAAGCTGCTGTCGCTCGGCATCACGGCCATTGCCGACATGGGCACGACAATGGACGACTGGCAGACATTTCGCCGGTCTGGCGATCGTGGGGTGCTCCGTGTGCGGATCATGGCCTATGCGGCGGGCATCGATCAGATGGTGGCGATCGCCGGGCCGGAGCCTACGCCCTGGCTCTATGACGATCGGCTGCGCCTCACGGGCGTGAAGCTCTATCTCGATGGCGCGCTTGGATCGCGCGGGGCATGGCTCAAGGCGGATTACAGCGACGCGCCCGGCCAGCGCGGCCTGCCGCTGACCGGATCGACGCAATTGCGCAACCAGATGAGCCGCGCGGCGATGGACAATTTCCAGGTCGCCATCCATGCCATCGGCGATCAGGCCAATGCCGAGGTGCTCGACGCGATCGAGGAACTCTCCGGCACATACAGGGGCGACCGACGCTGGCGGATCGAACATGCACAAATCGTGGACCCGGTGGACCTACCCCGCTTTGCCACACACGGCACGATCGCGTCGATGCAGCCGGTGCATGAAGCGTCCGACTGGCGGATGGCCCTTGCGCGTATGGGCGAGGCCCGCCTGCAAGGGGCATATGCCTGGCGGACGATGCTCGACAACAAGGTGCCACTGGCCTTCGGCTCGGACGTGCCGGTCGAATCCGCCAATCCCTTTCCCGGCCTTGCCGTTGCCATGACGCGGGAGGATGCAAAGGGCGAACCCTTCGGGGGCTGGATGCCGCAGCAGCGCATCAGGTTAGAGGAAGCACTGGCGGCCTTCACGCGCGGCGCGGCCTATGCCGGCTTTGCGGAACAACGCTTCGGTGCGCTGGCGCCCGGGCAGCAAGCCGATTTTCTGCTGATCGACCGCGACATCACGCTTGCCCGGCCCACGGAAATCCGGGAGACGCAGGTGCTCGAAACATGGGTGGGCGGTCAGCGGGCCTATGTGCGGCGATAGACGCAGAGCGCTATGCGCAAATGCAAGTGCCGCCGGACGTCATATGTCGGCGGCACTTCTTCCTCCCAAGATAGTTGACCTTCCGAGTCAACGCGCGGCGTAAGTTGTGCGCGGCAGGCGCTTGAGCGCCATTCTGGCGACCGTGCGCGATGAGGCGATGCTGCCGTCGGCCATCTGGAGATCGACCGGCATGGCCTTGATGGCCGCACGATAGGCCGCGTCCGCGTCCTTGATACGGCCCATGCCGGCATAGGCATGACCAAGGTTGATAAGACGCGCGGGATCGCCCGCCGTCGTGCCGTCCAGGCTGTTCAGCCGTGCCGCAGCCCTGTCATATTGACCATCCATCAAGGCGGCGACACCCAGGCTGCCGGTGCCATAGCCGATCTCGGTCGGTGCCGCGGCACCTTGCGCATGGGCCGATACCGGCGCGGAGAAAAGAACCGTTGCGACCGCTGCTCCCGACAGCAGATAGCGATATTTTCCCATAATTTCCTCCAAAAAAACTTTCTAATATAGCCGTGAGTATTTCACTTTTATGACATGTCGGCAATATGAGAAATGTCTAGTCGGATGAAGATTTATAATGCCATTTTCAATGCGTTAACATGACGGAGCTATCGCGCAGATGCAGCATAAGATGTTTGTCATTAAACTGCAACAAACATCGGATCGGTAGTGATTCGCCGTGCGGTGCACGACCGCGATAGCGCAAAACGTGACGCCGCACCCGATCCGAAGCGTGGCCGGCTGCTTGTTCGTTGAGCGAAGATCGGGACGATAGGGTCCGGAGGATTCTGTTGCCCGGCTCCTCCGGAGGCCGCTGTAACCCTTCTGTTGCCCGGTGGGTCCAACCGCGTTCTTTTAGAGTAATCTCGGCCGTTAGGCCTTAATTACGCTGCGAGAGCGAGTGCTTCGTTATCGTTGGCACTTATGGGTTTTGAACAGTTTTACGGCTTACTCGGGCCGGGCGAAAATACCGTCTTTGAACACACGTCGATCCTGGTTCGGCCCCGTCAGGTGCCTCGCCGCAATGCTGCGCCGGGGCATATGGTGGAGCCGGCGGGTACTGCCCCCGCGTCCGCTGCGTCTATTACACGGCACAATTTATCGCCATAGTCGGGCGAACCCGACAGAACTCATATAGGCGCAAATGGCTGAATGAAAAGTGACTCATTGCACGCCGTTCGGCCAGATCGCGATCTGGCAACAAGAAAGGGGCGCAGTGCCATGTCGCACCGCGCCCCTTTGCGGGGATAACGAACGCGCCAGCCGCGCGAACATATTCCCATCCTTACATGGCGTTGTCGGCGCGATCCTCGGCCTTCTCGGCTGCCACTTCGCCCGCCTTGCGCGTGGCGTCGGCCTTCTCTTCCAGCGCCTCGCTCATGTTTTCCGCGGCATCAGCAGCGTTGCCGGTCAAGTTGTCGGCACGATCTTCCATGGCGTCGGCCTGATTTTCCATATTGTCAGCGGCGTTTTCATAGGCGTTTTCCACCTTGTTTTCCTGGGCGGAATCGCAGGCCGCAAGAGCCATCAGGCTGGCGGCACCAAGCACCGTTGCAAAGGTTTTCACGATCAATTCTCCTGTTACGCCCCCTGGGGCTGGCATGGCATCATGGACGAGAGGGGGCGATGATCGCGCACTTCGTCCAAGCCGCAACAACAGGCATCCGTCCTTATGGTTCCACGGGTCGTCGCATCCGTAACCTTGGCAGGGTCGGCAACAGGCTAAACGTCGGCCGCCCCCTTCCGCAGCGAATCGCGGATTTCGCGCAAGAGCACCACTTCTTCAGGCGTCGGCGCTGCCTCAGCTTCCGCTTCTTTTTTGTGCGCGGCTAGCAGAGCATTCACGCCCTTCATCAACAGGAAGATGATAAACGCCAGAATCAGGAAATTGACGACGACCGTCAAAAACGCACCCCAGCCGAGCATGGCGACACCCGCTGTCTTCAGGTCGGCATAGCTATCCGGCGAACCTTTGAAACCCTCTGGAATGGCGCCCAGCCGTATGAAATAGGCAGAAAAATCGACGCCGCCGAAAATATAGCCGACGAGCGGCATGATGAGGTCGTCCGTCACCGACTTGGTGATCGTCGCGAAGGCACCGCCGATGATGACGCCGATCGCCAGATCCAGCACATTGCCGCGTGCAACGAACGCCTTGAACTCGGAAGCTATGCTCATCTGTCATCCTTTTGCTGTAGGTTCGTGCCTGAAAGCGAACGTGAAGGATGGCGAACCCGCCTGCCAAAGTCCAGTTGCGCAAGAACCGTTGCAGGCGGGCAATACAGCGCCTACCTGTGTCGCATCCAGCTTGTGGGGAGTCTCGCCATGTTGCCACGTTCCGTCCGCCGTTTTCTTCCCGCCGCCTTCGCAGCCATTGCGGCGCTCACGCTGGCGTCCTGCGGCATCAACAGCGTACCGACGGCGGAGGAAGCGGCCAAGGCGAAATGGGCCGATGTGCAGGCCCAATACCAGCGCCGGTCGAACCTCATTGGCAATCTCGTCGCAACGGTGAAGGGGGCCGCCAAGCAGGAGCAGGATACGCTGGTACAGGTGACCGAGGCGCGCGCGAAAGCGACATCGGTTCAGGTCAATGCGGCCGATCTGTCCGACCCGGCGAAGGTCGCCGCATTTCAGCAGGCGCAAGGCGCGCTGACGCAGGGTCTGGGCCGCCTGCTCGCTTCGGTGGAAGCTTATCCGGACCTCAAGTCCAACGCCAATTTCCTTGAGCTGCAATCGCAACTTGAAGGAACGGAAAACCGCATTGCCGTCGCGATCCGCGACTATAACGAAGCGGTCCGCGCCTACAATACGCGCATCCGCACCTTCCCCGATGCGATCGGTGCCAAGCTCATCCACGGCGCAAAACCGATGACCCCCTATCAGGCGACGACGCCAGGGGCCGAGGAAGCGCCCAAGGTCGATTTCGGCGGCTGACATCCTTTCCGTGAAACATATCCTGCGCCTGTGCGTCCTCTGGGCGCTGATTGCCCTTGCTCCGGCAGCATGGGCGCAGGATTTTCCGAAGCTTACGGGCCGCGTGGTCGATGCGGCCAACTTGCTCGATCCCGCGCGCGAGCAGGCATTGACCGCACGGCTGGCGCAGCTCGAACAGCAAAGCGGCCGACAGCTCGTTGTCGCCACCGTCCCCAGCCTCCAGGATTATGACATTGCCGATTATGGCTATCGCCTGGGCCGCGCCTGGGGCATCGGCGAGAAGGACAAGAATAGCGGTGCGCTGCTGATCGTCGCGCCAAATGAACGCAAGGTGCGGATCGAATCCGGTTATGGGCTGGAGGGGATATTGACCGACGCGTTGGCGTCCCGGATCATCCGCGAGACGATCATCCCGCGTTTCAAGTCCAATGATTATCCCGGCGGGATAGAAGCAGGCACAAACGCCCTGATTACCCTGCTGACCTTGCCACCCGACGAGGCGCGGGCGCAGGCCGTTGCCGCGGAAAAGGGCGAAAAGCGCGGCGGCGGCGATGGCTTCATTCTGATATTCTGGATCGTCATCCTGCTTTTCTTCATTCTGCCGATGCTCTTCGGGCGACGGGGCGGTCGGCGGCATCGCCGTGGCGGCATGCCCGTCGTGATATGGGGACCGGGCCTGGGTGGCGGTGGTTCCGATTGGGGCGGCGGCGGTGGTTGGGGTGGCGGCTTCGGTGGCGGTGGAGGCGGCTTTTCCGGTGGCGGCGGCAGCTTCGGCGGTGGCGGGGCATCGGGGGACTGGTGATGGCGGACAGGTTCACGCTCACTCCGGCCGATCACGATCGCGTGACACAGGCGGTCGCCGCTGCCGAAGCGCAGAGCGATGGGGAAATCGTCACGATCATAGCGCGCCGGTCAGACAGCTATCATGATGTGGGCCTGCACTGGGCCATTGCGACGATGCTGGCGTCGCTCGCCGGGATCGCCGCCTTCCCGTCTGTTTTCAAAGACCTGTTCCTGGATATTCTCGGATCATGGGACTATTATCTGGAGGACTGGCGCTTTCTCGTGTGCATCCTGTGCGTCTTGATTGCTACGTTCCTGATCGTCCGCTACATCGCCGCCATCCCGCCGGTACGGATGCTGTTGACGCCCAGAGCGACCAAGGCGCGCCGCGTGCGCCGCCGCGCCATCACCCTGTTTCGCGCCGCTGTCGAGGCGCGTACCCGTGCGCGCACCGGCGTGCTGATCTATCTATCGCTCGACGAACATCGCGCCGAACTGGTCGCCGACGCCTCGATCAACGAAAAGGTCGATCCGGCGATATGGGGCGATGCGATGGCTGCTCTCGTGACCCATCTGCGCGCAGGGCGCCCCGGTGAAGGGATGGCGCAGGCGGTCACGCTGGTCGGCGCCGTCATCGCCGAACATTTTCCCCGCAGTGCCGATGACCGCAACGAGCTGCCCGACCGGCTGATCGAACTATGAACGACGACACGCCGGAAGAAATCATGTGGGAAGGCCGCTTCATCACGGCCAAGCGTCGGGGCAGGTGGGAATATGTCAGCCGGGCGCGCGGCATTCGCGCCGCCGTCATCCTCGCGATCGACGACGGCCATGTCCTGCTGGTCGATCAATATCGTGTCCCGCTGGGTCAGCGATGTCTCGAACTGCCGGCGGGTCTGGTGGGCGACGGCGCTATGCCGGATGAGGATGCGGCCATGGCTGCGATCCGCGAACTGGAAGAGGAAACGGGCTATCGCGCGGCGCGCATGGACAGCCTTGGCACCTATTTCAGCTCGCCGGGCATGGTATCGGAGAGCTTCACACTGTTTCGGGCGGGCGGCCTTCGCCAAACCGGCCCGGGCGGCGGTGTGGATGGCGAGGATATCATCGTCCATCGGCTGCCGCTCGCCACGCTTCACGACGAGATCGAACGGATGCGCGGCAAAGGCTATGCGATCGACGTCAAGCTGCTGCTGCTGCTCGGCCCGACGATCCTCGCAGCGGTAGCGCCTTAGCGGAAATTATCCGCATAAGCCTGTAATTTCAGAGTCTTCGGTGGTGTATTGATGACGGAATAGGCGATATTTTCGCGCCTGGCATAGGCTTCCGCAGCCGCCTGCGAAGGGAAACGCAGGACGACCTGTTCGGCAGTGTAGCCCGATCCTGCCCAGCCGGTCAGCGGATCGGCGCGCTTCGGTTCGTCAGGCCTGAACTCCAGTACCCAACTGCTCGTGCGCGCCTTGCCGGACTGCATCGCATTCTTGGGCATCTGGTAAATCCGTGCAGTCACGCTCATCTCCGGTCGTCGGGTTCCGCGTCGGCCATGCCCCGGAACAGCCCGGCCCGTCAAGATTTCCCGCGCGCGTCGGCTCTTTTCGTGCGCAGCGTCGCCGCCGCCGCGGAGGGGTCATCCGGCCAGGGATGGCGCGGATAACGACCGCGCATTTCCTTCGCCACATCCGCCCAGTTGCCGCGCCAAAATCCAGGCAAGTCCCGCGTCGTCTGGATGGGGCGCCCCGCCGGTGACGTCAGGCTCAGGACCAGCGGCACCTGCGCTTCGCCGATGCACGGATGGTCAGACAGGCCGAAAAGCGCCTGAACGCGCAATTCGACACGCGGGCCACCCTCGGCATCATAATCGATCGCATGGCGGCTACCGGCCGGTGACACGAATTCGGCCGGAGCCAGCCGATCGATCCTCTGACGGCCATCCCAGCCAAGACGGTCTTCGAGCATCTGCGACAAGGCGGAAGCTGTTATGTCCGAAAGCCGTCGCTTGTCCGTCAGCAGCGGGGCCAGCCAATCGTCCAGATCAGCGAGCAAAGCGGAATCGCTGAGCCTGTCGCTGCCCGCAAAGACAGCCCGCATGCGCAGCCCCCGTGCGGCCTCCGACCAGGGCAGGAGATTGAGCCCCCCCGCCCTGACCCCGTCCACCAGCGCCGCCACGACCGCGCCGGCATCAGGACTGTCGTCAGACCCTGATGTCAGCCGTACCGCCCCGATCCGCCGTTCCCGCAGCGCCTCGACGCCGCCGGTCTCCTTTCGAAAGCGCACGATGCGGTGCTCCTCCACCCGTCCGTCAAACAGCGCCAATACATCGGTCTCGCGGATCGACGCGGCCGACACTATCCGCGCGCCTGACGCCCGGCCTTGCACCTCGCCGATCGCCAGCCAGTCCTCCCGCGCGAGGGGGCTGAGCGGATCGAGCGTAAAGCCGCGGCCACCGACGCTCGCCCATTGCGTACCATCGGCCGACCGACGCTTCGCCACACGATCGGGAAACGCAAGCGCCAGACACCGGCCAACCGAATCCGGCCCCTCGCTTTCGCCCTTGGGGGGGCCACCCGCCATATCGGCCCAGCGCCGGACCAACCGTCTTCCGGCATCGGCCCGTTGACCGGCTTCCCGGCGCCAGCGCGTAAGCCGCTGTGTCATATCCACATCATTGCCGCCGAGGACACGCTCGCCAAGCAGCAAGGCAACCTCCGCAGCCGTGCTTGCCATCCCGAGCGCGCCCGCGCGCACCAGCATATGCCCTATGCGCGGCGCAAGCGGCAGCTTGGCAATGTCCCGTCCATGCCCGGTGATGCGTCCCTCGGCGTCCAGTGCGTCGAGCGACTGAAGACGCTGACGCGCTTCGGCCAGAGCGGCCTCTGGCGGCGGATCTATCCAGCGCAGGCACGCCGGGTCGGTAACGCCCCATAATGCGCAATCGAGCAGCAGCGCCGAGAGATCGCTCTCGACGATTTCGGGCGGATCGAACGGCGGCATCCCGGCGGTCGCCGCGGCTTCCCACAATCGATAGACGACACCCGGCCGCTGGCGGGCGGCACGACCGGCGCGCTGGGTCGCGGCGGCCTGGCTCGCCTTTTCCGTCGTCAGCCGCGTTACCCCCGCCGCCCGGTCATAGCGCGGTCGCCGGGCAAGGCCGCTATCCACGACGATCCGCACGCCGTCGATGGTCAGGCTGGTCTCGGCAATGCTCGTGGCCAGAATGACCTTGCGCTCGCCCAGCGCGGCAGGTCTGAGCGCGAGGCGTTGCGCGGCCGGGTCGAGCGATCCGTGCAGCCGGTGGACTCGCACCGAAGCGGGCAGCGCAACCAGCCGCTCGGCCGTCCGCTCGATCTCGGCAACGCCGGGCAGGAATACCAGCACGTCGCCTTCGCTTTCCTCGGCCAGCGCACGCTTGACCGCCGCGGCTACACTGTCCTCGATACGCTGTTCGGCGGCGCGCCCGATATGGCGCACGTCGAGCGGGTACATGCGCCCCTGGCTCTCGATCACGGGGCAACGGTCCATCAGTGCCGCAAAGCGCGCGCCGTCTAGCGTAGCGGACATGGCAACCAGTCGCAGATCGGGCCGCAACGCCGCCTGCGCATCCAGCGCAAGCGCCAGCCCGAAATCGCTGTCGAGACTGCGCTCATGCACTTCGTCAAACAGCACGACGGAAACCCCAGACAGCTCGGGATCATCCTGAATACGGTTGCGAAATATGCCTTCGGTCAGAACAAGCAGGCGCGTGCCGGAGGACTGGCGACTGTCCATGCGCGTGGCATAACCGACCGTGCCGCCCGGCGTCTCGCCGCACATCGCTGCGATCCGTTCCGCCGCTGCCCGCGCCGCCAGACGCCGGGGCGAAAGCAGCAGAACCTGCCCGGTGCACCAGTCCTGCCGCAGTATTTCAGGTGCCACCGCCGTCGTTTTTCCGGCACCCGGCGGCGCGACGAGAACGGCATTGCTGCTGGCGCGCAGACTGGCCATCAGGTCGGCCATCACGGCATGGATGGGAAGCGGCGGCAGTTCGGACATCGCTTACTCCGAAAAGCCCCCAACCTTCGTCAAACCGATAAGGCCCGCATGCCGTGCTAACCGGCCGTGACGGTCAATAGGCTCTGGCGA
The DNA here is from genome assembly GCF_004005485.1 of Sphingobium algorifonticola. Lineage (GTDB taxonomy): Bacteria > Pseudomonadota > Alphaproteobacteria > Sphingomonadales > Sphingomonadaceae > Sphingobium > Sphingobium algorifonticola. The sequence goes on from NZ_RZUL01000003.1 coordinate 478,203, forward strand.
TCGCAAAGGCCACAGCCTCGGTCAGCGCGGCTTTCGCCTGTCCGTTGGCGAAGGGGCCAAGCGCGTCGATCGCGCGCTGGCCATAATGGCGGGCGCGGGCCATCGTATCGGCAATCGCCCCGGTTTCCCGCAACAGCCGCGTAGCATGCGCCAGATCGTCGTCCGACGTCTTGTGCCCCGCGATTGCGGCTTTCCAGAAGGCGCGATCGTCCGCGTCGCCGCGGGCATAGGCCAGGATGACCGGCAAGGTTACTTTGCCGTCGCGGAAATCGTCGCCGGCATCCTTGCCCATGGTCGCGCCGTCCGAATCATAATCGATCGCATCGTCGACAAGCTGGAAGGCGATGCCCAGATTTCGGCCATAGGCGTCGAGTGCCATTTCCTGCGCTTCATCCCGCTCCGCCACCACTGCCGATATACGGCAAGCAGCGGCGAACAGCGCCGCTGTCTTGGCACCGATGATATCGAGATAATGGCTTTCGTCCGTCTCGATCCGGCGCTGTGCCGTCAACTGGCTGACTTCGCCCTCGGCAATCACGGCAGACGCGTTCGACAGGATTTTCAGGACCTTCAGGCTGCCATCCTCGACCATCAGTTCGAAAGAGCGGCTGAAGAGAAAATCGCCGACCAGAACGCTGGCGCTGTTCCCCCATATGATGTTCGCGGTGCGCCGCCCGCGCCGCATGCCCGATCCATCGACGACATCGTCATGCAACAGCGTGGCAGTGTGGATGAACTCCACGGCGGCGGCGAGCTTGTGATGGCGCGTGCCGGGATATTGCAGCAACTCCGCACAGGCCAGCGTCAGCATGGGCCGCATCCGTTTGCCCCCGCCCGCTATCAGATGCCCGGCAAGCTCGGGGATGAGGGGAATACGTGATTGCATCCGATCGAGGATCACGCTGTTGACGCTGTTCATGCCGTTGGCGACGAGCGCCATGATCGGATCGAGCGACGGCGCACCGTTGCGGTCGATGGGCACTACATTTCCGGGGGACGTTGCGGTCATGACAGGAGGGTAAGTGGCGATGCGGAAGGGATTCCGCAACAGCTAATTGCCGCAAAGCATGCGCGATGGCACTTGCCACGGCGACGCGATCCGGCAAAAGGCGTCAACCGGTGCCGGAAGGCAAGGCAAGGAGCTGGGCATGGACGAAACGCTGCAACGCTATCGGCAGAGCATCGACAACATCGATGCCGCGCTGGTGTTCATGCTGGCCGAGCGGTTCAAGGTGACGCAGGCGGTAGGCCAGCACAAGGCGCGCCATGCCCTGCCTCCCGCCGATCCCGGACGCGAGGAACGGCAGATCGCGCGATTGCGGCAGCTGGCGCTCGAAGCCGATCTCGACCCCGATTTCACCGAAAAGTTCCTGCGTTTCATCATCGATGAAGTCATCCGCCATCACGAGCGCGCTCGCGACGCGTGAAGCACATCGCGGCCTTGGGTGCCTATGTGTGGCGCCAGCCCTATCTGCTGCTCGGGCTGACGATCCTGTTCTGGTCCGGCAACAGCATCATCGGCCGTGCCGTGCGCGACGATATTCCACCGCTTACCCTTGCGGCGCTGCGCTGGATCGGCGCGACAGCCATCCTCCTGCCTTTTGCCGTTGGTCCTGGTCGTCGCGACTGGCCGGTGCTGCGTGACCACTGGCAAATCATCCTCGTTCTCGGCCTGTCGGGTGTGGCGGCGTTCAATACGCTGCTGTACCTGGGTCTGGGTCGCACCACCGCAAGCAATGCGCTGCTGATCCAGGCTTCGACGCCGCCCTTCATTCTGTTGATCGCCTGGATGCTGGAAGGGCAGCGAACGTCCGTTGCGCGCCTCGTCGGCACAGCGTTGTCGATGGCAGGCGTCATGATCGTTGTCACGCAGGGGCAAGTCGAAACGCTGCTTCATCTGCGCCTGAATGTGGGTGATATATTTGTCTTGATTGCCTCGGTGCTGTGGGCTGTCTACACGGTCCTGCTGCCAAGACGCCCCGATCTGCATCCGCTGAGCTTTCTGTGCGCGACGTTCGTGGTCGGTGTCGCCGTGGTCACGCCACTTGCCGCATGGGAGCTGTCGCATGGCGCGCGGATCGTCTGGACGCCCATGGCGATCGGAGCCGCGTTCTATGTCGCGCTGTTTCCCTCAGTCATCGCCTATGTGTTCTATACGCGCGGCGTATCGCTGGTTGGGGGGGCTGTAGCAGGACAGTTCATCAACGCGATGCCACTGGTGGGTGCGTTACTTGCCGTACTGGCATTGGGCGAGCCGCTCGCCGCCTATCATCTGGTCGGCATGGCGACGATTCTGTTGGGCATTATCTGGTTCACACGAACGCAATAAGCGACCGCCCGCTTAGGCAGCGACCGGCAGACTGAGACGCACGAGCAGTCCGCCCAGGTCCTCGCTTTCCTCCAGCGTCACCGTGCCACCGTATATCTCGGCCACGTAGCGCACGATGGCAAGGCCAAGGCCGGTGCCCGGCTTGCCCGAATCGAGCCGTACCCCACGATCGAAAATGCGTTCGCGGTCGCCCTCCGCTATGCCGCGCCCGTCATCTTCCACCAGCACATCGACCATGTCGCCCGCACGCCGAACAGTCGCAAAAACGCTTCCGCCGCCATATTTTGCGGCATTTTCCACAAGGTTGCCGAGCAATTCATCCAGATCCTGCCGCTCGACGCGCACGGCCGCCGTCTTGTCGCCATCCATGTCGATGCGCACATAGGGATAGAGCCGCGCCACAGCACGCTCGACGGCTTGGAGGCTGGCCCATACTTCTGCCCGGCTCTGTGCCGAACCGCGACGGCCGACTGCCCGCGCGCGCGCCAGATGATGATCGACCTGCCTTCGCATCGTCGTCGCCTCGCGGATCACGGTGTCGGCGAGATCGGCCGCCTGGGCGGTCGCCGCGTTCATGATGACGGTCAACGGTGTCTTGAGCGCGTGCGCAAGATTACCGGCATGGGTCCGTGCCTCTTCCGCTTGCCGCTCATTATGCGCCAGTAGCGCATTCAACTCTTCGACCATCGGCCGCACTTCGGTCGGCATCGGCGCGTCCACGCGGCTCTTGCTGCCCGCACGCATCGCCACGATTTCCAGCCGTACCCGGCGCAGCGGCAACAGGCCGATGAAGGTCTGCAACACCACCATCATAATTAGGCCCGCGCCCAGCAGCGCGAAACTTTTGACCAGCGTCGACCGGAGCGTCTCGATCTGGGCGTCGAGACCCGATCGCGCCTGCGCCACCATGAACATCCAGCGCAGGTTCGATCCGGGCAGGACCACCCGCCGCTCCATCACGCGCAGATCCTCGTCGGGAAACTGTTTGCTGTCATAGACATGATATTCCCGATCGCGATGACCGGCATCGACCTTAAGGGCGCGGTCCCACAACGAGCGGGAGCGCCAATCCTCGCGGCCAGGCGCGCTGATCTGATAATAAAGCCCGCTGTTCGGCTCCAGGAACCGCTGGTCGGCCAGCGGGCGGTTGAACAGCACTTCGCCATCCGGTCCGATTTCCGCCGAGGCGATCATGGCGGTGAGCACATAGCTCATCCCGTCATCGAAATTGCGTGTAACAGCATCACTCAGCACACGATCCAGCGCGATGCCCCCACCTAGCAGCAGCAGCCCGATCCACAGAGCCGCAATGCCGATCATCCGGCGGCTGAGCGATCCGGTGGAGCGTTGTGGGCGCGCGGGGGCAGGTTCGTCAGTCATGAATGCACAGCGTAGCGGTCCGTTCGAACCGGACGAGGCATGATGTCAGCCACTCACCCGACCGGCTCATCAAGACTGTAGCCCAGACCCCGGATGGTGGTGATGACATCGGCGCCCAGTTTCTTGCGGATGCGCGTCACGAACACTTCGATCGTGTTCGAATCCCGGTCGAAGTCCTGATCGTAGATATGCTCGATCAGTTCGGTACGGCTCACCACCTTGCCCTTATGATGCAGCAGATAGGACAGGAGCTTATATTCCTGCGCCGTCAGCTTCACCGGTTCGCCGTTCAGCGTCACCTTGCCCGACCGCGTGTCGAGGCGTACGTCACCGGCCGTCAACTCGCTGGACGCATTGCCCGACGCGCGGCGGATAAGGGCGCGTAAGCGCGCGATCAGTTCCTCGCTCTGAAACGGCTTGGCGAGATAATCGTCCGCCCCCGCATCCAGCCCCGCCACCTTGTCCGACCAGCTATCGCGGGCCGTCAACACCAGAACGGGAAACGTCTTCCCATCCTTGCGCCAGCGATCGAGCACAGTCAGCCCATCGATTTCCGGCAGGCCCAAATCGAGCACCACGGCGTCATAGGCTTCGGTCGAGCCAAGAAAATGCCCGTCCTCGCCATCGGTGGCAAGATCGACGGCGTATCCTGCGCCTTCCAGCGTATTTTTGAGCTGCTGGCCCAGGCTAGGCTCGTCCTCAACGATCAACAGACGCATGATGCCCTCTTTTCTCTCTTTGTCGTATCAAAACCCGGGTCAGCGCGCCCAGCCGATGATGTCGCCGGTCCGTCCGTCCACATCAACCCAGACGACCTTGCCGTCCTTAACATATTTCAAACGATAACGGTTGGCCCCGGCATTGAACTCCGAGCCCAGGTACGTCGCGTCGCCCATTTCGGATTCGACCCGACGCTTCAGGATGGAAAAGGGCATGACATGGCCGTCGAGCATCGCCCGGCGCGCGGCATCCTGCTCGTCGCGGCGGCCCAACGCATGCGCGTCCGGCAGGGCAAAGCCGATGGACAGCATGACGGCAAGCGCAAGGGAAACGGACGACCGGGCAAACATGGACATGCGTCATGGCATAGAGAACCAGCATTGAACAGGTGGTGAATAAGCGCAAAAACAAACATCCAGCCCATCCGATCCGTCGAAAATCGTGCATATTGATCAACATGCCGACCGAATAGTCGACGGATAGGATCGGACATCCACTGGCAGTCAGGCAAGAAGGCTGTTACCTTCAGTTGATGTCTGAACCTAATTTGGCGCCTGCGCCTGGCCGTCCCGGCATTTACGTGCGCGGCACCGAAACTGTTGAAACCATTTTGAAAGCGGCGCTGGCCGTATTGATTGATGAAGGCGCGGGTGCTTTCACGATACGCAGGATCGCGGCAGCATGCGGCGTGAAGGTCGGCAATGTCAGCTATCATTTTCCGCGCAAGGAAATGCTGATTCAGGTGCTGCTCGACGAACTTGTCGACTCGTACGACAAGCTGCTGGACGATACCGTGCGCAAGCCCGGCCTTTCGACCGACGAGCGCCTGCGGCTCATCATCATTCTTTGCCTCGACGACATCGGGTCCAAGCGAACAAGCCATCTGTTCACGGAGTTATGGGCGCTTGCCAATCACAACGCCTTCGTCGCGGAACGCGTCGGCAGCTTCTATCAGAAAGTGCATGATCTCATCGGGCAATATGTCGCCGAACTCAATCCCGCGCTGTCGGCCGAGGACGTTCACAGCGTGGCGCTCTACATCAGCGCGTCGATGGAAGGTGCGACGCCCTTCGTCGGCTATCGCAAGCCCTGGGCGCACAAGATGGGTGCCTTCACGCATATCGCCGTGAAGGCGCTGGTGACCATGGTCAAGACGATCACACCGCAGGATATTGCCGGATTGACACAGCCCGAGCGATAGGAAAACATGCTGACGGGGGATAGGATGGTCTGAACGGCACAGGCGCAGCCATGCGTATTTGTTGCCGTGGGGAATGATGTCCGCCGAACGCCCAGATCAGCGCTGCATCGCAGGAGCCGGCATTGCCGCCGCCGCCCTGGCATGCCTTCAGCCCGGCATCGACCCGGTTTTTCTGACTTTGCTGACGTCTGCGGGCATCGCCGATCCCGCAGATCACGGCTGGATCGTCGGCGCAACGCAGACGGGGATGGCCATAGGCGCGGTCGTTGCGTGGCGCATGAGCGACCGTTTGCCACGCAGCAGTATAAGCTTGGCCGCCATCTGCGCCACGCTCGCAGCACTGGCAACGCTCCAAGCGGCGTCATTCTGGGCGCTGATTGCTCTGCGGACGCTCTATGGTGCTGCAATGGGGCTGATTTATACCCATGTGATGGCCGTCATAGCCGCTGTCCGCCCGACCAGCGCCTATGGGATCGTGTTCCTCGTGCAGCTCGCGCTTTCCACACTCGTGGCGCTGTTGCTTCCGCTGATGGCACACATGTTTTCGCCTTCGGTCGCCATAACGGCCTGTGCATGCGTTCCACTCGCCCTGATGGTGCTAGGGCAAGTCAGGATCGCCGATGAAACACGCCCGCCCGCCATCGATCGGACAGCAGGCCCGCAGCAGGCGACGAAGACGGCCTGGGCACTGCTTGGCGCGACTTTCTGGTTCGTCTGCACCACGATGATCGTTTGGAGCTTCGTCGGCACCTTGGCGATCAATGCCGGTATCGGCGAGACAACCATTGGCTATGCCGTCGCGCTCGGATCGGTCGCGGGCGTCGTTACTGCGGCCATAGTGGCACGCGACCGCCCTTCCCTCCCCCTGACGATCAGCGGCCCGATCGCGGGTATGGCCATGCTCGCGCCGCTTTTCATGACCTATCCAGGCCAGAACGCTGCATTCATATTGTCCGTCATTTTCCTCAACATCGGCTCGACGGCCATGGTCATCCGCTGTTCCGGCGCGGCGAGCGCAAAAGGCGGCACGGCGCTGTTTCGCCGCATGGTCGCCGCCAGCCATAGCCTTGGTATGATCGCGGGGCCGGTGATCGGCGCAACACTCGCGGCACTGCTGGGCCCTGAAGGCCTTGCGAGCGGCGCTTTGGGAACATTCGGCGGGGCCTGTCTGGCGCTGATGGCGGCAGCCCGGTGGACGCGCCTGTCGCCAGTCTTGGATAGTCAGACAGCAGACGAATCGCGGCCTCTGCGCGATGCGCCTTGGGGAGCATGATGATAGCCGACCGCATTCGCCGAAAAAATTGCTGCGCTGCATCGAATCGCTTGACCAATTCTGGACATCTGTCCAGACTTGACAACATCGTTATCGGCAAGGGACAACGCGCATAGCGTAGAGCCTGCGCAACAGGGGGATCAGGGATGAAAACGGTCGCCACAATCTGTCGGTCTTTGCCGGTTCGCGCCTTGGCGCTAGCGCTGACTCTCGCGGGGTCGAGCCTGAGCGCCGCGCCTGCCGATACCGTTGCTTCGGTCGAGCCGGAAGAAGCGAATGTCGCGACGATCCCGCCCCCGGCGCTCAACTGGTTCTATGTCGATGGCGGCTGGGGCACGACCGGCACGTCGATCTTCGATGGCGAAACCGGAAAGATGCGAGGCATGGTGGATACCAGTCATCTTTCCGACATGGCGATCGACCCCGCAGGAAAATATTACTATGTCGCCGAAAGCATCTGGTCGAAAGGCGGCCGTGGCACCCGGCAGGACATGGTTTCCGTCTACGACAGCGCCGAACTGAAGCTCCAGGCTGAAATCGCTATCCCCGAACGCATCTTGATCGGCGGACGCAAACAGACCTTCGTGCTGAGCGACGATGGCAAGATAGCGTTCGTATACAACCTCAGCCCCGCTTCGTCCGTCAACGTGGTCGATCTGGTCAAGCGCAAGTTCGTCCGCAATATCGAATTGCCCGGCTGCGCCAGCTTGATTCCCAATCCGGGCGTCGGCTTTTCCGCGCTCTGTTCGGACGGATCGCTCGCAACCGTCGCACTTGGCGGCGCAAAGCCGCAGATTACCCGCACAGCGCCTTTCTTCGCGGCGACCGACAATCCGATCTTTGACAATTTCGTGTACGACAAGAGCAAGCGCGAAGCGATCTTCCTGACCTACACGGGTGACATCTACACCGCGAAGATGGGTGCCACCCCGGTCATTTCGAAACCTTTCTCACTACAGGCCGCAGCTGGCATTCGCCCCGGCGAAACCAAGCCGCTCGATCTCAACTGGTATCCCGGTGGTGGCCAGATGACGGCGCTGCATCGCCCGACCGGGCATCTCTACGTGCTGATGCACATGGGTGAATATTGGTCGCACAAGGCGGAAGGCACGGAAATCTGGAAAGTCGATGTCGCCGCGCAGAAAGTGGTCAAGCGGATCCCGCTGAAGGATCCCATGGTAAATGTCGCGATCAGCCAGGAGGAAAAACCCCTTCTGTTCCTGAACAACCGCAAGGGTGACGGCATCATCCTGGACGGGACGACCTTCGAAGAAAAGCACAAGATCGAAAACGCCGGAAGCGGTCTCATCACCGTGGCCGAGCCGGGCTGACGATGCTGATCGACACACTCGTCGCCACGATGGCGATGGCTGCATGCACCGGCACGGGTATTATCTTCGTCGCCGCTGCGATCGGCAAGCTGCGGCATCGGGATGTCTTTCCCGGTGTCGTCGCAAATTACCGCCTGCTTGATGCGCGGCTTGTCGGCGCGGTCGCGATGCTTCTTCCGGTCGTCGAGTTGATCGTCGGCTTTGCGTTGATTGCGAACCTCTCCGGCCATGCCGCCGCGGCAGCTATCGTCCTGCTGATCCTGTTTGCCGCCGCGATGGCGATCAATATCCGCCGCGGGCGAACCTATATCGATTGCGGTTGCGGGCTGTCGCATTTGCGCCAGCCGCTCGGTTGGTCGCTCGTTGGCCGCAATCTCCTGCTCGCTGCAATGTTGCTTCCGGCGACTGCGAACACCGTGTCGCTCACACCGGCGGCCAAGGCGGTCGCTTTGGCGGCGGGTCTCGCAGTCGCACTGATATATGTCCTGTTCAATGCAATCGCGGCAGTGGATGCCCATGCCCGTTTGGCTTTCGGGAAACAGATATGATGATGACGGTTCTTGTCGTTTCGCAGCTCTTGTCCTGGGTGGGGATCTTGGCGCTGGGTGTGCTGCTGCTCGCGATCGCGCGCCAGGTCGGCGTCCTGCACATGCGCGTGGCCCCCGCCGGCGCGCTGACGACGGCGGGCGGCCCGCAAGCAGGCGATGTCTCCGCCGCCGTGGAGGCGCGATTGCTGAACGGCGTGACGACGACCATCGGCGGCCCGGCACCAGGCACTGCGCTGCGCTTGCTGATGTTCGTGTCTGCCCAATGCCCGTTGTGCAAGGGGCTTATTCCCGTCGCAAAATCCTTCGCCAGCGATGAGCGTCTTTCGCTTGTCTTCGTTGGGGACGATGATCCGGCCACACAGCAGGCGATGATCGCCCGCCATGGACTGGACGCCTATCCGTTCGTCAACGGGCCGGAAGTCGGCCAGGCTTTCGCGGTCGGCAAGCTGCCCTTCGCGGTGCTGCTCGATGCGGAAGGCACGGTCTTGTCCAAGGGGCTGGTCAACAGCCGCGAGCATCTGGAAAGCCTGATCGTCGCCCATGAAATGGGCATCCGGTCGGTGCAGGATTATATCGCCCAGCGCACCGTCGCTGCGGCCTGAACCTAGTGATTTGGGGGCCTGACATGAAAAAGTTCGATACGGACGCCATCGGCGAAACCCTGTTGCGAAAGTTCGCCGGTCGCACGTCGCGCCGGGGCATCCTCTCGCGTCTCGGCCTTGCGGTGGTGGCTGCGCCGGTCTTCCCGCTGCTGCCCGTCAGCCGCGCCGATGCGGCAAAGCCTGATCGCTCCCCCGAAGCCAAGACCGCCTTCGCCCGCAACGCGCAGACGAAGGACGATACGAAGTGCGATTATTGGCGGTATTGCGCGATTGACGGTGCGCTCTGCACCTGTTGCGGCGGCGGCATGCACACCTGCCCGGCTGGCGCAGAGCCCTCGCCGGTTTCCTGGGTGGGCACCTGCATCAACCCGGATGACGGCAAGGCCTATCTGATCGCCTATCGCGACTGCTGCGGCAAGCCTGCGTGCGGCCAGTGCGGCTGCGACAATACCGATCGCGAAACGCAGATCTACGTGCCGCAGTTCAACAACAATATCATCTGGTGTTTCGGCACGAGCAGCATGGAATATCACTGCTCCACTGCCGTTTTGGTCGGCCCTGCCGGATGATCTCGCCCTTTGGGTGCTGACATGAGACGAAGTGCTGTCCTGCGCGTTGCCCTGGCCGCAGTCGCTCTTTTAGCGGGTGTCGTACCGGTCGTTCGGGCGATATCGGGTGCCTTGCCGGAGCGCCCGCTTCCGGCTGCGATTACCGATCCGGTGCTGGCACGTTCCGACTATCTGGAAAATTGCGGCGGATGCCACGGCATCCATGGCCTGTCGGCACCGGCGCAGTTGCCTGAATTGCGCAATCGGGTCGGCTGGTTCATGTGCACGCCGGGTGCCCGCGCTTATCTCGTCCGTCTGCCGAACATCGCGCACAGCCGAATAAGCGACAATCAGCAATTGGCAGACCTGCTGAATTTCGTGGTTTTCGGTCTGGGCGGGGATAGCGTACCGCCCGGAACGCAGCCCTATACCGCTGCGGAGGTGACGCGGGAACGGCAATTCGCCCTGTCGGCCGCTTCCCTGAAAAAGGAGCGGGCGCGCTATGTCGAGGAGGCGATCCGCATGTGTCGCGCGCCCGTGGCCATGCGGCTGCTCTTTCCACAGGCCGCTGCCGACAAGATACGGCGCTAGGGCCTGCTGAGACGCTATTTTCGCAGCATGAAGGGTTGCGGATCGCTATCCCTGTGCATGTCGGCCGATGTGATGGTCACCGCCAGATCGACCAATGCCTTGACTGCGATGCTGCGGATAACCGGCATGTCATTCTGCCACGGCTTGCCATGGCCAAGAAATGGCGTGGTCCCCTCCATCGACGCGCTGATATAGAGGGCCACCAGGCGCACGTCCTGCGGCGCCAAGGCCGGATTAAGCACCTGGACGAAATCGCCGATGATGGCATGCACCCTGCGGTAAAAGCTCTCTACCCGCTCCGCGATTACCTGGTCATGATTGGCGAGCGCCCACAGCTCGGTAAACAGATGCGTCGTCCGCTTGGTCATGATGTCGTCGAGGCATAATGTAACAATGCGTTCCAGACGGTCCCGCGGCGAGAGCCCAGGCTGACGAACCCCGCTGTCAAGCACCACCTCATAGCTATCCAGCATTTCCTCCAGCATCAGTTGCACCAACACATCCTTGCGCGGGAAATGATAGCTCAGATTGCCTACCGTCATGCCGCAGCGCGCTGCGATACGCCGGAGCGAAAACGCCGATGCGCCTTCGTCGATCAGGACATCCAGTGCCGCCTTCAGGATAAGATCGACCTTCGCCGTACCGCGCGCATAGATGCCCGGTCGGCGCGCCGAAGGTTTTACAGGGTCGGCGGGCATGGCACAGTCCAGTCAAGTCATCGAGGGGACCTTGCAGCTAATGTCGCGAGGCGACCGCTTCAACCCGCGATGCGTCAGGACCAGGTACGTCGGGATAGTTATCGACCAACGACCCTAATGTGGTAATTAGCGGTGAAAGCCATTCGGCATAATGTTTCCATTGGCCCACACCATCGGTGAAAATCGGCTGGCGGACCTGTTCCGAACTGGCGGTGCGCACCGCGCGCTCCGTACGCCAGAAGGCGAGGCACCCTTCCTCGAACGGCAGACCGAGCGCAGCAAGCAGACGCGCGACTTCACCCGGCGTGTCGGCAACCATATGTTCGTAGATCACCCGATGCACACGGCCCGGCAGCGCCCGGTCAAACGCCGCCATGAGCGCCACATAGTCGCGATAATAGCGTCCAATTTCCACCAGATCATAGGAAAACGTCTGCCCACGCGCGAAATGCTGCTTCCATCCCGACAGGCAACAACCGATCGGATGACGCCGCGCATCGACGATTTTCGCTTGCGGCAGGATGAGGTGGATCAGCCCGACATGCTGCCAGTTGTTTGGCATTTTGTCGATGAAGTAGGGGCGGTCGGTCTGGCGATGAATGCGGGTGCGCTCGATATATTCTTCCCCCAGCCGCTGGCGATCGGCCGGGGTCAGCGACGCTACCATCGCCCGGAAGTCCGCAAACTCGCCTTCCTCCACACGCGATTGCAGGCGACTGGCAATCATCATCATGTCGGGCAGTTCCATCGTCCCTTCGATCTGGCTGTGGCTCGCCAGAATCTGCTCGACCAGTGTTGATCCCGATCGTGGCAGGCCCACGATGAAAATCGGATCCGGCGCGGGACATCCGCCCTCCCCGCGCTGCGCGATGAAGGCGCTGGTAAAGACGTCGGCGGCAGCGGCGACCTCGGCGGAAAAGCCGTCTGCGTCATGAAGGATCATGGCACGGCGCAAAGCATTGCCTGCCGCATAATGGCGAAACGATGCCGCATGGTCCTTGGCGTCCTCGAACGCCTTGCCCAGCGAAAAATGCAGGTGGAAGATATCGTCCCTGTCCTTCTCCGCCGTTGCATCGAGGGCGAGCAGCGCCTGTTCCATCGCCGCGATATCGTGCGCATCGAGGCTGACCGTCTTGAGATTGGCGAGGCTCCACCATGCCTCACCCATCGTCGGCTGATAGGTCACGGCCTTGCGATAGGCGTGGATCGCGTCTGCCTGCTGCCCCAGCGTCTTGAGCACATGCCCCAGATTCTGCCACACTTGGGGTTGCTCGGGATGGTGCGCAAGCAATTGCAGGTAAATGGCGCCTGCCTGTTCCTGCTGGCCAAGGCGCACCAGCACAGACGCCTTGATCATGTCATGGCCGGGACTTCTGACCGGAGAGAGGGACAATCTCTCGGCATGGTCGAGCGCCTCGCCCAGACGGTTGGTCTGCATCAGCAAGCGGATCAGAAAATCGCGCGCCATGTCAAAGCCCGGCGCCAGATCGACTGCTTGCTGGACGAGTTCCAGCGCCGCGCTCATGTCCCCCTGTCGCCACCGCGTCTCCCCCAGCAGCCGAAGGGCGGGCGGATCGTCGGGCGACCGCGCCAGCCGCGCCGTCAGCAGGGCCACGCAATCGTCGAGCCGCGCGTCATTCATGGCGATTGCCGCATCGAGCAGTTCGGGATCGCGCGACGCCGCCTGGACACCTGCCAGGTCAGCACGCCAACCGTCCTGCACACGTTTGGCTTTGCGCAGTTCAGCCGCGAGCAGGAACCAGCCGCGCGCAACCATCGGCTGCTGGCGAGTAAGGCTTTCCAGCGCATCGATGGCCCGTCGGCTGTCCCCCGCCTCGCTCGCCGCCTGCGCCAGTTCCCACAGCACCACCGGTGCATGGGGTTGTCTGCGGGCGAGCGCCGAAAGCCGCGATAGCGCCGCCTTCGGCCTGCCAAGCTGCCGCAATGCCTGACAGGCGATCACCTCGGCGGGGGGGAGCCCCGGTGCCTGCCTGAGAATCGCTTCCGCGGCGGCGAGTGCCGCATCCGGTCGGGCTGGCAGCAGAGCCGTCGCCTCCCCCAGTGCGCGGTCGAGTGCGACGCGCGTTGCCGTCATGCCGATCCTGCTCCGCCCAATGCCACACCCCCCTGTTTTCGACCCTTTCAATATCATGAACGCGATTTCGCACATGCGCAATCCTGGGCGATATCGCGGCGATCCGAAGCCGCAAATTACACTATTGACTCCTTGTTGCGTTGCGTCATTATCAAAGTTGGACGATCGTCATGGTTCCCAGAAAACCCGCGACGTCCGGGGGAATTTACACATTTCAGACGATGCCGCGCGATCGCCCGGCAGACGGAAAAACGCGCGCCATGGCAGGCAGCAGCGAAGTGCTGCGTTTGCGAAAAACAGCGCGAAAACGGCGGACGCATGATGATGCGACGCAGCTTCTACCGGTCGCGGCATGGCGCGATCGTAGAAAACGGACGGGAGGGGTCTGGTTTCTAACGAGGGGGAGTCCATCGCAATGACGAAGCTATCCGGTCGCCGGTCTCAATTCATGCGGGCCTTGTGGGCCAGCACGGTTCTTTCAGCTATCGTCGCACCAGGCACAGCACAGGCGGCCGAGGACGCAGCGGCCCAGTCCGAACCGCAGGCGGCGGTATCAGCCGACGATCCTCAGGGCGGCCTGACCGAAATCGTGGTGACCGCAACGCGCACCGCCCAAAGTATCCAGACCGTTCCCATTTCCATGCAGGCTTTGAGCGCCGACGCGTTGCAACAACGGCAGGTGAAGGGCCTGACGGACTTTGTGGCGCTGCTGCCGTCGGTGTCCTTCGAAGGCATCGGGCCTGGCCGGAACGCCGTCTATTTCCGCGGTATCGTGCCGGCGGGCGGCACCTATGCGTCGGTCGGCTATTATCTTGACGACATTCCCATCACCGAAGTCAATCTGCCCGACATCCACGCTTATGATCTGGAACGCGTGGAGTCGCTCGCCGGGCCTCAAGGCACGCTGTACGGCGCGGGGTCGCTCGCGGGCACCATCCGCCTCATCACGCAGAAGCCTAAGCTCAACACGTTCGAGTTCGGCTATGACGTCGAAGCCAACAAATATGGCAAGGGCGATTTCGGCGGACAGATCGAATCCTATATCAACGTTCCGCTCAGCGATACGATGGCGGTCCGCGCCATGGGTTATTTCCGGCGCGATGGCGGCTATATCGACAACACGCCCAACAATGGTCGGCTCAACACCGGCGCACCGGCGGTCTACACGCTGGGTGACGACAATCCGCTCACGTTCCTGAACCTGGACAATTCCGATATCGCGAAGGACGATTACAACACGATCAAGGAATATGGCGGTCGTGTGCAGATATTGTGGGAACCGGCCGACGGATGGCAGATCACGCCCCAGCTCACCGCGCAGCGACAGATCGCGAGAGGCTATTTCGGGTTCGACCCGCGCGTCGGCGACCTGGAAGTGCACGATTATGACCAGACCCGCAACGACGACAGATGGTATCAGGCTACATTATCGATCAACGGCCATATCGGCGACTGGGACATCGTTTCGGCGACCGGCTTCTTCAAGCGCAAGACCGCGACGCTCAACGATTACACTTATTACACCGTGACTTATGACGGCTTCGGTGGCGGCTACGAGAGCTATCTGCAGTTTTTCGATGCAAGCGGCTGTACCGGGTCCGGCGCGTCGCTGCGTTGCACGACGCTGCTCGATCCCACGCAATTTTATCATGCCGACAATCAGCGGAACAAGTTCACCCAGGAACTGCGCCTGACCACGCCAAAAGACTGGCCTTTCGATGTCACCTTCGGCGGATTCTATCAGAGGCAGAAGAACAAGAACAATGTCTATTACGCCATTCGCGGTCTCGACACCGCCGTTGGCTACACGGACACCTGCGCATACAGCGGACCGCAAAGTGGCTGTGACGGTAATACGACGACCTTGGCCGGATTTGGCATACCGACATCACAGGGCGGCACGATGGTCGTGGCGGCACCGGCAGTGAAAGACGACGGGTACTACATCGTCGAGAACAACCAGCTGTACCACGACTATGCGCTGTTCGCCGAAGGGCATTACGACATCACGCCCACATTGAAGATCACGGGCGGTATTCGCTATTTCTGGACCGATTATGCCATTGTTGGCTTTGCTGGCGTCCCCGCCTCGGCGCGAAACACTGTCACTTCGCTTTTTGTACCGACCGGAACGCTTGGCTGCCCGACCCCGCTGCCAGCGGAGCGGCTCCAGTGCCTCAACACCAATTTCCGGGCGGCAGACCAGACGGGCCGATACAAGGAAGATGGCGAAACTCACAAGATCGCGCTCAACTGGCAATTCAAACCTGACAAGATGATCTACGCCAACTATTCGACCGGTTTCCGCCCCGGCGGCTTCAATCGCCCATTGCGTATCCGCAATTTCGGGGAAGTCGATGTCGCGCCGTTCGAATCCGAAACGCTGACCAACTATGAGTTGGGCGTAAAAACGGTCTGGGACAATGTCTTCCGCTTCAATGCGTCCATCTATCTCGAAAAATGGAACAACATCCAATATGGCGTGGTGGTCTCCGGCGCGCAGGGCGCGGGCATAACCGGCAACGCCGGGAAAGCGGAAGTCAAAGGCGTCGAGTTTGAATCCGAGCTGAAACTGGGCAAGTTCACATTCTTCACCTCGGGCGCCTATAATGACGGGAAGCTGACGGGCGATTTCTGCAACTTTGCGCTCGACCGGACGACAAGTACGATCAGCCAGTTGGCAACGTGCCAGGTCGGTGTCGATGTGCCAAACTCCAACCCGCCGACGCCGTCGGTTGCCGCAGCCGATGGCATCCGGCTGCCCCGTCAGCCCAAGTTCAAGGGGACAGCATCGGTACGGTACGACACCGAACTTGGCAGTCTGAATGCCTATGTTCAGGGCGCGGCCCTGTATCAGACGAGCGCCACCCAAGACCTCAACGTCGATAACAACAATCAGTTGGTGTGCCCGGATGTGGCAGAGGAACGCACCCTTGCGGGTGTGTCCTGCACCACAAAGGGCTTTGTGAGCTTCGATTTCTCCGCTGGTATCAAGAAAGACAACTGGAGCCTCACAGTCTTCCTTCAGAACGCCTTCGACAAGCGTGGACAGTTGTCGACCAACACCTTCTGTTCGATCGATTTTTGCGCAAACTCCTCGCGCATATTCACGATCAAGCCGCAGTTCTTCGGTATCCGGTTCGGCCGGAAATACTGATGCGCTGAGGCATCGATGAATCCACAATCCGCCATGGTCCAGGCCATGGCGGATTGTCGACTTCTTGGCATGCGATAGCTAGCGTTTTGCCGACAGCAATATCCGCCTTACCCGATCGAGGCGTTGAGCGTCGGCTTTGGTGTCGGGCATGTCCCGATACAGCGTCTCGAAAGCCCGGGCGGCAAAGCCGGTCATCTGCGCGACGGCAAAGCTGACGCCATACAGGTTGCGCCGTTGCGGTACGCCGGGGATCGGGCGGGGATAGCCTGATGCCCGGAACAGCAGATCCTCCTCTGCTCCCGCGCCAGTGCCTTGCGACCACCGATAGCTCTCGCGCGGACAATCCCAGTCCACGTCCACCCCCAGCACGTCAGGCAAGCCGCCGGGATAGCAAAGCGTCCCTTGCGCATCGCTGGCGGCCGCCACCAGCATCACACCCGCCCGCGCGGCGCGTTCCGCCGCCTCGGCAAAGGCATTTGCATGCGCGGCATTGGTCGATCCCAGGCTGAGATTGACGATATCGGCACCGTGCATCACGCTCCAGTCGATCGCACGCAACAAGGCGAGCGCCGATGTGCGCAGGGCATCATGAAAGACCCGCACCGGCATGCAGATCGCGTCCGGTGCCTTTTCCTGAATTGCCGCGGCCACCGCCGTCCCATGCCCCAGGCGATCACTGCTGTCCGCTTGCGTCGTGCCGTCAGGCAGAATGGCAATCCCCGGCGAAAGGCAGTCGGCAATAATGTGTGGATGCGCAGCCTGCACACCACTGTCGATGATCGCGATGCGGACGCCTGCTCCCGTTGCGCCGCCGTCAGCCATGCGGGGCGGCATCGCGGGCCGCCATATGAACGCGGCCCTCCTGGATAGTGATGACATGGTCGGCCAGATCGGCCAGCGTCGGCTTGTGCGTGATTACGATGATCGTCGCGTCGGGCAGCGTCTCACGCAGGCGACTGGCGATCAGCCGCTCGGTCTCCCCATCCAGCGCGGATGTCGGCTCGTCGAGGATCAGGATGCTCGGACGACGCAGCAGCGCGCGGGCCAGCGCAATGCGCTGCCGCTCCCCGGCCGACAAGGCGAGGCCGCGTTCCCCGGTGCGCGTGGCATAGCCTTCGGGCAGACGCGCGATGAACGCATCCAGCCCGGCAGCGCGGGCGGCGGCAGCCACCTGGTCCGCATCCGCACCGGGCGTTGCAAAAGCGATATTCGCCTCGATGGTGTCGTTGAACAGATAGGGCGCCTGATCGACCAGCAGCACCGCCCGCCGCAGATCGTCGAGGCGAATGTCGCGAATGTCGATACCGTCGATGCGGATCGTGCCTGCCTGCGGGTCGAGATAGCGCAACATCAAATCTGCCATGGTGGACTTGCCGACCCCGCTGGGGCCGAGAATGGCGCAAAAGCTGCCTTGCGGGATCGTCAAGTCGACATCGCGCAACACCATGTCGCGATCGTAGCGCATCGAAACCTGCTCGAATGTCATGCCCGTGCGCACTTCGGGAAGCGGCACGGGATCGGCCCGCTCGGTGATTTCGGCGGGCGTGTCGAACAGTTCGAAGATGCGGCCCAGCGACACCCGCGCGGAAGCGAGGCCGGATGAGAGACCCATCAGCACCTGAATCGGTGCGAACAGCCTGCCGTGATAGGTCATGAACGCCACCAGTGTGCCAATCGTCATGCGGCCGTCGATGATCATCGACCCGCCATAAAGGATCACGGCGGCGGTCGATGCGGTCAGTATCGCGCCCGGCAAGGCACCGGTCATGAAGGAAGCAAGCTGCATCCGCAGCATCGCGCCAATGAAAGCGTCATTCTGGCGCTTGAACCGTGCTACTTCATGCGGTCCCGCCCCCAGCGATGTGACAACGCGCATGCCCATCACCGTGTCGATCAGCAGGCTGCCCAGATCCGCGCCGCGCTCGCGCATTTCGCGGGTCAACGTCGTCAATCTGCGCTGAAAATGCACGAATGTGAGGATGCAGGCGGGGATGAGCACCGACCCGACGAGGAACAGCCGCCAGTTGAGCCAGAGCATCATTACGACGGCACCGAAAAGGAAAAGCAGATTGCTCAGCACCGACAACAGCGTGTCGGCCGCCACCCGCTGCACGTCGCTGACGTCGCTGTTGAGCCGCGACATGATGTCCCCCAGCCTGAATCCGCCGTAGAAGCGCGGCGAAAGCGTCTGGAGATGGCGCAACAGGGCGACACGTATGTCGAAGAGCATTGCAGCGGACAGTTTCACATGCCGGTAGCTGGCAAGCATGTTGACGCCGAACCCGCCCAGCGAAACGACGACCATCAGCCCCGCAACCCACAGCAGGGCGTTCATGTCCTTGCGCAGCAGGCCCTGGTCGATCATCAGCTTGGACAGATAAGGCTGCGCCAGGCCCAATGCGGTCGACAGAAGGCTGATGAGCAGCACCACGACGAGCGCCCCTGCATAAGGCCGCAGATAGGGCAACAACCGCCGATAGGTCGACCATTGCGCGATCGGCGTCGATGGGTACGGCGCGGCGCTTTCGGTCATGCTACCGCTTCTCGCGACACCAGGGCAAAGCCGCGCAGCACATATTGTGGTTCGGGCGTGTGCGCGAGGCGCGCGGTGCACCATTGGTGGCCCTGCGTCAGCGCCGTCACCTGCGCCTGCCACCATATTCCCGTCCCTCCGCTCTGGTAGAAGGGAATGCAGAGCGCCAGATGACGGCGCATCGCCGCAAGCAGCATCGAGTCATAATGGTGGCGCAACGCCTGCGGATCGCCCCCTTGCGCAATCGCGACGAGCACCGCGGACGCCAGTATCGCTTCGCGTACCGCCTGCGCCGTGCCGTCCCCACAGATCGGATCAAAGGCGAGCGCGGCGGTGCCGCCCGCGAGCCAGCCGTCGCCGGCAAGCGCGGGCAGGATGCGCGGGCAGGTGTCGAACGTCGCGCTTTCCGTTTGCACCGCATGGCACAACGGCGCGACATGGCGGCTCTGACCAAGCAGGAGCGCGAGCGGCGCGCCGACCGCGAGCAACCACGCCGGGCCATCCCCTCCGCCGATCAGGAACAGCCAGCCATCGTCTACGGCCTCCACCCAAGAGGCCGCCTCCGGCGCGTTCACTGTTACAGCGACAGCCGTTGCGGCACGGGCGCCGAAGCGATGCGTTTCGCCCGAGGGAAAGGGCGGTGCCATATGCAACGTAAAGTCAGGATGGGCCCTTTGGGTTGTGCCACTGGGCAGGGGCAACGCCGCTGCCATATCTGCTTCGGAAATCAGGACGCCCCCTTGCGGCACAAGCGCAAGTCCCGAGCCGCCCCAAGATACGCGACGATGCGTGATCCGGGGCCGATCAGTGAACAGCGAAGAATCCCCAAACACATCGCGGATCAGTGCCAGCGCCGGATCGCTCAGCAATATGGCAGGGACAGCTTGACGCACCACGGGATCGATCGTGACGGCTACCCCGGCACGCCTCAGCAAATGCGCGCAACACGCCGCCGCTATGCCACTGCCCCTGATCCTGACGTTCATGCTACCCGACTTGGTGATGGTTCACCCGAACCTACACCAATATGGCATTGTGTCACGACACGCCCGCCTCACGGCACCACGACCATACCCGCGCCGGTGGTGTCGTTGCCCAGATCCCATGTCTGTTCCAGCTTCAGCGTCTTGGCATCATAGACTTCGACGTCGTAGCTGGCCCCGTAGATATACAGCTTTTTCGCGTCCTGAGACATGCCGAACTGAAACCGGGACCGGCATTCGAACTCGGCCTTGTCGACCAAGGTCGTGGTCGCCATGTCGAAGCGCCAGATTTCGCACCTTTTGTTGCCCAGGGTGCCGTTGGTGACGACAGTGTACGCATCCTTCCCGTCCGGCGTCACCTGAAGACCGGCCATGGACGCCGGGGCCGGGCCGATCGGCGTGAACGCGAACGCGCGCTTGGCGAGATCGAACCGCGCGACGCCGAATATCTTGTTATGCACATAGGGATCGGCCGCGTTGAACAGCGAGACATATTGCCCCGGCGTGCGGATCGCCTCCACGCCACCCCCGAAGCCGACGTTTTCCATGCCCGTCGTTTCCGGCTTTGACAGATCGATGCGATCAACCACTTTCAGGTCGGCGACGTTGATGACGAAAACCTTGTCGCGGAACAGATAAAGCGACTTCCCATCGTCGGACACCATGAATGTGGTTCGCCACCCGCCGTTCGGGCCAGGCTCATCCTGCGCTTCAATCTCCGCGGTCCGCACAATCTTTTTCTGTTGCAGGTCGATGACCGCATAGCGCGGCTTGCCAACAATGTAGCGGTCGATCTCTTTGTCCATCTGCGTCGCGATGGTGTAAAAATAGCGACCGGTCGGATCGGGAACGCCGCCGTTGAAGCGATAGCGTGTCGTGGGCGTATTGAGGCTGAACTTGTTGACGACTTTGCGTGTCGCGACATCGATGACTTCGATACCGCTGGTCGTGATCGTGGTGGTGTAGATATATTTGCCGTCGTTCGACAGGCGCATGCTGGTAGGCAATCCCGTCTCCAGCTTGATCTCGCTGGTGACGGCCCCCTTGCTTTCGTCGAACACGATCATCGCATTGGGATAAGATCCCATGAACAAGGTGCCCGCCTGCGCTGGTGCGGACAGCGCGACCAAGGACGTCGCGACGGCACATAGGCCCGCTGCCAATTTTCGGCGAAACATGGTCATGCCATCCCCCCTTTTCGCCATCATGGGAACACCAGATCGAGATTGCGCCAGTCCTTCGCCGCTGTTGCACAATTGCTGGCCCAGTCCGGCGAATAGTTGACATGGTCGGGCACCTGCACCGGCCAGAAGCAGGTGACGTAACAATCGTAGATGTCCCGCTCGACAGGTTGGCACAGGCCGGCCGTTCCACCACCGGCGTCCACTTCCCAACCGGGCGAGAAGGAAAGCGAGCAACCCAGCGGAACATGCGGCCGAGGTGCCTGCTGCAACGCGACGACATCCTCTTGCGCCAGCGACGTGACCATATCGTCGATCCGCTGCGCTTTCTTGTTGAGCGGCTTGAGATGCTTCATGACTGCGCCTTTCGTGCGGCAAAGCGTTCAAGAAATTGGGGATTCTGGACACTGACAGCGCCATAGATACGCAGGCAGGTATCGGTCCAGTCGCGGATCCAGTCGCAATAATGCAAGTTGGCGTGGCCAGTGTCGCCATAACGAACGAAGGCCTCATGATGACACCCGCCCGCACAGAGCGGTCGCGCCCAGCATGTCTGGCAGTCGTATTTGGCGTCCACATGCCCCTTCGACAGGAACTCGCCCTGCTTCTGCTTGTCGATGCCCGTGGAGATATGCCCCAGCGTATGCGTGTCGGCATCGGTAAAGCGGTGACACGGCGAAATGTCGCCCGATGGCCCCACGCCCAGCAGGCCGATTCCCGCGCCACAGGGATGCGACTTATTGACGCCCTGGATCAGTTCGCTGATCGTCTCGCTGACGTTCGAGAAACCGTGCATTTCCCCACGCAAGGCATATTCCAGCCATTCGTCGGCGAGTTGATGAAACTGCGCCAGAACGCCGTTCATGCCGCCATCGTCGAGAGAATAGGCCTGATTGTCTGAGGCCGTAACCGGCGCGAACCCCACTTCGTGGAAGCCAAGGTCATCCTTGAGATGGCGATAGATGCGGATAACGTCCGTCACCCCTTCGGTCAGGGTGACGCGGGCGGTGATCGCGCGGGTGCGATGATTGGCGATCAGCGCGCGCAAACGCGGCTCGATCACGGCATAGCTGCCCTTCCCGCTTTTGTAGACGCGACGCTTGTCCTGAAGGTCGGGCGGGCCGTCCATGCTCACCGTCACGCCAATCGCATTGTCAGAGAGAAACGCAATGATCTCGTCGGTCAGCAAAGTCGCATTGGTGGTAAGACTGTAGCCGACCGTCACGCCACGTTCCGCGCCCTTTGCATTGGCGTATCCCACGACATCGCGGAGCAGCGGAAAGTTCATCAACGTTTCGCCGCCGAAGAAGGTGATATGCACGGCCTTGCGGCCGCGCGCCTCGGCAAGCAGGAAATCGACCGATTCCTTGGCCGTTTCCAGCGACATATATTTCTTCTTGCCCGCAGGCGTCGCGATCTTGTCCGCACCGAACTCGTAGCAATAAGTGCAGGCCAGATTGCACTGGTTGGTGATGTTGAGCACCAATGCCTGGAGCGGGAAGTCCTTGGGCGGGGCCGACGGTGCCGGTGCGGGCCGCGCATCATCGGTTACGATCACCTGCGCCTGCCGCAATTCATGAATCATCAGGTCGGCGTCCGACCGGCTGTAGCCACCCTCCACAAGATGGTCGATCAGGGCATCGTGAGAGAGCGGACGGTCGCCCAGGCGCGTCAGCAGCGTCATCGCTGCCGCGTCCAGCTCGAACATCGCGCCTGCCGGGACGAGATAAATGAAATCACGCCCTTCGGCGGCGAACGGATGAAACTCGCCACGACGATAGCTATGCTGGATTGTCACGGTCATGGGCATGCTCATTGGCCGACCTCCGGCTGATCCCAACGTTGATAGGCGGGCACTGTCACCACCAGATAGGACTTGGCCGTCAGGGGCTTGCCGAACTTGTCCTTCTCCGCCTTCGCCGTCGCGACCACCCAGACGTCGCCATAATTGTTGCGTCCGAAGCGGCGGGCCGGATTGGGGCCTTCGGTCGAGGGCGTGAACAGCGCCGCCTGGCTCAGCGTACCGACAAACTTCTTGTCGTCATCATAAGTGACAGCGAGAAACTCTTCGACGCTCCAGTCGACGTCAACGGGGCCAATGGCAAGATCGTCCGACGTGTAAGGTTTGGCATCCGGGCCGTTATCAAAACCGATCGCGTCATATTGCTGATAGCCCTTGGCGAACTTGACGCCGCCAAGCCGCGACACGGATGTTTCGGGCGTCACCTTCAGATAATCGACCTTGCGATAGACCGGCAGCGCCTTTTCCATCGTCGCCCCGGCAATGCCGACATCGCGACGGCCCGCCGTCGCATCCGTCGCCACATCGACGGCGACGACCACTTCGGTCGGGCTGGACGAAAGCACCTGCGTAACCGTCACGCCCGCGCCGACGTCAATGTCGGAGGGCTTCAGTCCCGATGGCAGGCTGTCCCCCAGGATGCGCAGTTGCACAGCCTTCGTGCCCGCCTTGAGCGCATCGGGCACCACGCTGAAGATCGTCGGCGCGCCCGTCGCGCGCGTGAGGGTCACGTCATAGCCAAACTCATGATATTCCCCCCAGAACCAGCGGCCGGTCGCCATTTTCTGGTCGGGTGAGAACCACATCGTCTCGCGCGTGTCGCGCGCTGCATCGGCAGGTCCCGCATCCTTCGGCGCTCCGGCTGTCGAACGGCCACGCCAGGAATAGCCGCCGTAAACGATGCCGCTGCCCTGCCGGATGATCGGCGCGCCCCCGGCAACGGGTTGCAAGGCCACGCTGGTCACGAAACTGTCCTCATCCTTGCCCGCAGCGATCGTCATTTCGCCCACATATCGCCCCTGCCCCGGCACCGTTGCCGACACCAGCCACTTTCCGGCAAGCTTCGCGGGACGGAGGCGCGGCCGCCATGCCGTCCATTCCGGCGTCGCAAGGGGGGCTGTCTTGCTGATATACTCAAGCCCCACTTCACCGGCGGTGCGTGGCTTGGCCGGGGGCGTCTGCCCCGGTGGTGGCTGGTCGCCCGGCTCAACGGAGGGCCGACGATATTGTGCATCCGCCTGGGAATAGAGCGCGACATGCAGGTTCTGAAGCAGCTTCCATTCCACTTTCGACCGGCGCCACGACAACGCCTGGCCAAAACCGTGACAGGCGGCGCAGGATGTACGGACGGTTTCATTGGGAATATTCGTTTCGTCGATCGTGCGCCGTTCGGGCATGTACATGACCGGCTTGGCTTCCTCCGGCGCGAGGCCGTGGGCACCGGAGAGATATTTCACAATCGCCCGCGATTCTTCGGCCGTTATGCTGAGGCCGTTCAGCCGCACCATCCGCTTGATAGCCTGTGACCAGCCCTCCGGGGTCGTGCGTGACCAGGAAATCCGTGATAGATTACCCTTGGCGTCGGCGGCATGGCAGCTTCCGCACTTGGCAATAGTCAGCGAATCGGTGACGGGAATGCCGGTTTCCGTTTCATTCAGCGATGCCAGCGAATCCGCTTCCGGCTTGGCGACCTGCGCCACGACCACCGATGTCGAGAACAGGCCCAGCACCATCGCCCGGCGGATCGGTGCGCGTATGGCCAGGATCGCCGCACCAGCGCGGGATACGCCTTGGTTGCCTGTCGCCCAGAGGCGGGTAAGTCCGCTCAGCTTGCCTGCCATCATGCCCGAATAATTCCCCCTACTTGCCGCCCCGGCAAGATTACTGGAAAGCCGCTCTCGCCCACCAAAGCTGAACGCTTGTCCGGAATTGGTCAAGGCGATTTCGCAGACGCAAAATATTATTTTCGGCGTAGCGGATTCCCCGGGCCGACACGTTTTATGCGTATTTGGTGCCTGCGCTTTCCGGCAAGCGGAGGAGAACGGGCATCACACATAACGCTACCGCCGCGATCATCAGGCCGGGCGCGAGCGGCGATCCTGTCCAGCCGACCAGATTATGGGCGACATAGGGCGCAAGCCCGCCGAAGATCGCCGTCGCGCCGGTTGCTCCGAGGGCAAGGCCGCTCAAACGCCCTTCGCCCGGAAATTGTTCGGCGGTGGTGACAGCACCGACTGCGCTCACCGCACCTCCCAGCAGCCCCAGCGAAACGGCCCCGATAAGCACCAGCCCGGCGTCTCCCCCCGCCATCAGGTGAAACATCGCGACGGGCAGCAGTGCGCCAATGATGCCAAGGGCGATCAGCACAGGCCTGCGACCGACACGATCAGACAATGACCCGGCAACCGGCGTCACAAGGATGACGGCCAGCGCAGCCATGGTGGAAAGCCATAAGGCTTCCCCTTCCCTGACCACGCCGGCTGCGCCCAGAAAAGCGGGAACATAGGTTATCCCGACATAATAAGTGATCGACCCGAGCGCGGAAATGGCAAATCCCCGGCCAATCGCTGACCGATGATGCGCCAGAACATGGCGCAATGGACTGGACGGCACCGATCCGACGCGCTGCTGGCGCTCAAACTCCGGCGATTCCTGCATCCGGGACCGGACAAGCAATACCCCCGCGGCCAGGGCTGCTCCGACAAAGAAGGGTATGCGCCATCCCCAGCCATTGAGCGCATCGGCGGGCATTGCGGTGACGGTGATCGCGGTGACGCCCGCCGCAAGCAACGCGCCAATCTCGCTGGTGCCCGATGCAAGCGACGTGACCAGACCGCGACGGCGGGGCGGCGCGCCTTCCATCAGATAGGCGACGACGCCGGTATATTCGCCACCGACCGAGAAGGCCATGATGCAGCGCAAGCCGAGCAACAGCCATCCGGCCGCAGGGCCGATCTGCGCATAGGTGGGCAGCAGCGCCGTCGCCAGCATCGCTGCCGTCATCATCGCCATCGACAGCAGCATGGTGCGCCGCCGACCGAAGCGATCGCCGATATGGCCGAACAGCACCGCCCCGAGCGGTCGCATCAGATAGGCCAGCGCAAATGCCGCCAGCGTGTCGGTCAGCGATCCCGCGCCGCCGCCGTAGAACACCCGCGCAAGGATCGTGGCCATGTAGAGATACAAAGTGAAGTCATACCATTCGACGACCGTGGAAAAAGCCGCGATGCCAACCGAGCGGGCGGACATGGATTGTTGAGGCCGCTGGTCGTCTGGCATGCCGCATCACGTCCCCATGACTTCACCGAAGTCCGCTTGTGTCCGCTTTGGCCCTGCTCTGCCAGTCATAAAGGGCGGCTCAGCGTTCCAGCGCATATTGCACGGTCAGCGACACAGACGTCGATACCTCGCCCGGTTCTACCGGCGTATATGTTGCCATCTCAACCTTATCAGCCCTCATCAGCGCAGGCATGGGCGCACCGCCGCCGCTGCCGGTTTCGGTGATGGCGATCAGGCGCACCGTGCGATAGCCGGCCTGCTGCGCATAATAGTCCGCTTGCGCCTTGGCCGATCTGAGCGCCGCGCCGCGCGCCTTTTGAAGAAGAGGCGCGGGATCATCGATGCCGAAGGTCGGTCCGTTGATGCTGGTGGCCCCGGCCGCCACCATCTGGTCAAGGAGGCTGCCCAGCCGCCGCACATCGCGCACCTTAACGCTGAAGTGATTGGACGCTTCATAGCCCTGAAACTTCGGCGTCGCCTGCGATCCATCCGGGTTTCGCGCGCTGTAGTCATATTGCGCGCTCAGCCGGATACCGCTGGTCTGCATGTCGCGGGCGGCGATGCCTGCCGTGCGGAGCGCGGCGACAAGGTGATCCATGCGACTGGCATTGCTTGCCATCGCTTCGGTGGCCGTCGGTGCGCGGCTTTCCACGGCTGTGCCGATCGTCGCTATATCCGGCACAGCCTGGATCGCCTCGGTCACGGTCAACGTCAGGACAGGCGCCGTTTCGGCGATCGTCACCTGGGTCTGAGCATGGGCGGCGAGCGGGAGCAGAACGAACGGCAACAGAAACAGGGCGGTTTTCATCGGGCATCTCTCCAGAAACGGCCATCGGCAAGCGAGCGCCAATCACATCCGTTATCGCGCTTATGCGCGCAATGCATGTTAACGGCCGATGAGCCACGATTTATCGAACGGTCGGCCTTGTAAATGATATAGTATCACATAAATGGAACGCATCGTTTCTCCTGAAAGTGCTCCCCCGTCCATGTGCAGTTCCACCCCGTCACGGCGCGCCGGCCTGCTCGACCGTGTCGGCATGATGCTGGGGGGCGTCTGTCTCGTCCACTGCCTGGCGTTGCCCCTTCTGTTCGCGCTGCTCCCCGGCATCGGCGGACTGTTGCCCGGTCATCATTTCGTCCACATTCTGCTTCTTGCCATAGCCATGCCGATCAGCGGCCTTGCTTTGTACAATGGCTGGCGGCGCCGAGGCGACAGGCTGGCACCCGTCATGGGCGGGATCGGCCTGATGGTGCTGTCAGCTGCTTTGATCGTGGGCGAGGCTGGAGAAACGCCCATCACGATGACCGGCAGCCTGCTGCTGGTCGCGGCCCATATCCGCAACTGGCGCGCTTTGGCGCGATAGGCCTGCGGCCTCTTGCCAGCCTGACGCCCAGCGCCTAGCTGCACCGGCATGGCGGCACCGATCCTCAGTTTCGAAAATCTCGGTCTCAATCAGGGCAGCGGCTGGCTGTTCCGTGGGCTGGACATTCAGGTCGGGCAGCGTGATCGGCTGGCGCTGATCGGGCGTAATGGCGCAGGCAAGACGACACTGCTCAAATTGCTGGCGGGCAGCATAGACGCTGACCAGGGCACGCGGGCGATCGTGCCGGGCACCCATGTGGTCATGCTGGAACAGGACCCTGACGTCAGCGCCTTTGCGACGCTGCACGACTTTGCCCTGTCCGGCGACCGTGCGCCCGCGCGCCATGAGGTGGAAGCGATCGCCGATCAGCTGGGCGTCGACCTGACCCGTGATGCGGCGACGGCGTCCGGCGGCGAACGACGGCGCGCCGCGATCTGCCGCGCTTTGGCAAGCGAACCCGACCTGCTGCTGCTCGACGAGCCGACCAACCACCTCGATATCGCGGCAATTGACTGGCTGGAAAACTGGCTGAGCCGTTATAATGGTGCGTTCGTCGTGATCAGCCACGACCGCGCGTTTCTGACGCGGCTGACGAAGCAGACGCTCTGGCTGGACCGGGGCAGCATCCGGCGCGCGGAAATCGGCTTCGGCGGCTTCGACACATGGATGGAGCAAGTCTATGCGGAGGAAACACGCGCCGCCGAAAAGCTCGACGCCAAGCTGAAAATAGAGGCGCACTGGCTCGAACGCGGCGTCACCGCGCGGCGGAAGCGTAATCAGGGCCGTCTGTCGAAGCTGTATGAAATGCGCGAGCAGCGCGCGGCGATGGTCGGGCCGCAGGGGATCGCGAAGCTCGCCATGGCAAGCGACGGCAGCAAGACCAAGAGTGTCATCACGGCGGCCCATGCCGGCAAGAGCTTTGGCGACCGGCAGATCATCCGCGATTTTTCGATCCGTATCCAGCGCGGCGACCGGATCGGGATCGTCGGCAGCAACGGCGCCGGGAAAACGACGCTCCTCAAGCTGCTGACCGGCGAGATCGCACCGGACAGCGGCACGATCACCCTGTCCAAAACACTCGACATGATCTTCATCGATCAGCAGCGCAACCTTATGGCCCCGGAAAAGCGTGTGCGCGACGTGCTGGCCGAGGGCGGAGACTGGATCGACGTGCGCGGCGTACGCAAGCATGTTCACGGCTATCTCAAGGAGTTCCTGTTCGATCCGTCGCTGGCCGAGGCGAAGGTCGGGACGCTTTCCGGCGGCGAACGGTCCCGCCTGTTGCTGGCGCTGGAGTTTGCCCGCCCGTCGAACCTGCTGGTCCTGGACGAACCGACCAACGACCTCGACCTGGAAACCATGGACCTTTTGCAGGAAGTGATTGCCGATTATGACGGCACCGTCCTGATCGTCAGCCACGACCGCGACTTTCTGGACAAGACAGTCACGATGACCTTGGGTCTCGACGGATCGGGCGACATCGACATCGTCGTCGGCGGATATCAGGACTGGGTGAAGCAGCGGAAGGCGCGCATACCCAAGGGCGTGAAGAAGCAAGACGCCGGAGCGCCCCCGCCGCCCCCGCCGCCCCCCAGGGCTGCCAAGCTCAGCTACAAGGACCAGCGCGACTACGAGCTGCTGCCGAAGCGGATCGAGGATATTGCGGCGGCGATCGCAAGGGATGAAGCGGCGCTTGCCGATCCTGCGCTCTATACGAGCCATCCCGACCGCTTCGCCGCACTGACCAGGGCAATCGAACAGGCGCGGGCGGAAAAGGACGCCGCCGAAGAACGCTGGCTTGAACTGGCGGAGAAGGTCGAGGGGTGATTTCCTCTGTTGGTAATGGAATGAAGGGCATCACCCCCCCCATCACCCTGAACTTGTTTGGCGATTACCCCCCTTCAAGCATGTATGCCTTGTTCTCCTGCGAAAGCAGGGGTCCAAGTCCCCAAATGCTATCCCGTGCGACCCTGGACCCCCGCTTCTGCGGGGGAACGGTAACTTATTTGCTGGAAAGGTATAGCTGCCAACTTGTTTCAGGGTTCATTAGCTCAGACCTATGAGCGTCATTGCAAAATCTGAGCTAATGGATGCTGAGCCACAAGGCCAGCGAAGCTAAACGCGTTCAGCATGACGAATTGGAAACCGCGTTCCTAAACCTCAAAACCGTGGCTACCGCCCGGCGTTCCATTCGTCCCGGAGCAGTCCGAAGATCAGGCTGTCGCGTACACCCAGATGCGTCTCCCATTCGCCGCGCAGACGCCCTTCCTCGCGAAAACCCATGCGGCGCAGCAAGCCGATCGACAGGACATTGTCCGGATCAACATCGGCAAAAAGGCGGCGCGCCTCCTTTTCCGCGAACAGATGATCGACCACGCCGCTCACCGCCTCTCGCGCGAACCCGCGGCCCCACAGGTCGCGGCGAAGCAGATAGCCGATTTCCCATACCCCCTTGCGCCGCATGCCAGCGCCTACGCGGCCGATTGCATCACCACCATTCAGGGTGATCGCCCAGGCAAACCAGTCGTCGCCATAGCCGCCATCCGGGGCGATATAGGCGCGCGTTTCCTCGACAGTCGCATGCGGGCCACTCGACCACCACGTCATCAATTCGGGATCGGAAAAGGCCGGAAAAAGCGCCTCGGCATCGGACGCGACCAACGGGCGCAACACAAGGCGATCGGTCGCGACAGTGTCTGGTGCGATCATGATGGGTTCTCTGCTATCGATGGCCGGGTTAACGCTTCAACCAGCGCCTTCACCTTTTTCTGTCGCCACTGGGGCAAGGGCGCAACCAGCCAATAGCCGCGCGCTGCATCATGCGGGTCGCCAACCTGCCGGACATGCCCATCCGCCAGGTCACGCTGCGCGAGAAGCAAGGGTACCGTCGCATGGCCAAAACCACAGGCGGCCGCCTCGATGGCCAGCCCGGCATCGGCGACACGCATATGCGCCTCGCCCTCGTCCCCGCCCTTGTCGAGCGGACATCCCGGCCAGGCTATGCCATGATCCGGCCCGCCAGCGGGTCCCTCTACCGTTACGAACGAGGGGGTGCCGATCCGCACGCCTTCAAGATCGCCCGGCCCGTCGGTCAGGCGCAGGGCGAGATCGAGATTGGCCTCCGTAAAGTCGAGGTCACTGTCAGCAGCGACCAGCGCGAAATGCAGATCCGGCTGCTCACGGACATAATCGGCCAGCTTTGGCTGAAGCCATTTCGCCGTGATGTCACGCGGCGCGGCGATCGTCAGCGACTGGCTCGACTGGCCGACCTGCATGGCGCGTACGGCGTCCTCGAACATCAGAAAGCCGGAGCGGAGCGCATCGAGACCCGCTTCGGTTTCCGGCGTCAGTTCCAGCCCCTTGGGCGTGCGGCGGAACAGGACAACACCCAGCATATCCTCCAGCGCGCGGATCTGCTGGCCGACGGCCGCAGGCGTCACGGCCAGTT
Source organism: Sphingobium algorifonticola (assembly GCF_004005485.1). Classification (GTDB taxonomy): domain Bacteria; phylum Pseudomonadota; class Alphaproteobacteria; order Sphingomonadales; family Sphingomonadaceae; genus Sphingobium; species Sphingobium algorifonticola. The sequence continues at coordinate 509,268 of NZ_RZUL01000003.1, forward strand.
CGTCAGCGGCACGCGTGAAGCTCAGATGGCGCGCGGCGGCATCCAGCACACGCAGGCCGTTCAAAGGCAGATGCGTCCGCTTCATTCGGCGATGGCGGGTGCGATCAGCGGAAAATCGGGAATCGCAATGTCGAACATTTCGCCGCTCGCGCCCAGCATCCGATAGCTGCCGGTCATCGCCCCAGTCGGCGTCTGCAACGGGCAGCCGGACACATAATCATAGGATTTACCGGGTTGCAGCACCGGCTGTTCGCCAACCACGCCTTCCCCTTCGACATGATGCTGCGCGCCGCGTCCGTCGGTGATGAGCCAGCGGCGAGTCAGCAACTGGATCGGTTCATGCCCATTGTTTTCTATGCGGATATGATAGGCCCAGAACCAGCGGCCCCGGTCCGGCTCCGACTGTTCGGGCAGGAAGCTGACGGAGACGCGCACGGTGATGTCCCGCGTGGTCGAGGCAAAGGGGAAAAGCGATTTCACGTAGCCAGAATCGCGCAGAGGCGGCGGACAGTCAACGGCCAATCGCGCCAAGCGCCTGATCGAGATCGGCGATCAGGTCCTCGGGGTCTTCCAGGCCGACGTTGATCCGCAGCATGTCCTCCGTAATCCCCACTTCGAGCCGGGCTTCCTCCGCCATGCCATAATGTGTGGTGGAGGCCGGATGCGTCATCAGGCTGCGCGAATCGCCGATGTTGTTGCTGATGTCGATCAGTTGCAATCCGTTGAGCAAGCCGTGCGCCTCCGCCCGGCCGCCGCCGACATAAAGCGAGAAGATCGGCCCGGCCATCACCATCTGCTGCATGGCCAGCATATGCTGCGGATGGCTGGGCAGGCCCGGATAGACGACACGCGCCACACGGCTTTCGAGGAAATTGGCGACCTTGATTGCATTCTCGCTCTGGCGGCGGATGCGCAGGTCCAGCGTTTCGAGACCCTTGAGCACCACCCAGGCATTGAAGGCGCTGAGCGTCGGGCCGGTATTGCGGTGGAACGGAAGGAGCGTGTTGAGAATGAAATCCTCACTGCCGCAGATTGCTCCGGCCAGCACGCGGCCCTGCCCGTCCATCATCTTCGTCGCGCTGTAGGCGACAACGTCGGCACCAAAATCCATCGGCCGCTGCAAGGCAGGCGTGGCAAAGGCGTTATCCACCACAGAGACGATGCCATGCGCCTTTGCCAGGCCGCAGACCGCGGCAAGATCGACCACATCCATCGTCGGATTGGCAGGCGTTTCGAAAAAGAAAAGCTTCGTGTTGGGACGGATCGCGGCTTCCCAGGCCGCGAGATCGCGGGCATCCACGGTCGTTGTGGCAATGCCGAACTTCGGCAGCAGTGTATCGGTGAGCCAGCGGCATGAGCCGAACAGCGCCTTGCCCGCAACGACATGATCGCCCGCCGACAACTGGCACAGCAAGGCCGCCGTCATCGCCGACATGCCGGTCGCGGTAGCGCGGCAGGCCTGCGCCCCTTCGAGCAGGGCGATGCGCTTTTCCAGCATCTCCACGGTCGGATTCTGCAGGCGGCTGTAGGTCATGCCTTGCTGCTCACCGGCGAAGCGCGCTGCGGCATCCTCCGCGCGGTCGTAGCTGTAGCCCGACGTGAGGAACAGGGCTTCGGACGTTTCGCCATATTCCGATCTGGCCGTGCCGCCGCGCACGGCAAGCGTCGCGGGACGCCATCCGGCCGTGATCTTTGGGTCTTGTCCGCTGTGCCGCTTCATCGTCCGTAATCCACTTTTAATACCGTCAGAGCGCGGCGACCACCGCATCGCCGATCTGCGCGGTGGACATCGTGCCACCCAGGTCGGCACCACGCGCGCCGCCGGCCAGCGCGCGCGCCACCGCCGCCTCGATCCGGTCCGCCTGATCGGGCAGGCCGAGCGAATAGCGCAGCATCATCGCGGCGGAAAGGACCGTTGCCAAGGGATTGGCCTTACCCTGCCCCGCGATATCCGGCGCGCTGCCGTGGATCGGCTCGTAAAGCCCCTTCCCCGCACCGTCGAGCGCAGCGGACGCCAGCAGCCCGATCGATCCGACGCACATGCTTGCCTGATCGGACAGGATGTCGCCGAAGAGATTGCCGGTGACGATGACATCGAACTGGCCGGGGTTGCGCACCAGTTGCATCGCTGCATTGTCCACATACATGTGGCTGAGCACGACATCGGGATAGTCGGCGGCGGTCTCGATCATGACGTCGCGCCACAGCTGCGATGTTTCAAGCACGTTCGCCTTGTCGACCGAGCAGAGCCTGCCCCGCCGCGCCTGTGCCGTGCGAAAGGCGACATGCGCGATGCGGCGCACTTCGCCTTCGTTATAGGACATGATGTCATAGCCCTCACGCTGGCCATCGGCAGTGGTGCGCATCGCCTTTTCACCGAAATAGACGTCGCCGTTCAGCTCCCGGATGATCATCAGGTCGATCGCCGAGGCGACTTCGGGCCGGAGAGTGGAGGCGTCCGCCAACTCGGCAAACATCTTGGCCGGGCGCAGATTGGCGAACAGGCCCAGTTCCTTGCGCAGGCCCAATATGGCCTGCTCGGGGCGAAGATGGCGTTCCAGCGCATCGCAATCCGGGTCGCCGACCGCACCGAACAGAATGGCGTCCGCACGCCGGGCAAGATCAAGCGTTGCGGGCGGCAGCGGGTGACCGACCGCCTTGTAGGCGACGCCGCCGACCAACGCCTCTTCATAGACCAATCCCTCGATCGCCAGCGCATCGAGCACGCGACGCGCCTGGGTGATGATTTCCGGTCCGATCCCGTCACCGGGCAGCAGCGCAACGAGCATAGACACTCCACTTTCTTCACGTTCTTCGTTCCCGCCTGCGGGCAAGCGGGGCCGTATCACCTATCCTGTTCGTCACCCTGAACTTGTTTCGGCATGACGGGGCAACTGCATCTGCTTCACGTGGCTTTGCCCTGACAGGCATGACGCGGTTGAACTTGCGCTTATGAGCGCCCTTGCCGTTACGCAACCGCTCTTTTCAGCCGGTCAAGCAGCCGCTCTCGCGCCGCGAGGACATCGCGGCGGCGGTCGACGAAGATACCGCGTTCCAGAAAATGGCCGGTGAGACGCAAGCCGTCCAAAATGTCCGGCCAGCCCGCTTCGCCGCCACGGACCAGGAAAGGCGGCAGCGGCAACAGCCGCGCCTCGTAACCCATGGCCGCGGCGGCGCTGACGGCGGCGGCGCTTTTGGGACTGACGTATCGCAGATCTTCGGTGTCGCCGGTCGCGGCGCAATGGTCGAGATCGAGCCCGAAGCCCAGTTCGGCAAGCAGCAGCAATTCGTAACGCACCAGCGCCACGGCCCATCCCCGTGCAGCAGGCGCCGCCTCCACTGCCGTCAGCACCGCATCGAGCGCCTGATGCAGCGCGGGATAGCCATTCTCCTCCGGCAGGGCAGCGGCGGTCAGCGCGCAGGTCCAGTCGATTGCGGCCGCGGGCAGCGGCTCGGCCAGCAACGGCGCGCGACTGTGGATCATCTCGACCGTCAGGCTCGCAAGCTGATCTGCGGTACGGGACCGGAATGTCGCCTGCACGATATTGCCGGGCTGGAGCACCGGCCGCATGTGCCGCGACCGCCCGCCCTGCACATAGCCCGTGACCAGACCATTGTGCGGCGTCATCACCCGCACGATGGCACCATGTTCCCCATGCGCACGGACGGCGCAGACGATGGCGGAGGTGGCGAGGTGCGGCATGGCCGCCGCAGGACTATCCTACACAGGCAGCAAAGGTAACGCTGAATCGATAGTGCGCACGGAAAACTGCGGAAGATGGCGCGCGCGGCCCACCCTTAAGTTGCGGAAGTTGCGGCGTTGAAACCCGCAGAAAACAGCCAATCCTTGCAAAATGAACGACCCGGCTTGGCATGCGCCATCCGTAGCGAAAGGGGGGCAAGTAGGGCAGTACCATCCCCCTGCTCTTGTGCGTCGGGAAAAGGGCCGCCATCCTGTTCGCGCGGTCACCCGTTCCGGGGGCCAATGCAGGGGAATAATGGCATGATGCGGGCTATAACGATCGGATTGCTGATGCTGGCACAGCCTGTTCCCGGCCTGGCACAGAGCCGCAATTATGCCCCCGTGTTTGCGGACATCGGCAGGGCGGTGCCGGTGCCCGATGCCGACTTCCTGCCGACAGACTCTATGGTGCTGAAGCATAGTTACGACATGGCGGAGAAGGCACCCGACGGCGCCGTGCACCCCGCGTTGCAAAGCGCCGCGCGGTTCATGAACATGACCGTCGGCAACGGCATGGCCGCCAATCGCGTGAAGGTGGCCGTCGTCGTCCATGGCCCGGCGTCGGTCGATCTGACCAACGCGGCATTCTATGCCGGCAAGCGGGAGGGAAAAACCAATCCAAACGTCGCTGCCATCGCCGCACTGACGAAAGCGGGGGTGCAGATCATCCTGTGCGGCCAGGCCGCAGCGGGGCATGGCATCGAAAAGAGCGACCTGTTGCCCGGTGTGAAACTGTCCTGGGCGGCCTCGACCGCGCATGCGATCCTTCAGGCCGACGGCTATTCGCTCAATCCCTTCTGAGATGCGTTGAAGGCGACGCCCCCGCGACCACCTGTATTCTTGTATACATTTTGTGTAAAACCCATACACATTAGTTGCGTTGCCACCCTAGTTCGGGAATAAGGCTTGCGAGGCACGAAACAGTGCGACAACGGCGAGGATGGCATTATGGCGCAGGCGTTCGATCCCTTATGGTCGCCGATCATCGGCCATTATAGCGCCGGACAGCTTGATGGCCCGAGGATCGCCGCGCATGTTGCCGCGCTCCGTACCGATCTGCGCCAGTTTCTGATCGCGGGCACGACCGGTGATGGATGGCAATTGACGCAGGATCAGATCGACCAGTGGCTCGCGCTCTGCGCGACACCGGCGTGGTCGCACACGACATTGCTGATTGCCGCCTTTGGTGCCGATACGCAGGCCGTGATCGCGCGGGCCAAGCATATCGAGGCCCGCATCGCCGAAACACCGCTCGCCGGGCGCTACGCCGGATTGACGATCACCGCGCAGATCGATCCCGACGCGACGCAGGCCGCCATCGCGGCGCATGTGCGCGCAGTGGTGGACGCGACGGAGTCGCCGCTGGCGGTGTATCAGTTGCCGCAGGTCACGGGCTGCACCATAGCGCCGGAGACCTTTGCCGCCCTGATCGCGGATCATCCGCGGATCACGATGTTCAAGGATACGAGCGGGGAGGACGCCGTTGCGAAAGCAGGGTTGCCGCGCGGTGCGGTGCGCTATGTGCGCGGGGCCGAGGGCGGCTATCTGGAAGCGTTGCAAGGCGGCTATGACGGCTGGCTGCTGAGTTCGGGCAATGTCTTTGCCCGCCAGTTGCGCGATGTCGCATCGCTCTTCGCCGTGGGCGATATCGCGGCTGCGCGCGCCCTCTCCGACCGGATCGGTAATGCCGTGACGGCATTGTTCGCCCTGGCAGCCGATGTCGGGACCAATCCCTTTGCCGACGCCAATCGCGCGGCTGACCATATCCGCGCGCATGGTGCCGCCGCCGAGGACCGGCCGTCGGAGCGCCATGACGGGTCGCTGCTGCCGGTCGCCTTCATCGCGGGCGCCCGCGATGTGCTGGAAGCGCATGGCTTTGCAGTGGCGGACGACGGCTATCTGGCTACGACGGTGGTGTGAGCGTTTGAGGCACGCCGTTGGTGACAGGCCGCGCTGACAGCCCCCTCTCCCCGGCCCTCTCTCCGGCCCTCTCCCCCTTCGACTGCCTGCCAATGCAGGCGCTCAGGACAGGCCTGAAGGGGAGAGGGAGAAGTGGGTCAGCCCTCGAAATAGCCGCGCGTAAAGTGACAGGCTTGAACGATAGTGAAACGAGCGGCTACTCCAAACAGAGGGGTCCGTCGTTCTATTTTCGTGGTGGCCTTTTGGGAAATAGTCTCGGGTAAAGGGTGCTGTCCGCACGCTCGTATTTCCGCACCAGTCGAAATGCCCGCGGCCTTCCCGTCGCACGCCGGAAGATTGCGCGTAACAAGCCGAATAGGTAAACAACCCCACCGAGGCCGATCAGTCCGACGCCTATACAATGGGCGAAAAAGAACCCCGGGTTATTCTCCATCGTTATCACGCGCGGCGAAAAAGGAAGTCCTCTGCCACTTTGCCTGATAAGGCCTGCGTCCAGGTACTTTGATACCACCGCATAGGAAGCGACTATCGCCAGTACTGCGCACAGGGTTCCACCGAGTATGTGGCGCAGAGTTACATATTCGAAATGGCCGATGCCCGACCGGTGTCGAGGACGTTTTGGCCGCGGATCGTTCATAGCGAAATGATAAGTTGAGATGATATAAATAGCGTTAATTTTTATGATGTTATGTGATTATTTGCTCGGTTTGCTTGGAACCTAGCCGAGGCTGGATCGCGCAATTGTCCATCATATCGATTGGCCGACATGAAGAAGTGAGATCGCTGTCTTCGCTGGGATTACCCCAGTGGGCTATCCGCTTTACTCTATCCCCTTCAGGGGAGAGGGTGGCGAGCGTAGCGATGTCGGGAAAGGGGGATGTACGGGGATGGATGCTGTGCTCCGTATCCGGTTACAGCCCCCTCTCCCCGGCCCTCTCCCCTGAAGGGGAGAGGGAGAAGTGGGTCAGCCGTGGAAATAGTCGTAGACTTGCTGGGCAACGGCCTTGGAGACGCCGGGCGCTTTCTGCAGGTCTTCCAGCGCCGCGCTTTTCACGGCTTTGGCCGTGCCGAAGTGCATCAGCAGCGCCTTCTTCCGCGCCGGACCAATGCCGGGGACTTCATCCAGCGAGCTGACTGTGATCGCCTTGCTGCGCTTGTCGCGATGCGCGCCGATCGCAAAGCGGTGCGCTTCGTCACGCAGGCGCTGGAGGTAGAACAGCACCGGATCATTGACCGGGAACATCATTTCGCGGCCATCGGGAAGATGGAAGACTTCGCGCCCGTCGCGGCCATGGTGCGGCCCCTTGGCGACACCGATCAGGGTGACGTCCTCGACGCCGATTTCCGCCAGCGCAGCTTTCGTTGCGCTCACCTGCCCCTTGCCGCCATCGACCAGCACGAGGTCCGGCCATTCGCCGCTGTCGCGATCGGGATCCTCACGTTGGGCGCGGCCGAAGCGCCGTTCGAACACTTCGCGCATCATGGCGAAATCGTCGCCTGGGGCGGTCTCCGGCCGTTTGATGTTGAACTTGCGATAGGCGGATTTGCGGAACCCCTCCGGCCCCGCGACGATCATGGCGCCCAGCGCGTTGGTGCCCTGAATATGGCTGTTGTCATAGACTTCGATGCGATCGGGCACGCCTTCCAACCCGAAGGCGTCGGCCATGTCGCGCAGCACCTTCGCCTGTGTCGTGGTCTCGGCGAGGCGGCGGTCGAGCGCCTCGACCGCGTTGCGCTGCGCCTGTTTGATGAGGCGGGTACGATCGCCGCGCTGAGGCATTTCGATGCGGACGCGGGAACCGATGCGCTCGGTGAGGGCCTGGGCGATCAGATCGCAATCGGCGGGCTGGCGGTCGGCGAGGATGAGTTTGGGGGGCGGCACTTCCTCGTAGAATTGCGCGAGGAAACTGCCGAGGACGTCGGCTTCGTCCACTTCCGCCGTGTGGATCGGGAAAAAGCTGCGGTGACCCCAGTTCTGGCCGCCGCGAATGAAGAAGGCCTGGATGCACATCGCGCCGTTCTTTGTCGCGAGCGCGAAGATGTCGGCGTCACCCAGTCCTTCGGCGTTGATCGCCTGGCTGCCCTGAATGAACGTCAGCGCCTTCAGACGGTCGCGGATGACGGCGGCCTGTTCGAAATCCATGGCGTCGGACGCGGCCTGCATCGATGCCCCCAGCTTCTGCTGCACCTTGGTGGATTTGCCGCCGAGGAAATCCTGCGCATCCTGCACCAGATCAGCGTAAGCCTCCGGCGTGATGCGATCGACGCAGGGGGCCGAGCAGCGCTTGATCTGATACAGCAGGCACGGGCGCGACCGGTTCGCGAAGAAACTGTCCGAGCAGGAGCGCAGCAGAAACAGCTTTTGCAGCGCGTTGATCGTGCGCGTGACCGATCCGGCGCTGGCGAACGGGCCGTAGTAGCGCCCCTTCGCCTTGCGCGCGCCGCGATGTTTCTGAATGCGGGGAAAGGCGTGATCCTCCCGCAGCAGGATGAAGGGGAAGCTTTTGTCGTCGCGCAGCAGGACATTATACGGCGGCCGGAACCGCTTGATGAGCTGCGCCTCCAGCAGCAGGGCCTCCGCCTCGCTGTTGGTGGTGACGATCGTCATCGACCGGGTCTGCGCCACCATGCGTTGCAGGCGGCGGGGCAGCCGGTCCACTTGCGTGTAGTTGGTGACGCGATTGCGCAGCGCGCGCGCCTTGCCGACATAGAGCACGTCGCCGCGTGCATCCTGCATCCGGTACACGCCGGGACGGGTCGGCAGCGTTTTCAGGACATTGCGGATGGCATCCACCCCCGCGTCGATATCCGGCGCACCGGCCCCGCGCACGGTGTAGCTGGCCTTGTCCTCGTTGAAGCGGTCGGGGGATTGGGGGGACGACATGAGGCGGAGATAGGGGAGTATGCAGGGGTTGCAAAGGTTGGATGGTGTTTTCGCTTCGCTGTTCCACCGGTATAGTAGTCGTTCTGAACCCTTGGCTATACCTCCCTAAATCTCAATCACTACTGTCGGAAAATATCCGCTAGCAGTTGGATGTCGGCATACCGGCAATGCCTTGGCAGGCCGTCGAACGGATGTGCCACCTGCGCCCCGCCTAAATCTCGACCTGGCTGCCCAGTTCGACCACGCGATTGGTGGGCAGGCGGAAAAATTCCATCGCGCTTTCCGCGTTGCGCAGCATCCAGGCAAAGATTTTCTCGCGCCAGATCGGCATGCCGGGCCGGGCGGAGGGGAGCAGCGTCTGCCGGGCGAGGAAGAAGCTGGTTTCCATCATCTTGAACGCCTGTCCGCACTGGGTGACATTCTTCAGCGCCGCGGGCACATCGGGTTCCTGCATGAAGCCATAGTGGAGGACAAGGCGGAAGAAGCCGCGACCCAGATCCTCCAACTTGGCGCGCTGCTCTTCTGGCACCGCCGGCACGCTGAGGATCTTGACCGTCAGCAGCACGACTCGCTCGTGCAGCACCTTGTTGTGCTTGAGGTTGTGGAGCAGCGCATGCGGCACGCCTTCGGGCGTCGAGGTCATGAACACCGCCGTGCCGGACACGCGCGCCGCACTGTTCGCGGCGGACGCGATGAATACCGGGATCGGCATCGCCGATTCGCGCATCCGCTCGATCATCAGCTTGCGGCCGCGCGACCAGGTGGTGAGCAATGTGAAGACGATGAAGCCAATGAACAGCGGGAACCAGCCGCCATAGGGTATCTTGGTCAGGTTCGCGGCGAGATAGGCGCCGTCGACGATGTAGAATATGCCCAGCAGCGGCACCGCCCACCAGCGGTTCCACTGCCACAAGCGGAACAGCAGCACCGTCAGCAGGACATTGTCGATGAACATCGCGCCGGTCACCGCAATGCCATAGGCCGCCGTCAGATTGGAGGATGTGCGGAAGGTCAGCACCAGCGCGATGACCATCACCATCAGCGCCCAGTTGATCGTGGGGATGTAGATCTGCCCCGCGGTGGACGCGCTGGTATGGGCGATCCGCAGACGCGGCATGAAGCCAAGCTGGATCGCCTGCTGCGTGACGGAGAAGGCGCCGGAGATCACAGCCTGCGAGGCGATGATCGCGGCCAACGTCGCGATGCCGATCAGCGGAAGCTGGAACCACTGCGGCGCCAGATTGTAGAACGGGCTGGACAGCGCCTCGGCGCCCTCGCGAAACAGCAGCGCGCCCTGCCCCAGATAGTTGAGCATCAGCGCCGGGAGAACGAAGAACAGCCACGAAATGCGAATCGGATTGCGCCCGAAATGGCCCATGTCGGCATAGAGCGCCTCCGCGCCCGTCACCGCCAGCACCACCGCGCCCAGCGCCAGAAAGGCCGGCAGCGGGCTGGAAACGAAGAACATGAACGCCCAATAGGGGTTGAACGCGACCAATATGCCGGGCGTCTGCCAGATGCTCAGTACACCCAGCGTTGCGATCACCGCGAAATAGGTCAGCATGATCGGGCCGAACAACGTCGCCACCCGGTTGGTCCCCGCGCTCTGTATCCAGAACAGGCCAAGCAGGATGCACACAGCGGCAGGGATGATGAGCGGCGTCAGCGCCGGATTGTAGACGGCCAGACCCTCAACAGCGGAAAGGACCGACACGGCAGGGGTAATCATCGAGTCGCCGTAGAACAGCGCCGTCGCGAACACGCCCAGCAGCACGATGCCCGATGTCCACCGCTTCGTCTTGGTCTGCCCGCTGATCAGCGCCAGCAGCGCCAGGCTCCCGCCTTCGCCCTTGTTGTCGGCGCGCATGATGATGGACACATATTTGAGCGTGACGACCAGCATCATGGACCAGAACATCAGGCTGATGACGCCAAGGATATGGTCGGGGCGCAGTGCGAGCGGATGGTGCCCGGCAAAGGTTTCGCGAAAGGCGTAGAGCGGGCTGGTGCCGATGTCGCCGAAGACGATGCCGATCGCCCCGATGACGAGCTTCAGCGTCGCGCTTTCGTGGCCATGATGACCGGCCGTCTCATCCGCCACTGTCCCGCCGGTGGCCGCCCTTTCGGCAGGCAGAGCGCCCGGCCCGGTGCCCTGATCGGACCCGCTGTCACCCATGGCGGTAGAGGGATGCTGTCATGCGAAGTCTGGCCCGGTTGCGGATGCGGAATGCCCGGTCTTGCCGGGAATGGCGCGGCGCGTATCACGCAGGGTGATGCAGTGCAACATCGCCCTGCCCTAGCCTATCCGTCACGATCCGCCAAGCGGCCCTTCGCCCTGCCCGCCAAGGCGGCTGTCGATCATCGCGACATTCTGTTCCAGTTCCGCGCGCAGCTGGCTGCCTGCGGGAAGGCGCGCAGCGAGCGGCGCCCATATCTTGCGCGCACCCTCCAATTGACCCGACTGTGCCAGCGCCATGCCATAGAAATAGGGCGCGGCCGGGGCCTGCGGGTCGATCGCCATGGCCTTGCGAAACGCATATTCGGCCGATGGCGACATCACCCCGTCACCATGCGCCACCAGCGCATTGCCAAGGCCCAGCCACAGGGTCGCGTTGTTCGGTTCCTGCTTCACCGCGGCGACCAGCACATTGGCGGCCTCCTGCGTCTTGCCCTGTCGCCCCAGCCCGTCGGACAGGACCAGCCATTGCCCGGCCTTGCCGAACCGCTCGCCGATCGCCTGCCGCTGCTTGGCCATGTCCTCATCGAACGGCGCGGCCTGCGCCTGCCCATTGCGGGGCGCCCCGGCCAGCGTCGGATTGCCCTGCCAAGCATAGCCCGCAATCCCGAACAGCAGCGCCGCGCCGACCAGTTCCCAGGTGCCGCGCGGTGACCGGCCCGGCCACAGCATCAGCCCCAGCGTCGCTGCCGCCAGCAGACCCGCGATTGCCCAGCCCATCAGACTTTCCCCTTCCGTCGCCTGATCCGCCCGCGCATCAGGACGAAGCCCAGCCCCAGCAGCAGCACCGGCGCGGCCCACAGCGGCCACAATATCGGCGCGGCGGTCGGCTCGTAACTCACCCAGTCGCCATAACGGTCGATCAGCCAGGTCCGTATCGCTTCCGGCTCCTCGCCCGCCGCGATCCTCTCGCGAATCTGCGACCGCATGTCGCCCGCCATGCTGGCGTTGCTGTCGGCGATCGACTGGCTCTGGCACGTCAGACACCGGATCGTCAGCATCAGGTCGCGCGCTTTCGCTTCCAGCCGTGGGTCGTCAAGCTGCCGGTCGGCATAAGGCGCAGGTGGCAGCGCGGTCTGCGCCACCAGCGGCGTTGCCAGCACCAGCAGGATCAGGGCGATCAGGCCACGCACCGTCACCGCGCCTCCGCCAGCTTGGCCAGTATCACCGGCACGTCCTCGGCGCGGATGTCACCGATATGCTGGTGGCGGATCACGCCCTTGCCGTCGATCACGAAGGTCTCGGGCACGCCGGACGATCCCATCGCGATCTGGAGGCTGGACCGCGCATCCAGGCCGATACGGCTGTAGGGATTGCCCCAGCGGCCGAGAAAGCGGTCGACATCGGGCCGCGCGTCGCGGATCGCCACCGCGTCGATCTGCGCCCCTGCCTGTTTCAGCGCCATCAGTTGCGGCGCTTCGGCGGCACAGGGTACGCACCAGCTTGCAAAGACGTTGAGCAGGCGCGGCTGGCCGGTGGCAAGGTCTGCACTCGACAGCGCGGGCCGGTCGCTCGCTGCGGCCGGCAGGGCGAATTGCGGCACCGGCTTGCCTACCATCTTGGACGTGATGAGGCGATCGTCGGGCTTGAGCAGCCCGCTCGCGAACAGCCCGAAGAACGCCAGGAACAGACCCAGCGGCAACCAGATTGCCCAGCGCTTCATGCCGCCGCCACGATGGCGGGCCGCCGCCGCAGCTTCTGTATCCAGCCGCGCCGCTCACGCCCCAGCAGCGCGAGCGCACCGCCGAGCGCGATCATCATCCCGCCCAGCCAGATCAACGTCACGAGCGGCTTCCACCAGATGCGGATCTGCCACCGGCCTTCACCGGCCTCCTGCCCCAGCACGACATAGAGCTGCCCGTCCCAGCGGGTCAGCAGCGCCGCTTCGGTCGTGTTGGTCGGCGGCGAAGTGAAGAAGCGCGCCTGGGGATGAATGGCGATCGGATCACCGCCGCGCCGCGACACCTGCATGTCGGCCTGCAACGCCGTCCAGTTGTCACCCGCGACCGTGCTGATGCCATCGAAGCGCAGCGTCCAGCCTGCCGTCGTGACCGTCTCGCCGGGCCGCGCGGCAACCAGCTTCTCGACCGTGAAGGCCGAATCCGCCGCCATGCCCGCCAGGCTGACCGCACATCCCAGATGGGCGATCACCATGCCATAAGTGAACAGGGGCGTGCGGCGCAGATTGCGCTTCCACAGCGGGGCGAGACTGCCCACCGCGACGCCCGCCGCGATCACGAGACCCAGGAACGGCAGCAGGCCGATCCGCCCCCATGCCAGCACGCTGACGGCAGCCAACGCCAGCAGCAGCACGGCAATCGGCACGATCATCCGCCCGGCCACCGCCTGCGCCTGATCCTTGCGCCATCGGGTCAGCGGGCCTGCCGCCATGAACATCACAAGCACAAGCGCCACCGGTCCGGCGATCCGGTCGAAATAGGGCGGGCCGACAGAAACCTTGTGCCCGAACGCCTCGGTCATCAGCGGATAGAGCGTGCCGATCAGGACGAGGCCGAGGATGACCGACAGCAGCAGATTGTTGACCACCAGCATCGTCTCGCGGCTCACCAGCTCGAACTGCGCGCCTTCGCGTACCGTGCCGATGCGCAGGCCGAACAGCGCCAGCGCGCCGCCGATATACAGCGCCAGCAGGCCGAGGATGAAGGTGCCCCGCTCCGGGTCGACCGCAAAGGCATGGACGCTGGTGAGGATACCCGACCGCACGAGGAAGGTGCCGACCATGGACATCGAGAAGGCGACCACCGCCAACATGATCGTCCACGCCCGCAGCGCGTCGCGCGTCGCCAGCACGGTGACGCTGTGAAGCAGCGCCGTCGCCGCCAGCCACGGCATCAGCGAGGCATTCTCCACCGGGTCCCAGAACCACCAGCCGCCCCAGCCCAGCTCATAATAAGCCCAGTAGCTGCCCGCCGTGATGCCGAGCGTCAGCAATATCCACGCCGCCAGCACCCATGGCCGCATCGCGCGGGCGAATGTCGCATCGACGTTGCGAGTCAGTAGCGCGCCGACCGCAAAGGAAAAGGCGACCGAAAGGCCGACATAGCCCAGGTACAGCGTCGGCGGATGAAAGGCGAGGCCAGGGTCTTGCAGCAGCGGGTTCAGCCCCTGCCCGTCCGGCGGCGCGGGATTGGCACGGGCAAAGGGATTGGAGGAGAACAGGAGGAACGCATAGAAGCCCAGGCTTATCATCGCCTGCGCACCCAGCGTCGCCATATGCGTGTCGCGCCGCAGCGCCCGCTCGAACAGGGCAACGGCCGCGCCCGCAATGCCCATCACCATCACCCACAGCAGCATGGAGCCTTCATGATTGCCCCATGTCCCTGCAAACTTGTACAGCCAGGGCTTCGCCGAATGGCTGTTGCTCGCCACCAGCGCGACCGACATGTCGGACCGCAGGAACAGCGTGACGAGCAGCGCGAAGGACAATGCCGTAAGCACCCCCTGCATCACGGCCGTGGGGCGCACCGCAGAGAGGAGATCGGGCTTGTCGGTCGTCAGCCCGAACCAGACCAGCGCGAGTTGCAGAAATGCCAGCGCCGCCGCCAGCCACAGCGCGGCCAGGCCTGCTTCCGCGATCATGCCTGCGCTCCCCCTGCAAAATACCCGTCATCCCGGCGTAGGCTGAGCCTTGGTGAAAGGGAAAAAGCAAAAATTGTCGTCATTCCCGCGAAGGCGGGAACCCATATTGCCATCCGCGACTTAGCCGCGTGACGTGAGTTGGGTTCCCGCCTTCGCGGGAATGACGGGCATGCACGGATGTTTGCCAATTCCGCAGATGTCTTGCGCAGGCCGGGATTGCGCTTTTTCCTCTGTCCTACATCCATGCAAAACCTTATTCCCCTTGGCATAGAGGAAACGTGCGAAAAAACACGCGCGCGAAAATTGCTCACTTCGCCACCGTCATTGTTCGCGCCATATCGTCGCGTGCCTTGTCATCATAGGTCATGCCTTCCAGTTCCGGCGGCATATAGCGTTCGTCATGCTTGGCCAGCAGGTTGGTGGCGACGAACGTGCCCTTGGCATCGAATGCGCCTTCGGCCACCACGCCGGTCCCTTCCTTGAACAGGTCCGGGGCGATGCCGCTGAACGTTGCGGGCACGGTCGCCTTGTTGTCGGTGACCGCAAAGCGGATCGTCACGCCGTCGGGCGCGCGGCGGATGCTGTCCTTCACCACCATGCCGCCCAGCCGGATCGCGCGGCCCGGCTCCATGCCCTTGGTCCGCGCATCGGTGGGCGTGTAGAAATAGGCGGCTTCGTCCTTCAGCGCCGACGCCGCCAGCAGCCCGGCACCGATCAGCGCGACGAGGGCGACGAGGGCGAGGACAAGCCTCTGGTGTTTCGCTTTCAGCGTCATGGCCATGATGTCAGCGATCCCGTTTCAGGCTGTCGGCCCGCTGCTCGGCCGCGCGCATCGCACGCCAGGCGGCGATGGAAAGGCCCAGCGTACCCGCAAAGGTCAGGGCATAAGCGGCAATCACGAACGGCCAGGGGTTCACGGTCGCATCATCCCCGCGCCAGCCGCTGCATCCGCGCCTCGACCTTGGTTTCGGCCAGGATCGCGCGCATCCGCATCAGCACGATCGCCCCGAACCACAGGGAAAAGCCCAGCACCGTCAGGCCCAGCGGCCACAATATCGCACCGTCGATGCTCGATCCGCGCAAGGTGATGCTCGGGCCCTGATGCAGCGTGTTCCACCACACGACGGACCGGTTGATGATCGGAATGTTGACTGCGCCGACCAGTCCGAAAATCGCCGTCACCCGGCTGACGCCGCCTGCATTGCCATTGCTCGCGCTCGCATTGCCCAAGGCGATGTAGCCCAGATAAAGGAAAAACAGCACCAGCATGGACGTCATCCGCCCGTCCCACTGCCAGTAGGTGCCCCAGGTCGGTCGCCCCCACAACGACCCGGTGACGAGGCAGATGGCCGTGAACAGCGCGCCCGGTGCGGCGATGGCGCGGCCTGCGATCGCCGCCAGCGGATGCCGCCAAACCAGCTGCATCACGGCGGCGATCGCGATGCCGGTCCAGCCGCCCATGCCCAGCCAGGCGGCGGGCACGTGGATATAGAGAATCCGCACCGTCTGCCCCTGAAGATAATCGGCGGGCGTCAGAAAAAGGCCGCAGGCACACCCCAAGACGATCAGAACAAGACCGCCCCAGAACAACCACGGCGTGACGGGCCGCGCAATCGAAAGGAACCGGGCAGGATTGGCGTAGGCATGCATTGGCATCGTCTTTACCCCCGCCCAAGCGCCAAGGCCAGTGGCCAGTTGCCCGAAGTGCACAATAAAGTTGGACATATACGGCGTCAGGCAAAACGGACATCGCGCGGCAACGCTCTGTTCCGTCGCGAGACATGATTTTTTGTTGCGGGGGTTTTTTGTTACAGGGAGGCGACAAACCGGCATCTAGCCCCTATATGCCGCCCGAACGATGCCCGCAGGGCGTCAACGCATTGGCAGCGGGTCCCTTAGCTTATGCTTACCACAAACCCTTTCGATGACGACAAGTTGCGGGAGGAATGCGGCATTTTCGGCATCTCCGGCGCCGAAACCGCCTCGGCGATCGTCGCGCTCGGCCTTCACGCGCTTCAGCACCGCGGTCAGGAAGCGGCGGGAATCACGAGCTGGGACGGGCATGACTTCCACACCCATCGCGCGATGGGCCATGTCGCGGGCAATTTCGATCGCGACGAAGTGATCCGGGCGCTTCCGGGCCATTCCGCCTGCGGCCATGTGCGCTACTCCACCACGGGTGAAACATCGCTGCGCAATGTTCAGCCGCTCTATGCCGAACTGGCATCGGGCGGCTTTGCCATTGCGCACAACGGCAATATCTCCAACGCGGGCAAGCTGCGGCGGGAGCTGGTGCGGCGCGGGTCAATCTTTCAGTCGACGTCGGACACCGAAGTCATCATCCATCTGGTGGCGACATCGACCTACCGGACGCTGCTCGACAAGTTCATCGACGCGCTCAAGCATGTCGAAGGCGCTTATTCCCTTATCTGCATGACACCCGAAGGCATGATCGCCTGCCGCGATCCGCTGGGCATCCGTCCGCTGGTCATGGGCATGCTGGGCGATTCGCCGATCTTCGCGTCGGAGACAGTCGCCCTCGATGTCGTCGGCGCGGACTATCTGCGCTCGATCGACCCCGGCGAGCTGGTGATCGTCACGAACAGCGGCGAAGTGCGCAGCCATCGCCCCTTCGGCGACGTCGCGCCCCGGCCCTGCATCTTCGAGCATGTCTATTTCTCCCGCCCGGATTCGATCGTGGACGGCAACAGCGTCTATTCGGTCCGCAAGGCGATCGGTGCGCAGCTGGCGATCGAAAATCCGGTCGATGCCGACTATGTCATTCCCGTGCCCGACAGCGGTGTTCCCGCCGCGATCGGCTATGCGCAACAATCGGGCATCCCGTTCGAACTTGGCATCATCCGGTCGCATTACGTCGGCCGCACGTTCATCCAGCCGAGCGACAAAGTGCGCCATCTGGGCGTGAAGCTGAAGCACAACGCCAATCGCGCGCTGATCGAAGGCAAAAAGATCGTCCTGATCGATGATTCGATCGTGCGCGGCACCACCAGCCTCAAGATCGTGCAGATGATGCGCGAGGCCGGCGCGGCGCAGGTCCACATGCGGATCGCCAGCCCGCCGACCAAGCACAGCTGCTATTATGGGGTCGATACGCCCGAGCGGACGAAGCTGCTGGCGCACAAGCTCGATGTCGGCGGCATGCAGGATTTCATTCATGCCGACAGCCTCGCCTTCATTTCGATCGACGGCCTCTACAAGGCGCTGGGCGAAGCGAAGCGGGCCGACATCCGTCCGCAATATTGCGACGCCTGCTTCACCGGCGACTATCCCACCACGCTGACCGACCAGGACGAAGCCGCCGTACGCGACCAGTTCGAACTGCTGGCGGAACGGGTGGTCTGACTATCACGATGGAATAGCCCCGTTCGGGCTGAGCGAAGTCGAAGCCTTCTGCCAAGCGCAGCGAGGCACTAGCCTTCGCGGCGCTCCGGCGGGCACTTCGACAAGCTCAGTGCGAACGGAACCTATATGTCTTCTCTTCCCCTCCCCCTCACCGGAAAACTCGCCCTCGTCACCGGGGCCAGCCGCGGCATCGGCGCGGCGACCGCGCGCACCCTCGCTGCCGCGGGCGCACATGTCATTCTGACCGCCCGCACCACCGGCGGGCTGGAAGAGGTGGAGGACAGCATTCACGCGGCCGGCGGCAACGCCACGATCGCCCCGCTGGACCTGACCGACGGCGACAGCATCGGGCGTCTCGCCAATGCAGTGGCCGGGCGCTGGCAGGCGCTGGACATTCTGGTGCTCAACGCCGCGATGCTGGGTAGCCTGGCCGCCGTGCCCGCGATCGATCCCAAGGAGTTTGCCAAGGTGCTGACCCTGAATGTCGGCGCGCAGCAGGCGCTGATCGCCGCCTTCGATCCGCTGCTGCGCGCCAGCAGTGACGCACGCGTCATCGCCGTCACCAGTTCGGTCGGCGGCACCGCGCGGCCCTATTGGGGGGCCTATGGCGCGTCGAAGGCGGCTCTGGAGATTCTGGTCAACAGCTATGGCGAGGAAGTGAAGAACATCAGCGCCATCCGCACGCACATCGTGGATCCTGGCGCGACCCGCACGGTGATGCGCGCGCGGGCCTATCCGGGGGAGGATCCCGCGACGCTGAAAGGCCCTGAAACGGTGGCAGACGCGATATTGGCGTTGGTGCAGAACGACGCGCCGAGCGGACATCGTATCAGGGTGGGTTAGGGTTGAAGGTTATGTCGGTTCCCCGGCGAAAGCCGGGGTCCAGGGCGACGGAGCGCAGCCCTGTTAGGCCCTGAGCCTCGGCTTTCGCCGGGAAACAGCGAAAAGCAAGTCGGCACCAGCCGACATGTTATCAGTCCTCGCTGCGACGCTCGCCGTTACGCCGGTCGGCCACGCGTCGTTCCGGGCCGGTATAGCTGTCGTCCTGCTTCTTGCGGCGCTCGCTCTCGCGCCGTTCCGCGGCACGCCGCTCGTCCCCGCTCTCCTGATCGGTGCTCATCCCTGTTCTCCCTGTCCCGTCCGCCGGGGATATGTCCCTTCGTGCGACAAGCCGAGCCAAGCACGGCCCGGAAGCTTCCAGTATATTGCAGAAAAATTAACATTTTGCCACTTTGTATACCGCAGCATGATCGCACGGGTGGCCGACCTAACCGCCGCGCAAAAGCGTAACCGCGGCATCCCGTTCGAACAGATACAGGCAGGCGCGGGCCGCCTGGCCGCGCAGTGAATCCAGCCCGCCATCCCGGTCGATCAACAGCCGGGCGTCGTCGCGCGCCGCATCGATCATATCGGCCAGATGTTCCGGCGTCGCCAGCTTCATCTCGGCATCGCCGGACTGGCGCGTCCCCAGCACTTCGCCCGCCCCGCGCAAGTCGAGATCGGCCTCGGCAATACGGAAACCATCGTTGGTCTCGCGCATCAGCGCCAACCGCGCCCGCGCAGTTTCCGACAGGGCATTGCCGCGCAGCAGCAGGCACACCGACGCCTTGTCGCCGCGCCCCACCCGCCCGCGCAACTGATGCAATTGCGCCAAGCCAAAGCGGTCCGCGCCCTCGATAATCATCAGCGTCGCATTGGGCACATCGACGCCTACTTCGATCACCGTGGTGGCCACCAGTATCTTGGTCACGTCGCGGGCGAAGCCGTCCATTACCGCGTCCTTGTCCGGCCCCTTCATCCGCCCGTGGACCAGCGCCACCGCATCGCCGAAGCGCATCCGCAGCGTCTCTGCGCGCACCTCCGCAGCGGTCTGGTCGCTCATCTCGCTTTCCTCGACCAGCGGGCACACCCAATAGGCCTGACCCCCGCCCGCAACATGCCGCCCCAGCGCCTCTATCACCTCATCGACCCGATCGATCGAGAGCACCCGCGTCTCGATCGGCTGGCGACCCGGCGGCATCTCGTCGAGGCGCGACACGTCCATTTCGCCATAATGCGTCAGCGTCAGGGTGCGCGGGATCGGGGTCGCCGTCATCACCAGCAGATGCGGCGCGCGTTCCGCCTTGGCCGCCAGCATCATCCGCTGCGCCACGCCGAAGCGATGCTGCTCGTCGATCACCGCCAGCGCGAGCGCCTTGTACTGCACGGCCTCCTGAAAGATGGCATGCGTGCCGACGAGGATGTCGATGCTCCCGTCCGCCAGCCCCATCAACGTCGATTCGCGTACCTTGCCCTTTTCGCGCCCCGTCAGGATCGCGATTGTCACCGGCAGGCCCGCCAGCATCTTCTGCAACGTCGCAAAATGCTGCCGCGCCAGTATCTCGGTCGGCGCGAGCATCGCCGCCTGCCTGCCTGCCTCCACGGCATTGAGCATCGCCATCAGCGCCACCAGCGTCTTGCCCGATCCCACATCGCCTTGCAGCAGGCGCAGCATCGGCGTGCCCTGCGCCATATCGCCGTCGATCTCCGCCGTCGCCCGCCGCTGCGCCCCTGTCGGCGCGAACGGCAGTTTCAGCATCGCGCGCAGCCGCCCGTCGCCCGCGATCGGCACACCGCGCCGCCTGCGCCCCGCCGCGCGCACCAGCATCAGCGCGAGTTGCCCGGCGAAAATCTCGTCATAGGCCATCCGCTCGCGCGCCAGCGCCTCGTCCGGCTGCCGGTGGACCATGTGCAGCGCATCGTGCCATCCGGGCCATTGCCGCTTGGCCAGCAGGCTCGGCTCGATCCATTCGGGCAGAACAGGCGCCCGCTCCAGCGCCTGCGTCACCAGGTCGCGCATCCGGTTGTTCGAAAGCCCTTCGGACAGGCGATAGACTGGCTCGCGTGCAGGCACGCTGGCGGCCTCCTCGACTGGCAACACATGGTCGGGATGCACCATCTGCAAGTCCTGCCCATAAAGCTCCAGCCTGCCGGACACGAACTTGCGTTCACCCAGCGGCAACAGCTTGCGCGGCCAGCCGCTGTTCTTCCCGAAATAGATCAGCGAAACATAATTGCCCGCCGCATCGGTCGCATGGACGCGAAACGGCGCCCGCATGCCGCCGCCGGCCTTGTAGTCGACGGGCGTCAGCACCGTGCCCACGATCCGCCCCGCCTGGCGCATGTCCAGCGCGTCCACGATCAGCCGGTCGATCCAGGCCACTGGCAGATGAAAGGCGACATCGACCGCGCGCGCCAGCCCCAACCGCTCCAGCGGACGCGCAAGCGCGGTGCCGACGCCTTTCAATGCCGATATTTCGGCAAACAGTGGATTGAGAATATCGGGGCGCATGACTATCTGGGCAGCACTATCGCAGCGGGCCGGGCTTATCAAACGCCCCGTCCGCCAATCCTCGTTATGCCTGAAGGGCCAGCATCATGCACCAAGACCCCCGCCTGCGCCGTATCGGCTTTCGCGCATCGCATCGCGGCACGAAGGAAGCGGACCTGATGATCGGCGGTTTCTTCGATGCCCATGGCGCGACATGGGATGAAGGCCAGCTTGCCTGGTTCGAGGCCCTGCTGGAGGAGCAGGATGTCGACATCATGGCGTGGGCGTTGGGCACACAGCCGGTGCCCGATCGCTATCAGGGGCCGATGATGGACGCGATGCGCAGGCTCGATTTCGTGCCGGTTGAGGATTGAACGATCCTCCCCTTCCAGGGGAGGATTTCCGAACAATAATGGAATGATGTGACCGACCTTCAGACAATCCTGCGCGCCACAGCGCCTCTCACGCTGTCGGGCGTTCCGGCGGGGTTCCAGCCCTGGCTGCTGGCGGACATTGCCCGCGCCGCATCCTCGCGCGCGGTGTTCATCGCGCCGGACGAGCAACTGATGCAAGCCGTGGCGGACAGCGCGCAGTTCTTCGCGCCCGATCTGGAGGTGATCCGCATCCCGGCATGGGACTGCCTGCCCTATGATCGCGCCTCGCCTTCGCTGCGCGCGGCATCCGACCGGCTGGCGGGGCTGCACGCCCTGCAACGCAAGCCGGGCAGCGCGCAGCTTGTCGTCACCACGATCAACGCGCTCACGCAACGGACACTGACGCCGTTCCGCGTCCGCCAGCTTGTTGCCCGCCTTGCCCCCGGCGAACGCCTCGCCATTTCAAAGCTGGCGGAGTTGCTCCAGGCGAACGGCTATGTCCGCACCGATACGGTGCATGATGCGGGCGAATATGCGATCCGCGGCGGCATTGTCGATCTGTTTCCCGGCGGCGAGGCCCAACCCCTGCGGCTGGACTTCTTCGGGGATGAGATCGAGACGCTCCGTCGCTTCGATCCGGGCGATCAGCGGACGACAGGCGCGGTCGACAGCTTCACCTTGCTCCCGGCCTCCGAAGTGCTGCTGGATGCCGAGACGATCAAGCGGTTCCGCAGCCGCTATCGCGAGATATTCGGCGCGACGGCGACAGGCGATCCGCTGTATCAGGCGGTCAGCGACGGGCGGCGGCTGGCGGGAATGGAGCATTGGTTGCCGCTGTTCGAGGAACGGCTGGTGCCGCTCACCGACCATCTGGGCGACGACGCGATCCTGATCCGCGACCATGGCGTGACAGCGGCGGCGGAGCAGCGGCTCGAATCGATCCGCGACTATCACGCCAACCGCATCGAGGCGCGCTCCTCCGATCCCGGCGCCTATCGTCCGCTCGACCCGGCCCAGCTTTATTTGAACGATGCGGAATGGCATGGCGCGATCGCGGCGCGCGCCATCCACATCACCAGCCCCTATCACGAACCCCAACGTACGACGGTGCTGGACTTCGGCGTTGACGGCCCGCGCGACTTCGCCCCTGAACGGGCGCAGAACGTCAACGTCTACGAAGCGGTAGCGAAGCACATCGCGAAGCTGGGCAAGGGCCGCAAGGTCGTCATCGCCAGCTATTCGCCCGGCGCACGCGAACGTCTATCCGGCCTGCTCGCCGATCACGGCGTCAAGCGAACGGCGGCGGCGGACAACTGGCAGGAGGCGCTGGGCCTCTCCGCCAGCGGTGCCATATCCCTGATCGTCCTGCCGCTCGACCATGGCTTTGCCGCGCCGGACGTGGCGGTGCTGACCGAGCAGGACATATTGGGCGATCGTCTCGTCCGCCGCGCCAAGCGCCGCAAGAGCGCCGACGCATTCCTCTCCGAACTGGCGACGCTGACACCCGGCGATCTTGTGGTCCATGCCGATCACGGCATCGGGCGCTATGATGGCATCATGTCGATCCCGGTCGGCAATGCCCCCCACGACTGCGTGGCCCTGGGCTATGCGGGCGGGGACAAGCTCTATGTCCCGGTCGAGAATCTCGATGTCCTCTCCCGCTACGGATCGGAGACCGACGGCGTCCCGCTCGACCGGCTTGGGGGCGAGGCATGGCAGCGGCGCAAGGCGAAAATGCGCGAGCGCATCCGCGAGATCGCGGGCGAACTGCTCAAGACCGCCGCCGCCAGGGCGCTGCGCCCCGCACCGATCGCCGAGCCGGACAGCGCAGGCTATCCAAGCTTCGTGGACCGCTTCCCTTATCAGGAGACGGACGATCAGGAACGCGCCATCGCCGATGTGCTGGCGGACCTTGCCGCCGGATCGCCGATGGACCGCCTTGTCTGCGGCGACGTGGGTTTCGGCAAGACCGAAGTCGCGCTGCGCGCCGCCTTCGTTGCGGCGATGGCGGGGATGCAGGTGGCGCTCATTTGCCCGACCACCCTTCTCGCGCGCCAGCATTTCAACAATTTCGAGGATCGGTTCCGCGGCTTTCCGCTGCGCGTCGGCCGCCTCTCCCGCCTCGTCCCCGCCGCCGAAGCGAAGGCGACCAAGGCGGGCCTCGCGGACGGGACGCTCGACATCGTGATCGGCACCCACGCACTGCTCACCAAGGGTCTAGCGTTCAAGCGTCTCGGCCTCGTCATCGTCGATGAAGAACAGCGGTTCGGCGTCGTCCACAAGGAACGTCTGAAAAGCCTCAAGACCGACGTGCATGTGCTGACGCTGACCGCGACGCCGATCCCCCGCACGCTGCAAATGGCAATGTCCGGCCTGCGCGAGCTGTCGGTGATCCAGACCCCGCCGGTCGATCGCCTGGCGGTGCGGACCTACATCATGCCGTGGGACCCCGTGGTCATCCGCGAGGCGCTGCTGCGCGAACATTATCGCGGCGGACAGAGCTTCTTCGTTGTGCCCCGCATCGCAGACCTGACCGAGATCGAAGCCTTCCTGCGCGAGGACGTGCCGGAGGTCCGCGCCGTCGTCGCCCATGGCCAGATGGCACCCGGCGAAGTCGAGGAGCGCATGTCCGCCTTTTACGACAAGCGGTATGATGTGCTGCTCTCCACCACCATCGTCGAAAGCGGGCTGGATATCCCCAGCGCCAACACCCTCATCATCCATCGCGCCGATCGCTTCGGGCTTGCCCAGCTCTACCAGTTGCGCGGGCGCGTCGGCCGCTCGAAGACTCGCGCCTACGCCTATATGACGACGGCCGCCGACCGGATCGTGACCGAGACGGCGGACAAAAGGCTCAAGGTGCTCTCCGACCTCGATACGCTGGGCGCAGGATTTCAGCTCGCCAGTCACGATCTCGATATTCGCGGCGCAGGCAATCTGGTCGGCGACGAGCAATCAGGCCACATCCGCGAAGTGGGCTTTGAACTCTACCAGTCGATGCTGGAGGAGGCGATCCTCGACGCCAAGGCAGGCGGTATCGTGGCGGAGCGGGCGCGCGAGGCCTTCTCCCCTCAGATCACGATCGACGCGCCGATCATGATCCCCGAAGATTACGTGCCGGATCTCGACCTGCGCATGGGTCTGTATCGCCGGATCAACGATCTGGACGACCGGCAGGGTATCGAATCCTTCGCCGCCGAACTCATCGACCGCTTCGGCAAGCTGCCTGCGCCGACGCAGAATCTGCTCAAGCTCATCGAGATCAAGCAGAACTGCCTCAAGGCCAACATCGCCAAGATGGATGTGGGCGGCAAAGGCGCGCTGGTGAGTTTCTTCGGCGACAGCTTCCCCAATCCCGCGGGCCTCATTGTCTATGTGCAACGGCTGGACGGCACAGCGAAGCTGCGGCCGGACAGCAAGCTGGTCATCACCCGCGTATGGGCCGATCCGCAGGCGCGGCTCAACGCGGCATTGCAATTGTCCAAGGGCCTGGCGAAAGTCGCGGCCTGACCCGCACAGGAAAGGGGCCGGACGCTAGGACGCCCGACCCCTTTCTGTTCAACGTCTGACTGTTACGGTTTCATTCGGCAGATCAGGTCGTAGCCGGACGCCAGCCACGGCGCTGACCCATATTGCCGCCGAAATCATAGACTGGGGCATGCCGCGGTACCGTCTGCGGCACAGCATTGACCGGCGTAACCGTCGTCGGCTGCGTGACCGCCATGCCGCCGTTGCGCATCAGGAAATGCGCTCGCCGCAGGCGGTTCTTCCGCGTACGGAATGGATTGTCCGCGGTCGGCGCCGCAGCGACCATTGCTTCCAGATCGGCATGCTGATGGCCGACAACCGGGGATGCTGTGCTGCGACGTGCAGCGACCGGCGTCGGTGCCACCGCGACCGGCGAGGGCACACGATCCGTCGTAATGGCGCTTTCGATGACAGGTTCCTCACGGACACCATGCTGCACCGACGCACGGTGGATCACCGGATCGGAATCCGCGCGCAGACGACGACGACGCATCGTTGCCAGTAGTGCTGCACCGCCCAGCAGGACAATGCCGCCACCCATCAGACCCCATTCCAGCGCACTGTTGTCCGCCGGATCTGCGGGAACGGCATTCGAGGCCGGAAGAGCTGCCGGGGTGCTTTCGACCGGCGCAGGGACGGCACTCGTCGATACGGCCGAGGGTGTCGCGGCGGCAGGCGCGGCAGTAGTCGCAGCGACCGGTGCAGCATCGGCAGCGGCAGGGGCGTCGGTCGGCGCGGCACGTTCTGCGCGCAGTATTTCACGGCGCACCGGCGCAGGCGGCGCAGCTTCCGCTATTGGCGCCGCCACGACCGGCGGCGCTTCCGGCAGCGGCTGTACGACCGGCGACTGCGGCTTCAAGATCGGTGCGGCGACATCCGGCGCAGTGCTCGCGACGGGCGGCGGTGCCGCATTGACCGCAGGCGCGGCTGGCTGTGTCGCGGCGACAGGCGGGGGCGCGGACGGTGCCGCAACCTGAGCCAGCAGCGGGGTTGAACCAAGCGCGAGAACAGCGGCAATCGCGGCCCTCGCGGGGCGAACGGTGATGTGTTTCCTCATAGCAACCCACCAACGACGCATTGCGCGCATAAGTTTTGCGGCACCGCAGCAATTCAGGACAAGGCGTTGGACTTCAGCGGTCGGTTGTTTCGACGAGAGACCCGTTCATCCGCCGTTTATCCTTGTGACGATCGCGCGATGCCCCATCCTGCGCCGCCAGCCGACGCGCGATCAACGCACAGGCGATGAGCTGAAACTGGTGAAACAGCATGAGCGGCACCAGGAGCATCCCGACCTGTGCCGCAGGAAACAGCGCCCCTGCCATCGGCACACCGGACGCCAGGCTTTTCTTCGACCCGCAGAACAGCAGGACGATGCGGTCCGCGCGGGAGAAGCCCAGGGCAATCCCCGCGCGCCAGCTTGCGGCAAGCACCAATGCAAGAAGACCCGCGCAGATGAGGCTCAGCATGGCCAGGGTCACGAGCGACAGTCGTTGCCATAACCCATCGACTACCGCGGCGCTGAACGCGGTATAGACGATCAGCAGGATCGCCGCGCGGTCGAGACGTCCGACGAACCGCTTGTGCCGCTCTACAAGACTGCCGATCAAAGGCCGCGCCAGATGTCCGGCGACGAAGGGCAGCAGCAATTGCAGCGCAATCGTTTCGGCCGAATGCCATATGCTCCCCTGCCCCACGGAGGACGAAGCCATCGTCAGGCCCACCAGCAAAGGCGTCAGGACGATCCCGGCAAAATTGGAGAAAGACGCCGCGCAGACCGCCCCCGCCAGATTGCCGCGGGCAATCGACGTAAAGGCAATCGACGATTGCACGGTGGAAGGAAGCAGGGTCAGAAACAGCATACCGCCTGCCAGCACCGGATCGCCAACGGCCATATCCGCGCCGAATGTGCGCATCGCGGTGGCTATGCCGATGCCCAGCAACGGAAACAGACCGAAGGTGACAAGCAGCACGGCACCCTGAAGCCGCCAGTTGCTGGCGCCCGCGGCGATCGCGGCGCGCGACAACCTGGCCCCATGCAGGAAGAACAGCATCACGATACCGGCGTCGGCAAGCCTGTCGGTGATCCGCGCATGCTCACCCTCAACCGGCAGCCATGACGCCAGCACCACCATAGCGATCAGGAGCAGCACGAACGGATCGAGGACGGCCCGCAGCGTCTTCATGCCGGATCGGTTGCATCCGTCGCCGATGCGCCCGGCGCGGCGGCTGTTTCGATAGCGCGCGCGGCGGCATCGATCCGGCGTAGCATCGCCACGAAGCGCGCCAATTCGGCGGCGTCGAACTGTGCGAACATCCCCTGCTCCAGCGCCAGCGCGCGCGGCGCGACCTGCGCATACAGGTCCCGCCCCGCCGCCGTCAGCACCAGCAGATGGGATCTCTTGTCGGCGGGATTGGGGGCACGGGCCAGCAGGTCCCGGTCAACCAGCGCGATGGCCGCACGGCTGACCGTCACCTTGTCCATGCGCGTCCGTTCGCTGATCGCCTGTTGCGTGATCCCGTCGTTCTCGGCCGTAACCGCGATCATCCGCCATTCGGGGATCTTGAGGGCGAACTGCGCCTCATAGGCGCGTGCGACGATATCGCTGACCAGATTCGATGTGTAGGACAGTCGATAGGGGATGAAAGCGTCAAGGCGAAGCGTGGCGGGCATGATTCTGTGGTAACAGGTGCGACCATCCCCGCAACCCGCCCATGCATGATTTTTGTCCTTCGCGATGCCGCTACGACACGGCCGCATGCCGCACGACGTGTTCCAGTGACCGCAACACGGGCGTTGTCATTGCCGCAAAGCTGTGATTGAGGAGAGGCAAAATATCTGAGAGGCGTCGTTCATGACCTATATTGCCCCGACCACCGAACAGCTGTTCGTCCTCAAACACGTTGTAGACATCGACGCGCTGACGCAGCATCCGCGCTTTGCGGCGACCGACGGCGACATGGTCGATGCGATCGTGGAGGGCATCGCCCAGTTCGCACAGGCGGAATATGCGCCCATCGCCAAGGTCGGCGATACCGTCGGCGCGCGCTGGGACCAGGGTGTCGTGCGAATGCCGGAGGGGTATCGCGCGGCCTATGATGCGCTGGTCGCCAACGGCTGGGGCACGATCGACGGGCCGCAGGCGTTCGGCGGTCAGGGCATGCCGTTCGCGCTGACCACCGTGGTGATGGAGGACCTGGGCAGTGCGAATGCCGGGTTCAGCCTCGTCAACATGCTGACGATGGGTGCGATCGAGGCGCTCGATCATCATGGTTCGCCGCAGCAGCAGGCGCGCTGGCTGCCGAAACTGATCACCGGGGAATGGCCCGGCACCATGAACCTCACCGAACCGCAGGCAGGATCGGACGTCGGCGCCTTGCGTACCACCGCGACGCCGGTCGGCGACGGCACGTACCGGATCAAGGGCACGAAAATCTACATCACCTTCGGCGATCATGACCTGTCGGACAATATCGTGCATCTGGTGCTGGCGCGTACGCCCGGCGCACCGGCCGGGACCAAGGGCATATCGCTGTTCATCGTGCCCAAATACCGGCTGGATGCCAATGGCAATCCCGGCGCGTTCAACGATGTGCGCTGCGTCTCGATCGAGCACAAGCTGGGGATGCATGCCTCCCCCACCTGCGTCTTGTCGTTCGGCGACAATGACGATTGCATCGGTGAACTGATCGGCGCGGAAATGGGCGGCATGCGCGCCATGTTCACCATGATGAACAATGCCCGCCTGAATGTGGGCAACCAGGGCGTGCAGATCGCCGAAGCGGCGACCCAGATGGCGCTGGCCTATGCCCGCGATCGCATCCAGACGCCGCGCGCCGACGGCAGCTCCGGTGCCAGCCCCGTGGCGATTATCGAACATCCCGATGTGCGCCGCATGCTCCTGCGCATGATCGCGCAGACGCAGGCGGGGCGCGCCCTCGTCTATTATGCCGCCGGGCAGGTGGATCGCACGCGGACGGGCGATGCGGCGGCCAAGGTGCGGCTCGACCTGCTCACGCCGCTGGCCAAGGCGCATGGTACCGACATTGGCTGCGAAGTCGCCTCCATCGGCGTGCAGGTTCACGGCGGTATGGGCTTTATCGAGGAAACCGGCGCCGCCCGCCACTATCGCGATGTGCGGATCACGCCGATCTACGAAGGGACGAACGGCATTCAGGCGGCCGATCTCGTCGGTCGCAAGCTGTCGGGCGATGGCGGCGCGGGGCTGGCGGCACTCATCGCCGACATGCGTGCCGAAGCGCAGGATGCCCGCCTGCGTGCGCTGATTGATGCGGCGGACGCGGTGGGGCAATGGATGCTTGCAACGGCGTCGGTCAACGACCGGCTGGCGGGCAGCTATCCGTTTCTCACGCTGCTATCCACGGCGGTCTGTGGCTGGCTGATGGAACGACAGGGCCGGATCGCGGCAACAATGCTCGCGCAGGGCGAAGGCGACCCCGCTTTCCTGCGGGGCAAGCAATCGGCGGCCGCCTTCTATCTCAGCCATATCGTGCCCGAAGCCATGGGCTTGAAGGACAGCGCGATGGCAGGCGCTAACCTGCTGTACGACGCGGCCCTGTAACCAATGCCGTAACGGTGGCTTCCGCCCGAATGGCGGGCGATGTCGCCAGGCTGTCGTCGGCTAAGCCTCAGAGCGTCGGGCGCACCTGCACGGGCGGTACTGCAAGCGTGGCCGTCCGCTGTGCCTGACGATCGACCCATACGCCCCAGAAATTGGCGACCGTCGCCCAGTTGCCTGTCGCGGCACCCAGCGCCGCTTTCGCACCGGGCAGGTCGCCCGACCGCGCCAGCGCCACGCCCATGCGGCTGTTGACCCGCGCGACATCCACGCCGCCCTTCGACAGCGCAAGGCGATATTGCTCCACGGCCTGCGGATACTGGCCGAGCGAGAAATAGGCGTCGCCCGCAGCTGCAGCCGGTGAACCATCCTTGGCGGCAGCCGCCTTCTTCACCTGCGCGGGCAAGGCTGCGATGTCTTTCTTCGCCTTGACGGAGATCGATTTGAGCAGCGCGGCACTGACCGGCTCGGCCGTGGTCAGCTTGCCGCTGGCGCGCGCCGCCTCGATAACCGACATCGCTTCGGCCTCGAACCCGCTGCGGGCAGCGAGCGTGGCATAGGCCTGCACATCGCGTTCGCTTGCGATCGCGCCCGTCGCGGATTGCAGGCGATACAGATCAAGCTGCGCCTGCGGATCGAGCCCCGGCGCGGCCAGGAAATTGACGATACCCGACCGCCAGTTACCTGCGCTCGGATAGGCGACGAGCTTCTGCTGCGTCCATTTCGCGACATCGGCCCATTTGCCGCCCTGATAGGCAAGCGCGATCGCACGGTCGAACCACGCTTCGGGCACCGCTTGTCCGCTCGCGCGCTGCTCGGCGACGGCGGCCTCCAGAAAAGCCAGGCCTTCGGTCGTTTTCTTGCGCTTGATATGTGCATCCGCGAGCAGAACCGTGCTCTCGACCGGCTTGTACCCCATCTGGCGCGCATAATTGACCTGGGCGATCGCATCATTCTGCTCGCCCAGATAATAGGAATAATAGCCCGCAAGATACCGCAGATAGGGCACCTGCGATTCCGGCGTCGCGCCGCTTTCCAGTATATCGGTCAGCGCGCGGCGAATAGCCTGGGGATCGTTGCGGCGCATCGCATAGTCGAACTTCAGCGAAGCAGCGACATATTTTTCCAGCGGATTGGCGGGTTGCAGGGCGGCAATGCGGGCGTTGGCGCTCGCCATGTCGCCGCCGGACAGTGCGGCCTTTGCGGCACTTGCGGCGACCCGAAAGCCGTCCGCCATGGCTACATCCGTTTCCTTGTCCTTGATCTTTTTCGCCCCATGGGCCGGTATGAGAGCTGTGACCGCAACCAGCAGGGCCGCACCGATAGCAAGACCCCGTCCTGCATGTCCAAAGCGACCGATCCCCATATATGCTCCCGATATCATGCTGTATGTTGCGCGCGTTACTGCCTGCTAGTCGCTGCCCGCCAGACGCACAAGGCCTTGTCGATCAAGCGTTTGATCCTGGGCAAGGGCGATGGCGCGGCCTTGTGCGAGAAGGCCACGCCATCGCCGGACCCTCGTCAGGCAGCCGCCTTTTTCGACAGCCACAGCAGCCAGAAGCTTGCAATTTCCTTGCGCGGCCCTGCACTCACCGCCTCGAATGCCGTCTTGGCACCGGCGGTGTCGCCTGCCATCGCCAGTGCGATGCCCAGGCGGGTGTTGACTTCATTGGCGTCGACCGACCCCTTTTGAAGCGCCACCCGGTACAGTTCGGCAGCCTTGGCATAGTCGCCATAGCCCTGATAGGCGCCTGCCGTGAACGCCGCGGTACGACCGTTCGCAGCCTTTGCGGACTCAGCCGCCGCTGATGGCAGCGACGCCTTGTCCGAAGCGATCTTGGACGTCGCCTGGGTGTAGAAATCATTCAGCTTGCCCGGCGCGAGCTTGCCGTTCGAGCGGCCCTGGTCGATTACCGACTTCACTTCGCCAAACAGCGCCAGCTTGGATGCCGTGTCTGCATATTCGGCATAGTCATATTCGCTCTGCAACGCGCCGGTCTGGTACATCAGGCGCATCACGTCGAGGTTTTCGCCCGCGCTCATCGACCGGTTACGATCCTGGAACGTACGCAGCAACTGCCGCCAGTTGTTGCCCGTTGGGTCGGTTTCCACCTGCATCACGGCCCATTGCGGCGCTTCCGCTGATCCCGAGGTATAGGCAATCGAGAAGCCACGATTGAGCCAAGCCGGGGGAACGGCGCGCCCCGCCGCCTTCTCCAGCTCGATCGCTTTCTTGAGCGGCGCAAGGCCCTGTTGCGCGATCGGCTTGGCCGCAGGCGAGAGCTGCCCGCCGCCGCCACTCATGGCGATCGCCTTCTGGAAATGCGCTTCGGCCACCAGCAGATAGGATGACGACCCTTCGAAGCCCAGCTCGGCCGCTTTCTGCAGATAGATCAAGGCATCGTCATAATCTTTCGCGTCATAGGCCAGCTTGCCCGCGAAATAATTGAACTTCGGCAAGTCTTCCTGGGCAGCCGCGCCGCTGGCGAGCATCGCCTTCAAGCCATCGCGCTGCATCTTCTGGTCGTTGAGGCCGATGCCCGCGCCCAGGCGGAAATTGCCCGCGGTGAACTTGTCATCCGGCGTCGTGGCGGCGGCTTCGGCAGCGGGCAAGGCCGCAACCATCGCCGCGAAATCCTTCGCCTGATTGGCCTTGTCGACGGGCTGTGCGGCGGCGATGAAAGGCTTGCTCAGATCGCGCTTGGGCGCGGCCGGTGCCTTTTCCTTCTTGTCCCTTTGCGCGAAGGCGG
The DNA here is from genome assembly GCF_004005485.1 of Sphingobium algorifonticola. Lineage (GTDB taxonomy): Bacteria > Pseudomonadota > Alphaproteobacteria > Sphingomonadales > Sphingomonadaceae > Sphingobium > Sphingobium algorifonticola. Next base: position 541,552 of record NZ_RZUL01000003.1, read on the forward strand.
GCGTCGCAGTCATGGCAAGGGCGGCGGTGCCGAGCATCAGGGCAGCGGCCAGCTTCGAAACGGCCAGACGGGATAGGGAACGCATAGAAACTCTCTCCTTCGAACAAGTGCAATCGTAGCAGGCGGCAGCCGACAGAACTGCAACCCCGGCGTCCATGCCTTGTTCCCGACTTCGGGACAGTCGGACTAGGCAAGGCGAAGTGAATAGCCGTTGAACAGCGATATAGAAGGCGAAAACGGCTCTGTCATGACCCATATGCCCGCGATCCCCGGATGATTGCAAAACGCGCGCGCGCACGCCTGCGCGAGGGGTGACAGCGGGCTCCCGCTGGGCTAGGGTCTCAACCGACACAGAAATGTAACCATCACCCGAAAAAGAGAACAGCATTGACCGACGAGACCCTCCTCGCCGACCCTTCGGACATCAGCCCGATCAGCATCGTCGACGAGATGAAGACGAGCTATCTCGACTATGCCATGTCCGTGATCGTCAGCCGCGCGCTGCCGGACGTGCGCGACGGCCTGAAGCCGGTGCATCGCCGTATCCTCTACGCCGCCCATGAAGCGGGCTATGTGGCCGGGCGCCCGTATCGCAAATGCAGCCGCATCGTCGGCGACGTGATGGGTAAATATCACCCGCATGGTGACAGCGCGATCTACATGGCCCTCGCCCGTCTGGCGCAGGACTGGTCGATGCGGGTTCCGCTGATCGACGGTCAGGGCAATTTCGGGTCGATGGACCCCGACATGCCGGCCGCCATGCGCTACACCGAAGCGCGCCTTGCCAAGGTTGCCAACAGCCTGCTCGACGATCTCGACAAGGATACGGTCGACTTCACGCCGAACTACGACGCTTCGGAAAGCGAGCCGCAGGTGCTGCCGGCGCGTTTCCCCAATCTGCTGGTCAACGGCGCGGGCGGCATCGCGGTCGGCATGGCGACCAACATTCCGCCGCACAATCTGGGCGAAGTCATCAACGCTTGCCTCGCCTATATCGATGCGGCGATGACCGAAGGCCATCCGGGCGTGACGATCGACGATCTCATAGAGATCATCCCCGGCCCGGATTTCCCCACCGGTGCGCTCATTCTCGGTCAGTCGGGGGCGCGGCGCGCCTATCATGAAGGGCGTGGCTCGATCATCATGCGCTCTCGCCATGTGGTGGAGGAAGGGCGCGGAGACCGGCGGTCGATCGTGCTCACTGAAATCCCCTACCAGACCGGCAAGAACAATCTGGTCGAAAAGATCGCCGAAGCCGCCAAGGACAAGCGGATCGAAGGCGTCAGCGACATTCGCGACGAATCGAGCCGCCTTGGCGTCCGTATCGTCATCGACCTGAAGCGCGACGCGACACCCGAAGTAGTGCTCAATCAGCTGTGGCGGCACACGCCTGCGCAGGCGAGCTTCCCGGCGAACATGCTGGCGATTCGCGGCGGCCGGCCGGAAACGCTGAACCTGCTGGATATCATCAGCGCGTTCGTCGGCTTCCGTGAGGAAGTCATCACCCGTCGCACCAAGTTCGAGCTGAACAAGGCGCGCGAACGGGCACATCTGTTGCTGGGTCTGGTCGTCGCGGTCACCAATCTCGATGAAGTCGTGCGCATCATCCGCGGCTCTTCCAGCCCCGCCGAAGCGCGCGAAAAGCTGCTGGCGCGCGAATGGCCCGCAGAGCAGGTCGCGCCCTATATCCGCCTGGTGGAGGCGATCGAGACCGAGATCAGCGGCGACGTCTATCGCCTTTCAGAGCTTCAGGTTCGCGCCATTCTCGACCTGCGCCTGCATCGTCTGACGGCGCTGGGCCGGGACGAGATCGGCAACGAGCTGGCCGGTCTTGCCACCGCCATCGCGGAATATCTGTCCATTCTGGACGATCGGGCGAAGCTCTATGCCGTGATGCGCGAGGAGCTGGTGCATGTGCGCGACGAGTTTGCAACGCCGCGCCGCACCACGATCACCGCGGCCGCCGACGGCATCGACGATGAGGACCTGATCGAGCGCGAGGAGATGGTCGTCACCGTCACGCATCAGGGCTATATCAAGCGCACCCCGCTGGAAACCTTCCGTGCGCAGGGTCGCGGCGGCAAGGGCCGCAGCGGCATGGCGACGAAGGACGAGGATGCAGTGACGAACCTGTTCGTCACCTCCACGCATACGCCGGTGCTGTTCTTCTCCACGCTGGGCAAGGTGTATCGCATGAAAGTGTGGCGCCTGCCCGAAGGCGGTCCGGCCACGCGCGGGCGGCCGATGGTCAACCTGCTGCCACTTGCAACGGGGGAGACGATATCGACGGTCCTCCCGCTGCCGGAGGATGAGGCGGAGTGGGGCAAGCTGCACGTCATGTTCGCGACCGCGAAGGGATCGGTGCGCCGCAACAGCATGGATGCCTTCACCAACGTGCCGGGCAATGGCAAGATCGCGATGAAGTTCGAAGGCGAGGATGCGGACGACCGGCTGATCGGCGTGGTCCTGATGGCGGAAGGCGACGACATTCTGCTCGCCACGCGGCAGGGCAAGGCGATTCGCTTCCCCGGCGAGGATGTGCGCGAGTTCCAGAGCCGCAATTCCACCGGCGTGCGCGGCATCCGGCTGGCGACGGGCGACGAGGTGATCTCGCTGTCCGTGTTGCATCGCGCGGGCATCGCCGATCAGGAGGAACGCGACGACTATCTGCGCTTCGCCCCCTGGAAAGCCGAAAAGGAAGGCGCGCCCAATATGCATGCCGATCGCTTTGCCGAATTGCAGGCAAAGGAACAGTTCATCCTGACGGTCTGCGCGAACGGCTATGGCAAGCTGTCATCCGCCTACGAATATCGCCGCACCAATCGCGGCGGACAGGGCATCACCAATATCGACAATATCGCCCGCAACGGTCCGGTGGTGGCCAGCTTCCCGGTGGTGCACGGCGATCATCTGATGCTCGTCACCGATCAGGCGAAACTGATCCGCATGGGCCTGTCGTCGATGCGCGTCATCGGCCGCAATTCCGCCGGCGTCCGCCTCTTCCACGTCGCCGACAACGAGCATGTCGTCAGCGCCGCACGGATCGAGGACAATGACGAGGAGGATGGCGTGGTCGAGAGCGAGGCACTGCCGCCCATTGAATAAGGGGCAGTACAAGGGCGTCGCTATTTCCGTGCCCCTGCGCAAGCAGGGGTCCAGGGACGCAATTGCCATACCGCGCGGCCCTGGACCTTGGCTTCTGCCGGCTACCAGCATTTCATCGGTCGACGAGGGCCAACGGTCAAGAACGCTGACGCAAAAGCGTAACCGCCGGGTCATCGCACCGTCATGCATCGCGCCTATCAGACCCAATCGCTCAGCCGAACCGGGAACCTGACCACATGGCCCTTTCGACCCCCGCCGCCCTGCCCGAACCCGCTGCCAATGCCGCCGCCACAGTCGATCCGGTCCGCCATGGCGCGGCATCGGGCCGTGCCGTCGGCGCCGCGATGGTGCAGCACGGGCAGCTTACGCCCAAGGGCCTGCTGGAACGGGCCTTCGCCTTTGCGTTTCGCGGGCTGGTCTATGCGCAGATATGGGAAGATCCGCTGGTCGACATGGACGCGCTGGAAATCGGGCCCGGCAGCGATATCATCACCATCGCCAGTGGCGGCTGCAACATGCTGTCCTATCTCACGGCGCGGCCCAACAGCATTACCGCGGTCGATCTGAACACCGCCCATGTCGCCCTTGGTCGGCTCAAACTGGCTGCGGCGCGCCACTTGCCGGACCATGCCGCCTTCCACCGCTTTTTCGCGCAGGCGGGTCGCAAGGAAAACATCGCCGCCTACCGCACTTATGTGGCGCCCCATCTGGACGAAGTGACGCGCCGCTACTGGGAAGGGCGCGGGCTTTCCGGGCGTCGCCGGATCAGTGCCTTCGCGCGCAATTTCTACACCAACGGCCTGCTCGGTCAGTTCATCGGCGGCGCGCATCTCATCGCGAAGCTCTACCGCATCAACCCGCGCGAAATCCTCGCCGCGAACTCGCTCGAGGAACAGCGGGAAATCTTCGAAACGCGCATGGCGCCGATTTTCGACAAGAAGTTCATTCGCTGGCTGACGCAACAGCCGGCATCGCTGTTCGGCCTCGGCATCCCGCCTGCGCAGTTCGACGCACTGTGCGAGGGCGACGCGCAGAGCATGAACGCCGTGCTACGCCAGCGCCTCGAAAAGCTGGCGTGCGATTTTGACATTCGCCAGAATTATTTCGCATGGCAGGCCTTCGGCCGCAGCTATGGCGATGCCGCCAATGACGATGCGCCGATGGGGTCGCTCCCCCCCTATCTCCAGGCGGACAAGCATGCGGCGGTGCGCGAGGGCGTGGCGCGCGCGCAGATCCTGCACCGCAATTTCACCGATCATCTGCGGTCGCTGCCGGACGGTGCGCTGGATCGCTACGTCCTGCTCGACGCGCAGGACTGGATGACCGACGCGCAACTCACCGATCTCTGGACAGAGATCACCCGCACCGCCCGGCCCGGCTCCCGCGTCATTTTCCGCACGGCCGCGCGCCCCAGCCTGCTGCCCGGCCGCCTTCCCGATACGCTTCTCGACCGCTGGCATTATGAGGCCACGCGCTCGGACGAAGGCACGCGGCAGGATCGGTCGGCGATCTATGGCGGCTTCCATCTTTACGTGCTGAAGGATTGAAGATGCTCGATCGCGCGCGGGGCATCGTGCCTGACCACGCGGAACAGATGGACGCGATCTACCGGTATCAGCGGCATATCTATGACATCACGCGCAAATATTATCTTCTCGGCCGTGATCGGCTGATCCGCACACTGGATGCCGCGCCGGGCATGTCGGTGCTCGAAGTCGGCTGCGGCACGGGCCGCAATCTTATCGCAGTGGCGCGGCATTGGCCGCAGGCGCATTGTTTCGGCTTCGACATCAGCCCGGCGATGCTTGACACTGCCCGCGCGTCGGTTGCCCGCCATGGCCTTGCCGATCGCATTGCCCTGCGCCATGGCGACGCGACGGATTTTGCCGCACGGCGGCTTTGGGGGCACGACCGGTTTGACCGGATCGTCATGTCCTATACGCTGTCGATGATCCCCGGCTGGGAACTGGCCGTGGACGAAGCGGTGCGTGCGCTGGCTGCTGGCGGGTCGTTGCATATCGTCGATTTCGGTCAGCAGGAACGATTGCCGCCCGTGTTCCGCAAGCTCCTGTTCGCCTGGCTTGCGCGCTTCGACGTCGCCCCGCGCGGCGACATGCAGCCGGTGCTGGAAGATATTGCCGCGCGGCACGGCCTCACACTCGCCTTCACACCGCTTTATCGCGGCTATGCCTGGCGCGCGGTTCTTAAAAGGCCGGTTGGGCCTTAACGACGCTTATTCATGCGGCCGTAGCCCCTGGTTGAGCATTTCCACCACCTGCGCGATCGGCTCGGTTACGGTCACGCTGCGATTTTCGCCGAAGCGGATACGGGTTCCGTCCGTGACTGACGAAACGAACGTCACCTGAGCGGCATTGACGGCGGTTTCGGCACGATCGGCCCCGATGAACGTCACGATCATTGGCATCCTCCTTGTGGTTTCCCATGCAGAATAGCGCGGAAAAAGGAATAGGCCAGCGCCGCATCACGTCGGCTCGAATCGAGATGAAAACACCGCCGCCAACAGTGCGAAGGTCGCGGCGACCCAGAGAGCGCCGAGACCAAACGCCGTATGTGCCATGGCACCGAACATTGCACCGGTCGCAAGGCCGAGCCAGAGCAACGCAAAGGGGCACCAATCCCAGCGGGCCTCACCCATCATCGCACTGGCCATGTGCTGCCCCATTTTCACCAATGTGCCAGTCATGTAGGTAAGGCCGATCTGTACGTCGCCATCGCGAGCGAATACGGCATTTTCTGCGCCCATCGCCAGCGCCATGCCCGCAGCGGCGGCTAAGGGCCAGCCCAACGAACCGCCCAGCGCCGCTGTCGCCAGCAATGTCGCCACCAACAGCAAGACGCTTGCCCGGCGGCGACGGGCAATCCGCCCGACCAGCGACCCCATAATCACGCCCCCCACGAACAGCACAATCAGAGATGCTGCGCGCAGGGCGGCATCTGTGTGATCGATGAGACCCACGGCCATGCGGGTGGTGTTGCCACTCATGAAGGAAACGAAGAAGCCGCCCAACGCCATAAAGCCGACCGCGTCGACATAACCTGCCAATGCCGATAGCGCGATAGCGAACAGGCGAACCCGTGGCGTCTGCCGGATCATGCGCCTGTCATGAAGACCATGACATCACGTCTTCTAAACCACCCCATAAGCCAGCATGGCGTCGGCCACTTTCTTGAACCCGGCGATATTGGCGCCCTTCACATAGTCGATATAGCCGCCGCCCTGATCACCATAGGCGACGCAACTGCTGTGGATGCCTTCCATGATATCGAGCAGCAATTGCTGCAATTCGGCTTCCTTCCAGGACCGGCGCTCGCTGTTCTGGCTCATTTCCAGGCCTGATACCGCGACGCCACCGGCGTTGGCGGCCTTGCCCGGCGCGAACAGGATCTTTGCATCCTTGAACACATGCACGCCTTCCAGATTGGTGGGCATGTTCGCGCCTTCGGCCACCGCCTGGCAGCCATTCTTCACCAGCATCCGCGCGTCATCGCCCAGCAGCTCGTTCTGCGTGGCGCAGGGGAGCGCGACGTCGCACGGCACGCCCCAGGGCGTCTTGCCCTCCACGAACGTGGCGCCCTTGAACTCGGCCGCGTAATCGGCAATCCGCCCGCGCCGCTTGGTCTTGTGCGCCTTCACCCAGTTGATCTTGTCCTGCGTGATGCCGTCGGGATCGTGGATGAACCCCTGGCTATCGGACAAGGTGAGCACCTTCCCGCCCAGTTGCACGATCTTCTCGGCCGCATGCGTCGCGACATTGCCGGAACCGGAAATGACCGCACTCTTGCCGGTCAGATCCTCGCCCTTGGTCTTGAGCATGTTGGCAAGGAAATAAACCGCGCCATATCCGGTCGCTTCGGTGCGGATCAGCGACCCGCCATATTCCAGACCCTTGCCCGTCAACACGCCGGTGAACTGGTTGGTGATGCGCTTGTACTGGCCGAACATATAGCCGATCTCGCGCGCGCCGACGCCGATGTCACCGGCGGGCACGTCCACGTCCGCACCGACATGGCGATAAAGCTCGGTCATGAAGCTCTGGCAGAAGCGCATGACTTCATGGTCGCTCTTGCCCTTGGGGTTGAAGTTTGCGCCGCCCTTGCCGCCGCCCATCGGCAGGCCGGTCAGCGCATTCTTGAACGTCTGCTCGAACGCGAGGAACTTCAGCACGCTTTCGGTAACGGAGGGGTGAAAGCGGATACCGCCCTTGTACGGGCCGATGGCGTTGTTGTTCTGTACGCGCCAGCCCCGGTTGACGCGGATATTGTGCTGGTCATCCTCCCAGCAGACGCGGAACGACACGATCCGGTCCGGTTCGGCGATCCGGCGCAATATCTGATAATGATGATATTGCTCCTTGTCGGCGATGAAGTCGTAAATATCCTCTGCAACTTCCTGCACGGCCTGGACGAACTCGTCCTGGCCAGGATTGCGTTTGCGTACGCCTGCGATGAAAGTCGGCAGGTCAACGTGATCGGAAACGGCCATCTTGCTCTCCCCCGGGTCGGTGATACCAGATGCGGCCCCTGCGGCCCGATCCGAGTCGGGCCATCATAGTTGCGCGATTGTATCAGCAAACGGGCGAGAGGCACGGAGTTTTGAAATCGGAAGCAGCTTCGATCGGCGCTATCTCTCCCTCTCCCCTGAAGGGGAGAGGGGGTAAGAGACTTATTCCACGTCCAGCACCCTGGCGATTGCCGCCGAAACATGCGCCATGTCCGCCATGCCATCGACGCGGCTGACGATCCCGCGCGCTTCGTAGATGGGCAGGATCGGTGCCGTCTTGGCACGATATTCCGCCATGCGCGTGCGGACGGTTTCCTCATTGTCGTCCGGCCGCCGTTTGAAATCGGTGCCCCCGCATTTGTCGCAAACGCCATCCACCTTTGGCAACTTGAAGCTGTCGTGATAGCCCGCGCCGCATGTGCCGCAGGTGAAGCGACCGGTGATACGCGTGACGAGCGCATCCTCATCGACTTCCAGTTCGATGACATGGTGCAGCGTCCGGCCTCGATCGGCGAGAATAGCATCGAGCGCGTCCGCCTGCGCCGCCGTGCGCGGATAGCCGTCGAAGATCACGCCGGTTTCCGCAGACAGAGCATCAAGCGCCTCGCCGATGATGCCCGATACGATGTCGTCGGACACAAGCTGCCCGGCATCCATCACGGCCTTCGCCTTGATGCCGGTCGGGGTGCCCGCCTTCACGGCGGCGCGCAGCATGTCGCCGGTCGAAAGCTGGATCATGCCGCGCTGATCGACCAGCAGGCTGGCCTGAGTACCCTTGCCGGCACCCGGCGGGCCAAGCAATATGATGTTCATGCGCGCGCGTCTCCCCCTGTTTTCTGGCGCGATTATGCTCCGCCTGTGTTAGCGGATGCGCCCTTTCAGCTTCGCCTTCTTGATAAGGTCGCCATATTGATGCGCCAGCAGATGGCTTTGAATCTGCGTTACCGTGTCCACCGTTACGTTGACGACGATCAGAAGGCTAGTCCCGCCCAGATAGAAGGGGATGCCGGCCGATGCGATCAGATATTCCGGGATAAGGCAGATGAGCGCCAGATAGGCCGCGCCGATCACCGTAATGCGCGTCAGCACATAATCGAGATAGACTTCGGTGTTCTTGCCCGGCCGGATGCCCGGAATGAAGCCGCCGTTGCGCTTGAGGTTGTCGGCGGTTTCCTCGGGATTGAACACCACCGCGGTGTAGAAGAACGAGAAGAATATGATGCCAAGGCCATAGAGCGCCATGTAGACCGGGCTGCCATGCGCCAGATACTGGTTCAGTGTCAGCACGAAATCGCCCATGCGGCTTTCGCCCGCCACGGTCTGACCCGCGAACTGCGATATGGTGAGCGGCATCAGCAGCAGCGATGAGGCGAAGATCGGCGGGATCACGCCCGCTGTGTTCACCTTCAGCGGCAGATGGCTGCGATCCGCCTGCATGATGCCCTGTCGCGTCTGCCGCTTGGGATACTGGATCAGCACCCGGCGCTGCGCCCGCTCCATGAAGCAGATGAAGGCAATCAGGCCCAGACACAGGATGATGATGCCCATGATGAGCAGGCCGGAAATCGAGCCTTCGCGACCCGACGCAAACAGGTTCGTCAGCGTCACCGGAAGCTGCGCCACGATGCCCGCCATAATGATGAGCGACGTGCCATTGCCGATGCCGCGGCTGGTGATCTGCTCGCCCAGCCACATCAGGAACATCGTGCCCCCGATCAGCGAGATGACGGCAGCCACGCGAAACAGCATGCCGGGATCGACCACGGCCTGCTGGCCTGCCTGCGCGCCAAAGCTTTCCAGCCCGACGGCAATGAAATAGCCCTGCACCGCCGTCAGCCCGACAGTGCCGTAGCGCGTATACTGGTTCAGCTTCTTGCGCCCGCTTTCGCCTTCCTTCTTGATCGCGGCAAGCTGCGGCGAGAGCGAAGCGGATAGCTGCACCACGATCGACGCGGTGATGTAAGGCATGACGCCGAGCGCGATAAGGCTCATGCGCTCCAGGCTGCCGCCCGAAAATGTATTGAAAATGTCGAGCACGCCGCCGCGTGTCTGGTCATACAGCGATGCCAGCACGGTGGGGTCGACACCCGGCAGCGGAACGAAGCTGAGGAAGCGGAACACGATCAGGGCGCCTACGGTAAACCACAGGCGCTTCTTCAGGTCCGTCGCCTGGCTGAACTTCGCGAAGCTGATATTGGATGCAAGCTGGTCGGCTTTCGATGCCATGCGCTTTTCAAACCTTCAAATCTTGTGCAACGGGCCTTGAAGAAGGCACCGGACTCGCAAATCCCTTAGCGGCGGAGTGCGGTCCTGTCATCCATCATAGCTAACCGTCATGCTGAACTTGTTTCAGAATCCATCAGCTCTAAGCCAGCGCAGGTGCGCAAAGGAAGAGAAAATGGATCCTGACTTTCGTCAGGATGACGAAGCAGAAAACACATAACCCCGCCAACCCATTATCGGGCAGCGGGGTCATGCGTTCAACCCTTGGCAGGGATCACTTCTTGCCTTCAGCCTTGGCAGCGGCCTTGGCCGAACCCTTCTTGGCCTTCGCCTTTTCGGCAGCCGAGACGGTTTCGAGCACGTCAACCTTGCCACCGGCCTTTTCGACGGCGGCGATTGCCGATGCCGATGCGCCCGCGACCGAGAAGCTGAGGCCCGTCGCCGTCAGTTCGCCCTTGGCGAGCAGGCGTACGCCGTCCTTGCCACCGCGCGAAATGTTCGCGGCGCGCAGCGCGGCCTGATCGATGACGGCCTTGGCGTCGAGCTTGCCCGCGTCGATCGCCTTCTGCACCGAACCCAGGTTCACTTCCGCGAAATCCTTCGCGAAGATATTGTTGAAGCCGCGCTTCGGGATACGCATGTGGAGCGGCATCTGACCGCCCTCGAACCCGTTGATCGCGACGCCCGAACGCGCCTTTGCGCCCTTCTGGCCACGCCCTGCGGTCTTGCCCTTGCCGGAGCCGATGCCGCGTCCCACGCGCATCCGGCCCTTGCGGGCACCGTCATTGTCCTTGATATCGTTCAGTTTCATGTGCTTGCACTCGCTTTCGCTTTTGTCGCGCCAATAAGCCCCTTCCCTTCAGGGGAGGGGTAGGGGGTGGGGGCTGTCCTGCAACAACAGAACCAGCAATCGGGGCAATTTACATGCCCTACCCCAACCCCTCCCCTGAAGGGGAGGGGCTTTAGAAGCTATTACTCTACAACTTCCACCATATGCGGCAGCTTCTTGATCGCGCCGCGGACTTCCGCGGTGTCCTCAAGTTCCACCACACGGTGCATCTTGCCGAGGCCCAGGCCGATCAGAATCTTCTTCTGGTCGGCGGGGCGGCGGATCGGCGAGCCGATCTGCTTGATCTTGATGGTTGCCATATCGCTTACTCCGCAATCGCTTCGGCGTCGGCCTGGGCGACTTCGACGCTGGCGCCACCGCGACGCAGCAGGTCGGCGACCTTCTTGCCGCGACGCTGCGCCACCGACTTGGGGCTGGTCTGTTCGCCCAGCGCCTCGAACGTGGCCCGGATCATGTTGTACGGGTTCGACGTGCCGTTGGACTTGGTGACGACATCCGCCACGCCCAGGCTTTCGAACACCGCGCGCATCGGGCCACCGGCGATGATACCCGTACCGGCCGGGGCCGAACGCAGCGTCACCTTGCCTGCGCCGAAATGACCAAGGCCGTCATGGTGCAGCGTACGCCCTTCCTTCAGCGGAACGCGAACCATCGCCTTCTTCGCGGCGGCGGTTGCCTTGCTGATCGCTTCGGGCACTTCGCGGGCCTTGCCGTGGCCGAAGCCCGCACGACCCTTGCCGTCGCCCACGACCACCAGCGCCGCAAAGCCGAAACGCTTGCCGCCCTTCACGGTCTTGGACACGCGGTTGATGTGCACCAGCTTCTCGATCAGTTCTTCGCCCTGATCCTCGTCGCGGTTGCCGCCACGACGGTCGTCGCGACGACCGCCACGGTTGCGGTCATTGCCGCCACGATTGCCGCCGGGGCCACCTGCCCCACGGCCGCGACGCGGGCCGCGGCCTTCGGTCGGTGCGGCTTCGGGCGCGTCGACTGCCGCTTCGATGTTGTTTTCGTCAGCCATCATCAGAACTCCAGACCACCTTCACGGGCGGCATCGGCCAGCGCCTTCACGCGGCCATGAAACAGAAAGCCCCCGCGGTCGAACACGACCTTGGTCACGCCCGCCTTGGTCGCCGCAGCGGCAATGCGCTTGCCGACTTCGGCGGCGGCTTCCTTGGTGCAGCCGATCTTGCCGCGCACATCCTTTTCCAGGGTCGATGCCGCAGCGACCGTGTGGCCCTGTGCGTCGTCGATGACCTGCGCATAGATATGCTGGCCTGAACGGTGGATGCTGAGGCGCGGACGCGGGTTCTGGCCCGAACGCGCCTTGAGTGCGGTGCGGACGCGCTGACGGCGCCGATCGAAGAGAGAGAGTTTCGCCATGGCTTACTTCTTCTTGCCTTCTTTGCGGAAGATGAACTCGCCCGCATATTTGATGCCCTTGCCCTTATAGGGTTCCGGCTTGCGCCAGCGGCGGATTTCTGCGGCGACCTGGCCAACCTGCTGCTTGTCGTTGCCCGTGATGTTGATCGTCGTGTTATCCGGCGTGGCAATGGTGATGCCTTCGGGAATGGCGAAATCGACATCATGGCTGTAGCCGAGCTGCAACTTCAGCGTCTTGCCCTGCGCATTGGCGCGATAGCCGACGCCGGTGATCAGCAGCTGCTTCGTAAAGCCTTCGCTGACGCCGGTGATCAGGTTCTGGACCAGCGTGCGCTGCATGCCCCAGAATGCACGGGCCGCCTTCGTCTTGTTGGCAGGCTGCACCGAAATGCCATCGTTTTCCAGCGTGTAGCTGATTTCGTCGCGCAGCGGCATCGCCAGGGTGCCCTTGGGGCCCTTGACGGAGAGCTGCCCGCCTTCGATGGTCGCCGTCACCCCTGCGGGGATCGCGACCGGCTTTTTACCGATGCGACTCATCAGAACACCTCCGCCAGCACTTCGCCGCCGACATTCTGTTCGCGCGCTTCCGCGTCGGACAGAACACCCTTCGGCGTCGAGACAATCGTGATGCCCAGGCCGTTGCGAACGACCGGCAGGTCCTTCGAACCGGAATAGACCCGGCGGCCCGGCTTCGAGACGCGCGCGACATGCTTGATCGCGGGCTGGCCCTCGAAATATTTCAGCTCGATGCGCAGGCCGGGATGCTTGCCCAGATCTTCTTCGGAATAGCCACGGATGTAGCCTTCCCGCTGCAACACATCGAGAACGCGCGCACGCAGCTTGCTGGCGGGGGACATCACGCTGTCCTTCTTCGCCTGCTGGCCGTTGCGGATGCGGGTGAGCATATCACCCAAAGGATCGGTCAATGCCATGAGATGATATCCTTACCAGCTCGACTTGGTGACGCCGGGGATCAGGCCCTTGTTGGCCAGATCGCGCAGCTGAATGCGGCAGAGCCGGAACTTGCGATAATAAGCGCGCGGACGACCCGTCACTTCGCAACGGTTGCGAACCCGCGTCGGGTTCCCGTTGCGGGGGATCTCGGCCATCTTCAGGCGTGCGATAAGACGCTCGCCATCATCTGCGCTGGTGTCGGCGGCAATCGCCTTCAGCCGGGCATATTTGCCGGCATATTTCTTCACCAGCTTCTTACGCCGTTCGTTCTTGTTGATGGAACTCAGTTTCGCCATGACTTAAGTTCTCTTCCTTTCTCTGGCAGGTCCGCTCACGCGGCCTGCTTTGCCTCTTCAACCGGGAACGGGAAACCGAACAGGCGCAGCAGCTCGCGCGCCTCGTCGTCCGTCTTCGCGGTCGTGGTGACGATGATGTCCATGCCGCGCACCTTTTCGATGCGGTCATAGTTGATTTCCGGGAAAATGATCTGTTCCTTGATCCCGAAGGCATAGTTGCCACGGCCGTCGAAGGACTTCGGGTTCAGACCACGGAAATCGCGGATGCGGGGCATGGCGATGGTCACCATGCGATCCAGAAACTCGTACATGCGTTCACGGCGCAGCGTTACCTTCGCACCGATCGGCATGCCTTCGCGCAGCTTGAACTGGGCGATCGACTTCTTGGCCTTGGTAATCACCGGCTTCTGGCCCGCGATCAGCTCCATTTCCTCGGCGGCCGCAGTGACCTTCTTCTTGTCCTGCGTCGCTTCGCCCACACCCATGTTCAGAACGATCTTCTCGATCTTCGGAACTTCCATGTGGTTCTTGTAGCCGAACTTCTCGGTCATCGCCTTGATGATGGTCTCATCATAGAGCGCCTTCATCCGCGGCGTATATTTTTCATCAGCCATCGATGCTCTCCCCGGACTTCACGGCCACGCGGACCTTCTTGCCGTCCTTGGTCTCGAAACGCACACGGGTGGGCTTGCCATCCGCGCCGGCGATCGCGACGTTCGAAATATGCAGCGGCGCGGGCTTGCGATCTATGCCGCCCTGCGGGTTCGCCTGGTCGGGCTTGCGATGCCTCGCATGAACGTTGATGCCTTCCACCAGCACCTTGTCGTCCTTCGGGAACATCTGGAGCACGGTGCCGGTACGGCCCTTGTCCTTGCCCGCGAGCACGATGACCTTGTCGCCCTTCTTGATGCGTGCGGCGCTCATTACAGCACCTCCGGCGCAAGGCTGATGATCTTCATGTGCTTGCGCGCGCGCAGCTCACGGACCACGGGGCCGAAGATACGGGTGCCGATCGGCTCCTCGTTCTTGTTCACCAGCACGGCGGCGTTGCCGTCGAAACGGATCACGCTGCCGTCGGGACGACGGATGTCCTTGGCGGTGCGCACGATGACGGCACGGTGCACGTCACCCTTTTTCACGCGACCCTTGGGCTGCGCTTCCTTCACGGAGACGACGATGATGTCGCCCACGCTGGCAAAGCGCCGCTTGGAGCCGCCAAGCACCTTGATGCACTGGACGCGCTTGGCACCCGAATTATCGGCCACCTCAAGATTTGACTGCATCTGGATCATGGATCCGGTTCCTTCTTACTTGGCTTTCCGGGGCATTGTATAGACTTAGCCTCGGGAGTTCCGTGTTCGTGTCAGCTTACGAAGCGACTTCGGGCGACTTGTGCGTATCGACCCGCTCGATGACCTTCCAGGTCTTGAGCTTGGAGATAGGCGCGGTCTCCTCGATGCGAACGGTTTCACCTTCGTGATAGGCGTTCGCTTCGTCGTGAGCGTGATACTTCTTCGAACGGCGAATGATCTTGCCGTAGAGCGGGTGCTTCACCTTGCGCTCCACGCGGACCACCACCGTCTTGTCGGTCTTGTCGGAAACGATCGTTCCCGTAAGCACGCGCTTGGGCATAATGCGTTCCTTCCTTACTTCGCCGCGGCAGCCGAGCGCGAACGCTCGTTCTGCAACGTCATGATCTGTGCGATCGAGCGACGGACTTCGCGAACGCGGCTGGGCTTTTCCAGCTGGTTCGTGGCCGCCTGAAAGCGCAGGTTGAACTGCTCGCGCTTCAGATTGCCGAGTTCGGTCGACAACTCGTCGTCGGTCTTGGTCTTGAGGTCAGCTACGTTTGCCATGTCCTCAGGCTCCCAGATGCGAGGTGTCACCCAGACGGGCAACGACCTTGGTCTTGATGGGCAGCTTCATCGCAGCGCGCGAGAAAGCCTCTGCGGCCAGCGGGCCGGGCACGCCGTCCAGCTCGAACAGGATGCGACCCGGCTTCACGCGGGCGGCCCAATATTCGATCGAACCCTTGCCCTTGCCCTGGCGGACTTCGGCAGGCTTCTTCGACACCGGCACATCCGGGAAGATGCGGATCCACAAACGACCCTGACGGCGGATGTGGCGGGTGATCGCACGGCGGGCCGCTTCGATCTGACGCGCGGTCAGACGATCGGGTTCCATGGCCTTGAGGCCATAGGAGCCGAAGTTCAGGTCCGTGCCACCCTTGGCCTCGCCCTTGATCCGGCCCTTGAAGGCCTTGCGAAACTTCATTTTCTTCGGTTGCAGCATGATGCTCTACCTTGTCCTTAGCGGGCCGGGCGCACGCCGGAGGTCTGAGCCTCCAGCATGAGCCGGTCCGTTGCCATCGGGTCATGGCCCAGGATTTCGCCCTTGAAGATCCATACCTTCACGCCGCACACGCCATAAGCGGTGTGTGCCGTCGCTTCGGCATAGTCGACGTTGCCGCGCAGCGTGTGCAGCGGAACGCGGCCTTCGCGATACCATTCGACGCGCGCGATTTCCGCGCCGCCAAGACGGCCACCGCAAGTGATCTTGATGCCTTCGGCACCAAGACGCAGCGCCGACTGCACCGCGCGCTTCATGGCGCGACGGAAAGCGATGCGGCGCTCGAGCTGGTCGGCGACGCCCTGGGCAACCAGGCGGCTGTCGATTTCAGGCTTGCGGATTTCGACGATGTTGAGGCTGACGTCGGACGAGGTGAACTCGCCCAGCTTCTTGCGCAGCTTCTCGATGTCGGCACCCTTCTTACCGATGATGACACCGGGACGCGCAGCATAGATCGACACGCGGCACAGCTTGGCCGGGCGTTCGATCACCACCTTCGAGATCGCGGCCTGCGGCAGGGTCTTGAAGATGAATGTGCGGATCTTGATGTCTTCCATCAGCAGACGGCCATAGTCCGCGCCTTCGGCGAACCAGCGGCTGTCCCATGTACGGTTGATCTGGAGACGCAGACCGATCGGATTGCTCTTGTGACCCATAGCTTTACGCCTCTGCCTCTTCTGCCTGCTCGCGGACGACGATACGCACCCGGCTGAACGGCTTCAGGATGCGGGTGGACTTGCCACGACCGCGCGTGTGGAACCGCTTCATCGTCAGCGCCTTGCCGACCGATGCTTCGGCGACGACCAGTGCGTCGACATCCAGATTATGGTTGTTTTCGGCGTTCGCGATGGCCGAAGCCAGCACCTTGCGCACATCCACAGCCATGGCCTTGGTCGAGAAGGCCAGGACGTTCATGGCGTCCTCGACCTTGCGACCACGGATCAGCGCGGCGACCAGGTTCAGCTTCTGGGCGGAACCACGGATCGTCGTGCCGACGGCCAGCGCCTCATTGTCGGCCACCCGACGGGGAGACTTTTCCTTGCCCATTAGCGTTTGCCCTTCTTGTCGGCGGCATGGCCGGGGAAGTAGCGCGTCGGCGCGAACTCGCCCAGCTTGTGGCCGACCATTTCCTCGTTCACCGAAACGGGAACATGCTTGCGGCCGTTGTAGACGTTGAACGTCAGGCCAACGAACTGCGGCAGGATCGTCGAGCGGCGCGACCAGGTCTTGATCGGCGCGCGCGCGTTGGTTTCCTGCGCGGTTTCCGCCTTCTTCAGAAGGCTGAGGTCCACGAACGGACCTTTCCAGACGGAACGAGCCATCGCTTACCTCTTCTTCTTCGCATGACGCGACCGGATGATCATCTTGTCGGTCGACTTG
Source organism: Sphingobium algorifonticola (assembly GCF_004005485.1). Classification (GTDB taxonomy): domain Bacteria; phylum Pseudomonadota; class Alphaproteobacteria; order Sphingomonadales; family Sphingomonadaceae; genus Sphingobium; species Sphingobium algorifonticola. The sequence continues at coordinate 558,614 of NZ_RZUL01000003.1, forward strand.
TTGTGGCGAGTGCGTGCACCCTTGGTCGGCTTGCCCCATGGCGTCACCGGATGGCGACCGCCCGAGGTCCGGCCTTCACCACCGCCGTGCGGATGGTCGACCGGGTTCTTTGCAACACCGCGCGTCAGCGGACGGCGGCCCAGCCAGCGGTTGCGGCCAGCCTTCGCCAGGTTGGTGTTGGCGTTGTCCGGGTTGGAGACGGCGCCCACGGTGCCCATGCATTCCGCACGGATGTACCGCTGTTCGCCCGAGTTGAGGCGCACCATCACCATGCCGCGATCGCGGCCGACAAGCTGCGCGTAGGTCCCGGCGGACCGTGCGAGCTGACCGCCCTTGCCCGGCTTCATCTCCACATTGTGGATGATGGTGCCGACCGGCATCTGGCCCAGTTCCATGGCGTTGCCAGGCTTCACGTCGGTCTTCTTCGCGGCGATCACCTTGTCACCGGGCGCAAGGCGCTGCGGCGCGAGGATATAGGCCTGCTCCCCATCGGGATAGCTGACCAGCGCGATGAACGCGGTGCGGTTGGGGTCATATTCCAGACGCTCGACCGTGCCTTCCACGTCCCACTTGCGACGCTTGAAGTCGATGATGCGATAGCGCTGCTTGTGGCCGCCCGCGATGCCGCGGCTGGTCACATGACCCTTGTTGTTGCGGCCGCCCGTCTTGCGCTTGCCTTCGGTCAGCGCCTTGACCGGCTTGCCCTTGTGCAGCGCGGACCGATCGACGAGGATCAGGCCGCGGCGTGCGGGGCTGGTCGGATTATAATGCTTGAGTGCCATCTATCCCGCCTCAAATACCGGTGGTGACGTCAATTTGCTTACTGTCGGCAGTAAGCGTGACGATCGCCTTCTTGAAATCGGAACGCTTGTAGGGCTTGCCCTTCCAGCGTTTCACCTTGCCCTTCTGGACGATGGTGTTCACGGCCTTCACCGTCACGCCGAACAGCGCCTCGATGGCGGCCTTGATCTCAGGCTTGGAGGCATCGTTGGCGACCTTGAAAACAACGGCGTTGTTCTCGGACAACAGCGTCGCCTTTTCGGTGATGTGCGGCGCGACGACGACGTCGTAATGACGGTTGTCGACGGCGATCTTGGCGGGCTTTTTAGCCATGGAAACGGGCCTCCAGCTTTTCGACCGCCGCGCGGGTCAGGACCAGCGAGTCGGCACGGAGAATGTCGTAGACATTGGCACCCACGGCGGGGAGCACATTGACGCCGACGATATTGGACGATGCACGGGCGAAGCTGACGTTGATCGCGTCGCCGTCGATGAACAGCGCCTTGCCCAGGCCCAGACCGGCGAGCTTGCCGACCAGTTCCTGCGTCTTGCCGTCCTTGACGTCGAGATTGTCGAGCACCGTCAGCGTGCCGGCCTTCGCCTTGGCGGAGAGCGCCATCTTCAGGCCCAGCGCGCGAACCTTCTTGTTCAGCGAGGGATTGAAGTCACGCACGCGCGGGCCATGGGCCTTGCCGCCGCCGATGAAGATCGGGGCCGCACGATCGCCGTGACGGGCGGTGCCGCCGCCCTTCTGGCGACCGAACTTCTTGCCGGTGCGGGCGACATCTGAACGCTCACGCGCACCGCGGGCGGTGCCGCGGCGCTTTTCGAGCTGCCAGGTGACAACGCGATGGAGAATGTCGGCGCGCGGCTCCAGGCCGAACACATCGTCATTCAGCTCAAGATCGCCAGCGGCTTTCGCGTCGAGGGTCTGTACCTTGACCTTCATGGTTTAGCCCTCCTGGCCTTCGGTGGCTTCCACGGCCCCGGCGTCTTCGGCCGGGGTATTCGCGGGAGCATCATTGCTGTTGGCAGCCTGCTTCAGGCTGGCGGGATAGGGCACGTCGGCAGGACGGGGCACCTTGACCGCATCCTTGACCGTCAGCCAGGTGCCCTTGGCACCCGGCACGCTGCCCTTGACGAACAGCAGGCCACGCTCGACGTCGGTGCGCACGATTTCCAGATTCTGCTGGGTGCGCTCGCGGTCGCCCATATGGCCGGCCATCTTCTTGTTCTTGAACACGCGGCCCGGATCCTGACGGTTGCCCGTCGAACCATGCGCACGGTGGCTGATCGACACACCATGCGTGGCGCGCATACCGCCGAAGCCCCAACGCTTCATGGCACCGGCAAAACCCTTGCCCTGCGTGTGGCCGCTCACATCGACGAGCTGACCGGCAATGAAATGATCGGCCGCGATTTCCGCGCCGACATCCAGCAGCGCGTCTTCGGCCACGCGGAACTCGCAAATGCGCGCCTTCGGCTCCACTTCCGCCTTGGCGAAGTGCCCGCGCTGCGGCTTGGCGACATTCTTGGCCTTGGCGACACCGGCGCCAAGCTGCACGGCAACATAGCCGTCACGATCTGTTTCGCGGCGGGCGATGACCTGATTGCCTTCAAGCGCCAGGACAGTGACGGGCACATGGCGGCCATCATCCTGGAACAGGCGGGTCATCCCCACTTTCTTCGCGATCACGCCAGTACGCATGATCCATACTCCCAATAGAGGCCCGTCGGAATTGGCGGGCGTATCCAACGAAAAGACCCCGCAGGATTTTCATCCTGTGGGGCCAACCCAAATGCTGAAGATCACCCCGTCCGGGTTGGATGCTTCCGCAAGACGGAAGCGACGGGGGACCAGGACCGCAGCAAAGCTGCGCGGTATCCCTTTGTCGGCTTTTAAGCCAATTTGATCTCGACGTTCACGCCGGCAGCCAGATCGAGCTTCATCAGCGCGTCGACCGTCTGCGGCGTCGGCTGCACAATGTCAAGCATGCGCTTGTATGTGCGAACTTCGAACTGCTCACGCGACTTCTTGTCGACGTGCGGACCACGGTTGACCGTGAACTTCTCGATGCGCGTCGGCAGAGGAATAGGACCGCGAATAAGTGCACCCGTGCGGCGCGCGGTGTCTGCGATGTCGCCCGTTGCCTGGTCGAGCACGCGATGATCGAACGCCTTGAGGCGAATGCGGATATTGCTGTCCATGTCCTGTACCGATGCGAAAGAGCCAAAATCAAAAAAATTGCCTCGTCACGGCCAGGCCGCAACGAGGAAATAGCAAGCCGCGCGAATCACCAGACCCGCGCGGCTGCTGTCCTATATTACTTGGAGATCGTGCCGACAACCCCTGCGCCAACGGTACGACCGCCTTCGCGAATGGCGAAGCGCAGGCCCGCGTCCATCGCGATCGGCGCGATGAGCTTCACGCCCAGCTTCACGTTGTCGCCCGGCATCACCATTTCGGTGCCTGCGGGCAGGATCACTTCGCCGGTCACGTCCGTCGTGCGGAAGTAGAACTGCGGGCGATAGTTGGCAAAGAACGGCGTGTGACGGCCGCCTTCTTCCTTCGACAGCACATAGACTTCGGCGTCGAACTCGGTGTGCGGCGTAACCGAACCGGGCTTGGCCAGAACCTGGCCACGCTCCACGTCTTCACGACCCACGCCGCGCACCAGCGCGCCGATGTTGTCGCCGGCGCGACCTTCGTCGAGCAGCTTGCGGAACATTTCCACGCCCGTGACAGTGGTCTTGCGGGTATCCTTGATGCCGACGATTTCGACTTCTTCGCCGACCTTGACGATGCCGGTTTCGACACGGCCGGTCACGACGGTGCCGCGACCCGAGATCGAGAACACGTCTTCGATCGGCATCAGGAACGGCTTGTCGACGGGACGCTCGGGCTGCGGGATCCAGCTGTCGACGGCCGCCATCAGCTTCAGAACGGCGTCATGGCCGATTTCAGGCGTCTTGTCCTGCAGCGCGGCGACGGCCGAACCCGGGATGATGGGGATGTTGTCGCCATCGAAATCGTAGCTGCTGAGCAGCTCGCGGATTTCCAGCTCGACCAGTTCCAGGATTTCCGCGTCGTCGACCAGGTCGACCTTGTTCATGAACACGACGAGCTGGGGAACGCCGACCTGCTTGGCGAGCAGGATGTGCTCGCGGGTCTGCGGCATCGGGCCATCGGTTGCCGACACGACCAGGATCGCGCCGTCCATCTGCGCCGCACCCGTGATCATGTTCTTCACATAGTCGGCGTGGCCGGGGCAATCGACGTGCGCATAGTGGCGCGCTTCGGTTTCATATTCGACGTGCGCGGTCGAAATGGTGATGCCGCGCTCACGCTCTTCGGGCGCCTTGTCGATGTTGTCATAGCTGGTGAAGGTCGCGCCGCCGGTTTCGGCCAGCACCTTGGTGATCGCTGCGGTCAGCGAGGTCTTGCCATGGTCGACGTGACCGATGGTGCCGATGTTGCAGTGCGGCTTCGTCCGCTCAAACTTAGCTTTCGCCATTTCTCTCTACCTTCTTGTCCAAATAGCTTGGTCTGACCGCTTGGGCGCGCGCCCGCTCCCTTGTGCGAAGGCGCGTCCATAGCAGCATATTTACAGATTGCCAGCCCTGACGACCGGGATTTTTGCGATCGTCAGGGCAATTTTATCAGGCGAGCTTCGCCTTCACTTCGTCTGCCACATTCTGCGGCACTTCTTCATAGTGCGAGAACTGCATGCTGTACTGCGCGCGGCCCTGCGTGAACGAGCGAAGCTGGTTCACATAGCCGAACATGTTGGCCAGCGGCACCATCGCCTCGACCACCTGGGCATTGCCCCGGCTGTCGGTGCCCTGGATCTGGCCACGACGGCTGTTCATGTCGCCGATCACGTCGCCCAGATAATCTTCGGGGGTGACGACCTCGACCTTCATGATCGGTTCGAGCAGCTTGATGCCCGCCTTCTGCGCCGCTTCGCGCATCGCGCCACGGGCACAGATTTCGAACGCCAGCGCCGAGGAGTCGACGTCATGATAGGCCCCGTCGTAAAGCACGGCGGTGAAATCGATGATCGGGAAGCCGATCAGCGATCCGGTCGCCGCGATTTCGCGAATGCCCTTCTCGACCGAGGGGATATATTCCTTCGGAATATTGCCGCCCTTGACTTCATCCTTGAAGATGATGCCCTGGCCACGTTCGCCCGGCTCGACCGTGAACTTGATGCGCCCGAACTGGCCCGAACCACCCGACTGCTTCTTATGCGTATAGTCGATGTCGACCTTTTTCGCGAGATATTCGCGATAGGCGACCTGCGGCGCACCGACATTGGCCTCGACCTTGAACTCGCGCTTCATGCGGTCAACCAGGATTTCGAGGTGAAGCTCACCCATGCCCTTGATGATCGTCTGACCGCTTTCGGCGTCGGACGACACCCGGAACGACGGGTCTTCGCGGGCAAGGCGGTTGAGCGCGATACCCATCTTTTCCTGGTCGGCCTTCGTCTTGGGTTCCACGGACAGCTCGATGACCGGCTCGGGGAACTCCATCCGCTCCAGGATGATCGGCGCGTTGGAAGCGCACAGCGTATCGCCGGTGGTCGTTTCCTTGAGGCCCGCCAGCGCCACGATATCGCCCGCATAGGCTTCCTGAATGTCCTCGCGGCTGTTGGCATGCATCAGCAGCATGCGGCCGACCTTTTCCTTCTTGTCCTTCACCGAGTTGGTGACGGACGAGGCGGTTTCCAGCTTGCCCGAATAGATGCGGGCAAAGGTCAGCGTGCCGACGAACGGGTCGTTCATGATCTTGAACGCCAGTGCGGAGAACGGTGCGTCGTCCGAAGGCGCGCGGCTGTCCTTGGTCTCGCCGTCGAGCTTCAGACCTTCGACCGGGGGAATGTCGAGCGGGCTGGGCAGATAATCCACCACCGCGTCGAGCAGCGGCTGAACACCCTTGTTCTTGAAGGCAGAACCGCACAGCACCGGCACGAACGAGAAGTTCAGCGTGCCCTTGCGGATCAGCTTAGTCAGCGTTTCCGCGTCCGGCTCATTGCCTTCCAGATAGGCTTCCATGACGTCGTCGTCCTGCTCGACCGCCATTTCGATCAGTTCCGAACGCGCGGTGGCCGCAGCGTCCTTCAGATCGTCGGGGATCGGCGTATAGTCGAACTTCGCGCCCAGGCTTTCGTCCTGCCAGATGATCGCGCGATCGCGCACCAGATCGACCAGACCCTTGAAGCCGCCTTCGATACCGATCGGCAGATAGAGGACCAGCGGACGCGCGCCCAGGCGATCCTTGATCATTTCGACGCACCGCTCGAAGTTCGCGCCGGTGCGATCCAGCTTGTTGACGAAGCACATGCGCGGCACATGATATTTTTCGGCCTGACGCCACACCGTTTCGGACTGCGGCTCCACCCCGGCAACGCCGTCGAAACAGGCGACCGCGCCATCGAGCACGCGCAGCGAACGCTCGACTTCGATCGTGAAGTCGACGTGGCCGGGGGTGTCGATGATGTTGATGCGGTGGTCGTTCCAGAAGCATGTCGTGGCAGCGGACGTGATCGTGATCCCGCGTTCCTGCTCCTGCTCCATCCAGTCCATCGTCGCGGCGCCGTCATGCACTTCGCCGATCTTGTAGGACTTGCCGGTGTAATACAGAATACGCTCGGTCGTCGTCGTCTTCCCGGCGTCGATATGCGCCATGATGCCGATGTTGCGATATTTTTCGAGCGGATGGCTGCGGGCCATGATCTTTACTCCATTGCCGGTTTAGGGCGGACCAATAATGAAACTCTTGTTCCGTTCGGCCTTTCGACAAGCTCAGCAGAGCTTGTCGAAGCCTTCCCCTGAACGGAGTGAAGGGCCTTCGCCATGCTCAGGCGCAACCTTCGACAAGCTCAGGACGAACGGTAATAAGGGGGCGAAGGTAGATACCCTCGCCCCCATATGTAGGTGCTTACCAGCGATAATGCGAGAAGGCGCGGTTGGCTTCGGCCATCCGGTGCGTGTCTTCCCGCTTCTTCACGGCATTGCCACGGTTGTTCGCGGCATCGAGCAGTTCGCCCGAAAGACGCGCGGCCATCGTGGTTTCGCTGCGGTTGCGCGCAGCGGTGATGAGCCAGCGGATCGCCAGCGCCTGGGCACGCTCGGGGCGCACTTCGACGGGAACCTGATAGGTCGCACCACCGACGCGGCGGCTGCGCACTTCGATGCCGGGCTTCACATTGTTCAGCGCGTCATGGAACATGGCGATCGGGTCCTTCTTGGCTTTCGCCTCGACGGTTTCCAGCGCGCCATAGACGATGCCTTCGGCGACGGCCTTCTTGCCGTCTTCCATGACACTGTTCATGAACTTGGAGAGGATCTGATCGCCATATTTGGGATCGGGAAGGATGATGCGCTTTTCAGGGCGACGACGACGTGACATGGTTTCTGTCTCCCTTACTTAGGACGCTTGGCGCCATATTTGGAACGGCTCTGCTTGCGGTCCTTGACACCCTGGGTATCGAGAACGCCGCGCAGAACGTGGTAACGCACACCGGGAAGGTCGCGCACACGGCCGCCACGGATCAGCACGACGCTGTGCTCCTGAAGGTTGTGGCCTTCACCGGGGATGTACGTGATGACTTCGCGCTGGTTGACCAGGCGCACCTTGGCCACCTTGCGCAGCGCCGAGTTCGGCTTCTTCGGGGTCGTCGTGTAGACGCGGGTGCACACGCCGCGCTTTTGCGGGTTCGCATCCATGGCAGGGACCTTGGATTTGGCCTTCTGCGGTTCGCGGCCCTTGCGGACCAGCTGGTTAATCGTTGGCATGAAGCCCTTCACCTTTTCAAAGTTACTCTGCCGGCCCTGCCACCCTGCGCCTGTGGGACCGGCCCACAAAACCTTGCCATTGTTTCCAACAGCAAAGGCCCCGGCGGTCGAAAGACCCCTGGAGCCGCAAGAGCATCCGGCAATGTTCAGCTCTGTATTTACCACCCGGAGAAGGCAGTCGGGAAAGCGATTCTCCCGTCCGCAGCCGTCAGGCAGGCGCGCCCTATACTAGCGAGGGGGTAACGGGTCAAGCGGCTGTCGCCTGCCCCGTCCTGACCTGCCCCGTCCTGCCCGTCCTGCCCTGCCCCAACTGTTCCCGCAAAGCCCCATGCGATACGGCTATCCCGATGCGTCCGCGGACGCTATGCCAGGCCCATGCCCGATCCGACCGGCTTTTCCGTCCTTGATCTTGCGCCGTTTCGCGGCGGCCGGGGCGCGTTGCGGCTGGGCCTGAGGCCGCTGCCCGAGGCAAAGTGGCGCGACCAAGGCACCGTCTTGCCATCGCGCGTTGCGGCGAAAGTACCGATCTTCGACACCGTACCGGAAAGTCTGATCGTACTGCCGCAAGCCGCGCCTGCCGTGGCCGAACTCTCCAGGCTGGTCGGTACGGACACGCCGGATCTACGCGCCGCCGCCATGGCAACCTATGAGGACCTGCTGATCCTCTTGCCCCGCGATGGCGTACATGTGCTGGTGGCAGGCGCCCTCGCCTTTCCGACCGACTGGCATCTCGACCGGAAGATCGGCCATCCGCTGGCCGCCATCCATGCGCCCATCCCCACCTATGCCGAAAAGCTTAGCCCCGCCGTCGATCACGTCTTCGCTACCCTGACGCCCGAACGCATGTTGTTGCGCACCAACTGGAATGTGCTGGAGACGGACGACTTGCGCTATCTGCCGGATCGCCCCGCGATCGATCGTTTCGATAACGTTACAAATGACAATGCGGGCGACACATTATATGTCCGGGTCGAGCGGCAGACCTTGCGGCGATTGCCCCGGAGCGGCGCGGCGGTCTTCACCATCGGCGTCTATATCGAGCCGCTGCGCGCGCTCACCCCCGCGCTGGTGCAGGACCTGTCTCAAGCCGTCCACTCCGTGCCGCAGGAGGAAGCGATCCGCCGCGGCACACCGGGCTATCGCGATGCCCTTGCCGCCTATGCCGACGCATGCGCCGTTCCAACAGAAAATTGAAGAAACCGAAGTTTTCTGGGGGTTTCAACGCCGCAACTTATGCAACTTAAGCCCGTTTCAAAAGCCGTCTTTCCCATCCCGGCAAGAGCGGCTAGGGCCGGAGGCATGACTGCGGCGCTTAACGTGACTCGTTCCATTCTCGGCCAGCCGTGGCGATGGCGCGGACTTGGCACCGACGGCCGTGACGCGGCGTTCACGCCCGACGATCTGGTGACCCAGCTTCTGCTGGCGCGCGGATGCCAGCGGGATGATGTTGCCGCGCATCGCGAGCCTACGATACGCGCCTTCATGCCCGATCCCGGCCTGTTCCAGGATATGGAGCGGGCCGCCGCCCGCATCGCCGACGCTGTGCAGGCGGGCGAAGCCGTCACCATTTTCGGCGATTATGATGTCGATGGCGCGACCAGTGCCGCCTTGCTGATCCGCCTGCTGCGCGATCTCGGGCTGTCAGCCTGCGCCTATATTCCCGATCGGCTTATGGAAGGCTACGGCCCGTCGGGCGAGGCGCTGGTGCGGCTGGGCGCGGAAGGATCGTCCCTGATCGTCACCGTCGATTGCGGCGCGCAGGCGTTCGAAGCGCTGGCGATGGCCCGCGCGGCCGGAATCGACGTTATCGTTGTCGATCATCATCAGTGCGCCTCCACGCTCCCTGCGGCTTATGCCCTGGTCAATCCCAACCGGCTCGACGAAAGCGTCGCGGGTGCCGCGTTCGGCCATCTGGCGGCCGTCGGGGTTGCCTTCCTGCTGGGCGCGGCGCTCATCCGCACATTGCGCGCGCGCGGCTGGTTCGCCACCCGATCCGAGCCCCGTCTGCTGGACTTGCTCGACATCGTTGCGCTCGGCACCGTTGCCGATGTGGCGCAATTGCGTGGTCTCAACCGGGCATTTGTGGCGCAGGGGCTGAAGGTTCTGGCGCAGCGCCGCAACATCGGTCTCGCCGCCCTTGTCGAGACGAGCGGGCTCAAGCGCACGCCACTGTGCCACGATCTGGGCTTTGCGCTCGGCCCGCGCATCAATGCGGGCGGGCGTGTGGGCCAGTCGGATCTGGGTGTTCGTCTGCTCACGACGCAGGATCCGGACGAAGCGCGCACCCTCGCGGAGGAACTCGATCGCCTGAACGGCGAACGCCGCGTCATCGAAGGGGATGTCCAGGCGCAGGCGGAGGCCATCGCCGCCCGTGAAGAGGGGCGCGCCGTCGCGGTGATCGCAGGCGAAGGCTGGCACCCGGGCGTGATCGGGATCGTTGCCGGGCGTATGAAGGAAAAGCTTGGCCGCCCGGCCATCGTCATCGCGCTGGACGAAACCGGGACCGGCAAAGGGTCGGGCCGCTCGATCGCAGGCGTCGATCTGGGGGCGGCGGTGCTCGCCGCGAAGGACAGCGGCCTGCTGATCGCGGGCGGGGGGCATGCGATGGCGGCGGGGCTTACCGTGGCGCCAGGCGGAATCGATGCGCTGGCCGACTTTCTCGACGCGCGCCTGTCCGCCGATGTCGCCCGCGCCATGGACGGCCGGGCGCTGCTGATCGACGCGGTGCTCAGCCCGCGCGGCGTCAATCCGGACTTCGTAAACGCCATAGAGGAAGGTGGCCCCTATGGCACCGGCTGGCCCGCGCCGCGCATCGCCACCGGCCCCGTGCGGGTGGTCAAGGCGGACATTGTTGGCACTGGCCATGTCCGTGCGATCGTTGCGGGGGACGACGGCGCATCGATCAAGACCGTCGCCTTCCGCCAGGCCGAAACCGGCCTTGGTCAAGCCCTTCTGGCCGCCCCCCGGGATCGGCGTCTGTGGATCGCGGGCCGCGCGAAGATTGATGATTGGGGCAGCCGCGCCGCCGCCGAACTGCATGTCGAGGACGCTGCCTGGTGCCCATGATCGCCATCGCGCGCAGGGATTTGGACCGCGGACGATTTCAGGGTTGACCCGTGAAAACGAAAACCCTAATGCGGCCTCCGCTTCAGGCAACGCCGCTCTCCGGCATGCCCGTTGGCCCCTTCGTCTAGCGGTTAGGACGCGGCCCTTTCACGGCTGAAACACGGGTTCGATTCCCGTAGGGGTCACCACTTGATTTAGTGGTTTCGAAGTATCTCTGGATATCGGCAGTCACGCCTGCAAACCGCCGGAATTGCGCAGACTTTTCTGCCCTCTTTTCGACGCTGAGACAGCGGAAACGTTTTGTGTCTCGGCGATGTGCGGACGACGCCCACTTTTCTCTTTACCCTCGATTTCCCTGTACCGAAAGCCTATCGGGCACATCCCTTCATACACCCTCACGTCATGGATCTGCTCAGGCAGACTCTGCGCCGATCATCATAGCGGGAAGAGCGGGCAAAGGCGTGGTCTCCAAGACTGCAGGCAAGCTGTCGATCGGGCCGAGTTTTTCGATCCTGCAGAAGCCATACTACAGCAGAACACACGCGGTGCGACGCACAATGCCTAGGTAGCGGGACGCCAGTGCCGCATTAGGACCAAGATATTGATTTTTCAGTTTTTTAAAACCTGTACCGGCTTAGCTTCGGAAACCACCGGACGACCAAAAAATCATTCCCACTCAATCGTGCCGGGTGGTTTGCTGGTATAGTCGTATACCACGCGGTTGATGCCCTTCACCTCGTTGATGATGCGGGTCGCCACGCGGCTGAGGAAGGCGGCGTCAAACGGGTAGATGTCGGCGGTCATCCCGTCGGTCGATGTGACGGCGCGCAGCGCGCAGACGCTGTCATAGGTGCGCAGGTCGCCCATCACGCCCACGGTGCGCACGGGCAACAGCACGGCGAATGCCTGCCAGATCGCGTCGTACAGGCCAGCGTTGCGGATTTCCTCCAGATAGATGGCGTCGGCCTTGCGCAATATGTCGCACCGTTCCTTCGTCACTTCGCCGGGGATGCGGATCGCGAGGCCCGGTCCGGGAAATGGATGGCGCCCCACGAAAATGTCGGGAAGTCCCAGTTCCCGGCCCAGCGCCCGCACTTCGTCCTTGAACAATTCGCGCAGCGGCTCGACCAGTTGCATGTTCATGCGTTCGGGCAGACCGCCAACATTGTGGTGGCTCTTGATCGTGACGCTCGGCCCGCCGGTGAAGGACACGCTTTCGATCACGTCGGGATAGAGCGTTCCCTGCGCCAGGAAATCCGCGCCGCCGACCTTGCGCGCCTCCGCCTCGAACAGTTCGATAAACGCGCCGCCGATGAACTTGCGCTTCTTCTCCGGGTCGGTGAGGCCCGCCAGCCCTTCGAGAAACTGTGCCTCGGCGTTCACATGGACCAGGTTGATGCCGTAATGCTCGCGGAAGAGCGTCACGACCTGCTCCGCCTCGTTCAGGCGCATCAGGCCATGATCGACGAACACGCAGGTCAACTGGTCGCCGATCGCCTCGTGGATGAGCACCGCGGCAACGGCCGAGTCGACGCCGCCGGACAGGCCGCAGATGACCCGCCCCGGACCGACCTGCGCCCGGATTTCGGCGATCTTCGTCGCGCGGAACTCCGCCATCGTCCAGTCACCGGTCAGGCCACACACATGCCGCGCGAAATTGGCGATCAGCCTGCCGCCATCGGGGGTATGGACGACTTCGGGGTGGAACTGCATGGCGTAGAAGCGTTTCGCTTCATTGGCGACGACGGCATAGGGCGCACCCTCGCTCGTTGCGACGACTTCGAACCCGTCGGCAAGCTGCGTCACCTTGTCGCCATGGCTCATCCATACCTGATGCCGCTCGCCTGGCTGCCACAGCCCGTCGAACAGCGCGCAGTCCTTGTCGACCGTAATGAACGCGCGGCCGAACTCGCCGCTCTCGCCGCCTTCGACCTGGCCGCCGAGTTGCTGCATCATCGTCTGCTGGCCATAACAGATACCGAGCACCGGCACCCCTGCATCAAAGATCGCCTGGGGCGCGCGCGGGCTGTCCTGCCACATGACCGAGGATGGGCCACCCGAGAGGATGACGCCCTTGGGCTGCATCCGCGCAAAGGCGTCCGCCGCACTGTTGAAGGGGGCGATTTCGCTGTACACCCCGGCTTCGCGGACACGCCGGGCGATGAGTTGCGTAACCTGGCTGCCGAAATCAACGATCAGGATGGATTCGGCGGCAATGGAGTCGGAGGGCTGGACTGTCATAGCCGTCCGATAAAGACGGGCAGTGGATTAGTCCAGCAGGGACGCGTCAGTTGCTGACGAGATCGCGGCTCAGATAGACGTCCGCCACCTGATCGCCCTGCACGGAGCAGGTGAACCGGCGGGTTTCGCCCGCACTGTCGCGCCAGGATGCGCGGCGTTCGACTTCGCCATCGATGTTATAGCCGCCCTGCACCGGTTGCGGCGCGTCGATGCGGCGCACTTCGGCATAGCCGCCGCTGCGAGTCGCTTCCTCCCGCGCGGCGATGGCGCAAGCCTCGACCGCGCGATCCTCCCCGGCGATCGGCATTGCGTCACCGCGATCGGCCGCCGCGACATCGGAGAAATCGTCATCGATCCCATCAGGCGCATTGGGCAGACCGGCAGCAGCGGACGAATCCGCAGGCGGCACAGTGTCAGGGTCGGCATTCCGATAGTCTTCAGAGCGATAGTCATCCGGGCGATAATCGTCCGTTCTGTCCGGGCGCGCCGCGCGATCTTTCGACATGGAATTAGCGACCACGGCCACCGCCCCGATCAGAGCGGCAATGCCGATCACGTCGCCAAAGTTGAACCCGTTGTCGCGATGGCGGTGCCAGCCGCGATCGCCCCATCCCCGCGGGCGTGCCTCGGCACTGGCGATGCTGCCCGCGATCAGCCCGATACCGACCACCGCCCCGATCAGACTGCGCTTAACTTGCATGCCCTGCACTCCCGCTCCCACTCGATGGCACAGGTCTATGATGGCCCGGCTGTCGCAAGGCTGAACGGCACGGCGGTCAGTCGTCGGGATCGGTGACGGTCAGCCCGGTCCAGTGCGCGATGAACGCATACATGTCCGAAAACTCCTCGATCACCTTGTCGGTCGGCTTGCCCGAACCATGACCCGCGCGTGTTTCGATGCGGATAAGGTGCGGCTTGTCGCCGATGGGGGTCGCCTGCAAGGCTGCCGCATATTTGAAGCTGTGGCCCGGCACCACGCGATCGTCGGTATCCGCCGTGGTCACCAGGATGGCGGGATAATCCTTCCCAGCGGTGATGTTGTGATAGGGCGAATAGCCGTAGAGCAGGCGGAAATCCTTCTCCTTCGACGGATAGCCATAATCGTCGACCCAGTAGCGTCCGGCCGTAAACCGGTCGAAGCGCAGCATGTCCATCACGCCGACCCCCGGCAGCGCGGCAGCGAACAGATCCGGCCGTTGGTTGACCACCGCGCCGACCAGCAGCCCGCCGTTGGAACGGCCCTCGATCGCAAGCTGGTCGCGCCCCGTTATGCCGTTTGCGATCAGGAACTCCCCGGCCGAAATGAAATCGTCGAACACATTCTGCTTGTTTTCGCGCCGCCCTGCATCGTGCCACGCCTTCCCATATTCACCTCCGCCGCGCAGATTGGCGATCGCGAGTGCACCGCCCTGTTCCAGCCAAGCAATGCGCGTCGGCGAGAAGGACGGCGTCATCGAAATGTTGAAGCCGCCATAGCCGTAGAGCAACGTCGGCGCGGGCCGCGCTGCCGCGACGATATCCTTGCGGCGGATTAGGAACATCGGCACCTGCGTGCCGTCCTTGGAGCGATAGAAAATCTGCTCTGTCACATAATCGGCCGGATCGAACGCCAGCTTGGGCTGGGCGAAAACCTCGGTCTTGCCGGTCGCGGTGTCATAGCGATAGATCGTGGATGGCGTCGTGAAGCCCGAGAAGCTGAAAAAGGTTTCAGGGTCGCCGCTCTTGCCGCCGAAACCCGCGGCAGTGCCTACGCCGGGCAGCGGCACGTCGCCCACTGGCCGACCGTCCAGTTCGACCAGTTCGGCCACGGTCCGCGCGTCCGCCAGATAGGCGAGGATGATACGATCGCCGATCAGCGATCCGCCCGCCAGCGTATCCTTGCGTTCGGCCACGACCTGCACCGGTGCCTTGCGCGGATTGGCGGCATCCAGCGTGACGAGCCGCTGGCGCGACGCGCCCTTGTCGGTCATGAACCAGAGCCGATCGCCTCGCGCCCCGATCAGACGCCAGCTATGGTTCAGTCCCTTGATCAGCGTGCGCGGCGCAATCGGCGCGTCGCGCCAGCCGTCGCCAAGCGCCACCAGCGTCACTTCCTGCCGGTCGTCCGTACCCGAAGCCGAGGTGATGACGAGCCACCGGCCGTCATCGGTCACTTCGCCACTATGGCCCAGCTTGGGGCGGTCGGGCGTCGCATAGACCAGCCGGTCCTGCGCCTGCGGCGTACCGACGCGGTGATAATAAAGTTGCTGATTCTCGTTCAGCGACTGAAAGGCGGCCCCCGCTTGCGGCGCTGCGAAACGGGAGTAGAAAAAGCCCTGCCCTTCCCCGTCCCAACTCAGGTTGGAGAACTTCACCCACTCCACCTTGTCGTCGAGCGTCTTGCCGCTCTCGACGTCAATCACCGCCAGCGTGCGCCAGTCGGTCCCACCATCCTGAACGGAATAGAGCAGGTAGCGGCCATCGGGCGAGGGCTTCCATTCCGCCAGTGCGGTGGCATTGTCCTTCGACAGCGCATTGGGGTCGATCAGCATCCGCTGCTCACCCGCCAGCCCTTCGCGCGCGAACAGCGGCGACTGGTTCTGAAGACCGCTGTTATACGCGAAGAAATAGCGGCTGCCCGCTTTGGTCGGCGTCGAGAAGCGCCCGTAATTGTAGAGTTTTTCCATCCGCTTGCGCAGGATGGACCGGCCCGGCAGGCTCGCCAGATAATCCTGCGTCACGCCGTTCTGTGCGGTCACCCAGTCGCGCACGGCGGCATCCTCCCGCACATCGGCTTCCAGCCAGCGATAGGGATCAAGGATCTTTACGCCGAAATGATCCTCCACCAGATCGAGCCGACGCGTCTGAGGATAGGACAGTTGCGCTTCCTTCATGATCGTTGCGGTATCCGGCTTGTCGGCGGGCGCTTCCGCCAGGGCGGGCGAGAGCGCGAACAGCACAGGCACGATAACGGACGCGACGCGCGCGTTTCGGAACGACTTGGCCATGGCTCTCCCCTGTTATGGTCTGTTACGCAAAACAGGCCGCAGCTTAGAAAGCAGCGGCCTGTTTGTGAAGCGTTGCAGACGCGAAAAGCGTCTTTGGCGAAAAGGTTTAGGCCGCTTCCATCTCATCTTCGTCCGCGCCCATGACCGGGCCGGAATCCTGACCCTTGGCGCTTATATCGCGATCGACGAACTCGATGATCGCGATCGGGGCGGCGTCCGACGCGCGAATGCCAGCTTTGATGATGCGGGTGTAGCCACCGGCGCGATCCCTGTAACGCTCGGCAAGCACGTCAAACAGCTTCACCAGTTGCGCGTCGTCCAGCAGACGGGCGTGCGCGAGACGACGGTTGGACAGGCCACCCTTCTTCGCCAGCGTCACCAGCTTCTCCACATAGGGGCGCAGTTCCTTGGCCTTCGCCACGGTGGTGGTGATCTGCTCATGCTTGATGAGCGCAGCGGCCATGTTGCGGAACAAGGCCGCGCGATGGCTGGAGGTACGTTGCAGCTTGCGGCCGCCTACACGATGACGCATTTCACTTTTTCCTTCGTTCGTTCAGGGGCCGTCTTACGGAACCCCGGACCAGGCGGTGCGACAAGGGGCCACCGCCCAAAACCCCTGTTCGTCCACCCGGCGAAGGCCAGGTGGACGGACGCAGATCAGCCTAGCAGTTCCTGCTCCAGCTTCTTGGCCATTTCCTCGATGTTCTCTGGCGGCCAGCCGGGGATGTCCATGCCGAGGCGCAGACCCATGGACGACAGCACTTCCTTGATTTCGTTCAGCGACTTGCGGCCGAAATTGGGGGTGCGCAGCATTTCCGCCTCGGTCTTCTGAACCAGATCGCCGATGTAGATGATGTTGTCGTTCTTGAGGCAGTTGGCGCTGCGGACCGACAGTTCCAGCTCGTCGACCTTCTTGAGAAGATAACGGTTGATCGTGTTGGTGTCGCTCTCGCCTTCCGACGACGCGGCGACCGCATGACCACCCGACGACGGCGCGGCGCTGGGCAGCGCATCCTCGAAATGCACGAACAACTGCAACTGGTCCTGAAGGATGCGCGCGGCGTAGGCCACGGCGTCTTCCGGGGTCACAGTGCCGTCGGTTTCGACCGTCAGCGACAGCTTGTCATAGTCCAGTTCCTGGCCGACGCGGGTGTTGTCCACCTTGTAGGCCACCTGACGCACGGGCGAATAGAGCGCATCGACCGGAATCAGGCCGATCGGAGCATCCGCCGGACGGTTGGCGACGGCAGGGACATAGCCCTTGCCGACATCGGCCGTCAGTTCCATGTTCAGGCTCGCGCCTTCGTCCAGATGACAGATGATGAGATCCGGGTTCATCACTTCGATGTCGCCGGATACCGCGATGTCGCCTGCCTTCACTTCGGCAGGGCCGGTGGCGGAAAGCTGAAGCCGCTTGGGACCATCGCCTTCCATCCGCAGCGCGACCTGCTTGATGTTGAGGACGATGTCGGTCACATCCTCGCGCACGCCGGCGAGCGAGGAAAACTCGTGCAGCACGTTTTCGATCTTGATCGAAGTGACCGCCGCGCCCTGAAGCGAGGAAAGAAGAACACGGCGCAGGGCATTGCCGAGCGTCAGGCCAAAGCCGCGCTCGAGCGGTTCGGCAACAAATGTCGCCTTGCGCTTGCCATCGCCGGCACCCTTGATTTCAAGCGCGCCCGGCTTCTTCAATTCCTGCCAGTTCTTCATGTTGACAGTCATGTAATTCCCCTGGGAATGTGGCGGGGGCCGATCCGCTGCGTCAGTGGAAGTGCCCCGGCCGATTCAAGATTGGATGTGTGGCGCGTCCGCCGCACACCAGAACGGCGTTGGCCTTAAACGCGACGACGCTTGGACGGGCGCACGCCGTTGTGCGGTATCGGCGTCACGTCGCGGATCGAAGTGATGGTGAAACCGACGGCCTGCAAAGCGCGCAGCGCCGATTCACGACCCGATCCGGGGCCTTTCACTTCGACTTCAAGCGTCCGCACGCCGTGTTCGGCCGCCTTGCGGCCCGCATCCTCGGCGCAGACTTGGGCAGCATAAGGTGTCGATTTGCGCGATCCCTTGAAGCCCATCATGCCTGCCGACGACCAGGAAATCGCATTGCCCTGCGCGTCGGTGATGGTGATCATGGTGTTGTTGAAGCTGGCGTTCACATGCGCGACGCCGGAGGAGATGTTCTTGCGCTCCCGCTTCTTAATGCGCTGGGGTTCCCGTGCCATTGTATCGTGTCCTACTCAAAACTGGAAAAAAGAAAGTGCTCGAAAAGCCTGGCTGACCAGGCGAGCGCCTTACTTCTTCTTGCCGGCGATCGGCTTCGCCTTGCCCTTGCGGGTGCGGGCGTTGGTGTGCGTACGCTGACCGCGAACCGGCAGGCCCTTGCGATGGCGCAGGCCGCGATAGCAGGCCAGGTCCATCAGGCGCTTGATGTTCATCGCAGTGGTACGGCGCAGATCGCCCTCGACCTGATAGCTCGCGTCGATCGCCTCGCGGATCTGGAGCACTTCGGCGTCCGACAGATCCTGAACGCGGCGCGACTGGTCAATGCCCAGCTTGTCGGCGATATCGACGGCGGTCTTGCGGCCAATGCCGTGAATGTAGGTAAGCGCAATGATAACGCGCTTGTTGGTCGGGATGTTGACGCCCGCAATACGTGCCATGTTACTTTATTCTCCTGCTCCACGGGGCGTGTGGCAGCGCCCCATCTCAAAGCGTCGATGTGAACCCCCGGACGCAAAAAAGACGGCCAGTGCAATGCACTGCCGCTACCAACCGTGTCGGGATGCGCTGCCCTTACTGAGTCGCCGTCAGCCTGTCAAGCAAGCGCATCGGCATCGGGCCTGTCCTCGGTTGCCGAACATCGGCAGGCATGTTATAACCCGCGTATGAACAAGCCGCTGAAACTCATCAAGATCGGAAACTCGACGGGGGTCATCCTGCCGAAGGAAATACTCGCGCGGCTGCATGTCGCGCAAGGGGATGATCTGTATGTCAGCGAGGCCCCGGACGGCTTGCGCCTGACGGCTTCCGACCCGGACTTTGAAAATAGCATGGCTTTGGCTGAGGATATCATGCGCGCGGACCGTGATATTCTGCGCGTCCTGGCAAAGTGACCAATGCTCTCGGCAGCGAACCGAAATGGGTTACGCAGGATGTTATTCTGGCAGTCCACGATCGGCAATTGACTGAGCATGGCGGCGGGGCGGGCGTACGGGACATCGGACTGCTTGAATCCGCGCTGGCGCGGCCGCTGAACCGCTGGAGCTATGGCGATGACGACATGGCCAATCTAGCGGCCGCCTATGCCTTCGGCATTGCGCGCAACCACCCATTTGTGGATGGCAACAAACGGACGGCGTGGATCGCAGCACGCCTATTTATTGCACTGAATGGCGGCACCCTGGTTTTCGACAAGATCGATGCAATCAATACGGTCCTCGCGCTCGCTGCCGGAGACCTTCCCGAAGATGCGCTGGCGGCGTGGTTGCGTGAGCGGTTGAAGGCAGCCTGATGGCGGCAGGCAGCGGCTACCTCCGCACCAGCGTCACTTGTGCCACGTCGATCCCGCCACCGCGAAATCCGCCTTCGCAGTACATCAGATAATAGCGCCATAGCTGGACGAAGCCTGAATCGAAACTGCCCGAGAGCCGCCCGTCCTCGACTGCTGCATCGAATCGTTCCCGCCAGATGCGCAGGGTCCGCGCATAATCCTGGCCGAAATTGCGCTGCTCCTGCCACGTGAAGCCCTGCGCCTCCGCCAGCGCGCGAAAGCGGCTTTCCGACAGCAGCAGACCGCCGGGAAAGACATGCGCCTGGATGAAATCGATGCTCGCGGCATAGGCATCGAAAATCGCGTCGTCGATGCTGATATATTGTAAGGCGGCGCGGCCGCCCGGCCTGAGCAGGCGATGGATCGCCGCAAGATAGTCGGGCCAGTAGCGTTGGCCGACGGCCTCCACCATCTCGACGCTGGCAATGGCGTCGTAAGTGCCGGTGGCGTCGCGATAATCGGTGAGATGCACCGTTGCCCGGTCGGCAAAGCCCGCAGCGGCAAGACGCGCCGCAGCATGATCCCGCTGTTCGGCCGAAAGCGTCAGCCCGTCGTAATGGATCGCCGCGCGCGTCAGGCCCGCCTGTCCCAGCGCGCCCCAGCCGCAGCCGATTTCCAGCAGGCGGTCACCATCCTTGAGCGTCAGCCGGTCCAGGATCGCGTCCGCCTTGCGTCGCTGGCCTTCCTCAAGCGATTCAGCGGGATCATCGAACAAGGCACTGGAATAATGCAATTCCTTGTCCAGCCAGAGCGCATAGAAGTCGTTGCCGAGGTCATAGTGAAAGGCGATGTTGCTACGCGCCTGCCTAAGGCTGTTGCGCCGCAGGACATGCACCGCCTTCCCGACCCAGCGATGCAGACCCCGCGCGCGCGCCGTCTGGCCCAACGTCCGCGCATTGGCCATGAACAGCGCGAACAGCGGCACCGGATCAGGGCTGCTCCATTCGCCCAGCGTCCAGGCACGATACCACCCTACCGATCCGCCCAGTGCCAGTCGCACCAGCGCCCGCCAGTCGCGCAGATGCACGATGCAGGTCGGCCCTGCGGCCCGCCCGCCCAACAGGCGCACGCTCCCATCGGGCAAATGCGCTTCGAGCGATCCAGTTGCGAGACCGGCATCAATGCGATCTATAACATCATGAAATCGTTTTGAAACAAGCCGACCCATCATCCCGCCATCAGGCAGGATAGCGCCGCCTGCCGTCACCAGATGGCGGCCACGCCGGGGAGTCTGAGCGTTCATAAGGCTCCGTAGGCGAAGGTCAGTTGCACGATCAATCAGGCCTTGACCTGCGCGAACGCGGCCAGCGCCCGCTCCCGCGCATCGCGATGGCCGATGATCTTCGCGGGATAGGCGTCGGGGCGACAGCCATAGTCGTCGGGATCGTGCACGGCTTCACCGCGAATATGCGCCAACTCGGGCACCCATTGGCGGATATAGTCGCCTGCGTCGAACTTAGGCGACTGGCTCAGCGGTGCCATGATCCGCACGAACATGTTCGCGTCCACGCCGCTGCCCATGACCCACTGCCAGTTGACGGGATTGTTGCCATAATCGGCGTCGACCAGCGTATCCCAGAACCATTGCTCTCCCACCCGCCAGTCGATCAGCAGATGCTTCACCAGGAAGCTGGCGGCAATCATCCGCACCCGGTTGTGCATCCAGCCCGTCGCCCAGAGCTGCCGCATGCCGGCGTCCACGATCGGATAGCCGGTGCGCCCCTGTTTCCAGGCTGCAATGTCCCGCTCTGCCGCCTTGCCGCTGCGCCATGGCATGGCGTCGAACTGCGCCTTGCCGTTGCTTTTGCCATAATCGGGAAAGGCGAGGATGATGTTCTGGGCATAATCGCGCCAGACCAGTTCCTTGAGGAAAACCGCATGATCGCCCGGCGCGGCGCTGACCGCGTGCCAGACGGTCGCGACCGATATCTCGCCGAAATGCAGATGCGCAGACAGCCGGGACGAGCCTTCCTCCGATGGCAGGTTGCGCGCCTCGGCATAGCCTTTCGCACGCGGCAGGAAGGCCGCCACCCGCTCAGCCACGCCATCTTCGCCCGGTGTCCATTCCTCCACAAAAGCTTTTGCCCAATCCGGCTTCGTCGGCAGCAGCTTCCAGTCGGCAAGTGTGTCGCTCTGCGGCCATGCGTCGGGCGCAGCGATCGCATCCGGGGCAGGCAAAGGCTTGGGTGGCGGCATGTGCGGCCACAGCGCCTTCATGAACGGGGTATAGACCTTGTAGGGCTGATCGCTGCCCGATCTTATGCTGCCGGGCGGGACCAGATAATTGCCGTGATGCAAATGCAGGTCGAGCGCCTTGGCCAAGGATTTTTCGGCGTTGCGCCACCAGGGTTCATAATGATGCAGCGCATGGACCTGCGTCACCCCGGTTTCCCTGGCAATGTCCGTCAGCACATCGGCGCACACACCTTGGCGCAGGATGAGACGCGATCCCTTGGCCCGCAGCGCAGTATCGAGGCTGGCGAGGCTATGATGCAGCCACCAGCGTGATGCGCCGCCCATCCGGCGATGCCTCGGCGTCTCGTCATCCAGCACATAGACCGGAATGACCGGTCCCGCCTCAGCCGCTGCCAGCACCGCTGCCTGATCGGCCAGGCGCAGGTCGCGGCGCAACCACAGGATCACCGGTTTGGCCTTGCTCATCGGTAATAACTCATCGCCAGAACGCGCATCGCATCGGCATGACGCCGCGCGATGGCCAGTTGATCGTCGCCATAGCCGCCACCAAGCACCGACGCCAGCGCGATCCCGCGACGTCGCGCTTCGCCGCCGACCAGACTGTCGCGCGCAGCAAGGCCAACATCGCTGAGCGCCAGCCGCCCGAGCCGGTCGTCGGCATGCGCATCGACACCGGCCTGATACAGGATGATGTCCGGCCGCGCCTGATCGATGATCTGTGGCAGATGTCTTTCCAGGGCGTCGAGATAAGCGTCGTCATCCGCGCCGTCGGGCAGGCCGACATCCAGCGAAGACTGCGCCTTGCGGACGGGGAAGTTGCGCTCGCCATGGACGGAAAAGGTGGTGACATCCCCCCGCCCCGCCAGCAGCGCCGCCGTGCCGTCGCCCTGATGCACGTCGAGATCGACAATCAGGACATGCCGCACGCGCCGCTCGGCCAGCAGCCGGTGCGCCGTGACCGCCAGGTCGTTGAAAATACAATAGCCTGCGCCGCTGTCGTACAGCGCATGATGACTGCCGCCGGCCCCATTGGCGGCATAGCCGCGTTCCAGCGCGATCCGCGCGGCTTCCCATGTGCCGCCGCTGGTGCGCAACGCCCGGCGGGCGAGCGCGGGCGTAATCGGAAAGCCGATCCGCCGGGCCTTTTCCGGCGGCACGCTGGCAGTCAGCACCTGATCGACATAATCGGCCGCATGCACCGCCTCTATCCAGTTGCGCGGCATCAGCGGTGCATCATGCTCGACCGGCGGCGTGGGGTCCGCGCGCAGCAAGTCGCGGACAAGACTGTATTTGTCCCATGGAAAGCGGCTGTTCCCGGATGCGCCTGCATCCTGCCGCAAACTGTAATCGGAATGATGGACGAGCGGGAACATGCAGCTTATCTAGCCATCAACAGGGAATGTCGGCTTTGCGCCGATTCTTTTTCTGCGTCCAACATTATCCTGCCGCATCATGCGGATGTTCAGAGACAAGACGCTTATGCCCAAAGTGCCCGACCTGCCCTATCGTCCCTGCGTCGGCATCATGCTGGTGAACATGGATGGCCATGTCTTCGTCGGCCAGCGGCTGGATAACAAGGTGGAGGCCTGGCAGATGCCGCAGGGTGGCATCGATCCCGGCGAAGATCCGCGTACTGCCGCCCTGCGAGAGCTGGGCGAGGAAACCGGCATCGTTCCCGATCATGTCAACATCATCGCGCAGACGAAGGACGAGCATTTCTATGATCTGCCGGACGAACTCGTCGGGCAGATATGGGGCGGAAAATATCGCGGGCAGCGGCAGATATGGTATCTCGCCCGCTTCGGCGGGACGGACGCCGATATCAACATCGCGACAGCGCATCCCGAGTTTCGCGCATGGAAGTGGACGCCACCCGAAAGCCTGCCGGACCTCATCGTCCCGTTCAAGAAAAAGCTCTATCGCGATCTCCTGAAAGAGTTTGGCCATCTCATTTGATGGCATCGATCGCGGCTTTTGCGCCGGAACGACAGCGCAGACCGATCAACCGGGTTCAAAAGTGGCGCAAAGGCTGTAGGATGCAGCCATGCCTCCCACACACGCCGCCTCTGCCTTCGTATTGATCTGCGCGGCACTCGTCCTTCCGCAGGGCGCGCAGGCACAGGACGCACAGGCACAGCCGATCGCCCCGGCGCCCTCTCCCGCCCCGCCGCCGCTCGCCGAACCGGTGCGCCAGATGCTGGAAGCCGCAATCGCCAGCGGCAATGAAGGCGATATCAGTGCGATTGCAAAGATTGCGCGGCAGACCAATCCACAGGCGGCCGCCGAAATCGCCGCCATGGTGAATGCCCACAGGGCAAAGGTGGAAGCCGCCCGGCTGGAAACGCTGAGCGATCCAAACATGCTGGCGCTGTGGAAAGGGCGTGGCGAACTGGGCGGCTTTCTGTCCACCGGCAGTACCGAGGAAATCGGCATCAGCGCAGGCATCAGCCTCCAGCGGCAAGGGCTGCACTGGCTGCACAAGTTGCAGGGCAGCGCCGATTACCGCCGCGCCAACGGTGCCACCTCGCGCGAACGCTTCGTGGGGTCCTACGAGGGTCGTTATCAGTTCGATCCGTCCGGCTATGCCTATGGTCTTGGCCAGTTCGAGCGCGATCCGTTCCTGGGTTATGACAGCCGCTACAGCGCGTCGGTGGGCGTCGGCTACCGGCTGGTGCAGGACAAGGCTCTGGACCTGTCGGTCAATGTCGGCCCATCGCTGCGCATCGTGGACTACACGCTCGATGACGCGGAAAGCAAGCTGGGTGCCCGGTCCTCCTATGATCTGGCGTGGAAGCTGACGCCAGCGGTCACTTTCCGGCAAAACGGGTCCGCCTATCTGGAGGATGACCTGCGCAGCGCGACCTTGCTCACATCGCTCGACGCGCGCGTGGTATCGCGGGTGACGGCGCGGCTGTCCTATAATGTGCAGCGTGAGGCCGAGACGATTCTGACCCCGGGCCGCACCGATACATTGAGCAAGGTCACGCTGATCTACGATTTCTGACCATTGGCCGGGTGCCGGGGGTGGAGGCGGCCGGTTCCCTCTGTTAGGCTCCCGTCGATGAGCGCGATATCCCTATCCGAGCAGGCCGTGATCGAAGCGGCCGCCGCCGCGCCGATGCTCGCGCAGGTGGAACGCTGGGCGGCGGTGAACAGCGGATCGCGCAATCTGGCCGGTCTGGCGCAGATGGCGGGACTGCTGGCGGACGCTTTTGCCGTGCTGCCGGGCGCTCTGACCCTCGTCGATCCTGCGCCGGTGGACGCCGTGGGTGCGGACGGGGGCATCTATCCGCGCGATCATGGTCGTCATATTCACCTGTCGGTCCGCCCCGACGCACCGGTGCAAATCCTGCTGACCGGGCATATGGATACGGTTTTCGGCGCCGAAGACAGTTTTCAGACGCTGCGCTGGCTGGAACCGGGCGTCCTCAACGGGCCGGGTGTCGCCGACATGAAAGGCGGGATCGCCGTGATGCTCGCCGCCCTTGTCGCGCTGGAGCGCAGCCCGGATGCCGCAAGAATCGGCTATGACGTCATTCTGAACAGCGACGAGGAAGTGGGCAGCCCCTCCTCCGCGGCGCTGATTGCCCGGCTGGCGCGGGGCAAGCAGGCGGCGTTCACCTACGAACCGTCCGCTCTGCCGGACGGCACCCTGGCGGGTGCCCGCGCAGGCAGCGGCAATTTCTCGATCATCGTGTTCGGCCGCAGCGCCCACGCGGGCCGCAACCCGGAGGATGGACGCAATGCCCTGCTCGCCGCCGCCGACATCGCCCTGCGGCTGAAGGCGGCCAGCGGCATAACGCCCGACGGCCGCGGATTTTCCTGCAATCCGGCGCGCATCGACGGCGGCAGTCCCAACAATGTTGTGCCCGATCAGGCCGTGTTGCGCGTCAATTTCCGGCCGCGCACGCCAGCCGACGAAGCCGCCGCCAGCGCGCTGCTCGATCAGGTCATCGCCGACGTGGCGCTGGCGCATGATGTCGTGATTCACCGCCATGGCAGTTTCGGCCGCCCGCCCAAGCCAATGGACGACCGGGCCCAACGCCTCTTCGGCCTGGTGCAGCAATGCGGCGCGGACCTTGGTCTTTCCATCGGCTGGAAGGACACCGGCGGCGTGTGCGACGGGAACAATATCGCCGCTTGCGGCGTGCCGGTGGTCGATACCATGGGCGCACGCGGCGGCAGCATCCACAGCGCGGAGGAATATCTCCTTACCGAAAGTCTGCCCGAACGCGCGGCGCTTTCCGCGCTGGCACTGATGCGGCTTGCCAATCATGACTAGTTTTCCCACCGTTCGGGCTGAGCTTGTCAAAGCCCTCCACTGAGCGAAGCGAAGTGCCTTCACGCCGTTCGGGCCTGCTCTTCGACAAGCTCAGGGCGACCAGTATAAAAAGCGCGAGATATCATAGGGGAACAGAGTGACTTTCTTCATGCGACCGGCCCGCCCGGACGATCTTCAGACGCTGTACGAGATGGCAAAGCTGACAGGCGGGGGCTTTACCAATCTGCCGCCCGATCGCACGTCGCTGTCCGCGAAGCTGGAGCGCACGGCACAGGCGCTCGCCCGGCCCGACGAGACGGTGGAGGATGAGTTGATCGTCCTGGTGCTGGAAAACAGCGACACGGGCCAGGTGCGCGGCACATGCCAGATTTTCAGCGAAGTCGGGCAGAAACATCCGTTCTATTCCTATCGCCTGGGCACGCTTACCCAACACAGCCGTGAGCTGGGCCGTACCTTCCGCGCCGAAATGCTGACACTGACGACCGATCTGGAAGGGTCGAGCGAAGTCGGCGGCCTGTTCCTGCACCCGCGGGAGCGCGCGGAAGGGCTGGGCCTGCTGCTGGCCCGCTGCCGCTACCTGTACATGCGCGCCCACCGCGCCCGCTTCGGTGAACGGGTGATCGCGGAATTGCGCGGCGTGATCGACGAGGCCGGAGGATCGCCGTTCTGGGACGGGCTGGCCGGCCGCTTCTTCGGCATGAGCTTTCAGGAAGCCGATGAGTTCAATGCGATCAACGGCTATCAGTTCATCGCCGATCTGATGCCCAAGACGCCGATCTACACCGCCATGCTGACCGATCATGCCCGTTCGGTCATCGGCCTGCCCCACCCCAACGGCCGCGCGGCGATGCGGATGCTGGAAGGCGAGGGATTTGTGAACAGCGGCTATGTCGACATCTTCGACGGCGGCCCGACGATGGTCGGGCAAGTCGATGCCCTGCGCACCGTGGCGGAGGCGCGCGACGTCACTCTGTCCGGCGCGCATCGGGAAAAGGGCACACGGATGCTGGTGGCGTGCGGACGCCTTGCCGACTATCGCTGCGCCTACGGACAGGTCATCGAAGTAGCCGACGGCTCCGTCGCGCTGGACGAGGCGAGCATCGCGCTGCTGGGACTGGCACCGGGCGACATATTCACGATGGCGGGGCGCTGACATGGCGGTAACGGAAATCAATTTCGACGGGATCATCGGTCCCAGCCACAATTATGCAGGGCTCAGCCTGGGCAATCTTGCCTCCGCCGATAATGCAGGCACACCTTCCTTCCCGCGCCGCGCCGCGCTCGAAGGGATTGCCAAGATGCGTGCCAACATTGCGCTTGGCCTGCGTCAGGGCATTTTCCTGCCGCAACGTCGCCCGGATGTCGCCTGGCTGGCCAGCCTCGGCACAGCCATGGCGCAGGCCGAACCGCATATGCGCGCCGCCGCTTTTTCGGCCTCGTCGATGTGGGCGGCCAATGCCGCGACGGTCTCCCCCGCCACCGATACGGCCGACGGCAAATGCCATCTGACTGTCGCCAATCTCGTCACCATGCCGCACCGCAGCCACGAATGGCCGCACACGTTGCGCCAGTTGCGCATCGCCTTCGGATCGGGCCGTTTCGTGGTCCATGGCCCGGTGCCCGCCCCATTCGGCGATGAAGGCGCGGCGAACCATATGCGGCTGTGCGACCATCATGGCGCGCCGGGCGTGGAAGTGTTCGTCTACGGCCGATCCGGCGGCCCTTTCCCCGCACGCCAGCATATCGAGGCGAGCAAGGCCGTCGCCCGGCTCCACGGCCTGGATCCCGCGCGTACGCTGTTTGTGGAGCAATCGGAGGAAGCCATTGCCGCCGGTGCTTTCCACAATGATGTCGTCGCCGTCGCCAACGAGCGCGTCCTCTTCACCCATGCACAGGCCTTTGCCGACCGCGACCGCTTCTTTGCGGACCTACGCCGCATCATGCCGTCTGTCGAGATTGTCGAAGTGCCCGCCGATGCCGTCAGCCTGGCCGATGCGATCAAAAGCTATCTGTTCAACGCGCAGTTGGTGACCTTGCCCAAAGGCGGCGGCATGGCGCTGATCGTGCCGACCGAAACGCAGGCGACACCGTCGGTCTGGGCCTGGCTTCAGGCGATGCTGGCGGGCAACGGGCCGATCCGGCAGGTCATCCCGGTCGATGTGCGACAATCGATGGCGAACGGCGGTGGCCCCGCCTGCCTGCGCCTGCGCGTCGTCGCCGATCCGCTCGACATCGACGACCGCTTCCTCGTTACCGACGCCAAACTCGACGGTATCGCAGCGGTCATCGAGGCGCACTGGCCCGAACAGATTGCTCCGTCCGACCTGGGCGATCCCGCACTCGTCGCAAAAGTCGAACAATCGTGGTTAACGCTCGTTGACCATTTGCAGCTTTCGCGCGACCTGTGTGTTGACGGTCAAACGGACTGACGGGTCTGCCCCAGGGGGCCTTCCGTCGGCCGACAGCCGCCGCCGGACAATGGACAGCCATGCAGACGATCAAGCGCCTCTTCACGATCAAGACCAAGTTCGAGGCGTTTCTGGTGATCTACGCGCTCGCGCTTGGCGCGACGGAACGCGGCATGACCTACATTCACCAATATCCCGGTGTCGGTGGCTATCTGCTCGCTCTGGCCTGCACCGGTGCGGTGTTCATGGCAGGCGGCATGATTATCGATGCCGTCGATATGCGGCGGCGCTGGCAGTTCTGATCCCGTCCACCCGGTCGTCGTGACGCGGACGCGGCTGAGCATCTGCCTGCGCAAGCGGCGTTATCCCACACTGGAAGATGCGGCCCAGGCCGCCGTCAGCCGCGCCGACCTCGCCCTTCGTCCCTATCGATGCGATCGCTGCGGTCAATTCCACCTGACCAGCCGGACAAAGGGCAAGCGTATTGCACGGCCGGGAGGGGTGAACGTGTTGCAGCATCCGCTAGCTCTGACTTGGAAATGACGCCCATAGGTCAGAGCCAATGGACCCTGCAACGAGTTGGCGATTATCCGCTTCGAGCATGTAGGTTTGTTCCCCTGCGCAAGCAGGGGTCCAGGGTCCAAATTGCTGCTCCGTGCGGCCCTGGACCCCCGCTTTCGCGGGCGAACCTTATTGTACTTGCTCGAAAGGTCGAGATGCCAAACAAGTTCAGGGTGACCAATTATCTGGGGAGGTTGCGCCCGTCCCTTCCCTCAAATCTCATATTCCGGCAAGAATTGCGGCGGTGGCACCATGCCCGCGGCGCGGTCGCTGCGCGGCTGCATCTCACCGTAGAGGGTACGCACCGTCGTGCTGCCGGTCTTCACAAAGCAATTGGGCAGTAGGCCGTGGATGATGCAGGCGATCCCACCGCCGACCATCCGCAGGCCGAACGATCCGGCGGTGCGCGCATGGCCCCAATAAGTTTCGCCAACGCGACGCGGATGATCGAGAAAAAACGACTGGAACATGATGCGGCTCTGGTCCCTCAGGCGAACGGATACTGTGCGATGCAGCATAACCGTCAGGCGGGCCAAGGGCCAGAGCCGGAACGGCCATCGTCAGTTTTTCGTCGATTCCGTCACTTTTGCGGTCTGCCCGAACAAGATCCTGCGCTCCTCCTCGGTGCGGATGCCCGGCGCGTCGGGATTGATCTCCAGCGCCTTTTCATAAGCCCGCACCGTCGCCGGTCGCTCTGCTATCGCCGCGAACCACCGCTTGAGATGCGGAAAGTCATTGAGGTCCTGTCCCTGCGCTTCATAAGGCACGATCCAGGGGTAGATCGCCATGTCCGCAATCGAATACGCCGCGCCCGCGACGAACGGGCGATCCGCCAGCCGCTTGTTCAGCACGCCATAAAGGCGATTGGTTTCCTTCACATAGCGGTCGATCGCATAGGGGATTTTCTCGGCGGCATAGCGGCTGAAATGATGGTTCTGCCCGGCCATCGGGCCAAGCCCGCCCATCTGCCAGAACAGCCATTGCAGTACTTCGGCACGGCCCTGCACGTCGGCGGGAATGAACTGGCCGGTCTTTTCCGCCAGATAGAGGAGGATCGCGCCCGATTCGAACAGCGAAACCGGTGCCCCGCCGTCGGCAGGGGCCTGATCGACGATGGCGGGAATGCGGTTGTTCGGCGCGATTGCAAGAAACTCTGCGCCGAACTGATCGCCCTTGCCGATATTGATCGGGTGGATCGTATAATCCAGCCCCGCCTCCTCCAGGAACAGCGTGATCTTGTGGCCGTTGGGCGTCGTCCAGTAATAAAGGTCGATCATCAGGAAAGCCTCCTATTCAGGGCGCGACACGACAGGAACGCGCCGGTGCCGCGCACATCGGGTTCCATGCCAAGCTATTCAAGCCGCCCCTGCCCCTGCCCGCCAGACTGCCACACAGCAAAGGTAAGGATTTGCGCGTCTTGCCCCTTCTGCTACGCGGGGCACAAGAAAATCTTGCGAAGGACAGGGCGTGACCGTCGTTGCCGCATATCTCTACCGGAACGGCGAGCGTGTCCGCCCCATCGCGATCGACGAAGCCAGCCCCTGCCGGGACGGGCATTCAGAGTTTGTCTGGATCGGCCTGTTCGAACCGTCGGAAGGCGAACTGCGCACGCTGCAACGCCAATTCGGCCTGCATCCGCTGGCGATCGAGGATGCGCTGAAGGCGCATCAGATGCCGAAGGTCGATGTTTATGGTGACCAGCTCTTCGTGGTCGCCCGCACGGCGCATCTGGAGGGTGAAGCGATCGCTTATGGCGAAACGGCGATCTTCGTCGGCCCTCACCATATCATCTCGGTCCGTCACGGTTCGGCCCGCGCCCATACCGACCTGCGCACGCATCTGGAGGCGGCACCCAGCTTGCTCACCCATGGCGTCGATTATGTTCTGCACGCGATCCTCGACTTCATTGTCGATGGCTATCTGCCGATCGTCGAATCGATCGAGGAGGAAGTGCTCGCCATTGAACAGCGGGCGATGGACGTCTTTCTCCAGCGCGACGACGTGACGCGCATCTTCGCACTACGGCGTGAGCTTATCCGGTTTCAACGGATCGTAGGACCGATGGGGGAACTTTGCAGCAAGCTCGTCAATCTCGACATGCCCTGTGTCGATGCCGAAACGCGGCCCTATTTCCGCGACGTGCTCGATCATGTGCGTCGGGTCGAGCATATGACCGGCGGTTTGCGTGAAGTCCTGACGTCGGTCTTTGAAGTCAGCACATTGCTGGAACAGCAGCGGCAAGGTGCCATCACCCGGCAGCTAGCCGCCTGGGCCGCGATCCTCGCGGTGCCGACCGCCATCGCCGGCATCTACGGCATGAACTTCGAACATATGCCCGAACTCAAGACACAATATGGCTATTTCGTCGTACTGGCGGTCATCACGCTGATCTGTACGGCGCTTTATGTCCGCTTCAGGCGTGTCGGCTGGCTCTGATCGGTCAGAACAGCGCAACCACTCCGGCGATCATGCCCCACAGCAGCAGCGACGAACCGAGGATGACCGGCACGCCCAGCGCCATGCGGTGCGGGTCCGGTGCATCGACATAAGCCGCCTCGGCCAGCGCCCGCGGCGTCATGTCGGCCGGCACCGGGTCGGATTTCAGCAGGGCGGCGCTGACGGTCGCTTCGCTGATCGGCGTGACGAACTGGCATCCCGCCAGCGGGCCGTTGCTCCACGTCACGCGCGCCTCGGCCAGCGGACCGTGCGGCAGAGTGATCGAGACGACATCATCGACGTTCAGCGGCTGCGACGTGCGGATGAGCGCGCCGCCCACCGAAATGTCCATGATGATCGCGCTGTCCGGTCCGCTATCGGCGATGCGCAGGAACAGCGGCTTTCGCGGCAGCTTGCGCGCCTGCACGTCCAGCGACGCGGCTTCGGGCTGATAGACGGACGGTTTGGCCACGGCGATGCTCCAAGGGTTGTCGCTGTCCCTTAGCAGCCCGTTGGTTTCCAAAGCGTTTAGACCACCGCCGCGCAATGAAGGATGCGGAGGGATGATGTTGGGGGCGAAAGCCTTTGCCCCGGCATGTATCCGATGCGACGCGTCCATGCCGAACGCGGAAGAAAATGCTGACCCGTGTGCCATGGCCTCTCTCCGACGACCTTATTATCGGCTCAGAGTATCGCATCCACCGGCGTTGACAAGAGGCCGGAAGCGGGATTTTGACGGTTATGTGAAAAAAGCCGGACCATAATGGTCCGGCTTTTTTGACCCTGCGCCAGGGGAGGTCCCTGGTGCACCCGGAGCGATTCGAACGCCCGGCCCTCAGATTCGTAGTCTGATGCTCTATCCAGCTGAGCTACGGGTGCGTCAGGGAAGTGCGCAGATAGAAGGGGTCGCCTGTTCTGGCAACCCCCTTTTACGGTTCTGCGCGTTTTATTGCCGATAATGGTTATCGTAAAACCAAAAAGCAGTTCCCCTGCGAAAGCAGGGGTCCAGGGACCGAAATGCCATCTCTTGCTGCCCTGGGCCCCTGCTTTCGCAGGGGAACAAAAAACAGCTTACAACACGGCTTACTGGCGCTTTGTTTATCCCCGCGCCTTCAGCGCCGCTTGCGCCGCCGCCAACCGCGCGATCGGCACACGATAGGGCGAGGCGGAGACATAATCGAGACCGGTCGCCTCGCAGAAAGCGATGGAGGCCGGATCGCCGCCATGTTCGCCGCAAATGCCCAGCTTGATCTCGGGCCGCGTCTCGCGCCCGCGCTCGGCGGCGATCTGGATCAGTTCGCCCACGCCCTCCACGTCGATGCTGACGAAGGGGTCGCGCGGGAAGATGCCCTTGTCGACATAGGTGCCCAGGAAGCGGCTGGCATCGTCGCGACTGATGCCGATGGTCGTCTGCGTCAGGTCGTTGGTGCCGAACGAGAAGAACTCGGCCGATTGCGCGATTTCCCCGGCTTTCAGCGCCGCGCGCGGCAGCTCGATCATGGTGCCGACCAGATATTCGATCGTCGTGCCCCGCTCGGCGAACACCGCCTTGGCCTGCGCATCGACGATCGCCTTCATCAGCTCCAGCTCCTTCGCGGTCGCGACCAGCGGGATCATGATTTCGGGGATCGGCGCGGTGCCGCTATGCTCCTCCACATCGATCGCCGCCTCGAAAATGGCGCGCGCCTGCATCTCGTAGATTTCGGGATAGGTGACGCCCAGGCGGCAGCCGCGATGCCCCAGCATCGGGTTCAGTTCGTGCAGCTCCGACGCCCGCCGCTTGAGCACGTCGATGCCGACGCCCGCCGCCGTCGCCACATCCTCGAACTCGGCTTCCTCATGCGGCAGAAACTCGTGCAGCGGCGGATCGAGCAGGCGGATGGTGACGGGTAGTCCCGCCATCACCAGGAATATCTCGGTGAAATCGCTGCGCTGTTCGGGCAGCAGCCTGTCCAGCGCCTCCCGGCGGCCCTTCTCGCTGTCCGCCAGGATCATCTGCCGCACCGCGGTGATGCGCGCCGCGTCGAAGAACATATGTTCGGTGCGGCACAGGCCAACGCCTTCCGCGCCAAACTCCCGCGCCGTCTTGCAGTCGAGCGGCGTTTCGGCATTGGCGCGGACCTTCAGGCGGCGCACCTTGTCCGCCCACACCATCAAGGTTCCGAAATCGCCTGCCAGCTCCGGCTGAACGGTGGGCACCGCGCCGGACATGACTTCGCCGGTCGATCCGTCGATCGTCACGATATCGCCTTCCACCAGCTCGCGGCCGGCAACGCGCAAGATCTTGGCCTTCGCATCGATCGACAGGCTACCCGCGCCCGACACGCAGGGGCGCCCCATGCCGCGCGCCACCACCGCCGCATGGCTGGTCATGCCACCGCGCGCGGTCAATATGCCCTTGGCCGCATGCATCCCGTGAATGTCCTCCGGCGACGTTTCGGTACGCACCAGGATCACCGCGTCACCCATTTCGTTGCGCCGCTCCGCCGTGTCCGCGTCGAACACGACGATGCCGGATGCCGCACCCGGCGAAGCGGGAAGCCCCTTGGTCAGCACGTCGCGTTCCGCCGCGGGGTCCAGCGTGGGATGCAGCAACTGGTCGAGCGCCGACGGATCGACGCGCGCCACCGCTTCCTCCTGCGTAATCAGCCCCTCGCCCGCCATGTCGACGGCCATCTTGAGTGCCGCCTTCGCCGTGCGCTTGCCCGATCGCGTCTGGAGCATCCACAGCTTGCCCTGCTGGACCGTGAACTCGATGTCCTGCATGTCGCGATAATGCTGTTCGAGAATCTGGAACACCCGCGCCAGCTCGGCATAGGTTTCCGGCATCGCCTCTTCCATAGACGCCGCCTTGGCCCCGGCCCGTTCGCGCGCCGCCTTCGTCAGATATTGCGGTGTGCGGATGCCCGCGACGACATCCTCGCCCTGCGCGTTGATCAGGAACTCGCCATAATAGACATTCTCGCCGGTCGAGGGATCGCGCGTGAAGGCGACGCCTGTCGCCGAAGTGTCGCCCATATTGCCGAACACCATTGCCTGCACGTTGACCGCCGTGCCCCAGTCGCCCGGAATATCGTTCAGACGACGATAGACTTTCGCCCGGTCCGCCTGCCAGCTTCCGAAAACGGCGCTGATCGCACCCCAGAGCTGATCGTGCACATCCTGCGGGAAAGGCTTCTTCCACTGGTCGAGCACGATCTTTTTATACTCGCCGACCAGCGCCTTCCAGTCTGCGGCGCTCAATTCGGTATCGAGCGTATAGCCATGATCTTCCTTGGCGATTTCCAGCGCCTCCTCGAACGCGCCATGGTCCAGCTCCAGCACCACATCCGAATACATCTGGATGAACCGGCGATAGCTGTCCCACGCGAAGCGCGCATCGCCCGAAGCCGCCGCCAGTCCCTCGACCGTCTCGTCGTTGAGACCCAGGTTCAGCACCGTGTCCATCATGCCAGGCATGGAGACTCGCGCGCCGGAACGGACGGAGACCAGCAGCGGGTCCGCCTTGTCGCCGAACTTTTTGCCCGTCACGCCTTCGATATGCGCAATCCCGCTGGCCACTTCGGCGCGCAGGCTGTCGGGGAAGACTTCGCCGTCGACATAATAGCGGGTGCACATTTCGGTCGTGATCGTGAAGCCCGGCGGCACGGGCAGGCCGATGGAGGCCATGCCATCGAGGTTCGCGCCCTTGCCGCCCAGCAGGTTCTTGTCGCCCTTCCCCCCGTCATCCACGCCGCCGCCGAAGCGATAGACGTAGCGCGGCTCCCCCGATTTGGTGGTTCCGCCGGTGGTGTCGATAACGGTCGCCATGCTCATCCCTCTGCACTGGGTCGTTGCGCGCATGGTGCGCTGCAACATGGATTCGTTCAAGACAGGATCGAGCCGCTTTTGCAACCCGTCACGCCCCGCTTCATCGTCTTTTTATGCCTGCGTCCCGCACCGGGACGCAACCATGTTACAAATCATCCCTCAATTCTGGAGAAATCCGCCACACCATGCACCGCATCCCGCATCCGCGCCAGCAAGGCAAGACGGGCGGTGCGCTTGGCGGGATCGGGATCCTTGACGGTGACCGTCTCGAAAAACGCATCGATGGGCGCACGCAGCGAAGCCAGTGCCGCCATGGCCCCGGCAAAATCCTCCGCGGCGATCGCGGACTTGGCACGCGGCTCGGCTTCCTCGAGCGCGGCGATCAGGGCAACTTCGGCCGGTTCAGCATCATAGCCCAAATGCGCTGCATCCCCCACATCCCCGTCATTCCCGCGCAGGCGGGAACCCATCTCGCCATCTTCACCGGAGTCGCGTGACGCACCTTGGGTCCCCGCCTGCGCGGGGATGACGGATGAGGGAGCGGGGATGACGGATGTGGACGGTGAAGCCCCCTCCTTCTTCAATATGTTCGCCGCCCGCTTGTACCCGGCCAGCAGATTAGCCCCCTCTGCCGTCTCCACAAACGCCTGCAACGCCTTCACCCGCGCCAGCAGTCGGACGAGATCATCCTCGCCACCAAGCGCAAACACCGCGTCGATCAGGTCGTGACGGACACCCGCCTCGCGTTGCTGGACTTTGAGACGGTCGGCGAAGAAGTCGAGAATGGATTGAAGAATTACCCAGCTCTTGTCTAAAAGTTCGGGTTTAGCTTGTTTAATTATTGCGATACCCGTCTTAGAAAAACTTCGTGCGAGTTCCTCTAGAAGTTCGGTCGGCGCGAGTTTGTCTCCGGCATCTTTGATTTGCTGAGCGATCGCATCATAGGGGGCATGAGCCTCAGCGATAACGCGAAAGAAGATCATTCTGACTATTGCACTACGGATACTAAATCGTAGTCCGTTGCTTTGGATTAACGACATCACACCCAATGCACTTCGCCTTAGTGCAAACGGATCTTTGGATCCTGTGGGTGGTAAATCAATAGCAAAAAACTGGGTAATCGTATCTAGCTTATCCGCCAAACTCACCGCCACCGTCACAGGCGCAGTCGGCACATCATCACCCTGCCCGACCGGTTTGTAATGGTCGCGGATGGCGTCCGCGACGGCATCGGGCAGGCCCTGTGCGCGGGCGTAGTAGCCGCCCATGATCCCCTGCAATTCGGGAAACTCGCCGACCATTTCGGTGACGAGATCGGCCTTGCACAGCCGCGCGGCCTGTTCAGCGAGGTCGGCCAGACGGCTCCCCTCCCCTTCAGGGGAGGGGCCGGGGGTGGGGGATGCAAGTGAGGCGGGCACTGCGTCGACATCATCGACAGTCCCCACCCCAACCCCTCCCCTGAAGGGGAGGGACTTTTTGTCCGTCACAATCCCCTCGTCCACCAGCCAGCGGGCCAGCTTCGCCACCCGCTCCACCTTGTCCGCCACGGTGCCCAGCTTCTCGTGGAAGGTGATCCGCTCCAGCTTCTTCGCATGCTCGGCCAGCGGCGTCTTCTTGTCCTGCTCCCAGAAGAAGCGCGCATCGGAGAGCCGCGCGGCCAGCACCTTGCGGTTGCCCGCCACGATCGCCGCGCCGCCATCGATCGCTTCGATATTGGCGGTGCAGACAAACGCAGGCGCCAGCTTTCCCGACGCATCGCGCAGCACAAAATATTTCTGGTTAGTTCGCAGGGTTAGCTGGATAACCTCAGGCGGGACCTCAAGAAAATCCGGGTCGAAATCGCCCAGCAGCGGCACCGGCCATTCGGTCAGCCCCGCATTCTCCGCGACCAGCCCCTTGTCCTCCACCAAGGTCAATCCGTGCGCCGCCGCAGCCTCGCCTGCCTTCGCCGCGATGATCGCCATCCGCTCATGATGGTCGGCGATCACCCTGGCCCCGCGCAAGGCGTCGACATAGGCGTCCGGCCCGGCAATCGTGACCGGATCGGGATGGTGGAAGCGATGGCCGCGCGTCACATTACCGCTGCGGATATCGTCGACTTCGACGTCGACAATCATGTCCCCCAGCAGCGCGACAATGCCCTGCAACGGCCGCACCCAGCGCAGGCTCTCGGTCGTCTGGCTCGCCGTGCCCCAGCGCATGGACTTGGGCCAGGGAAAGGCGCGGACGATCGCCGGGATCGCCTGCGCCAACACATCAGCCGTTGCGCGCCCCGGCTTCTCCACCACCGCAAACCACACGCCGTCGCGATCCTCAAGCTGGTCCTGGCGAAGGCCCGTCTTGCGCAGGAACCCCTCCAGCGCCTGCGCGGGCGCGGACGTGCGCGGCCCTTTATGCTCTTCGCTGACGGCGGCAGTTTCCAGCGGCAGTCCCCGCGCAATCAGCGCGAGCCGTCGCGGCGTCACGAAGGAATCGATCCGTTCCGCCTTCAGCCCCGCGCCCGCCAGCGCCTCGGCAAACAGCCGCGCCAGATCGTCGGATGCCTTCACCTGCATCCGCGCCGGCATTTCCTCGCATAGGAGTTCGAGAAGGAAGTCAGTCACGACGATCCCTCCGGGGTCGTCGCCCCAGCGAAGGCTGGGGTCTCAGGCCGCTTGGTGCTGCGCGTGTTGCTTGAGATCCCAGCCTTCGCTGGGATGACGGAAAATGGACCCACCATCACGCCGCCCACCCGTTCTTCTGCATCCACGCCGCGCAGCTTCCCTTCGCCATGTCGCGCACCCGGCCCATGTAGCTGGCGCGTTCCTGCACCGATATCACGCCGCGCGCCTGCAACAGGTTGAACGTATGGCTGGCGAGGATCGCCTGTTCGAACGCGGCGAGCGGCACGTCGGCGGCGATGCTCGCCTGGCATTCCGCCTCGGCATCCTTGAACCAGCGGAACAGCTTGTCGGTGTCGGCAATCTCGAAGTTCCACTTCGACATCTGCCGCTCATTCTCCAGGAACACGTCGCCGTAAGTGACGCCCGCGTCATTGAAACGCAGGTCGTACACGCTGTCGACGCCCTGAATATACATGGCCAGCCGTTCAAGACCGTAGGTCAGCTCGCCCGCCACCGGCTTGCAGTCATATCCGCCCATCTGCTGAAAGTACGTGAACTGGGTGACTTCCATCCCGTCGCACCACACTTCCCAGCCCAAGCCCCAGGCCCCCAGGGTCGGGCTTTCCCAGTCGTCCTCGACAAAGCGGATGTCGTGGAGCAGCGGATCGATCCCGATCTCCCGCAGGCTCCCCAGATACAGGTCCTGAAGGTCCGGCGGAGACGGCTTCATGATGACCTGATACTGATAATAATGCTGGAGGCGGTTGGGGTTCTCGCCATAGCGGCCATCCGTGGGGCGGCGGCTGGGCTGGACATAGGCGGCGTTCCACGCATCCGGCCCCAGCGCGCGCAATGTGGTCGCGGGGTGAAAAGTGCCCGCGCCGACATTCATGTCATAAGGCTGAAGGATGACGCAGCCCTGGCGGCTCCAATAGGCATGAAGTGTCAGGATCAGGTCCTGAAAGCTGAGCGGTGCGGGCTGTGCGGCCATGGGTCTTCCTGAGCGCCTGCGCTAGATTTCACGTCGCGGTGCCTTGGCGCATGGGCGCATTGCGGTCAAGTCGGGCTATGGCGCCGCCCTCTTCCGTTGTTCGTTCTTTTCCTATCGTCATTCCCGCAAAGGCGGGAATCGCGGTGGTGCGCGGCATGGTAAATCCACTTGCCGCCGCCGCTCTCCATCCGCATGGAAGGACATCATTCCCCCTGAAAGGGCCGCCTGCGTGAACCTTCCCCTCAAGACCGCCCTTTCCGCCCTGCTGCTGGCAGCCGGCGCCCCCGCCCTGGCCCAAGCGCCCGCACCCGCACCCGCCCCGGCCCTCGTTCAGGCCGATCCCGCGCTTTGGGTGGTGAAGGACGAGGATACCACCATCTATCTGTTCGGCAGCGTCCATGTGCTGAAACCCGGCATTATGTGGTTCGATGACGAAGTGAAGGCCGCGTTCGACAAGGCGGATACGCTGGTGCTGGAAATGGTGCAGCCCGACCAAAACGAAATGATGAGCAAGCTGACCAAGATCGCCATCGACCCGGACGGCCCGCCGCTGAGCGAGAAGCTGGAGGCAGCGCCGCGCGCCGCTTATGTCGCCGCGATGACGGACAACGGGTTGCCCTGGCAGGCGCTGGAAAGTTTCGAGCCGTGGATGGCGGGCATCACCCTGGCCGTCGCGCCACTCGGCAAGCTCGGCTATGTCGAGGATGCCGGGGTCGAAAAGGTCCTGACAAAGGCCGCACAGGCCGCGGGCAAGCCAATCGTCGGGCTGGAAACGGCGGACGAGCAGCTTGGCTATTTCGATACGCTGCCCGAAGCGCAGCAGATCGCCTTCCTCAACGCGACCGTCGCGGAATTGCCCAAAATGGAAACCGAGTTCGGCAAGCTCGTCGATAACTGGGCGAAGGGCGAAACGGAAACGCTCGGCGAACAGATGAACGCATCGATGGAAGCAACGCCCGAGCTGGCGCGGATCCTGCTGTTCAATCGCAACGCCAACTGGGCAAAGTGGATAAAGGCACGGCTGGACACGCCCGGCACCGTGTTCGTCGCGGTCGGCGCAGGCCATCTCGCCGGACCAAAGGATGTGCAGGATCAGTTGAAGGCGCTGCGCGTGGAAACGGCGCGAGTGAAGGCGGCGGATCTGGGGCTGTAATTCTCCCTCTTGATGCCGATGCAAGTCCGCATCCATGGGCACCACAGTCTCGTTCGACAGCCCAAACACAGCACCAATGGATTCTGACTTTCATCAGATTGACGGGCGTACAGGGGAGCGGATTGATCCCCCTGTCCCGCCCGCTACATAGTCGATCATGCGCAATCCCCTCATTGCCTTCATCGGCACCGCTCTCCTTCTCCTTTCGGCCTGCACCGACGGCAAGCCGGAGGCGCAGTCCGGCGGCCCGGCGCTCTGGCGGATCGAGAAGGACGGACAGCGCGCCTTTCTGTTCGGCACCATTCATGTCCTGCCCGATGACGTCGCGTGGGAAACGCCGGTGCTGCGGGATGCCATGGCGGCGTCCGACCGGCTGGTGCTGGAAGCGAGCGGGCTGGATGATGCCGAAGGGACGCAGCGTATCTTCGATCAACTCGGGCAAAGCGATGATCTGCCGCCGATTGCCGACCGTGTGCCGGCCGCGCAACGTCCGGCGCTGCGCGCGCTGCTGAAGCGCGGAGACATGGACGAAGCGGATGCATCGGCGTACGAAAGCTGGGCGGCCGCGCTGCAACTGGCCACTGTGACCCAGAGCGGGCAGCGGATGTCGGCCGCGAACGGCGTCGAACCTGCGCTCACTGCGGTCTTCCTGGCGGAAGACAAGCCGGTTCTGGGCCTGGAAACCGTGACGGATCAGTTCGTTTTGTTCGACCGGCTGCCGGAGGATGTGCAGCGTCGCCTGCTCGCCGATGCCGTCGCGCAGGCCGATGCAGGCGATGCCGACTATGCGCGGATGGTGCGGGCATGGCTGAAGGGCGACATGCAGGCGATCGCCCGCGATTTCGTGAACCAGATCGCGCCTGAACCGGCCCTGGCCGGGCCTTTGCTCATCGATCGGAACCGGAAATGGGCGGCGCGCATTCCCTTGCTGCCGGGCCGACCGTTCATCGCGGTGGGCGCCGCGCACCTCGCCGGGCCGGGCAATCTGCTGGCATTGTTGGAAAACGATGGCTATTCCATCACCCGAATCCAATAATCCAATAAAATCAAAACGCTTTACGGTGCAACTTCCGCAACTTTGTTGGTTTTCCGGGGCGTATCCCGCGCCGGGCCATCAATCCACGATGGCGATCGACGCGCCTCCCTTGCCTTTCCCCGCGTTTCTGCTAATGGCCCCCCTCCCGTCATGGTCATCCCTGGAGGCGTGACGGGATAGTGAAACCACTTACCAGTTTTGGAGACATGCAATGAGCGATCAGCTTACGCTGTCGGCCGAGGCACGCGATCGGGCAGGCAAGGGAGCCTCCCGCGCTCTCCGCCGTGAGAACCGCGTCCCCGCCGTCATCTATGGAATGAACGAAGAACCGCTTATGGTTCATGTGGAGGAGAAGGCGCTGAACAAGCTGCTGGGCACCGGCCACTTCATGAACAGCGTCGTCATGGTCGAAGTCGGCGGCAAAAAAGTCCGCACGCTTCCCAAGGACGTCGCTTTCCACCCCGTCAGCGATCGCCCGCTGCACGTCGATTTCCTGCGCGTTGCCAAGAACGCCAGCGTGCATGTGAACGTGCCCGTGCGCTTCGACAATGAAGATGCCGCGCCCGGCCTGAAGCGTGGCGGCGTGCTCAACATTGTGCGCCATGAGCTGGAACTGATCGTGGATGCGGACAAGATCCCCGACGATATCGTCATCGACCTCACGGGTCTGGAAGTCGGCGACAGCATCCACATCAGCAGCGTCACGTTGCCCAAGGGTGCCGAATCGGCAATCGACGACCGTGATTTCACCATCGCGACGATCGTGGCCCCCTCCGCCCTCAAGAGCAGCGACAATGAAGCTGCCGATGCCGAGGGCGGCGAAGAAGGCGACGCGGCCTGAACGGCCTGAACCACTAAAGCCCCTCCCCTTCAGGGGAGGGGTTGGGGTGGGGGATGGAATGGGAACGATGCGTTACGGCATCCCCCACCCCCGACCCCTCCCCTGAAGGGGAGGGGAGAAACTCGTCATGCAGCTTTGGGTCGGCCTCGGCAATCCCGGTCCGCAATATGCCCTCAACCGGCATAATGTGGGGTTCATGGCGGCCGACATCATTGCCGAACTGCATGATTTTACCGCGCCCAGGCGCCAGTTTCAGGGATGGGCCAGCGAAGGCCGCATCGGCGCGGAAAAGCTGCTTCTGCTCAAGCCCGCGACGTTCATGAACGAAAGCGGGCGCGCCGTCGGCGAAGCGATGCGTTTCTACAAGCTGGACCCGCAAGCCGTGACCGTGTTCCACGACGAACTGGACCTTGCGCCTTTCAAGGTGAAAGTGAAGCGCGGCGGCGGCACGGCAGGGCACAACGGCCTGCGCTCGATGGACGCGCATATCGGGCCGGAGTTTCGCCGCGTGCGCATCGGCATAGGCCATCCGGGGCACAAGGATCGCGTCCATGGCTATGTCCTGGGCAATTATGCCAAGGCGGAAATGGATCCGCTGTCGGACATGCTCGGCGCGATCGGTGCCGAGGCGCACTGGCTGGCTGCGGGCGACGACGTACGCTTCATGAACGATATCGCCATGCGACTGGCGGACTGATTTTTCGGGATAGGGACCAGAACTATGGGTTTCAAATGCGGTATCGTCGGGCTGCCCAACGTCGGCAAGTCGACCCTGTTCAACGCGCTGACCGAGACGCAGGCGGCGCAGGCGGCCAATTATCCCTTCTGCACGATCGAGCCGAATGTCGGCAACGTCGCCGTGCCCGATCCGCGCCTTTACGAAATCGCGAAGATCGGCGGCAGCGCGAAGATCATCGAGACGCAGTTGGCCTTTGTCGATATCGCGGGCCTTGTCCGCGGCGCGTCTAAGGGCGAAGGTCTGGGCAATCAGTTCCTCGCCAACATCCGCGA
Source organism: Sphingobium algorifonticola (assembly GCF_004005485.1). GTDB lineage: Bacteria > Pseudomonadota > Alphaproteobacteria > Sphingomonadales > Sphingomonadaceae > Sphingobium > Sphingobium algorifonticola. The sequence goes on from NZ_RZUL01000003.1 coordinate 601,370, forward strand.
GGTCGATGCCATCGTCCACGTGCTTCGCTGCTTCGAGGATGACGACATCACCCATGTCGAAGGCAAGATAGACCCGATTGCCGATGCGGAGACCGTCGAGACCGAACTGATGCTGTCGGACCTCGAATCCTTGGAAAAGCGGGTCCCCGCCCTTCTGAAAAAGGGCCAGCAGGGGGACAAGGAATCGAAAGCAGCCGCCGCAGTGCTGGGCCAGGCGCTCGACCTGCTGCGCGAAGGCAAGCCCGCGCGGCTCACCAAACCCCGCGACGAAGAGGAGGAACGCCTCTTCGCACAGGCGCAACTGCTGACGAGCAAGCCCGTGCTCTACGTGTGCAACGTCGATGAAGCCAGCGCGGCGGAAGGCAATGCGTTCAGCGCCCGCGTGTTCGAGAAAGCGAAGGCGGAAGGTGCGAGCGCCGTCATCGTGTCCGCTGCCATCGAAGCGGAGCTTGTGACCATGCCGGTGGAGGAACGCGGCGAATATCTCGAAGCTCTAGGCCTTGCCGAGGCGGGCCTCGCACGGATCATTCGGGCGGGATACGCGCTGCTCGGTCTCATCACCTTTTTCACCGTCGGCCCGAAGGAAGCCCGCGCGTGGACCGTCAACAAAGGCTCCAGGGCACCGCAGGCGGCAGGCGCGATCCACAGCGATTTCGAGAAAGGCTTCATCCGGGCCGAAACCATGGCCTATGCCGACTATGTGAAGTTCGGCGGAGAGGCCGGAGCGAAGGAAGCCGGGAAATGGCGCGCGGAAGGCAAGGACTATGTCACGCAGGATGGCGACATCATGCTGTTCCGCTTCAACGTCTGACAATTCCATCGCCAGTTGACGGAAACGGAAAGCCCGGATAAACCCGCGCCATAAAGGTTGCAGGTTGAAACGAATATGGCGCATTATTTTGAGGATATTGAGATCGGCGAGGTCGAACGATTCGGCCATTACGTGGTCGAACGCCAGGAAGTGATCGACTTCGCTTCGAAATATGATCCGCAACCCTTTCACCTGTCGGACGAAGCTGCCGCCAAGACGCATTTCGGGAAGATTGCTGCCAGCGGCTGGCATACGGCCGGCATGTTCATGGCCATGTTTGTCGCCCATATCCAGAAAAACCCGGAGAGACAGGCGGCAAGCCTGGGCGCCCTTGGCGTCGATGAACTGCGCTGGCACCGGCCGTGCCATCCCGGCGATATCTTGCGCTGTGAAGCCGAAGTAATCGAAAAATCCGTATCTCAGAGCCGCCCGGAGATGGGCATCATCAAGTCCAGGATCACGGTGTTTAATCAGGATAACAAGCGCATGATGACGCTCATGCCCATCGCCATGTGGCGCACGCGCCCAATCTGATCCGGCCGACCCTGTAGAACCGATCAGCCTGCGGGCTTCTCGATCGCCATGATGCGGATGGTTTCGGTCGGCGCATTAGCGATCTGGACCAGGTTGGCGCCCTTCGGCAGATTGAACCATACGATCTTGCGAATGCCCGAGCAGGCCGGGCCATGGCCATGGTCGATGCTGACGGCGGGTGCCGCGCCGATCACGACGTCAAGCCATGCCGCGCCCGACAGCGCGATGCCGACGCGGCTGGGTTTGGCCAGATTGAGGCGGAAGATCCCGCCGAACGTCGCTGCGCCGCCGTCCTTGCCGGGCTTGGCCGCGTAGACCATATGGCCCTGCGGATGCAGCGTTGCTTCCAGTGCCGATCCCAGCAGCAAGGTACGCGCATCGCTCGTTTGATAGCCCGCCATGCCCGCCTTGGGCAATGTCCAGTCCTGCCAGGGATAGTCGAGCGCAGGCTTCGCAGGACAGTCCGTTGCAGGCTGCTGCGCAGGTGCGGCAACGGGCGTGACGCAAAGGGCCAGCATCGTCAGAACCTTTGCAATCTGCATCGTCACTTCCTTCCAAACAGCTTTTCGATATCGCCGTGTCCCAGCTTCACCCAGGTCGGGCGACCGTGATTGCACTGGCCGCTGCGCGGTGTCACTTCCATTTCACGCAACAGCGCATTCATTTCTGCAACCGACAGAACGCGCCCGGCCCGCACCGATCCGTGACACGCCATTGTCGCCGCGACATGATCGAGCCGCTCCTTCAGGGACAGCGCGCTATCGAACGCGGCCAGATCGTCCGCCAGATCGGTGATGAGGCCCTGCACGTCGCCTGCCCCCAGCATCGCAGGTGTCGCGCGCACCAGCATCGCACAGGGGCCGAAGCGTTCGACGTCGAGCCCCAGTTCGGACAGTTCGCCGATCCGTGCTTCGAGACGATCGCAGGCCGGTTCGTCCAGTTCAACGACTTCGGGGAGCAGCAGCGCTTGTGACGCCACGCCGCCGCCCTCCACGGCGCGGCGCATGCGTTCCAGCACCAGCCGCTCGTGCGCCGCATGCTGATCGACGATGACCAGACCGTCCTGCGCCTCTGCAACGATATAGGTCTTCGCCACCTGCCCCCTTGCTACGCCTAGAGGATAGCTCTGCGTATCGGGCGGTGGCACGCCTGCCGGTTCGGCACGGGCCATCGGCGGCGGCGTCAGGAACGTCGCCCGACGGTCGCCGAGCGACGGTGCGGCCTGGGGCATGGCGCTTGCGGGTGCGCCCGCCGCTTCGAAAATCGGCATCGCCCCGATCGGCGTCGGCGACACCGGTTCGGCCCGCCACATGCCAAGCGCATGAGGATCGGCGCGCTGCACGGAACGGAAACCTGCCTCGTCCAGCGCGCGCTTCAGGCCACTGACGATCATGCCGCGGATCATCGCCGGTTCGCGGAAGCGCACTTCGGTCTTGGCGGGATGCACGTTCACATCGACTTCGGAAGGCGGCAGATCGAGGAACAGCGCCACGACCGGATGCCTGTCCCTCGCCAGCAGATCGGCATAGGCCCCCCGCACCGCGCCTGCCAGCAGCCGATCCCGCACCGGGCGACCGTTCACAAACAGGAACTGATGATCGGCCACGCCACGATGATAGGTCGGCAGCCCCGCTACACCGGACAGGCTGATGCCGTCGCGAACATAAGTGATGACCACATGATTGTCGGCCAGGGCGCGATCAGTGAGTGCAGCAACGCGATCTTCGCGGCCGTCCCCTTGCTGAACAGCAATTGCCTTGCGACCGTCGTGCTCCAGCATGAACGCGATGTCTGGCCGGGCCATGGCCAGGCGACGGATGACGTCGAGGCACGCGGCATATTCTGCCCGCGCCGACCGCAGGAACTTGCGCCGCGCGGGCACCTTTTCGAACAGATGCTCCACCCTTATGCGGGTGCCGGGCGGCACTGCGGCGGGTCCTTCGTCCAGCAGCGCGCCATTGTCCACGACACGCTGCCAGCCTTCGCCCCCATCGCGTGCGCGACTTTCGAGCGTGATCCGCGCCACGCTGGCGATCGACGGCAACGCCTCGCCGCGAAAACCGAGCGTTGCAACGTTCTCAATCGCATCGTCGGGCAGCTTGGATGTCGCATGCCGTTCCAGCGCCAGCGCCATATCCGCCCGCGTCATGCCGCAGCCGTCATCGATCACTTCTATGCGATCGAGACCGCCTGCGGCCAGACGCACCGAAATCCGCCGTGCCCCCGCGTCCACGGCATTTTCCACCAGCTCCTTGAGCGCACTGGCCGGTCTTTCCACCACTTCGCCCGCGGCGATGCGATTGACCAGATGTTCAGGCAGGCGGCGTATTGACATTGGATAGGGACTAGCCCAAGCGGACGCCTTCCGCGACCCGCCGCCCGACATTTTTTCCAGTATCGAAAGGCTGACCGAGCGCAGGCGGGGATGACCGATATTTTGCGGCGCCTGCCGGTTCCGGGTCGCCGTCTGGATTAGGGAAAAGCATGTCGATCTTTTCGCGTTTGTTCAAGTTTTCCTCGCAGGACATGGCCATCGATCTGGGCACGGCCAACACCGTCGTCTACGTCCGCGGACGCGGCATCGTCCTCAACGAGCCGTCGGTCGTCGCGGTGGAAACACTGAACGGCATCAAACGGGTGAAGGCCGTCGGCGACGATGCAAAGCTGATGATGGGCAAGACCCCCGACAGCATCGAGGCGATTCGGCCGTTGCGCGACGGCGTGATCGCCGACATCGACGTGGCCGAACAGATGATCAAGCATTTCATCACGAAGGTGCATGGCGGCAAGGCCCGCCCGTGGCGCTTTCCTGAAATCGTGATCTGCGTGCCGTCCGGCTCGACCAAGGTCGAGCGCCGCGCCATTCGTGATGCCGCCAGCAATGCTGGCGCGAGCCAGGTCTTCCTGATCGAGGAACCCATGGCGGCCGCGATCGGCGCGGACATGCCGGTGACCGAACCGATCGGGTCGATGGTCGTCGATATCGGCGGCGGAACGACTGAAGTCGCGGTGCTTTCGTTGCGCGGTCTGGCGTACACCACCTCAGTCCGTGTCGGGGGCGACAAGATGGACGAAGCCATCGTTTCCTATGTCCGTCGCCATCACAACCTGCTGATCGGCGAAGCGACCGCCGAGCGGATCAAGAAAGAATATGGCGTCGCCCAGTCGCCTGCCGACGGCGTGGGCCAGACGATCCATATTAAGGGCCGCGATCTTGTGAACGGTGTGCCCAAGGAAATCTCGATCAACCAGGGCCAGATCGCCGACGCGCTGGCCGAACCGATCAGCACCATCGTCGAGGGTGTGCGCATCGCACTTGAAAATACCGCGCCCGAACTGGCTGCCGATATCGTCGATCAGGGCATTGTCCTGACCGGTGGCGGTGCGCTGCTGAAGGGTCTGGATGACGAGTTGCGCGACGAGACAGGCCTGCCCGTCACGATCGCGGAAGATCCGCTCACCTGCGTGGCGATCGGCACGGGCCGTGCCATGGAAGACCCCATGTTCCGGGGCGTCCTGCAAACCGGTTGAGTGGAGAACTGAGCGATGGCGCGGCCACCCAGCCGGCGCCCCGGCTATGACCGGAAGGCGCAATATGGCTTGTTCGCCAGCTATGTCGTTGCGGTATCGGGGGCACTGGCCGGCCTGTTGCTGGTGATCGTTGCAACCTTTGATCCGACCGGTTTCGCCGTGATCCGCGCCACGGTGGCTGAAATAACGCGCCCAGCCTCCATCACCATGCGTCAGCTTGTCAGCGGCTTCGGCACGATCGACGAGCAGATCGTCGCCTATTTCCGCGCCGGGTCGCAGAATGCGGCATTACGCCGCCAAGTCGATACCAACCGTACCCGCCTGATCGAGGCAGCAGCGATTGAGCAGGAGAATATTCGCCTCAAGAAGCTGCTGCAGCTGGTGGAGGCAGAGGATGGCGAAGTGGTCGCGGCGCGCCTTATCAGCTCGACCGGGGGCAGCACCCGGCGGATTGCCCGGCTCGCCGCCGGACGGGCGCAGGGTGCATATCCCGGCATGCCGGTGCGCGCGCCGGAGGGCCTGATCGGCCGCATCCTGACCGCCGGGCCGAATACCGCCGACGTGCTGTTGCTGACAGACAGCCAGAATATCATCCCGGTGCGCCGCGCGCGGGACAACATCGCGGGTATCGCAACAGGCCAGGACGATGGATCGCTGGAAGTCCGGTCACTCAATGCCGGAAACAATCCCTTCCGGCCCGGCGATATCATGGTGACGTCCGGCACCGGCGGGCTGTATCGCCCCAATATTCCGGTCGCGATCATCGTGCGGTCCGATGGTGACAAGGCAATCGCCGTCCCGCTCGCCAACCCCGCCCGTGTGGAGGCCGTGATAGTCCAGCGACCCTATGAAGCGACGGTGACGCCTGTCGGGTCTCCGTCGCCGACAGAGTCGCCTCCCTCGGCCTCGCCCACACCAGCCTCGCCTGCACCGGCCTCGCCTGCATCCCCGTCGCCTGCACCATGATACCGGAGGGACCAAGGCTGGGCGGCGATCCGTCGGCGTTTCGGCTGAAAGGAACGCCTATCGTCACGATCATGATAGGGTCGATGCTGCCGATCCTTCCGATCATCGCGCAGACGCCTATCCTGCCCCCGCTCGGCCTGTTGCTGCTGCTGTCCTGGCGCCTCCTGCGTCCCGAGTTGCTGCCCGCATGGATTGCCCTGCCGCTTGGCCTCTTCGACGACATCTTGAGCGGACAGCCGCTGGGTAGCGCGATGTGCCTTTGGACCCTGACGATGATCGGCATCGACATGGCCGAGCGCAGGCTCATCTGGCGCGACTATTGGCAGGACTGGCTTATTGCCGCCATTGCCGTTATTTTCTGCCTGACCGGCGGCCTGTGGTTCGCGCGGCTAACTGGTGGGGGTGGAAGCTTGCCGCTGGTTGCGCCGCAGATCATCTGGTCGATACTACTCTATCCCTTCGTCGCGCGGCAATGCGCGTGGCTCGATCGCTGGCGCATCATGGCATGAAGTTTCGCAAGGCACCGCGCAAGACCGTTACCGAAGCCAGCCAGACTTTTTCCTTCACGCGCCGGGCAATGGTGCTGGGCGGATTGCAGGGTGGCGTCGGCGCGCTGCTCGCCGCGCGCATGACGTGGATCAGCGTGGCGGAGAATGAGAAGTATCAGTTGCTGGCGGAGAGCAATCGCGTCAACCTCACGCTCATCCCGCCACGGCGCGGCTGGATTATCGACCGGCATGGCCGCCCGATCGCCAACAACCGCACCGATTTTCGGGTCGACATCATTCCTGACCGTCTGGCGGACAAGGACGCAACCGTCGCCAGCCTCGCCAAACTGCTGGCGCTGGCACCTGAAGACGTCGAGAAGATCCACGAGCAACTTGAAAAGGCAGCCGGATTTCAACCCGTCCAGGTCTCCGACAATCTGACGTACGAGCAATATGCCGCGGTTAGCGTACGCCTGTCCGAATTGCCCGGGGTCGCCCCGTCGCAAGGCTTCTCCCGCTTCTATCCCGCGGGCGCCAGTGTCGGCCATTTGATCGGCTATGTCGGCACCGCATCGGCGGAAGAATATAAGGAACGCAAGGATCCCCTGCTCATCACGCCGGGATACAAGATCGGCAAGGATGGCCTGGAGCGATCCTTTGACAAGGCGCTGACGGGCACGCCCGGTGCCAAACGTGTGGAAGTCACCGCGCGCGGCAAGATCGTGCGGGAACTGACCACCCGGTCGGACACGCCCGGCAAGACCCTGCAACTCACGATCGATGCGGGGTTACAGGAATATGCCGGACGACGCCTCGGCACACAGAGCGGATCAGTGGTCGTGATCGATTGCAGCAATGGCGATGTGCTGGCGATGGCGTCCATGCCGAGTTTCGATCCCAACAGTTTTTCCGACGGCATCGGCAGCCTGGAATGGGAAATGCTCTCGCAGGACGATCATGTCCCCCTGCGCAACAAGGCGCTGCGCGGCCTTTATCCCCCCGGATCGACCGTGAAGCCGATGGTTGCGCTGGCTTTGCTGGAGGCGGGCATTCCGGCCAGCGACCGGGTATCCTGCGGCGGTGCGATGCGCGTGGGTAACACGCTGTTCCATTGTCACAAGCGGCGCGGCCATGGTGCCCTCGACATGCGCGGGGCCATCGCGCAGAGTTGCGACATCTATTTCTACACCATGGCGCTGCGCATCGGCATGGAGCCGATTGCGGCCATGGCGCGGCGGCTGGGCATGGGCCAGCAATTCGACTTGCCCTTCCCGAGCCAAAGCTATGGCACGGTGCCTGATCCGGCCTGGAAGATGAAGAAATACAACGAGAAATGGCAGGCTTATGACACAGTGAACGCCACCATCGGTCAGGGCTATATGCTGGCCAATCCGCTGCAACTGGCGGTAATGGCCGCGCGCCTGGCGACCGGCCGGATGCTGACGCCCAATTTCCTGATGGGGGCAAAGCGCACACCTGCCGCATCCCTCGGGGCCAGCGCAGAGCATCTCTTCACGATCCGCGAAGCAATGAGCGCCGTGGTAAACGGCGGCGGCACCGGCGGGGCGGGACGCATGACCATTCCAGGCGTCCTGCTCGCAGGCAAAACAGGCACGGCGCAGGTACGGCGCATCACCATGGCGGAACGTCGCGCCGGGGTGCGACGCGACGCCTCTCTTCCGTTCAAGCTGCGCGACCATGCGTTGTTCCAGGGCTTCGCCCCGTTCGACAATCCGCGCTATGCGGTCGGCTGCATCCTCGAACATGGTGGTCATACGATCCGCAATCAGGACAGCGCACCGATAGCGAGCGACACATTGAGCTATCTGTTTGATCCGCAGAAGGCGACGGAGAAGCTTGTTGAACTGGAAAAGACCTGGGGCGGGACGCCGGCTGAACGGATGGCGGCGCAGATGGCCGCATTCCGGGTGCAGAAGGGCCTCGAGACGGCGCTGACCCCGGACCAGATGAATGCCGCCAACGCGACAGTGGCCGCCGTCGCCAACGCCTCCACACCGTCTGCGAACGAAAGCAATGCGGCGGAGGAACAAGATTGAGCATGGTGCCCGCCCCGATCGCTCGCCTGCCCTGGCACGTCATGATCCTGCTGTTCGCCATCGCAGCGTTCGGCTGTGTGGTCCTCTACAGCGCAGCGGGCGGCAACATCCGCCCTTGGGCCAGCAATCAAACCGTGCGCTTTATCATCTTTACCATTATGGCGCTGACCCTGGCGCGCATGCCTGTCTCACGCTTCGCCAGCCTTGCCTTGCCGGGCTATGCCGTCATGCTCGTAGCGCTCATTCTGGTCGAACTGATCGGCGGGGTGCGCGGCGGCAGCCAACGATGGATCAACCTGGGGTTCATGCAGTTGCAGCCGTCCGAGTTCATGAAACCCATGATCGTGCTGGCAGTCGCCCAATTCTATGCGCGGCTGCCGGTCGGCGAATTGCGGACATGGAACGCCGTCTGGCCTGCCCTGGCGTTGATCGGCATACCCTGGGCGCTGGTTCTCGTGCAGCCTGACCTTGGCACCGCTACGATGATCCTGGCAGGTGGCGTGACCGTCATGTTCCTAGCGGGTCTTCCGCTGCGCCTGTTCATCGGAACGGCGCTGACAGTCGCGGCGATCATTCCGATCGCCTTCAGTTTCCTGCACGACTATCAGCAGAAGCGCGTGCTGATCTTTCTCGATCCCGAAAGCGATCCGCTCGGCGCCGGCTATCACATCAGCCAGTCGAAGATCGCGATCGGATCGGGCGGCGTGTTCGGGAAGGGCTTTCTCAACGGCACGCAGAGCCACCTCGATTATCTGCCCGAGGGCCATACCGATTTCGTGTTCGCCACCATGGCAGAGGAATGGGGGCTGGCAGGCGGCATTCTTCTGATCCTGGCGTTCATGCTGCTGTTCCGCTGGGGCATCCGTGTCGCGTTGCGGACGGAAGACAAGTTCGCGCGGCTCACTGCTGCCGGTCTCATCACGACCGTCTTCTTCTATGTCGCGATCAACCTCATGATGGTGATGGGGCTGGCACCCGTGGTCGGGATCCCCCTGCCCTTCATGTCTTATGGTGGATCATCGATGCTGACCGTTATGCTGTGCATCGGCATCATCATGGCCATCGACCGTTCCGGCCGACAACGGCGCACGGACTGGGGCTGACGCCGGGCAACGGCAAAGCGCCAAAACGACAAAATCACGCCGCGCACAAATAGAGGCTTGCAAAGCCCGCCCATGATGCTAATTGCCGCGCCCTAGCCCAACGCCAGCCATTCCCCGGTCGGCAATCGGCATAGGGACGCATAGCTCAGTTGGTAGAGCAGCTGACTCTTAATCAGCGGGTCCTTGGTTCGAGCCCAAGTGCGTCCACCAAATTCTCCTTATTTTCCAGTCGGTTATCGACCTCGCCGAAACAGGCGACCGAGAGCGTTCTTTCGCTAGGTAGCTCTCTAGGTAGCAGCGCGCTAATTCAGCGCTGCGGCTGCTCAGCCTCCACACATCAGCGTTCACGGTAAAAGATTCATGGCCTACGCTCTGTCCGACTGCGCTTGAGCGAGTCGTCGATACACACGCTGCCATTATCGGACCGTATATGTGCTGGTGGGCCGCGCAGGACGAACAGGTCGGCCAGGGCCGCCAGAGCATCCTCGTGCCTGAGCTGGCGTGCAACGATGAGCGCCAGGCATTCCCTGCTGGCCTCATCGATGATAGTCAGGATCCGGAACTTGCGGCCCTCATGCGTGCGCCCTTCGACAAAGTGATAGGCCCAGACATGCCCCGGATATTCGGGCCGCAAGCGGATGCACGATCCGTCGTTAACCATAGACGCCCGCGTTTTGGCTGGCGCGGCGGCACCTTCAGCCCCTCGCGCCGCCAGATCCGCTCGACCCGCTTATGGTTCACCGTCCACCCCGCATGGCACAGCAACGCCGTCACCCGGCGGTAGCCGTAGCGACCATATTACTTTGCCAGCGCGATGATGTCCTCGTTCAACGCCTGTTCGTCATCTGCCCCGCGCGGTACCTTGCGCTGTGTCGATCGATGCTGCCCCAGCACCCGACACATCCGTCGCTCGGATACCCAGACTGGCAGATCCCGTCGTACTTGATCGATGCAGCGCCGTCGCCGCGCGGGGCTCAGAAGTTTCCCTTTGCAGCCTCCTGCAGGATCAGCTTGTCCAGCGTCAGGTCGGAGATCGCCCGGCGAAGCCGCTGGTTCTCCTTCTCCAATTCCTTCATCCGCCGCGCCTGGTCGGTCTTCAGGCCACCATATTCCTTGCGCCAGCGATAATAGGTCTGCTCGCTGACCGCGATCCGCCGGCACGCCTCGGCAGTCGAGGCCCCCTGCGCCAACGCGATCTCAACTTCACGCAGCTTGCCGATAATCTCTTCCGGCTTGTGCTTCCTGCTCGGCATTCAATGTCCCTTTCGTGGTCCAGACTATCATAGTCTCTGGGCCACTCAGCAGGGGGCAGATCATTCTAACCGTCACGCCCCGCCGAAGCGGGATAGCGCTGTGGATCGGCCACGAACTTGGCCTTGCATCCCGCCGAGCAAAAGACATAGCGCTCGCCCTTCATACTCCGCTTCATGGGCCACGGTAGCGGGATCGACCACCATTCCGCACACCGGATCGAGCGTGGTAGAGCGGGAGGCCGTATCATCATCCCGCCCTTCATTGCCATGGAGAGCATGGACCTGCCCGCCTTCAGTCGCTGGCTCGCTCTCTGGGTCATCGTTGGCCATCCTTCACCTTCCACTGCGCCTGCGGATTCACCGCTCACTCTTTCGAGATCAGGTCGTACTCCTCGAGCAGTTTCGCGATCTCGGTGCCTTCCAGCTTCTTCATCAGCAGCTTGCGCAGGAAGGCCGGCCCCGGCACGTCGATCCCCTTTCCATCACGAAGCGGTGTGACGGCGGCAAGCAGCGTGCGGATATCGTAGGTCGAGTTGAACACTTCGGGTACCCCGCGCTCGACATCCATGAGAGTGTAGACGGCCTCCATTGGTGTCCGGACCGAATATTCGGTCGTGAAGATGCAGTCACGCTGCTTCGACTCCGCAAACTGGCCGATAAAGGCGAAATTGACCGCACCTTCCGGCACGACGTCTGGCCGGTCGCCGGCCTGGCGCGGCATGAAGAAAGCGGTGATGTACGGCATCATCGTCGGCACGGTGCTGGCGCCCTTCGCGGCGAGTTCCGGGATGTCCTCGACAGGCACCCCGAGGTGATAGAGCCACTCCTGCGTGATCTCCTCGCCAGTGCACTCCTGCATCGGCTTCTTCACATAGTCACCGGGCTTGTCCACGAAGAGCGCATAGAACCAGGCGATCATCTGGTCCTTGGGCTGTTTCTTGAAATGCGGTTGGCGATGCACCGTCCAGCTCAACAACCATGCGGAATCCTTCACCGTGACAATGCCGGCCGAGACGATCTTGCCAGTGAACGGGTTACGCTTGGTGATCTTTTCGACATACTCCGCAATGCGGGGATCGGTGGCCGTGATCGACGCCGACGCCCATTTTGTTTCCGGGATATGGGCGCCGAACACATCCGGGCGTCCGAAAGCCGTATCCTTCGCCGCGATGCGCCGCCACAGGTCCCAGGCCGGTGCCGGGCCTTCGTTCAGCTTCGCCGGCGTGTGGTGGTCGCCGTTGTCGGAATTCTCGGTCAGCGACCCGATGGTGATGAAAACGAGGTCATCGGGGCCGAGATCGACACCGCCTTCCTCGCCCTTCTCCTTCCAGTGGATGCGGGTCGCCTGCTTGCGGCCCTCCTGGATATCGAAATCGACATCCGTCACCTCGACGCCATAGCGGAACTTCACGCCCCGTTCCGTCAGCCACTTCACCAGCGGCAGGACCATCGATTCATACTGGTTGTAGCGGTTGAACTTGAGCGAGGAGAAATCCGCCAGATGTGCGATGTGATGGATGAAGCGGTGGATGTAGAGCTTCATCTCCAGCGCCGAATGCCATTCCTCGAAGGCGAACATAGTGCGCCAGTAGAGCCAGAAATTGCTCTTGAGAAAATCTTCGCTGAAGACCTCGTTGATCCGCTTGTTCTCCATTTCCTCGCGGGTCGCGAGGAAGATCGAGATCAGGTCCTTCTGCGCCCGGTCGTTCAGCGTCAGCAAATGCTTGTCTGGAACGTCCTGCCCCTGGTTCTGGGTCGTGCGCTGAAGTGAGAAATTGGGATCGTCCTTGTTGAGCCGATAGAACTCATCGAGAACGCTGGCGTCCTCGATTTCCAGCGAGGGGATGGAGCGATACAGGTCCCACAGGCATTCGAAATGCTCTTCCATTTCGCGGCCGCCGCGGATGACGAAACCCTTGTCCGGCACATCGAGACCATCGAGCGCGCCGCCGGGAATATCCAGCTCTTCGAGGATGGTGATACGCTCACCGGCTATACCGCCGTCGCGGATGAGGAATGCCGCGCCGGCGAGCCCCGCGAGACCCGAGCCGACGAACCAAGCCGTCTTCCTGTCAGCGCCTTCCGGCTTGCGGGGACGGACAAACGCTTCATAGTTTCCGCTGCTATAGTGCATGGCGAACTCCTCTTGTTCTTGTGGTCGGATCAGTCGGCGGGCTTATAGCTGTAGAAGCCTTCGCCCGAGGCGATGCCCAGCTTGCCCTTGTCGATGTAGTTTTCCTTCAGCCATGCGGCGAGCGACCGGGCATGCTTATCGCCGTGGGAAAGAATGTTGTAGGGCGTATTAAGTCCTATCATGTCGTAGATTTGGAACGGCCCCATCGGCGCACCCGTTGCGATCCGCCACACCTTGTCGACGTCATGCGGATTGGCATAACCGCCTTCGGCGAGCTCGGCCGCGGCGTTGAGCAGCGGCACAAGCAGGGAATTGAGGACATAGCCCGCCTTTTCCCTGCGTATGGGGATGGGCACCATGCCGATATCAGAAGCGAATTTGAGAATAGTGTCGATGACCGCCGGATCTGTCTCGGGCGTTCCCATCACCTCGGCCGTATTGAATTTCCAGATGTTGTTGGCGAAGTGCAGCGCCAGGAACCGATCTGGCCGGCCAGTGAAATCCTTTAGATCGCTGGGCAGCAGCGTCGAACTGTTGGTGGCCAAGATCGTGTCCGATGGCGCCAACCTTGCCAGCTTCTCATAAAGCGCCTGCTTGATCGCCAGCACTTCTGGCACGGCTTCGATAACCAGATCGGCATCCGCAACGGCTGCAGCCAGATCGCTTGTCAGTATAATCCTGCCCATTGTGTCGGCTTGCAGGTCCGCCGCGCCGGTCACCTCTTTGCGATAGGTTTCGACCAAAGCTGCGAGCCGCAGCCGCGCCTTCTGCAGGCTCTCGTCATTGATGTCGTATGCGACTACTTCAAAGCCGGTATAGGCCGACTGGAATGCGATCTGGCTGCCCAGCACGCCCGTTCCAAGCACTGCGACTTTTCTGATTTCGGTCATGCGTTCCTCTCCTGCCCTGTGGCATCGCGCAGAAACGGCGCCGCGACTTCAACAGGCACCCGGACCAGCTTGCCAGTCGCTTTTTCGATCAGCGCCCATTGGGAAAGGGCCGACACGAGTACCGTGCCCTTGTTGTCGGTGAAGTCGACGCGGCGCGAATAGCGCGCCCCGCGCGGTCGTCCCTCAACCCAGGTGACCGCGGTTGCATCCTCACCCGCCCGGACATTGCCGCGATAATCGACCTCATGCCTGAGGACCACCGCGACATAGGTGTCGGTATCGCCTGGGCGAGCCGCCGCGAACCAGTGCGCCACCGAGGCATCCTGGAGCCACGTCACCCAGACCGCATTGTTGACATGATCAAGTTCGTCGATGTCGTGTTCCTCGGCCCGGAAGCTGATGTGGAAGCGACATTGTTCGTCGATCTTGCCCGACAGCGGGTCGCCCGCAGCATCGCAACCGATCCGTCGGCGCTTGAGGCCGTCCGAGTTCATGGCTTTGCAGGCTCCAGCACATCGAGCCCCGCCATGGCGCGGAAAAAGCCGACCAGCATCTCGTCGCGCGAGATGGCCCCTTCGACATCACCCTGGACGGCCAGCCCCATCCAAAGCGCATAAAGGCCGATGCCGGCCTGCTCTGCCGGCAAGGCCGGCCGCAGAGAGAAACGCCTGACGAGGTCGGCCACGAGCTCACCGAACATCCGATAGCAAGCCGCCTTGCCCTCCCGGTGTCGCTCGGCAAAGGCCGGATTCCGTCGTGCATGAAGTTGCAGTTCGATCGAAAGCAATGACCATTGAGGTTCTTCGGCCAGCTTCGCGAGACGGTCGGCGAGCACCTCGAGCGTCGCCTCGATATCGTCCCCGACGCACTGCGCAACGATATCGCGCAAGAGCGTGACTTCGTCCTGTATGTGGCTCTGCAGTATGTCGACCAGCAGGTCATCCTTGCTGGCGAAGTTGGAATAGAACGCGCCCTGCGAATGACCCGCCGCGCTGCAGATGTTGCGGATCGACATTGCCGCCACGCCTTCCTCTACGATTGAGGCATGCGCCGCTGCGATCAATCGATCCCGGGTCTGACGCTGTGTTTCCTTGCGCGTAGGTCGCATGACGTTCGCCCTCAAAAACAGCCACGCCTTTGAAACTTTTGCCATCGATCGGCGTTGACCGGAAAACCAGATACCACCTGATATCCCGATTGGATGACAATTTCGAGGCTAAATTGCTCATCCGTCGTCAAATCCTGCCGCAAAGGAGTGGCCTTGGCTGACACCTATATTCTCTACTCCCCTGATGTGGAGATGGTTGGCGATGACGAAGATCGTCTCACCGCCGAAATTCTCGAAATCATGGCTTCGACCAATCGCAGGGCGTTCGAGCGGCACCGGCACGCGGTACGGGACGCCCATGCCAAGAGCCATGGGTTCCTGAAGGCCGAACTTATCGTCCCCGAATTGCAGCAGCATCTGCGCCAAGGCCTGTTTGCGCGACCCGGGACCTATCCGGTGGTGATCCGCCTTTCCTCGGCGCCGGGTGACATTCACTCCGATACCATTCCCGCCCCGCGTGGAATGGCCATCAAGGTCCTCGGCGTCGAGGGCGAACGGCTGCTGCCCGGGGACACTGGACGCAATCAGGATTTTCTACTGGTGAATATTCCAGTCCTGAGCTTCGGCACGATCGGCAAGTACCGCCAGCTCATCGGGCTCCTCGAAAAGAATGCACAGAATCCGGCCTTCCTCCAACGTGCGATGGCCGGGGTCGCGCGAGGCGTCGAGGCAGCGGTCGAGGCCGTCGGCGTGGAACCGGGCGCGACACTGCGCGGCCTCGCCCGGGACAATGATCATCTCCTGGGTGAGACCTATCACTCGATGGCGGCGATCCGCTTCGGCGATTACATCGCCAAGATCAGCGCGGCGCCGCTGTCCGACAATGTCCGGGCGCTCACGGGCCAGGATGTCGGCACGGTCGAGGATTCCACGATGCGAGACCTGGTGGTCGAGCATTTCCGCGAGCAAGGCGCCGAGTACCAGCTCCGGGCACAACTCTGTGCCGATCTGGACAAGATGCCGGTCGAGGACGCGGCCGTGCTCTGGCCGGATGACCTGTCGCCGCACCAGCCGCTCGCGACGCTGCGCATTCCGCCGCAGGACGCCTATTCGCCCGCACGACGCGTCTATGGCGACGATGTCCTCTCCTTCAACCCGTGGCACGGCATCCGCGAGCATCAGCCGCTCGGCTCGATCATGCGGGTGCGGATCGCCGCATATGAGCGGTCCACCCGCTACCGCTACGAGATGAACGCCCAGCCGCGGGTTGAGCCGACGAGCATCGACGCCATTCCAGACTGAGCCTGCACAAACCTGCCAGATTTCGAGAAAGGAGGCCTGTCATGGCCGATACCGAAGAAGCACCTCAGATCGATGAAACCCGCCTGCAGGCCATCCGCCGCAGGATCGAGGAAGTTGCCGGCGATGCGCCGCAACTCGCCAAACTGGCGCTCGAGCAGATGGTCACCAAACATAATCCTGATCTCAAGGGTACGGCGGGTTCCGCCGGTCGGGTCGGCGCGCAGTCGGGCAATGTCTCGGAACTGACAGCAATCGCCAAACTGAAGCCTGGCGGCGCCGATCGGCTGCGGCGCATTTTCGGCCTGGTCAACGGCAATTTCGACGGTGCCCAGAAAGTGGGCACGCTCCACAATATGCGCTTCGTGTTCTTCGACAACGACACGCGCATTCTGTTCGCGACCGCCTATGATGGCGACTGGGACACCTATATCAACGACTTCGCCACCAAGATCCCGGATTTGATGGACCTGCTCTTCGCCTCGGTCGAGGGCTGGCCCGGCATCGCCAGTCCCAAAGTCAAGGACTTCATCGCCGACCACCAGATCACGGCGGCCGGCTGGTTCGTCGCCAATCCGCAGGTCACCGTCGTCGATGTGCGCCGGCTCCAGCGCATGGAGCACGCCGTCAACGAATTCCTCGACAAGGTGGGCTGACCAATGGCTATCCTTCAAAAGCTGAGAGAGCGTTTCCGTCGCGACAGCGTCACGCTCGATCTCCACGATATCCAGGCGCTGATCCTGCGCAGCCGACCCGAGCCTTATGTCGGCCTCCATGCGATGCTCCACTTCGATGAGGCCGAGGGCGCGCGCGATCTGCTCGGTCGTCTGGCGCCGCATATCGCGTCCGCCGACAATTGGAGTGAGGATCTCGATTTCTGGATCGGCGCGGCGCTGAGCTTCGAGGGCCTCAAGGCGCTCGGCGTCCCCGATGCCCAGCTCAAGACCTTTCCCCTTCCCTTCCAGCAGGGCATGGCCGCACGACGCGAGCAGTTGCGCGATTTCGGCCCGAACGCGCCAGAGCATTGGGAAGAGGTGTTCAAGCCGGGTAACTGCCACATGGCGCTGACCATCTACGCCGTAGACGATGCAGCGCTGGACAAGGCACTGATTGCAGCACGCGTCGAGCTCGACCGGAGCACCGGCGTGACGTTGCTGGGAGAGCATCGTTTCGGCGCGCCGGGCGATGCCAAGAACCCGTTTGGTTTCAGGGACTCCATCTCTCAACCTGCAGTCGAAGGCAGCGGCGTCGATCCCATCCCCGGCGAAGAGCGTCCGATCAAGGCCGGCGAGTTCATCCTGGGTTATGAAAGCGAGAACGGTCAGCCACTTGGCATGCCGGAGCCTGCTGCGCTCGGAAAGAACGGCACCTTCGTCGTCCTGCGCAAGTTCCAGAGCCGGGTCGGCTGCTTCAACGCTTTCCTCAAGGCACATGGCGAGACGTCCGAGGAACGCGAGCTTCTGGCGGCCAAGATGTTCGGCAGGTGGCGCTCCGGTGCACCGCTGACCTTGTCGCCGGATCATGACGATCCGGCACTGGGCGCCGATCCGCTGCGCAACAACGACTTCAATTTCAAGGACGACCCCAAGGGCCGCGTCGTGCCGCTCGGCTGCCATATGCGTCGGCTCAATCCGCGTGATTCCGAGCTCACACTGCTGACCGACGTCAACATCCATCGGATCATCCGCCGATCTTCGACCTTTGGCCCGGTCTATTCCGAGGACGTCTCGCCCGAGGATGATGCCAAGGGTGATCGCGGCATCTTCTTCATCTTCATCAGCGCGCGCGCCTATGACACGATCGAGTTCATGCAGCAGGAATGGATCAATCGTGGCAACTTCGTCGATCTTGGCGAAGAGCGCGATCCGGTCGTAGGTCTGCATGAGGAGGATAGTCTTTTCACGATTCCCCGTGCGCCGGCCCGCAAGCGCATTGATGGCGTGCAGACGTTCAACGTCATGAAGGGCGGCGAATATCTGTTCATGCCCAGCTTGTCGGCGTTGACCTGGTTATCGAGGGGAAGCTGGCGATCAAGCGGCGTGTGATCGTCGCGCAATTTCCAAGCCTAGGAGAGCAACCCTGCTATGATGATCCCGCTCATCTGGGACGGCACGATGTGCGAAGGAAGCATTTGAGCTTCAAAAGAGAACTCGCCTGATCATGAACGTACTGATCGTTTACGCGCATCCCGAACCCACTCATTTAATGCGGCGCTGAAGCACCGCGCTGTCCAGATTCTTTCCAGATTCGGTCATAGCGTGGTGGTAAGCGACCTTTATGCAATGGGGGTTCAATCCTGTGGCGGGAGTGAACGACTTTGCAGGCGACCGCGCCAGTCTGGAGTTTCTGTCAATTCCGCGCGAGCAGACAAAGGCGTTCGCTCATTGCGATCGCCTGGACGAGTTCGAAAGCTCAGAATATCAGCGCGCGCCGATCAATGTGCTGACGGCGGAAGGTCAGTTGGAGGCATGAATCTATCTCGATGCTGACCAGGCGAGATGAAATACCGATTTGGTTCAGTAGCCGTGCACAACTGACGCGCCTGCGCCACCGCTCCACCCACATAGGCTCACCGCACGCGCGTCCAGTCTTGTGACTTGCACGCGATCCGGCCTACAAGGCAGCCGGAGCCTCGAAGCGTTTTCGCATCAATTGACACAATAGTGCCTGAAAAAGTCTTGGCGATGTCAGGAACGAAAACACGGCCGCGCCAGATTCCGTTCCGATCCTTGGTGAAGTCGCGGAACAGCTGCTGCCCGATCAGATTTGGCGTACCGCCACGCCGAGCATCAGCGATCGCCTTTTCATTGGCCCAGATGACAGTGCCACACATCCGATTGGCGCAAGGTCGCACTTCGACATGCACGCTGTTCTGAGGGTTACGCCATATGCCTCCCGCCCCATCCTGCGGGGCACCGACGCTCGCTGTCGCCATTGACAAGCATATCAGAGCGCTCGAAAGCTTTAGGCCGTGCATGTTCCACCTCACACATAGATCTTCAGCCACTAAGACGGTCTTGGACGTGTTGTGAGCGTCACAGCCGTCCCTCGCCGCTTCTGGTTCGCAGCCCGGGCACACGTCGAGCGCATCTCGCCCGTGACCAGTCAACAGATTATCATTGGCTTCCCGACGGCACCGGCGCCGAAAAGATACGTTGTCGCCTCACGTCCAAGCCTGTGAGACGCCACCAGGCCACTATCCCGTACAGAATTACCAACATGGCGAGGTTGATGACCTCCACCCACTGGTCGATCAGGCTGGCGCCCATCTGGTTTACGCCCACCATCAGATGGATTCCTGGCGTCGTCGGCAGTAGGCGGGCAAGCATTACGAGCCAGGTAGGTGTCTCTTCGGCCGGCCAGGACAGCCCGGCCAGAAAGAAGATGACCAGAGAGGTCCCCATGAGCAACTGCAAGGGGCGCTCTCGGGTCCGGAAGAAACTGGCCAGCGCGAGCGCGGCCGCGACGGTAGCCCCGACAAAGAGGCTGCCTGCTGCCAGCAGCGTAGCGGGCGAGGCTGCAGCTCTGGGGTAATCCTGAAACCAGAAGACGAAGCCTGCGTAATAGGCGATGTCTGCCCAGCCGATAACAAAGAAAGCGAGCGCGACACCGACGAGGCTATGGGCCGAGAAATGAAGCCGGCCCCCGCCATCGCGCATCGTACCTGCAAGCATGGCCAGACCCATCAGCAAGGTCTGATAGATGATGAGGAAGCCGACACCGGGAAAAACGGTACTTCCGTAACCCTCGCGGGTGTTGAAGAGCGGACGCTGGACCAGGGAAAGGGCGGGATTGGCGGGCGCGCCTTGCGCCATCGCTTGATCGACCGCAGCTTCACCACCGATAGCTGCCAATGCGGAACCGACCCCGGCAAGGGCGGTGCTGCTGCGCAGCAGATACGCGCCGTTGCCATAAATGGAAACGATACCCTGCGCGCCATTGAGGATGCGACGCTCGAAACCCTCGGGAATGATGACGATCGCGCCGGCGCCTCGAGTCTGAAGCCAGCTCTGTGCCTGCATTGGGGATGACAATCGTTCGGCAAGATCGACCTGCTGAAGGGCGGAGAGCTTGTGAACCAGCGATCGGCTCGCACCGCTGTTGTCGAGATCGACAACAGCCACCGGAATACGGGTGGCGACCTCCCCAGAATATGCTGACGGGTAGAAGAAGGAATAGAGGATCGTTGAGACGACGATCAGCATGAAGGCCGAACGATCGGTGAAAACCGCGCGGAGGGTTCCAAGGAAGGCGCGGCCGATCATCGTCGCCCCCAGACAGCAGGATTGCTGGAGGCTGCCAGAAGCCGCGGCAAACCGATACACAGGCCGAAAGCGAGAAATCCGCACAGGATGGCGAGCAATTTAGCGGACATGGCGACAGGCGCGCCGATCATCCATTGTTCGGCAACGAGGCGGGCGAACGTGGTATAGGGCAGAAGCGCGCTCCATAGCCGTGCGAAGGCAGAAGAGGACTCGATCGGAAAAATCGCTCCGGCGAACGCGAAGGAAGCGCCCGCATAGAGCGCGGTCATGGACAGTGCCTGCCCCATGGACAGAGTCAGCCCGACGATCAGAACGGCCATGCCGGCATAAGCGAGATACATGGCGAGGTAG
The DNA here is from genome assembly GCF_004005485.1 of Sphingobium algorifonticola. Taxonomy (GTDB): domain Bacteria; phylum Pseudomonadota; class Alphaproteobacteria; order Sphingomonadales; family Sphingomonadaceae; genus Sphingobium; species Sphingobium algorifonticola. Next base: position 622,100 of record NZ_RZUL01000003.1, read on the forward strand.
CCCGCCATGAGCATCACGACGCTCCCTGCGACGGGCCAGCCGCGTAAGCCCACGAGGTAGGTGGTGGCAAGCGCCGCCCAAAGCATGAACACTGCAAGATAGGGGACCAGCTTGCCGGCGATCGCGGCGATAGCCTCTCGCCTGGATCCCGCCAGCCATGTTCCGATTGTTCCGTCGCGCAGTTCGCGACCCAGCGCACTGACGACCGCGATCATGAACAGCAGATGCAGCAAGGCGGGATGAATCAGGGCGACAAGCTGGAGTTCATAACTGGCTTGTGGATTGTAGAGGATCCGGCTTTGAACAGCGATCGGCGCCGCGCGTACCCGGGCGGGGCCGATGATTGCAGCGGTCTGCTGTGTTGCCAGCACGCGAGCCTGTCCCTGGACGACGGCGCTGACCTCGCGCAGGATCGACCCCGATGGTGTCGAATAGCTGGCGTTGTAGAATACCGACACTTGACCCGTTTCACCGCGCAGCACGGCGCGCTCGAGTCCCTGCGGGATCAATATGACCGCATAAGCGGCGTTGGAACGTACCACATGCTCTGCTTCCAGCATCGAGACCGGACGCGCCGCGACACGCAAGCCCGGAGCCACCTCCAGCCGTCGGACGAGTTCACGCGCAATGCCGCCTCCATCTTCGTCGACCACGGCGACAGGCAGGTCACGCATCACGCCCGACGAGATCTGGATTGCGATCGCCGCCAGCAGCGCCAACGGTAGCCAGCTGATGAGGGCGAGGTCCCAGAAGCTGCCTTGCAGAAACGCAAGTTCGCGGCGGGCACTGACCAGAAAGGCCGCGTTCATTGTGGCCAGTCGAACAATATGGTCATGCCCGGACGCAGTCCGTCGATCGAAGTGACGGGGATGGCGCGCACCTCGAAACTCTTTACATCGAAACCGGTTGATTGCCGGGTCGCGCGCCAGGTCGCAAAATCACCTGCCGGCGCGATGAAGGAGATGCGGAACTGCGCCGTACGGTCACCCAATGCGGGTATCCGCCCGGTCAACGTCTTACCTCGCCGGATGGCGTTGAACTGATCTTCACGCAAAGTGAGAGTGACCCATGGGTTCTGGATGTCAGTAAGGACGAAGACCGGAAAGCCCTGCGGAACCAGCTCACCAACCTGGGCAAGTCGTCGTCCGATTTCGCCTTCCGACGGCGCACTCACGCGTGTTTCCCGTTTTGCCGCCTCGACCTCAGCAACGGCGCCGCGCGCCTGTTGCACCTGGCCCCCGGCCGCCTGTCGGTCCTGCCGTCGGGTGCCGGCGAGCGCGAGATCATATTGTGCGCGCGCCGCGCGGGCTGCTTCGGTTGAAGCAACTGCGTTCGCATGGCTCTCGTCTCGCTTCTGGCCGGCGATCACGCCCTGCTCGAACATCTGCTGCGTGCGCGCATAGGTGGTTTGAGCGAGATCCGCGGCTGCTTGCGCGCGGCGCCACTGGGCCTGTGCTGCCTGGATGTCTTCTGGTCGCGCGCCCTCGTCGGCCTTGTCAGCGGTCGCTTGCGCCGCCGCCAAGGCACCGCCGGCCTGCTCGGAGCGCGCGGCGACTTCAGGGCTGTCGAGCGTATAGAGCAATTGTCCTGCCCGAACCCTCTGCCCTTCTTCCACATGGAAGGCGGCGATCCGGCCGGTCACCTTGCTGGTTACCCGCAGTTCCCGGGCATCCACCATGCCCTGGAGTTGATCGGGCACGGGGCGGTAGCTGAGCCACAAGCCCAGAGCGAGAAAGGCTATCACGAGAAGCGCTACGACCGGCAGCCACTTCCGACCAAGTACAGGCGGGCGCATTTCCTCAGCCTCGTTGGTCGCAGCTGGTTCCCCCTGGGCAGCTGTCATGGCGCGATCCTTTCGCCCCGTTCGATATATTCGGGCATCTTGTCGATTTCTCCGCTGACATGGAGGAGCTGGGCCAGGGCAATCACAAAATCATGCGCTGCCTGGGCGCGTTGGACCCTGGCACGGCCCAAGCCGAGTTGCGCATCGATCACGTCAAGCGAGGTCGTCTGCTGCTGCTGATATCCCACCGCCTGCACGCGAAGATTCTCCTGCGCGGAAGCGATAGCGCTATCCGTCATCAGGAAGCGCCGACGCGCAGCTTCTGTCTCGTTCCATGAGCGGGTGACGCCGATTTCGATCTGGGTGCGTGCCTCCCGCTGACCAGCCTGAGCCTGCGAGACCGTCTCTCGGGCTGCCTGCACGGCCTGGGAGCGACCGGCGCCTGAAAAGATCGTGTAGCGAAGACCTACACCAACGGTCCAGTCCGGATCGGTCAGCAAGGTGTCGCGTCGGTCGAAATTATACTGCGCAAAGCCGTAGACGGTCGGTCGAAGTTTCGAGCGCTGGTTCGTCACCCCCGCTTGCGCGAGCTGTTCCATCGCCTCCAGGCGCTCCAGTTGGGGATGCGCGCGGCGAGCCGCGTCCAGAAAGTCGTCCAGAGGATCCAGCGGGCGGGTGATTACAAAAATCGGCGTCGCAGGAACGACCGGTGAAGAGGATCGAAGCAAACCGGACAGCGTCGCATCGGCGCTTTCGAGATCGGCCTGGGCCTTTTCAAATTCCCTGGCCGCGTCGTCACGGGCCACCTCAGCCTGCAGGCGCTGCGCGCGGCTGATGAAACCCGCCTGTTCGAGTTTGATCGCGTCTGAGACATGGCGCTCCAGCCCACCGAGCACATCGCGACGAACGTCCCTTACTCTGGTGAGCAGTTGCTGCCCGAAATACAGTTGGGTCATCTGCAGTAAGGCGTTATCAATGACGATTTGCCGCTCCGCGCGAGACTGGCCAAGCTGAGCGACGGAACCAGATTGCGCGGCCGAAATCTGACCGCCCGAATAGAGCGGAAGCGTGGCAGTCACGATGGGTCTCTACTGGTACGCTCTATCTCAAACCGCAACGGATCGCTGATGGCATAATCCTGCGCCACATCCGCCAGAGGCCCGAGGGGAAGATAAAGCGACTTCTGGTAGCGGACCATCTGTCCTTCAAACTCGACGGTCGGCCGTCCCAGCGTCCGCGTCGATCCCGCCTGGGCCTCCTTGCTTCGGACATCAGCATCGGAGCCTTGGATGGCGTCCGACTTTTCCAGCAGTATTGCCTGCGCTTCACGATAATCCAATGGAATGGAACCGATCGATTGAGCGAATGCAGCCGTCGAGGACGTAGCCGTGAGCAGTGCAATCAAAAACCGGCGTCGCAAATCCATGAGGGTATCTCCATTACGCGAAACCTAACATTGACAGAAATATATCTCAATACATATTTGTATCGAATGTCCACGCGAGACCAATCATGAGCCGCAGACCCGCGCGCACCCGGCCGACCAGGGCCCAAACCCGCGAACGCATCATGGACGGCGCGCTTGACGCGTTTGCGGAACGCGGATTTCAAGGCGCGTCCCAGGAAGATATTTGCGAACGCGTGGGGCTTAGCAGGGGCGCGTATAATTCGAGCTTTCAATCGAAAGAGGAGCTTTTCTTCGCGCTTTACGATCGGATTATCGAGCGGCTTCAGGTGCGACTAGAAGCGTCAATGACCGAGGCACTGCTGGCGAGCGGCCCCGTGATAGACAATTTCGTCAAAGCGTTTGTGTCAAACTATAGCTTTGATCGAAAATGGTATCTCCTTCAGGCCGAATTCCGCTTGCATGCGCTGAGAAATCCCGCCGTCGCCTCTCATTATGCAGCGCGTCAGGCGCGCATTCTCACTGTTATCGAACATGCGATCGCCCGCGTAGGCGAACAGAAAAAGCCTGTTGGGCCTGGGAAGCTCAGCCGTATGGCCCGTCTGCTTTTAGCCGTCCATGAAGGCGGTATGTTCCAAGGCTTGCTCGAGCCCACCGAGATCGCCGGCGGAGAGTTGCTCGAGTTTTTTGGCACGTTGGTGATGGCACGAGCGCTCGCGGCAAATTAATGCCATAATCCCCGACACACCCAATAGAAGTCGCCAGATTTATCCCACTATTCTGGGCAGCGCCTACCGGCGCCCGAATCCAAGTCTAATTATATAGCACTCTTATGCCAGCACATCGTCGGTCACCCCGAGATAGCAACGAACCTCGATGCGGCCTCATGGGACAACTTCACTTTGCAAGCGGTCAAACATCTGATCGATCCTGGCATAGACATGTTTCGATTCGGGCAGGAATACCGCACTATTGAAGACGTGAAATGCCCCTTTATACTGGCTGACCTGCCCCCCACTGGTCCCGCGGTCATAACGAGAGTCTGCCGGTTTGATATTCGTGCTGCCCGACCGGCACAAGCGCGTCGGGTGTGACGCTTCCATCATGCAGGAACGCCCGACGCGCTTGTG
>NZ_RZUL01000004.1 GCF_004005485.1 Sphingobium algorifonticola
TTGGTTCCTTCGACTTGTTGAGGTCGAGGGAACCGTAATTATCTGGAGTGAAATCATGGGAAACCGAAGGAAACCTGCGCCTCCCGCCACCACGCTCGACATAAACTGCGACTGCAAAGAATATGTGTAATGTTGAGCTCAACATTACAGGAATTCGCGGGGGGAGAGATCTATTTCGAGTGCTTCACGTTCCGCATCGGAGAGATCAGAGAGGCGGCGGTTGAGCATGGCTTCGGCGGTCGAGACGAGTTGCACTACAACAGCGTTGCCGTCGGCAAGTGCCGTATCAATCGCAGGCAGCAGACTCGGCAGCTTCATGGATAGAAGGAGCTGCGCGAAGAAGCGCTGCTTGGTGCCTTCAAACACCGAAAACGCAGCTGATTTGGCACCTGAATTGAGTGTCTCGCCACTGTCAGTGTCGACGATCCGCGTTGCCTCGAGAGCTTCGCGCAGGTTGGCATGAATGATTGCCCAGGCGTCTGCATAGGCGTCATAAACCGCTACTTGGTCGGGGGTCAGGCAATGCTCGAGAATCTCGTACTCAACTCCGGCGAATGAGAGCGCCCTCGCCGCATACAGCCCCAGTGACTTCAGATCGCGCGCAACCAGTTCCATTGCAGCGATACCGCCATCGCGGATATCTGCGACGAAGGCTTCGCGATTGGCAAAAGCCGTCTCGGGACCCCACAGGCCAAGACGGGTGGCATAGGCGAGATTATTGACGTCGGATGCCCCGGTCGCCGAAGCGTAGAGCACGCGGGCGCGCGGCAGCAGATTCTGGATGCGAACACCGGCAATGCCCTGCTCCGATCCTTTGACATTGCCACGTGAGCCCTCCCCGCCTGCGGCGTTGGCCATCGCATGGGCTTCGTCAAAGACGATGAGCCCGTCAAAGTCCTCCCCTGCCCATTCGAGAATCTGATCGAGCCGGGTCGCGTCGCTTCGACCCGAACGCAGTGTCGGATAAGTCACGAAGAGTATGCCCTCGCGCATCCCGATCGGGACACCGAGCTTCCATTGGCCAAGGGGCTGGACGTCGATGGGAAGGCCGCCGAGCGCGCTCCAGTCGCGGCGGGCATCTTCGAGCAAAGCTTCGTTTTTGGAAATCCAGATGTGGCGCCGTTCGCCCCTCACCCACCGGTCGAGGATGACGGAAGCGACCTGCCGTCCTTTCCCTGCACCAGTTCCGTCACCAAGAAAGTAGCCCATGCGGTAGGCGTGCCCCTCGGCGCTCGCCTTCAAGGCGCAGCCCTTGTCGTCGGGCTCAAACCGTCCCGGCAGATCGCGGGCATGCGCGCTTGCGGCATAGATCAGGGTCTCGGCCTGCGCAGCGGATAGGACGCCCCCAGCAATGAGGCTCGACGGAAGCTGAGGCACCACTTCGGGCACGGGTGCGGTGATCGAACCCATCGCAACGGATTCGACTAGGGGGGTCGGATGCGGGACAGCATCTGCAATTGAGATCCGGCTCGGCCGGTAGGGCAAATAATGCCCAACCTGGCTTTCGATCGGCGCAGGTGCTTCGAGCGGAGTAAAATCAAGCGGCAGGATCGACGGCGCCGCATTGGTTGGATGGACCTTAAGTGGAACTGGTTTCGTCTTGTTCGCAACCAGCCGAAGCGGCAATGCTGGCTTGATGCCGATGCTGGGTCCCGCGGGCAGGCTTACCCGGTCAGGGAGCATATCGATCAGCAGATGAAGCTCGGCAAAGTTTGCCGGCTGGGCGATGATCGGGCTGGTACCATCCTCAGCCTTGTCGAGAATCAGGAGCCGGGTTGAGATTGAGGTGCCCTGCTTGATGAAACCGCGCTCGATCGTCGCGTTGAGGTGAAACGAGAGGGGACCTGCGATCCCGGCGAGGAATTTCGGAAGCTCGAACCATTCGGGCATCACTGCGACCAGGCGGCCACCGGGCAGAAGGCGCTTCCAGGCAGAACGTAAGTGCCGGTCGCCAGTGCGGCTATCGTGGCCCCTCTCGATACCGTGTGAATATGGCGGGTTCATCAGCACCACGCTCGGACCCACGTCGGGCGTCAGAAGTTCGTCGATCAGTTCCCCGTCAAATCCCGTAACTGTCGCTTCCGGAAACACGACGCCCAGGCATTCACGGCGCAGCGGCGATATCTCGTTGAGAGCAAGACGCGCAGTTGCCTTTGCTGCCCATACGCCCAGCATTCCGGTCCCGGCCGACGGTTCGAGAACCAGTTCAGCGGCAGAAATCGCGCATGCCTTTGCAGCCATCCAGGCCAGACGGGGCGGCGTCGCGAATTGTTGCCACTCGATCTGCTCGTCGCTCCGGTTGGACTGGGTCGGGACCAGACCTTCAAGGCGCGTGAAAGCCTCATCGGCAAAGCTGGATGACATTGCAGGTGAGAATTCAGTTGCCTGCGCCAGGAACAGCACCTGCGCCAATTCAAGTGCGGCATGGGCATCGCGTACGGACCAGCGTCCTTCGGCGTCGCTACCGCCGAAGTGATCGGCCATTGTTGCATTCACAGTGAGCCGTGAAATTGCTTGATCTGCAGCGAGCCGCGCGGCCAGCGCCCTCGCCGCTGCCAGCACTTGCGGCTCGGCGGGATCGGAGAATGCGAAAGCGTTATTTGCGTGTGACATGAGAGACCTCCTGAAGAGGCCCTGGGTTTGTCCGGGTGTCCGTTCGGATGGATCCGCCCTGGGGCCTCACAAGGCCCCAAGCCCGCTTTCCTCTCACCGGCATTCAGACCGTAGCTCGGACTGAGCGCATGAGCACATCATTCCAGTCGTCGCCGGTTAGCTCCGGGCGCCTGGTGACAATCAGCCGCCCTTCGCAAGCGTAAGCCTCGCGCGCGCGCTCCTCAGCAAGGTGCCCGCCCGCATCATTGTCGACAAAGAGATACAGCTGCCGCACCGATTCCGGGATGGTGGCCAGGCCGAAGCGTTCGTTTCCCAGCGTCGCCCAGCAGGGAACATTGAACATTTGCATCGCTGAGAGGGCCGTTTCGTTTCCTTCTGCGAGGCCAAGGCGCCCCCCATCCGGGTACGCAAAACGCACCGCGCCAGAACCGGGGCTACCTAATGCACGCCTGGGCTGATCGAAAGAAGCCAAGCTGGTTTTGTCGAGGTCAAGGAAGGAGCGGTGGAGCGCCAGAATTCCGGCATCATTGCGCACGGCCGCCACCATCGCGGGTAGAAACCGGACAGCACCCTTTGGCCCCAGCGGCATATGCGGGTGGAAACGCAGCTCCGGCGAACCAATCTTGATGCCTCTGGACACGAGGTACTTCTCGGCGGGGCTGCCAGCGATGTTCGACGCCTCACGCCAAAGCCTCAGCGCATTGCGATTGGCGACTTCCTCGCGCGGTTCGGCCACGATCGGACCACTCGTGCCATCGAACAGATCCGCAATTCGTATTCCGAGCCCGGCCATGGCTTCTATCACCGCCTCGTTCGTGCAGCCGGCAAAGCAATGAACAAGAATTGCGCGCTTTCCGAGTGTGATGCTTAGCGAAGGAGTCCGATCGTCGTGGGCCGGGCAGCAGCACATTCCGCGCGAACGCGACCAGGCACCGCCCAGCTGCTCGACTATCTTGCGCGCGCGGTTTTCCAGTTGCAGACCTTGGAATTGGGATGATCGGTGTTGGTGCATGGGGCATCTCCATCGTAACGTGCCTCCACCCGCGCAGCCTCCGCTCTGCGTCGCTGACGTTTCATTTTCCTACATCAGATGTTCTATATATGTTCTTTCCCGATTCGACCACCAAAGGATTCGGGAATGAGACTGAAATGGGCAGTAGTTGCAGGGGCAACGACAGGACTTGGGTCCGTCCTCCCCGCTCACGCGCAGGAGATGGAGCCCCCTCAGATGACCGTTGCCTCGGAGTTGACGACCGACGGCTTCCGCGTTGTAGAAGGGACTGATGGCTTCCTTCTCGTCGAACACGGCATTTGGAGAAAGCCTCCAACGGTCTCGTCCGAGCCGCCGGCTGCCGATACGGGTCGAACCTATCTGCCCTATCGATATCCAAAGCCCCAAGGCAGCGCGCCATCGGGTTTCCGTCGGGCAAGCTACCTTCCTCATGTTTACGCTGCTGAGGCTCAATACTCGCTACCAAGCGGCCTTCTCGACGCTCTTGTATGGACGGAATCACGATATAATCCGATGGCCATCAGCAAGGCCGGGGCCGCAGGTTTGGGGCAATTGATGCCAGGGACAGCGCGGGACCTTGGCGTTTCAAATCGCTTCGATCCCAAGGCGAACATCTTGGGTGCGGCCCGATACCTACGCCAGATGCTGGACAAGTTCGGGGTAGTTCATCTGGCCCTCGCTGCCTACAACGCAGGTCCAGGTGCCGTCGAGCGCGCAGGCGGTATTCCTCGCAATGGCGAGACGCCGGCCTATGTGCGCGAAGTGCTGCGCCATTGGCGTTTTTGAACGGGGGGTGTTGTGAGCGCGGGTCGAATACGCGTCTCGGGAATTTTAAGCCGCGGTAGACGCGGGATGTTCCTGACCACGACAGACGAAGTCGTCTGGATCATCGAGAGCGAAGAACCCGAATGCGAATTCGTCGGATCAGCGGTGATTGTCGAGGGGGTTGTCGCAGGTCGAGATCGTTTGCGCGCAGACTGGATTGGACCGGTCTGATCGATGCCATAGTTATCAGGCTGCGCGCTTCCCTGCCTTCTTGATGTCGATCACCTTCCCGCCGCTCAGATAGTCAGCCCAGTCCTGCATCATCCGGCGCCGGGGAGCCAGATATTCAGCGGCATTGTAAGCTCCACGCACGTCGTTTTTCTCCGAATGCGCGAGCTGTAGTTCGACCCAATCCTCATGGTATTTCCTGATCCACATGGGCGGCTTGCCGAACTCGACCAACTGCTCATTGGCCCAGGTGCTCGCCAAGCCCCGGAAGCCGTGTACGGTTTGGCGACTGTGGTATCCGAGGCGATAGAGCGCGTAGATCATTGTGTTCTCTGAAAGCGGCTTGTTCGGGCCGTTACCCGGGAAGAGAAACTCGCCAGGCGCTGCTGCTATCATAGATTTCGCGATGTGCGTTGCGTGCTGCGAGAGGGGAACCAAATGCTCTCGTCCCATCTTCATTCGCTCGGCCGGTATGCGCCAGACAGGTGATTTGCCGCCGAGGTCTTCGAACTCGGATTTGGCGGCGAAGCGGAGCTCCTTCGTTCGAACCCAAGTCAGGAGCGCAAAGAGAACTGCGTCACGGGTGATTGAGGACCGTCGTTCGCCATCTTCCTGGTAGGCATGCAGCTTCTCGATGAATGCGGGCAATTCGCTGAGCGGCAGCCGGCTCATATGCTTCACTCGTGGTCGCGGCTTTAGCGCCCCACGCAGATGTGTCGTCGGATCATTCGAGGCCAGGCCACACGCGATTGCGAACTGGAAGACTTGCCCAACCCCTTGCTTCGCACGCCGGCTGATATCGAGCGCGCCTCTTGCTTCGATTTTGCGTATCATTGCCAGGACGTCGGGCGCCGTGATTTCATGCACGAGTTTCTCGCCGATGGCTGGAAACACGTCCCTTTCCATGCGCGACCAGACGCGTTCGGCGTGCGCGGCATTCAACGCGCTCTTTCGATTTTCATGCCAGCGCTTTGCGACATCAAAGAAAGTGGCACCCTCCTGCGAGATCACTTCCCCCTTGGATTTCGTTGGATCCTTGCCCTCGGCTAGCAACGCCTTTGCGGCTGTGCGCTTGGCACGCGCGGCAGCTATCCCGAGATCTGGGTAAGCGCCGAACGAGAGCAACTTCTCCTTGCCCGCGAAGCGGTACTTCATCCGCCATAACTTTGACCCGTTCGGCTGTACGAACAGGAATAAGCCCTCCCCGTCGGCCATCTTGTAGGCGCGCTCGCGTGGCTTGGAATTTCGGGCCTGAATCTCCGTGAGAGGCATTGGGGGTATCGCTCCTTTCCGATACTCCGCGAAAATACCCCCAAAATACCCCCACACCAAATCTGGCTGCATGTGGAAGACCATGGGCGCATGCGGACGCGAATCACCCGCAACCCTCTGCTTTTCTTTCGATTTTTGGAAAAATGCGGAAGCTAGTGGAAGCTTCCGGATCAAGGAATGGTAGCGGAGGAGGGACTTGAACCCCCGACACGCGGATTATGATTCCGCTGCTCTAACCAGCTGAGCTACTCCGCCCCGGTGCCGGCTGAATGCGTCACATCAGCACGGATAACAGGCCATCCAGGCGCAAGCGCCAAGGATGAGGCGGCGCTATACGCAGCCTTGCCGTGGTGGTCAACAGCGCGTTGGGATGCCGCCCTGCCCTTTTGCGATGCACGGCGAATATCGGTCGGCTTCCATCTCCCCCTTGTCATCGCGGGGCGGGCGGGCCAAGGACGGCAGCAAATCAAGGGCAACGGACGGGATGACCGATGAGCTATTATGATGTGCTGATCGCGGGCGCCGGGCACGCCGGTGCGCAGGCCGCGATACAGTTGCGCCAGATGAACTTTGCCGGAACGGTCGGCATGCTGGGCGACGAGGCCGAGCCGCCCTATGAGCGTCCGCCCTTGTCGAAGGAATATCTGGCGGGCGACAAGCCCTTCGAACGCATCCTCATTCGCCCGCACGGTTTCTGGGCAGAACGATCCATCGATCTGATGCTCAACAGTCGCGTCAAGAAAGTCGAGCCGGAGGCACGTCTCGTAACCCTCGGCGACGAGAGCGAAATCGGTTACGGCAAGTTGATCTGGGCGACCGGCGGAACGCCGCGGCTACTCTCCTGCCCCGGCGGCGATGCCAGTGGCATCCACTATGTCCGCCGACGCGAGGATGTGGACGGAATCATGGCGCGCCTGCCCGATGTCGATCACGTCGTGGTGATCGGCGGCGGCTATATCGGCCTGGAGGCGGCCGCCGTGCTGACCAAGCTGGGCAAGCGCGTGACCTTGCTCGAAGCCCTCGACAGGGTGCTCGCGCGCGTCGCGGGCGAAGATCTCTCACGGTTCTACGAGGGCGAGCATCGCGCCCATGGCGTCGACCTGCGCACCAGCACCATGGTCGAGAGCATTGCCTGCACCGATGGCCGGGCAACCGGCGTCAACCTGCAGGACGGAACGCAAATCGGCGCCGACATGGTGATCGTAGGGATTGGCATCGTGCCGGAAACCGGGCCGCTGATCGCCGCCGGGGCGAGCGGCGGCAACGGTGTCGATGTCGATGCCTTCTGTCGTACCAGCCTGCCGGACATCTATGCCGTGGGCGATTGCGCAGCGCATGCCAACAGCTTCGCGGGCGGCGCGCAGATCCGGCTCGAATCGGTCCAGAATGCGAACGATCAGGCCAAAGTCGCGGTGCAGCATATCTTGGGACAGGAAAGCCCCTATGCTGCGGTCCCATGGTTCTGGTCCAACCAATATGATCTGAAGCTTCAGACCGTTGGCCTGTCATCAGGCTATGACGCCAGCATCCTGCGCGGCGATCCTGCGACGCGCAGCTTTTCCGTGCTCTATCTGAAAAGCGGCAAGCTGATTGCGCTCGATTGCGTCAACATGGTGAAGGATTATGTGCAGGGCCGCGCGCATATATTGTCCGGCGCACTGCTCGATCAGGGGCAACTGGCCGATGCGACCGTTCCGCTCAAGGAAGTCGGCCTTGCCTGACTGCTTCAGCCGCGAAAGCGGTAGCGAACGATAGCTTCCCACGGACCGCCGCGATACCACCATGCCGCAAGCCCGACGATCGCGAACGGCCGGGGGACGAAGGTAGCGCGCAATGTGTCAAAAAGTGCCCGCGACGCCTGCGGCGTCACCTTGTTCTGGATCGTGACGTGCAGGCGCGGCCGGGCGGCATCCTGCGGTGTCAGCATGCCATGAAATGCATCGGCAATGTCCTGCCGCATTGCCATGAGGTCGGCACTGTCTATCCGAAAGGCGACGCCCCGCCCCAGATGCAGCACATCGGCGAGCATCGCCCGCGGTGGCGGCTCTTCGGCGCACAGCCGCGCCAGCTGGGCGCATATCTCCAGCTCTGCAGACGGCGGCAAATGGTGGAACAAGGTGACATGCGCCGACAGCATATTGCGCTCCGGCGGGAAATGCTCCCGACGCAGATTGTCCGCCCAGGCGAAATCGGCGTCCCCCATGGTTGCCGTCACGATGATGGGGTCCGTCATCGATATGTCTTTCGCTGCTGTAGGAGGCTATGTCGATAGCCGTAGATATGGGGAGGGAGCCAAGGCGATGCAAAAGAGTTTTTACGTGCTGGCCGTGCTGGCACTGCTGTGGAACATCATGGGAGATGCCGCCTATCTTATGCAGGTGACGATGGATCTTGACGCGTTGGCGCGGACCGATCCGTATCAGGCGCGCCTGTTCGCGGAAATGCCGGTCTGGGTATGGAGCGCCTATGCCGTGGCGGTGTGGGTCGGCACATGTGCCGCAGTCTGCCTGCTCCTGCGCCGCGCAATCGCTGTGTTCCTCTATGCCGTGTCGCTGGCGGCCGTGCTGATACAGTTCGGCTACAGCTTCGGCGCGACCGATCTTCTGGCGGTGAAGGGTGTATCGGCGGCGATCTTTCCGGCCGTCATCATCCTGCTAACCGCGGCACAAATGGCTTACGCCCAGCACCTCAAGAAACGCAGCTGGCTGAAATGAGGCATGGACTTCGGCACGTAAACCAAGTGTAACCCGCGCCGCCGCTGATAAGCCATTGATTTATGGTCGGGGAGACAGGATTCGAACCTGCGACCCTCTGCTCCCAAAGCAGATGCGCTACCAGGCTGCGCTACTCCCCGACTGGGTGCCCGAACGCGGGCTATCCTGGTTGGTGGGCCCGGCAGGACTTGAACCCGCGACCTAGCCGTTATGAGCGGCCAGCTCTAACCAACTGAGCTACAGGCCCAACCGACTGTGCCGATAGCCGAGGGTCAGGCGGCTTGGCAAGCAGATTGGCGTGCGGTGCCATCGGCTGCGGGAACGGCGGCCAGAAACGCCGCCATCGTCGTCGCCGTCACGCCGCGCCGCGCCAGATGCGCCAGCACCGCCCCCCACCAACGATAGAATGCTTCAAGGTCCGCCGCGTTGCGGACATAGGGCGTATGCCCCGGCTCCAGCGTCGGCGAATGGAAGCTGAAGTTGAGCAGTCGGACGCCGTCGGCGAGCAGGGCATCGATCGCCGCGATCGCGTCCCGCGCACTGACCCCCTCGGGCGTCAGCGGCACGCGGCTGAGCAGGCCCGCCCTCGCCAGACCGCCGCTGATCCGCCCCAGTCCCCGCGTCGCGCGGTGCAGTTGTGCACCGTTGCGGCGCAGGCGCCCCACGAACGCCGTGGACAGCGGCAATTCGACGAGATTGCGCATCGGGCCGACGCGATAAGGCGTGACGGGCAAGCCTTCGAAATCGGGGCCATGCTGATGCGAATAATTGAAATGGCTGCGCACCGAACTGTCGATGCGGAAACCGGCATCTTCCAGCAGACGCGCACTGTTGGGGCCGACGCCATAGCGCCCTGCCCGGTAGATGGTCGGTCGCGTGCCAAAGGCATCATGGAAGCGCAGGCACAATGCGTCGAGCTTGGCCCGCTCGACTGCTTCGGGAAGAAAGCCGACATAGCTGTTGGCAGCCGTCACCGCCTCGACATGCGGCGGATTGACCCAGGGATGCAGATGCGCGCCGATCTCCGCCGCGCCATCGTCCCGCCACTGTGCCAACATCTGCGATGCAGCGGGGCTGTCTATCACCGGATAATCGGCCACATAAACGGGTTTGACGCCCGCCGCCGCGAACCAGGCCTGACCACGGGCCATGCCGGTCAGCGCCGTCACGCCATGGCCGGTGCGGCTGAACGGCGCATCCCAGTCGAACTCCTCCTCGGTATCGACGAATAGCGCAAAGCGGGTGCCGAAGCATGGATCGAGAGCGATATGATCCTGCGGCAGAGGCGCGCGGAGCAGGCCTCCGTCATGATCGCGATCGGCTGAAAACTGTCCGGTCATGCCGCCTGATTAGCCCGCAAAGGTTGCCAGAGCGTTTTCAGGGCGCGCCGGTTTCCAGATCGGCCATGCCGGCGGCAGGCAAAGTGAGGCGGAACCGCTCCGCCTCGATATCGAACGCGCCACCCGCGCCGGACGCAAGACTGCGGATGAGCCGAAGCGAAAAACCCAGACCCAGCAGCGATGCATCGGGCCAATTGCTGTCGTCCGACGCGAAACCGGGATCGAGCAACGCCGCCTCGTCCATGCCGCGCAACGACGTCGGACGGTCCATGGCGAGCGTGATGCGCCCGCCTTCGCCATCAGGCTGCATCCAGCAGGCCCCGGTCACGGCCTCGTCCGCGGGCGCAACGGAAAGCAGCATGCGCAACAGATGCTGGATCATCCGCTCGCCCTGCACCGGATCGACCCGTACCGGCGGCAGATCGCGTGCGACGGCGATATCGATACGCTGCGCGGCGGTATCGGCCCCGTAATAGGCGACGGTCTTCGCAATCAGCAATGCCGTATCGACTGGCTCGGGCTTGCTGGCCTGGTCCTCACGAGCGACGCTGGCGGCAAGGTCAAGATCGTCGAACGCGGTCAGCAGATGCCGTGCATTGGCGACAATCTCTCCCGCCATATGCCGATAGTTTTCCGGTGCGGGGCCGAACAGCTGCTGCTCGATGATCTCGGCAAAACCCATGATCGCGTTGAGCGGTGTACGCAGCTCATGCACCAGCTGCCGGACCGAGTCGCTCGACAAGCCGGCGAGCGGAAGCATATCATCGGCCCGTCCGACCGAGCCTGATATCTCGTGCAGATGGGGGCGTCGCGCCTGTCCGCGATAGCCCTGGAACCGGCCCGATCGCGGATCGAAGAACGGGACGGCGGACAATCGCCATTCTCCGTCCAGCGCCCCGCCGACAATCACCAGCCGCCCATTCTGAAAGCCGCCGCGCCGCGCGAAAGCGCCGGAGACATGCGCGTCCGGCCCGCTGACACCGGGCAGCGCAGGCGCTCCGATCGACAGGCCGATCAGCGCGGTCCGCGGCCCCTCGTCGATCCAGACGATGCTGCCTTGCGCATCGGTTTCGAAGGCAAAGGCACGGACAGCTGGACCCGGATCGACCGCCGGGGGTGGCGGTGACGCATCGCCCGGCCTGGCACGATGGAAGCTGGTGAACTGTTCGATGCGATCGACCAGGCGACGGATCTGGCTTTTGTCCTCAGCCTCGCCGGTCGCAGGACTGGCCGGGGCGCTGTATGCCGGGGCACTGCCCTGCCCTGCTTCCTCCACCGGCTGTGCCGCCATGTTTGGCGTCAGCAGCATGACCTGCTCGCCCGCTTCGCCCAGAACAAAGTCGGTCGCGCCGAAACTCTCCAGTGCCCGCCGCGTCACAGGCCCCATGTCGCGTCGCCCGCGCAGGACGCCGCGCGCCACCGGACCAAGATGGGGCAGCAGATCGGGCCAAAGACCATCGGGCAGATTGGCACGAGCCATTGCCGCCGCGCAGATCGACGGGCGGTCCTGCGCGAAAAAGCGCACCAGAGTCGGCGATCGCAGCCGTGTGCCCAGCTCGACCACAGAAGCGATACGCTGGGTCTCGCTGACGGCGCTGCGCAGCGTTTCCATCCGCGCCACCAACTGGCCGATGTCGCCCGGATCGACGGCGGTGCGGTCCGCGCGGTCGTTCTGCGCGAGCAGATCGACGCATTGCCGCCAGAGCGTTACCGCTCCGCTGCCTTTGCCGTCTGCGGCCAGCACCGTCTGCATCAGATCGTTGAAACGCACGCGACTCCCCGGCGGCCCTTGCCGCACTTGCTCTTGCAGGTCCGGATTAGGCCGCCGAGGCGGAAAGGGAAAGGGGGATGCCGCCAATCATTTGCGGTCGTTGCATAGTGGGACAATTGCATTGGTCTGAAATATAATTATGATGTGACGCACAAACCGGAAAGGAAATTAGCAGCTTATGGCTGGCGCGAATATTGACGACATCGACATGCAGATCCTGGCGGAGCTGCAGGATGATGGCCGCATGACGAATGTCGATCTGGCCCGCAGGGTCGGGCTGACGGCGCCGCCGTGCCTGCGTCGCGTCCGTGCCCTCGAAGACAATGGCGCGATCAAATCCTATCATGCGGTTGTCGATCCCGCCACGCTCGGGTTCACAATCACCGTCTTTGCCATGGTCAGCCTGAAAAGCCAGGCCGAAGCAGACCTCAAGGCATTCGAAGATCATGTCGCGGGCCTGCCCGAAGTGCGCGAATGCCATATGCTGAACGGCGAAATCGATTTCATTTTGAAGGTGGTATCGCGCGACCTTCAAAGTTTTCAGCAGTTTCTGACATCGCATCTGACGCCTGCACCCAATGTGGTGAGCGTCAAGACGTCGCTTACCATTCGCACTTCGAAAAATGCGCCCGGCGTACCGTTGCGGAGCGGCTGACGTCGCTCAGGCGGGCAGGACCAGTTCCTCCGGCAGAAGCTCGGTATCTACCTGAGCCTGCATGGCGGAGGAATAGCGTGGCCCTGCGACCGCGCCGGGGGTGAAGATGGCATCGACCGCGGCCAGTATGTCGGGTGCGAAGCTGTGGGTGGCAGCTGCCAAATCCTCGTCCAGATGCGCGATGCTGCGCGTTCCGGGGATCGGTACGATGTAGGGCGCGCGCGACAATACCCAGCCGAGCGAAAGCTGCGCCGCCGTTACCCGGGCGTCGGCGGCTAGCGCGTTGAAACGGTCGATCAATCGCCGGTTCTGCGAGAAATAAGGCTCGACGAAGCGCGGCATGGTCCCGCGAATATCGCCGTCCGCATAATCCGGCGTCGCAATGGCCGCAGCCAGCATGCCCCGGGCGACGGGCGAAAAGGCCACGAAACCGATGCCCAGATCCCGGCAGGCATCCAGGACCGCCACTTCGGCATTGCGCACCCAGGGGGAGTATTCGGTCTGCACCGCTGCGACCGGATGCACCGCATGCGCGCGGCGAATGGTGGCGGCGGACATCTCCGATAGGCCGATCGCGCCGATCTTCCCGGCTTCTTTGGCGCGCACCAGCGCACCGACCGACTCTTCAATCGGCACGGCCTTGTCGAGCCGGTGCAGATAATAGAGATCGATATGGTCGGTGTTCAGGCGGCCTAGTGCCTGGTCGAGAGTGCGGGCAATCGATTCCGGTCGGCCGTCCAGTCCGCGCTTGCCCTCGAACATGTCGAGCACGCATTTGCTCGCCAGCGTGAACTCCGCCTTGCGGCGCATCACGGCCTTGCCGATGAGCCGTTCGTTCTGCCCGCCACCGTACAGCGCAGCCGTATCGAGAAAGCTGACACCCGCGTCCAGCGCATGGTTCAGCAATCGTGCACCTTCCTTCTCAGAGGGCGGAACACCATAACCATGACTGAGATTCATGCAGCCAAGGCCGATGGCGGAAACGGTGAAGGGACCGATCGTACGGGTCGGGAGCGTCATGGAAATCCTCTGGTTCGCGAAACTCAGCGCACCTTATGTGTGCCCTTGTCCCGGTCAACCTTGCAACTGCCTTTCGAGGTCGCCGAGCACGCGATAGCAATCCAGCACCTGCCCGACCGCGCTGTTCGGTTCGCGCCCTTCGCGAATGGCGGCAATAAACTCCCGGTCCTGCAACTCGATCCCGTTACTGGACACCGCCACGCCGGTCAGATCAACCGGCTCTTCCTTGCCGGTTACCAGATCGTCATAGCGGGCAATATAGGTGGCACTGTCGCCGATGTAGCGGAAGAAGGTGCCGAGCGGCCCGTCGTTGTTGAACGACAATGACAGGGTGCAGATCGCGCCGCTCTCGCTCTTGAGCTGGATAGACATGTCCATCGCGATGCCCAGTTCGGGATGATGTGGCCCTTCGACGGCGTTGGCCTGCACGATCCGGCCCGCCTGATAGGCAAACAGATCGACCGTATGGGCGGCGTGATGCCACAACAGATGATCGGTCCAGCTCCGCGGCTCCCCCTTCGCATTCATGTTCTTGCGGCGGAAGAAATAGGTCTGCACGTCCATCTGCTGGATGTTCAGTTCCCCAGCGACAATGCGGTTGTGGACATATTGATGACTGGGGTTGAAGCGGCGGGTATGGCCGACCATGCAGGTCAGGCCGGTTTGCTTCTGCTTCTCGACGACGGCAAGGGCATCCGCCCAGCTATCGGCGAGCGGGATTTCGACCTGCACATGCTTGCCAGCATCCATGCAGGCGATGGCCTGCCGTGCATGCATCTGGGTCGGCGTGCACAGGATGACGGCATCCACATCGTCGCGGGCTAGAGCCTCGTCCAGATCCGTCGTGGCATGCACAGCGCCATATTTCGCGGCAACCGCCTGCGCCTGTTCAAGACGGCGGCTGACGATCGATGTGATCGTCACGCCTTCGATGTTCCTAAGGCCATCGAGATGCTTTTCGCCAAAGGCGCCAGCACCGACCAGAGCTATTCGCATGATTTTCTCCAGGACATATCAGCCGACAGGTTCAAGCACGATGTGCCCGACCGCGGTGTTGGAAGCGGGGACATGATAATGGCGGTGCAGCGCGCGCACATCCTTCCCCAGTGCGCCGCGCATGATGAGCCACATCACCATTTCGATTCCCTCGGACCCGGTTTCCCGCAGATATTCGATATGCGGTATATGGCGCAGCCGCTGCGGATCGTTCACCAGGTCGTCGAGGAAACGGTTGTCCCATTCCGCGTTGATCAGGCCGGCGCGCGGCCCCTGCAACTGGTGGCTCATTCCGCCGGTGCCCCAGATCTGCACGTTCAGATCTTCGGGATAGCTTGCCACGGCTCGCGCGATTGCCTCCCCCAGCGCATAGCAACGGTTGCCCGACGGCGGCGGATAAGTGACGACATTAACGGCCAACGGGACAACCCGGCACGGCCACACATCCGGCTGTCCGAACATCAGGCTCAGCGGTACGGTCAGACCATGATCCACATCCATGCGGCTCACCATAGTCATGTCGAACTCGTCGAGGATGCAGGATTGCGCGATATGCCACGCCAGATCGGGATCGCCGATGACGTCGGGTACCGGGCGCGGTCCCCAGCCCTCGTCCGCGCTCTTGTAACGTTCGCCACAGCCAATGGCGAAAGTCGGGATGAAATCCATGTCGAACGCGGTCGCATGGTCATTGTATACCAGTATCACAACATCGGGCTTTTGCGCCGCTTCCCATGCGCGGGTCCATTCGAAACCGGCAAAACAGTTGTGCCAATAGGGTTCTTGCGTGCGGCCATTGTCCATCGCGGCACCGAGCGCGGGAACATGGCTGCACGCGACGCCTGCCGTGATGCGTGCCATCAATAAGGCTCCTTCTTCGATCGCTGCCCGACCGGGGAACGACCGCCCGCGATCATCATCGCCTGATAGTCCTCGGCGCGCATACCCGTCATCGTTCCAACCGCCTGGAGGAAGCTGATTTCGTCGGTGGAGAAGATCTTCGCCAGGAAATAGATGTTCCCGCCTTCGTCCAGCGCCGCATTATAGTCGCGGTCAAGCACGGCCTGCTTCTGCGCCTCGGTCATCGGCCATTCGTCCAGATAAGCGCGCTCGCCTGCCTTGAAACGGTCGCGATTTTCAGGCTTCATCAGCGACATGCAGAACTGATTGAGCCAGTATCCCTTTCGTGCGCGCGCCGTCGTGAACACGCGTGTGCCGGGGATATCATCCAGCTCGGCCAGATATTGCTGGATGTCGGTCGGGCCGCTCACCGCCCCTGCTCCTTGAGCAGCGCGTCCAGCCTAGGGAACACCCGGCGGGCATTGCCTTCGAAAATGGCTTGGCGCTGCTCGTCGGTTACGTCGAGCGCATCGACATATCGCTTGGTGTCGTCGAAATAATGGCCGGTCTGGGGGTCTATACCGCGTACCGCGCCCACCATTTCCGATCCGAACAGGATATTCTTGCTGTCGATCACCTTGGCCAGAAGGTCCACACCCGGCTGATGATAGACGCATGTATCGAAGAATACATTGTTCATGACATGGGTATCGAGGTTCGGCTGCTTGAGCATGTCGGCAAGGCCACGATAGCGACCCCAATGATAGGGCACGGCGCCGCCGCCATGCGGAATGATGAAGCGCAACGTCGGAAAATCCCTGAACAGGTCGCCCTGGATCAACTGCATGAACGCGATGGTATCGGCCGCGATATAGAAAGCACCTGTCGCATGAAGGGATGGATTGCAGCTACCCGACACGTGGATCATCGCCGGCACGTCCAGCGCTACCATCTTCTCGTAAAAGGGATACCAGTAACGGTCGGTCAGCGGCGGATGCGCGAAATGGCCCCCGCCCGGATCGGGATTGAGGTTGCAGCCGATAAAGCCCAGTTCGGTAACACACCGTTCCAGCTCGGCGATGGACCCGGCAAGGTCGGCCTTGGGCGATTGGGGCAGCATGCAGACGCCGGCAAAGACATGCGGATACAGCCCCACGACGCGCGCGATCAGATCGTTGCAGGCCCGCGCCCAGGCGATGCTGACACTTTCATCCCCCACATGATGCGCCATGGTCGAGGCGCGCGGCGAAAAGATCGTCATATCCGCGCCCCGTTCCCTAATGAGGCGTAGCTGGTTCTGCTCGATCGTCTCGGCAATCTGGTCATCGGAAATGACGGGATAAGGCGGCGGCGTTCCACCGTTTTTGAATGCCGCCTTCTGCGCATCGCGCCAGATATCGTGCGCTGGCGGTGCCGTGGTATAGTGGCCGTGGCAATCGATCACCAATGTCATGCCGCCTTGTCCTCGCCCTGCTGCTTAACGTTGATACGCGCAATCTTGCCTGCCAGCCCGTCGGGCACGGGCTTCACGCCCAGCGTGCCGATCGCTCGCTGCCGCACCACGGTTCCTTGTGTCATGACCGCACCGGTGCCCAGCTCTTCCAGCGTCCGAACAACCTCTTCCATTTCTGCGGCGCGGCGCAGGCCGTGCAGAAGCATCCGATCGAGATTATAATCGGCCCGTTCGGACCAGCCGATGGCTTTCTCGCTGGCATCGAGCGACGCCAGCACGTCCTCCAGCACGCCCGCAGCCTGGGCCGCGAGCATGCATTCGGCGGTCAGGGCCTCCAGCCCCTTTACCATGACCGACCGGATCATCTTGATCGCCGACGCACGCCCGACATCGACGCCCTTCACCGTGACATGCACAAACCCAAGCTGACGAAGTGCTGCCGCACCAGCCTCCCCCTGCGCGCCACTGACGAGTAACGGAACATGAAGCCGCGCGGGATGCACCGGGGCCATCACCGCAACGTCGATATAATGGGCGCCCGCAGCCGCAATGGCCTCTGCCGCTGCGCGCTTGGTTTGCGGCGCGACGCTGTTCATGTCGCAATAGAGCGCACCGGGCATGATATGCCGCGCCGCCGCCAGCGCCACGGCAAGGGCCTGGTCGGCAGTCACCAGCGAAAGGATCAGATGCTGCCCCACCACCGCCTGCGCCAGAGTATCGGCGCGTGAAATGTTGCAGCGGGCATAGTCGCGGCGTTTCGCGACGCAGAGCATCGGGTCGTCGGTTGCGGCATCGAACGCAATCGCCGACACCGACCATGCGCCCGCAAAGGCTTGTCCGGCCTCGCCGAATCCGATCACGCCTGCGCTGACATCCTCTGTACCCATGACGGCGGCTCTACCGCCGCGCCATAGCGTCTATCCAATAGATACCGACGTCAGGCTATTCAGTTTCCGGAAGTATGTAGTCCGCCGAGCGAGCTTTCAGCAGATCGATGAAGCGCGCCTGGCTCGCGGTCGGTCGCCAGCCGGTGCGCGTCGTCAGGCCGATGACGCGCCGGGTGTCGGTCAGCGGCGCGCCGACCATTGCGAGCATGCCGGCCTCGACTTCAAGCGCGACCTGGTCGGGCGAAAGCAGCGTCAGAAAATCGCCTTCCAGTAACAGGCCGCGGAGCATCATCACCGATCCGCATTCGATCATGACCTGCGGCACGGGCATTCCGGCGGTGGTGAACAACGCTTCCCAATGCCCCCGCAGCGGGGTCCCGGCCCGTGCGATCAGCCAAGGATAAGCCGCCAGCGTCGCGATCGAAGGTTGCCCGGCTTCGCGAAGCGGATGCCCGGCCCGTGCGAACACCGCCAGCCGATCGGTGAACAGCGGCACCTGCTCGACATCGGCGCCGGGTGCCGGATCGCGCAGGGCACCGACCAGAATGTCCAGCTCGCCGTCGCGGAGCGGCTCGATCAATTCGCTGTGCGATCCTTCCGCAATATCCAGCGCAACGCCGGGAAAGGCACGATGGAAATCCGCGACCGCCGTCGGCAGCAATCGGGCGCGGGCCAGCGGCATTGCGCCGATCGCGATGCGACCGCCGTCCGTCCCGTCCAGCGCCTGCATGTCGGCGATCGCCGCCGCGATCTCGCCGATCGCCAGCCGAAAGGCGCGCGCCAGCCGCAGGCCTGCCTCGGTCATCGCCACCCCCCTGCCCCGCCGCTCGACCAGCATGACGCCGCACAATCGCTCGACATCCCGGACCGCGCGGTGCAGCGCGGGCTGCGACAGGCCGGTGGCGTTCGCGGCGGAGACAAAGCCGCCTTCCTTGCGCAGCGCAATCAGTGCCCGCACCTGCACCATGGTAATCAGCCTGTCTGGCCGCATGAAGCCGCCCGCTGCGCCACGCCGAATGTGACGCATGGCTTCGGCAAGATGCTGCGCCGATGCTTCCATCCGCGCCGCCAATATCCCGCCGGCGGGCGTCGCGGTCATGCCGTCGGGCCGGCGATCGAACAGCGGCTGGCCCAGTTGCCGTTCGAGTTGCGCAAGCCCCTGCGTCAGCGCGGGCTGCGACAGGTTGATCTCACTGGCCGCGGCGCTCACGCTGCCCAGCCGGGCGACCGCCAGCACGGCGCGCAGATGGCGCAAGTTCAGGGCAAAGACGTCGCGGCTCATGACGATCACATATAGCAAGAACTTATATCTGTTCCGCAACTTCCGAATTGTGCGCCTGTCGGCATGCGGTCACGCCGCAATTCCACATTGATGTGCAGGAGGAACAGGCATGGCGGGTATCGTCGTACAGACTATCGCGCGCACGGATATCGCGATCGTCGACGGACTGGCGCAATGCGGGGTCGCCACGGTCCATGAGGCGCAGGGACGGACCGGTCTGCTCGCACCCTATATGCGGCCCATCTATCCCGGTGCGCGCATTGCGGGCAACGCTGTCACCATATCCGCGCCTCCGGGCGACAACTGGATGGTGCATGTCGCGATCGAGCAGCTTCGCGAAGGGGACATCCTGTTGCTCGCGCCGACCAGCCCTTGCAGCGACGGCTATTTCGGCGATCTGCTCGCGACATCGGCGCAAGCGCGCGGCTGCCGGGGTCTCGTGATCGATGCGGGGGTGCGCGACGTGCGCGACCTGAAAGACATGCAGTTTCCCGTCTGGTCGAAGGCAGTGCATGCCCAGGGGACCATCAAGGCGACGCTCGGATCGGTCAACGTGCCGGTCGTCTGCGCCAATGCACTCGTCAATCCCGGCGATGTCGTGATCGCGGACGACGACGGCGTGTGCATCGTGCCGCATGCCGATGCTGCCGAAGTGCTCGCGAAGGCGCGGGCGCGCGAAGCGAATGAGGAGACGAAGCGTCAGCGCCTCACCGCCGGGGAACTGGGTCTCGACATCTATGACATGCGCGGAAAACTCGCTGACATGGGGCTGAAATATGTCTGACGGCACCCGCGTCATGTGGATGCGCGGCGGCACATCCAAGGGCGGCTATTTCCTGAAAGACGATCTGCCCACAGACATCGCCGCGCGCGACGCCTTTCTGCTGCGCGTCATGGGATCGCCGGACGAACGTCAGATTGACGGCATGGGCGGCGCTGATCCGCTGACGAGCAAGGTCGCGGTCGTTTCAAAATCAGCGCGCGAGGGCGTGGACGTCGATTATCTGTTCTTACAGGTGTTCGTGGACAAGCCACTGGTGTCGGACAGCCAGAATTGCGGCAACATATTGGCCGGAGTCGGCCCTTTCGCTATAGAACGCGGCCTCGTGTCGGCGCAGGATGGCGAGACGCGGGTCACCATCTTCATGGAAAACACCGGCCAGATCGCCGTGGCCACGGTGCGGACGCCCGGCGGCATCGTCCGCTACACCGGCGACGCCAGGATCGACGGTGTGCCCGGCACCGCCGCCCCCGTTCCGCTGGCGTTTCGCGACACCGCGGGTTCCTCCTGCGGCGCCCTGCTGCCCACCGGCAACGCTGTCGATATCGTCAACGGTGTGCCAGTCACGCTGATCGACAATGGCATGCCCTGCGTGGTCATGAAGGCTGTCGATGTGGGCGTGACCGGTTATGAAAGCCGGGACGATCTTGATGCCGACGTGGACTTGAAGACCCGGATCGAAGCGATCCGCCTTGCGGTCGGTGCACGCATGAACCTGGGCGACGTTACCGAAAAGTCGGTGCCCAAGATGATGCTGGTTGCGCCGCCCCGCCATGGCGGTTCGGTCACGGTGCGCAGTTTCATCCCGCATCGCGCCCATGCCTCGATCGGCGTGCTGGGTGCCGTAAGCGTGGCGACGGCCTGCCTGATCGCTGGATCGCCCGCCGCGGAAGTCGCAGCGGTGCCGCCGGGCCATCGCAAGACGATGTCGGTCGAGCATCCGACCGGCGAAACCACATGCGTGATGGAACTGGACGACGCAGGCAATGTCACCAGCGCCGCCATGCTCCGGACCGCCCGCAAGCTGATGGATGGGGAGATTTTCGCATGAACGATCGCATCACAAGCTGGCATGCCAACCCGTCGAAGCCGCATTATACGCCGCCGCCCGGCGCGGTCGACGCGCATTGCCATGTGTTCGGGCCGCAGGCACAGTTTCCCTTCAGTCCAAAGGCCAAATATCTGCCGGAAGACGCCGGGCCGGACATGCTGTTCGCGCTGCGCGATCATCTGGGCTTCGCGCGCAATGTCATCGTGCAGGCAAGCTGCCACGGCACGGACAATGCCGCCACGCTGGACGCGATCGCGCAATCCGGGGGCAAGGCGCGCGGGGTTGCCGTGGTGCGACCCGACATCGGTATGGAGGAACTGGGCGCGCTGCACAAAGGGGGCATCCGTGGCGTCCGCTTCAATTTCCTCAAACGCCTGGTGGACGACGCACCAAAGGACAAATTTCTGGAGATCGCGCATCGCATTCAGGCGCTCGGCTGGCATGTCGTCGTCTATTTCGAGGCGGACATATTGGATGAGATGATCCCGTTCCTGCGCGCCATTCCCACGCCCATCGTCGTCGATCACATGGGCCGCCCCTCGATGCAGGAGGGGCCGGATGGCAAGGAAATAAGCGCCTTCAGGCAGTTGCTCCGCGACATTCCGACCATGGGGACGAAGGTCACATGCCCCGACCGCCTCTCCGCCCGGCCTGATCCCTGGGACGATTTCGCGCAGGTCGTCGCCCCACTCGTCGCCGAGTTTCCCGATCGCGTCCTGTGGGGCACGGACTGGCCGCATCCCAATATGCAGGATAATATCCCGGATGACGGCCATCTGGTCGACATGATCCCGCGCATCGCGCCCACGGCGGAATTGCAGCACAGGCTGCTCGTTACCAATCCGATGCGTCTCTACTGGCCGGAGGAAGCGATATAGCGCGCGGCACCATCATCGGCTAACGCCCGTGCAGCAACACAGGGAGTGCCCGAGGATATGGCCGGACGCTATTTCGACCAGTGGGAGGTGGGAGACAGGCTGACCCACGAAATCCGTCGCACAGTGACGGAGACGGACAATCTGCTGTTCTCCACTATGACGCACAATCCGCAGCCGCTGCACATCGACGCGGAGGCCGCACGCGCGTCCGAGTTTGGGCAAATTCTCGTCAACGGCACCTTCACTTTCGCGTTGATGATCGGCCTTTCGGTCGGCGATACGACACTGGGCACGCTGGTCGCCAATCTGGGCTACGACAAGCTCGTCCACCCGAGGCCCGTGTTTCTGGGCGATACCCTCCGCGCGGAAAGCGAAGTGGTGGAACTGAAGGAAAGCCGGTCGCGCCCGAACGCGGGGATCGTCACCTTCGCCCATCGGTTGCTGAACCAGCGCGACGAAATAGTGTGCCAGTGCCTGCGGATGGCGCTGCTTCATAAGGTCCCGACAGCATGAAGCTCCGGTCGCTGCTGTTCGTCCCCGGCGATCGCCCGGATCGCTTCGCCAAGGCGGCGGCAAGCGGAGCGGATGCGCTGATCCTCGACCTTGAAGATTCGGTCGCCGCCGCGAACAAGGCGTCGGCGCGCCACGCAATCGCGCAATGGCTGCGTCAACCGCGCGACATCCCGGCGTTCGTACGAACGAATCCGCTCGACAGCGGCCTTGTCGCCGAAGATCTTGCGGCGATAGGCGACGGCGATCCCGACGGCCTGATGCTGCCCAAGGCCGAAGGCGCAGCGTCGGTCGAGGCATTGCTTGCGATGCTCGGCGGACGCCAAATCCCGATCCTGCCGATTGCATCGGAAACGGCGGCGGCGGTGTTTCAGTTGGGCAGCTATGCCAGCGTGGCGCGCCATCTCGCCGGGCTGACCTGGGGGGCAGAAGATCTGCCCGCCGCGATAGGCGCGGCCACCGCGCGCGAAGCCGACGGCAGCTATACCGCGCCCTATCAGATGGTGCGCGCCCTCACCCTGTTCGGTGCCCATGCCGCCTCCGTGCCCGCAGTCGAAACGGTATTCCCGGACATCAGAGATAGCGATGCGCTCGCTGCCTATGCCGCGCGCGGTCGCCGCGACGGCTTTACCGGGATGATGGCGATCCACCCCGCACAGGTTCCCGTCATCAACGCCGCCTTTGCCCCCACGGACGCGGAGATCGCCCACGCCCGCGCGATTGTCTCGGCGTTTGACGCCAATCCCGACGCAGGCGCGCTGCAACTCGACGGGCGGATGATCGACGCGCCGCATCTCAAGCAGGCGCAGCGGCTGCTCGCGCAGCTTCCGACGGAATAGCGCCTATCCCACCCGACGCCCCGTCCAGATGACGCGCCCGACGATGTCCACCAGCGCCGGGTCGATATCCGTCCAGTCGGGATAATGCCGGTTGTCGCTCAGCACCGAGAAACGGCCCCGCTGGGGACCGAGCGCCACGCGCTTGACCATCAGCACGTCGTCGAGCCGCAGCACATAGATGCCGTCGCGCAGGCGTTCCGCGCCGTCGGCGCGATCGACCATGATGTCGTCGCCATCGCTGAGGGTCGGTGCCATCGACTCGCCGTCCACCCGAATGATCGACAGGCCGTCGGCTTTGACGCCCAAGCCTCGCAGCCAGACGGGATCGAAAGCGAACGCACCCGATGCCTGCTCGTCATCATCGAGAGACCCTGCCCCCGCCGACGCACCGAGCGCGAGGCGCGGCACGATCACCACCGGCGGCGCGGCGCGGCGGCGTGACGGGGCGCCATGCAATGGCGCATCCTGCGGCCCGCCGAGCAGCCGCTCATCCACGCCGAAATAGCGCGCCAGCGCCCGCCGGTCTGCTTCGTCCAGCTTTCGGGGGGTTCCGCGCTTGATATACTGCTGAATATACGCGGGATTGCGCCCGAGCATCTTCGACAATGCCTCGTACCGCTCACGCCGGTCGGCGATGAGGCGGGCAAGCGCCTGGCGGGCGGAAAGTTCATCCATAGCCGATGCTATAGTGGCAGGATTTTTCCTAGACAAGTAGGAAATTGCCAATGAAATAGGAAAAATCCTGTCAAGCGCGAGTCCCGGCCGGGAGCACGTTTGGGGAGGCACAAACACAGATCGAAAGGATCCCGCACGTCATGACACTTCTTCGCACGATCGAACGCTTCCTGCGCGATCATAACATTCCCCCTACCCGGTTCGGGCGCGAAGCCGTGCGCGATCCCCGGCTGGTGCTGGACATGCGGCGCGGTCGCGAACCGGGACCACGGATGACGGCGCGCGTGGAACATTTCATGAACAAATATGGGAAGGATATGGCCCGATGAGCGCGCCGCAGCAATGCTTTATCGTGGAATCTCAGTCGCAGAGACCTTCGGGGCTAAGGGGCGATCCCGTGCGCCGTCTGCTCGAAGCCCTGGAAGCCATGGCCTATGAAGGGACGCGCGCCACTCTGCTGCGTGGCACGCCATGGGCCAGCGGCATGTTCGAGGGCATGCGCTACGAGGTGGTGCTCATCATCCCCGGTCCCTTGGCGATGAGCTGCGCCGACCGGCTACGCCGGACGCTCCACGAGGCGGAGTTCGCGATCGGCGGGTACATCGTCGCCGACGCGGTGGTGGACGATGCCTATGCCACGCATGAGGCAGCTATCGTCACTGTGTCCGCGCTGGTTTTGCGCGACGCCTGACGGGTTCGCAGCAAGCTGGAGGGTCAGCGGCCGGTCATCTGTTGCAGGCTGTTGAGCGCGGCACGCAAGGCAGCGTCAATATCCTTGTCGACATCGCTGCGCACCGCGACCGGCGGGACGGGCGGAATGTCCGCGAGCACGGGCATGGCATCTTCGCCTGTCCCGCTCGATATCGCCGGAGCACGGCCGGTTTCCGCAAGGACGTTCGCCACGCGGCGCGATGCCGCAGCGGCCTGCGCCAGTGCCTTTCGGCGGGCGATGCCTTGTTCGAACCGGTCGACGAGTTCGCCAAGGCTGAGCCCGTCGAGCGACACGCGGACCACGGCGTCATCCTGCGCCACGATCGCCTCGGTCAGCAGCACATGATCGTCCAGCGGTGCCGGCGCGCGCGGCATGACGAACCCTTCGCCATGATCGGAGGGCGCGGGGTCCGGTCCGAACAGCATCTCGTCCGGTGTTGGCGCCTCCGCTACTGCCGCTTCCGGTATTGCCGTTTCCACAGGCGCTTCCGTGGCATCAGGCGCAGGCGGCGCCAAAGGCCGGGTGAACGGTTCCGTCCCGTCGAAATCGCGGCTGGCGAAAATGGGGCGGCGCGCAGGCGCATCCGGGTGCGAATCGGCACGACGCAGGACCGGCATCGGTTCCACGGCTTCAAGCCCGGTCACGGTTGCCCGACGGCGGCCGCCGCGCGTGAAGCTGGTCAGTTTCGACAGTGCAAAACCCATCTTGCCTTCTCCCTTGTCCGGTTCCCCGGCATCCTCTTCATCGTCCGATATGTCCGGCGTGCCTTGCGCCGATAGCGCCAGCGCCAGGCCGACGCCCAGCATGCCGGCGAAACCGGCCAGTACGCTCCGCGCGGTGTGGCCAAGCGGCGGCGCGGCGGCAGGCATGATTTCCGCAAGGCCCGTCGATGCGACGAGCATTTCGAGCAGCGGCACCGGCACGGAGAGCATGACGAGCGCCGCGGCACTGCCCGACAGCAGGGCCATCAGGGGACGGCGGCGCATCACGCGGCGCGCTCCACGCGATAGTCGATCAGCAGCCGCTGATAGACCGGCTCATAGCGCATCACATTGGCAGCCCAGTTGCGTTCCTGCTCCACGAACCGGCGGGCGACGGCGCGGCGCGCATCCCAATGGCTGCGGTCCGCGAACAGACGCGCCAGCGCGGCGGCAATCGCCTGCGGATCGTCGGGCGGGAACAGCGTACCGGTGAGGCCGTCGCTGATGAGTTCGCGATGCCCGCCGACGCTGGATGCCGCAACCAGCCGCCCCTGCGCCATGGCTTCCAGCGGCTTGAGCGGCGTCACCAGCTCGGTCAGCCGCATCGCCTTGCGCGGATAGGCCAGCACGTCGATCAGGCTGTAATAGTTCTCGACCGCATGATGAGGCACCCGGCCGACGAAGCAAATATGCTGCGCTACCGGTGATGCCGCCGCCTGCTGGCGCAAGGCATTCTCGCAGGGTCCGCCGCCGACGAGCAGCAGCTTTGCCGCAGGGCGCCGTGCAACCAGCATCGGCATCGCGGCAATCAGATCGTCCAGCCCTTCATAATCGTAGAAGCTGCCGATGAAGCCGACGACTTCGGCGTCGTCCAGGCGAAGCGCGCTGCGCAGCGCCGGATCGGGAGGGACCGGCGCGCCAAACATCTCCATGTCGACGCCGTTGGGCGCTATGGTGATCTTTTCGGCGGGAATGCCGCGCCCGACCAGATCATCCTTCAACCCCTCGCAGATCACGATCACCGCATCGGCCGCCCGGACTGCATGGCTTTCCAGCTGCCGGGTGAGCCAGTATTTGGGGGAGCCTTCGCTGCCTGTGCCGTTGCCGACAGCGGCATCTTCCCAGAAGGCGCGAATCTCGTACACGAACGGCAGGCCGTGTCGGCGCGCAACACGCCCGGCGGCCAAGGCGTTGAGCACCGGCGAATGGGCATGGATCAGATGCGGCTGCCAGTCGCGCACGACCGCATCGGTCGCTTCGGCCAGCGCCGCGACTTCGCGCCATTCGCGGATGAGGCCCTGCCCCGGCGCGATGTCGCCCGCAGTGCGGTGAAAGGTAAGGCCATCGACAGTTTCGACCGGCGGCCCATCGGCGCTGTGCCGTCGCCCGGTGACGCCACGGACCATCCAGCCCTGCGTCATCTGCGCGCGCAGGATGGCGCGCGTGCGAAAGCTGTAGCCGCTGTGCATCGGCAGGCTGTGGTCGAGGACATGCAATATGCGGGTCATGGCCCCTGTGATTTGCCGGAAAAAGATTAACGGCCCGTCAACCTCGATCGGCTAGTCCCGGACAGCCATGGCAAGGAAGCGCAACGCCTCGTGATCGACACATTTTCCCTGATGGTCAGTCACGGCCTTATCCTGATCGCGCTGTGGCGGCTGCTGTCCCGCCCCGATCTCGATCGCGAATCCATGCTTCCTGACTCTATGCACACCGACGGCGCGCCGACCGACGCGCAGGACGGTGCCGATGCGTGATATTTTCTTCCTGGTGTTTCTTGCGGGCTTTTTCGCGCTCGGCCTGAAGCGCGGATTTCTGCTGGTGCTGGCCTATGCGTATATCGACATCGTTTCGCCGCAGCGATTGTCCTATTATCTGCTCAACAGCATACCGATTTCCGCCATCGCTTTCGGCCTTGCCGTCCTTGGCTGGCTGATCGCCGATGACAAGGCCGAAACGCGGCTTTCGTGGCGGCAGATGCTGATGCTCGTCCTGCTCGGCTGGTGCGGCTACACGACATGGCACGCCGATTATCCCATAGAGGCGCTCACCAAGTGGGACTGGGCGTGGAAGGCACTGATCTTCGCAATTTTCCTGCCGCTCACCTTGCGCACGCGGCTGCGCATCGAGGCGCTGGCGCTTGTCATGGTGCTGTGCGCCAGTTCGATCATCATCACCGGCGGGATCAAGACATTGCTGTCGGGCGGCGGCTATGGCGTGCTGAACCTGATGGTGAACGACAACAGCGGCCTGTATGAAGGCAGCACCATTTCAACCGTAGCCATTGCCATCATCCCACTGATCCTTTGGCTGACCCGGCATGGCACGATCTTTCCGCCAGACCGGCCCGTGACATTGTTCGGATGGGCGTTGTACGGCGCCTGCCTGCTCATCCCGATCGGCACCGAAACGCGCACCGGCCTGTTGTGTATCGTGATGCTCGGCGGACTGATGCTGATGCACATGAAGCGTCGGGTTCTCTACGGCGCCCTGTTGGCGATCGCGGCGGTCGCCGCAATTCCGTTCCTGCCGCAAAGTTTTACCGCGCGGATGGATACGATCGAGAATTATCAGGCCGACGAAAGCGCCTCCACCCGTGTCGCCGTGTGGAAATGGACGATCGATTATGTGAAGGACAATCCCTGGGGCGGCGGCTTCGACGCCTATCTCGGCAACAGCTTCCGTTATGAAGCGCGGCAGATGGCGGGGCCGCCCGGGGCGCAGGTGGTCGAGCGGCAAATCATCGTCGACAAGGGCCGTGCCTATCACAGCGCCTATTTCGAGATGCTGGGCGAACAGGGCATTCCCGGCTTTCTGCTGTGGGTGCTGATCCACGGCCTGTCGCTGGCCCGCACCGAATGGATACGCCGCGCCTATCGCCCGCGCACCGGGCCCGGCCATGCATGGATATCGCCGCTCGCGCTGGCGTTGCAGCAGGGGCATCTCATCTATCTGCTGGGCGCGCTGTTCGTCGGCATTGCCTATCAGCCTTTCATATGGATGCTTCTGGCGCTTCAGATCAGCCTGTCGACTTATGTCGCGCGGCAGCGGCGGCATGAAAGCGCGGTGCCCATCTTTGCCGCGCGCACGCCCGTCAAGAGTGCCGTGGCATGACAGGTGAACTGCGCAGCCTGACCGCCGCGCGCGGCATCGCGGCCTGGCTCGTCGTCGTCTACCATATCCGCAGCGGCACGCCATGGCTGCCGGACTGGCTGATGGCTGTCGCACACAAAGGCTATCTGGCCGTCGACTTCTTCTTCCTGCTGTCGGGTTTTGTCATCTACCTTTCGGCGCATCGTGCCTTCCTGCGTCAGGGGCATGCCGCGATCGGGCCGTTTCTGATCCGCCGCGCGGCACGCATCTACCCCCTCTACGGGGTAATGCTGGGCCTCACCGTGCTGTTCGCGATCGCCCTGGAAGCCAGCGGCAGGCAAGCGGACGGTTATCCCTGGCGCGAGTTGCCGCTGCATGTCGTCATGATGCAGAACTGGGGCTTCACCGATGCGCTGAGCTGGAACCATCCGGCCTGGTCGATCAGTGCGGAAACGGCCGCCTATCTTGCCTTTCCGTTGCTTGTCCTGCGGACGCCTATCGCCCGCGCGCGACGGCCTCACCTGCTGGCGGCGATCGCGGCGGTGCTCGCGCTGCTTGCCGCCACGCTCGAATGGGCAGGCGCCACCACGCTGGGCACTGATATCCCGCGCTTCGGCCTCATCCGTTGCCTTGCCGAGTTTGCCGCTGGCGCGATGCTGTGTGCCTTCTGGCTGCGGGGACCCGACCGCGAACCCATGGCGCTCATCCTCTCGGCGGGCGGGGTGCTCTTGTGCTGGGGCTTGTGGTTGTCGGGTTATGCTTCGGAACTGTGGGCCTTCCCGGCCGGTGCCGCCTGCCTCATACTGGCCCTCGCCCATGCGTCCGCGCTGCCGCACAATCCGTTACACGCCCGCGCCTTCCAGTGGCTGGGCGAAATCAGCTATGCCACCTATCTGTCGCATTTCATGCTCTACATCTGGTTCAAGATCGCCTTTGTCGATGACGCCGACAACGTGGCTCCCGCGGTGATGGCCCCCTATCTCATGATGACTCTCGCCCTGTCGGCGCTGCTCCATTACGCCGTCGAAAGACCCGGGCGCGACTGGATGAGCGGTGCCCTTAAAGGGGCCGGAGGCGGAACGAAGGCCGCCGGAGCGGGTTGAAAAGCAGGACTGGCCGCAAGCGCTCGTGCCCGCTAAAGCCATCCTCGCCCGACAATCGCTTCCGAAAGATCGCATGACTGCTGCCAAGACCACGCCCAAGGAACCGCTGGTCGAAATCAATGCCCGGCCGCCCGACATCCAGCATATGTGGGACAGTACGCTGCGCTGGTTCGATCTCCACGGGGTCGAGATACTGGTCGCGGCCGGGTTCGGTTTCCTCATCTATCTTGCCCTGGGTGGCATAAAGCGGCTGGCACAGCGCCTGCGTGACCGCGACGGCGATGCCGCCAGTTTCGCTACCGTGATCGGCAAGGCGTTCAGCCGGACTACCCATTTCTTCATGATCATGGTCTCCGCCCGGCTGGTCGCGGGTTATGCCAATCCGCCAGACCTGCTGCTGCGGACCATCCAGTTCCTGTTCACCGTCGCCGCCGTGTTCCAGGGCGCAATCTGGCTGCGCGAGATAATCCTGGGCCTGATCGAGCGGCGCACCGGCGAGGACAATGGCAGCGACACGCTGAGCAACGCCATGGGCATCATCCGCCTGCTGGTGACGGTCGCGCTGTTCGCCATCGCGGTGATCGTGGTGCTCGACAATCTCGGCGTGAATGTGACCGGCCTCGTCGCCGGCCTCGGCGTCGGCGGCATTGCCATCGGTCTCGCGGCGCAGGGGATATTCTCCGATCTGTTCGCTGCCCTCTCGATCATCTTCGACAAGCCCTTTCGCAAAGGCGAAACGATCAACTATGACCAGACGACCGCAACGGTGGAGCGCATCGGCCTGAAAAGTACGCGTCTGCGCGCCGTGACAGGCGAGAAGAAAGTGATTTCCAATGCCAATTTGCTGCAAAAGGAAATCACCAACTATCAGCATCTCGACCATCGCCGGATCAAGTTCACGATCGGCCTTATCTATCAGACCGACCCGATGCTGGCGGAGCGCGTACCGGCAATATTGCGCGAAGTCGTCGAGAGTTTTGACGGCATTTTCATCCGGTGCGGCCTCATCGCCTTCGGCGCAAGCAGCCTCGACTATGAGCTGGAGTTCGACGTTTATTTGCCCGACTGGGACGAAATCTACAAAGTCCGGCACAAGGTCGGCATCGCGATCCTGAAACGGTTCCACAAGGAAGGGCTGGAGTTCGCCTATCCGACCCAGACGACCTTTACCGCCGACCCCAACGGCAAGATGATCATGCCCTATGCGCCGGTGACGCCAGCGCGCGACGCGGCATCATGATGCCATCCACGCGCGCGAGGTTCGCAGCAACTCAGCCGCGCGGGCATTGAGATCGGGGAATCCCTCACGCAAGGCGCGGGACCGTTCCTCGATCGCGATCGGCAGGGCAGGCGGCAGGATGTCGGCCAGATCGTTGAGCGGCAGACCACCCGCGCCCATCGCCACGCGCCCGTCGAGCGCCTCTTCCAATATGGCGGCGGCATCGGCAGGATCGGCACCGGGATCGGGCGCATCGCACAGCTGGGCATAGCTCAACCATCGCGACGGGATGGCCGCCACATCTGCGAGCGTACCGCCCGAACGGCGCCAGTGCAGACTGTCTATCAGGAGGCCCCCGACTGGCGATCCGATTGCGTCGAGGATTCGGCTCGCCTGCTGGATCGTCTTCACCTCGGTGAAAATCCCGAACTCCAGATTGATGCGGATCGGCGCGTCACCGACATGATCCATCAGCAGGGCCAGCTTGTCCCGCGTAGCCCCCTCATTCGGGTCGCTGCTGACGCACAGGACGTTCCGCGCGCCCAGCTCCAGCCCGATGTCAACGATGCGCAGATGATCGGGGTTCGGCGGGCCGGGCTGTATCCAGACGACCTCGACATCGAGCAGTGGCAGTCCGGTGGCGGCGAGTGCGGCCTTGACCTCGCGTGTCGTCTGCGCCGTCCAGTCCGCAGCGTCGATCCACATGCCGCCATAGTCGAAGCCCGCACGCGCCGCCGCCTCGACCAGTTGCAGCGGCGTCGCTTCCGGCATGATGCCCGCCGCCATCGACAACGGATGCTGGCGGGGCATGCGGTCGCTCACTCCTGCGCGGACATCGCGGCGGCGACTGACGCCTCGATCGCCGCCTTTGTCGGATTGCCGCGCAAGATGAGGCCACCGTTCACCTGCATCGTCTCGCCGGTCATGAAGCATTCGTCGCTCGCCAGCCAGACACAGCCTGCGGCGATATCATCCGACGTGCCGTAGCGGCCCAGCGGATAGCCTTTGACGAACGCGTCCATCAGCCCCGGCACGGCGGCTGCCTCGGCCGTCATCGGCGTTTCGGTGACGCCGGGCGAAATGCTGTTCACACGGATGCCCAGATGCCCGAACTCGTTGGCGACGGTGCGCAGCATATGGTCGGTCCCTGCCTTGGTCGCCATATAGGCGGCATGGTCGTGGAACATGATGGTGGCGGTGGCGGAGCTGATCTGAACGATCGACCCGCCGGTCTTCTCCATCACCGGGATCAGCGCCTGCACGAACTGGAACGGCCCGCGCAGTTGCAGCGCATACATCCGGTCAAAATCCGCGTCGGTGGTTTCCAGGAACGGCTTCAGCAGGCCCCAGCCGGTGGCGTTGACCGCAATGTCGATGCCACCCAGCGCCGCGCAGGTTGCATCGACCATGGCGAAGATGCTGGCACGATCGGAAAAATCGCAGTCCACCGCCACGCCGCCGATTTCGGCCGCCAGACGATCAAGGACCGCACGGTTGCGCCCCGCCACGGCGACCCGCGCCCCTTCCGCCGCGAAACGCCGGGCAATCACCTGCCCCATATTGCCCTCGCCCGCCGCGCCGACGACCAGGGCGGTCTTGCTCGCCAGCCGCCCGCTCATATGAACTCCTCCGGTCGGGGCGTTCGGCGCAGCGCCTGCCCCGCCGTCACGTCGATCCGCTGCCCGGTCACGAACGCCTCGTCGCTCGCCAGCCACAGCGCGGTGCTGGCGATATCCTCCACCGTCGGGAAGCGGCCAAGCGGCATTTCCTTCAGGAACGCATTGGTCACGGCGGGAACGGCGAAATAATCCTCCGTCATCGCGCTTCTGGTGAAGCCCGGTGCCAGACTGTTGACGCGGATGCCGCGCGCACCCAGCTCATTGGCCGCAACCCGGACATAGACGTCCGCGCCGCCCTTTGACCCGGCATAGGCGCCCAAATCCGGCGCCTGCACGAGCACGGTCAGCGACGAAGCCGTTACGATCGATCCACCCTGCTGCATGGCCAGCGCCATATGCTTGATGAACAGGGCAGTACCGACGAAGTGGATTTCGGATTGGTGGCGCAACTGCTCCGCCGTGACGTCGAGCACGGACGCCTGGCTGCTCTGACCGGCATAGTTCACCGCGACATGCAGGCCGCCAAAATGCTCCACGGCCGCCTTGGCCAGCGCGGCGACCGATGCCTCGTCGGTGATGTCGCAGCCCACGCCGATACCGCCAAGCTCCGCCGCGATATCCGCCACGGCATCCTTGCGTCGTGCCGCAAGAACAACTTTTGCCCCTTCCTCGACAAAACGCCGGGCGGTCGCCGCGCCCATGCTGCGCGCGTCGGATGCGCCGAGGATCACCGCAACCTTGCCTGTCAGACGTCCCATCAGATTTCCTCGCTGTCGAGCATGGTGAACCGGCGGTAGGCAAAGCCCCAGACGCCGTCGCGCTTGATATATCGATCCTCATACTGGCCGAGCACGCGCAGCCTTTGACCATCGGCCGTTCGCGCGAGCTCGCTCGTATAGGACCGCCCGGTTGCCACATCGCCGGCAATGACGACATCACCCTGGGTGACGTGCATCACGACGAAGGGGAATCCGGCCATCGCCTCCTTCCACGCCGCAACGATTGCCTCGCGTCCTGCTATGGTGTCGGGGCCGAACAAGTACCATTCGGCATCCCTGTCCCAGGATGTCGACCACAGACCGGCGTCACGGCGATTGACGCCATCGACATAGCGGGCGAGCGCCGCGTTGATCCCCGCCATGTCTTCCGCGAAACTCATTCGTCCCATCTGCCATCGGGCAGTTCGCCGGGTATGCCGCAAGCGTCGTTCAGCAGTTCGTGGAACCGCTGTATCCGCTTTTCCTGCCCGGATATGATGCCGCCCTTATAGCCCATGGAGTGCAGGCCCTGCTGCTGCCCCACGGCGATCGTCATGTCCTGATCCGCGACATAGCCGAGCGTCGCCTCGCCATAGATAATCGTTTCCCGCTCGCAC
The DNA here is from genome assembly GCF_004005485.1 of Sphingobium algorifonticola. Taxonomy (GTDB): domain Bacteria; phylum Pseudomonadota; class Alphaproteobacteria; order Sphingomonadales; family Sphingomonadaceae; genus Sphingobium; species Sphingobium algorifonticola. The sequence continues at coordinate 33,405 of NZ_RZUL01000004.1, forward strand.
GATTTGAACGGGCGCGGGCCGACCGGCGTTATCACTTCGTGACGACCCTTGACCGGCGGCATCATGTACCAGTGGTCGAATATGCACTTTTCAGGATCGGTCGGGTGCGGTTCGGACCGTAATATCTGGAACCCGTCCGGGCTCATGGTGATCGTGGTGTTGGGCCATAGCGTGTAGTGATAATAGTCCGTGAGCTGGCTGTCGCTCATGCTTTCGAAGTGGACGAAGCCCCGCTCCGGCCCGAGCTTCCGCTTGGCCTGCTGGATGGCCACTCTTGCCTGTGTCGCCCGGTCCACGAAATCCGCCGGGTCCAGCCCCCATTCGCGCAGGACATCTTCGACCAGCGGCTGCATGGCATCGGGATAATCGAGCCGCTTTGACGGGTGGCACCCCTTCTGCACCATGCGGTTGTGCCCGCTCGGGTACATTTCGAAACTGGTATCGGTATATTCGTCGTCGATGAAGCTCGCCAGTTCCGGGTGGAGCGTCGGCAGATGATAGCTTTCGTTGAAATTGTCGCGGATGATCTTCCAGTTGCAAGGGATCTCGCATCGCACGTCGAGCACGCGGACCATCGTTTCCATGCGGTATCCGGCAAGCTGTTCGGGCAGCGGCGCCAGCCATTCGTGCAGCGGTTGCGCGTTCCGGTCCATGTTGAACCACACGAAGGGCCCCCATGTATCGACGGCAATCTCGGTCAGATGCGCCTTGCCGCAGGGATTGCCATTGGGGAAATCCTCCGCGTCCTGCGCGAACAGCAAGGTGCCGTCCTTCCCGAATTGCCAGCCATGATAGGAACAGGTGATTTTCTCGTTATGCCCGACATCGGACCACAGCAGCCGGTTGCCGCGATGGACGCAGGCGTTGAAGAAGGCACGGATGGTGCCATCGTCCTGCCGCATCATGATGACGCTGTCGCGCATCAGATTATGGGTGATCCAGTCGCCCGGCTCCTCCAGATCGGCAAGCAGCCCGCCGATATGCCAGACCTTGCTGAACACATGCTGCCATTCCGCCCGCGCCCACGCCTTGCTGTAATAGCGTTCGCCGGTAATCGGATCGCCGCGCACCGGGGGGTCATAAGCCTCCAGCGTCCGGCCCAGAAAATGCTCCTTGGTCACTCCACTCTCCACCATGCATGGCATTTTGAAAGGGAGGGTAGCATGAAGAAGGGGCGCGCAAACTCGGCTTTGTGCTAGTCTGGCGCGACGAACTAGCGGAAACGCAAGTCGCGGTCCGGCAGACGCAGGCCTAGCATGCTCCCTTCAATGCCTTTCGCCACGACAGGACCGCCATGCCCGAAATGAACCGTCGCTTTCTGCTCGTTGCGCGTCCCGACGGGATGCCGAAGCGGGATGATTTCAGGCTGGTCGATGCCCCCCTGCCGCCACTCGCGCCGGGGCAGTTCCTGATCCGCAATCATTATGCGTCGCTCGATCCCGCGATCCGCGGCTGGCTGGACGATGCGCCAAGCTATCTGCCGCCGGTGGCGCTGGGCGATCCGGTACGGGCGACAACCGTCGGTGTCGTGATCGCCAGTGAAGCGGAAGGCTTCACACCGGGCGACTGGGTGATGGGTCTCAACGGCATCGAAACGCATTCGGTTGCGCAGGCAGGCGGCTTCACCCAGGTCGTGGACATTGATGCGGTGCCATCGCCGACGCATTTCCTCTCGATCCTCGGTGCGGTAGGCCTGACGGCCTATTTCGGCGTGACGGAGATATTGCAGCCCAAGGCCGGACAGACATTGCTGGTGAGCGGCGCGGCGGGCGCGGTGGGATCGCTTGTCGGGCAACTGGGCAAACGCGCGGGATGCCGCGTCATCGGCATCGCAGGCGGCCCGGCCAAATGCGCCAGGCTGACGGATGATTATGGCTTCGACGCGGCCATCGACTATCGCGGCAAGGATGGCGAGGCGCTGTCCGCCGCGATCGGGCAGGCTGCGCCCGACGGCATCGATCTGGTATTCGAAAACGTCGGCGGTATGGGCCTGGACGCGACGCTGCTGCACATCAATCAGCATGCGACAGTGGCGCTATGCGGGCTGATTTCCGAATATAATACGGCGCATTACGGCACGCGCAACCTGTGGCAGCTGATCGTGAAATGCGCGACGATCCGGGGGTTCCTCATCAGCGAGTTTCTCGATCGCTTTCCGGAAGGCGCAGCGGCGATGGCCGGGCTGGTGCGCGAGGGCGCGCTGCGCTTCGACGAGCATATCGACGAGGGGATCGATAACGCCCTGCCCGCCTTCCTGCGGCTGTTCGAAGGCTCCAATCAGGGCAAGATGATCCTGAAGCTCGCCTAGTTCGCCCGCCCGCGCCGGATCAGCCCGCGAACAGATGCGGCGCGCGGCCGCGGACGCCCGCCTGAACCTCGAACAAGCTTCCGGAATCGGGTTTGGCGTCCGGTTCGCCCGAGGCGGAGGTGACGAACATCCGATCCAGCTTCCGACCCGCAAAGGTCATGTCGGTAATGCGCCCGGCCGGCAAAGCGATGGCGCGATCGAAACGCCCGTCCGGCAGGAAACGGCTGATCCGCCCGCCGCCCCAGTGCGCGATCCAGATGCCACCCTGGGCATCGGTGGTCATGCCGTCCGGCGCCCCCATTTCCTCGGTAAACTGGGTGAATATCCGCTTATTGTGCAAAGTCCCGTCAGGATGGAGGTCCAGCGCGTAACAGATCCTGCGACCTGAATCATTGTGATACATGGTCCGTCCGTCCAGGCTGAACGTCGGCCCGTTGCAGGTCTTGTAGCCCGTGTCCTGACGCGACCAGCGCAAGTCGGGATCGAGGCGATAGAGCGAGCCGCCCGCCTCCCCCAGCGTTCCGGCCCATATCCGGCCCCAGCGATCGACCTTCGCATCGTTCAGCCGGTTTTTGGGATAGTCCGGCTCCGGGTTGCCGATCGTGGTGATCTCGAACGGATCGAGGCGCAGTATCGCGAAGCCGCGCTTCAACCCGACGATGAAATCGTCGCGCCCCTTGCGCTCGATCACCCAGCCGATGGTTTCCGGCATCGGCCAGCTACGGATAGCGCCGGTGCCGACGTCCATCGACCACAAGGTCGGCTTCAATATATCGATCCAGAAAATTGCGTTGCGCCGCGCCGACCAGGTGATCCCTTCGCCCAGGCTATCACGGACATCACGCGGGATGATCCGATAGCCTCCGTCCTTCGCCATTTCGGCCGCCGACACGCGCCGACCGTGGCCGAAAATGGCGGCAGTTGCAGCTATCCCCGCGATCACTGCACGGCGGTCCGGGTCGTGCGCGAACGGCATATCCATCTCCTTCATCGGCCGCCATCGGGAGCGACGCTTTTTCCTATCATGCGCTGAGGTAGACGCTTTGCGAAAGACAAAAAATGCGACCCCCGCTCACTATTTGAGACGGCGCGTTTTCTGTCATTTTTTGCCGTTGGCGCGGTGGATTGGCATGGTAGAGCAAAAAGCCTAACGGCGCGCAGACCGCCATCGGAGAGGATCAGACCACCGTGCGAACAGGCGGCAACGACCGGCGGCGTTACAGACTTCATCACTTGGCAGGCATCGGCACGGCCATAAGTCTTGCATGGGCACTGGCGTCCGCTCCAGCCTGCGCAAGAGACGCCGCACCCGGCGATTGGCAAAGCTATGGTCGCGACGCGGGCGGCACCCGCTTTTCACCTCTGGCGCAGATTACGCCAGCCAATGTCGCGCGCCTTGCGCGCGCGTGGACATTCGACATGCGACCGCCCGAAACGCCGCAGGCGCGTCTTGCGGTAAGCCAGATGACCCCGCTGGCGATCGACGGCATACTCTATCTTGCAACGCCTTATAGCCGGATCGTGGCGCTCGATGGCGACAGCGGGCGCGTGATCTGGACCCATGTGCTGCCCGATGGCGATCAGGTCGGCGGGCGCGGCATGGAATATTGGGCAGGCGACGGCAAAGTCGGGCCGCGCCTGTTCTACGGCACGCGCGGGGGCCTGCTGGGCGCGATCGACTTGCGCAGCGGAAAGCCGGCACCCGGTTTCGCGACCGTCAACCTCAAGACGGCCGACGTCATGAATGGCATGCCCGATGCCGCCTACGCCATCAACAGCGCGCCTGTGGTGGCGGGCAATGTCGTCATCACCGGGTCACGCGTCCAGGAATCGCCTGCGATCGGGCCGAACGGCGATGTTCGCGGATGGGATGCCCGGACCGGCAAGCTGCTATGGACATTCCATTCCATTCCCCGGCCGGGTGAGCCGGGACATGGAAGCTGGACCGACGACGGGTGGAAGCGTCGGTCGGGAGTGAATGTCTGGAATCTCATGAGCGTGGACCGGGAACGCGGCATCGCTTTCCTGCCCTTTGCGGCCCCTGCCTATGATCGGATCGGTGTCGATCGCAAGGGCGCCAATCTGTTCAGCAGCACGCTGGTTGCCGTCGATGTGCGGACGGGCAGATATCTGTGGCATTTTCAGGCGGTGCATCACGACATATGGGATTATGACTTGCCCGGTCAGCCGACCCTGTTCGACGTAAAGCGCAACGGGCGGACGATCCCGGCGGTTGCCGCCGTCAGCAAAACAGGCTTCATCTTCCTGCTCGACCGGCGCAATGGCAAGCCGATCTACAAGGTGACGGAAATGCCCGTGCCGCCCAGCAGCATTGCAGGCGAAGAAGCCTCGCCGACCCAGCCCGTGCCGAGCGCACCGCCTTCGATCAGCCGCCAGTCGATGACGCTGGACGACATCGCCACGCTGACGCCCGAGCATCGCCAATACTGCCTCGACCGCATCAGGGACGAAAAGCTGACGTTCGCCGCGCCGTTCGAACCGCTGCGCAGCGATCATCCGACCATCCGTTTTCCGGGGAGCGGCGGCGGCCCCAATCTGGGCGGCGGCACATTCGATCCGCAGCTTGGCTATTACATCATCAACACCACCGAAGTTGCCAGCGTGGAGCAGATGGGCCGCGACCCGCAGGGCAACTGGTACAATGTCGGCAAGGGTCCGGGTGCCTTTGCCGACCGCGGCCGCCGGTGGATGTGCCACACGCCGCCCTGGGGTCAGATATCCGCCGTCAACGTGCACGACGGTACGATCGCGTGGCAGGTGCCGCTGGGCGTGACCGACAGCGCGCCTGCGGGTAAACAGGCGACCGGGCGACCCAATATCGGCGGGCCGATGGCGACCGCTTCAGGGCTGGTTTTCGTAGGTGCGACGGACGACGCCCGATTCCGGGCGTTCGAGAGCCGATCGGGCAAGGAGCTGTGGACGATGACGCTGGAGGCAGCGGCGCATGCCACCCCCATTACCTTCACCGGCAAGAGCGGGCGGCAGCATGTGGCGATAGTGTCGGCAGGCGGCAGCTATCTGAACAGCCGCGCGAACGTCAGCCAGCTCGTCGTGTTCGCCTTGCCCCAATGACGGTCAGCGGCGGGGCATACATGTGCCACCCCGCCGCCCGTCGAACGATGGAGTTATTCGTCAGAAAGTCTTCTTGCGGGCGTCTTCGATGATGCGCTTGGCGCGGACCGGATTGAATATGCCGCAGGAGCAGAAGCGGCTGAGCGCCGCCGTCACCTGATCGGGTGTCCTGCGGTTTTCCTTTACAAAGTCGATCATCTTCTTGGCGAGCGACTGGCTGATCATGCCGTGGCCGCACATGGTCGACAGCGCCAGGACATGGCGGTTGGGCGCATTGTCCTGTATCCCTTCGAAGCCGAGCGAATAGCCGACGCTGTGCCGCGTCAGTCCCGCCGCCTTGCAGCAGTTCATGGCGTTGTCGATCGACGTCGATATGTTGATGCTGAGGCCCAGATCCTCCTCGACCAGCCGCCGGACGAACGCCTCGGCATCTTCCTTCCGCGCGAACACCGCCGAAAAGGTCGTTGCCTTGGTCGCACCCTCGATCACCTTGCGGAAATCGGGTGTCGTCGGCCGCGTGCCGAAATGCTCGATCGCCTTGCTATGTTCGGTGGGGCGGATCGCCCCACCGTTCATTGCGTCGCCGATGTTGACCGGATTATATTCGGTCGCCAGTTCCAGAAATCGCCGAAGCGCCGGAAGGGGATCGCCGGACTGCCCCCCGCCCTTGGCGGGCAGCGCGAAGATAATGTAATCGTCTACGAAACTTTCGGCCGTACCATAGCGATGCAGGGTGTTCGTCATGCCGTCATCGCTCCATTCATGGCACTGCGGGTAACGCCGCTTTGCGGGCTGGCTTCCAGTTCCCGGATCACCGTGCGGCCAAGGCCGATATTGGTCTTGGCGCGCTTCAGATTGTAGCCGAGCTTTTCAAGGATCGGCGCAACGACGCGCTCCTCCCCGTCATCGTCGCAGCGGGTTCCGACCCCCAGCACGACGATCGTGTCGATCTTCTTCTCGACGGCCCAGACTGCGCGGATGATCTCTTCCGTCCGCTCGACCGGAACGGTGATTTCAAGAATGGCCGACAGAACCTTCTCGTCCAGAATATCCTCGCGGATCTTTCCGGTCTCGACGTCGCTCATCATGGCGGTGACGGGGTTCTTGGGCTGGATCTTCACGCCCAGCGCAGCCAGCGTCATGCTCATTTCCTGGATCTGGCGGAAGCGCGCGCCAACGCCGGGGCGACCGAACTCGATCGTGAACCCGACCATTCCCACGGCCACACGATTGGAGACGTCGTTGGTCTTGACCTCCTCCGTCCCGCGACCTGCGACACCTGTCGATTCATGGGGGACACGCGGGTCGGAAAAGGCGCGGCGGACGACCCGCGGCCAGCTCAGCTCATCGGGCACGATGGCGTCGGTCGGGCAGATATCGGGATCAGGTTCAAACCGCATCAACAGCTTGGACATCAGCCGCCGGGTCGCCCGCACTGTCTTGGGGGGCAGGTGCTCTTTGCTCAGGCCATTGTAACAGGCGTAGCATTCCACGCATTCGTCGCGGTTGATCGTTGCCTTGCGCGTGGCGGGATCGATGAAGATCGCCCCCATAGGGCACACATAGGTACAATTGCCGCATGCCACGCATTTTGTTTCGCTGATTTGCATAAGGTCACGTCACTCCCGAAACGGCTCGGCTGAAATGTTGCATACAACATTATTCATATGTATGCATTGAACGAATTATCCCTTTTGTCAATGGCGATAACGTGCCTCAGGCAGGCCTGATCTCACGATTGTACAGAGGGCGGGAAGCATCGATCCGCAGGAACAGGATCGCGGCTACCAGGGACAGGACGGCCAGCACCATGAAGGCCGGAGTCCAGCCGCTATGCGTGACGATGTAGCCCGTCGCGACCGAGGCGAGCGCCCCGCCGATATTGCCGAACGTGTTCATGACGGCCGAAACTGACCCGGCGAAACTGCCGCCGATATCAAGCGTCACGGCCCAGGATACACCGACCGTCAGCTCCAGCCCGAACACGGCGAGACAGAACCAGGCGACGCAGACCAGCGGATCGCCTGCCAGTACCGCGAGCGGCATGGTAATCGCTGCAACCAGAAACCCGGCAACGGCAACCAGACGCCGCGCCATCTTGAGATTGCCCGACCGCTTGAGCAGATGATCCGAAACCGCGCCGCCCGCAATGTCGCCTGCCACCCCCGCCAACAGGGGCATGCTGGCATAGAGGCCCATCTCCGTCAGGTTGAAAGCGCGGGCATCATTCAGATATTTGGGAAACCAGGTGAGAAAGATACCGATACTGTAGGCGTAACAGAAATACATGGCGGACAGCGTCCACATCTGGGGGTTGCCCAGCAATTGCCGCCAGGGCACGGCCGCGCGCGGCTGGCCAGCGGTGCTTTCGCCCAGATGGCTGGCGATCAGAGCGCGCTCGGCCGCATTGGTGCCCGCATGCTCCGCAGGCTGATCGCGATAATAGGCAAACCAACATGCCGCCCAGACCAGACCGATCAACGCGAAGACGAAGAACGGCGCGCGCCAGCCGAAATGCAGGATCAGAAACACCACGAATACCGGCGTGATCGCCCCGCCGAGACGTGCGCCGGCATGCGTGATGCCCTGCGCGAAACCGCGTTCGGCAGGCAGCATCCAGCGCGAAAGTGACCGGGTGGCGATGGGAAAGGCACCCGCCTCCCCTACGCCGAACAGAAACCGGCAAATCAGCATCGAGGCCGCCGACCAGGTGAGCGCCGTCGCCGCCGTGAAGGCCGACCACCAGATGACAATACCGGTCAGCGCGCGACGGGGACCGAAGCGGTCGCCCAGCCAGCCGCCCGGTATCTGGAACAATGCATAGCCGATCTGGAAGATACTGAAAATCCAGCCCATGGTTATGAGCGAGAAGCCGAACTCCTTCTGGATCGACGGTGCCGCGGTCGAAATGACCACCCTGTCCATATAGGTGATCATATAGGCCGCGACTGTCAGCCACAGCACGGCATGGCGGACGCGGGTCGGCCGCTCCATCGTGGCGCTGTCGGCGGTCAACGCTTCACCGAAGGGACTTGGCGTCCCGCGATATAAACAGCATCGATCGCCCGTGTATTCTTGATATCGCGCAGCGGATTGGCATCCAGAACCACGAAATCAGCCCATTTGGCGCGTTCCAGCGTCCCCAGGTCATCGGCACCCAAGGCTTCGGCACCTCGCGCGGTCGCCGCCTGGATCGCTTCGTCAGGCGTGAAGCCCGACCGGACCATCAGTTCCATTTCCCAATGACCAGAATAGCCCGCTACGCGCCCCGGAGGACCTGAGTCGGTTCCCAGCGCATAACGCACCCCCGCCGCACCCAGACGCTTCAGATTGTCCATCGCCCGGTCGAAAAATCCGGGCAGCCGCTTGTAGAAAGGCGATTGCGACACGGCTTTCTGCCGTTCGGCGCTCCCCAGTTCCGCCAAAGCCGCCGGTGAAAGCGCCTGCTGGAAGAACGGATCTTCAAGCTGCGGGGCGGGCTTGCCATAGGCATAGACGGCGATTTCGCGGCTCAGCGTGCCCGCAACCTGCACCACATTCTTCTGCCGCATCGCATCGGTCAGCGCCTTGTCGACCGGCTGATCCCGCACGCTGTGGACGAAGCCGTCGATGCCCTGCGCAACCAGACGCTTGGCGTCTTCCAGGTAGAATATGTGTGCGAAGGCTTTCAGGCCATTGCGATGCGCGGCATCGATCACTGCCTGGCTGATTTCCGGCGGCATCTTCGGCATCGTCGCCAGTTCGTCATCCAGCCAGAACTTGATATAGTCGGCGCCCTTGGCGGCCTGCGCATCGACTTCCGCCGCTGCTTCCTTCGCATTGGTCACGGGCCGGTTGATGCCGGGCACCCCGCCATAGCCGCCGCGAAAGACGATCCCCTGCCCTGCCGTGAACAGCCGCGCCATGCTGGGCCGGGTTGCCCGCTCCGCATTGCGGACGGAGAAGATGACATCCTTGTCCGTGCCCATGATCGCCACGGTGGTAAAGCCATAGGCGGCATAGGTCTTGAGGTCGGCCTCGACATTTTCGCGCGTGTAATATTGCTCGTTGAGCTTCAGGTCGTGCACATTGCCGAGGTGGATGTGCGTGTCGATGAGGCCGGGCATCACGAACTTGCCATCCAGCGTCACGGTCTGGCTGTCGGCGGGAAGCTGCGTCGGCACCTGCGACGCCGCACCGACCCAGATGATCCGCCCATCCGTAACGACCATCGCCGAATCCGGCCGCGCCGCACCGCCGCGTCCGTCGATCAGCGAAAAGTTACGGAAGACCGTCGTTTCCGCAAGCGCGGGCGCGCTGCCAATGGCCGTCGCGGCGACTGCCATCAGCAGCGCGCGACGCAACGCCGCTACCGGCGAGCGATGCAATGGGAATTGACGTTTACGCACTTTCATTCTCCTCTTGTCCCGTTTCCCTCTGCGGGGATCACGCGGCCCGTCACACCGAAAAATAGACGGTTTTCATCTGGGTATAGAAATCGACCATAGCGACACCCTGATCGCGCGGGCCATCGCGCGACTGAGCGGGGCTGAGCGACCGGATCATGATGCCTGCCATCAGGCCGTCACGAGCGCGGGCATTACGGAGGTGCGGCGGGCAAGATCGCGCATCAGCGCGGCAATCCCGTACGTCCAGGGCGGCGCATCCTCACACAGACACACTTTGTTGGTAAGGGCACCGAGCCGTGGCGTCGCGACCTGCACGATGTCGCCCGGCTTGTGGGTAAAGCCCTGCCCCGGCGCATCGCGGTCGTCGACCGGGGCGAACATCGTGCCCAGCAACAGGATAAAGCCGTCGGGATATTGGTGGCTTTTTCCGATCGTCTGGGCGATGAGGTCCAGCGGATCGCGGCTGATCTTGCGCATGCTCGACGTACCTTCGAGGCGATAGCCATCCTCCCCCTCGATTGTCAGGGAGACTTCCGCGTCGCGCACATGGTCCATCGTGAAATGGGCGTCGAACAGGCGGATGAACGGCCCGAGCGCGCAGGACGCATTATTGTCCTTCGCCTTGCCGAGCAGCAGCGCGCTGCGCCCCTCGATATCGCGCAGGTTGACATCATTGCCCAGCGTCGCGCCGCGCGGGCGACCGGCCGAATCGACCAATATGGCGACTTCGGGTTCGGGATTGTTCCAGTGCGAATCGCTGCGCACGCCCACCCAGTGACCGGTGCCTACGGCCGACAATACCGGTGCCTTCGTGAAAATCTCTGCATCGGGACCGATCGCCACTTCGAGATACTGCGACCAGACGCCCATCTCGATGAGCATGGCCTTCAGCCGCATCGCATCCTCAGAGCCGGGGCGGACGGCACCCAGATCACTGCCGATCTGTTTCCTGATGCTCTCCCGGAACGCGCTGGCACCTGCGGCATCGCCCCGCGCCCGCTCCTCGATCACGCGTTCCAGAGCGGACACGGCGAAAGTCACGCCCGACGCCTTGATGCACTGGAGATCGACCGGCGCCAGCAGGCGCGGCGCCGCATCCGATGCCCATGCGGTATCGAGACCGAGCGCAGCAAGCGGACCCATGTCTCGCCCCTTCGGCAGCGCCTCGCCAGGCGCAAGCGACTCCATCATTTCCGAAACCGTCGCGAAATGGCCCGACAGATCGAAAACGCGATTCTCGATCACGGCTATGGGAACCGGGCCCTCATCTGTTGACAGCCTGCCGATCAGCGCCGCTTCCATACTGTCCTGCGGCAGCATATCCTTCACGCATCGTCTCCCCGTACCCCGCGCCTGTTGCGCGCTTTATGTATGCATATCTATAATCTTGCATACATTCAAGGGGCAGCGTGGGGAATCTGGAGAAGTGCTTAAGGAGTGATAGCAAGTGAGGCCGAGTAACAGGGAATCGGCTGACCAGGCGCCAGGCGCGAGACCGCCGGTTGCGACAGGCTCAGCCGCTGCGGCCGGCGTAAATCTCCGCACGCTCGGTCGCACGCTTGCGCGCTTCGCTTTTTTTCAGGCTCTCGACGCCATTCGCAAAATGGCTTTCCAGAAGCTGCTTCAGGCGTGCCTCATCACGCGCGACGATCGCCGCGTAAATCTCGCAATGTTCCTGAAACGCCTCTGCCCACCGGTCATGATCGAGCGTCGTGACATGCCGCGCCCGCTCTGCGCGCGGCAGCAACAGGCGCCATGCCAGAACCAGCGACGGGCTGTCGGAAGCCTCGACGATATATTCGTGGATAAGCCGATTGGCCTCCAGATACGCCAGGCGGTTCGCGGTTTCGAAATAATGCGCCAGATCGGCATGCAGTTCGCCGAGTATCTCGATCTGCTCCAGCGACATGCGCTGCGTTGCCAACTGCCCCGCCAGCGCCTCCAGCGCGCCCAGAACGGTGAACACATCGGCCGCCTCGGATTTGTCGGGGACGCTGACGATGACGCTGCGATTGGGCAGCAGGTCGATCAGTCCCTCGCCCGCCAGTGTACGGAACGCTTCGCGGATCGGCGTGCGCGACATGCCCAGTTCTTCGCTCAGCGCCACTTCGCGCAGGCGCTCGCCAGGTGCCAGTTCGCCCGAAAAGATCATCTTGCGGATCGATTTGACGGCATCGAGCCGCAGGCGACCTTTGCGCGGCTCTTCCTTGCCAATATCATCCGCCTCTGTGTCGACGACGGCAGGACTCGCCTTGCCTGCGGGATTTTGTAGTCTGCCCATAAGATTCAAGCCGATTATAGTATTCCAGGCGCTATAGCCCGGGTTTAAAGCATCTAAAGCGCGGGCATGCACATATCAAGCGTCCGGCGCTGTCCGGTCCGAACTACCGGCCTGCGCTCCAGTGAGACCAAGCCCGCTCATTTATGCATACATATAATAATTGTTGCATGCAATTTATCCGACGCTAGTCTTCCTCGACAACTGGCGGCCAGTCCGCCGACGATCGGATGATATCCGGCAATGACATGGAGAGTAGCAGCGTCATGATGATCGGACGAAAAGGCAGCTGGCTTGCCGGTGCGGCCGGCGCGCTGATCGCAGCGCATGCCCCTGCGCAGATTGCCGTCTCCGTGAACGACGGGAAGCAGCCGCGCGCCGGCGAAAGTGATTTCCGCGCACGGCCGGACAATCTGGCTGTCATCGACATGCGCCGTTATCCGCCGCGCGTGACAGGCACAGTCGATGTGCCCGGCAGCATGATCGGTCCGCCGACCAGCGTCGCGATGGCGCGCGACGGCAGTTTCGCGATCGTCACCTCCGCGCAGAAGGCAGACCCGGCCGATCCGGCAAAGTTTGTTCTCGACAACAAGGTTTCGTTGATCGACCTGACCGATCCGACCGCGCCCAAGCTGGTCCAGACGGTGGAGGCCGGCGACGGCGCCTCTGGCGTGGCGATCAACCGCGCGGGCACGATGGCATTGGTCGCAGCGACCGGCGACGGGACGATTTCGGTGTTTTCCATCGCCGCCAGACGCCTGACCCTGATCGACACGCTTCAACTCGACAAGGCACCCGGACCGGTCGACATCGCGCTGTCGCCCGATGGCAAGACGGCCGTGGTGACGCAGCGGCGCGGCAATGCCATCTGGCGGCTGGCGATCGACGGCACCAAAGTCACCGATACGGGCGTGACATTCCCCACCGGCGTCAATCCGTACGGATCGGTGTTCAGTCGCGATGGCCGCTATGCCTATTCGACCAATCTTCAAGGCCGCATTCCGGCCGAAGGCGCGCCACCGCCGCGCGGCGGGCGGATCGGTACGGTCACGGCGATCGACCTGCGCACCAACCGTATCGCCGCCACGGTCGAAGTCGGCCCGTTGCCCGAGCATGTCGCCCTGTCCGCCGATGGCCGGTATCTGGCCGTCGTGGTGGTCAACGGATCGGCAGCCAGCCCGACATCGCCCGCTTACAGCCCCTTTGGCCTGCTCAAGGTCTATCGCGTGAACGGCGCGACGCTGACGTCCGTGGCCGAGGCGCAGACAGGGCAATGGGCGCAGGGCGCGACCTGGAGCGACGACGGCCGCACGCTGCTGCTGCAAAGCGCCGCGTCGCGCCAGATTGAAGTCTATCGGTTCGACGGCAAGGCGCTGGTGCGCGATCCTGCCGCCACGCTGACGTTCGATACCCGGCCAGCCGCCATCACGACAGCGCTCAGCCGGTAGAATATCATAAAGCAACGGGAGAATGAGATGATCCGATATGCCCTGACTGGCGCGATGGCGCTGGCACTGGTTGCCACCGCCGCCTTGTCGCAGACGGTGCCGCCGACGAGCGGTCCGGCCGAAAACGGTTCGCCCGCATGGTTCCTGCAAGGGTCGTTCCCCGATCCGGGCGGTCGCACGTCGGTCGATGCCAAGGGTGTTGTCACGGTCCTGCCGCGACCCGAAGGCGCGCCTTTCGCCGCTGGCGCGCGGACGGCGGTTACCTGTTCGCACTCCACCGTCTGCCAAAACCGCAAGGGGCCGCAGCGTGGCGAGATGCAGCGCGTCCAGTGGAAGCAGGAGATGGGATACACATTCGAATATCCCGTCCAACTGCCCCCCGGCATCGGCGGGGTCCCGGCGGTGTCGCGCGATTCGAAGGGCAATATCTGGGTGTTCCAGCGCAAGCCGGTCGGCAACCCTCAGTTGCTGAAATATGACGCCAACTGGAAGCTGATCCTGTCCGTGGGCGACGATGTGATCGACCATCATGACAAGGCGCACGGCATGGCGGTCGACGCAGACGACAATGTGTGGGTGATCGACACCGCCAACGCGACGGCGAAGAAAGTCAGTCCGCAGGGCAAGCTGCTGCAGACCATCGGCAGCTGGGGCAAGCCGGGCGACTGGGATGAAGCGAGGGGGCAGCGGCTGCTGTGGGAGCCGGTCATGCTGGCGTTCGGGCGCAACGGCGACATCTACATCGCGCAGGGCCATGGCAACGAAAGCCCGAACACCACCGATTCGGATGACCCCACCAACAATATCGGTGCCGCCCGCATTCTGCACCTCGACAAGAACGGCAAATATATCAACCAGTGGTTCGGCCACAATGTGGGACCAGGCAAGTTCCAGAATGCCCACGGCCTTGCCGTGGACCCGAAGAACGGCGACGTATGGGTCGGCGACCGCGAGGACTATCGCATCGTCATTTTCAACAGCAAGGGCCAGTTCCTGCGCACCATTCAGACTCGCAACCTGGTCTGCGCGATCCAGTTCGACGCGCAGGGCGAACCCTGGATGGCGAGCGGACAGGACGGCCAGTTCCTGAAGATGACGCGCGACGGCAAGGTCGTGGGCGCGGTCGGCAACGGCATGGGCATCGGCAAGGGGCAATTCATCGAGGCCAGCTATTGGGTGTTCGACCAGAAGAACAATCTGTATGCGGGCGATACGAGCGTCGGTCGCGTCACCTTCATGCGCGCGCCGGGCGGCTGACCCGACCGTGCCGAAAGGCGATTATTCGCCGTAGGTTTTTGCGAGATAGGCCGCGATCGCATCGGCATCGGCCGGTGCGATCGGTGCCTTGTAGACGGCAATCATCTTGGCGACATTGTCTTTCCAGAATTGCGCCCCCTTCCCGCGTGGCTGGGTGCGGATATAGTCGAGCGAGTGGCAGGCCGCGCAATTGCCCACCGTCAGTTCCGCCCCCTCGCCCGGCGGCAGGGTGAAATCCTCTTCAGTTTGCGGCAGCGCATAAGTGACGGTGCGCGGCGGCGAAGCGGCGGCCAGCGCGATGAGCAGCAGCGGCGCGCCGAGCAGGAGGTGACGCGCCCTCATGCGACGCGCAGCCGCACGGTTTCGACGACATTGCGCAGATAGCCTGCGGGGTTCCATAACGGCTCCATCGGTTGGGTTTCGCCACTGACGGCCGTCGCGCGAACCTGCACCGCCTGCGCACCGCGCGGCAAGCGGAGAACGAGCGTCCAGGGACGAAAGGCATAGCGGCCCAGATCATCGCCCAGCCGCGCCGCGACCCATTGCCTGCCGCCATCGAGCGAAAGCTCCACCTTCGCAATGCCCGAGCCGCCGTCGAAAGCGATGCCCGACAGGATCGTCGCATCCGCACCGCTGACCGTCGCGCCATCGGCGTGACTGGTCAGAAAGGAGCGTACCGCGAACGTGCCGATCGGCCGCGTTGCCGCCGGCTTTTCACCGACTGGTACGCATTGGCAGTCATTGTCGGGCACCCGATAGGCGGTCTTCATCCAGTAGCCCTCGAACGGCGCGTCCAGCACTGCGATATCGCTCAGATGCTTGACCCAGTAGGTGCCGAAATAGCCCGGCACGACCAGACGGAGCGGATAGCCGTTGAGAAACGGCAAGTCTTCGCCATTCATCGCCCAGGCGAGCATCACTTCGCCGTCGGTCGCATGATCGAGATCGAGCGCCTTCACGAAATCGGGCATGTCGGGCGCGGGCGGATTGTCGAGCCCGTTGAACGTCACCTGCTTCCCGCCCGACTTGACGCCCGCCTTTTCGAGCACCGCCTTCAGCGGTACACCGGTCCAGCGGGCATTGCCCATCGCGCCATTGCCAAGCTGTCCACCGCCCACGCGCGGCGAAAAGAAGCCGCGGCTGTTCCCCGAACACTGGTTCACCGCGACGATGTCCGTCGGTGTGAATTGCCGCTTCAGATCGTCGAGCGAAAGCGACAGCGGCCGGGCGACATGGCCGCCGATCGTCAATCGCCACGCCGCCATGTCGATCGACAGCGGAATGTCCGACATGTGGTAGCGCACAAAAAAAGCGTCGTTCGGCGTCAGTAGCGTTTCGTTGAACACGCCGAACGGCGTTTCGAGCTGTGGCGGGCGACTCGTAAGACCGATGAGCGGCCGCTTGCCGGGATAGCGCACCAGCGG
Source organism: Sphingobium algorifonticola (assembly GCF_004005485.1). Classification (GTDB taxonomy): domain Bacteria; phylum Pseudomonadota; class Alphaproteobacteria; order Sphingomonadales; family Sphingomonadaceae; genus Sphingobium; species Sphingobium algorifonticola. The sequence continues at coordinate 49,601 of NZ_RZUL01000004.1, forward strand.
CCGCACGCCATTAGCGAAGGGCAATGTCACGTCCTGCGCCGATACCCGGCCACCGAGCAGCGCCTGCGCGCCAATCCCCAGCAGAAGATGACGCCTTTCCAGTATCATGATGCGACTCCCGATGGTCCAGCCTGTGCAGATCGCGTTGTCGCGCCTCATGATGCTTTGCCGCCTTCGGTCAAATGCGCAAGACTTTCTGTGCAGGCGCGGATAGAAATGGCGTGTGCCTCGTTACAGCAATCGACGCCGCCATGGGGAACATCACCGATGAAAGACAGTCCCGCCGCCCTATCCCGCCGGGCCGTGCTGGGCGGCAGTGCCGCGCTGTGCGCCGCCCCGGCCATCCATGCCTCCGCCAATGCCCAAACCGCCCCCACCGGAAAGACGCAGATGATCGCCACGACCCTGAAGGTAAACGGCAAGGACGTGCGGCTGACGCTCGATCCGCGCACCACATTGCTTGACGCGCTGCGGGAGCATCTGCACCTGACCGGCACCAAGAAAGGCTGCGACCATGGCCAGTGCGGTGCCTGTACCGTCATCGTCGAAGGACGGCGGATCAACAGCTGCCTGACGCTGGCGCTGATGCACGACGGCGACGACATCACCACGATCGAGGGGCTGGGAACGCCCGACAAGATGCACCCGATGCAGCGGGCATTTGTCACGCATGACGGCTTTCAGTGCGGCTATTGCACGCCCGGGCAGATCTGTTCGGCCGTCGCCGTGCTGGACGAGATCGAGGCGGGCATCCCCAGCCATGTGACCGAAGATCTGGACAAGGTGGCATTTTCCGACGCGGAAGTGCGCGAGCGGATGAGCGGCAATATCTGCCGCTGTGCGGCCTATCCCAATATCGTCGCCGCGATCCGCGACGTGGCGGAAGGAGAGAAGGCATGAAGGCCTTTACCTATGAGCGGGCGACCAGCCCGGCCAAGGCCGCTGCCGCCGCCGTCGCCAACCCGGGCGCACGATTTATCGCAGGCGGCACCAATCTGCTCGACCTCATGAAATTGCAGATCGAGACGCCGACGCATCTGATCGACGTCAACCGGCTCGACCTCGACACGGTGCGCGAGACGTCCGACGGTGGCCTGCGGATCGGCGCGCTGGTGCGCAATACCGATTTGGCCGCGCACAAGAAAGTCCGGCGCGATTATGCGGTGCTGAGCCGCGCGCTGCTTTCCGGCGCGTCGGGCCAACTCCGCAACAAGGCGACGACGGCGGGCAACCTGTTGCAGCGCACCCGCTGCCCCTATTTCTACGACACCACCAAGCCGTGCAACAAGCGCAGGCCGGGCACCGGTTGCGCCGCGCTGGCCGGGTTCAATCGCAACATGGCGATCCTGGGCACCAGCGCGGACTGTATCGCGACGCATCCGTCCGACATGGCCGTCGCGATGCGATTGCTGGATGCGACCGTGGAGACGGTGGCAGCGGACGGAAGCAGCCGGGCCATCCCGATCGCGGATTTCCACCGCCTGCCCGGCACTACGCCCGACATCGAAACGGCGCTGGCGCCCGGCGAGCTTGTGACCGCCGTCGTGCTGCCCAGGCCAATCGGCGGAAGCCATGTCTACCGCAAGGTGCGCGATCGCGCCTCTTACGCCTTTGCGGTGATTTCGGTCGCGGCGATTTTTGGCAAGGACAGCAATGCGCGCTTCGCCTTTGGCGGGCTGGCGCACAAGCCGTGGCGGACCGAGGCAGCCGATGCCGCCGCGGCGGCAGGCGCCAATGCCGTGGCCGACGCCGCGCTCGCCGGTGCGAAGACGACCGAGCACAACCGGTTCAAGACCGATCTGGTCCGGCGAACACTGGCGCAGGTCTATGCGCAGCAGGAGATACGGGCATGAAGTTCGATCAACCCGCCACCATCAACCCTATCGATCGCGCGCGCGTGGTGGGCCAGCCGATCGACCGGATCGACGGCCCGGCGAAGGTTTGCGGCACCGCCCCTTATGCCTATGAGCGACATGATGCCGCGCCGAACGCGGCCTATGGCTGGATGGTCGGATCGGCGATCGCCAAGGGCACGATCAACAGCATCGACACGCGCGCCGCGGAAGCCGCGCCGGGCGTTCTGGCGGTCGTAACGCATGCCAATGCAGGCGACCTTGGCAAGGGGCGCATGAACACCGCGACCTTGCTGGGCGGCCCTAGTATCGAACATCACGATCAGGCGCTCGCTCTGGTGGTGGCCGAAACGCTGGAGCAGGCGCGCGACGCCGCGAAGCTGGTAGTGATCGATTATGCAACCGGTGAAGGCCGGTTCGATCTGGCCGCCGCCATGCGCGGTGCCACGGCACCCAAAGATGTGCAGGGCAGCCCGGCCGATACCAGGACCGGCGACTTCGACGGCGCGTTCGCCAAGGCCGCTGTCAAGATCGACCAGCGGTACACGACCCCCGATCACAGCCACGCGATGATGGAGCCGCATGCCACGACGGCCGCGTGGACCGGCGACAAGTTGACCCTGTGGTCATCGAACCAGATGATTGCCTGGAGTGTGGGCGAGATCGCCCGGACGCTGAAGATCAAGCCGGACAATGTGCAGGTGATCGCGCCCTATGTGGGCGGCGGTTTCGGCGCGAAGCTGTTCGTGCGGGCCGACGCGCTGCTCGCCGCGCTGGGCGCGCGCGCGGCTGGCAGGCCGGTGAAGGTCGCGCTGGCCCGCGCGCAGATTCCGAACAACACGACGCATCGCCCCGCGACGATCCAGCGCATCCGGCTGGGCGCGAAGAAGGACGGCACGATCGAGGCGATCGGCCATGAAGTATGGTCGGGCGACCTGCCCGGCGGCGGAGTCGAGGTGGCGGCGCTCCAGACGCGGCAGCTCTATGCCGGCAAGCATCGCATGACGAAGCATCGGCTGGCGGTGCTCGACTTGCCCGAAGGCAATGCGATGCGCGCGCCTGGCGAGGCCGTCGGTCTGCTGGCGCTGGAAGTGGCGATGGACGAGCTGGCGGAGGCCTGCGACGTCGATCCGGTCGAATTGCGCATCAAGAACGATGTGCAATATGATCCCGAAGTCGGCCCGTCGAAGCCCTTTTCCAGCCGCAAGCTGGTCGAATGCCTGCGCGAGGGTGCCACCCGCTTCGGCTGGGACAAGCGCAATCCGAAGCCCGGTCAGGTGCGCGACGGACAGTATCTGGTCGGCATGGGCGTCGCGTCCGCCTTTCGCGGTAACATCGTCATGAAATCGGGCGCGCGCGTTGCGATCGACGGCAAGGGGCGGATCACCGTGTCCAGCGACATGACCGACATCGGCACCGGCAGCTATACGATCATCGCGCAGACAGCGGCGGAGATGCTGGGCGTGGAAGCCAGCGACATCACCGTTCGGCTGGGTGACAGCAGCTTCCCCGCGTCGGCCGGATCGGGCGGGCAATGGGGTGCGAACAGCGCGACCGCGGGCGTCTATGCCGCGTGCATGGCGATGCGGTCGCAGCTTGCGCAGAAAGCCGGGCTGAATGCGGAGGACGCGCTGTTCGAAGATGGCATGATCAAGGCGGCGGGCAAGGCAATCCCGCTACGTGAGGCCGCAGGGCGCGATGGCCTGAGCGTGGAGGACAGCATCAGCTTCGGCGACCTGACCGACCGCTATGCGCAGGCGACCTTCGGCGCGCATTTCGCCGAGGTGGGCGTGGACGTGTACACCGGCGAAGTGCGGGTGCGGCGGATGGGCGGCGCGTTCGCCGCCGGGCGCATCCTGAACCCCAAGACCGCACGCAGCCAGGTGATCGGCGCGATGACAATGGGCGTCGGCGCGGCGTTGATGGAGGAACTGGTCGTCGACACGCGCTTTGGCTATTTCGTCAATCACGACATGGCCGAATATCATGTGCCGGTGCACGCCGACATTCCCGAACAGGACGTGCTGTTCATCGACGAGCTGGACGACAAGTCCTCACCCATGAAAGCCAAGGGCGTGGGCGAGCTGGGCCTGTGCGGCGCGGGCGCGGCGATCGCCAATGCGATCTACAACGCGACCGGCGTGCGCCTGCGCGACTATCCGCTGACGCTGAACAAGGTAATCGCGGGAATGGCGAAGGCGTGAAACGGGCATAATCGTTGACAGCCTGACACAAAATTGAGAGAGGCGGGCGCATCGCGGGTGTAGCTCAATGGTAGAGCAGCAGCTTCCCAAGCTGAATACGAGGGTTCGATTCCCTTCACCCGCTCCATGCGCGCCTTGCATCCGAAATGCTGCTTGCGCGCATCGTTCAGGCAAATTAGCTTCCACGGCATGATCGATCGAGCGGCATCGCAGCATCCTGTTGAAGCACATCCTGTGCTGTGCCCGCCCTTTTGCCTGTCCACGCGCCGCCCAAGACGCTGACGCCGCTTTGCGTATGCGGCCTTGGCCGAGAGGTTAGGCGCCGGGGTTCCATCCCGTAGACAGGAGTTCGAATCTCCTAGGCCGCTCCATGCCCCCGTGGACCAACTGGATGGTCATGCGAGTTCTATTCGCACCTATGCAGGTTCGAGTCCTGCCGGGGGCACATCATCCTGTGCCCGTCTGACAATTTTGGCGACGTGGTAGCCTTCCGCCCCCTTCCCTCCCTGCGCGTCAGCCTCTAAGCGGGCGGCATGACGGCACTCGACATTTTCGTTCTTCTGCTGATCGGAGGCGGCGCCCTGTTCGGGCTGGTGCGCGGCTTTGTGATGGAGACGCTTTCGCTGATGGCCTGGGTGCTGGCGGTGCTGGCAATCCGGCTGTTCCATGCGCCGGTCGCGGCGGTCCTTTCCGAATATGTCGGCACGCCGAGCGGCGCGGCGGCGCTGGCGCTCGTCCTGCTGTTCGGCACCACCTTCGCCGTCGGCAAGATGATCGCAAGCGCACTGGGGGCGCGGACCCGCAAGTCCGTGCTTGGGCCGCTCGACCGCGTGCTGGGCGGCGGCTTTGGCGCGATCAAAGGGTTGATCGGCGTGACCCTGCTGTTCATGGCGTTCACCCTGGTGCACGACACCATCTATGGCGGCGGATCGGCGCGGCCCGCCTGGCTCAAATCCTCCCGCACCTTTCCCCTGCTCGACGCCAGCAGCCGGGCGCTGAGCGCGTTTCTGGAGGAGCGACGGAACGGCGGGGTTGCTGCGGCGGACGATTGAGGGCCACGCATTGCCCATCATCGCCATGTCCCCTACATGGGGATGATGAGTGCCCCCCTGTACAACACGGACATATTGCGGCTGGCCAGCAGCATTCCGCATCACGCGCGGCTGGCCGATCCGCAGGCGAGCGTGGAGCGGCGGTCGCCGACCTGCGGCAGCCGGGTGACGGTGGACGTGCGGATGGACGATGCGGGCCGGGTCGCCGACCTTGGCCTTGAGGTGCGCGCCTGCGCGCTGGGGCAGGCATCCGCCGCGCTGATGGCGGGCCATGCCATCGGCCAGGATGCCGCGCGGCTGATGCAGACGCGCGAGGCGCTGGCGGCCTATCTGGAGGGGCGTAGCGACGATCTGGACTTCTGGCCGGGCCTTGCGGTGCTGGCCCCGGCGCGCGCCTATCCCGCCCGCCACGCCTCCATCCGGCTGAGTTTCGATGCGGTGGCGCAGGCGGCGGCGGACGCGGTGCGGGCGCCGGTCTGATGGCAGTCGGGGGGATCAGCGCAACCGACATCCTGCTGACCGAAGGCGTTGTCCTGCTGGGTGCGGGCGTCGCTTCGGTGATGCTGTTCCGGCGATTCGGGCTGGGCGCGGTACTGGGTTATCTGGTCGCGGGCGCGGCGGTCGGGCCGCAGGGCCTCGGGCTGGTCGGCGGCGGCGAATCGAAGCTGGCGATCGCCGAAATCGGCATCGTGCTGCTGCTGTTTCTCGTTGGCCTGGAACTGAACCCTACGCGGCTGTGGCGGCTGAAACGCGACATATTCGGGCTGGGCCTGACGCAGGTGGTGGCCTGCGGGCTGGCGCTGACGGGTATCATCTTCCTGTTTACCGGGTTCAGCTGGGGCGCGGCGCTGGCGCTGGGCCTGCCGCTGGCGCTGTCCTCCACTGCGCAGGTGCTGCCGGGCCTCAAGAACAGCGGGCGGATCAATTCGCCGTTCGGGGAAAAGGCCTTCTCGATCCTGCTGTTCCAGGATCTCTCGATCGTCCCGCTCATTACGATCATCGCCGCCCTGTCCCGCAATCCGGCCGACGCAGCGGGGCCGCCGGGGTGGATGATGGCGCTCTATACCGTCGGCGCGATCGCCGGGCTGGTGCTGGCCGGGCGCTTCATCCTACGGCCGCTGCTGCGGCTGGTGGGCATATTGGGCGAGCGCGAGCTGTTCGTGGCGGTCGGCCTGTTCACGGTGCTGGCGAGTGCGGCGCTGATGCATGCGCTGCACCTGTCAACGGCACTGGGCGCGTTCGTGGCGGGCGTGATGCTGGCGGATTCGCCCTACCGGCATGAAATAGAGGCGGATGTGGAGCCGTTCCGCTCGATCCTGCTCGGCCTGTTCTTCCTGGCGGTCGGTATGGTGCTGGATCTGGAGGCAGTGCGGAACAACCCCCTGTTCGTGGTGTCCATGGCGCTGGTGCTGGTGGCGGTGAAGGCGCTGTTCATTACTGGCATCGCGCGGCTGTTCGGCATGGACTGGCGGCAGGGCCTGGGGCTTGGCCTGTTGCTGAGCCAGGGCGGCGAGTTCGGCTTCGTGCTGTTCACGCAGGCGCAGAACGCGCTGCTGATCGCGCCGGAAGCCGCCAGCCTGTTTGCCGCCATCGTCACCTTCTCCATGGCGACCACGCCGTTCCTGATGCTGTTTGCCAGCCGGTTGGAGTTCGCGCCGCCCAAACCCGGCAGCGAACCGGAAGGCCCGGACGACGCGCCGCAGGGCACGGCGATCATCATCGGCTATGGCCGGTTCGGCCAGACCGTCGCGCAGATGCTGATGGCCAGCGGCTGCTCGGTGACGATGATCGACAAGAAGCCCGCGCAGATCGAAGTATCCGGCCAGTTCGACATGAAAGTCTACTATGGTGACGGCACCCGCATCGACTTGCTGCGGCGGGCGGGCGCGGAGGAGGCGCGTATCCTGGCCTTCTGCCTGGACGACCCCAATCTCGACGGCAAGCAGCTCGAACCGATACTGGAGGCGTTCCCGCAGGCAAAAGTCTATGTGCGCGCGTTCGACCGGCGGCAGCTGATGGCGATCAGCGGGCTGGAGCTGGCGGGCACGGTGCGCGAAGTCTATGAGTCGGCGGTGTGCATGGGGTGGCAGGCGATGCAGGCGCTCGGCATGTCCGAAGAGGAAATCGCCAATGTCGAGCGGCAGTACCGGGCCGTGGACCGCGAACGGCTGGACCGGCAGATCGCGGCGGGCGGCGACATCTATGCCGGGCGCGGCATCATGTATTCAGCGACGCGCCATGCCGAACCGCTCGGCCTGGTGGCATCGGCGGCACCTGCGGAATCGCCGTCATGATCGCAGTGCTGGCGGCGCTGTCCGCAGCGATGGCGGTGGCGGCGGGCGCGTTCGGGGCGCATGGCGCGTCCTCGCCTCAGGCCGCCGAATGGTTGCGCACCGGCGGCATGTATCAGCTTGTCCATGCGGTTGCGGCGGTGGCGATCATGGGGACGGCGCGCGGCCCGGCGGCGCTGCTGCTGGCGGGCGGCGCGATCTTCGGGTGCACGCTTTATGCCATGGCGCTGGGCGCGCCGCGCTGGCTGGGCGCGGTCACGCCGATCGGCGGCAGCCTGCTGATCGCGGGCTGGCTGTGGCTGGCGTGGGTGTACTGGCGGGGTTAGGCAGAAGGCGGGGTCAGGCAAAGGGGACGGATCTGCCCTTGCCGCGGCACTTGTCGGAACAGTAGATCACGGCGTCCCAGTCCCGCGCCCATTTCTTCCGCCAGCTAAAGGGCCGCGCGCAGACCGGGCAGACCTTCGACGGCAGGTTCGCCTTGGCCACGCCGTTGGGCATCAGCGTCGGCCGACTTTGGTGTGACGCGTACCCCAGGTCCGTTCGTGTCGCGCGAAGTCGAAACACATGATGCAGCGTTCGCGAACCGTCCCTCGACTGCGCTCGGGACGAACGGACATGGACGGTCTGGTCATGCTCAGCCCCGCTCTTCATCCAGGAAAGCAGCGACATCGGCCAGGTCAACGTCCCGCGCCAGGAACGTCTGCCCGATCCCGCGCGCGAGCAGGAAGGGCAGCTTTCCGCCCGCCATCTTCTTGTCATGCAGCATATGGGCGACGAGCGCGGCGCCGCTGGCATCGACATGCGCCGTCGCCAGATCATGCGGCAGGCCGACGCTGCGCAGATGATCGGTCACGCGCGCCGCATCGGCGGGATCGCACAGCCCCTGCCGGGCGGAAAAGCGGAAGGCGAGCGCCATGCCCGCCGCCACGCCTTCGCCATGAAGCAGCGTGTCGGAAAAGCCCGTCTCCGCCTCCAGCGCATGACCGAAAGTATGCCCGAGGTTGAGGAGCGCGCGCCGCCCGGTCGTCTCGCGCTCGTCATCGGCGACGATCGCCGCCTTCGCACGGACGCCCTTTTCGATGGCGATGGCGCGAGCGGCGCGATCCCCCGCGATCAGCGCCGCGCCATACGCCTCGCACCACGCGAAGAAGGCGGCGTCGTCAATCAGACCATATTTGACGACTTCGGCATAGCCCGCGGCGACATCCCGCGGCGGGAGCGTGTCGAGCGTCGCGGGATCGATCAGGACAAAGGCAGGCTGATAGAAGGCGCCGACCAGATTCTTGCCCGCCGCGCTGTTGATCGCCGTCTTGCCCCCGACGCTGCTGTCGACCTGCGCCAGCAAGGTCGTCGGCACCTGCACGAAGTGGCAGCCGCGCTTCAGCATCGACGCGGCAAAGCCGACCAGATCGCCGATCACGCCGCCGCCCAGCGCGACGACATGATCGCTCCGCTCGACATCCAGCGCCAGCAGCCGGTCCGTCAGCGTTTCCAGGAAGCGCCAGCTCTTGGTGCTTTCGCCCGAGGGCAGGACGATCGGCTCGATCGCGATACCGCCGCCTGCCAGCCCGGCCTCCAGCCGGTCAAGCTGCGCCGCCGCCACATCGTCATCGGTGACGACGATCAGGCGCTTGTCGCGCGCGAAGCGGGCGAGGTGGATTGCCGCGCGATCGAGCGCGCCATCCTCGATCAGGATGTCATAGCTGCGCGCGCCCAGGCTGACGGCTACGGTGGTCATGCGTTGAGCGCCTTCATGATCGTTTCGACGGCTGTTTCGTGCGGCGCGGCAACGCTGCGCACATGGATGGGCGCGAGCGCATAGACCGGATTGCGGACGGCGGCGAGTTCGGTCAGCACCTCGCGGGGGTTGCGCCCCTTCAACAGCGGACGGCCGTCGCGGCGCGACACCCGATCGACAAGCACGTCGATGTCGGCATCGAGCCATACGGCCCGCGCCGAAGAAAGGATGTGGGCGCGCGTCTCTGGCTGCATGAAGGCGCCACCGCCGGTCGCGATCACCTTGGGCGCGCCGTCGATCAGCCGGGCGATGACGCGACGTTCGCCGTCGCGGAAATGCGCCTCGCCATAGCGTTCGAACATTTCGGCGATCGACATGCCGGCCGCCCGCTCGATCTCCTCATCAGCGTCAACGAACGGCAGGCCCAGCCGCGCGGCCAGGCGGCGGCCGACGGTCGACTTGCCGACGCCCATCATGCCGACAAGGACGATGGGAAGCTGCGGCGGCACGGGGCGCTGGCCATTATGCAAGGAGGGCTGGGATTTGCTGTTTCGCTGCATTGCGAGCGGGGCTATACAGCCACCCGCCGCCAAGGGCAAAAGCCGATTTCGCGGCGAAACGAAGTGGCCTGCCCGCCATGCCACTGGTCAAGCCGCTGCGATTCCGCCTAAGTAGGGGCATCATGAAGATCAAACGCCACAGCAACAGTTTCGAAAGCCGCCCCCGTCGCCGCAGCACCCTGCCGCTGATTCCGATCGTTCTCATTCTGCTGATCGTCGGTCTGTTCGCGCTGCTTTGGGCGCGCGGCGGCGAACAGCCGCAGGTGCGGGTGGAACAGGCCATCCCGCCCGAGAAGCTCGGCAAGTAAGGGCGCGGGCGATGCGGGGGCGCAGCATCCTGACGGTGGCGGGTCTGATCGCGGGCGCGGCGGTGGCGGCACTTACCGTGCCCGTGATCGACGCCGGTCTGGCGCAGAACGCACCCGAATCGCTGCTGCCGCCCGGCTTCGGTGATCCGCCGCCTCCTGCGGACACGCCGCGCACCCCGGCCCCCGCGCCTGCCCCCACCAATGTCCCGGCCTCCACGCCAACTGCCGCTGCCGGTGCACCGGGACTGTCGGTCGACCTTGCGATGCCCGCCGACATGGCCGACAATGCCGCAGCGGAGGTTGCGCTGAGCGAGGAGGAACTGGCCGCGCAGCAGGCGAAATATGACCTGCCCGACAGCGCGCGACGATCGCTGGACCGGGTGGGCCCGCTGACGCCCGAGACGCGCGGGCTGGCGGCCAATGCGTTCGGGCGGCAATCGGGGCAATATCTTGCCAGCCTGATGAAGGCGAGCCATGCGCCCTTCGCCTCGCGCTGGACCTCCATATTGCTGCGGCGCGCCTTGTTGTCGGCAACCAACACGCCGCGCGATATCGATGGCGCAGACTATGTGGCGGAGCGGGCCTGGCTGCTGCTGCGAATGGGCGAGGCCGACGCCGCGCGGATGCTGGTGCAGAGCGTCGATCCCGATCGCTTCACGCCGCGGCTTTATGCCATTGCCATGCAGACCTATCTGGCGACGGCCGATCCGGCGGGGCTTTGTCCGCTGTCCGCCGGTGCGCTGCGCACCAGCAAGGAGCCGGGCTGGCAGATGTCGCGGGCCATCTGCGCGTCCTTTGCAGGCGACCAGGGTTCGGCCAGCGGGGCGCTGAACCAGGCGCAGCGGCAGGGCATCGCCCGCGGCATCGACTATCGGCTGGCGGAAAAGGTGGTGGGTGCCGGCTTCAACGCGCGTCGATCCGTCAAGATCGAATGGGACGGCGTGGACAATCTGACGGCCTGGCGCTTCGGCCTGGCAACAGCCGTCAACGTGCCGATTCCCGACGATCTGTGGCGGACGGCGGGGACGCATGTGCGCGCATGGGAAGCGCGCGCGCCGGTGCTCGGCCCGTTGCGGCGCTGGGACGGGACGCAGATCGCCGCGCGGCTGGGCGTATTTTCCAGCGCGGCGCTGGTCGATTTCTACAGTGCGGCGGCGGCCGACCCCGATGCGACGGACGCTGCGCGCGACCGGGCGGAGGCGCTGGCGACGGCCCATACGGGCACGACCCCCGGCGCGCGGATCGACGCGATGCGCGGCATCTGGCAGGATGCCGATGGCGCGTTCGACTATACCGGGCTGATCGCCGTCGCGCGCGCGGCCGCGGGCCTGCCGCTGGTGCCGGTGGCGGCGGACGACATGGTGCGGCTGATCGGCGCGATGCTGAGCGCAGGCTATGACCGCAGCGCGGCCCGCTGGGCGGGTGCAGTCAATGGGAGCGACGACGATGGTGCGCAGGATGCCTGGGCACTGCTGGCGCTGGGCGCGCCAAGCCCCGTGGTGGACCTGAGCCGCAACCGCGTGTCAGCCTATATCGATGCGTCCGACGGCATGAAGGGGCAGATGCTGCTGGCTGGCCTCGCCGGGCTGAACCGCCTGCCCGCCGGAGAGGCGGCAAGCCTTGCGGGTGACGCAGGCCTGTCGCTGGCGGCGAATACGCGCTGGGCGCGCGCCATCGGCGCAGCCGCACAGCGGGGAGAACGGGGCACCGTCGCGCTGCTCGCCGCGATCGGCCTTCAGGTGCCCGACTGGCGACGGGTGCCGCCCGCGCATCTCTATCATATCGTCGCGGCGCTGCACCGCGTGGGGCTCGACCCCGAAGCGCGGATGATCGCCGCCGAAGCGATCACGCGGTTGTGATTTGTGATCGGGTGCGTGATTTTTCCCGTTCGGGCTGAGCGTGTCGAAGCCTTGGACTGAACGCAGTGAAGTGCCTTCGCTACACTCAGGCTGGTCCTTCGACAGGCTCAGGGCGAACGGATCCTATTTGGCACATTGTTTCTGACCTGATTTTGGAAGGGGAACGCATCCGATGTCTGCCGACGCCGCGCTGATCGACCGTTTCCTCGAAATGATGGCGGCCGAGCGGGGTGCGGCGCGCAATACGCTGAACGCCTATCGGACCGACCTGCTGGCGGCATCCGAAGCGATCGGCGGGCTGGAGGCGGCGGACGGCGAGAGACTTGCGCGGCTGGCCGGGCTGTGGGCCGATCTGACCGCGTCCACCGTTGCGCGGAAAGTATCGGCACTGCGCGGCTTTTACGCCTTTTTGCAGGATGAGGGGTTTCGGGCGGACAATCCCGCCAGCGCCCTGCCCCGCCCCGCGCAGCGCCGCCCCCTGCCCAAGATATTGAGCGGCGCCGACATCGACCGGATTTTCGCGGTGATCGCAGACCGGCTGGCGGTGGCGCATCCGGCGCCGCATGACCTGCGCCTTTCCGCCATGATCGAGCTGCTCTACGGATCCGGCCTGCGCGCGAGCGAGCTGGTCGCCCTGCCCCGCCGCGCGCTGGCCGGCGACCGGCCGTTCCTGATCCTGCGGGGCAAGGGCGGCAAGGAGCGGATGGTGCCGATATCCGATCGCGCGCGCGCCGCCGTGGCGCACTGGTCCGCGCTGGTCCCCGCCGATGCGCTCTGGCTGTTCCCATCTGGCAAGAGCCATCTGAGCCGCATCCGCCTGTATCAGATGGTCAAGGCACTGGCGGCGGCAGCCGGTATCGCGCCCGAACGAGTCAGCCCGCATGTGCTGCGCCACGCCTTTGCCACGCATCTGCTGGAAGGCGGCGCAGACCTGCGCGCGCTCCAGACCATGCTGGGCCATGCCGACATCGGCACCACGCAAATCTACACCCATGTCGAAAGCGCGCGGCTGGTGGCGCTGGTCAACAGCCGTCATCCGCTCGTTGACCTGAAGCCGCGCGCGTCCTAACGCGAGCGCCATGGTCAGTTTTCTCGATTTCGAAAAGCCGGTTGCGGCGCTGGAAGCGCGCATTTCCGAACTGCGTGAAACGGCACGCGAAGGCGATCTTTCCATCGACGGAGAGATCGACAAACTCCAGCAACGCGCGCACAAGATGCTGGCGGACAGCTATGCCCGGCTGACGCCATGGCAGAAGACGCAGGTGGCGCGCCACGCCGACCGGCCGCATTTCAAACATTATGTCGCAGGGATATTCGACGATTTCCTGCCGCTGGCAGGCGACCGCGCCTTTGCCGACGATCAGGCGATACTGGGCGGATTTGCGCGGTTGGACGGGCGGCGGGTGATGGTGATCGGCCATGAAAAGGGCGACAATACGGTCACGCGCCTGCGGCACAATTTCGGCATGGGGAAACCCGAAGGCTATCGCAAGGCGATCCGGCTGATGCAACTGGCCGACCGCTTCGGGCTGCCGGTGGTGACGCTGGTCGACACGTCGGGTGCCTTTCCGGGCGTGCAGGCGGAGGAACGCGGCCAGGCGGAGGCGATCGCCCGATCGACCGAACAATGCCTGGCGCTGGGTGTACCGATGGTCGCGGCGGTGGTGGGCGAAGGCGGATCGGGCGGCGCGGTGGCGCTGGCCGCCGCCAACCGTGTGCTGATGTTCGAGCATGCCGTCTATTCGGTGATCTCGCCGGAAGGCTGCGCCTCGATCCTGTGGCGCACGGCGGACAAGGCGAGCGACGCGGCCACCGCGATGCAGGTAACGGCGCAGCATCTCAAGAGCCTGGGCGTGATCGACGACATCGTGCCCGAGCCGGTGGGCGGCGCGCACCGGGCACCGGGCGAGGCGATCGCGGCGCTGAAGGCGGCGCTGATCCGGCATCTCGATGCGCTGGCGACGCTCAGCCCCGGTGCGTTGCGGACGCAAAGGGCGGACAAGTTCCTGGCCATGGGAACCTGAACCCGTTCCGCCGCTTTTCCTCCCTGCCCGCCTGTTCTAGGGTGGGGATGGAATGACCGAACCTGACTACTAACCCAAGCCCGTTCGTGTCGAGCGAAGTCGAGACACCTCGTGCAGCATATGCCGCCAGTCCCTCGACTGCGCTCGGGACGAACGGGTGAAAAGTGAAGCTATCAGGCTCTCGACGATGCGAAGATAATCGGAGGAGATGGCAATGCGGAAAAGGTGGATCGCGGCGGGCTGTGGCGCGGTGCTGGCGGGCGGGATACTCGCTTTGCCGCAAGCGACCGGCCAGCAGCGCCGAATCGCCACCGCAACGGCGATCAGCCCGCAGGAAAAATCCGAAGGGGCCAAGGCCCATCCGCAATTGCTGGCCGAGTTCGGCGGGCCTTATGCCGGGCCGCAATCGGCCTATGTGACGCGGGTGGGGCAGAAGATCGCCGTCCAGTCCGGCCTGTCCAACGCGCAGGGCGACTTTACCGTGACCTTGCTCAATTCCCCCGTGAACAACGCTTTCGCGATCCCCGGCGGCTATGTCTATGTGACGCGGCAGTTGCTGGGCTTGATGAACGACGAGGCGGAGCTGGCGGGTGTGCTGGGCCATGAAGTGGGGCATGTCGCCGCGCAACACGGCCAGCGGCGGCAGAAGGCGGCGACGCGCAACGCCATCGGCGGCACGCTGCTGCAGGTGCTGGCAGGCGCGGTGCTGGGCGATTCGGGCCTCGGCAACATATTGCAGCAGGGCATCGGCACGGCGAGCCAGGCGCTGACGCTCAAATTCTCGCGTTCCCAGGAATATGAAGCCGACGATCTGGGCATTCGTTATCTGGCGAGTGCGGGCTATGATCCGCATGCGCTGTCCTCGACGCTCGCATCGCTGGCGGCGCAGAATGCCATCGACCAGCGCGTTTCGGGGAACAGCCGCACCGTGCCCGAATGGGCCAGCACTCACCCGGACCCCGCGGCTCGCGTATCGCGCGCGTTGCAGAAAGCCAATGCGACGGGCGCGCGCAGCACATTGCGCAATCGCGATGCGTTTCTGGCGGTACTGGACGGCACGCTGTACGGCGACGATCCCAAACAGGGGGTGATCGAGGGCAATCGCTTCCGCCATCCCGACCTGCGCCTGTCGTTCGCGATACCTGCGGGCTATACGATGGAGAACGGCACGGCGGCGGTGAGCGTGACCGGACCCAATGGTCAGGCGCAGTTCACCGGTGCAGCGTTCGACGGCGACATGACGCGCTACATCGGCGCGGTGTTCAGCGGCCTTTCCAAGAATGCGACGATTTCGCCGGACGCGATCCGCACGACGACGATCAACGGTATTCCGGCAAGCTACGCGAGCGCACGGGCCAATGCGCAGTCTGGCCCAGTCGATGTGACGGTGTTCGTCTATCGATTCGGGCCGACCACCGCCTATCATTTCATGCTGATCGCCCCGGCGGGGCGCGGCATCGGCCCGTTCGAGCCGATGGTCGGGTCCCTCCAGCGTCTGAGCGCGCAGGAAGCCGCCGCAATCCGCCCGCGCCGGGTGCAGGTGGTGACAGTCAAGGCAGGCGACAGCGTGGCGACGCTGGCCGGGCGCATGGCCTATGCGGATTATCGCGAGGAGCGTTTCCGCGTGCTGAACGGCCTTGCTGCCGGGGCAACGGTGCGCGCGGGGCAGAAGGTGAAGATCGTCAGCTATTGAACCGGCGCGATGCCACGAAAAAGGCGGCGGGAATGACCCCGCCGCCTTTTTTTTGCGTCCAATCCTGCGATGAGGATTAGAGGTTGTTCGAAACCTTGTAGAAGGTGTTCTGCAGGCTGCCGCCAAGGCTCTTCATGGCGGTGATCGCGGCAACCGCGATCAGAGCAGCGATCAGGCCGTATTCGATAGCCGTTGCGCCCTTGTTATTACGAATCATCTTACGAATGTGCATCATGTCCATTTCCCTTCTTCGTCATCACCTTGGCAGAGGGGTCAAAGCTCTGCCGCCCGCATCAAGCAATCCGTCAGAGATTGTTTGAAACCTTGTAGAATGTGTTCTGCAGCCTGCCGCCAAGGCTCTTCATCGCCGTGATGGCCGCTACCGCAATCAACGCAGCGATCAGACCATATTCGATGGCTGTGGCCGCCTTGTTGTCTCCAAAAATCTTTCTTACCGAGCGCATGATGGTCTCCCAAATCTGATGGACCAGTCGACTGCGTTCAACGTGAGTATCGGCTCGGTCTGATGTGTATTTATCCTGACGAGGTTTCCAACAGTTTAACGTCCGAACAGAAATGTCAGAAATCTATAGTTAATTTTCGCTAACTCTGTTTGCGACGTTACTCCACATATCTATCGTCTTAGACGCGACTGTTTGAAATGCGATGAGCATGCCCAGCACGAGAATGGCGGCGATGAGGCCATATTCGACGGCGGTCGCGCCACGCTGGCACGTGGCGAGGCCCATTTGCTGCATTTTCGCCATGCGTGCGCGCATCTTGTCCCCGCTTTGCCCAAGCCTGCTTGAAGCCCCTGCGAAGAATTGTAAGGCAAGTGCCGTTAACAGAATCCTATGAGCGACCCTTGCCTATGTCTTTACGCAAAGAAACGGTTGACCCGGACCTTGGCCCGGACATTAGCCCGGCACCGACCCCCGGTCCGCCAGTGCCGCTGCTGCATGTGGTGGCTGTCGCGCTGGTCGATGGCGACGGGCGGGTGTTGTTGCAGCAGCGGCCGCCGGGGAAATCGCTGGCCGGCCTGTGGGAATTTCCCGGCGGGAAGATCGATGCGGGCGAAACCCCGGAAGCGGCGCTGGTCCGCGAGCTGGAGGAGGAACTGGGCATCGCGACGCATGCGAGCTGCCTGGCCCCCGCCGCCTTTGCGAGCGAACCGCTCGACGGCAAGCATCTGGTGATGCTGCTCTATGTCTGTCGCAAATGGACCGGGGTGCCGCAGGCGCGGCATGCAACGGCACTGCAATGGCTGCGCCCGGCGCAGATGTATGGCGTCGCCATGCCGAAGGCGGATCTGCCGCTGATCGGGCTGCTGGATGCGCTGTTGTAGGGGAGGCATGGCGCAAAGGACGGGGTTCCCCGGCGCAAGCCGGGGTCCAGGGTAACAGAGGACAGTCCATGCCGCCCTGGACCCCGGCTTTCGCCGGGGAACATGGGGTGCCTATTCCTTCGGCTTCAGCGCCGCCGCCAGCGAGACCGTGGCGCTGCCCCGGCGCGCAGGCGCGGGTTGGGTCGCATCGGGCTTCCACGCGGTGAGGGACGCGATGGCGAAGCGTTCGGCTGTCTTGCCATCGGGATCGGCCGCCTGCGCGAACAGATCGGCGGCGCGCGCGAGCACGGCGCGCGTCAGCATCGGCGGGCGCGAACGCAGCACGTTGGACGCGCCCATGCCGCGCAGGTCCGCGAGCAGGCCGAACAGGCTGCCGTAGCGCACACTGAGCGTATCGCCATCGGCGACCGGCATGGCAAAGCCCGCGCGCCGCAGGAGATCGCCAGCCGCGCGCACGTCCACCTGCGGATGGATATGCTGGCCGGGCCGGTCGCCTTCGGCCGCGAGCAGGACGCCGCGCAGCACCGGCAGGCTGCCCGCGCCGAGAAATGCTGCAAGCAGCAGCCCGTCGGGCCGCAATATCCGCCGCATCAGCACGAGCGCGCCGGGCAGGTCGTTGACGCTGTCAAGCGTGCCGCACGCGAGGATGAGATCGAAGCTGTCTTCGGCGAAGGGCAAGGCGTCCTCGTCCGCCTGCACCCCGCCTTGCGCGCGGGCGTTGGCGGCGCCGGGATCGCAGCAGGTGACGCGCTTGCCCATCGCCCGCAGGCGTGTCGCGAGATAGTCGTCCGGGCATCCGATCACCAGCGCATCGGGCAGGTCGCGCCGCACGTCGGCCAGGCGGTCGAGCAGATCGTCGGCCATGTGGCGGTAGAGAAAATCGTGCGCGGCAAAGCCCGGTGCCGCACGATCCCGGCGGAGAGCGCGCAGGCGATGGTCGAAAATCTGCGGTATCGGGTCGGGCGCGGTCATCGCGCGCCTTGTGCTATAGCGGCGGACGGGGAACAAGGGGGCATGTCCCTGCTGCGCCATCCGCTGGTCCGTCCGCTGCGCGCCGTGATCGATTTCGCCTTGCCGCCGCGCTGCCCCGGTTGCGGCACGATGGTGGCCGACGACGACCGGTTCTGCACCGATTGCTGGCAGACGATGCGCTTTCTGGGGCCGCCCTGCTGCGCGCGATGCGGCCTGCCCTTCATCCATGATCGCGGTGCCGATGCGCTGTGCGGCGCGTGCATCGGCGATCCACCGGGTGCGCAGGGAAAAGGCGTCGACCGGGCGCGGGCGGTGCTGGCCTATGGCAATGTCGCGCGGACCGTGGCGATCAAGCTGAAATATGGGCGACGCATCGGCCTGGCGCGGCTGATCGCAGCGCAGATGGCGCGGCATGTGCCGGAGGGCGCGCGGGCGGAGATGCTGATCGTGCCGGTGCCGTTGCACCGGTGGCGGCTGTGGTGGCGCGGGTTCAACCAGTCCGCCCTGATCGCGGACCGGCTGGGCGGGCTGACGGGCATCGCAGTAGACAAGGATGCGCTGGTCCGCACCCGCCGCACCCCGCCCCTGCGGTCGATGGGGCCGAAGGCGCGGGCGAAGGCGGTGCGCGGGGCCTTCGCCATTGCGGGACCGGGGCGCGCAACGCTGAAAGGCCGCGACATCCTGCTGATCGACGACATCCACACCAGCGGCGCGACCGCCGATGCCTGCGCCCGCGCCTTGCGGAAAGCCGGGGTGCGAACCGTTACGCTGTTATGCTGGGCACGGGTATTGCCCGAGGCGGTGGAGGGCATCGATTGACAAACCGCCCCTCGCCCCCAATGTCGCCCCTGATGTCGCGGATGCAAGGAGTATGACGGTTCATGGCGCATGTCGAAATCTATACCAAGGCGTTCTGCGGATATTGCGCGCGGGCGAAGCGGCTGCTGGAAACCAAGGGTGCCGCGTTCGAGGAATATGACATCACGATGGGCGGCCCGAAGCGCGCCGAAATGCTGGAACGCGCCAATGGCGGGGTGACGGTGCCACAGATTTTCATCGACGGACAGCATGTGGGCGGCAGCGACGAACTGTCGCGCCTCGACCGCGAGGGCAAGCTGGACGCGCTGCTGGCGGCATGACCATGCGCGTCGCGCTGTTCCAGATGACGAGCGGCACCGATCCCGTCGCCAATGCCGACGCCCTGGTGGACGCCATCGCACAGGCGAAGGCAGGCGGCGCGGACATGCTGTTCACGCCCGAAATGGCCGCCTATCTCGACCGGGACCGGGCGCGCGCCGCCACGCTGCTGACCGCCGAGGCGGACAATGCCGTGCTGGCGCAGGTGCGCGCGGCGGCGGCACGAGCGGGGCTGTGGGTGCATCTTGGCTCCATCGCCTGCGCAGGCGAGCGGGCCGACGGGCGGTGGAGCAACCGGTCGCTTATGATCGACGACAGCGGGGCGATCCGGGCGCGCTATGACAAGATGCACCTGTTCGACGTCGATCTGGCGACCGGTGAAAGCTGGCGCGAGTCGGCGGTATACGGGCCGGGCGAGGCGCTGGTGACGGTCGATACGCCCTGGGCGCGCATGGGCCTTTCGGTCTGTTACGACCTGCGCTTTCCCGACCTGTATCGCGCGCTGACCAATGCCGGGGCAACCGTGCTGCTGATCCCTGCCGCCTTCACCGTGCCGACCGGCGCGGCGCACTGGCATGTCCTGCTGCGCGCGCGGGCGATCGAGGCGGGGGCGTTCGTGATCGCCGCGGCGCAGACGGGTGCCCATGAGGACGGTCGCGTGACATATGGCCATAGCCTGGTCGTCGATCCCTGGGGGACGGTGCTGCTCGACATGGGCACGGCCGGGGGCATCGGCTTTGCCGATATCGACCTGGCACAGGTGGCGGACGTGCGCGCGCGCATCCCCGCCATCGCCAACCGCCGCCCGGTGCCCGCCAAGGTGACGCAGGCATGATCGTGTTCGATCTGCGTTGCGGGGCGCATGGCCATCCGTTCGAGGCGTGGTTCGGATCATCGGCGGACTATGACGACCAGCAGGCGCGCGGCCTGATCGCCTGCCCGCTGTGCGGCGACACGGATGTCAGGAAAGCGCCGATGGCCCCGGCGGTTCCGGCCAAGGGCAACCGGCAGGCTGGCGGCGCGCGCCCCGTCGCCATGGTGCCGGACGGCCAGGCGGTGGCAGCGCCCGACATGGCGAAGATGAAGGCAGTGATGGAAAGACTGGCGGCCGCGCAGCGCGATGCCTTGAAGGATTCGCAATGGGTAGGCCGCGATTTCGCCGATACCGCCCGCGCCATCCATTATGGCGAACAGGACGCCGCCCGCATCCATGGCGAAGTCGCGCCGGACGAAGCCCGCGCGCTGATCGAGGAAGGCGTACCCGTTGCCCCCCTGCCCTTCCCCGTCGTGCCACCCGAAGCGCAGAACTGAGACCAGACCAGCGTTCCCGCCTGCGAAGCTGCGTTGACCGCGCGCCCCGCCCGGCATAAACGCATCTGCGGCGCACCCGTAGCTCAGCAGGATAGAGCATCAGATTCCTAATCTGGGGGCCATGGGTTCGAATCCCGTCGGGTGCACCACCTGTCGCCGTTAACGCCACGCCATGCGCGTTGGCGCTGCACCGGGTTTCGGCTTCATGCAAGGCTCATAACGGGCTGCCGGCAGCTAGAAGGCTTCTTAATACCGTTTTGATCAGCGGTCCTGCGGGGTCGCTTCCGTCGACATACTGTGTTCGTTGCAGGACCAAGCCGTGCGCCAAAGCCATCATTGCGGCGGCCAGCTCCTCGGCGGGGACCGGCAACCGCTTGCCCGACATGCTGAACAGACGCGTGATCAGTCCGCCAAGACGCTGGCGGTGGCGCGCATAGAGCGCGTCATGTTGTACCGCAAAGCCCGGGCTGCGGCGCGCCTGAAGCTGTAGCTCCATCGCCAGCAGGGCCCAGTCTGCGTCCGCGTTCATGGAGTCGAGCCATGCATCGACGCTGTCGAGGATATCGCCGACGGTGCGGCCAGCATCGACAAGCCGGGAAAGCTGCGCGGCCTCTGCGGCCATGTGCCGTTCCAGCACCTCCAAGAAAATGGCCTCCTTGGAATCAAAGTTTCCATAGAAGGCTCCCTTGGAGTAGCCCGCTGCCGCGGCGATCGTATCGACACTCGCGCCGCCGTAGCCGTCCTGTGCGAACATGTGCCGCGCTGCCTCAATCAGCCGCTCGCGGGTTTGCGCCCGGCTTTCCTGACGCGTCAGCCGTTGACGATTCTCCAACTGAAATACTCCTTAGTATAAAAATACGATTCGGCATCTTGATGGATACCAGATCGGTTTTATATACTGACCAGTATGTGAAAAATCCATTGGAGGTTGTTCCCATGTCTCAGACTGCCTTTGTCACCGGCGCGACCGGTCTTCTCGGCAATAATCTCGTCCGTCTTCTGAGCCAGAAAGGGTGGCGGGTGAAGGCGCTTGCCCGCTCACGCGAGAAGGCTTCGCGCCAGCTTGGCGGGATCGCCAATGTCGAAATCGTGCTGGGCGACATGACCGACGTGGCAGGGTTTGCCGATAGCCTTGTCGGCAGTGACGTGCTGTTCCACACGGCCGCCCATTTCCGCGACAGCTACAAGGGTGGCGATCACTGGCCGATGCTGCATCGGATCAATGTCTCGGGCACCCGGGCGCTGCTGCAAGCTGCCCACGCAGCGGGTGTTCGCCGGATGATCCATACCTCCTCGATCGCAGTGCTCGATGGGCCACGCGGGGCGACCATGAACGAGACGATGCTGCGCGCCCTGCCGGAAAAGGATGCCTATTATCGCTCAAAGGTCATGTCCGATCGCGAAGTACAGGCCTTTCTTGAACGTCATCCCGACTTTTCCGCCACCTTTGTACTGCCCGGCTGGATGCACGGCCCCGGCGATGTCGGACCGACCCAGGCGGGGCAGACCGTTATGGACTTTGTCAATCGCAAGCTGCCGGGGATCGTTCCGGCAACGTTCGCCTTCGTGGACGCCCGCGATGTCGCGCTGGCGCAGATTGCCGCGGCGGAGAGAGGCGGTCGCGGCGAACGCTATCTTGCGGCAGGGCGGCACATGGCGATTGCCGAGCTATTTGACCGGCTTGAGGCGCTGACCGGCGTGCCTGGGCCGAAGCGCCGCATCCCGGCCTGGCAGCTCTACGTGATTGCAGGCATTGCCGAGACAATCGCACGCATCAGCGGCAAACCCGCGTTGCTCTCCTGGGCTACAGTACAGGTCATGATGCAGGAGCGCGAGCGGTCGCGCTTTGACCACAGCAAGTCGGAAGCGGCGTTGGGGCTGACGTTCCGCCCGGTAGATGAAACGCTGAGGGACGAAATTGCATGGTTCCGTGCCAACGGCTTCCTTGCAGCAGGCCCCTCGCAGACGCGTGCCGACCCTGGCGTAGGGCAACCATGCCCGGCGCACCGTGGCAGTGTAGACGGCGAGGCTTGGTCGTAACGCCGATCCTCACGGGGCACGACCTGTCCCCGTTGGCGCTGTTTCCCTCGGCGCGCGCCCGGCCGGTTGCCGGCGGACGGACCGCGAGATGCCAGCCGACGCTATTTGAGGCCGACGGTGCCGTCGCCGTCGAACATCTTCAGCAGCCGTCGTGCATCCCAGCCATCCCCCAGAACCAGCCCGTCCCTGAGCAGGCGTTCGAACCGGCTTTCGTCCATCGGCGCGGCAAACAGATAGCCCTGGCCCACCGAGCAGCCCAGTGCCCGCATGATCGCGCGCTCGGCTTCGGTCTCGATCCCTTCGGCCACGACGCGGATGTCCAGCGCGGCGCCCAGCTTGATAACGCTCTCCACGATGACGCGCTTGGCCGCGCTGTGCGTCACATTATGCACGAAGCTGCGGTCTATCTTGACCTCGCTGAGCGGGAAGCGTTCCAGATAGCGCAGGTTGGAATAGCCGGTGCCGAAGTCGTCGATCGAAAGCCCAACCCCCAGCCGACGAAGCGCCTCGAACGACTGGCGGATGTTATCCGGATCGGGCACCAGCAGATCCTCGGTGAGTTCGAGAGTCAGCCATTCGGCACGGCAGCCCGTTTCGTCCAGCACCCGTTCCACAAAGGCAACCATGTCGCGGCGGGTGAACTCAAGGACCGACACGTTGAAGGCGAAGCGGACCGGCGTGCGGCGCGCCCGATTGATCCGGGCAGCATAAGACGCCAGCGCACGCAGGCCCCAGGCACCGATGTCCATGATCGCGCCGGTCTCCTCCGCAAGGCTGATGAACCGCGCGGGCGGTTGCATGCCGAACGCGCCGTGGTTCCAACGCAGCAACGCCTCCGCGCCCAGCAATTCGCCTGACCCCAGATCGACCTGGGGCTGGTAGTGGAACAACAGTTCCTCGTTCGCAACCGCGGTCTGCAAATCGTTCGCCAGCCGGATGCGATTGCGCGCGTCGCGCTCGTCCGCGACGGCGAATGCATGGGGCGGATGGGCGGGCGTGGTCTTCGATCGCTGCATGGCTGCCCCGGCCTGGCGGACGAGCTGAAGCGGCTCGGCGCCCGCGGCATCAATGGCATATCCCGCGGCGAACTGAACGCTGAGCGATGCACCCGGAAGCACGAAGCGCGGCTTCATCTGCGCCATGACATCATCGACCAGCGGCGCGGCGGCGTCGGCGTTGTCGATGCCGAATGCGAGCACGAAGGTGTTACTGCCAACGCGGGCGACAGCCTGTGCGGGCAGCCTGGCAAAACGCGCGGCCGCCGCTTGGAGCAGCGCGTCACCGACATCGTAGCCAAAGCCCTGGTTGACGTCGCGGAACCGATGGATATCCAGCTTGACAAGGAGAAGAAAAGGCGGCGGAACCGCCATGGCCGTCAGCCGATCCAGCAGGCCATAGCGATCGAGCAGGCCCGTCAACCGATCGATACCGGCGGCATGCGTGACATCGCGGATCAGGCCGACAAAATGGGTTACCTGCCCGGCGTCGTCGCGAAGCGGCTCCAGACGCAACGCATTGCGAAACATCGTGCCGTCCTGGCGATAATTGCGCAGCGTCACCGCGCAGGAACGCCCCTCGGCCATGGCGGCGCGCATTTCGGCAATCTCGGGCTGTAGCCGGTCGCTGCCCTGGAGATAGCGGCAATTCTTGCCCAGCGCCTCGGCGGCCGTGTAGCCCGTGATCGCTTCAAACGCCGCGTTCACCTGCACAATCGGATGTCCGCGCAACCGCATGTCGGCAACGACAATGCCATCGCCGACATGGTCCAGCGCGAGCGAGAATGCATCGTGTGGCACCCCCGTATCGGGGGATCGCCGCAGAAGGCGCTGCCACCGGGCCGGCCGGAACGCAGAGGTCGGCGGCATCGCCGCAGCGCCGTGTGTTTCATAATGCATTGTGCGAACCCGTCTGTTGACCGGGCGATGCCATCACCTGTCGCTCAGTTTCCGCCGCGCTGCGCATGGCGGGGTCCACGCGCATGGCATCGCTCCCCTGGCGCGATATTGCGCCGGATTGCGAAGGATTCAACGCGGATCAGGCGACAATTCAGGACAAAGCGGCGACGCTTTCGTCAGCAACCGGATATCCCGACCCGGTGGTCTGGAAGCGCAGGCGATATTGGAGCGGGGTTACGCCGAGCCTGCGCAGAAAGGCCCGCCTGAGCGTTGCCGTCGATCCGAAACCCGCAGCATAAGCAATGGCCTTGATGGGTGCAGAGCCGTCTTCCAGCAGACGCCGCGCGATATCGATCCGCGTCAGATCAACATAATGCGCGGGGTTCATGCCCAGTTCGGCGCGGAACAGCCGGGACAGATGGCGCGGACTGACCCCCACCACTCTCGCCAACGCATCAAGGCTCAGATCGCCGCACGGATTTTCCAGGATGTGGAGCCTTATCCCGTCGATCGGGCTGGCGGTGGACGTCTGGGCGGTCAAGGCCGAGCTGAACTGGGATTGACCGCCGGGACGCTTGAGGAAGACGACCAGTCGCCGCGCCGCCCACAGCGCCAGAGCGCGACCATGGTCTTCCTCGATCAGCGAAAAGGCGAGATCGATGGCCGCCGTCACGCCCGCGGAACTGAACACCGGCCCGTCACGCACGAAAATGCGGTCCGGCTCCACCAGCACATCCGGGAAATCGGCGGCCAGCCGGTCCGCATATTGCCAGTGCGTGGTCGCGCGACGCCCCGCCAGCAAGCCGCTGTGCGCCAGAAGAAATGCGCCCGTACAGGTCGAGCCATAGCGCCGCGCCTGCGCCGCCTGCGCACGCAGCCACAGTCTGGTACCATCGCTGGGAGGTAGCGGCACGCCATAGGGCCCCGCGACGATCAGCGTATCACATGGCCCGGTGACGTCGCCGATAGCCGCATCGGGCACATAGGTTATGCCCGATGCACTGACCTCCGCTTCGCCCCGCTCGGTTACCAGCCTGACCAGATAGCGGTCGCCCGATGCCATCTTGCAGTTGGCCTCGAAGAACGCATCGCGCAATCCCGCGATTTCGAGGAGATGGACGTTGCATGGGGCAAAGATCGTGACGCGCATGGCCTATGGTCCCCTGGGCGGCGATCGCACATCCTTGGGGTACAGGATAAACCGATGGCGCGCTACGTGCGATCATGCGCAGGTGGTCGCGGCCGCCGGGAAGCGTCCCGGCGCGGGACGCTGGTATCCGCGATCGGGCGAGTGCGCGCATCGGCGCATCGGGTGCGCGTCGCGTCCGCATCGCTTATTACTGGAAATCGGCCATCGTATAGACCGGGCGGATTTCGATCTCGCTGGGTCCCGGCATCGGATTGGGACAGCGTTTCACCCAGGCGACGGCTTCGGCGATATCCGCGACTTCCCAGAGCCAGAAGCCGGCCACCAGTTCCCGCGTGGCGGGAAACGGTCCGTCGATGACCGTCCGGTCCGTGCCCGCGAAGGCGATCCGCTTGCCGTGGGACGAAGGCTTCAACCCGTCGGCGTCGATCAGGATCCCCGCCGCGCTCAGCGCATCGTTGAACCGTCCCATCTCGGCCATTGCCTCGGCCGTGGGCAGCAGGCCCCGCTCGCTGTCTTCCGTCGCCTTCACCAGCACCATGACACGCATCGCATGATCTCCCGGAGCCGCTTCCCGTTGCACTATCTGTTTGACCAGATGTCAGCGCATTGCCAATATATTTCGCGACGGTGACACATTTGCCAAGGCACCGATTGGGGACGCAGCGGAAGCCATCGCCCCAGGCAAACGCCCCAGGCAATTGCCAGACCGTCAGCTATGCGTGACGCGGACTTTTGTGCCAGGCTTGCCATCCGAAATCGTTACCTTGGCGTCGAGCTGCTTTGACAGCGCATCGACGATGCCGGTGCCAAGGCCGGGAACGGGCTTTACGCGCCGCCGGCTTTCATGCCGACGCCATTGTCGCTGACGCCCAGGGACCAGCCTTCGCCGGTAGAGGCATAGGTTACCGCGATAACCCCCTTTGGCACCGAGTCCGGAAAGGCATGTTTCAGCGCGTTGATGACCAGTTCGGTCACGATCAGGCCCAGGCTGACCGAGACATCCGCGCTGGTGACGCTGTCGTCGATCTGCGTGGTCAAGGTCAGCCGATCGGGGTCTGCGATCATCGACGCGCCGATGCTGTTGCAAAGATCAGTGAAATAGGGCCGCAGGGCGACGTCCCCCGTCTGCGTGGCGGCCAGTTGCCGCTGGAGCGTCGCGATCGACATAACGCGATGATGCGCATCGTTGATATGCGCGCGCGCTTCATCAGACTGCACCTTGCGCGCGCCCTGCATCAGCACGCTGGCGATGATCTGAAGGCTGTTGGCGACGCGATGTTGCAGTTCCTGCAACAGCACATGCTTTTCGCGGACCAGATCGTCTTTCACCTGCTCGGCGTGGCGCGCCTGTGTGATATCCCGCACCGCAACGATCAGGCGGACGGAGTCCCCCGCGTCATAATCCAGCCGATGTGCATTGATGACCAGCCGGGCGGTGTCCTTCCCCTTCCGCACCAGATCAAGTTCATAGCCATCGATGAACGCATGGCCCGACACGGTGGCGGTCAGCAGCGATTCGAGTCGCGGCAGGTTCCATTCCCCTTGCCCGGCATCCAGCAGCCTCTTGCCGACGACCGTTGCCTGATCCAGCCCGAAGCAGCGGCAGAAGGATCCGCTCGCCGCCTGCACCACCAGAGCGGCATCGAGCAGCAACAGCGGCGTATCGGACGACAGGACAATGGCGACGCCAAGGCTGTTGGCAGTTTCATGCGATATGGGCGTAAATAATTCCATGGCCGAAGCCTTCGGAAGCCAGAGACTCGCGGTGCGAAAGCCATACCTGGTAGCGACCGGGCAAGATCAGAGCGAAGCCCCCATGCCCATCTTGAGTTGAACGAAGGATAGCATGATGCGGCGGGGAAAGCGAATATTGCGCGCGAGACGCCTAACGGCAGCGCGGCACCGGCGGCATGCGGCCTGTTGGATCAGGGTCGGCGCGGCTATGCGGCGGGTACAGAGGTGCGGCCTGGCGCGCGCAAGGAAGAATACGGTCGGCGCGTCCTGCCTCGGGCATCCGGGGCTCGACGACTTTGGTAACGGCATTCGATAAAGCGTCGAGGCTTTATGGTGTGGCGCCGGTCGAGTCTGCTAATCCCTTTCGGGTACTGGAGGCAATTATGGTTGGCCGCTGCCGACATCCGGGCATGCCACGCTGACCGGTCAGACGAACGGATTTGCCATCCGTTCTCCCAGCCCCGTCTTGCAAGCCCCTCGTACGGCGCCCCCGGCGAACCGGGGGACAGGCGACGCCCCTACAGACACAATCTGAACCGGCGACCGGTTATGCGGACATCCGTCTTTTTCCCGGATGGCTCCGCGCCGACCGCTCCCGCCCCCGTTGCAACGCCATTATTGGGATATGACGCATGGCAGAGGCAAGGACTTCCACTTTCGCCCAGCATGGCCAGTGTCGGGTTGGAAAGTGGGAGAGCGTATAACCTATATGGTTTGTTTTGTCAAGATGGGGTGTGAGACGTCTCATCAGCCTGCCGGTCATCTGCGTAGGCCGCTCGGCAGAGCTGATACGAAAGCGCCCGGCCTGCGGAACCAAAACGGTGTTGGCGCATTTGTGAAAGATTGACTGCTCAACCCTTGGCAAAGCGCGCTGTCCGCATTGCCGACTTCGCGCACATGCTGCGCCGAGAGGGCATTGATCTGCCGCAAGGCATGATGCGCAGCGGGGGACTCCAGATGACCAAAGACATGCCCAAGCCGCATGAATGGGACCATGCCGATTTGCGCCGGGCAATCGTGGCCGCCGGTATAGCCCTGTGGGCGTGGAACGTCGATACCGACGACTTCACGATGGACGCAGTGGGGTTCAAGCTGTGGGGCGTCAGACTGAGCGAGAAAGTGACGTTCGAGACATTGTCGGCGCGCATCCACCCGTCAGATCGCGATCGGGTCCGGTCGGCATTCACGGCGACCCGTACGATCCTGGGGCGATATGAAACCGATTTTCGCATATTGATCGGTGACGAGGTGCGGTGGATCGCGGCACGGGGCCAGGGGGAGGATGTCGGCATTGTAGGCCGGACGATGTACGGCATTTTCCTGGATGTGACCGGGCGCAAGCAGGCGCAGGAAGGCCATGAGCTTCTGGCCGGAGAAATGAGCCACCGGGTCAAGAATCTGCTGGCGATTGCATCAGGCCTTACCGCGATCACCTCCCGATCGGCAGAAAGCACGGAGGATATGGCGCGCGAATTGACGGAGCGGCTATCCGCGCTCGGCCGCGCGCATGATCTGGTACGCCCGCTTCCCAACGGTCAGGGCGACGCCGCGTTGCTGGGCGATCTGATCTCCGTCATTCTGGCGCCCTATGATGACATGGGGGCATTCAAGGGGCGGATACGCGTTGCCGTGGAGCGCATGGGCGTGGGAGAAAGCGCCTCGACCAGTCTTGCGCTGGTTATCCATGAACTGGCGACGAACTCCATGAAATATGGCGCACTTTCGGTGCCGCAAGGAACGCTGGACGTTTCCAGCACCACCGATGGCGACAAGATTGTCGTGACCTGGGCGGAACATGGCGGACCGGATGTGACCAAGCCCATGGGAGACGGCGGCTTTGGCAGCAAATTGGTTCAGCGCAGCATGACGAGCCAGCTTGGCGGTGCCATCGGGCATGACTGGGCCGAAAACGGCCTGGTCGTCACCCTGGAAATAGATCGCGCCCGGATAGCTGTTTAGGCGTTATCCTAGCTGCATTATTTCATGCCCTGCGTCGTCAATCGGAACGTCAGAACGACGCCACTATTGAAATATCGAGCGCGGCAAAAGCGAGGACTTCCATTTTCGTCGGGCATGGGCACTAGCGGGTTGGCAAGTGGGAAGCAAGAAGACATATAACCTATATGGCTTTTTTCAATGGTGTATGGTTGGTCCCTGCGTGAAATGGTTGATACCGCAATTGGTCATTAGCGGAAGGTCCATTATTTACCAGCTTCGTTCCAAATACAGCCAACCAAGTGACCTTTAATCATCCACTCATATGGTCCAAATCTGACCATCGGCCAGTTGTTCGTTGACGTCGACTGCCTCAGCCCCAGGGTGATTAGCTAGAACAAGACGCAACGAGCGAACGGCCCCATATGCGCTTTTCATTAACTCACGCTGTTCGGCAGCAATTTTAATTGAGAACTCATCGTCGGTCGGCGCATGAGAGGGCTTGTTACGCAGGCTTCGTATTTTGCGAAAAGTTGCGAACATCTCCTCCATCAAAGCCTTATCCTTTGGACGAAAACGCGCCTCGATCCATTCCTGAAGAACCTGGATCGAACCTTTACGCTCCACCTGTACCTTTCCGTCCTTGCGCTCCACATCCCGCTCTAGGGGCACGTCGTTTTGAAAGAACTTTAGATTGATATTGTCAGACATCATGCTGTCCAATAGACAAATGAAATCGTTGAACTCCTTTAGAGTTGGTCGAAGCAGTGCCTCAAACCCGCGCGGGCGATTTTCGACATAGTCGTGACGAAACAGGTTTGGACGACTAATGGCGGCCGAAATCTGATTGATGGTCCTAAGCTCAAGTCTAAACGCCTCGTACATCGAATAATGCCGGGCAAAATCACCCATGATTGCATTGCGGAAGTAATCGGGGTGCAAATAAGTAATCTCATTCACCTCGCGTATCCGCCACATTTGCTGGGCTTCAGGCGAGAGTTTGAAGAGGTCCCAGCGGAATGCCGCAACATAGCGGTTGTCATCATCATCATAGCAAAAGCCAAAACGGAGATAGACCTCTTCACTTTCCTTCAGTCCCGAGCCTACGGATTTCACGCTGATCTGACCAGAAATGTCGTTTGTCTGATAAGAGAAGCGAGGATCATTCCGGTATGGCTCAAGGACGTGCATATGGAAGGCACGATGCTCGAGTTGTGCGCCTCCTAGTGCCAACTCTAAAGCATATGGACGGCCAACGTAATCACTAGGATTAATTATGCCTCTGAGATGCTGGGCGGTTGGGTAGAGACAAGCGTAGCTGATATCCGGACCAGAGAGCCTTGTCAGCGTCTCGTGTTTTAACTCATCCGAAAATGCTCGGATGTGAGGGTTCGGATGAACATCTCCAAACACCAAGGTTACCTTGCCACTTTCGACCAATTCTCGAACAGCGCCAATTACCTCTTTGGACGGCTGCTCCGGAGGCTTCATCATGCGCATAATGAGCTGAGACACTTTAGTTTCTTGCGTCTCGTCTGCTTCCCGCTGCGCTAGCGAATACATTGGCAGACCATTGAAGTGGTCAGACTCCAAATACTGAGCAGTTATACGCTTCAATAGGTCATGACAGCTCAAATGACGGTTTCCATTTTGCGACAACTAAACGGCTCCCCCTACCCCACAGCCTCCAGGGCCTCGCTCGCCGCTACCCATTCCGCTTCCGCCGCCTCGATCTGCTTTTCCACCTCGCCGCGTTTGCGCATCAGGTCGCCCATGCTGAGGTTTGCGTCTTCCGGGGCGGCGGTGGCGGGGTCGAACATGGCGCGTTCGATGCGGCTGCGTTGCGCGGTGAGCGCAGCGAGCGCCTTTTCCGCCTTGCTGACGGCTTCGCGCAGCGACTTGCTCTGTTCGCGCAGCGCGGCTTCGGCCTGTTTCTGGGCCTTGCGGTCGGCTTTTGACAGTTTCTCGCCGCTCTCGCCTTCTCCGTTTGCGGCCCCGCCGCTGCCACCGGACCCGGCCTTGCCGAGGATGAAGTCGGTATAATCCTCCAGCGTGCCGCCATATTCCCTGGCCGTGCCGCCATCGACGAGGACGAGGCGATCGGCGACCAGCTCTATCATGTGCCGGTCATGGCTGACGACGACGACCGCGCCTTCATAATCGTTGAGCGCCTGGACGAGCGCCTCGCGGCTGTCGACGTCCAGATGGTTCGTCGGTTCGTCGAGGATGAGCATGTTGGGCGCGTCGCGCGTGATGAGCGCGAGGGCGAGGCGCGCGCGCTCGCCACCCGAAAGGCTGCCGACTTTCTGGATCGCGCGGTCACCGGAAAAGCCGAAGCGGCCAAGCTGCGCGCGCACCGCGCCGGGGGTCGCGCCCTTCATCTGGCGCGTCATATGTTCGAGCGCGGTGTCGCCGGTGTCGAGTTCCTCCACCTGATATTGGGTGAAATAGCCGACCTTCATCTTGTTGGAGCTGGCCATGCCGCCTTCGAGCGCGGGAAGCTGCGCAGCGATGAGGCGGGCGAGCGTCGTCTTGCCATTGCCGTTGCGGCCGAGCAGCGCGATCCGGTCATCAGGGTCGATGCGCAGGTTGACGCGGCGGAGCACCGGCGCGCCGTCATAGCCGACCGAGGCCATGTCGAGCGTGACCAGCGGCGGGCGCAGCGGCGGCGGGCTGGGAAAGGCGAAGGACAGCGTGGGATCCTCGATCGCGGCGGCGATCGGCTGCATCCGGGCAAGCGCCTTGGCGCGCGATTGCGCCTGTTTCGCGGTGCTGGCGCGGGCGCTGTTGCGGGCGACATAATCCTGGAGCTTGGCGCGCTGGGCGTCCTGCTTTTCCTTCGCCGCCTGCAACTGGGCGAGGCGTTCGGCCCGCTGCCGCTCGAACGCGTCGTACCCGCCGGGGTAGAGCGTGATCTTGCCCCCTTCCAGATGCAGGATATGATCGACGACATTGTTGAGCAGGTCACGCTCATGACTGATGATGACGATGGTGGCGGCGTAGCTTTTGAGGAAGTTTTCCAGCCACATCGTCGCTTCGAGATCGAGATGGTTCGAGGGTTCGTCGAGCAGCAGCAGATCGGGCTGCGAAAAAAGCAGCGCGGCGAGCGCGACGCGCATCTTCCATCCGCCCGAGAAGCTGTCGAGCGGGCGCGCCTGCATCTCCTCATCAAAGCCGAGGCCGACGAGGATGCGCGCGGCGCGGGCCGGGGCGGTATAGGCGTCGATCGCCATCAGCCGGTCATACAGTTCGCCAAGCCGGTCGGGGTCTTCGCAGGTCTCGCTCTCCAGCATCAGCGCGCTGCGCTCGACATCGGCAGCGAGCACAGTTTCGAACGGGGATTCCTGGCCGCTGGGCGCATCCTGCCGCAGATAGCCGAGGCGGGTGCCGCGCGGGCGATCGATCTCGCCTTCGTCCGGGTCGATCTGGCCGATCATCGCTTTCATGAGCGTGGACTTGCCCGCGCCGTTGCGACCGATGAGGCCGACGCGGCTGCGCGCGGGGATCATCGCGCTCGCCTTGTCCAGGATGACGCGGCCGCCAAGCCGCACGGTAAGGGCATTCACATTCAACATCGGCGGGCCGATAGCACATGTTGCGCCGCAGCGTGAGGGGGTGGCGGGGATTTAGTCCATTCCGGTGGCACCGGGCCTGTCAAAGCCTTCCACGGAGCGCCGCGCTGTGCCTTCGCCGTGCTCAGGCTGGCCCTTCGACTTCGCTCAGGGCGAACGGTTTTGTCGTCGTCATCCTGACGAAAGTCAGGATCCATTGGCGCGCATGGCGCGCGCCTACGCGAGATTAGAGCTAATGGATGCTGAAACAAGTTCAGCATCACGAGCTTCGCAAAGCGCCTATGAAGCCCGCCGCATCCGCCGCTTTGTCCGCCAGCTGTGTATCTTGTGCCAGCCGCGGAACAGGCCGCGCTTTACCTTACCTTCCTTTGCAAAGCCTTCGAAGATCGCTTCCGGTCCTTCGGGGTCAAGCACTTCGTTGTCGGCGAGCCATTTTTCGATGTCCGACAGGTCCGGGATTTCATAGGGCACGAGGCTGCGGCCCGGCCCGCGCAACTTCTCGATCGTGGTGATCATGGACCCGCTGTCCGCATAGCCCTGCGTCACCTTGGCGGGATCGACGCCCAGATGTTCGGCGATAAGGTCGTCGCGGATCGCGGCGATCGTGGCGCGCTGGCCCGGATCGTCGGCGACATCCAGCGCGACATCGCATTCGGTATCCAGCCGCAGCGAGCGGTTGTTGAAATTGGACGAACCGACGCGCAGCACATGGTCGTCGATCACCGTGACCTTGGCATGGACGTAGATCGGATTGCCCCCCGCCGTCTGCGGATGATAGATGCGCAGGCGATTGTGCGTATCGACCTTGCGCAACGCGGCCACCAACTGAGCGCGGGCGGTGTCCATCGCAATCGGCTCCAGCCAGCCATCGGCGGTGTGCGGATTGATGACGACGATTTCCGGCCCGTCCGGTTCCTGAAGCCGCTTACCGATGGCAATGGCGATGCGGCGCGAGGCGAAATACTGGCTTTCGGCGTAGATCAACGTCTTTGCGCCCGCGATCAGCCGTTCGTACAGCGTCTCGATCTCCAGCACCGCGGGGCGATCGGGCATTTCGGGGTAGGTGCGCGCAATGGCGAGATCGACGCCGCGCAGGTCCGGCTCCAGCGCCTCGGGCCATTGCGGCTTCATGTCGGCGACGGGCGTCAGCACCTGTCCGCACGCCGCCTGCCAGCGGTCCCGCGCGAGTTCGCCAATGGCGGCGGCGGCATCCCCGTCGAACAGGCTGGTGGCATCGTGCCACGGCTTGTAGGGCGTGGTGCCGCCGGGCAATACGCGGTCAGGATTGTCGTCCAGATGATCGCGCGTGTCCCAGCGTTCGCTCGTCATGTCGATACCGCCGCAAAAAGCGAGGCAATCGTCGATCGCCACGATCTTCTGATGATGCGAAGCGGCGAAGGGATGGACGCTGTCGATGCGCGCGGTGATGCGCGGATGCGCTTTCCACCGCAGCAGGGTGAACAGCGTGTTCCCCCGGAACAGCGCCTTCACCATGCCGACATCCCAGCGCAGCAGGCAGATTTCAAGGTCCGGGTTGCGATCCACCAGCCAAAGCATGAAATCGTCGAGCCGGGCCGGGCCTTCGTCGCTGGCACCGGGATGGCACAGCGCGATGCGGGCATCGAAATCCCAGCCGATCAGCATGATGCGCCGCTTCGCGTTCAACATCGCCTGGCGCGCGGCGGCGAAATAATCGTCGGCGTCGACGATCAGGGAAAAGCGGTCGGCATGGGCGATGCGCCAGCAGCTTTCGCCCGCTGTGAGCAATGCGGAGCGGCGCGCGCCAGAGCTGGGAGGGGCAGAGCCGGACAATGATGCGTCGTCAGCCATTGTGGCCCCTGCCCCCCTTGCGCCGGACAAACCGTGCGCCAATCGAAAACGGAAAAGTTCGAATCCGATGCGTAACGACCGGCGCGGCGCTTCGTTCCCCCGCCTCCTGCCGCAGATCGCCCGCCCAAGTCCATGGCGGATTGTGATTTTTCATGCGTTTCAAAGGGGCAACAGGCTGGGCGACGGGACAGGAGGCGGGCATGCGGCAGAAGGCACGGATAGCGGCAGGTGTGGCGGTGATGGCGCTGGCGATGGGCGCGCTTCCGATATCCGTGGCGGTGGCGGCCCCGGCGGTCGCGACCAACGCGGCGAAAATGGACGGCTTCATCCCCTTCACCTTCGATGCCGCCAAGGGCCGGTTGCTGATGGACATTCCCCTGTTCGACAGCGACGTGCTTTATTATGTGTCGGCGGCGAGCGGCGGCGGATCGGTCGAGCTGCCGTTCGACCGCGGCATCATGGTGAGCGCGGTCATCCATTTCAAACGCGTCGGCGGCAAGGTGCTCGTCGTGCAGCAGAACATGGACTACCGGTCACTCGAAGGGGACGCGGCGCACCGGCAGGGGGTGGCCGACAGTT
Organism: Sphingobium algorifonticola; assembly: GCF_004005485.1. Classification (GTDB taxonomy): domain Bacteria; phylum Pseudomonadota; class Alphaproteobacteria; order Sphingomonadales; family Sphingomonadaceae; genus Sphingobium; species Sphingobium algorifonticola. Next base: position 84,683 of record NZ_RZUL01000004.1, read on the forward strand.
TCCCGACATCGGTGCTGGCGGCGCTGCCGATCGAGACCGAAAGCGGCGGCCGGGTGACGGTGGACGCCACGTCCCTCTTCATGCGCGACGCGGCGAATATCGAAGCTGGGCTGAAACGCACCAATCAGGGCAATTTCCGCTTCGATGAAAAGCGCAGCAGCTTTTACCCCGCACGGATGAAAGCCTTTCCCGAGAATACCGAGATCGAGACGGTGGCGACATTCGCCGGGGATGCGCCCGGCGCGCTCGTCCGCAATGTGACGCCCGACGCCAAGTCGATGACGCTGCGCATCCACCACAGCTTCCTGAAAGCGCCGACCGGCTATGTGCCGCGCGTGGGCGATCCGCGCATCGGTGTGTCCACGCTGCAATTCCACGACTTTTCCAAGCCGGTCAATCAGGGCCCGGAAACCGAATGGGTGACGCGCTGGCGGCTGGAGAAGAAAGACCCTTCGGCGGCGATGAGCGAGCCGGTCAAGCCGATCGTCTTCTATTTCGACCCCGCCATTCCAGAACCGATCCGCACCGCGATGAAGGAAGGCACATTATGGTGGAACAAGGCCTATGAGGCGGCGGGATTCAAGGATGCGATCCGCGCGGTGGACGCGCCCGCCGACATGGACCCGATGGACATCCGCTATGCCTATGTCCTGTGGATCAACCGCGACGAGCGCGGCTTTTCGAGCGGCGGCACCTATCGCGACCCCCGGACCGGCGAAATATTGGGGTCCAAGACGCGGATGGACACGCACCGCATCCGCACCATCGGCAATTACTGGGACGCCTATGCCGGCGGCCTGCCGGGCGACGGCAGCGGCGTGACGGTCGCCGACCCCAGCCTGCTGACGGCAGGCGCGATGGCCGACATGCCCGCGGGGCAGCGCGACATGATCCTGCTGCGGCAGGCGCTGCTGACCGCGCATGAACTGGGCCATGCGCTGGGCTTTGGCCATAATTTCGCGTCCAGCCTGAACGATCGCGCGTCCGTGATGGAATATCCCACGCCGCGCGTGGCGGTGAAGGACGGGAAGCTCGACCTGTCGCAATCCTTCATGCCTGCGATCGGCGCCTATGACGTGTTCATGGCCCGCTATGGCTCCACCGTGTTTCCGCCGGGACAGGAAAAGGCCGGGCTGGAAGCGATCATTGCCGAGATGCGCGCGGCGGGCATTCTCTACGTGCCGCAGACCGACCCGCGCTGGACCTGGTATGACGATCGCGCGACGCCGACCGAAAATCTGAAGGAAGCCTATGCCGCGCGGGCAATCATGCTCGCCAATTACGGGCCGGACATGCTGCTGCCCGGCGAGCCGGTGGGATCGCTGCGGAACGCACGGCTTTGGATGGCCTATCTGCATCACCGCTATGCCATTGAATCGGGCACGAAATATATCGGCGGGCAATATACCAACATCACCGTGAAAGGCGAGGCGATGCCCGCCACCGCCTTCATCCCCGGCGCGATGCAGCGCGAGGTGCTGGGCCTGCTGCTCGATGCGATCGACCCGAAGGCGATGGCGATCCCCGAGAGCCTTCAGGCGCAGTTGACCCCCGACCCCGGCAATAATCTGGAGGATCTGTCGACCGATCCGGTGTTCGATCCCTTGCGCGCGGCGCGGATATTGGCGGCGCAGGTGCTCGAACCGCTGTTCGCGCCGGACCGCGCGGCACGGATGGTGGCGCTGGCCACACGGCAGAGCGATGCCGTCACCTTGCCCGAAATGGTCGATGCGGTGATGGCGAAAACGTGGAACGCCAGCGACAGCAGCGTAGCGGACAAGGCGCTGCGCCGGGTCAGCCAGCGGGTGGCGCTGGAAGCGATGATGATCCTGGGTGCCAGCGGCGAAACGGCGCCTGAAGCGCGCGCCTATGCGCTCGACCGGCTGGCGGCGCTGGCGGAGAGCCTGAAAAGCCGCAAGGATGGCGATCCGCTGACCGCTGCGCATTACCGGCAGAGCGCGCGGGACATTGCCCGCTATCTGGAGGATCCGGTGGCGCATGCGCCCAAGAGCGCGACATCGCCGTGGGGCGGCGCGCCGCGATCCCGCTTCCCGATGCCGCCGGGACCGCCCTTGGGTTAGTCCGCAGACCGTGCCCAGCGCGTCGATACGCGCACCGGATCGAGAATATGCCCGCCGAGCAGCAGCAGGCTGGTGCCGCCGGTAGCGGCGACGAACATCAGCAGCGCGAGGATCAACGCGAAGGTCGGCACCGGTTCGGCGATGCCCGGCGGCATGATGCGCGCGAGCCAGTCGGCGCAGAGCCATGCCAGTCCCAGCAAAGCCCCACCCGTCAGCCGGAGCAGGAGACCGGTTGTCGGTCTTACAGGACCCAGGATCGTCATCACCGCCATGCACCCTTTCCATAAAGGCGTTGTCACGGCATCGAATCTACGGGCGGGGGCATAGGCTTTCGAGACGCACGGCCGCGACGGCGCATATGCATTGCATATGTTTTTGCCCGTTTTTGCGGGAATCAGGCGTGGGCCGGGGCCTTCGTCACGGGCACTGCCAGGCCGGGCGTGAGGCCGAGGCGATCGCGCAGATGCCAGCGCCAGGTCAGCACCGCCGCCACGAACCCCAGGCCGCTCGCCAAACCCCACCACAGGCCGACTCCGCCGAGGCCGGTGTAGAAGGCGAGCAGCGCGCCCACGCCGATACCGATGATCCAGTAACCGCCGGCCGCGACGACCATCGGTACACGCGTATCCTGAAGCCCGCGCAGCACGCCCGCGCACACCGCTTGGGTGCAATCGACGATCTGGAACAGCGCGGCGACGGCGAGGAACGCCTGCGCGAGCGCCACCACCGGCGCATTGGCCGGGCTGGCGATATCGATGAAGATGGCGATCAGCGCGCCGGGCATCAGGATCAGCACGGCTGCGGCCAGCAGCGCGAAGCCGACGCCGATACCGATCGCCAGCCAGCCCGCACGCCCGATCGCCGCCGGATCGCCGCGGCCATAAGCCAGCCCCACGCGGACCGTCGCCGCCTGACCGATGCCGAGCGGCACCATGAAGCCGAGCGAAATGATCTGGATCGCAATGGCATGGGCGGCCAGCGGCGCGCGGCCGATGAGCCCCATCAGGAACACGGCGGCGTTGAACACCGTGACCTCCAGGCCCAGCATGATGGCGATCGGCAGGCCGATTTTCCACACGGCGGCAAAACGCGGCCAGTCGGCGACCCAGAAACGGCCGAACAGACGATAGCGCGCAAAGCCACGATCAATCAGGATCACGGCGATCAGGCCGCACAGCATGAACAGCGCCGTAAGGCTGGCCCCCAGCCCGGCACCGAACATGCCGAGCGGGGGCATGCCCAGATGCCCGAATATCAGCGCCCAGCCGACCAGCAGGTTGAACGGGATCGCCAGCACGACGACGACCACACCCCAGACCGGTCGTTCGAGCGCGGAAATATAATTGCGCAACGTCAGAAAACCGAGATAGGGCAGCAGCGCCCATTGCAAGCCGCGCATCAACTGCCCCGCATCGGCGGAAAGCGCGCGGTCCTGCCCCATGGCGACCAGCACGCCTTCACCATGCCACAGCAGCAGCCAGCACGGCAGGCAGAGCAGCGCGGCCGCCCACAGGGTCTGCCGCACGGTACGGCGAATCTCCCGCACGGCATGCCGCCGCCTGCCCCGCTCCGCAGCGATGAGCGGCGAGGCGGCCGTCGTCAGCCCCATGCCGAAGACGAGGCAGGCGGTGTAGAGATTGATCCCCAGCGCGCCCGCCGCCACCGCATCCGGCCCCAGACGCCCGAGCAGCAGCAGATCGGTCGCAGCGATGCCCGACCAGGCGATGTTGCCCACGATCATCGGCAATGCCAGCGCAATCAGCGCGCGCGCTTCGGTGCGCCACGGCATTGCCGTCAGGGGAATCGCGAGGCTTGCCATGCGCGGCGGATTAGAGTGCGAGGCGGAAAAACTCAATCGAAGCGATGATCGGTATGGATAGTGCCTGACGGACGGCTATCGTTCCAGGCGATCGCTGCTTTGAACATGTGGCTCTTGTTCCCCTGCGAAAGCAGGGGTCCAGGGTGCCCAATGCTGTACCGTGCGGCCCTGGACCCCCGCTTTCGCGGGGGAACGGTAACTTGCTTGCTGGAAAAGTATAACTGCCAGGCAAGTTCAGGACGACGAAAATGGCGCTTTGCGCTTCCTATGCGATTGATCTGCGATACGAAATCAAGACTCCGAGTGCGGGCGCAAGGTTCTCTCAAGCCGCCGTGATCTTGTCGGCGTAGACGAGGCGGCCGGGGCCGAGCATGCCGAGCACCTGCGGCAGGATATGCGGGGCGACGGCGAGGCAGCCTTCGCTGCGGCCCAGCTTCCCCCAGCGGGCAATGTGATCCTCTGTCGCATAGGCCGCGCCATGGATGACGATCGCGCGCGCTTCGGCATTACTGTTCATGGGATCGAGACCGATGAGGCGCATCGCCGCGCCGTGGACGCCATCGTAAATCTGGCCGGTCTTGTAGGCACCCGCGGAGGTCGCGAGCGAATCGGGTACGTTGGAGAAATGCTGAAGCCAGCCGCTATGGTCGGGATCGGAACCGCGCCCGTGCGATACCAGATAGGAGCTGGTGCGCCCGTCGATCAGATCGACGATGTGGAAGCGCATAGCCTTCGACGCCATCGCGAAGTCGGCAAGCGCGACGCGATCGCGCAGGGCGAAGGCGGGACCATGGCGGTCGAGCGCGGCACGCGCGCGATCGAGCAATTCCAGATTGATGCCGGTGCCGGGCACGAGCGGAACGGGCCGGGGCAACGGCACCTGCGGCGTGCCGTCCGTCACATCGGCGAGCGCGGCGGCCGCCATGGACGGCGAAAGTGCCGCTAGGCCCGCGCCCGAAAGGGCCAGTCTGGTAAATGCGCGCCGGTTCATGCCTTCAACATAGTATCCCTGTCTTAACGCGCCAATAACCCCGTCAATCGGCCGGTCGCGCCTGATTGGTCGGCATGGCGCTATCGTCCTCTGGCAGGCGCGCGGTAAGGCCGGTGGCGTCGGCATCGTCGAGCGTCTGCTGTTCTTCCGAAACGGCGGGCGGCGGCGCGGCGGGCGCGCTGTTGTTGGGCACCTCGACTTCGGGCGGTGTGTCGTTCGCCGGGATCATCTCCTCGGGCACTTCGATCATGTTGTTGGCGGCCGGTTCCGCATCGTCGGGCCGCGATCCGCAGGCGGAGAGCGCGAGTGCGGCGGCAAGGGTGAGGATGGCTGTGATACGCATGACGGTCAATTCCCGGAGGCTAAGGCAATGGTAGCCGCGCGGCGGCTGGAGGCTTCGATCTTTTCAGCGAGCAGGCGATCCCAGTTATAGGGGTCCGCGCGGAAGTTCATGGTGCCGTTGGCGCTGGCAAAGGCCGTCCAGTAGAGCAGATAGACCGCGACCTGCTGCGGGAGCTGGACGCGCTGGGTCTTCCCCTTGTCGATCAGCGCCTGCACCTGGCCCGCGAGCAGAGGATCGGCCTGCACCATCAGTTCGGCCAGCGAAACGGGCTTTTCGAGGCGCACGCAGCCGTGGCTGGCCAGACGGTCGTAGCTTGCAAACTTCGCGCGCGCGGGCGTGTCGTGAAGGTAGACGGCGAAGGGATTGTCGAAATCGAACTTCAGCCGCCCGAGCGCGCTGTTCGGCCCGGCGGGCTGGACGATACGTTCGCCGGTTTCGGGCGTGCCGACGATCCTGTATCCCTGGCGGATCAGGGTGGCGCGCCCCTTCGGCCATAATTCGCGCTTGGCGATGGAGGCCGGGACGTTCCACGGCGGATTGACGACGATCGAATGGATGTTCGACACGAGCATCGGCGTTTCGTTGCCCGGGCTGCCCGTGACGGCGCGCATCGACGTGACGGGCGCGTCGCCTTCGAACACGGTGAGGACGGCTGCGGCGATGTTCACCTGCACCCGGTTGACCGGCAGGCTGCGCGGCAGCCAGCGCCACCGCTCCATATTGGCCATGATGGCAGCGATGCGATCATCAACGGGCACGTTGAGCGCCGCGATCGTACGCGCATCGAGCAGGCCGGTGGGATTGAGGCCATAGCGGCGCTGGGCGCGCTGAAGCGCGGCAGTGAGCGGTTCGCCCGCCGTGCCGGTCTTGTCCTCGATCGCGAGGCGCGCGCGGATGGCGGCGGGCGTCGACTTCGCGTCGAGCATCGGCCAGCCGCCCGAATCACGTATGCCCTCATAAGTCGCAAGGCCGGCGCGCAGCCCTTCATAACCGGCGTAGCGCGGCGTCAGGCTCGCCGTCCATTGCGGAAGGCGATCGCCCTGCACTGCCGCGACGAAGCCGGGCAGCGGATCATATTGGGCGGGGCGCAGCGCCCATACTTCCAGAAAGTCGGCGGTATCGACCCGACCACGGTAGAGCGCCGACGCGCGGTCGAGCGCCGCCCGGGCCAGCGCATCGCCGCTGAGGGCCGGACCCGATGCCCGCCTGGCCGTCAATCCCTGTTCCCTGCCGCCTGCCAGCCAGCTTCTGAGAAAATCGGTCTGCGCCGCCGAGAGTTTGGGCAAGGGCACCGGCGGCAGCGGCGCTGTGGGCACGACAGGCGGCGGCGCAGAAGGCGCTGCGGCGGGCGTTGTGGCCGACGCTGGGGGCTGGGAAAAGACGGGCGGCACCAGCGGCTGCGGCGCGCCCTGGGCGCGCGCGATGGCCGGTGCGGCCAGCGACGCAAGGGCAAGCAGCGATCCCGTAAGACGCAGTGAAACAGACAATATATGCATATCGCCAGCAGATAGCCCAAAGTGCCCGGCGATCAAACCGGGATTTGTACTTTGTGCCCGGTTCACCCTGTCTGCCCGCTGTGACGCGCCATTGATCGACGTGTACGATCGGCCTATCGCCAGCCCGACGCCGCGACCAAAGGACTTCCCCCATGACCGACACGCCCTGGGACCAGCCCGCCACGCTCATCGACCTCGACGGCAAGGCGCCGCTGATCGCGACCCTCGGCCTGTGCGTCCAGCATTTCGCGGCGCTCAAGCCCGTGCATCAGGCAGAGGCGCGCATCCTGCTGACCCGGCCGGTGGCGCGCGAAGGCCGCAAGACGCGGACCTGGATATTGGAACCGGCGGAAATCGCGGCGCTGGTTGATAGGATGCGGGCAGGCTGAACCCCCGCCCAACAAAATCCGCAACAGAAAAAGGGCGCTTCCGCATCGGGAAGCGCCCTTTTTTGTACGTTGATCCTGGGGATCAGGCGATCGGCGGATCAGCCGTTCAGCTTGTCCTTGACGGCCTTGGCAGGCGCGAAAGACAGCTTCTTGGATGCCGCGATCTGGATCGTCGCGCCGGTGGCCGGGTTGCGGCCTTCACGGGCAGGCGTATCCTTCACCTTGAACTTGCCGAAGCCGTTGAGCGACACTTCTTCACCCTTCGCGGCCGCATCGGCGATCGCGGCGAATACGCCATCGACCAGCTTGCGGGCGTCGGTCTTGCTGATGGCGTGCGCGGCAGCAATGGTATCGGCAAGATCGCTGTTGTTCATGATGTTTGCTCTTTCCTGAAATAATGGAACGCCGGACATAGCCTCGGGAAAATGGCAGGTCCAGCACCAGAACGGCCAAAATGCTGCATTTCGTGCAATTTATCGCGGGAAATGGCGAAATGGAGGGGCGGTTTGGGCACTGGAGACGCCGGTATGACGTTCCCGCAAAGCGCCGAGTCGCCCTTCCCGCGCCGCGGCGGACAAGAGGCTTAACCCCCAACCGCTTTTCCCCTATCATCGCACGATGATAACGCCGACCCTGCGCCAGCTCGACATATTCGCGCAGATGATCGCGTCCGGCGCAGTCGCCGTCTGCGCCCGCGATCTGGGCCTGACACCCGGCGAAGTCGAGGCGGAGATCGATGCGCTGGAAACGCGGCTGGGCCACCGGCTGTTCGATCGCAAGGGCGGCGTGGCGATATTGACCGATGCGGGCCGCAAGACCGTGGAAGCGATGCAGCATCTCTCCGAAATTGCGCCCGACGACTGGCAGGACGGCTCGACGCCGGTCGCGGCACCGCCGACGCCCGCCTCCGCGCCTTCGCCCCTGCATGCCCCCCTGCCGTTGCGGATGCCGCAGCCCGAGGCCACCCGGATGACGCCGCTGCGTCGCGCATCCCCGCGCGAGACGATCACGATCGCCGCGCATCCCGCGATATTCAGCCATTTTCAGGATGCGCTCACCGCGTTCGAGGATACCAACGCACAGGATGTGGCGATCACGCTCGACCTCGACATCCATAGCGCCGCGCAGGCGATCCCGGCGCTGGCGCGCGGGCGCATCGACATCGCCTATTTCTATGCGCTGGGCGAACCGGACGGCTGGCCGTCACGCTATGCCTGGAGTGAGCAGATGACGCTCTATATCGGCGGCGCGCATCCGCTGGCGGCGCAGGATAGCGTGGGCCATGCCGATCTGGCGCGGATCGCGCCGGTGATGCTGCCGCCGGGCAACAGCCTGCGCCCGCTGATCGACGCCGCGCTCGACGCCGCGGGGGTCGCGCGCGCCGAGCCGGTGCTGGAAACCGACAATCTCTATGACATCATGATGGCGGTGCGCGACGGGGCAGGCTATTTCGCGGCCTTCGGTCCGCTGGCCCGCGACTTTGCGCGGATGAACGGCATCCGTCGCCTGCCGATCGCCTTTCCCCTGCCGCCGATCGACGTGCGGCAGGCCGTCCGTTCCGGTGCCGATGATGATTCGATGCCGGCGGTCTTGTCTGAATATCTGTTCAGATAGCGACAGTTAGAGGGTTTTGCGCGCTCATGCGTTGAGCGAAAGTGCCGCACCGCACCATGTTATATCATTCTGTATTGATATGTTGTATCATTTTGCGCTAGCGGCGGTGCGTTCTTGTCCATTCAACATGAGATTGCCCGCCCATGATCCGATCACTGCTGCTCGCCGGTTCCGCCACGCTTGCCCTATCGGCCAGCCCGGCCATGGCCCAGGCGCAGGCCGCGCCCGCCGACGGCTATCACGACCCGCGCCCGGCCGACATCGTCGTCACCGCCATCATCCCCCGGCGGCAGGGCGACATTTTGTCCGGCACGTCGGTGGTGACGGGCGATGAGCTGACCCGGTCGCTGCGCCCCACGATCGGCGAAACGCTGGCCCGGCAGCCGGGTGTCTCAGCAACGTCCTTCGGTCCCAATGCCTCGCGCCCCGTGCTGCGCGGCTTTCAGGGGGAGCGTGTACGCATCCTGACCGACGGTATCGGCAGCTTCGACGTGTCGAACACTTCGGTCGATCATGCCGTGGCGATCAACCCGCTGACGGCCGAGCGGATCGAAGTGCTGCGCGGCCCCTCCGCCCTGCTCTACGGCTCGTCCGCGATCGGCGGGGTCGTCAACGTAATCGACAGCCGCATTCCGCGCCGGATCCCCGACGAGGCGATCCATGTCGACGCCATCGGCACCTATGGCAGCGCCGCCAATGAACGCAGCGGCGCGCTGGAACTGGAAGCGCCGCTGGGCAACAATTTCGTCGTCCATTTCGACGGCACCTACAACAAGACCGGCAATCTCGACACCGGCGGCTATATCCTCGCCCCGGCGCAGCGCGCGGAGGCGGCCGCGAGCGGTGACGCGGAGATCGCGGAACTGGCCGACCTGCGCGGCAAGCTGCCCAACAGCGCCGGGCGCAACTGGGAAGTGGCCGGCGGCCTTGCCTATATCGACGAAGGCGGATCGCTGGGCTTTTCGGTCAGCCGCCTCGACAATCTGTACGGCGTGCCGGTGCGCTATGCGCTGGAAGCGGGCGAGGAAGCGGAGGAAGTGCGGCTGCACATCAAGCAGACCCGCGCCGACATGCGCGCGGAAATCGCCGCCAATGGCGCGTTCCTCGATTCGATCCGGCTGCGCGCGGGCTTTGCCGATTATCAGCATCAGGAGCTGGAAGACACCGGCGAAGTCGGCACGACATTCTACAATCAGTCGATCGAATCCCGGCTGGAGTTCGTGCAAGCCAAGCGCGGCGGATGGGACGGCGCCTTCGGGGCGCAACTGTTCGTGCGCGATTTCTTCGTGGTCGGCGAAGAGAAGTTTCTGCCCAAGAATGAAACCCAGCAGTTCGGGCTGTTTACGCTGCAATCGCTTGATCTGGGCACGTTGCGGCTGGAAGGCGGTGCGCGCTACGAACGCTCGATCCTGAAAGCGGTGGCGGACGACGATCTGGGCAATGATGCGGCACGACGCACTTTCAATGCCTTGTCCGGCTCTCTTGGTGCGAGCTATGAGCTGACGCCGGGCTGGCGGCTGGGCCTCAACCTGTCACGCACCGAGCGCGCGCCATCCGCCGAAGAGCTGTTCGCGCGCGGCAACCATGCCGGTACGCAGGCGTTCGAGCTGGGCAACCCCGCGTTCGCGAAGGAAAAGAGCTGGGGCCTGGAAGGCACGCTGCGCGGGGGCGGCCCCGGATATAGCGTTGCCGTGTCGGCCTATCACAACTGGTTCGACAATTTCATTTACGAAAGCGTGGTGGACGATGCCGTCTGCCAGGCGGTCAATGGCGGCGAGGATCTGGAGTTTCCCTGTTTCCAGTTCAACCAGGCCAAGGCGCGTTATTACGGCTTTGAAATCGAAGGCAAGGCGACGCTGGCGCAGGTCGGCAGCTATGCGATCAACGCCGACGCCAGCGCCGATTATGTCCGCGCCACGATCACGGGCACCGGCCCCGCCCCGCGCATTCCGCCGCTGCGGCTGCTCGGCGGGCTGGAAGCGGCAAGCGACCGGGTGACGGCGCGCGCGGAAATCGAGCATAGTTTCAAGCAGGACCGGGTGACGACGTTTGAAACGGAGACGGGCGGGTTCACGCTGGTGAACGCTTCCGTCGCGTTCAAGCCGATTCCGGGCAACAGCCAGACGAGCTTGCTCCTGTCCGCCAACAACATCTTCGACGTGACCGCGCGCCGCCACGCCAGCTTCCTGAAGGATTTCGCGCCGCTGGCAGGGCGGGATATTCGTGTAACGGCGCGGGTGGGGTTCTAACTTCAAACCTCTCCAGTGGGAGAGGATACGGAGGCTTGGGCCGGATGGCCCTAGCCGCAGTTGGAGAGGGGATGGGACACGCCGTTGGCGCGGAACCCCTCTCCAAGTTCCGGTAAGCCTGCGGCTAACCTCCACTATCCTTTCCCACTGGAGAGGATTTAGTCTTGCTCAGGTCATGCACGCTGACGGACCTTTGGTGCGCGCGCTCGCCAGCGAGCGCATAACCCGGATCTTCAGATCATCCCGGCCAGCGGGCTGGAGGGGTCGGCGTACATGCGGCGGCCCATGCGCCCGGCGAGATAGGCCATGCGGCCAGCCTCCACCCCCGCCTTCATCGCAGCGGCCATCAGCACGGGGTTCTTCGCTTCGGCGATGGCGGTGTTCATCAGGACGCCGGTGCAGCCCAGTTCCATCGCCTGCGCCGCTTCGGACGCGGTGCCCACCCCAGCATCGACCAGCACCGGCAGGCTGGTGCCTTCGACGATCAGGCGAATGGTGACGCGGTTCTGGATGCCGAGACCCGACCCGATCGGCGCGCCCAGCGGCATGATGGCGACGGCGCCCGCATCCTCCAGCCGCTTCGCCGCGATCGGATCATCGACGCAGTAGACCATCGGCAGAAAACCTTCCTTGGCGAGGATTTCCGTGGCGCGCAGCGTCTCCACCATATCGGGATAGAGCGTCCGCGCCTCGCCCAGCACCTCCAGCTTCACGAGATCCCAGCCTCCCGCCTCACGCGCGAGCCGCAGGGTACGGATCGCTTCCTCACCGGTGAAGCAGCCTGCGGTGTTGGGAAGATAAGTGACTTTCTTCGGATCGATGAAGTCGGTCAGCATGGGCGCCTTGGGATCGGACACGTTGACGCGGCGCACGGCGACCGTCACGATTTCCGCGCCGGACGCTTCCAGCGCGGCCGCGTTCTGCGCGAAATCCTTGTACTTGCCGGTGCCGACGATCAGCCGCGAGCGGAAAGTCCGCCCGGCAACGGTCCAGCTGTCGTCGCCAAGCGGCGCATGATCGCCGCCGCCTACGAAATGGACGATTTCCAGCTCGTCGCCATCCTCGACCAGAACCTGCGCCAGCGTCGAGCGGGGCACGACTTCCAGATTGCGCTCCACCGCCACCTTTTCGGGCGCGAGGCCAAGCTCATTGGCAAGGTCGGCGAGACTCAGGCCCTGCCGGATGCGGCGATGCTCGCCGTTCACATGGATCGATATGGTGCCGTCGACGCTCAAAAGCCGGTCCTCGCATAAAGCATGGCAAAACGTGTCTCGACTTGACGGGACACGAGGCGCTACACCGTTTGCACGGGGAAGCGCGCGTGCGACGCATATAGGGGCGCGCGCCCGCCCGCCGCAACCGCCAAGGTGCAATTGTCGAGGAACAGGGCCGCATGACCGAACCGCGCAAAATCTTCGTGCTGAACGGACCCAATCTTAACCTGCTGGGCACGCGTGAGCCGGAGATATACGGTTATGACACGCTGGACGACATCGCCGAGCGGATGGAAGATGCCGCCAACCGCGCGCATGTGGCGCTGGAGTTTCTGCAATCCAATCATGAAGGCCATCTGGTCGACTGGCTGCACGAGGCGCAGGCGCAGGGCGCGCATGCCGTCATTCTGAACGCCGCGGCGCTGACGCACACGTCCGTGGCGCTGCACGACGCGATCAAGGCGATCACCGTGCCGGTGATCGAGGTGCATCTTTCCAATCCGCACAAGCGCGAGCCTTTCCGCCACAAAAGCTATGTCGGCATGGCGGCGAAAGGCACGATCGCGGGCTTTGGCGCCCTCTCTTACAGCCTTGCGCTGGAAGCCGCGCTGGAGCTGTAGGCGCAGGGAACCTTGCGCTTCGCGGCGAACCGCAATAGGCGCAGGGCCACGGACGCATCATCCCAGAAGGGTCATCCATGAACGACAAGAACGAACAGGGCATGCAGGTCGATGTCGCGCTGGTCCGCGCGCTGGCCGAGATGCTGGACGATACCAACCTGACCGAAATCGAAGTAGAGGACGGCGACCGCAAAATCCGCGTGGCGCGCAAAGCCGCGCCGCTCGCCGCGCCGTCGCAGCCCGTCTACATGCCGCAGCCGCCCGCCACGGCAGCAGCGCCCGTTGCCGCACCGGCCGCAGCGACACCCGCCCCCGAGCCGGTGACCCCGGCCAGCACCGCCAATGCCGTCAAATCACCGATGGTCGGCACCGCCTATCTTGCCGCCAACCCCGAAGCTGCCAATTTCGTGAGCGTCGGCGCGCAGGTGAAGGCGGGCGACACGCTGCTGATCGTCGAGGCGATGAAAGTGATGAACCCGATCCTCGCCCCCAGCGCCGGCACGGTAAAGGCCGTGCTGGTCGAGAGCGGCCAGCCGGTCGAGTTCGACCAGCCGCTCGTCATTGTCGAATAGTCCCGCGCCCATGAGCATCGAGAAAATCCTGATCGCCAACCGCGGGGAGATTGCGCTGCGCATCCATCGCGCGGCACACGAAATGGGCATCAAGACCGTAGCGGTCCATTCCACCGCCGATGCCGACGCCATGCATGTGCGTCTGGCCGACGAAGCGATCTGCATTGGTCCGCCCGCCGCGCGCGACAGCTATCTCAACATCCCCAACATCATTTCCGCGGCCGAAATATCGGGCGCGGACGCCATCCATCCCGGCTATGGTTTCCTGTCGGAAAATGCGCAGTTCGCCGAAATCGTCGAAGCGCACGGCATCATCTTCATCGGTCCGAAGCCCGAGCATATCCGCACCATGGGCGACAAGGTGGAGGCAAAGCGCAGCGCGGGCGCGCTGGGCCTGCCGCTGGTCCCCGGTTCCGACGGCGCAATCAGCGATGTGGCGGAGGCCAAGAAAATCGCGGATGCCATCGGCTATCCGGTCATCATCAAGGCCGCATCGGGCGGCGGCGGGCGCGGCATGAAGATCGTGCAGACCCCCGACGAGCTGGAAACCCAGATGCAACAGGCCGGGACCGAGGCCAAGGCGGCCTTCGGCGACGCGACCGTCTATCTGGAGAAATATCTGGGCAATCCGCGCCATATCGAGTTCCAGATTTTCGGCGACGGCAAGGGCAACGCAATCCATCTGGGCGAGCGCGACTGTTCGCTCCAGCGGCGGCACCAGAAAGTGCTGGAGGAAGCGCCTTCCCCAGTCATCAGCGCGGCGGAGCGCGACCGGATGGGCGGGATCGTCGCCAAGGCGATGGCCGACATGGGCTATCGCGGGGCAGGCACGATCGAGTTTCTGTACGAAGACGGCGGCTTCTATTTCATCGAGATGAACACCCGGCTCCAGGTCGAGCATCCGGTGACGGAGATGATCACCGGCGTCGATCTGGTCCGCGAACAGATCCGCATTGCAGAGGGGCGGCCGCTGTCGGTCGCGCAGGAGGATCTGGTGTTTTCCGGCCATGCCATCGAATGCCGCATCAATGCCGAAGACCCGCAGACCTTCGCGCCTTCGCCCGGCACCGTGACGCGCTATCACGTGCCCGGCGGCATGCATGTACGGGTCGATAGCGGGCTTTATCAGGGCTATCGGGTGCCGCCTTATTATGACAGCATGATCGGCAAGCTGATCGTCTATGGCCGCACCCGCGAAGGCGCGATCATGCGGCTGAAACGGGCGCTGGAGGAATATGTGATCGAGGGGATGAAAACCACGATCCCCCTGCACCAGGCCCTGTTGCGCGACCCCGAATTTCAGGACGGCGCCTATACGATCAAATGGCTGGAGGAATGGCTGGCACGGGATACGCAAGATCAATAATGGTTGCATAATTATACCATTATGAGATAGGAATGTTCGAGTTCGATCCTTCCAAAAGCGCCGCCAACAGCAGCAAGCATGGTATTGATTTTCTTGCGGCACAGGCGCTTTGGCTGGACGAACAATTGCTGGTCATCTCGGCCCGCACCGGCAAGGACGAAGAGCCACGCTGGATTGCAATCGGAATGATCGCTGGCCGTCACTGGTCCGCTATCTTCACGCGAAGAGATCTAGCGATCAGGCTTATATCGGTACGGCGTGCGCGTAAGGAAGAGGTCGATCTGTATGAAAGCACAGACATTTGACGATCGCTTCGATGCGGGAGAGTCCATTCTCGACACGCTGGACCTGTCGAGTGCCACGCGCGTCAACTTGGCCATGAAGCGGGTGAATGTCGATTTTCCCGCCTGGATGGTGACGGAGTTGGACCGTGAAGCCCAGCGGCGCGGCATTTCGCGGCAGGCCCTGATCAAGACGTGGCTGGCCGACCGGCTGGAACGCGCGGCGTGAAGGCCACGATCTACCACAATCCCGCCTGCGGCACGTCCCGCAAGACGCTGGCGATCCTTCAGGAAGCGCCCGGCGTTGTCGTGACGGTGGTGGAATATCTGAAAGACCCGCCATCCGTCGAAACGCTCCGCGCGCTGTATCGCGACGCCGGGATCACGCCGCAGCAGGGTTTGCGCCTGCGTGGCACCGATGCGGCGGAACGCGGTCTGCCCGACGCCGATGACAAAACGGTCCTCGCGGCGATGGCGGCGGAACCGATGCTGATCGAACGCCCGCTGGTGCGGACCGACAAAGGCGTCGCGCTGTGTCGTCCGCAGGAGAAGGTGCGGGATTTGATCTAGGCGGTTCCGCACCGCACCACAGGATCAGCGTGTTGAAGCACGCACCATGTCGCAGCGTACATATCTAACCATCTGATAGAATTATTCATTTCGTCGCATAAACGGGAACGATGTCGGCGCAGGTGCGTCCCTTTGCCATGACCTGCCACAGTGCGGGCGAGGGAATATGGCACAAGATGCGCGAAATCTGAGCAGCGTCCTTCTGGAGCTGGAGCAACTGGCGATGCCGGAGACGCCGGAAGAGCAGCTGCTTGTCGAAGAAATATTGGCCTTGCGCTTTTACGACGTGTCGAGCGTACCGGATGCCGAGATGGCCGCGCAGCGGATGCAACCCCAACAATGCCATAACAATGCGGCCGCCTTTGCCGCGCGCGATCCTTCGGGCCAAAGCAGGCCGGTTGCGGGATGGCTGAGACGCGGTGGCCTGTTCCTGTTTCATTCGGTCGTCCTTTCGCAGTCTCGCTTGCGCTGCGTGACACCGCACGATCATGCCCTGCCGCTCGCCTTCGCGCCCGATCCCGAGATCGAATGGCTTGACGTCGATGACCGGAAGATCGCGCGCAGGCGCGGCAGCGCAGTGCCTTATGTTGTGCGTGTCGACCCGCAGGCCATCATTGCGCGCGCGAGGAAAGCGAAGCAGGCGTTGCTTGACGGGTCGGAATACGTCGACCCTGCCGCCGCATGGATCGACTGACGGCCAGGACACAGCCTTGCGGCAGACGCATGCCAGCGAAAGGCGACGGTTTGCGCCAATGGCCGAAAAGCCGGCTTGGATGGAGCGAGGACATTCTTAACAGTAATTGACTGAAAAATATCGCGTTTTTCGGCGATTATTAGCGCCGCCGGGCAAAGCCGCTATTCTTTCGCCATCCGATTCGGTGGAGCGAAAGGAAGCGGTGTGGCCGTAACGAAAGCCAAGCAAGCCAAGCGTGTCATGCTCAATACGGACTTTGCGGGTATCCGCGCGGGGGCCATGCTGTACGTCGCCACGCCCGAGATCGTCGCGCACTATATCAGTGGCATTCCGGCCGGTGAGGTGCGGGACATCATTCGTCTGCGGCGCGATCTGGCGCGGCAGAACAAGGCGGATGCGACATGCCCGGTTTCGACCGCCATCTTCCTGCGCCAGATCGCGGAAAAGAGCCTGGCGGATATGCAGGCAGGCGCTACGCCAAGCGCGGTGGTACCGTTCTGGCGCGTCATAGAGCCGGGATCGAAGATCGCCAAGCGCCTCTCCTGCGACGATGACTGGATTGGCCATCAGCGCAGGCTTGAGGCCGCCGATGGGGAAGCAGCGGGCGATTGAGACATGGCCCGTCGCCAGTGACAGCCACGCTGCAACTGGTCTCGCCTGCGCGAGACGGATGCGCCGAATTGGCCAGCGAAATGACCGCGCCTGACAAAGGCGTGACCCGCCCTCGCCCGCTCGCAACAAAAGCGTCATTCGCGCATGATCTATGCCTTGCCAGCGAGGCGCGCGGGGGGCTAGCCTTGCGCCATGGTCAGGAACACGGAATTGGCGACGATCGCGATCTACAGCCTCAAAGGGGGTGTCGGCAAAACGACTTTTGCGATCAACCTTGCCTGGGCATCGGCGGCGATATCAAAGCGGCGCACGCTGCTGTGGGATCTCGATCCGCAGGCGGCAGCGACCTGGCTGATTTCGGGGGATGCCAGCGGTCGCGACGAAGCGACGGCGATCTTCAGCAAGGATGTCGATATCGCGACGCTGATCCGCCCGTCGACGGTGCCGGGCATCGACCTGATCGCCGCGGACACGTCGCTGCGCGGCCTTGATCGCCTATTCTTCGAAATCGGCAAGAAAAAGCGGCTTGCCAAGCTGATCGAGGGGCTGGGGCGGCAGTATGACCGCATCATCCTGGATTGCCCGCCGGGCCTGACCGAGACGAGCGAACAGGTGCTGCGCGCCGCCGATCTGGTGATCGTGCCGGTCATCCCTTCCCCCCTGTCGCAGCGCGCGCTGGGCGAAGTCGCGCGCTATCTGGTGCAGCGGGGCGGCAGCCATGCGCCGATCCTGCCGGTCTATTCGATGGTGGATCGCAGGCGCGCGCTGCATCTGGCGGCGCTGGAGGCGCAGCCCGACTGGCCCGTCATCCCGATGGCGAGCGCCGTCGAGCAGATGACGGCCCGACGCAAGCCGCTGGGCGCCTTCGCCGGACGCAGCCCCGCCGCGCAGGAGTTTGCGGCACTGTGGACGGGGATCGAGCGGCGGCTGGTGCGCGGGTAAAGCCACACATGTCGTTCGGGGTGCGTGTATTGGAACCGTGCGCCCATATGCCTTGCCAGCGCGTAAGGTAACCTTCCTTCGCGAAAGCAGGGGGCCGAGGCCGCACGGTATAGCCCTTGGGGCTCTGGACCCCTGCTTTCGCAGGAGAACATGCATAGTTGCTCGAAGGGGATAAGCGCCAAGTGCGTTCGCCAGCGGCGCAACAGAGGGCTTTGACAGGCGTAGCCGGATCGGATGCGCCTTATGCCACTGCGCTGATGCCGCCGGTGCGACGGAACAGCTGGCGGGCTTCTTCGGCGGGCATGGGGCGGCCGAAGAAATAGCCCTGAATCTTCGTGCAGCCAAGCGCATTGACCATATCGACTTCGGCTTCGGTCTCCACGCCTTCGGCCGTGGTCGCCATGCCCAGGCTGTCAGCCAGCGCGACGACCGCGCGCACGATGGCCAGTGCCTCCGGCACATTTTTCGCGGCGTTGACGACGAAGCTGCGGTCGATCTTGATCGTCGTGAACTTCGTGCGGCTGAGGTAGCCGAGCGAGGAATAGCCGGTGCCAAAATCGTCGAGCGACAGCCGGATGCCCAGCCCGAGCAGCTGATCAAGCACCTGCGTTGCAACCGTGCCTTCGCGCATGAATACGCTTTCGGTCACTTCCAGCTCCAGCCGGTGCGCAGGCAGGCCGCTTTGCGCGAGCGCGGAAATGACGCAGGCGACGAACTGATGATTGTGCAGCTGTTCGGCGGACACATTGACGGCAACGCGAATGTCGGACGGCCAGTGCATCGCTTCCTGACAGGCCGTGCGCAGCACCCATTCGCCGATCGGGGCGATCAGCCGTGCATCCTCCGCCACGGGAATGAACTTGGCGGGCGAAATGGCGCCCATTTCCGGGTGCGTCCAGCGCACCAGCGTCTCGAACCCTTCGCAGGCGCCGGTGCGCGCATTGACGACGGGCTGATAGACGACGTGAAGCTGGTCTTTCTCCAGCGCCTCGCGCAGCGCGATTTCGAGCGTGCGGCGTTCCTCCGCATGAATATGCAGCTTCGGCTCATACTGGCAATGGATGCCGCCGCCTTCGTCCTTGGCGCGATAAAGCGCAAGGTCGGCACTGCGGATGAGGGTTTCGGTGCTGCTGCCGTCGCGCGGGGCCATGGCGGAGCCGACCGACGCGCCGATATAGAGCAGATTGTCGTCCACATCATAAGGCTGCGACAGAATGTCGATGACGGTGTTGGCAAGCTGGGCGATGCGGACCGGATCGCCGAAATCGCGCATGACGATGGCGAACTCGTCGCCGCCGATGCGGCCGCAGGTCTCATGCGGACCGCAGATTTCGATGAGGCGCGCAGCAACCTGTTCCAGCAGCTTGTCGCCGACCTGATGCCCCAGCGTGTCGTTGACGCTCTTGAACCGGTCGAGATCGACCATCAGGAAGGCGCAGCGGCTGTTCCATTTCATCACCGCATCGATAGCGGTGGCCAGCGCCTCGCTCAGTTGCAGGCGGTTGGGCAAGTTGGTGAGCGGATCGAAGCGGGCGAGCTGCGCGATCCGGTTGGCGCTTTCGCGCTGCTCCGTCACGTCCGAGCCGACACCGCGAAAACCGATATAGTCGCCCTGATCGCTGTAGCGGGGTGAAGCGGACAGCTCCAGCCAGTGTGTTTCCTGCCCCACTTCCACCGGCAGGACGACATTGCTGAAACTTTCGCGGCGCTTCAGCCGCTCCGCCAGATCGCGCAGGACCGGCGTGAAATCACCCGTTTCCCAGTCCCGCCCGGCGAGGATCTGAAGCAGCGGCTTCCCTTCAAGATCGGCGGGTGTGACGCCCATCGTGGCGGCGAAGCGCGGGGAGACGCCCGTGATGCGGCGCAGGCTGTCGGTCTGCCAAAGCCAGTCGGACCCGCTGTCCTCATATTCGCGCAGCAGCAGGCTCACGACTTCGCGCTTGTCCGCCAGCTCGGTATTGGTGCCGAGCTGACGCCCGAAGGCACGGGCATGCTTGAGACTGCCGATCAGCAGCACAAGCGCATAGCTGGCGGCGAGCAGCGGCAGATGTAGCCCATAGCTGCGTTCGAACAACAGTACCGCGCCTGACCCGGCGGCCAGCAGGAAGCCCACGGAAGCAAGTGGCAATGCCGAATAGGTGACGGCGGCCCCGACCATCAGGCAGCTTGCCAACGTCCACAGGGCAATCAGCGCGGCGGCATCTAGCGCGGGTGGAAACAGCAGCATCGCCGCCAGCCACAACAGGCCCTGCGCGCCCACCAGCGCGCCCTGCCCCAATATGTCGCGCCGCCCGACCTGCGCATAATCGCTGTGCAGGCGCAGGCGGCTGCCATGCAGTTGCAGCAGCATCAGGCCGAAGGACACGGCGCTCCAGCCTGCGAGCAGCCATTGGGGCACGCGCGATCCAAAGACGTTCCATACGAACAGCAGCGCAAACAGATGCAGCACGAACTGGATGCCGTGCAGCCGGTCGGCCGATTCGAGCTGGGCGCGATAATGCTGCGCGCCGGTGCCGACGCGCACCGGCGCAAGGCCCATCATCATCGGCAGGGACAATATGTCGCCGACGGAATCGGGGGATCGGGATGGTTCAACACTCACCCCCCATCCCTGCCACAGGCGAAGTTAGCAATGCGTTAGCGGCGCCGCGATTCCGTGTACGAAAAGGATCGCCCGGCTTAGGCGTCAGGCGGCGATATCATAGGGCCGAATCTCGCCCGACAGATAGAGGTTGCGCGCTTTCGACCGGCTGAGCTTGCCCGAGCTGGTGCGCGGCAGGGTGCGCGGCGGCACAAGTTCGACGACGCAGTTCATGCCGGTGATCGCACGTACCCGCTCGCGGATTTCATTGCGCAGGCGCGACCGCTCGTCATTGTCCGAAGTGCGGCAGTGCACGAGTACGGCGGGCGCTTCCTCCCCGCCCGGCGTGGTGATCGCGAAGGCGGCGATATCGCCCTGTTTGAAACCGGGAAGCTGCTCGACTGCCCATTCGATATCCTGCGGCCAGTGATTCTTGCCGTTGATGATGATCATATCCTTGGCGCGGCCGACGATGTAGAGATAACCATCGGACAGATAGCCCATGTCGCCGGTATCCAGCCAGCCATCGACGAGACAGGCGGCGGTCGCCTGCGGATCGCGGAAATAGCCGGTCATCAGCGACGGGCCGGTGGTCCACACCTTGCCGATCTGCCGCTCCCGCAGGGGGCTGCCATCTTCGTCGCGGATCTGGACGATCATGTCCTTGGCGGGCTTGCCGCAATTGACGATTGCGCGGAACCGCTGCGGGCGGCCCTCGGCGGCGGACCCGCCGGACAGATCGGTTTCCTCGACCAGTTCCACCACGATCCCTTCGCCCGGCGGCATGATGGTAACGGCCAGAGTCGCTTCGGCAAGGCCATAGCTGGGCAGGAAAGCCGTGGGCGAGAAACCGGCATCGGCAAAGGCGTCGACGAAGCTCTGCATCACATCCGGGCGGATCATGTCCGCGCCATTGCCGGCCAGACGCCAGCGGGACAGGTCGAAACGGTCGGCGGCCTTCGTCTGGCTCGACATCCGCCGCGCGCAGATATCATAGCCGAAGGTCGGCGAGTAGCTGATCGAAGTGCCTTCGTTCCGGCTGATGAGATCGAGCCAGGCGAGCGGTCGGCGGGCGAAATCCTCCGTCTTCATGTAATCGGCCGACACCTGATTGGCGACGGGCGAGAGGAAGCAGCCGACCAGGCCCATGTCGTGATACCAGGGAAGCCAGCTTATGCAGCGATCGCTGTCCTGCACTTCCATGCCGTGGCTGTGCGCGGACAGATTGCTGAGCAGCGCCTTGTGCGTCACCGCGACACCATGCGGGAAACGCGTCGATCCGCTGGAATATTGCAGATAGGCGATGTCGTCGCTCGCGGCCGGCGGCAGGGCGCAGGGTGCTGCCTCACGAGCGATGAAAGCATCATAGGCCATCGGCTCGACCGCCCGCTGGCGCGCGGCCTCGCTTGCCATGTCGGCCAGTTCGGCAGGGAAGAACAGCATGGCGGGGTCGCTGCTGGAAAGCTGGACGATCAACTGGTCGATATAGCTTTCCTTGCCGCCAAAGCTGGTGGGCAGCGGCAGCGGGACAGGCCAGGCACCGGCATAGACGATGCCGAAGAACATCTGCGCAAACTCCGGCCCCGTTTCCGCGATCAGCGCGATCCGGTCCTGCGGCTGCACACCATGCGCGATCAGACGATAGGCGCAGGCAAGCGCATCGGCGCGCAATTCGGCATAAGGATAGGCCCGCGCCAGATTGCCACGCGGATCATGAAAATTGAGGCCGCGTTTTCCCTGTGCCGCATAGTCGAGCGCGGCACCCAATGTCTCGAAATCGGAGAGGCGCCGAGGCAGAGCGTCATCGGTCGGCGTGGGGATCAAACTGGTCTGCGAACCCGTCATATTGGTGTCACCCAATGCTATCATCCTGATTTAGCGGTCAAACGCCCTGTTATGTTTATGGGACGTCGAACCGCTTATGGCATAACATGCGCTTGTAGCGCACAAGGCGCGTTCAAAATCCGGCCCGACTGTGGCACAAACATGGCGCGTGACACTCTCCCCTCCCCCCGATCGCGGCAGAAAACCGCGCCCGCCGCTCGATCCGGCGCGGTTGCGCGACCTGGCGCTGCACTATGTCGGCCGCTTCGCGACGACCCGGGCGAAGCTCGAAGCCTATCTTCAGCGCAAGGTCCGCGAACGGGGGTGGGACGGCCCGATGCCGCCGGATATCGCCGGTCTTGGGGCGCAATGCGTCGATCTAGGCTATATCGACGATGCGGGCTATGCCGCCATGAAGGCGGGCGCGCTGACGCGGCGCGGCTTTGGAACGCGGCGGGTGCGCGCGGCGTTGCGGGCGGCAGGCGTGGAGGAGGCGGACGGCGCAGCGGCGCTCGACAATGCCGCCGCCGAACGCTGGGCCGCGGCGGAGGCTCTGGCCAAGCGCAAGCGGATTGGCCCCTTTGCCGATGCGCCGGTGCCGCGCGACCGGCGCAACAAGCAGATTGCAGCCTTTCTGCGCGCAGGCCATGACCATGCCATGGCGCGCCGATGGATCGATGCCCAGCCCGGAGAGATACCCGATCGTGAAGACTAGACTATCATGCCTTGCCGCATTGCTGCTGGTTGCCGCCTGTTCGGACAAGGCACCGCCGGCCGAAAGTGCGGCCGCGCAATCCGCCCCCGCCGGTACGCTGCCGCTGGTCATCAACAGCGGCGGGAAGGCGCATCGCCTGACGGTCGAGGCGGCAATCACGCCCGAGCAGCAGGCACAGGGCCTGATGTTCCGCACCAGCCTGCCTGCCGACGGCGGCATGCTGTTCCCCATGACCCCGCCGCGCACCGCCAGTTTCTGGATGAAGAACACGGTCATTCCGCTCGACATGCTGTTCATCCGCACCGACGGCAGCATCGCCATGATTGCGGCGAACACGACGCCTTATGCGCGCGAGCCGGTTTCGGCGGGCATTCCAGTGGCGGCGGTGCTCGAGCTGCGCGGCGGGCGCGCGGCGGAACTGGACGTGAAGGAAGGGGACCGGGTCGCCTGGGGCGCCTGCGCGGTGCCGGAGGTAAATGTGGAGGCATCGTTGCAGGCCGTCGCTTTCTGCCCCTGAACGCTGGTGAGCACGGCATGCGCCATATCGCTGTAGAGGCGACAGGCCAACGCAAGGGGATAAGGCGGCCCGATCCGAACGCCCGCAGGGGCGAAGGCCATGCGGTTCTGCGCGGCGCGGAGCTGAACCAGTGCCGCATGATGGCGTGACGCAAGGCCTATGCCCGGCCCGGAGCGCCGCCATGCTTCGGCCGCACAGTAGACGCGCCGCATCCGTCGCGCACCACTGGCGAGCGCCACGATGTCGACCAGGAATATATCCAGCTCTCGCAGGCCGTTGCCCATCACCCGGCACGGCATCGGCCGATCGCCGCGCGCGGCCGCCGCATCCCTGCCAAGGAACGCGGCGGCGCGCGCCAGTTGCGCCACCAATGTTTCGAGGCTGGCGTTTTCCGCCACAGGCCGTGCGTGGATCACCGCAGCTTGGCGATCTTGATACCGTCCGCCTTGGCGCGGTCCTTCACCGACTCCTCGCTGCGGGTCAGCGCCTTGGCAATGGCCTTCATCGCCATGCCCTTGGCCGCGAGGGTCCGCAGCTTGGCCAGTTCCTCCGACGTCCATGGCTGGCGATGCCGTTCGAAACGTTCGCCCATCAGCCGATCTCCTGAAATGAAAAAGGGCGATCCCGGTGAGGACCGCCCTTTGCAAGGTTGAAATATTCCCGAAATCAACGCTTCGAGAACTGGAAGCTCTTGCGGGCCTTGGCCTTGCCATACTTCTTGCGCTCTACCGCGCGGCTGTCGCGGGTGAGGAAGCCTTCGGCCTTCACGGCACTGCGCAGGGCAGGCTCATATTTGGTCAGCGCCTGGCTGATGCCATGCTTGACCGCACCGGCCTGGCCCGAAAGGCCACCGCCCTTGACGGTTGCGATAACATCATAGGAACCGACGCGATCGGTGACGCTGAACGGCTGATTGATGACCAGACGCAGGGTCGGACGGGCGAAATAGATTTCCTGATCGCGGCCGTTGACGGTGACCTTGCCCGAGCCGGGCTTGATCCAGACGCGGGCGACGGCATCTTTGCGGCGGCCGGTCGCATAGGCACGGCCCAGCGCGTCGATTTCCTGCTGGCGCAGCGGCATCGTCGGCGCGGCGGGCTGAACCGGCGCGGCGGTTTCAGCCGAAGCGGCGGCCGGTGCAGCCGCGACGGGCGCAGCGGCGGTCAGGTCCGCGAGATCGGACAGGGACTGGCGGTTATCGGACATTATGCACCCACCTTGTTCTTGCGGTTCCGTTCGCCCAGATCGAGCACTTCGGGGTTCTGGGCTTCATGCGGATGCTCGGCACCGGCGAACACGCGCAGGTTGCGCATCTGCTGACGACCCAGCGGGCCACGCGGGATCATGCGTTCGATCGCCTTTTCCAGCACACGCTCGGGGAAACGACCGGCCAGCACCTTGGCAGGCGTCGTTTCCTTGATGCCGCCGGCATAGCCGGTGTGCTTGTAGTAGATCTTGTCGGTCAGCTTCTTGCCGGTGAACTTCACCTTGCCCGCGTTGATGATGATGACATTGTCACCACAATCGATGTGCGGGGTGTAGCTCGGCTTGTGCTTGCCGCGCAGAATATTGGCGACGATCGACGCAGCCCGGCCGACAACCAGCCCTTCCGCGTCAATCAATACCCATTTCTTGTCGACCGTGGCCGGGGTCGCCGACTTGGTCGTCTTCATCAGCGCCTTCATGGGCCGAATCTCCTGTTGAATAGCATCCTTCCCGCCTATCCGGCGGTCGGGGGATGCGCGCTAATGACGGGGAGGACCCGATAAGTCAAGGCTTCGGGCCACTTTCCTGACGGGTATTATGATACCATCACTCGGACATCGGTGCCAAGAGGCGCGTTTCGCGGACCGAACGCCCGGGCTGTTCGACGTCGCGTCCGGCGCGCAGGACGAGACCGGTGGCATCGTCCACGACATAGTGCGCAGTGAGACCACGGGCCTCGTCCGCCTCGCTGAAACGGCTCGTGCCCGCGTCGATGCCCTGCTCGCGCCGCATCGACGCCAGCGGGATGCCTGACGCGAAAAGCATCAGCGGCTGCACGTCGCCCGCCAGCACGGCGAGACGACCCGCCGGGTCGAGCCGCTCCAGATGCGCGAACGCGGCTTGCCTGGCGTCGCTTTCACCCGATAGCGCCAGCAGCGCCCGCTGCCCCTGCATGAAGGCTGTCCATACCGCATCCAGATTGTCGATGGCGATCACCCGGCCGCTGCCGTCGATGCGCAGATGCTGTGCCATGCCGACCATCGGCGACAGGGCCGCGCGATAGCGTGCCAGGGCATCGGCCGGCGCGTCGCCCGTCATGCTGTGCAGCACAACCGTCATGCGATAGCCGTCGCGATCCGGCGTGAAGCGCAGGTGGCGGACGCTTTCAAAATGCTGCTGTGCTTTGCCCGTCCCGATGCGCTGCGAAACCCGATAGGCGAGTGGCTGGTCGACCGGCGGCGCAAAGCGGATGGCGGGAACGGGGGATTGTGCCAGCCCGGCGGGCGGTGGCGCACTATTCAGGAGGCCGATCAGCGCCAGACCGGCAACAGTCCGCCTCACCGCTTGCGCGCGCCGATCGCATGGGCCGCCCAAGCCGTGCTGGCAACAACCAGCGCGCCCACCGCCTGATGCAGCGCGGCAAGCGGCAGGGCCACACCGCTCAGCACGGTGGCGATACCCAGCAGCACTTGCGTGCCGACGCTGGCATTGAGGGCGACCGAAGCGCCACGCGCCCCTGCCCGCTTCGCCCGGCGTGCGAGCAGAATGAGGACAAGCGCCGTCGCCAGCGCCCACCAGCGGTGAATGAAGTGAATGAGGAAGGGATCGTTGCTGATCGTGCCCCACGCCGACCCGAACCATTGTACGCCCGCAGGGTAGAAATGGTCATTCATCAGCGGCCAGGTGCTGGCGACGGCACCGGCATTCAGACCGGCGGTATAGGCCCCGAACAGAAGCTGCGCAAAAAGCACGAGCACGGCGACACACGCAAAACCGGTGAGCCGCGATGTCCGCGCGCGCGTGTCCGCCGCCTGGGTCAAAAGATCGCGGGCCGTCCATACCAGCCCGCCCAGCACGAACAGCGCCGTCAGCAAGTGCACAGCCAGCCGATAATGGCTGACATCGGTCCGCTCCGACAGGCCCGATTGCACCATCCACCAACCGATCGCCCCCTGCAACCCGCCCAGCATAAGGAGCGCGAACAGGCGCGGGCCATAGCCTGCCGGAATCGCGCGCTGCCATGCGAACCACAGCAGCGGCAGGGCAAAGGCGAGGCCGATCACCCGCCCCAGCAACCGGTGCGCCCATTCCCAGAAAAAGATGAACTGGAAATCGCCCATGGTCATGCCGTTGTTGATTTCCCGATATTCAGGGATCTGCTGATATTTGCGGAATGCCTCGGCCCAGTCAGCTGCGGTGAGCGGCGGCAGTGCGCCGGTGATCGGCTTCCATTCGGTGATCGAGAGGCCCGATTCGGTCAGGCGCGTAATGCCGCCCACCAGGACCATGGCGAAGACGAGCGCAGCCACCGCCAGCAGCCATGCGGCAATCGCGCGATGGCGGGGGCGCTGGGCGGTTGACCGCGGCGCTGCGAACGGGCTGAAGGATACGGCCATAGGGCGCTATTGCGCCGCTGCGCGCGCGGTTTCAAGCGGCTTTTGGCCGGTCTGCCGCGATGCCCCGTTCATACCAGCCGCGCGAACGCTTCACCAGCGCAACCACCGACAGCATGACAGGCACCTCGACCAGCACACCGACGACCGTTGCCAACGCCGCACCGGACTCCAGCCCGAACAGCGCGATCGCCGCCGCTACCGCCAGCTCGAAGAAATTGGACGCGCCGATCAGGGCCGAGGGTGCCGCGACACACCACGCCACGCCGAAGCGGCGCCCAAGCCAATAGGCCAGGCCCGCATTGAAATAGACCTGCACCAGAATGGGTATGGCGAGCAACGCAATGACCAGCGGACGCGCCACGATCTGCTGCCCCTGAAAACCGAACAGGAGCACAAGCGTCGCCAGCAGCGCGACGAGCGAAACGGGGCCGAGGCGCGCAAGCAGGCGATCGAGCGCCGCCTGTCCGCCGCGTGCCATCAAGGCACCGCGCACGACCTGCGCGACCATGACGGGCACGACAATGTAGATGAGCACCGAGAGCAGCAGCGTGTCCCATGGCACGCTGATCGCGGCGACACCCAGCAGCAGGCCGACGATCGGCGCAAAGGCGACCACCATGATGAGATCGTTGAGCGCGACCTGCCCCAGCGTATAGGCAGGATCGCCTTCGCACAGGTTGGACCAGACGAAGACCATGGCCGTGCAGGGCGCCGCCGCCAGCAGGATCAGCCCGGCGATATAGGATGACACCTGCCCCGCCGGCAGCCAGGGCGCGAACAGCCAGCCGATGAAAAAGGCCGCGAGCGCCGCCATCGAGAAAGGCTTGACCGCCCAGTTGATGAAGAGGGTGATCCCGACGCCCTTCCAGTGCCGCCGCACGTCCGCCAGCCCGCGAAAATCGACCTTGAGCAGCATGGGCACGATCATCAGCCAGACGAGCGCCGCGACGATCAGGTTGACGCGCGCGACCTCCGCCGTGGCAATCAGCGCGAAGACCTGCGGAAAGACTGTGCCCAGGATGATGCCGACGCCGATGCAGAGGGCAACCCACAAGGTCAGATAGCGTTCGAACAGAGTCACGGCACGATCCGTTCGCCATGTTCGTCGATCACCGCTTCTCCGTCTTCCTTGGCAAAGGCACCACGCTGGGGCGCGGACAATATCTCCAGCACCGTTTCGGACGGGCGGCACAGCCGCACACCCAGCGGGGTGACGACGAACGGCCGGTTGATGAGCAGCGGATGCGCGAGCATCGCATCGATCAGCGCCGCGTCCGGCAAGGCGGGGTCATCCAGCCCCAGTTCCGCATAGGGCGTGCCCTTTTCGCGCAGCGCCTCGCGCGGGGTCAGCCCCGCGCGCGCAAGCAGGTCGAGCAGCATGACGCGGCTGGGCGGATTGTCCCGATAGAGAATGACATGCGGCTCGATACCGGCATTGCGAATCAGTGCCAGAGTGTTGCGCGACGTGCCGCAATCGGGGTTGTGATAGAGGATGACGTCGATCGGGGCGGCGGTTTCGGCCATGTGCAGGCTCCATGGTCAGACGAGATGGGCAAAGGGGAACAAGAGGCGGCTCAGGCCGGGGGTGCGGTCGCGCAGGCCGTCAGCGCATCGCGAATCGGCAGGCACAGATCGACATGGCCGCTGCAGCAATCACGCAGCAGATACAGCGTCAGCGCCCGTATCTGGTCGAGAACCGCGTGATAAACGATGAAGCGCCCGTGCCGCTCCGCCCGGATCAGGCCCGCGCACGTCAATATGGCAAGATGGGTGGAGAGCGTGTTGGGCTGCACCCCCGCCATCCGGGCGATCTCGCCCGCAGGCAGCCCGTCGGGCACATGCCGCACCAACAACCGGAAAACCGCCAGGCGCGTATCCTGCGCCAGCGCGCCGAAACCCTCTATGGCCGCTGCGTCATCCATATTTCGATATTAGCCGATATATCGAAATGAGCAACGAGAATTGTGAAATCGCGACATCGCGATATGTGATGTTGTATCTTCCCTCTGATACGCCTATGGGACGGGAACCATGCTGTTGTCATTGCGTAGCGCCCTCGCGAGAGGCTCTCTGGACCGGGTTGCGGTCGCCTTGTCCGGGCTGTGCGCCGCGCATTGCATCGTGACGGCGCTTGTGCTGGGCGTACTGGCGTCGGCGGGCGGCATTTTCGATAATCCGCTATTCCATGAGGTCGGCCTGGTCATTGCGATTGTGCTGGGTGGGGTCGCGCTGGGCCATGGCGCGATGAAGCACGGGTTCATGATCCCCGCCGCGATCGGCGCGCTGGGCCTGGGCGTGATGGCGGGCGCATTGTCGATGGATCACGGGCTGGAAGAAAGCCTCTACACCCTGATCGGCGTTGCCATATTGGCGCTGGGCCATGATCTCAATCATCGCGCCGGGCATTAGACTTCGCTCGCTTTTGATGGAATAAAAAGCGCGGTCTAATTCTTTCTTTTACCGTGATTTCCGGGCCGTGAAGCGTTCCATTTCACTCGAAATCACTCCAGTCGTTTCGCTATCGTTTTTTCTGCGATCCTAACGCTTGAAATTGGCGCGGATTACGCCATTTTCACAAGGCCAAGAGCAGTGTAGGGAACTTTGGACATCTTCGGGAGTCGTGAGACGGGCGGTGTCCAGGAACCGGCAGAAAGCCATAGGAGCGAGGAATGCAGCGTATTTCTACCAAGGCGTTTGGACGTATGACTTTGGGCCTGGCGGTTTCCGCCCTCGCCCTTGCCGCTTGTTCCGAGAAGAAAAGCGAAACCCCTGAAACAGCGCAGACGGCACCGACCGAAGCAGCAGCGCCTGCCGCCAACACCAGCGCCGCAGCACCTGCCGCCGCCGGCAAGCCCGCTCCCGACAATGTCGATACCGTGAGCGGCGCGAAGTTCGCCGATTTCACCGGCGACGCGGCGAAGGGCGAAAAGGAATTCGCCGTCTGCAAGACATGCCATGCCGTCGAAGCCGGCGTGAACAAGATTGGGCCGTCGCTCAACAAGCTGGTCGGCCGCGCCGCCGGTACGGTTGCGGGATACAGCTATTCCCCCGCCAACAAGAACAGCGGCATCACCTGGTCGCAGGAAAAGCTGTTCCAGTATCTGGAAAATCCGCAGCGCGTGGTGCCCGGCACGAAGATGGCCTTCGCGGGCATCCCCGATGCCCAGAAGCGCGCGGATGTGATTGCCTATCTCGCCAGCCAATAAGGGCGGCGCTCTGCACATCGGAAGGCCCGGCAGCAATGCCGGGCCTTTTTTGCTGGCGGCGACAGGGTCGCTTTCTATCCACTGCCGGTAATGCGGCCATGGCGGTATCGGACGCTTCACCGATCGCGGCGCAGATCCGCAAGATGCAGCGGAAAGGAAGCGAGCAACGCGGCGGCAATCCATGGCCAGGCCATCCCCATCAGCGCGAAACGCAGCGCGACCAGCATGAGCGCGCCCGGCCCGAGCCGCAGCAGGGTGGCCGCGACCGTCCAGCGCGCGCGCAGGATCAACCACAGCGCCTCGATTGCGATCACGAGAAGCACGATATCGACGGCCCGTCCGCTGGCGAACAGATCGTGCATTATGGCCGCATCAGCCGAACGGGCCGTTCAGCCGCACGATCGTCATGTTGAGATAGCCCGCGAACGTCACCCAGCAGATATAGGGCACGAGCATCAGCGCCGCCGCCATCGAACGCGGCCAGGTGACGAGGATCAGCGATCCCACCGAAAGCCACAGCAATAGCACTTCGAACAAGGCCCAATCGGGGCGATGGAAGCGGAAGAACAGCAGGCTCCACAAAATGTTGAGAAAGCCGTTGAGCGCGAACAGCCCGATCAGCCGGTTCGCCTCCTGCCGTGTCCGTGTGGCGTGCCAGCCAGTCACGGCCGCCAGCGCCGCGAGCGCATAGATGATTGTCCAGCCGATCCCGTAGACGGCATCGGGCGGTGCCCAGCGCGGCAGCACCAAGCTGCGATACCAGGGGCCGATATCGGTGACCGTCGCGCCGAGAAACGCCACCGCCGACGCGAAAAAAGCGGCAATCAGTATCGGAAACAGCCAGCGCGTCATTGCGGTACGGTCGCCGGCCCCATTCCCAGCAGGTGCCGCATGTCGCTGAGGAAGATGCGGACATGGGCCATCGGCCGCTTGCGCACCAGTTCCTTGTTCATATAGGCGTCCCACGTCAGTTGCTGCACATCGGGATCCTTGCACATCGTGACGAACCGTTCGCGCCGCTTGTCGCTCGAATACCAGAAATACTGCATGATCCCCAATATCCAGAACACCCGGCCATGCGCCTTCATGAAGCGCCGACGCGCGTGGCGCAAGGCACTCGCCTTGCCCGTTGACAGATAGGCGTCGATCGCCTGCGCGGCGCAGCGCCCGCCGAACATGGCATAATAAATGCCTTCGCCCGAAGCCGGGGCGACGACCCCCGCGGCGTCACCGGTGACCAGCAGGTCCCGGCCGTTGTCCCAGCGTTTCAGTGGCTTCAGCGGAATCGGCGCGCCTTCGCAGCGGATCGTCTCACAGGCATCCAGGCCCGTCTGTTGGCGCAGCCGGGCGACGGCGTCGCGCAGGTCGAAGCCTTTGTTGGCGCTGCCCACGCCGATGCTGGCGGTGTCCCCATGCGGGAAAATCCAGGCATAGAAATCGGGCGAGAGCTTTCCTTGATAGAAAACGTCGCACCGGTCCGGGTCGAAATCGGCGGCCGCCGCGAGCACCGGCGCGGGGGCGCGGATGATTTCATGATAGGCAAAGACACATTTCACGCGCTCCGCCTCCGGCAGTTCGGCGCGTGCGACGCCCGATCGCGCGCCGTCCGCGCCGATCACGCTGCGGGTGCGCAAGCGCAGTTCCGGCCCGCCGCGCTGCTCGCGGTAGATCACGCTGATGCGGCCATCGGCATCGCGCTCGATCCGCTCGAACGTGCCGCGGCGACGCTCAGCCCCGTGGGATTCGGCACGGACCCGCAGCCATTCGTCGAACATGTCGCGATCGACCATGCCGACGAACCCCTTGCCGACCGGCATGTCGACGGCAACGTCCGACGGGGAGATCATCCGCGCCGATGTCGCATGCGCGACCAGCAGGTGATCGGGAATGGCGAAGTCGCGAATGAGGCGCGGCGGAATGGCACCGCCGCAGGGCTTTATCCGCCCGGCCTTGTCGAGCAGGGCGACACTGCGCCCCATCTGCGCCAGATCGTCCGCTGCGGTCGCGCCGGACGGCCCACCGCCGATCACGACCACATCATAGTCGCGCATTTCCGTCATGTCGCCATCTCCCCGGCCAGGATCGAAGAAGGTCGCGACACTGCCCGCGCGACGTGAAGAGCCAGCCATGCCGCTGCCAGAAACAGCAGCGCCTCGGCACCGAATACCAGTGTGAAGGCACGTTCGGTCGATCCGCCCAGCGCGCGGACGGCATCCACGGCAAGCGCCCCGGTCAGCCCGCCCGTGCCGAAGGCGATCGCCTGCGCCGCGCCCCATACGCCCATGCGAACGCCCTCGCGCGGGCCGCGTTCGACAGAACTGCCTGCGCCCGCCAGCGCCATCATGGTGCCGATCGCAGCGACCGCGAACACCCCGTTGGCAAAGCCGAGCAGCATGACATTGGCGCGCAGCGGCCAGTCCATGCCGACGCGAGCCGCGACCGCCAGCCCGAGCAGCGCCGCCGCCGATCCGATACAGCCCGCAAACGTCCAGCGTCGCAGCGCGGCGGGCGTGCGCCCGCCCAGGAGGCTGCCGCCAATGCCGACCAGCAGCATGCCCGCCAGTACGCCGCCATGCTGCGCGCCCGACAATTGCGTCGATTGCCCCGGCGTCAGGCCGAAGACGAGACCCGCGAACGGCTCCAGGATCAGATCCTGCATCGAATAGGCCAGCATGGAGAGAAAGATGAACAGCGTGAATCGCCGCGCCTCCGTATCGCCCAGGATTTCGGCAAGAGCGGCGCGAAACGATACGGAAGGGGCTTCGCGTGGCGCGGCGACGGCAGGACTGCCGCCCTCGACGCCCCAGATAGCGGCGACGGACAGCAGGAATGCGCCGAGCGCGACGCCACCGGACACCATCGCCAGCCGTTCGAGCGAGAAGGGGTCGATGAGGCTGCCCGCGACCCCGGCGGTGATGACGATGCCCGCGATCATCATGATCCAGGTGATCGATGCCGCCGCCGCCCGCCGTTCGGGCGCGACACGCGTGGCGAGAAGCGCCAGAAGCGACGTGCCCGCCGCGCCCACGCCCGCACCGATCATCGTGAAAGCCAGCACGAGCAGCGCATAGCCAGTCGCGACCGCGCCGCCCGCCAGCATCGCCAGCGCATCGACCGCGAGCAGCGCGCCCAGCGCCAATATCCCCATGCCCATGATGATCCAGGGCGTCCGCTGCGTCCCCCTGTCCGACCGGTGGCCCCAGGCCGGACGCGAAAGCTGCACCGCATAATGCCAGGCGACGAGACCGGCGGGCAAGGCTACCGGCAGCGCATATTCGACGACCATCACCCGGTTGAGCAACGATGTCGCCAGCATGACGATCGCACCGATCGCGCTTTGCACCAGCCCCATGCGGACGATACCGAACCAGCCCAGCCCGCGCGAACGCTCCATGTCATGTCCTCTTGCCATCATAGTCCCCATGCGCCGCCAAGACCGAAGGCCGATGCCAGCATGCCGAAGACGTAGAGCGTCGTGCCGGTCGCATTGTACCAGGGCGTATGCTTGAGCGGATCGCCGAGCAGACGGACCATCAGGCCCAGTTGCCCCAGCAGCAGCAGCCCGACGATGATCCCGACGGCCATATGCCCCCATTGCCACAGCAGCGCGACCACCACGACCTGCGGCACCGCCATCACCACGCAGGCGATCCGCGCCGCCGGGTCCACGCCCAGAACGGCGGGCAGCGACCGGATACCCATCGCCCGATCGCCTTCCACAGCCTTGAAATCATTGAGCGTCATGATGCCATAGGCCCCGATGCTGTAGAGCGTGAGAATGACGAGGACGGGCGCGGACGGGAGCGCCCCGGCCATCACCGCCGCCCCGGTAAACCATGTCAGCCCTTCATAGGTGAGCGCCACGACGGCGGGACCCCACAGGCCGCTTTTCTTGAGACGGAGCGGCGGGGCGCTATAGGCCCAGGCGCACAGAACGCCGAGCGTCGTCGCCGCCAGCACCCAGGGGCCGGTCAGCGCCGCGAGCAGCAGCGAAAGCAGCGAACCGACGATCGCGATGCGCAAGCCCCACGTGCCACCGATGCGACCCGACGGAATAGGGCGTTTCGGCTCGTTGATGGCATCGACATGCCGGTCGAACCAGTCATTGACCGCCTGGCTGGTGCCGCACACCAGCGGCCCGGTGAGCAACACGCCCGCGATGAAAAAGGGCCAGCGTTCGGCAATCGGCGCGCCGGACGACACCACGCCGCACATGAACGCCCACATCGGTGGAAACCAGGTGATCGGCTTGAGCAGTTCGAGCACGTCGCGCGGCGCGGGAATCGGCACCCTGTGCGTTGTGGAGACAGCTTCGGCCATGGGTGCAGGCTATGCCTGACACTTCCAACCGTCAAATGAAATTGACAGTTATTTTCCGTTGCAAAGCGGCTTGCGCGACGGTCGGCTGCGCGTCACTCCGGCGAGGCGATCAAATTGCCCAGGCCATGGCGATGCAGCTTCGAATATAGGCTCTGGCGGCTCAGCCCGAGAATCTCCGCGGCCGATGCGCGATTGTCCGACGTGAAGGTCAACGCCGCCTCGATGCACAGCCGCTCGATCAGATCGGTACTTTCGCGCACGATGTCCTTGAGCGGCATCCGACCCACCAACTCGGTCAACTGATCGACCGAGCGCGGCAGATCCAGTTCGGCAGGGGCAGTGTCGCGTACCCGGCGGCCGACATTGCGGATCGAAAAACCGAAATAGGGGCCGCTGTCCATCGGCGCCATAACGGCGGAGACTTCCACATCCTCCTGCCCTCCCGCCGCGCCGCGCACGATGGTCGCGACATTGCGGACGGAGCCATGGTCGCGCAGCTGCGCCGTGATGAGGTCGAGATCGATTCCCGGACGGCCCAGCCAGTTGCCGAGGCTTTCGCCGACGACGCGGTCCGCCATCGGCAGTTCGCTCATTTCGACAAAGGCTTCGTTCGCCGCGATGATCCGCAAATCGCCATCGGCCAGCACGAAGGCATCGGGCATTTTATCGATGATGTTGCCCATCATGACATCCTGTGCCGCCGCCGTGCTGGGTGCCGCGCACAAATCGAACCGGACCAGCACGAGTGCGGAGCGCCCCTGCCGAAAGAGTCGCGCGGAAAAACTGGCTTCCGCGCCGCTGTTGACCAGGCGGGCCACGACCGGGGGGACATCGTCCGCGACGGCGATCGCGCCGAGATGGGCGATGAAGGTTTCGCGATCGGCGGCTTCGAGGATGGCGGTGACCGGCTGATTGGCCAGCGCGCCCTGCTTGACACCCAGCAACCGCTCCGCCGCGCCATTGGCTTCGGTAATGCGGCGGCTGCTCGCATCGACGATGAGCACCGGTTCGGACGCCATGTCGAACAGCAGGCGATAGCGGGCCTCGGCCTGGCGCAGGCGTACGTAATCGCGCTCCAGCGACTGTTGCGCCTGAAGCAGACGCTGCTGGATGGCCGACGCGCTCAGCATGTCGCGACCGATGGCGATCGCGCGCCCGGCCGAACCCGCGCCGGACAGCAGATAGCGGATCGGGATGTCTCCCGCCGCCGTGGGATGGTTGACCTGCCGCCACTGCATCGCCGCGCCGTCCTCGCGATGGCTCAGCAATTCTTCTATCTTCATGCGGCTTTCGGTGCTGACCGTGTCGATCCACGCCCGACCGACCCAGTCGGCAAAGCCATATTTGAGCAATTCGGGGTTGGAGACGGCGCAATCCACGATAACCCCGTCCGCATCGAGCACGAACGCCACATCGCCCACGGAAGCCAGCAGCACCGAAGCGATGTCGCCGGACAGCAGGTCGGACAAGGCATCGGGTGACGCAAAGGCACTCGTCAGGGCGTGGGGATTATGCCTGTTCATCGACGGTGCGCTTTGCTCCTGGAGAGGCAACTAACTCAGTAGATTGCCTCCCGTTCCTGGGCTGCAACCAGTTCACTTGCAAGTTTCACGGCCAGGCTGGCATCTGCCGCCGTGCCGTCGGCACCTACCTCAACCGCCAATTCAGGATGTAGAACGAAGGCCGGGCCGCCGACCATGATACAAAGTTGCGGATTTCTGGAAACATTCCGCAATGAAGCAATAACCGACGGAAGCGCCCCGATATGGGAATCGGTTCCGATCGTCAATGCAACGATATCGAACCACTCCCCCGCAACGCGGCCGAGCAGGTCGCCCAGCGACACATCGACCGGACGATCCGTCGTCCAGCCGTTGCGCGAGAAGATTTCATCGAGCAGCAGACCGGCGAAACTATGCTGGTCGCCGGGCAAAGCGGTGATCATGATGCGGTGCCCGCCGCCACCCGACTGGCAGGCCGACGGCATGCGCGCGGATATTTCGTGGACGATTTCCTGCAGACGCCACAGACCCATGGTGACTTCCACGAAGTCGCAGCGGTCTTCCTCCCAATATTGGCCGAGCAGCCGCGCCGTGGGGGCGAGCAGCCGCGCCGTGGGGGCGAGCAGATCGAGCAGCAGCGTTTCGACCGATACGCCGCGGCCGAGCATGTTTTCCACCTGATCGAGCAATTCGGCGGCCTCGACGGACAAGGTCAGCGGCGCGAAGGCTTCCACTTCGGCAGATGTGATGGCATCGACGCCGGACATGAGGATGATGGGTTCGCCCTGCCCCGCGCCTTCGGTCGCGTGCGCGACGAGCAGCCGCGGAATGATTTCCGCCTCGATCAACTTGCTGATGCAGAAATCGTGATGATGGCTGGCGGCATGCTGCATGTCCTGCCTGAACGCGGCGTAACAATCGGATGCCCCCTGTCGCTGTCTGCGGCCTCTGGGCTGCACAGACTGTTGCGATCGCACGGCACCGATCATTGATGACATCCCGACTCTCCTCGTCGGCGGCAGCCTGATCGACTGCAAACCGGGATGTCCGCGTGACCCCCCGGCCGACTCGAATGCTATGCCTGTTAAGCGTCCTTGACAACAAAGAACGATGCCGCAGTGCAACATGTGTAAATTATTCTTGATGTCTAATTTAATTGACACTTTGTGCCCGCCTGACCTAGTCTCCCAAATATAAGGTAGCGGAGGCGCGAAAAGATGCGGTCGCAAGACGCAGGCACGGGAAGGGGAGAAAAGCGGAGAAATCCGCCACTCTACACACCCGAACAGCGGCGGCGGCGCGACGAGTCGGTATGGACCCTGGTGCAGGGCATATTGGCGCCGCTGCAGTTCCTCATCTTCCTTGTCAGCCTTGGCCTGGTGCTGCGCTATTTCGCGACGGGCGAAGGCGCGATGGCCGCGACCATCTCCATCATCGTCAAGACGATCGCGCTCTATGCGATCATGATTACCGGATCGATCTGGGAAAAGGTCGTGTTCGGCAAATGGCTGTTCGCCGAACCCTTCTGGTGGGAAGATCTGTTCAGCATGGTGGTGCTGGCGCTGCATGCGCTTTATGTCGCCGCGCTCGTCGGAGGCTGGTGGACCGAGCGTGACCGGATGCTGATCGCGCTTGCCGCCTACGCCGCTTATGCCGTCAACGCCACGCAGTTCCTGCTGAAGCTGCGGGCCGCCCGGCTGCAAACCGCATCAGACGATGCTCGCATGACGGCGGTGGCCGCATGACCCCGGCCCTGCCTCTCACCGCGCCTGCGGGCGGCGATTGTGCGCCCGTGCTGCGCGAAAGAAACGACTCCGACGTCCTGCGCGAGCGCGGACAGCGTGAAGTTTTCTGTGGCCTGACCGGCATCATCTGGCTGCATCGCAAGGTGCAGGACGCCTTTTTCCTGGTGGTCGGATCGCGCACCTGCGCGCATCTGCTGCAATCGGCGGCAGGCGTGATGGTGTTCGCCGAGCCGCGCTTCGGCACCGCGATCATCGAGGAACGTGACCTTGCGGGGATGGCCGATTGCAACGAGGAACTCGACCGGGTGGTCGATCGCCTGCTGACCCGGCGGCCGGACATCAAGCTGCTGTTCCTCGTCGGGTCTTGCCCTTCGGAAGTCATCAAGCTCGACCTGTCGCGCGCGGCGCAACGCCTTTCGGGCAAGCACAGCCCGAATGTCCGCGTCCTCAATTATTCGGGCAGCGGGATCGAGACGACCTTTACCGAAGGCGAGGACGCCTGCCTGGCCTCGCTTGTCCCCGTGCTGCCCGCCGAACCGGCCGGTGCCGCCCCGGCGCTGATGATCGTCGGCGCGCTGCCCGATGTGGTGGAGGACCAGTTCCTGCGTCTTTTTGCGCAGCTCGGCATCGGCCCGGTGCATTGCCTGCCCGCCCGCCGCGCCGCCGACCTTCCGCCGGTAGGGCCGAATACCCGCTTCCTGCTAGCGCAGCCTTTTCTGGGCGAAACCGCCCGATCGCTGGAAGATCGCGGCGCGCAGCGGCTCGACGCGCTGTTTCCCTTCGGCGCGGAAGGCACGACGCATTGGCTGCATGCCGCCGCGCAGGCGTTCGGCATCGACGAAATGCATTTCCGCAGCGTGATCGCGCCGGGCCGGGAACGCGCCAAGCGGGCCATCGACCATTGCCGCGAACGCCTGGCTGGCAAGCGCATCTTCTTCCTGCCCGACTCGCAGCTCGAAATCCCGCTCGCCCGTTTCCTGCATCAGGAACTGGGCATGGCACCGATCGAGGTCGGCACGCCCTATCTGCACCGCCGCCATATGGCGCAGGAACTGGCGCTGCTGCCGGCAGACACGGTCATCAGCGAAGGGCAGGACGTCGATCGCCAGCTCGACCGCGTACGCCTGGCACAGCCGGACCTGACGGTATGCGGCCTGGGCCTCGCCAATCCGCTGGAGGCCGAAGGGCTGACCACCAAATGGGCAATCGAGCTGGTGTTCTCGCCCATCCATGGCTTCGATCAGGCAGGCGACCTGGCCGAATTGTTCGCCCGGCCGCTGCGCCGCCGCGACATGTTGAGGGTCTGACGCGATGCAACTGACCGTCTGGACATATGAAGGCCCGCCGCATGTCGGGGCGATGCGGATCGCCACCGCGATGAAGGGCCTGCATTATGTGCTGCACGCTCCGCAGGGCGACACCTATGCCGATTTGCTGTTCACGATGATCGAGCGGCGCGGCCATCGCCCGCCCGTCACCTACACGACATTTCAGGCGCGCGATCTGGGCAAGGATACCGCGCACCTGTTCCAGTCCGCCGCGCGCGACGCCTATGACCGCTATCAACCACAGGCGATGATCGTCGGCGCATCCTGCACCGCCGAGCTGATCCAGGACGATCCTGCCGGATTGTCCGAGGCGATGCGCCTGCCGATCCCGGTGATCCCGCTCGAATTGCCGAGCTATCAGCGCAAGGAAAACTGGGGCGCGGCGGAAACCTTCTATCAGATCGTGCGGAAGCTGGCGGACAAGGACGTGCGCCCGGCGGCGCGCGAGGGCCGCCGCCCGCGCGCCAATCTGATCGGGCCGACGGCCCTCGGCTTCCGCCATCGCGACGACATCATCGAAATTACCCGGCTGCTCGACAGCATGGGCATCGACGTGCATCTGACCGCGCCGCTGGGGGCATCCCCCGCCGACATCGCGCAGATCGGCGCGGCGGATTTCAACGTCCTGCTCTATCCCGAAATCGGCGATACGGCGGTACGCTGGCTGGAAAAGACGTTCGGGCAAAAGACCGTGCGCACGGTGCCGATCGGCCATGGCGCGACGCGCGACTTCATCGCCGAAGTCGCAGCCGTTGCAGGCGTCGACCCGGCACTGGCGCTCGATACGTCGCATATGCCCTGGTGGAGCCGCTCGGTCGATTCGACCTATCTGACATCCAAGCGTGTGTTCATCTTCGGCGACGCGACGCATGCCATTGCCGCCGCGCGCGTCGCCCGCGACGAGCTGGGCTTCGAAGTCGTGGGCCTGGGCTGCTACAACCGCGAGTTCGCCCGCGACCTGCGCGATGCGGCGAAACTTTATGGCGTCGAGCCGCTCATCACCGACGATTATCTGGAAGTCGAGGACGCAATTGCCGCCCTGCAGCCCGAGCTGGTGCTGGGCACGCAGATGGAGCGTCATATCGCCAAGCGGCTGCGCATCCCCTGCGCCGTCATCTCCGCGCCCGTGCATGTGCAGGATTTTCCCGCGCGCTACAGCCCGCAAATGGGTTTTGAAGGCGCGAACGTGCTGTTCGACAGCTGGGTGCATCCGCTGGTCATGGGGCTGGAAGAGCATCTGCTGACCATGTTCCGCGACGATTTCGAGTTCAGCGACAGCGCCGGGGCCAGCCATCTGGGCCATGGCCATGCGGCGCCGACTGCCCCCTCCCCGTTCGTGCCGAGCGACGTCGAGGGACAGGCCGCAAATACTGCGCAAGGTGTCTCGACTTCGCTCGACACGAACGGATCGGTAGAAACCATCGCTGAACCCGAAGGCTGGTCGGCCGAGGCCGAAAAAGAACTGATGAAAATACCCTTCTTCGTTCGGGGGAAGGCGCGCCGCAATACGGAGCGTTTCGCCGCCGAGCAGGGCCTTTCCGCTATCACGCTGGAAACGCTGTACGATGCGAAGGCCCATTATGCGCGCTGAAACGCTCCCTTCCGGCGCCCCGGTGCGTGTCGTCATCGTCACGCTGGACAATCACCTGTCGGGCGCGGTGCGCCGCGCGGAACGCCAGTTTGCGCAAGCGGGCCTGAACATCAGCATCGGATTCCACGCTGCGGCCGACTGGGAGGAAAAGCCCGAAACGCTGGCCGCCGCCCGCGCCGACATTGCGCAGGGCGATATCATCCTGGCGACGATGCTGTTCATCGAGGATCATATTCAGGCGGTGCTGCCCGATCTGCTGGCGCGCCGCGCGCACTGCGACGCGATGATCGGCATGATGTCCGGCACGGAAATCGTGAAGCTGACGCGCATGGGCGATTACAGCATGGACAAGCCCGCCACCGGCGTGCTGGCCATGATCAAGAAGCTGCGCGGCACCGGCAAGCCCGGCGCAAGTTCCGGCAAGGGACAGATGGCGATGCTGCGCCGCCTGCCCAAGATGCTGCGGTTCATTCCCGGCACGGCGCAGGATGTCCGCGCCTATTTTCTCACCCTGCAATATTGGCTGGCGGGCAGCGACGACAATATGGTCGACCTGATCCGCGCGCTCATCACCCGCTATGCCGACGGCCCGCGCCGCGCGCTGCGCGGCACGGTGAAGGCGATCGCCCCGCGCGACTATCCCGAAGTCGGCGTGTTCCACCCGTCCATCAAGGGACGGATCGGCAAGCTGGTGAGCGACCTGCCGGTGCGGCGCAACGCCACCGGCTCGGTCGGCCTGCTGATGCTGCGCTCTTATATTCTCGCCAAGGACACCGGCCATTATGAAGGGGTGATTGCGGCGCTGGAAGCGCGCGGCCTCAACGTCATTCCCGCCTTCACCGGCGGCCTCGACGGGCGCCCCGCGATCGAGACATTGTTCATGCGCGACGGGCGCGCCACCGTCGACGCGGTCATCAACCTGACCGGGTTCAGCCTGGTCGGCGGCCCCGCCTATAACGACGCTGCCGCGGCCGAGGAAATCCTCGCCCGCCTCGACCGGCCCTATATCGCCGCGCATCCGGTGGAGTTCCAGACGCTGCAAGGCTGGGGCGCGAACCGTCAGGGGCTGTTGCCGCTCGAATCGACGCTGATGATTGCCATTCCCGAGCTGGACGGCGGCGCGGTGCCGATGGTGTTCGGCGGCCGGTCCGACGGGTCGGAGGCCCCCTGCACCGGCTGCGCGCGGGGCTGCACATTCCCGGCGGGCAACGGCGTCCGCGCGATGCAGCCGTGCAGCGAACGCGCCGACATGCTGGCCGCCCGCGTGCTCAAGATGATTGAGATGCGCCACGCCGATCAGGCCGAACGGCGAGTCGCCATCGTCCTCTTCAACTTTCCGCCCAATGCCGGGGCGGCCGGGACCGCACAATTTCTCTCTGTGTTCGAGTCGCTGCACGCGACGCTGCGCCGCCTGTCCGACGAAGGCTATGCCGTCGATGTTCCCGCAAGCGTCGATGCCTTGCGCGATGCGGTGCTGGTCGGCAACGCCGCCCGTTACGGCAGCGACACCAACGTCCATGCGCGCGTGTCCGCCGACCATATCGTCGCCAGCGAACCCTATCTCGCCGAAATCGAAAGCCAGTGGGGCCCCGCCCCCGGCCGCATCCAGGCGGACAGCAGCAGCGTCCATATCCTGGGCGCGCGCTTTGGCAATGTGTTCGTCGGCATCCAGCCCGCGCTGGGCATCGAAGGCGATCCGATGCGCCTGATGTTCCAGGGCCGCTACGCCCCGACCCATGCCTTCGCCGCCTTCTACCGCTGGCTGCGCGAGGACTTTCGCGCGCATGCGGTGCTGCATTTCGGCACGCACGGCAGCCTTGAGTTCATGCCCGGCAAGCAGACCGGCATGACCGCGCTATGCTGGCCCGACCGGATGATCGCCGATCTGCCCAACATCTACCTTTATGCCGCCAACAATCCTTCCGAAGGCGTATTGGCCAAGCGCCGGTCGGGCGCGACGCTCATCAGCTATCTGACCCCCGCGCTCACGCAATCCGGCGTATACAAGGGCCTCGCCGACCTGAAAGCCACGGTCGATCGCTGGCGCGCCGCCGATCCCGACGGCGAGGACATCGCAACGCTGGCGGAGATCATCGCCGATCAGGCCGAAGCAATGGACCTGGACGGCAGCGACATCGCCGCGCTCGCCGCCCGGCTGTATGAAATCGAGCGCGAACTGATCCCGCAGGGGCTGCATGTCGCAGGTGCCGCCGCCAGCCGCGAAGAGCGCATCGACATGCTGCTCGCCACTGCCAGCGCGCGCGAAACGCCAATCGACACCGCGACGGCGACGGCGCTGGTTGACGGGCTGATCGCCGCCGACACGCCCCTGCTCACGGAACTGGCCGCACTCAATGTCGCGCTCTCGCGCAACGGCGAGCTGGACGGGATCGTGAAGGCGCTGGACGGCCGCTACATCCGGCCCGTTTCCGGCGGCGACATATTGCGCACGCCGGACATACTGCCGACCGGCCGCAACATTCACGGCTTCGATCCCTTCCGCATCCCCTCTGCCTATGCCATGCATGACGGCGCGGCGCAGGCGCAGCGGCTGCTCGATCGCAGCATCGCCGATGCGGGCCATCTGCCTGAAACCGTCGCCATGGTCCTGTGGGGCACGGACAATCTGAAGAGCGAAGGCGCGCAGGTGGCGCAGGCGATGGCGCTAATGGGCGCACGCCCGCGCTTCGACGGTTACAGCCGCCTGGCTGGCGCAGAGCTGATCCCGCTCGCAGAACTCGGCCGCCCGCGCATCGACGTGATCGCGACTCTCTCGGGCGTGTTCCGCGATCTCATGCCGCTCCAGACGCGGATGCTGGCGCAGGCGGCGCTGCTGGCTTCGCAAGCTGACGAGCCGGTGGAGATGAACTTCATCCGCAAGCATACGCTGGCGCATCAGGGCGAGCATGGCTGCGACATCGCTACGGCGGCGCTGCGCGTGTTCTCCAATGCCGAAGGGGCCTATGGCGCGAACGTCAACCTGATGATCGACACCGGCGTATGGTCCGATCCCGACGAACTGGCCGATAGCTTCGAGCGGCAGAAGGGCTATGCCTATGGCGTGTCGGGCGCGCCGGTGCGCCAGGCGGCGATCCTCTCGTCCGCGCTCAAAACCGTCGATTGCGCTTATCAGAACCTTGAATCGGTCGAACTGGGCATCACCGCCATCGATCAATATGTCGATGCCTTGGGCGGCATCAGCCGCGCCGTGACCCGCGCCAAGGGTGGCGTCAATGCACCGGTCTACATCGGCGACCAGACGCAGGGTTCGGGCAAGGTGCGCAGTCTGCAGGAACAGGTCGCGCTGGAAACCCGCACCCGCATGCTCAACCCGGTCTGGACCGAAGGGCTGCTGCGCCACGGCTATGAAGGCGTCCGGCAGATCGAGGGGCATCTGACGACAACGCTCGGCTGGTCGGCGACCACCGGCGAAGTCGACCCCTGGGTCTATCAGCGGATCAGCGAAACCTATGTGCTCGACGCCGCCATGCGCGAGCGGATCGCCGCGCTCAATCCCAAGGCGTCGGCGCGCGTCGCCAACCGCCTGATCGAAGCATCGGACCGGAACTTCTGGTCGCCCGACGAAGCCACGCTGGCCGCGCTGCACGCCGCCAGCGACGAACTGGAAGACCGGCTGGAGGGGATCATCCCCCAGGCCGGATCGCAACATCACCTCGCGCAAGCGGCGGCATGAAGGAAAACGATATGGCCCTGCTCGATCCCCCCACAAGACGCCTTCCCGACCGCCTCGGCCTTGATGGCGACGGCAGCGTGCAGGTGCAGATGGACCCCAACGACCGGATCGGTACCGCCAAGGTGTTCGCCGTCTATGGCAAGGGCGGGATCGGCAAATCGACGACGTCGTCCAACCTCTCCGCCGCTTTCTCCCTGCTGGGCAAGCGGGTGCTCCAGATCGGTTGCGATCCCAAGCATGACAGCACTTTCACGCTGACCAAGAAGCTGATGCCGACGGTGATCGACGTGCTGGAAACGGTGAACTTCCATGCCGAGGAACTGCGGCCGGAAGATTATATGTTCGAAGGCTATAACGGCG
The DNA here is from genome assembly GCF_004005485.1 of Sphingobium algorifonticola. Taxonomy (GTDB): domain Bacteria; phylum Pseudomonadota; class Alphaproteobacteria; order Sphingomonadales; family Sphingomonadaceae; genus Sphingobium; species Sphingobium algorifonticola. The sequence continues at coordinate 129,521 of NZ_RZUL01000004.1, forward strand.
TGATGTGCGTGGAGGCGGGTGGCCCGCCTGCGGGCACCGGCTGTGGCGGTTATGTCGTCGGCCAGACGGTGAAGCTGCTGAAGCAGCATCATCTGCTCGAGGAAACCGACGTCGTGCTGTTCGACGTGCTGGGCGATGTGGTGTGCGGCGGCTTTGCCGCGCCGCTCCAACATGCCGAGCGTGCCGTCGTGGTGGCCGCCAATGATTTCGACAGCATTTTCGCGATGAACCGCATCGTCGCGGCGATCGCGGCGAAGTCAAAGAACTACGATGTCCGCATGGCGGGCGTGATCGCCAACCGCTCCGCCGCAACCGACGAGATCGATCGCTTCAACGAAGCGACGGGCCTCAAGCGCCTTGCCCATTTCCCCGATCTCGATGCGATCCGCCGCAGCCGCCTGAAAAAGTGCACATTGTTCGAAATGGACTCGACGCCCGAAGTCGATGCCGCCTGCCTCGAATATAAGCGCCTCGCCGCGCAGCTTTGGGCCGGGTGCGAGCCGCTCGATGCGAAGCCGATGAAGGATCGCGACATATTCGAGTTTCTGGGGTTCGAATGATGGCGACCGGCACCTATGCCTCCTACCGCAGCCGTCTCGAAACCTATTTCGACCGGACCGCGAGCAAGACGTGGGAACAGCTTACGTCCGACGCGCCGGTCAGCGGTATTCGCGCCACGGTGCGCGCCGGGCGCAACAGCATGCGCGACACACTGCTGTCCTGGCTGCCGGCCGACATGCGGGGTCTGCGCCTGCTCGATGCCGGGTGCGGCACGGGCGCGCTGGCGGTGGAAGCGGCGCAGCGCGGCGCGGATGTGGTGGCGATCGACGTGGCGGGCAGTCTGGTCGATATCGCGCGCCGCCGCGCACCCAGGGGTTTGTCGATCGACTGGCGCGTAGGGGATATGCACGACCCGGCGCTCGGCCGTTTCGACCATGTCGTCGCGATGGACTCGCTGATCCACTATCCCGCCTTCGACATCGTCGATGTGCTCAAGGGCCTGTCGGAACGCACCAGCGGGTCGATGCTCTTTACCTTTGCGCCGCAGACGCCGCTGCTGATGGCGATGCTGACCGCAGGACGGCTTTTCCCGCGCAGCGACCGGTCGCCTGCCATTCTGCCGGTAAAGCACAGCCTGCTGCGCACCCTGATCGTCAATGCCATGCCGACCGCGCGCATGGGCCGCGACCGCAAGGTGCAGGGCGGCTTCTACACCAGCCACGCCATGGAGGTGCTGACGTCGTGACGCTCAGCCGCACCCAAGCCTTCTGGATTCGCATCGGCAACCGGTTCCTGCCGTTCGCCGACGCTGCCAGCGCGGAATTGCCGCTCGGTCGCCTGTTGCGGCTGTCGCTGTTCCAGGTGTCGGTCGGCATGGCCGCGGTGCTGCTGACAGGCACGCTCAATCGGGTGATGATCGTGGAGCTGGGCATGTCTGCCTCGCTGGTGGCGCTCATGGTGTCGCTGCCACTGGTGTTCGCGCCGCTGCGCGCCCTGATCGGCTTCAAGTCCGATCATCACAGTTCCAAACTGGGCTGGAAGCGAGTGCCCTATATCTGGTTCGGCAGTCTGCTCCAGTTCGGCGGCTTCGCCATCCTGCCTTTCGCGCTGCTGGTGATGACCGGCGAAGGCCATGGTCCCGCCGTGTTCGGTCATGCCGGGGCGGCGCTGGCGTTCCTGATGGTCGGTGCGGGCATGCACACCACGCAAACCGCGGGGCTGGCGCTGGCCACCGATATCGCGTCCGCAGACACGCGCCCGCGCGTCGTCGCGCTGCTCTATGTCATGCTGCTGATCGGCGTGATGCTGAGCGCGCTTGTGATCGGCCAGCTCCTCAATGATTTCACGCCGACCCGGCTGGTGCAGATCATCCAGGGCGCGGCATTGCTGACCGTCGTTCTCAACATGGTCGCGCTGTGGAAGCAGGAAGCGCGCAGCCGCGCCGCCACGGCGGAGCAGGACAATCGCCCGAGCTTCGGCGAAGTATGGCATCTGTTCATTACCCAGCCGCGCACGAAGCGGCTGCTCTGTGCCGTCGGGCTGGGAGCCGCAGCGTTCAGCATGCAGGACGTGCTGCTCGAACCTTATGGCGGGCAGATCCTTGGCCTTTCGGTCGGCGCGACGACATCTTTGACCGGTCTGTGGGCCATGGGCATGCTCGGCGGTTTTGCGCTTGCCGCGCAAAAGCTGTCGGCACGGCGCGATCCCCATCGCTTGGCCAGCATCGGCGCGCGTTTCGGCGTTGCCGCCTTCCTCCTCATCATCCTGGCGGCCCCGATGCAGTCGGGCGCAGTGCTGGCGATCGGCGGGCTGCTGATCGGTTTTGGCAACGGCATGTTCTCGGTCGGAACATTGACGGCCGCCATGGCGGTATCCGACGAAGGCCGCAACGGCCTGGCGCTGGGGGCATGGGGCGCGGTGCAGGCGACCTGCGCCGGTCTCGCCATCGCCATCGGCGCCATCGCGCGCGACGTGATTTCCAGCGCGGCCGTGGCGCAATCGTTCGGGGATGCGCTTGCCGCACCGGCGACGGGCTATGCCTTCGTCTATGTCGCCGAAATACTTCTGTTGTTGGGGACGGTCATCGTGCTGCGCCCGCTCGTCGCCCGCCCGCTCACACCGCAGACCGAAGCACAAAAACGCTTCGGCCTCAGCGAATTTCCAATCTGACGGCCCAAGGAAGGGAAACTGGTCATGAACCCGCAAATCACCCAAGGAATAGATGTAGCGTCGCTTACGCTTTACGCATTTTTCCTCTTTTTCCTGGGGCTCGTCTTCTATCTGCGACGCGAGGACCGGCGTGAAGGCTATCCGCTGGAAGATGAAATGTCGGGTCGCATCGACACGCCCGGCGGGCCGCTGTCCACCGCCAGCCCGAAGACGTTCAAACTGCCCTTCGGCCATGGCACCGTTTCGGTTCCCAACGCCAAGCGCGACCCCTTCGACATCAAGGCCTATCGCACCGATCGCTTCGGCGGCGCGCCGATCGCGCCGACCGGCAATCCCCTGGTCGACGGCATCGGCCCGGCCGCCTGGGCGGAGCGCGCAAAGCGACCCGACATCGATTATGAAGGCCATGCGCGCATCGTGCCGATGGACACGGCCGAAGGCTTCTTCATCGCCAAGGGTGATCCCGATCCGCGCGGCATGCCGGTGCTGGGCGCCGACGATGCTGTGGCCGGGACCGTCACCAACCTTTGGATCGACAAGGCCGACCGCCTGGTCCGCTATCTTGAAATCGCAATCAATGGCGTGGCCGGGCAGCATGTTCTGGCGCCGATGACGATGGCGGTGGTGAACAAGCGGCGCGGCGTCGTCATCGTCGATGCGCTGCTCGCCAGCCAGTTCGCCGGTGCGCCCGCGATCGCCGCGAAGGATACCATCACCCTGTATGAAGAAGAGCGGATCGTCGCCTATTTCGGTGGCGGCTATCTCTATGCGACGCGCGAACGGCAGGAGCCTTTCCTGTGAGCATGGAACATGAGAATGAACCGGTGCCCGGATTGCCCGCGCACCTGCCGCCGGGCGAGCGCATCCTGTGGCAGGGCGCACCCGACTGGAAAGTCCTGGCGCGCACCGCCTTTCACACCCGTCTGGTCGCAGGCTATTTCGCGGTGCTGACCGTGGTGGCGCTGGCCGATGGCCTGCGCGCCGATGGCGGCGTGACCGGCTGTCTGGTCGGCGTGGCGGCAACGGCAGGTGTCGGGATCATCGGCGTCGGCCTGCTGCATCTGCTGGCCTGGGGCACGGCGCGCAGCACGCTCTACACGCTGACCAATCGCCGCATCGTCCTGCGCATCGGCATTGCCCTGCCCAAATGTATCAACCTGCCGCTTTCGCAGGTCGGCAGCATCGACATCGCCACGCGCGCCGACGGATCGGGTGACCTTCCGCTTGCCATCACGGGCGCGCAGCGGCTGGGCTATGCGGCGCTGTGGCCGCATGCCCGGCCGTGGAAGATCGCCACGCCGCAGCCGATGCTGCGCGCCGTGCCGAACGCGGCCGATATCGCGACGCTGATCGCCCGCACCTGCCTGGCCGCCAATCCCGCCGGACACATCGCCCCGGTTGCGGCACCCGCGCAGACCGCACCCGCCTATGGAGAGGTTGCCGCAGCATGAGTAGCGCCCACAGCCACGACAATATGCTGCCGCGTGGATCGCTGATGCTGGCCGGTGGGCTGGTGATCTTCGCGCTGGCGGCCACCGCGGCGGTGCGTCTGCTCGACATTCCTCCGGTCGCCTCGCCCGCCGCCTTGCGCGCCGAGGCCCGGATCGCCCCGGTCGAAACCCGCAGCCTGCGCTTCGACGATCGGTCGGACGGGGCAGTGGTGATTGTCGATACGACCAGCAATGCCACCGTGCATGTCATCCAGCCCGGCGAAAAGACGGGCTTTATCCGTGCGGTCATGCGCGGCCTGGCGCGCGACCGGATGATGCGCGGCATCGGATCGCAACCGCCCTTCACGCTGACCTTGTGGAAAGACGGCCAGTTGTCGCTGACCGACAGCGCGACCGGTCGCACCACGGAAATGACAGCTTTCGGCACCGACAATCGCGCCGCTTTCCTCGCCTTGCTGAAGGCCGGAGGCGCACCGCAATGAGCTTGTTCCGCCGCACCCGGTTCGAAACGCCCTGCCGCATCGAAGTGGAGCACAGCGACGTGCATTTCCACGCGCATGTCGAATTGCCCGACGGCCTCGCGATGAATCCGGGCGACAGGGTGCTGGTGCATGGCGCGCCGATCGTCGTCGGCTTTGGCGAGCGGCGGATATTCGACCGGACGGCCACCGTCGAGCGCGCCGGCACCGCCGAGCGCCTGTGGACGAAGTTTGCCGGGCATTTCGAAATGTCCGAACTCTACGAAGTCAGCTTCACCGAACGGAGGCTATCATGAACGCCGTCACGCCGATCGACACGACGGATGCGATGGAAATCGCCCGGCAGGACACGATCCTCGCCCCGCGCTTCTACACCACCGATTTCGACGCGATGGACCGCATCGACGTGTCCCCCGTCCGCGCGCAATGGGACCAGCTGATCGCCGAAATGGCGGCCGACCCCAACAAGCTGCACTTCAAGCGGACGGAAGCGTTCGACGGCGTGATCGAAAGACTGCCGGATGGCCTGCGCGAGGAGTTCATCGATTTTCTCGTCAGCTCGATGACGTCGGAGTTTTCCGGCTGCATTCTCTATGCGGAAATCGCCCGCCGCGCGAAGAACCCGGACATCAAGCAGCTTTTCCGCCTGATGAGCCGCGACGAAAGCCGCCATGCCGGCTTCATCAACGATACGCTGAAGGATGCCGGGATCGGCGTCGACCTGGGTTTCCTTACCAAGGCTAAGAAATATACCTATTTCCGGCCGAAGTTCATTTTCTACGCGACCTATCTGTCGGAGAAGATCGGCTATGCGCGGTACATCACTATCTACCGCCATCTGGCCCGCCACCCGGAGCTGCGCTTCCATCCGATCTTCAACTGGTTCGAGCAATGGTGCAACGACGAGTTCCGCCATGGCGAGGCGTTCGCCATATTGATGCGGACCGATCCCAAGCTGCTGACGGGCGTCAACAGGCTGTGGATCCGCTTCTTCCTCGTCGCAGTCTATGCCACCATGTATGTGCGCGATCACAATCGCCCCGCCTTCCACAAGGGGCTGGGCGTCGATCCGACCGAATATGACCACAAGGTGTTCGCGCTGACATCCGAAATCACCAAACAGGTGTTCCCGATCACGCTCGACAGTGACGGGCCGCGTTTCCGGCGGGGGCTGGAGCGGATGCGTTTCCTCGCCGCCCGGATCGACGATGCCAAGGCGCAGGGCGGGATCATCGGCGGGATCAAGCGGCTGGGCCGCACCGCGCAGGTGTTCGCCACCTTCGTCAATCTCTATCTGACGCCGGTCGTTCCCAATCAGGCACCTGCCGATATCCGCCTGGCGCCCGTCTGGTGAGCGTTGCACCGCTCTTCTTCGCACTGGTGATGTGGTTCATAGGCACGGCGGCCGTCGTCTGGCTGGACAGTCGCCCGCGCGCCACCTTCGCCCGCAGCTTTTTCTGGGCGGGGGTCGTCGCATTGATCGCCGTGGGCGCGGTGTGGTGGACGGCGGACGAACCGGCCGCATCGGGTGCTTATGTCGGCTTTGCCGCCGCCATTCTCATATGGGGCTGGCATGAAATGGGGTTCCTGATGGGCTTCGTCGCGGGATCGCGGCGCATCCCCTGCCCGCCCGAGGCCGCCGGATGGGCGCGGTTCCGTTTTGCCGCCGCCACCGTGATGCACCATGAAATCGCGCTTGCGCTGACGGCGCTGGGCCTGTTCGTGCTGACCTGGGGGCAACCCAATCAGTCGGCCCCGCTCACCTTCCTGCTGCTGTTCCTGCTGCGGCTGAGCGCCAAGTTCAACCTGTTCCTGGGCGTCCCCAATCTGTCGGACGAAGTGTTCCCGGAGCATCTGGCCTATCTCAAAAGCTATTTCCGCAAGGCATCCATGAACGCCCTGTTCCCCTTTTCGCTGATCGCCACCGCGGCGATCGCCTGGTGGGCGTGGGTCGCGGCCGAGGCGGCGACCCCAGCCAGTGAGAGCGCCGTCACGGCCACCTTGCTCTTTGGCCTTGCGGTGCTGGGCATCATCGAACATCTTTTCCTCGTGTTGCCCCTGCGTGACGCGAAACTGTGGACTTGGGCATCGTCATCTTCGGCGAAGGCAAAAGGCGCGGCGAAGGCCGCCATAAGTGACTGACTATCCGGGAGGGCATGCACATGGACTTTGAAGCATTTTTCACCAGCGAACTCGATACGCTCAAAGGTGATGGCCGCTACCGGATTTTCGCGGAGCTGGAACGCAAGGCGGGGGCCTTTCCGAAGGCGGCGCATTACACCGGCGAGGGCGTGAACCCCGTAACGGTCTGGTGCTCGAACGATTATCTGGGCATGGGCCAGCATCCCAAGGTGCTCGACGCGATGCATGCGACGCTCGACAAATGCGGCGCTGGCGCGGGCGGGACGCGCAATATTTCGGGCACTACGCACGCCCATGTGCAGCTGGAGCATGAGCTGGCCGACCTGCACAACAAGGAAGCGGCGCTGCTGTTCACCTCCGGCTATGTGTCCAACTGGGCGGCGCTCAGCACCCTGGCGGCGCGCATTCCCGGCTGCATCGTGCTGTCCGATGCGCTCAACCATGCCTCGATGATCGAAGGCATCCGCCACAGCCGGGCCGAGTGCCACCGGTTCGCGCACAACGATCCAGCAGACCTCGATCGCCGCCTGTCGGAAATGGACCCTGCCCGGCCCAAGTTGGTCGCTTTCGAGAGCGTCTATTCGATGGACGGCGACATCGCCCCCATCGCGGAGATCCTCGACGTGTGCGAGAAGCACGGCGCGATGAGCTACATCGACGAAGTGCACGCAGTCGGCCTTTACGGCCCGCGCGGCGGCGGCATTGCCGAGCGTGAGGGCCTGATGGACCGCATCACCGTGATCGAGGGGACGTTGGGCAAGGCCTATGGCGTGATGGGCGGCTATATCGCCGGATCGGCCGCGATGGTCGATTTCGTGCGCAGCTTCGCCAGCGGCTTCATCTTCACGACCGCCCTGCCCCCGGCTCTGGCCGCCGGTGCCTGCGCCAGCATCCGGCATCTGAAGGAAAGCAATGCCGAACGCGATAGCCACAAGGAGCGCGTGGCCCAGGTCCGCCGCCGTCTGGACGCGATCGGCATCCCGACGATCGACAATCCCAGCCACATCATTCCGGTGATGGTCGGCGATGCGCACAAGTGCAAGCGGATCAGCGACTGGCTGCTGGAGCATCACGGCATCTATGTGCAGCCGATCAACTATCCGACCGTGCCGGTGGGCACGGAGCGGCTGCGCTTGACGCCGTCCCCCGTCCACACCGATGGCGATATCGACCGGCTGGTCAAGGCGCTGTCCGAAATCTGGTCGATGTGTGAACTGGCGCGGCACGCGATGGCGGCCTGAGGCGCCTTCATCGCCGATCAGAAAAGCCCGCTTCCTTGGGGAAGCGGGCTTTTCTGTGTCCGGCGCTCGCCGGAGGGAACGGACAGGCGATGAAGCCGCTTGCTTCTCAGTCCTCGGTCAGCGTGGCGCGCAACCGGTGGACGAGCAGCCAGACGATCCCGACAACCACCGGCACCGCAATACCCGTCGCGACCTTCGGCTGGACGCCCGGCACCAGCGCGAACACATAGCTCAGCAACGCGACGAGATAGTAGCTGATCGCGACGACCGACAAGCCCTCGACGGTCTGTTGCAGGCGCAGTTGCAGTTGCGTGCGCTTGTTCATCGAGGCGAGCAAATCGCGGTTCTGCATGGCGAGCGCCGTATCGATCCGGGTGCGCAGCAGCGCGCTGGTCCAGGCGGTGCGCTGCGAGAGATCATCCAGCCGGTGTGAAAAGGAATCGCAAGTGCGAACCGCAGGCATCAGCCGCCGTTCGGTAAAGTCGGCCAGCGTCTGATAGCCAGTCACTGCGCCGACATGCAGGCTGCCCAACCGCTCGGTGCTGACCTGCGCATAGGCGCGCGTCGCGCTCATGCGATAGCGGGTTTCGGCGATCAGCCGGGCAAGTTCCGCCGACAGGAAGGTCAGCTCGTCGAGCAACTGGTCGTCCTTGGCCCCGCGCTCGGACACGGCGTGTGTCAGCGCCGCCAGCCGCCGTTCCAGACGCGACACGTCCGGCGTCAGCCGCTGCGCGAGCGGCAGGCCGAGTAGGGCCATGTTGCGATAATTGCCCAGTTCCTGCAATCGCGAGACAAGCTGCGCCGGTTCATCGCGCGACAGGCCCTGGTCGATCACAAGCAGCCGCCCGAAGCCGTCATCATGCAGGCGGAAGTCGGACATGATCCGCGCCTTGCCCCCCAGCACCTCGCACAGGATCAGCGCCTCATCCTCGAACCAGCCGCTCCAGGCGGTTCTGTCGGGCATCGGGGCATCAACCGGGAGCAGCGCGATCTGCGTCGCGCGGATGACTTCGCCGGGCATATTGGCGATGATCTCGTTCGCGACCGGCGCAAACCATTCCGGGTCGAACGGCGCGTCGAACGGGCCGTGGCGAATGAGCGTGTAGCTGGCGAACTCGGTGTGGCGTTCCCACACCAGCGTCACCTCGCCCATGGGCATCACGCCATATTTGGCGTCGGGCGGCAGGTGGACGCGATGGCGCGCGGCGATCGGCTCGATATGCGCGCGCGCCTCGCTTGCGGCCGTTTCGCCGAGCACGGTCACGATCTGCAACAGGCGGCAGGGCGGTGTCAGGCGCGGCAGGCGCCGGACGTGCATTTCCTCGGACAGCGAGGCCCGAAGGGGGTGGCTGCGCGCCGCAAGACTCTCCACGGCTGTGGCTTCCCTTCGGGCAGGAGGAAAGGCAGGGGCGCGATCCGTACCGCGCCCCCGCCCTTGCGGTATGCGCGGCTATTCCGTGCCGACCGGCTGAGTGCCCCCGACCGGTGCGGTGGCATTGGCGGCGTCGGCCGGATCGGCGGCATTATCCGCCGGCCCCGGCAAGGCCGCAGCCCGCATCGCAGGCGGCGCGCGCAGCACGGGATTGTCCGGCAACATGCTCACACCGTTCAGCGGCTTGTTCAGCCCCTGGTGACAGGTCGTGCAGTTCACCTTGTACACGTCGCCATGTGGACCCTTGCGATAGGCGGGGAACACATTCTGGAGCGATGTGATATATTCCGCATTGGTCTCACCCACCATGCGCAGACCATACCATGCCGTAGCGCGCTGACCCCGGCTGAGCGGCCAGGACGAGAAGGACTGGCTGTTGTGGCAATAGGTGCAGTTGACGCCCAGTGCCGTACTCATGTGCATCATCAGGCCATAGGTGCTTTCGGCATCCTTGGTCGAGGCCGTCTGCGCCGCGGTGGGATAGACGGTTTTCGAGGCAACCCGGATATTGTCGTTCTTCTGCCCGAGATAGGCCGCGAACGGATCATAGGGCAGCGAAGCATAGCCGACAGCCGGGTTCGGGGCGTTCTGCCCGAACTTGTTGCCGCGAATGCGCGTCGGCGTACCCGGCGCGTCGGACATTGCCCACATGTTCTTGGGCACAGCATTGCCCGCGTGGCAGGTGTAGCAGGTGACACCGGTCTGCTTCACATGGCTCGCATATTTGGTGTTGATGTTCCAGGTCATCTGGATCATCCGCCGCGCCACGATCTTGGTATATTTCTCGTCCGACGCGAGATTGTTCGGGTTGTGGCAGTAATTGCACCCTTCGGCCGGGGGCGCGACCCATTGCGTGATCGCCGCCATCAGATGATTGAACCGCTCCGCGCTCACACCGCCCAGCACCTGGACATTCTGGTAGCTTTCGGATGCCAGCGGGCCGCTATCCTCCGGCACGGCATAGGGCGGCGCGGGAATGGCGCTGGCCTTTGCCGTCGAGTCGGGGTCGTTGATCTGGTTGAGACCGGCACCCCGATAGCCGACCTGCGAGACGGTCTTGGGGCCAAGCTCGCATCCCGTCAGCAGGATGAGCGAACCCAGGGCCGCTCCCGCGGCGGCGGCATGTCTATATCCGTTCATTGTCCTGCTCCCGGCAGAGTGGCGGGGTCGATGGTGCCGGAGGCGGGATAGCTGGGGGCATAGCCATGATCGATGGCCCAGAGATACCAGTTGTCCACGACCGTTCCGGTCAACAGGATGCCGATGCCGCCGGTCAGCGGGGTCAGCACGGCGAACCACCAGGCCCAGCGATGGATCGATTCCATCGTCGCGTTGAAGCCCATGGTCCAGCGCCAGAACAGGGCGGCACGTTCGGACGCCGTTCCGCGATCGGTGATCTGCTCGATTTCCCGTTCGCCGCCGTAACGGCCGACCGCCAGAATGGTCGCACCGTGCATCGCGAAGAGCAGTGTCGACCCATAGAGGAAGGCGATCGAAAGACAGTGGAAGGGATTGTAGAAGAGATTGCCGTAGCGGATCGAGAAAGCCGCCGTCCAATCAAGATGGGGGAAGATGCCGAAGGGCACCGCTTCCGCCCAGCTTCCCATCAGCATCGGCCGGATGAAACCAAGGACGACCATCAGCCAGATGGCGCTCATGAACGCCCAGAAGATATGCGTGCCCATGCCCAATTCTTTGGCGCGGCGATAGGTGCGTGCCGCCCACAGCAGGACCGATGTGGTCATCAGGAAGCCGGCGATCTGCCACCAGCCGCCTTCGGCCAGCGGCACGAACATCTGGAAGCCATATTTGGGCGCGGGCGGTTCCAGCGCGAGCCAGAAGAGCTGGCGGACGAACTGCACCGGATCCCAGTTGACCGAAGCCCACATGTTGAGACCGATGATCTCGAAGGCCAACAGACCGCAGGCGAGTGATGCCATGCCGAGCGTGCCGAGATAGATCGGCCCGATCTGCGCATTGCCGAACTTGCCCATCCAGTAGTTGAAGCCTGCTCCGCCGATCCGCGGGAAGCTGCCGGGCGGCAGGGCCGGTCCCATTTCGGGCGCGGCGCGAAGCTGAACCTGGGTGAATATGTTTTGATAGCGTGCCATATGCGTTGCTCCCCTTTACGACCAGATCGGCAGGTTGAGCCACCAGGTCCACCATTCGGGCCAGCCACGGGACCAGAGCGGACCACTGATGATGATGCAGATCGCGCTCCAGAAACCGGCGGACAGCGCAAGGAAAAGCCCCAGGCGATGAATGCCGAGCGTACCCACCGAATAGCCGATGGTGTCGCGGAAAAATGTGTCTTCATATTCGGGCGACTTCACTTCGCCATTGCCCGGGCCCTTGGGGTCGGGGTTGACCGCCGACAGGATCAGCCCGCCGTGCAGCGCGAGGGCGAAAGTGGTGGTGAAGAAGAAGCTCACCGCCAGCATGTGCGCCGGATTATAATGGAAGTGGAGATACTGGTATCCGGTGTTCGACACCCAGTCGAGATGGGTGAAGATGCCGTAGGGAAAGCCAAAGCCCCAGGCGCCGAGCAGCCACGGACGGACCACGACCAGCGAGACATAGGCGAAGATTGCAACGGCAAAGGCAATGGGCACATGATAGCCCATCCCCAGCTTTCGGCAGATTTCCACCTCTCGCAACGCCCAGGAGGAAAAGGCGCCGATCGCGCAGATCGTGATGACCTGCCAGAAGCCGCCTTCGCGCAAAGGCGCGAGCGCCAGGCCATAACTGATATCCGGCGGCGCGATGCTGATGAGCCACGGGTTCCACGTCGGGCCGATCGCCGCGGCGTAGAAGATCAGCGCGGTGCCCAGGCTGGCGAAGATCGCGGTGGTGACGCCGAAAAATCCGACATAAAATGGACCTACCCAGAAGTCGAAAAGGTCGCCGCCGATCAGCGTGCCACCCCTGACCCGGTATTTCCGCTCGAAGCTTAGCAACGCCATAGCGATATCTCCCCCCAGCCGGTCCGTCGGCGGGTCTCTCCGTTAGCGCGATTTCAGTCGTCGATAATGCACCTGCCAGCCCGGAAATCGCGGCGGACTGAAGGTGTGTTCAAGTGGACGAGGCCGACAAAGCCCGTCCTCGTCCACTCGCAATTGCAGCAAAGGCGTCCGTCAGGTTGCCGGAGGTGCTGCGGGGGCCTCCATCGCCGCCGGTGCCTTTGCAGGACCGTCGAGCCAGTTGAACCGGTCGGTGCTGAGCAGGATGAAATGAATCAACAGTGCCAGCACGAACAGGAAGATCGCGAGGGCCGTCAAGGTCCTGCGCGGATCGAAGATCATCCATAGTCTCCACATGAGATGGTCTCCTTATGCCAAGAGTGAAGTGATGGCGGTGCTCGCCACGGCAACGCCGTGATCGATCATCGCATAGCCATCGGGACCCGGCAGCCACGGCCGCCAGCTCCATGCGAGGAAGTGCGCAATCACCGCCACTATCGTGAAGATAATGAAGCTGGTGATGAAGATCTTGTGGAACTCCTTCGCCTCTTCCGGGGTCAGGTAGGTTCCCGGCCCCAATCTGTCGTCTCTATTGTCCATCTTTCGTCTCCATTCTGCCCGACGTGTACGGAAACGCCGCAACGACGCTTCCCGGCGGCATCCACGCAACGACGACCGTCGCGAAGATCACTTGGTCCCACGATCCCGTGCCGGGATACGCCCCTTGTCGGGACACGTCGGAAAATAGGCTGCGCGCGCTCATGGCCCGCGACTTTCGGCGATCGCATCGGCAAGCCGTGCGGCAGTGACGGACGGTTCGCCAGCACGGCGGGCAGCGCGCTCGGCGGCGTCGCGAATGCGCTTGGCGACGGAAATGCGGACCAGCACCGGCTCGCGCTCGACCACGGCGTCGAGCGTCGCCTTTGCCTCGTCTTCCCAGGCCAGTTCGGTCTGGAGGCGGGTGGGCGTGGCTTCCGCCTTGTCGAGCTGGCTGGCGAGCGGAATGATGTGGAACAGCGCATCGAACAGCGCATTGCACACTTCCTGCACCAGATAGGTGGCACCGGCATAGCCCATGAACGGCGTGCCCGTGTGGCGACGGATCGCCGCGCCGGGGAAGGACGCGGGAATATAGATGCTCCGCGCGCCGGTATCCGCCATATACATGCGTTCGTTGATGCTGCCGAACAGGATGAGCGGTGGATTGGTGGCGATCGCATCGCGCACGGCGGCATTGTCCGGCTTCACGCCCGCGCTGCGGTTGAACGCGAAGGTGCAGGGCAGGCCCATGTCGTCTTCGAGGAACTTGCGGATGCCGCGGCTGTAGGTTTCGGTGGCGACGATGCCGAAGCTCGCGGTGCCGAAGAAATCCTGCGTGACCGAGCGCCACAGATCCCACAGCGGCTTGATCGTCGTATGCTTTTCGCGTTCGATGAACGGTTCAGGGTCCAGGCCAGTCAGCTCGCCGAGCTTGCGCAGGAACAAAGTCGTCGATTCAAGGCCGATGGGCGCTTGCAGATACGGGCGCTCCAGCGCCTCGCACAGGCCGCGGCCGAACTCGCGATACAGGCAGACGTTGACCTGCGCCTTCGCGAGATTCTTGACGTCGGACAGATGGCTGCCGAGCGGGAACACCATGCCGACCTGCGCGCCGATCCCTTCGATCAGGCGGCGGATTTCTGCGAGGTCGCTGGGCATGTTGAACGTGCCGTACATCGGTCCGATGATGTTGACCGTCGGCTTTTCGCCTTCCCGGAGAGGTCGCGGCGCAGGCGCTTTCTTCGGCCCGAACTGCGTCCACAGCCAGGTGAGCGCCCGGTCGCCCGACTGCCACTGGTCCTCGTCGATCGTGCGCGGCAGGAATCGCTGGATATTGGTGCCTTCGGGCGTAACGCCGCCGCCGATCATTTCGGCTATGGAACCGGTGACGACCACCGCCGGCAGATCGCGGTCGAGCGTTTCCCACGCCCGGCGCATCGCTCCTTCGGTGCCATCGCGCCCCAGCTCCTGCTCACCAAGGCCGGTGACGACGATCGGCAGCTCGTGCGGCGGCAGACCGTCGGTATAATGCAGGACGGACGTGACCGGCAGATTCTCGCAGCCGACCGGGCCGTCGATGATGACCTGCAACCCCTTGATCGCGGTAAAGGCGTAGACAGCACCCCAATAGCCGCCTGCCCGATCATGATCGAGAATGAGAGTCATACGCCGATCGCCTCCTCGGCCTTCGCAGCAGCAATGCGCTTGGCGGCGAACTTGGCCTTGAACTCGGGGCGATCCTTGGGCGTGTCTTCCCAAACGCCTGCGCTGTGCCCGGTGCCAACGCCATCGAAGAAGGCGGTCATCCGGTTGAAGCGGTCCTTGTTCGCGAGCGCCGCATTGACGACCATCGCGAGGCTCCCCGCCCCTGCCGGTCCCATCAGCGGGCGCGCGGAAATGAGGTTGGTGAAATAAAGCGCGGGGATTGCCCGTTGCTTGGCATGCTGCACCACCGGCGTCGTGCCGATTGCCAGATCAGGCCCGAAGGTCTCGACGGCCGCGATGTCCTGTTCCAGGCTGGCGCGATACTGGACCTTGACGCCCTTGGCCTCCAGCCATTCGCGATCAGCCTCCGACCAGACTGTGCGGGGGCAGGCGGTGCCGACATAGGGCACGTCCGCCCCGCTTTCGATCAGCAGGCGGGCAACCAGCAGTTCGGACCCTTCATAGCCCGAAACGGTGATGCGTCCCTTGATCGGTCGCGCCGCCAGCGCGCCTGCAATCGCGGGCAGAAACTTGTTCTTCGATGCGTCGATCCGCTCCTGCGCAATGCCGCAGGCCGCCCCGATCGCGTCGAGCCAGGCCGCCGTGCCGTCGCGTCCCACGGGCGCGGACCCGACGACGGTGCGTCCGGCCGCTTCGAACTCGCGCACGCTGGCGGCGTAGAAGGGGTGGATGGCACCGACCACCGCACAGTCGAGCGCGGCATAAAGCTCGCGCCATTCGCGCGTCGGCACGACCGGTCCGGCGGCCAGGCCCAGCGGCTCCAGCATCAGGCCGATGCCCGGCGGATCGGCGGGGAACATTTCGCCCAGCAGCGTGACGGTCGGGCGGTCGGACCGCTCCTTCGGCGCGGCCACCGGGCCTTGCGCCGCTTCCTTGCGCGCATAGCTCAGCATCGCACCGGCGAGCACATCCTTCGCCTCGGCATGTGTCGGGATGCCGAAACCGGGCACGTCTATCCCGATAATGCGTACGCCGTTGATCTGGTCAGGCAGCAATTGCAGCGGCACGCCCGACGCCGTCGGCACGCACAAATTGGTCACGACAATGGTGTCGTACAGCGCCGGATCGGCGAGATCATGGACCGCGTCGCGGATATCCTCGAACAGCTTGCCGGTAACGAGCGTTTCGGAATTGAACGGCACATAGCCGACCGTCCGCCGTGCGCCGTAGAAATGCGAGGTGAAGGTGAGGCCATAGACGCAACAGGCCGATCCCGACAGCACCGTCGCCGTGCGCCGCATCCGCAGGCCGACGCGCAGCGACCCGAAGGCCGGGCACATGGATTGCGGCTGATCATGCGGCCCCTTGGGATAATCGGCGGCGTAGCGATCGAGTATTTCGGTCTTGCCTGCCGCACTCGCAGCAGCATGAAGCGTGGCGGCGCTGGAGCAGCCACCCGCGTTCGCCAGGTCCAGCCGATCAGGGGTGCGTGTCGCGGGAGGCGAAAGCTCACTCATACAGTGTCGTACACGACTTCGAGCGACGCCTTGGGCGCATAGGCCGCGCCGCGCATGTCGGCCTGGGTGGCGGGCTTCAGCGTCACGTCGCCCCCTGTCTGGTCGGGGCTGAACAGGCCGAGCAGACCATCCTGGTCGAGCGGCGTGGGGCGGACCGGCGGGGCCTCCGCGACGTTGATCGCCAGATCCTCGAAGATCGAGGCCCATTCGCCACCGGGCACGCCGATGATCTGATAATTGGCGGACTTGCGCCGAATATCCTCGTTCGCGGGGATCGCGCAGAGCGTGGGGATACCGACCGCCTTGGCAAAGGCGGCCGCCTCGCCGGTGCCGTCATCCTTGTTGATAATCATGCCCGCCACGCCGACGTTGCCGCCCATCTTGCGGAAATATTCGACCGCCTTGCAGACATTGTTGGCGACATAGAGCGACTGGAGGTCGTTCGATCCCACCACGATCACCTTCTGGCACATATCCCGCGCGATCGGCAGGCCAAAGCCGCCGCACACCACGTCGCCCAGAAAATCGAGCAGGACGTAATCGAAGCCCCATTCATGGAAGCCGAGCTTTTCGAGCAGTTCGAACCCGTGGATGATCCCGCGTCCGCCACAGCCGCGCCCGACTTCCGGCCCGCCCAGCTCCATCGCGAACACGCCATCGCGCTGGAAACAGACGTCCTCGATCGTCACTTCCTCGCCCGCCAGCTTTTTGGCCGCGCTGGTTTCGATGATGGTGGGACAGCTCTTGCCGCCGAACAGCAGGCTGGTCGTGTCGGACTTGGGATCGCAACCGATCAGCAGCACGCGCTTGCCCTGCTGCGCCATCATATAACTGAGGTTCGACAGGGCGAAGGATTTGCCCGATCCGCCCTTGCCGTAGATCGCGATGATCTGCGTCTCCTTGGTCACAGGCCCCGCATGCACGGGGTCCGGCTCCTCATGGGCTTCATGGCGCAGGCTGTCATAATCGAGCATTGTCATTGATGTCTCCAGTCGAGCACCATCTTGAGGCAGTCCGGATCGCCAAATGCCGCGGGATAGGCGTCCTGCGCCTCCCCGGCATCGCGGACATGGCTGATGAGACCATCGAGTCGCAGCGCACCGCCCGCGATCAGCGCCGTGACGGTGGCAAGATCGTCCGGCGTGAACTCCGCCGAAATGCGGAAGCGTGCCTCCCGCATGAAAGCGGGCGGGAACGCGAATGTCAGCCGGTCGTAAAAGCCCGCCAGCACGACTTCGCCGCCCTTGGCGAGCCGTGCGACGGCCAGATCGAGAATGTCCGGCGCGCCGCTGGCGTCACAGATGTGGCGATAGTCACGGCGATCGTCGGTCGCCGGGTCGATGGCACTATAGCCGTCACCCTGCCGACGGCCGGGGTGCGTTTCCCACACGGTCGGCGCAGGTGCGCCCGAGGCGATGGCGATACGGGTGATGAGGCGACCTAGTATTCCGTGGCCGATCACCAGGTCCGGCGCGCTGCCACCGACGATCGCGTGACAGGCCGTGGCGGCCAGCGCCATCAATATGCCGTCGCGACCCAGCCTCTCGTCGAGCGGGATGGCGCGGGCTGCAGGAAGAATGACGTGGCGGGCGGTGCCGCCGAACAGGCCGCGTGCCGCCTGATAGCAATTGGCACCCGGCACGAAGACCCATTCGTCGATCCGGCTGCGCGCATCGCGCCCGGCGTCGATCACCCGGCCGACCGATTCGTAGCCCGGCACGAGCGGATAGCCCATGCCCGGAAAGCTCGGCATCCGGCCGGACCAGAGGAGCTTTTCAGTGCCGGTGCTGATACCGCTCCAGTCCACGGCAACCAGCACGTCGCCATCACCAAGAGCATTAAGCGCAAGGGTCCGAAGCCCGAGTAACTCGGGGGCATCCAGTATGACCGCGAGCGTGTCCATACGCCGGTCCCTTCCTTGCCAAGAGCACCGAAACAGGCACCCTCTCCTAAAGTGTCATCTTAACTTGACGCTTTTTAATGTCAACTTTGCTTGATGGTTTTGTTCATCTTTCAGCAAGCAGGATCGACGTGGTCAGCGGCATGGCGGTGCGGATGCGGCGGATGCGGCGGAAACCGACCGCTTTCGCCATCCCTGCGATCTCCTCGAAACTGCGTGGCCGACCTGATCCCATCGCCAGCAGATACAGGCCGAAATAGGCGTCGCCTGCCGGTTCGGCACCGCGCGTCCGGGCCATCGGTTCGGCAAGCAGAAGGCGCCCGGCGGGTGGCAGGGCGGCATGAATGCTGCGCAGCAAAAACATCGCCGGATCATCGTCATGATCGTGCAGCACCCGCACCAGCGTGATGAGATCATACCCCTGCGGCAGGGGATCGGCGAGAAAACTGCCGCCATGGATCGTTACGCGATCGCCACAACCCGCCGAGTCGCATGCTTGCCGCGCACGGACGCCGACGGCAGGCAGGTCGAACAGCGCCAGTTCCAGCGCGGGCGCGGCCGCAGCGACGGCGCAGAGAAATGCGCCCTGCCCGCCGCCCACATCGAGCATCCGCCGGTGACGGGAAAAGCGATAGGCATCAATGACCTGCTTGGCGATCAGCGGTTGCGAGGCCGCCATCAGCGCGGAATAGGGCGCAACCTGATCCCCGTCACCCTGGCCGACATCTTCCGCATAATGCCAGTATCGCGCCAGCGCGCCGCCGCCCCCGCCGCGCCGCAGCAGCGCCAGCGGATCGGCAAGATCGGCGTAGAGCAGGTGATGATGGGCCACCATGTCGGCGATGCCGCCATTGCCGCGCAGCGCCGCGCCATCGCTGCCGAGTGTCCAGCGCCCGTCGTCGAGACGCTCCGTCAACCGGAGCGCGGCGGCGGCGCGGAGCAGACGTTCGGCGCCCGCCTCAGGCAGATCGGTCGCCGCCGCGACCGCCCGACTCGTCATCGGTCCCTCTGCAAGCCGGTCGAGCAGGCGCGATCGGATGCAGGCATCCAGCACCTGCGAATAGGCAAATCCCGCCACCAGATCGAATATCCGCCGCGCCCGCATCCGCGCGACGGGTCGGGTCATCCACAGCCGCGCCGCCCAGTGCTGGAACCCCGGATCGCTCAGGATGCGGTTGCGCCAGCCGGTCCATCTCTCCTGCCAATTCATTTTGTCACCCTAACTGGATAGAATTATGTGTCCAGTTTATTGGACAACTGTTAGTGTCACGCCATGAACGAAAGCCAGGTCATCGTGATCGGTGCAGGAGTCGGCGGGCTGATATCGGCGGCGCTGCTGGCGGCGCGCGGCGTTCCGGTGCTGCTGCTGGAGGCGTCCGACGCGCCGGGCGGGAAGATGCGGCAAGTCACGGTTGACGGGGCGGCGATCGACGGCGGCCCGACGGTGTTCACGATGCGCCCGGTGTTCGATGCCATTTTCGCCGAATGCGGCGCGCGGCTCGACGACTATGTTACCTTGCGACCGGCCAGCATACTGGCCCGCCATGCCTGGGGCGACGACCGGCTGGACCTGTTCGCCGATCCGCAGGCCAGCGAGGATGCGATCGGTGCCTTCGCCGGGGCCGCCGAGGCGCTCGGCTATCGCGCTTTCCGCGCCGAGGCGCAGCGCATCTTCCAGACGCTGGATGCCCCGTTCCTGCGCCGGGGACAGACCAATCCCATTGGCCTGACCCTGCGCATGGGCGCGCGCGGCTTTGCCGACCTGTGCGCCATCCGCCCGTACGAGACTCTGTGGAAGGCGCTGGGCGAGCATTTCCGCGACCCCCGGCTGCGCCAGCTTTTCGGCCGCTATGCGACCTATTGCGGGTCGTCGCCTTTCCTTTGCCCGGCCACGCTGATGCTGATCGCGCATGTGGAGGCAAGCGGCGTCTGGCTGGTCGAGGGCGGCATGCACGGCTTTGCCCGCGCGCTCGAAACGCTCGCGCGCTGCCTTGGCGTGGACATACGCTATGGCGAAAAGGTCGTCGGGATCACGGTCGGGCAAGGACGGGCAAATGGCGTCACCCTTGCCAGCGGCGATCAGGTTCCGGCGCGCGCCATTGTCTGCAATGCCGATCCTGCCGCGCTGGCCGACGGCCTGTTCGGGCAGGCGGTGCGCCGTGCTGTCCCCGCCGTGCCGCGCGATCGGCGCTCGCTGGCCGCGATGGTGTGGACGGCACGCGCGGGCGCGACGGGCTTTCCATTGAGCCGCCACAATGTCTTTTTCTCGGACGATTATCCTGCCGAGTTCGCCGCCTTGTCCGCCGGCCACCTCGCCGACCGACCCAGCGTCTACGTCTGCGCGCAGGACCGGGACGACGGCGGCACGCTCACCTGCGGCGATATGGCAGAGCGCGTCCAGATCATCGTCAATGCGCCGCCGACCGGCGACACGCACCCCCTTACGCCTGCGGAGATCGACCGATGCACAGTACGGATGCTGGAATGCCTGGCGCGGGCCGGGCTTATGCTGGACCTCCCCCCGGCTTCGACGCAGCTTACCACGCCAACCGATTTCGCGGCGATGTATCCCTCGACGGGTGGAGCCCTTTATGGACCGGCCTCGCACGGGTGGGCGGCCTCCTTCCGCCGGCCGGGCGCGCGGACGCGGATCCCTGGGCTCTACTGCGCGGGCGGGAGCACCCATCCCGGCGCGGGCGTCCCGATGGCGGCACTCTCCGGCAGCCAGGCCGCCGCATGCCTGCTCAAGGACCAGCCTTTGACGTCCATGTCGCGCCGAACGGCTATGCCTGGTGGTACATCGACGCCTTCAGCGAGGACCGCCGCTTCGGCCTGACCGTCATCGCCTTCATCGGCAGCGTGTTTTCACCTTATTACAAGCTGAGCGGGCGCGGACGGCCGGACAATCATTGCGCGATCAACATCGCGCTCAACGGCCCCGGCAGCAACCGCTGGGCGATGACCGAACGGCCACAGCATCGCGTCGACAGGGGCAAGGACCATTTCGCGGTCGGGCCGAGCGCGCTGCGCTGGGACGGCGACACGCTGGTCATCGACGTGAACGAGATATCGGCCCCCCTACCCTGGCCGGTGCGGGGGCAAATCCGCGTCTCGCCCGAGATGATCGGCACGACGGCCTTCACGCTCGATCCGGCCGGGCGGCATCGCTGGCATCCAGTGGCACCGCGCGCGCGGGTGGAAGTCGAGATGACGCATCCGGGCATAAGCTGGAAGGGCGACGGCTATTTCGACAGCAATTTCGGCGATGAACCGCTGGAGGACGGCTTTGTCGACTGGCACTGGTCGCGCGCGCATCTGAAGCGGGACGTGGCGGTCCTGTACGAAGGCGTGCGCCGCTGCGGCACGCCGTTCGATCTGGCGCTGCGCTTCGACCGACAGGGACGTTGGCATGATGTCGTACCACCACCCGTCGCATCGCTGCCGCGCACCGGCTGGCTGGTGAAGCGCGCGACGCGGGCCGATGCGGGAACCGACCCGCGCGTCATCAGGACATGGATCGATGCGCCCTTCTACGCCCGGTCGGCGCTTGCAACCCGCATGTTCGGCGAGGATGTGCAGGCCGTCCACGAAAGCCTGTCGCTCAACCGGTTCCGCTCGCCGATCGTCCAGTCGATGCTGCCCTACCGGATGCCGCGGGCGGTGTGGTGAGGGTGGTCGTGGCGAGTCCCGGCGCGCGGGTTAAAGCGGCGGGTCAGCCGTCTCCGTTTTCTCCGCCGCCTTCTTGGCCTTGTCCTTTGCGATATCGCGGTTGACGGACCAGAGCTGCCAGCCGCCGAAGCCCAGCGCGAGCGCGAGCACGAAGACCATTTCCACAAGGCCGTAGTTATCGGGGTTCACGGCTTTTCTCCTCTCGCTGATCCAGTTGCATAGCATGATCGGCGATGATCGCCGCAATCCGCTCGGGCGCTTCCTCATGCGCCAGATGGCCCAGACCGGACAGGATCGTCATGTCGGCATTCGGCATGATCGCCGCTGCGGCCTGTGCATCTTTTGCCGGAATGGCGCTATCACCCTGCCCATGCGCCAGCAATACCGGCACTGTGATTCCCGGCAGTGCGGCTTGCAGGGAAGGCAGGTCCCAGTCCGCCATCATCGTGATCGCGGCGCTGCAGTGGCCCGGGGTAGCAAAGAGCGCCGCATAATGGCGCACCCCGGCCGCATCGATCCGCGATCCGGTGCTGCGCGCCAGAAACTTTGCGACATCGGCCGGGTCACGCGCCATCCGCGCAAAGATCGACGGCGCGAAGGGATTGACGAACAGCAGCTTCGCGAGCGTTGGAAAGAGGCGCGCGGCGATCCCCGGAAAAGGCATAAGCGCGGCGTTCAAGCCCACCACACAGTCCGGTTGGGCATGTCCGTCCGCCACCATGCGCAGTGCCACCGCCGCGCCTGCGGAATGGCCGACGATGCAGCGCGGCGACAGGTCCATCGCCGTCATCAGCCCACCGACTGCGCGGGCCATCGCAGTCATCGCCAGCCCGCCCGGCGGTCGCCCGCTGGTAAAGCCATGCCCCGGCATATCGGGCGCAATCACGGTGAAATGCGCCGCCAACAGCGGCATCAGTGTGCGCCAGCTATGCGTCGCCGCCCCCGTGCCGTGGAGCAGCAGCAATGGCGGGCCGTTCCCCATCAGTTGGACATGCCAGCGCAGTTGCCCCGCATCGACGAAGCGGCTGGCCGACCGGTTGGGCCAGTCGCGCCCCTCGACATCCCAGCGCGGATGATAGCTCATGGCTTTTGCACCGCGACCACCGCAGCGTGCATCGCGGCGGCGTCGCCTCGCGGCAGGGGCAGGTATCGCGCGCCCATCATCGCAGCAAGTTCCGCGCCTTCGCGCCGGGGCCGGGGGGAAATATCGACGAAAGCCGACGGTATCGCCGATGCCCCGATGATTCGCGCTGCCGTCTCGGCATCGGCTTGCGCCACCGCCTGTACCATAGCGCCGTCGCGCGCGACATTGGCCCGGCCATCGGTCAGCACCACGATGAACGGCGATCGGCCACGTGCCCTCGCCGCCTGCGCAACGTCATGCGCGGCGTGCAAACCGGCGGCCAGCGGCGTACCGCCGCCTCCCGGCAAGTCCCCCAGCGACCGCCGCGCGCGCGTCAGCGACCGGGTGGGCGGGAGCAGCACGTCCGCACCGGTGCCGCGAAAGGCGACCAGCGCCACCTGCGCGCGCTTCACATAGGCGTCGGCCAGCAGCCGCTCTACCGCGCCCTTGGCTTCCGCAAGCCGGGCGACAGCCGACGACCCGGATGCATCGACCGCAAAGATCGTGACCGCCTCTGCCCGTGTCTCGAAACGGCGGATACGTAGATCGTCGCGCCGCACCTGCACCCGCCCGATCTGGCCGCCGCGCAGCTTCTGCCAGGGCGCGGCAGCGCGCAGCGTGTCGATGAGGCTGAGGCGCAACCCATTGCCAGGCACGCCCGCCCGCGCCCCGACCGGCCGTCCGCGCGCGGCCGACTTACGCCGCTCGCCCGCGCCCCGCGCCCGGTTGACCGCACGCTGACGGCTGCGTCCGTCGGCAATCCGGGCCAGCACATCGGGCGGGAGATGGGCCATCACCGCTTCCAGGACGACATCTTCCATCGGCATCGGCGCGCTCTGGTCGTCGCCGTCGCTGTCGGGCGGCGCGTCGCCGGACGATGGCGGCGGATCGGGTGTCTCATCGGGCGCATCGGCCTGCGGCGGCGCCGGCAGGCGCGTCGCCCGCGGACCCAGCACCAGCCGCGCGGCGGCCATGACATCCGCCTCGCCGATCGTGCGCCGCCCGGCCAGCACGGCCGATGCACGCGCCGCCCGCAGCGCGAAGATCGGCGCGCGGGCCGATTCTATCCCCAGCATCCCGGCTGTAGCCACCAGCGCCGTCAGCACATCATCGCCCGGCGGCTCGATATCCTGCAAACGAAGCAGGGGCGGCGAAATTGGATCGCCGTCCAACCGATGCCGCCGGTCATTGCTGAGCGCGTCGAGCCGGATATGAAAGGCCAGCCGCTCCGCCAGCGTATCACTGACGCGCTCCTCGGCCTCCACGCCATCGTCGAACGCCACCAGCAACAGCCGCGCGGGCGCTTCCAGCATCACGCCGTCGCGCGCCGCGCGCACCGTGCCGCTGTCCAGCGTAGCTGCCAGATGTGCGACGATATGGTCGGGCAGACGCTCCGCCATCGGGATGACGACTCTGCCGCCGTCAGCCTCCGCGAGCAGCCCCCGGCGCATGACCACGCCGCCCCGCGCCAGCGTTGCCGTCAGGTCGATGCCACCGAGCAGACGGTCCTCGTCGATGTGGCCGGGCAGCCGCCGTTCGGGCGCATCGGCAGGCATGCAGGCGCGCAGCATGTCGAGCACAGGATCGCGCATGTCGCCGCCGCCGCGCAGGATCATGCCGCCCAGACCCGCCGGATCGACAGCGCACAGGCGCGCGGCAAGTAGGGCATCGGCAAAGGCGTCCGGGCCCGTTTCAGCTTCCGGAACCGCCGTGGCGGTCATGCGGGAATCAGTTCGGCCATTGCCCGGTCGATCCGCGCCGTCGATCCGGTTTCGTCCAGCACGTTGCGGCGCAGCCGGTGTCGCAAGGCGAGCGGCGCGACATGCCGCAGATGGCTCGGCGCAACCGTAGCGTCGCCATCCAGCGCCGCCAGCGCCCGGCTCGCCCGCATCAGAGTGAGTTCGCCACGCAGGCCATCGGCCCCGACCGCTATACACAGGCGCGAGGCAAGCGAGAGAATCTCGTCCGGCACTGTCACGGCAGGCAGCATGTCCTTGCCCCGGCCAATCTTCTTGAGCGTCTTGCGTTCCGCCTTGCGCCAGCTTTCGACGAAGCTTTCCGGGCCGCGTTCGAACGCGTCGCATCGTTTCAGTATCTCGATCCGCTGCGCCAGATCCTGCGGCGTTCGCACCTCGACCGAAAGGCCGAAACGGTCAAGCAGTTGCGGTCGCAGTTCGCCTTCTTCCGGATTGCCACTGCCTACCAGCACGAAACGGGCACCGTGGCGGACGCTCAACCCCTCGCGTTCGACAACATTCTCGCCCGACGCCGCCACGTCGAGCAACAGATCGACGATATGATCCTCCAGCAGGTTCACTTCGTCGATGTAGAGAAATCCGCGATGCGCCCGCGCCAGCAGTCCCGGCTCGAATGCCTTTTCACCGTGGCCGAGCGCCCGTTCCAGATCGAGCGCACCAACCACGCGATCCTCCGTCGCGCCAAGCGGCAGATCGACGAACGGCACCGGCATCACCGCCTTGCCCGGTCTGTGCGCCTCGGGCGCGGGGCAGGCATTCTCGCTGCCCGGCGGGCAGTTGTATCGACAGCCCGCGACAACCGGAATCGGGGGGAGCAGCCCGGCCAGCGCACGGACCGCCGTGGACTTTCCCGTGCCGCGATCGCCGAACACCATGACCCCGCCGATCCGCGCGTCGACCGCGGCGATCAGCAGCGCCAGCTTCATTTCATCCTGACCGACGATGGCGGAAAAGGGGAAGGACATTTTCATGCGCAACGTGTAACATGCACTGGACACTCCACAAGCCGGTCAGGACAGAAATTGTCAAACTCCCTTGTCGTTGCCATGGGCGTGGCCATCGTGCTGCTCGTTGGCGGCGGCCTCGCCACGCCGATCGGCACCTGGTATCGCGACTTGCGGAAACCGGGTCTGCAGCCGCCGAACTGGCTGTTCGGTCCGGCCTGGACGATCATATTGGGCCTTTCCGCATGGTCCGCCTCGATCGCATGGGAGAGTACCGCCGATGCCGCGACGCGGCGCGCCATCATCATCGTCTTTGCCGTGAACGCCGTGTGCCATGCTTTGTGGAGCCCGCTGTTCTTCAAGGCGCGTCGCCCCGACTGGGCACTGGTGGAAGTGGTGTTCCTGTGGGTGTCCATCGTCCTGCTGATGGTCGTGCTGGGGCCAATTTCCGCCAAGGCCGCGCTGCTCAACCTGCCCTATCTGCTCTGGGTCAGCTTCGCGAGCTGGCTCAACTGGCGGATCGTCGTGCTGAACGGTCCGTTCGGGGCGCAAAGAGCGTAGGTCACCGCGTCCGGTGAGGTGCTTATCCCCGCCGGTCCGCCGCGATGATCGCCGCAGCGCGCCAGCCGAGTGCCATCGCCGGCGCATTGGTGTTGCCCGAAATCAGGCCCGGCATCGCCGAACAATCCACGACGCGCAGGCCATCGACGCCGCGCACACGCAGATGCGGATCGAGCACCGCTGTCTCTTCCCCACCCATGCCGCAGGTGCCGACGCCATGCAGCCCGCTGGTCGAAAGCGCGCGGAACCGCTCCAGCAGCGCGGCGTCATCCTGCACATCCGCGCCGGGAATGATTGCCTCGCCCACATCCTGCGCCAGCGCAGGCTGCGCCACATAGGCACGCATCATGCGGATCGAAGCAATGGCGGCGACACGATCCTCCGGCGTCGCCAGCCAGTTGGGCGCGATGCGGGCCGGGGCGTCCGGTTCCGGCCCGGTAATCGCAATGCTCCCTTCGCTGGTCATCTGGAGCAGCGTGCCGGACACGGTCATGCCGGGTCGCGGATCGACCGCCCCCAGCGGCACGGGATGATTCTCGTCCCCCAGCGCGAACATGTAGCCGCTGAGATACAGTTGCAGGTCGGTCGGCGCGCCCTGCCCCTTCGTGCTGAGAAACGCGCCGATCTCAAACGGTCCCGTCGCCATCGGACCGCTGCGCGTCAGATAATAGCGCGCCGCCGCCGCGATGAGACCCGCCCCATGATAATGATGCTGGATACCGCTGGGCCGTTTCAGCCGGAACGGCATGGTGAAGGAGAGATGCTCGCGCATGTGGCGACCGACCGCCGGGCTGTGCGCCTGCACCGTCACGCCGGCCGCTAGCAGCAGCGCGCCGTCGCCGATGCCCGATCGCTGGAGCAGGCGCGGGCTTTCGAGCGTTCCGGCGCTCAGGATGATTTCGCCAGCACAATTGACGGAAATGTCCCCTCGCGTCGCGCTGCGCAGCGCAAGACCCACGGCGCGGCCATTGGACAGGCGGACATGGCGGGCGGTCGTGTCGGTCAGGACATGCAGATTGGCGCGGCGGCGCGCGGTGCGCAGGAAGGCGACCGACCCGCTCTGTCTTCGCCCCTTGCGGATGTTATGGCTGTAATAGCCGACGCGCCCGCCGCCACGGCTGTTGAGGTCATCGGTGCGGACAAGACCCATGCTTTCGCCCGCCGCAATCATGCGTTCGGCCAGCGGATAGCGATAGGTGTCCGCCGTGACATGCACCGGCCCGCCGCTGCCGCGCGTGTCGCTTGGTCCCATGGCGTGATCCTCGATCGCGCGGAAGGCCTCCAGCATCGCCGCGGCGTTCCATCCGGTTGCGCCTTTCGCTTCCCAGGCGTCATAGTCGTGCGCCTCGCCCCGGCTCCAGATCATGCCGTTGATCGCGGAGGAGCCGCCAAGGCCGCGCCCGCGTATCCACACTTCATGCGCGGCCTCGCCTTCCACGCGCGGTTGATCGACCTGATAGGCCCAGACATGCGCAGGCGAGGTGACGAGCTTCGCGATCCCCTTGGGCATCGTGATCCAAGGCGAGATGCCCGCCCCGCCCGCCTCGATCAGCAGCACCCGGATCGCCGGGTCCGCCGACAGCCGCTCGGCTAGGACGCAGCCGGAAGAGCCAGCGCCGACGATGATATAGTCATAGCTGTCGGCCAGTTCGCCCTGCATGTCCGCTCCTTGCATGATGCTGCGGAGGATCGGGCGGCGGGGCCGACGCGGCTACTGACGAATGTGTCAGGCGGGGGGATGATACAAGCAATCCCCGTTCGGGCTGAGCTTGTCGAAGCCCTCCCCTGAGCCGCAGGTGAAGGATGCCTCGCTTGCGCTCGGCAGAACCCTTCGACTTCGCTCAGGGCGAACGGATTTATGTATTAGACCGCTTCATGCCCCCGCTTGATCTTCTTCGCGAGGCTCCACTTGTGCACTTCGGTCGGGCCGTCATAGATGCGGAACGCGCGGATTTCCCGAAACACCTGTTCCACGATCGTATCCTGCGTCACGCCGGTGCCACCCATCACCTGCACGCAGCGGTCGGCGATGCGGAACAATGCCTCCGACACCGCGACTTTCGCCATGGAGCTTTCCGTCGTACCAAGATCGCCGCTGTCGAGCACGCCCGCGCACCAGTCGATGATGAGTTCGCATTGCTTCAGCTCGATCATGTTTTCGGCGAGCGGGAAGCCGACGCCCTCATGATCGATCAGCGGCTTGCCAAAGGCGTGACGGCGACAGGCGTATTCCGTCGCGATTTCCTGCGCGCGGGTGCAGGCGCCCAGCCAGCGCATGCAATGGGTGAGCCGCGCCGGGCTGAGCCGCACCTGCGCATAGTCGAAGCCCTTGTGCACTTCGCCCAGGATCTGATCGGCGGGTACGCGCAGATTGTCGATGGCGATGATGGCATGGCCACCGGGCATCGAACTGTCGATGGTGTCCAGCACCCGCTCGATACGAATGGCGGGATCGGGCAGATCGACGAGGAACATGGTCGCAGCCATTTTTTCGTCGCTGCCGCTGTTGGCCATCACGATGCCGACTTTCGCCCCGTCGGCACCGGTGATGAAAGCCTTGCGTCCGTTGATGACCCAGTGGTTGCCGTCCAGAACGGCGCGGGTCTTGAGCATCGAGGGGTCTGAGCCTGCGCCGCCATCCGCCGCCGGTTCGGTCATGAAAAAGGCGGAGCGCGCCTCGCCTGCGATCATGGGGGCGAGGAACCGCGCCTTCTGTTCCGCGCTGCCGACCTTGCCGATCAGATACATATTGCCTTCGTCCGGCGCGGCGGTGTTGAGCGCCAGCGGCCCCAGCGGCGAAAGGCCCGACTTGCGCAGCACGAGCGCCACTTCGCTGTGGTGCAGATGGCTGCCATCGGGAAGGATATGCGGCGTCATCAGCCCGGCTGCGCGCGCCTTCGCCTTCATTTCCAGCGCAAGTTCCTCGGTCGGCCCATGCGCCGTGCGGCGTCCGTCCTTTTCATAGGGAATGATGACGGTACGGACGAAATCCTCGACACGGGCGGCGATGTCGATGGCGCGGGCGCTGTAGGCCATGCGATCGGTTCCTTCAGGTAAAGGTGATGGTGCGAACGGGATCGGTCCCGTCGAACCGCGCGGCGCATTTCGCCACATAGTCGTAGAAGCCGGTGAGCGAGGCGACGGGCTGATAGAGTTCGACCATATGGCCGGTCTGCGCCACCGTATCCATCATGGCGAAAGCGAAGCCGTCGTTCATTTCGGCATAGAGCGCCGTTTCATGCCCCGCCGCATTGTAACGCGCGATCTCCGCCGCCAGATCATCGACGAACAGCGCGACATGATGCATTCCCTGCCGACCGCTCCTTTCGGGATAGAGGTCGTGCATCGCCGAGGGACCGGGATTGTTCTGCTGCACGAACTCGATCATCAGCGGACCCCACTGGCCATAAGCCGAGCTGTGGTCGAACGGGCGCGCGACGCCGCGATGCAGGCTGGTGCGCAACGGAATATGCTCCGCCACGAAATAGGGGCCCGAGCCATAGTGCCGGTGATGCACCAGCGCGGCGGCGCGCACGTCCGGCACGAAATAGGCGATCTGACGGATGGGATGGTCTGCGATCATGTCACAGTCCTGCCGTGGCGCGCGCTATGGCGGCAAGTTCCGGCAGCACCTGCACCAGATTGGCGGCCTCGGGCGAGGCGGCCGTACCGCGCGCCAGCCGCCCCTTGATGCCATGAATGATCGCGGCGAAGCGGAACATGTTGAAAGCCAGGTAGAAATTGAGGTTGTCGATGCCGGTCCGGCCGGTCCGCGCGCAGTAAGCGGCGACATATTCGTCCTGCGACGGGATGCCAAGGGCCGCGAGGTCCGCGCCCTTGAACCCGCCAATGATGTGCGGCGGCAGATGGTACATCATCAGATGATAGGTAAAATCGCCGAGCGGATGGCCCAGCGTAGACAGTTCCCAGTCCAGCACCGCCAGAATGCGCGGTTCCGTGGGGTGCCAAATCATGTTGTCGGCACGAAAATCCCCATGCACCACGGTGCTCGCATCGCCCGGCGGGATATGGGCCGGCAGCCAGGCGGCCAGCGCGTCCATATCGTCCAGCCGCCCCGCCGCGTTGTCGTCTGCATATTGGCCGGACCAGCGGGCAATCTGCCGCGCGAAATAATTGCCGGGTCGGCCATAATCGCCAAGGCCAATGGCATCCGGGTCAAAGCCGTGCAGATTGGCTATGGCCGCGTTCATCGCATCGAAATGCGCGGCGCGAGCCACAGGATCGAGACCGGGCAGGGTCGAATCCCAGAATATGCGCCCTTCCACCATATCCATGATGTAAAAGGCTGTGCCGATCACGTCGGCGTCCTCGCACAGGCCATAGGCTTTCGCGACGGGAAAGCCGACGGCCCCCAGCGCGTCGATCACGCGATATTCCCGCTCGACCGCATGCGCGCCTTTCAGCAACTGACCGGGCGGTTTGCGGCGCAGGACATAGGATTGCGTCGGCGTAACGAGGCGATAGGTCGGGTTCGACTGCCCGCCGTTGAACTGTTCGACGGACAGCGGCCCGGCAAAGCCCGCAACATGCGCAGCCATCCATTCGGCAAGCCGCTCGACATCGAAACCGTGCCCGGCGCGGATCGCACCCGACCCCGCAAAACGCGCCTGCCGATCATCCGTGGTCGTCGGGTTTGCTGTCGTCATGATGTGCCTGGTCATCCTCCGCAATCAGCGTAACCTGCCTTGCGTCGCTTTGCGATCCCGCAATTGTGCTGTCCCCTGTGCAAACTGACAGGTAGCGGTAACGCGGCAGTGGGAGAGGATGCGTCATGACCATATTGACACCCGCTTCACCCCTTCCCCCCTTTCCCGACCGGCTTGCGGGACGCATCGCCCTGGTGACCGGCGGCGCATCGGGCCTTGGCGCGGCGATCGCCACGCGTCTGGCAGGCGAAGGCGCGGTGGTCTGGGTGGCGGACATCGATTGGCCCGGCGCGCAGGCGCATGCAGCGACGCTGCCAAACGGCCGCGCGATCGCGCTGGACGTGACGGCGAAAGCGGCGTGGCGGGCCGCCATTGCAGCGGTGGAGGAAGCGAACGGGCGGCTCGACGTTCTCGTCAACAATGCCGGGATCACAACCATGGGCAATATCGAGACGCTGGATGTCGATGCGTTCCGCCATGAGCTGGAAATCGACGTGATCGGGGTTTTTCTCGGCTGCCAGAGCGCCTTGCCGCTGATGAAGGCGACCGGCGGGTCGATCATCAACATGGCGTCCGCTTCGGGGCTGAAAGCCGATCCGGGGCTGGTCGGCTATAACGCCGCAAAAGCCGCCGTGACGCTGATGACCAAATCCATCGCTCTCCATTGCGCGCGGGAACGCTACGCCATCCGCGTCAACAGCGTGCATCCCGGCGCCATCCATACGCCGATCATCGACAAGGTGCTGGCGCAGGTGCCCGATCCGCAGGCGACGCTCGCCGGGTTCCTTTCCGTCCATCCGATCGGACATCTTGGGCATCCCGACGACATCGCCGCGATCGTGGCCTATCTCGCGTCGGACGAAAGCCGCTTTGCGACGGGCGCGGCCTTCAGCATCGATGGCGGCATGACGGCGCTGTGATGTGGCGTCGGGAACACAGTTGGCAGAGCGTTGCCGCGAACCTGTGCAAAGTCTTAGTGTCCCGTCGCGCAAGACTGCCGCATGAAGACAGGCGATCGGGGGCAGAGCCGTAAGGGCATCATAAGTGTCCGCCCCCAATATGGGGAGAATATCTGTGGCAAAATCCTTCATCACCCGCCCGGTAACGCTTGCACTGGGTGCCGCTGCGCTCTGGGTACATCCCGCATTGGCGCAGGACGAAACCGCGCCGCAGGCCAGCGGCACGGACAGCAACGCGATTATCGTGACCGCCCGGCGCCGTGACGAGACCCTGCAAACCACGCCCGTTGCCATCACCGCCATCAACGCCGGGATGATCGAGAACAAGGCATCGGTAAACATCGGCGATCTTCAGGGCGCCGCGCCCAACCTGCTCATCACGCAGCAGAACTCCGGCGCGCAGGCCGCCAATCTGTCGATCCGCGGGCTGACCTATGCCGACATCGAAAAGTCGCAGGAGCCGACCGTCGGCGTCGTCATCGACGGCGTGTTCATCGGCACCAACACCGGCCAGTTGCTCGACTTTTTCGATATCGAGCAGATCGAAGTGCTGCGCGGTCCGCAGGGCACGCTGTTCGGCCGCAACACGATCGGCGGGGTCATCAACATCCGCCGGACGCGCCCCACCAAGGAGTTTGGCGGCAAGCTTGAGGGTACCTACAGCAAGTTTAATAGCTGGGCGACCCGCGCGGTCGTCAACGTCGGCGACGGCGAAAGCCTTGGGCTGAAAGGCTGGTATTTCCATAATCAGTCCGACGGCTTTTATCGCAATGCCATCACCGGCAAGCGCGATGGCGGGTCGAACAATGAAAACTTCGGCGCATCGCTGTTGTTCGAGCCAACGGGAAGCGGCTTCGACGCGTTGCTGACCGTCGAAAAGCTGAGCCAGAAGTTCGACGTCGTGAACTCGAACATCGCCCGCACCGGCGAAGTATTCTGCAATTTCGAGCCAGCCAACCAGTGCAACCGCAACACGACGGACGATCTATACACCACCTTCAACAGCCCGGCGTCGAGCAGCTACAGCGCGCCTGCGGTCACGCTCGAAATGAACTATGATGCTGGTCCGGTCAAAATCACGTCCATCACCGGCTGGCGCAAATCCGACGAAACCCAGACGCAGGATTTCGATGCGTCCTCGGTCGATCTCTATTATGTGTACCGCGAACAGAATTATCGCCAGTGGAGCCAGGAACTGCGCTTTTCCGGCGACCTGTTCGAAGGGTTCGACTATGTCGTCGGCGGCTTCTACTTCAACTCGAAATATGATCTGACGCAGTGGACTCGCCTGTTCGGGTTCAATGACGCCCTGGATCCGCGCGTCGCCGACACCAATCCGCAGATGGTAATGGGCAAGACAGAATCCTACGCGCTGTTCGGCGACTTCAACTGGGCGTTCGCCGACCGCTGGCGCCTGTCGTTCGGGGGCCGCTTCACGCGCGACCAGAAAGAGCTGAGCAACCGGTTCGCGACCACCGGCCTCGTGGGCCAGGGCGACGGCACCTTCAAGAAGTTCACACCCAAGGTCGGGGTCGATTTCCGCCCGGACAACAATACGATGCTCTATGCGAGCTGGTCGCGCGGCTATCGTTCCGGCGGGTTCAGCCCGCGCGCGGCGACGGCAGCGACGGCGGGTACACCCTATGATCCCGAAACGGTCGACAGCTATGAAATCGGCGCGAAGCTGGATCTGCTCGATCGCAAGCTGCAATTCAACATCGCGGCTTTCGCATCGAAGTATAAGGATCTTCAGCAGAACACGACCATCCCCGGCGGCCCGACCGGCAACCAGACGATTACCTCGAACGTCGGTTCGGCCAACATCAAGGGGATCGAAGCGGACATCACCGCGCGCCCCATGGACGGCCTGAAACTGAGCGCGACCGTCGGCATTCTGGATTCGAAGTTCAAGGGCTTTGTGGTCGGCAATATCTCGCCGGTCGATGGCACGACGATCGTGCCGTTCGATTATTCCCGCAACAACCTGATCTACGCGCCGAAGTTCAGCGGTTCGGTCAGCGCCGAATATATTGCGCCGACCAGCTTCGGGGAAATGATCGCCAATGTCGGGCTGCGCCATATCGGCGCATATGATCAGCAGATTTCGCTCGGGACCCTCTCGGGCAATCTGACGACCGGACCGGTGATCGTGAACGGCAACGACCCGCGGGTACGGACCAAGGCGCAGAACCTGATGGATGCCAGCCTGACCGCCAATTTCACCCTGGGCGAGAAGGAAGCCTATCTGACGCTGTTCACGCGCAACCTGCTCGACCAGCGCCGCACCAGCGCCGCCTTTACCGTGGCGGGCCTGTGGTCCTTCGCTTCGGCGATCGAACCGCGCACTTATGGCGCGACGGTCGGTATCCGCTTCTGACGGGAAGGTGGCGCCCTGCAAGGTGCCACCCCACTGTTTCCATTGCTCCGGGGGGCGCTGCGGGGTTCGGTCTCAAGCCGGACCCCGTTGTGTATTCCCGCTCGCACAAAAAAACCTCCCCTAAAAAGGGGAGGATCAGCAGAGCATCGGAAAGACCGTCCGTTAGAGCGTTCCGTCGATATATTTCATCAGCGTGTTCTGGAATTGGCGGATCTGCATTTCTTGATAATTGGCGAGTTGCACCTGACCGTTGAGCGACGCCTTCAGCCCCTGCTGCACATAGGGGATATTCTCCATATCCTGTTCGAATACGTCGCCCAAAATCCCCAACTCCGGCGCGTCGGTCCATTTCTGCGCGTCGGTCAGCAATTTCATCGGCGGGGCCTTGGGATGCGGCTGGCCAGGCGGTACGCGTGTTATGATGCGCACTTCCATCAGGCAGTGGTCGACATCGGGCCAAGGGCGCCAGCGATAGACAATGTTCGGCTGAAACCCGGCCCATGGGCTGTAATTGGGAAAGACGTTGTAGAGCAGCGCATCCATCATTTCCGCATCGGACGCGAAGCTGACGTCATGGCCGAACATCTTGCTGGTGGTGTCGCGCAGACTGGCCCCCAGCGCCGCGCGCGCCGTCATGCCGGCGGGCACCTTCACGTTGTAGCCACCTTCCTCCTGCACCCCATCGGGATCATAATTGTCTGACGACCGGCCGTTATATTTGACGAACTCGTCGACGATCCACTGTTCTTCCTTACCCTCGGCATCGATATGCGGCGACATGGTGCCGAACGGCGTGACGGTCAGGTTCACATGATCGCCGTAGATATTGTACATCGAATTGGCGTCGCCGGTGAACGGCAGCAACTGCGGATGAGTGATGACGGTGTGCCAGCTTTCCATGAAGGCTTCCATCACGACCTTCCAGTTGGCGGGGATGACTTTGCCCACCCAGATGGCGGTCGCGCATTCCTCATGCCGCCAGCGTTTGAAATGCTCCGGCATCGGGGCGAGAAACTCTTCGAGGCTCGGCCCGTCCGCGGCCTCCCGCACGAAGATATAGCCGCCCCAGCGCCCGACCGAGATTTCGGGCAGATGCATCGCGTCGTCCTTCAAATGCGCGAAATCCCAGCGGCACGGTATCTGCTTGAGCGACCCGTCGTTGTTCCAGGTAAAGCCATGAAAAGGGCATTGCAGCTCTGACGTCCAGCCATCCTGCGTCTTGAGCTTTCGCCCGCGATGCAGGCAGACATTGGCGAAGGCGCGGATGGCCCCATCCACCTGCCGCATCAGGATGAAGGATTTTCCGGCATTTTCATAAACGATATAGTCGCCCGGCTCCGGCAATTCCTCTTCGCGCGCCGCCATCTGCCATACGCGCGGCCACATGCGTTCGTTCTCCAGCGCGAAAAAGGCCGGATCGGTGTAGCGCGACGCCGGAATCGGATCGGAGCCCAGATTTTCATATTCATCTTCATAAAGGAACGCGGGCACCGGATTGGTATCCGCCAGCGCCAGATCGCGTACTGATGTGCCGGGGCAGCGCGGCAGCGGTGTTCCCTTGATCTTCGAATCGCGTTCGGCCATCTGCTCCGTCTCCTGATCTGTCGTCGCGCCAGCATAACCCATCGGCACGGTGACGCGACCTGTGGATTGCGTCAGGCGGCCCGGCGCAGACGACGGATACGTGCCGAAGGCATGGCGCGGGCTATTGCGCGGTAAGCCCGCCATCGACGACAAATTCGCCACCAGTGATATATTTTGCATCGTCGGACGCCAGAAACGCGATCATCGCGCCAATATCGTCCGGATCCCCCAGGCGGCCCATGGGAATAGCATTCTCGATCACCTTGAACTGTTCGGGATTGTCGGCCAGCGCGACATCCTGCATCTCCGTCCAGATCGAACCGGGGTGGACGCTGTTCACGCGAATCTGCTCACGCGCGGCTTCCATGGCGATCGTCTTCGTCATCAGCCGCACGCCCCCCTTGCTGGCGGCATAGGCAGCGCAACCGGGCACCCCGATCAGGCCGACCACCGACGACAGGTTGATGATCGACCCGCCACCGCCTTGCGCGCGCATCTGGTCCAGTGCCGCCTTGCAGCCCAGATAGACGCTGTTGAGATTGACGTTGATCTGGTGATCCCAGGCGGTCTTGGTCATGTCCGCCATCATCTTGAGCACCGCGATGCCGGCATTGTTGACAAGGACGTCCAGTCTGCCGAGCGTATCGACGACTGCCGCCATCACTGCTGTCCACGCCGCTTCGTCGGTGACGTCATGCGCCATCGCATGAGCAACATGCCCCGCCGCTGTCAGTTCCGCGGCGCGCTCGGCAACCCGTGCGCCGTCAATGTCGGTCAGGAACAGCCGTGCCCCCTGCTCCGCCATCTTGCGCGCGGCTGAAAAGCCCAGACCCTTGGGCGATGCAGCGCCCGTAATCAGCGCGGTTTTGCCGCTGAGGTCGATCATCATCCCTGCATCCTTCCGCATTGCTCTATTATGGCGCATGATCCCCGGACGCCCCCGCACAACAACTAGTGCTAGTAAGAGGAATGCGCCGTGCCCGCTGCGGCTTATGATATAACGCATGAGGAAAGCCAACGCGCGATGAGTGCTGTCAACCGTCGCATCACGCTGGCGCGCAGACCGGTCGGCCTGCCGGTGCGGCAGGATTTCGCTTTCGAGGAACGCCCCCTGGAGCCACTGGAGCCAGGCCAGATGCGTGTGCGCAACCGGGTGCTGGCGATGGACCCGGCGATCCGCGGATTTCTGGATGACCGGCCGAGTTATCTGCCGCCCGTCGCCTTGGGCGAGACCATACGCGGCATGACATTGGGCGAAGTGGTGGAAAGCCGCCTGTCCGGCTTTGCGCCTGGCGATGTGGTGCGCGCCCTGGCGGGGTGGGAGGCATACAGCCTGCTGACTGCCGACGCGCTAGGCCTCGAAAAGCTGGACATCGCCGATCGCAGCCAGATGTCGCTGTACATGGGAACGCTAGGCCCGTCCGGCCTTACCGCCTACGTCGGGCTGTTCGCCATCGGCCAGATCAAGCCGGGCGACGTGGTGGCGATCAGCGCAGCGGCGGGCGCGGTCGGCAATGTGGCGGGGCAGATCGCGCGGCTTTGCGGGTGTCGTACCATTGCTATCGCCGGCGGGGCAGACAAGGGTGCGCTCTGCCGCGATCTGGGATTCGATGCGGTGGTCGATTATCGTGCGCCGGGCGATCTGAGCGCAAAGATCACGGCAGCGGCGCCCGATGGCGTGGACGTTTATTTCGACAATGTAGGCGGTGAGGTCCTTGACGCGATGCTGCCGCATATGCGCGATTTCGGCCGGATCATCGTGTGTGGCATGATCGCCAACTACAACAATGCCGATGACCAATATCCCATCCGCAACCTGTGGCAATTGCTGGTCAAGCGCGCGACGATGCGCGGCTTTCTGACCTATGACCATCCAGAGTATCTGGACGAGGCGCAAAGGCGTATCAGCGCGTGGGTGAAGGCAGGCGCGTTGCGTCCGCTGGAAAATGTCAGCCAAGGGCTGCCTGCCGCGCCGGACGCCTTCATCCGGCTGATGGCGGGCAAGACGACCGGCAAGACGGTCGTCTGCCTTGATCCTGCGGACTGAAGGGGAGCGGAAGCAGCATATGGGCTATAACGACACGATCGGCCGCGAAGCCGAAAAGATGCTGGAATATGTCAAGACCGGCACGACCGATTGCGCCGACGGCACCATGGAAGTGCCCGCTGCCGCCTACACCGACCCCGCCATTTTCGAACGGGAAATGGCCGAAATCTTCATGAAACTGCCGCTTCTTGCCGCGCTGACCGCCGAAATGCCCAATCCCGGCGATTACAAGGCTATGGACCTGATGGGCAAGCCGGTGCTCATCACCCGCAAGACCGACGGCAGCGTGGCCGCGATGCTGAACGTCTGCACCCATCGCGGCATGATTTTGAAGCCTGAAGGCCATGGCAATGCCAAGCGGCTGTCCTGCCCCTATCATGGCTGGACCTTCGTAAACGACGGCAAGCTTCTGGGTGTTGCCGATCCGCAAAAGTTCGGTGCCATCTGCAAGGAGGATCGCAATCTGACGCGCCTGCCCTGTGTCGAAGCAGGCGGCATCATCTGGGTGTGCCTCACGCCGGGGATGGAAATCGACATCGCGGCGCATCTGGGCGGGATGCTCGACGACCTCAATGCCTATGGGTTGGACCAGTGGCATTATTGCGGATCACGCCGCATCCATGGCGCCAACTGGAAGATCGCCTATGACGGTTATCTGGAAGGCTATCATTTCGCCGCCGCGCATCCCGAAACCATCCATCCGCGCACTTTTAGCAACATCATGCATTTCACCGCGCTCGGCCCGCACATGCGCGTCGGCTATCCGCAGGTACGCATCGAGGAGGCGCTGGAGGCGTTGCCGCGCGAAAGCTGGGGCAATCACGAAAACGACGGGTTCGATTTCGTGCGGACGATCTTTCCCAATGTCAGCATTTTCTTCGCGCCGGAAATCACGCAGGTCGCACAACTGATTCCCGGCCCCACCGCCGACCGGAACACCACCAACCTGCTGTTCATTCGCCGCGATCCGCCAAAGGACGCGGCCGATGCCGAAGCGATCGAAGGGATGATGGACTGGCTGAGCGACGTCGTGGACCGGGAAGACTATGGCGTTGGCCTGCAAGTGCAGCGCGGCATGGAATCCGGCGCAGTTCCGACGGTGATCTTCGGCCGCAATGAGCGCGGAAACCAGTATTTCCACCGGACCATCGACTATTATCTGAGCGACGACCCGAACAAGGTGATGCCGGAATTGTAAACTATTGTTCTCCTGCGAAAGCAGGAGAACAGCAGATCAGGCGGCGAGCAATGCCGGACCGCGCCCGATCACACCCGCTCGATCACCATCGCGATCCCCTGCCCGCCACCGATGCACATGGTGATGAGACCATAGCGCCCGCCGGTCCGTTCCAGTTCATAGATGGCCTTGACCGTCAGGATCGCGCCCGTCGCGCCGACCGGATGGCCGAGCGAAATGCCCGATCCGTTCGGATTGACCCTGGCCGGATCGAAGCCGAGCGTGGTCGATACGGCGCAGGCCTGCGCTGCGAACGCCTCGTTCGATTCGATGACATCGATCTGATCGAGTATCACGCCCGCGCGGTCCAGTGCGATCGGCACCGCCTTGACCGGGCCGATACCCATACGCGAAGGATCGACCCCCGCGTGACCCCAGCCCAGAATGCGCGCCACGGGTTTCAGGCCCTTCGCGTCCACCCCCTGCTGCGTCGCTAGCACCAGCGCGGCTGCGCCATCGTTGATGCCGCTGGCGTTTCCGGCCGTGACGGTGCCGTCTTTCTTGAACGCGGGGCGGAGTGCCGAAAGGCTTTCCACCGTCGTCTCGCCACGCACATGCTCGTCCGTGTCGAAGCTGATGACGCCTTTGCGAGTCTTGATCTCCACGGGCAGTATCTGGTCGGCAAAGCGCCCCTCCGCCTGCGCGCGCGCCGCGCGGACGTGGCTTTCGGCGGCAGCGGCATCCTGCGCCTCGCGCGTGATGCCATGGTCGGCAGCGACATTTTCCGCCGTGATCCCCATGTGAAAGCCTTCGAACGGATCGGAGAGCGTCGCGATCAGCGCATCGACCATCTCGACCGATCCCATTTTCTGCCCGAAGCGCGCCGCCGAAACATAATGCGGCGACCGGCTCATCACTTCCGCGCCGCCCGCGACGGCAATATCCGCCTCGCCAAGCGCCAGCATCTGCGCCGCCGATATGATCGCCTGTACACCCGATCCGCACAGACGGTTCAGCGTCAGCGCAGGGGATTCGACCGGAACACCGGCATTCACCGCGGCGACGCGGGCCATATAGGCATCTTTCGGCACGGTCGGGATCACCTGCCCCATCACGACATGCTGCACATCGGCAGGCGTAAGCCCGGCGCGCCGAACTGCCTCGGCAATGACGAGCGCACCCAGATCAGCGGGCGCATGATCTTTCAGACTGCCGCCGAAATCGCCAATCGCAGTCCGTACCCCGGCTACAATATATACAGCATCCATTCGCTCTCTCCCTCTGCACATGGGATCGGGCGCGACTGATCGCGCGCACGGTCAGGGCCGCCATAGCGGCTGCCCAAGTGGGAGCAACCCCGTAATCCTGCCAGTATCGTGCATGATCCGCGTGAGACGAGGTCGCCCGCATCGGCTGTCGGAACAGTCGGTGTCTCAGGCCAGCGCGCGCATGTCCGCTATCGCAGCGGTCGCGCGGATGGTGCGGCCGCTGCCATGGATACGCGCGGTGCCTCGTTCGCTGTTTTTCGCAGCATAGAGCGCCTGATCGGCGCGGCGCATGAGGTCGCGCTTGCCGTCGTCCGCATGGAGCCTCGCAATGCCGATCGTGCCTGAAATCACTGCGGTGCATTCAGGCGTCACGACGGGGCGGCTCAAGTCGTCCAGAATGTCCCGGGCCAGCTTTTCCATCTCTGTGACGCTGTGGATGTGGTCCAGCACCAGAACGAACTCATCCCCGCCCAGTCGCGCGATGAAACAGTCGGCATAGCGATCCGAGCGGAATCGCGCGGCGACCGCCTGCAACAACTCGTCCCCGGCCATATGCCCCTGCGCATCGTTGACGGCCTTGAAGCCGTCGAGATCGATCAGCATGACCGCCATACCCGTATCGTTTCGGCGCGCCTGGAGAATGCGGTCATCCAGCACTTCGTCGCAGGCCGCGCGGTTGGCGAGACCCGTCAGAGCATCGCGATGTGCCGACTGACGCAGCACCTGCGACAGTCGATATTGTTCGGTCACATCCTGAAAGACGCCGAACACCGCAACCGGCACACCATTGTCGTCCTCGCGCTCGCCTATGCTGCGGACGCGACGCAATTCGCCCTGCGCCGTCAGAAAATCCGTTTCGATCTCGAACGGCGCGCCAGTCTCTATCGTCTGGGCGATGACGGCCGACAGCTTCGCCCGTGCATGCGGCGGATAAAAATCGAACGCTGCATTGAGTGGCGGCGCCTTACCCACTGGCAGGCCGTGAATGGCGTAGACATTGTCGGACCAGTATAATGCCTCGTCACGCAGATCGAGCCGCCAATATCCCAAGCCGGCCATTCGCTCAGCCTGGCTGAACTTGCTCTGTTCATGCGCGAGCTGGCGGGCGATCCAATGCTGCTGATGCGCCTGTTCCACCGCCTCGATGGCCAAGCGGCGCCCTTCGATAAGTGTCTCCGCCATCCGGGCGAGATCGTGCAACGCCTCAATCTGGGCGGCGTTGAGTGTGCGCGGCACGGTGTCGATCACGCACAAGGTTCCGATTGCGGCGGACCGGCCACCGTCCCGGCCGTTCAGCCGGAGAGGAACCCCTGCGTAAAAGCGGACTTTCTCCGCGCCGGTGACCATCGGGTTTTGGGCGAACCGCGGATCGGCGGACGCGTCCTCGACAATCATGATGTCGGTTGCGGCGATTGCATGATCGCAAAAGGATATGTCGCGCGGGGTTTCCTTCGCCGCGATGCCGCATCGCGCCTTGAACCACTGCCGTTCAGCATCGACCAGCGAAATCAGCGCAACCGGCGCATCGGTCAACCTCCGCGCGAGAACCACCAGCGTATCAAAGGCTGGTTCGGGCGGGGAATCCAGCAGTTTTGCCTCCGAAAGGATATGCAATCGATAGTTTTCGTCCGATGGGATCAGTCTGTGAGCGGTGCGGTCCATCCCGGACCAATAGAGTCGATAGGGTTAAAAAAGGCGTTACGCTGAAGGATTTGCGACGAGCCGTGCAATCCTTTTCACGCGCCCCCGCAGCTTGCCTTCCTCCCCTCTCGCTGGCCCTCTGGCTGGCATCACCGTACCGGAACCGCTAAGGCGACGCGATGATCCGCCTCAATGAACTCAAACTGCCACTCGACCATCCCGCCGACGCCCTGCCGCAGGCCATTTGCGCGCGACTTGGGGTCGATATCGACGAGATACTATCCTGGCAGATCGCCCGGCGTGCGCATGATGCGCGTCGCAAGGCGGCGATCCTGATGGTTTATTCGGTCGATGTGGCTCTGGCCGACGAAAAGGCCGTTCTGGCGCGCATGACCGATGACGCGCATGTGCGGCCGACACCCTACACGACCTATCGGTTCGCGACGCGTGCGCCGGCCCATTTTGCAGGGCCGCGTCCTGTCGTGATCGGCACCGGACCCTGCGGCCTGTTCGCCGCGCTGATCCTGGCGCAGATGGGGTTTCGTCCCATCATCCTGGACCGGGGCAAGGTGGTGCGCGAACGGACCAAGGATACATGGGGGCTGTGGCGGCGCGGCGTCCTCGATCCTGAATCCAACGTCCAGTTCGGCGAAGGCGGCGCGGGCACATTTTCCGACGGCAAACTCTACAGCCAGATCAAGGATCCGCGGCATCTGGGCCGCAAGGTCCTGACCGAGTTCGTGCAGGCGGGTGCACCGCCGGAAATACTGACCGAGGCACATCCGCATATCGGCACCTTTCGCCTCGTAACGATGGTCGAGAGCATCCGGCGGCAGATAGAAGGCCTTGGCGGCGAATATCGCTTTGGTCAGCGGGTAGAGGACATCCACATCGAAACGGACCATGACGGAACGCGCCATATGCGCGGCCTTCATCTCCATAACGGCGATTATCTCGAGGCCGATCAGGTCGTGCTCGCCATCGGCCACAGTGCCCGCGACACTTTCCATATGCTGCACGATCGCGGTGTCTTCATCGAGGCCAAGCCGTTCTCGATCGGGGTGCGGATCGAGCACCCCCAGTCCTGGATCGACAAGGCGCGCTTCGGTGCCTGCGCGGGGCATCCCGACCTGGGTGCCGCCGCCTACAGCCTGTCGCATCATTGCGCCAACGGCCGCACGGTCTACAGTTTCTGCATGTGCCCCGGCGGACGCGTCGTCGCCGCGACATCCGAGGAAGGGCGCGTCGCGACCAATGGGATGAGCCAATATTCGCGCGCGGAGTTCAACGCCAATTCCGGTCTGGTCGTCGGCATCGATCCGCAACGCGACTATCCCGACGGACCGCTGGCGGGCATCGCGCTCCAACGCCACTGGGAATCGCAGGCATTTGTCGCGGGCGGATCAACCTATGCCGCGCCGGG
Organism: Sphingobium algorifonticola; assembly: GCF_004005485.1. GTDB lineage: Bacteria > Pseudomonadota > Alphaproteobacteria > Sphingomonadales > Sphingomonadaceae > Sphingobium > Sphingobium algorifonticola. The sequence continues at coordinate 172,715 of NZ_RZUL01000004.1, forward strand.
CCAGCGGCTCGGAGACTTTCTGGCCGGACAGCCATCGAGCGCGTTCGGAGAAGTCCTGCCGTCGTACAAGCCCGGCGTGACGCCGACCGATCTGGCGCTGTGCCTGCCCGATTTCGCGATTGCGGCGATGCGCGAAGCCTTACCCGTATTTGGACGGCAAATCCCTGGCTATGCCCATCCCGACGCCATGATGACCGGCGTGGAAACGCGCACATCCTCGCCCATTCGGATTACGCGCGGCAAGGATTTCCAGAGCCTGAACACCTGTGGCCTCTATCCCGCCGGCGAAGGCGCGGGCTATGCCGGTGGCATATTGTCGGCGGCGGTGGACGGCATCAAGGTTGCCGAAGCCGTCGCGCAGAGCATCATGGCTCGGTAGACGACATCCTAGACCTTTTCCTTGTGGTGGAATCAGAAGTGCGGTCTAATCTTTTGTTTTTTACTGATTTCTGCGTCTGAAATGAGCTATTCTGCGCGCCATTACTCTAGCGCCGCTTGGCCTTTCGCCAAGGCGCGTCGAGAAGCCATGGCTTGGGTACGCCGGTGGGTTTCGCGACGCCATCCAGCCGAACGGCGCGGATGATGCGCACCGGCGGTTGCAGCATCTGGCCGCGCATCGGCCCGGTGCCTCCTCCGGTCGGCATCGCCAGTATCTTCTTCACCACGCCCATCCCGCCACTGACAGTGCCGAACGCCGCATAGCCGGGGTAGGCGCCGCGCGCATCCATGCTCTGGATCGGGCCGACGGTGATGAAGAAATTGCCCATGGCCGTGCCCGGCTTGCCACCGCGTGCCATGGAGATGGTGGCATCGAGATGGCGGATGCCCGTCAGGCTGGTCGGTTCGTGCGCCACCGGCGGCAGGCTGCGCCGCGCGTTGGTATCGATGCCGCCCTGGATCAGGCCGTAGCCCGGCGCGCTCTTGCGCCGCGCCGCGCGATAGAAAGTGGTGCCGTCGAACCGTCCGTCGTCAACATAGGCAAGGAAATTGGCGGTCGTGCGGGGCGCTCGCCGTGCATCCAGCGCGACCGTGATATTGCCTGCCGACGTTTCGATCCGCACCCGGACCACCGGTGGCTCCGCCTTGGCGAGCAGCGTCGTGGGCGATGCGATGGCAAGGGCCACGAGCGTGATACCGACCCGCATCAACGAGGAGAAAAGTGACGCCGGCAATCGAGAGTGGCTGGGGCGGCAGGATTCGAACCTGCGCATGGCGGCATCAAAAGCCGCTGCCTTACCGCTTGGCGACGCCCCAATATGTGGTCGGGGAGCTATAGTCCGGCAAATGACGAAAGCAAGCCCCCGATACACCATCAGTCCAGCCGGCTGACCCAGCCGTGCGGATCGGGTGCGGTTCCCCGTTGGATGGACGTCAAGGCGGCGCGCATCCGCTCCGTCATCTGGCCGGGATGGCCGCTGCCGATCGTGAAATCGCCTTCGGCCGAACGCACGGTGCCGACCGGGGTCACCACCGCGGCGGTGCCACAGGCAAAGGTTTCAACCAGTCGTCCACTCGTCGCATCGGCGCGCCAGTCGGCGAAGCTGTACGGCGCTTCGGCTACGGAAAGCCCCTGGTCACGCGCAAGCGTAAGGATCGAATCGCGCGTGATGCCAGGCAATATCGTGCCCGAAAGCGGCGGTGTCAGCATTGTGCCATCATCAAACACGAAGAACAGGTTCATGCCGCCCAGTTCCTCGACCCACCGCCGTTCGGCAGCATCGAGAAACGCGACCTGATCGCAGCCCATTTCCGTCGCCTGCGCCTGCGCGACAAGACTGGCGGCGTAGTTGCCACCGCATTTCGCCGCGCCGGTGCCGCCGGGTGCGGCACGACTGTAATCCTGCGACACCCAGATGCTGATCGCCTTGGCGCCGCCCTTGAAATAAGCGCCCACGGATGAGGCGATGACCATATAGAGATATTCACGCGCCGGGCGAACACCCAGAAACACCTCGCTGGCGAACATGAACGGCCGCAGATACAGCGCCCCGCCTTCGCCCGCAGGAATCCAGTCGCGATCGGTTTCCACCAGATGCCGGACGGAATCGAGAAACAGCGAGTCCGGCAGTTCGGGCATGGCCATGCGGATGGCCGATTCGCGAAAGCGCCGGGCATTGGCCTGCGGACGGAACAATGCCGTGCCGCCATCCGCCAGCCGATAGGCTTTCATCCCTTCGAAGATTTCCTGCGCATAATGCAGCACCGATGCCGCAGGATCGAGGAGAATGGGGCCACGCGCGCCCACCAGCGCGTCGTGCCACCCCTTTTCAACCGAATAACGGATGGTCACCATATGATCGGTGAAGATACGGCCAAAGCCGGGATCGACAAGCAGTCCCTCGCGCACGTCGCGCGCGACCGGATGCGCATTGGGTTCGATCCTGAAGTCCAGCGTCACGCTATTCATGATATGCCTGCCTTTTCGCCTCTCGACTCGTGCCCCTTTGCGCGGACGCCGGATGCCGTCGGGGATGGAGTTGCGGGAACCTAGTCTCATGGTCTATATACGTCAACATGGCTGTCCCATCCCCGCCCGCTTCCCCCCTGTTCCTGCGAGAGGACGAAATTCGCCGGGGGGTGGAATTGCTCTATTTCGGTTACAGCAACCTTACCCATTCGATCGATGCGGGACTGGCGCCCCTGGGCCTGGGCAGGGCGCACCATCGCGCGCTATATTTCATCTCGCGCCAGCCGGACCTGACGGTCAGCGAACTGCTCAAGCTGCTGGCGATCACCAAGCAGTCGCTCGGCCGTGTGCTGAGCGAGTTGATCGAGCGGGGCTATATCGAAACGCGCACCGGCACGCAGGACCGCAGGCAGAAGCTGCTGCGTCTCACAACGAGCGGCACCGCGCTCGAGGCGGAGCTTTTCCGGGCGCTGCGCGAGCGCATGGCGGCAGCCTATACGCAAGCAGGGCAAGGGTCGGTCACCGGCTTCTGGAGGGTCTTGGAAGGATTGATCCCGGAAGCGGATCTTTCGATGGTCGCCGGGCTGCGATCGGGCAATTGACACGATCCATTGCGGTGATGAAACTTATTGCCGCTTCGGTGATTGATGCGGGACACTGCATTTCACAAGGGAGCGGACATGCGCAAGACCATCATCGCCAGCCTAGGCGCCATTGCTGTCATGGGCCTTTCGGCCTGCTCGGAAAAGGCCCAGGATCAGGTCGAACAGGCCGGGGACGCCGTGGGCAACGATATCGAAAGCGGCATCAACAACGCTGACGACAAGATAGCGGCAGGGGCCGACAAGGCCGGGCGCGCGATCGACAATATGGGCGACGAAATCGGGGCAGCGGCTGACCGTGTCGGCGATGACGTGGAGGCCGGCGCAAAGGACGCGAAGAAGGACGTCGGTGCTGCGGTCGAAGAGGCCGGTCGCGACATCAAGGACTGACATTCCAACGTCATCATCGCGTCGTCAAAGCAGCTTGACGGCGCATGACAGGAAGGGGAGGAGCGGCCGATGGTCGCATCCTCCCCACCCGACTCGGCAGCAAAGCCGGTCATGCTGTTTGGACGTGCCGAACTCGCGTTGGTCGGGATAACGATGCTGTGGGGCGGCACGTTTCTGATTGTCCAGACCGGCCTGTCGACGAGCGGGCCATTGTTTTTCGTCGGCTTGCGGTTCGGCACCGCGACGATCATGACTTTGCTGATCGTGCGCGGGCGCATCGCCGGTATGACCCGCCAGGAATGGATCGCGGGAACGGCGATCGGCGTCGGCATCTTTCTGGGCTACACGCTCCAGACCTGGGGCCTGCAGTATATTCCCAGCAGCACGTCCGCATTCATCACCGCTGCCTATGTACCGCTGGTCCCGCTGCTCCAGTGGCTGATTCTGCGCAAACGTCCACATCTGACGAGCTGGCTTGGCGTGGCGCTTGCCTTTGCGGGCCTCATGCTGCTCGCCGGACCGAAGCCGGACCTGGGTTTTGGCTTTGGCGAAACGCTGACCTTGATCAGCACCCTTGCGATCGCCATCGAAATCGTGCTGATCAGCCTTTGGGCAGGCAAGGTCGACATCGTCCGCGTGACAGTGGTGCAACTGGCCGTCACGGCTTTCCTTGCCTTTGCCATGATGCCGGTGGCCGGTGAGAGCATTCCGGCTTTTTCCTGGTTGCTGGCGGCATGCGCCTGCGGCCTTGGGGGCATGAGCGCCGTCATCCAACTTGTGATGAACTGGGCGCAACGCAGCGTATCCGCGACACGCGCCACGCTCATCTACGCGGGCGAACCGGTATGGGCCGGAGTGGTGGGGCGCATGGCGGGCGAGCGGCTGCCGCCGAGCGCCTTGCTGGGTGCGGGACTGATCGTCCTCGGCGTGATTGTGAGTGAGATACGGCTCCGCAGGCGGTCTGTCGAACCGGGCGATCACGCCGTTACTTGAGTGCCGCCATCTCCGCACCGCGATCGCGGGCGGCACGAATCGTTTCCGTCATCAGCTGAGCAAGGCCGTTGGGACGGTCGAGCACGTCCATGCCCTTTCGCGTCATGCCGCCGGGGCTGGCCACACGGTCGGCCAGAACCGCAGCGCTTTCCTGTGCCTCGACTGCGAGGACGGCGGCACCGGATACGGTGGCGAGCGCGAGCCGGTCAGCCTGCGCCGCCTCCAGCCCCAGTGCCTTGCCTGCCGTTGCCAGCGCGTCGATGAAGCGGAACAGATAGGCCGGGCCGCAGCCTGATAGCGCGGTGACCAGATTGAACTGCGTTTCGTCCGCAATCGGTTCCACGAGGCCAAGCGGTGCGAGCATGTCCGCTACTTTGGCCAGCGTGTCTGGCGACGTTTGGCTGTCGGCATACAGGGCGCAAACGCCCTGCCCGGTCCTTACCGGCGTGTTGGGCATGATGCGCACCACATCCGCGGCACCTGGGAACAGCGCGCGCAACTGCGCAATCGTGGTGCCCGCCAGTATCGACAGCAACGGCGTCTGATGGTTGAGCACGGGCGAGAGGGCGGGTGCGACATCGGCCAATTGCTGTGGCTTCAGCCCGAGCATCACTGTCGTGCCGACAGGCAGGTGCGCAGGCATTGTCTTTACCACCGCCACACCATCGGCGGCCGGTCGCCCGCTTGGCCGCAATACCGTGATACGCGCGGGATCGAGGCCGCAGCTGATCCACCGTTGCAGCATCGCTCCGGCCATATTGCCGCAGCCGACAAGAAACAGATGCTCCGGCCATCGAGATGTCATGGGCGCGACACTCCGCTACGGGCGACGATCGGGTGCGGCAAACCGGCGTTCAGGCTTCACCGCGCGTTTCGATGAGGCTCGCGCTGATGGCCTCGCTCGGCGATTTGCCACCCCACAGGACGAACTGAAATACGGGATAGAAGCGTTCGCATTCGTCGAGCGCCGTCTCCACCAGTATCTGCGCCTGATCGAGAGTCATCGTTTCGCCCTGCCCCAACAGCGCCCCATGGCGGAACAGCACGATGCCACTGGACGACCACAGCTCAAAATGACCGAGCCACAACTGTTCGTTGATCAGACCGATCGTCTCGTAAATCGCGGCGCGCTTGTCATCAGCGACCTTGATATCGGGCAGCGCCAGAAGCTGGAGCACCTGGTCTTCCTCGCGCCAGATCGCGCGCAGTTCATATTGCGCCCAGCTGCCCTGCGTGGTGGCAGCGATCTCATCGTCGCCTGCATGCTCGAAAGACCAGCCATGCGCTTCGAAATAGGCCGCAAGCATGTCGATCGGAGCAGCTTCCTGACCGCCACTCTCATATTCGTCGCTATCCATCATGTCACTTGTATCTATTTGTCATCAACATCGCCCCGTCCTAGCATCGCTGCGCGCGAAAGGACAGCCGTGGCCCTGCCAAGCTGACGCATGAAACAGGTTGTTGTGGACGACCTGTGGATAAGCTGTCGAAAAGCCGCTCAGGCTTCCGGTGCCTTGCGCGGCTTCTTCACCGCAGCGGCCGAGGGAGCCTGGGCTTCCAGAGCGTCAAGACGCGCCTTGAGCACCTCCACTTCTTCGCGCGCCGTCGCCGCCATGGCCTTTACGGCGTCGAACTCTTCGCGGGACACCATGTCGAGCCCACCGACCCATTCTCTCGCCTTTTCACGCGCGGTCGTTTCAAACTCCCGCCCTGCCCCGGCAATAGTGCCCGCAGCGCCGTTGATGAGCTTGGCCAGATCGTCGAAGAAGCGGTTTTCACTTTGCATAGGTCACCTGTCGCATTGATGGACGCATAGGTCCGCACGCGGTGGCTTATGCCACCAACACGCTATATCTGGGTACGCAATGCCGGAGCGGCAAGGGTTTCCGCATCGGGATTAAGCCGACCGATCTCATAATTCAGGCTGGCCGCAAAGCCCAGCCAGCACAGATAGGGGACCATCAGCCACGCCGCGGCCTTGCGAATCCGGCCAAACAGTATCGTGGCGACGATTGAAAGGGCCAGCATCGCGACGATGACATAGAAAGCCAGCGTCACCTGATGCGCGGCGAAAAACAGCGGCGACCAGATGAGGTTGCAGGCCAGTTGCGCAAGAAACACCGCAACGGCCAGCCCCTTGCCCCGCGCCCCGCGCGCGTCGAGTATCACCGACAGCGCCAGCCCCATCATCACATATAATATGCTCCACGCGACCGGAAAGGCCCATCCCGGCGGCATGACATCCGGCTTTGTCAGCGCATCGAACCAGCGGTTGCCGTAGCCCGCATTAGCGATGCGCCCGGCCATGAAACCGAGGAAGACAATGGTCGGGACGACGAACAACGCCCATCGCAGAAAGGAGAGCCGCAATTGACCCTTCGACGCGATTTCATTCATCCGCGACCCATCCTCCCAAATTGTCCTGCCACCGGCATACGATAACAGCGACCCGTCCTATTCGGCGGGATGCGGGGATGCCGCGCCGGGCGCGTCCCCCAGTGCCGAATCCAGCCGACGCGATACGGTTTGCGGGGAAACCGTGCGTCCTGCAACCCGCGAATAGAGCAACGGGATGAGAAACAGCGTGATGACGGTGGCAAAAGACACGCCGAACACGATGACCACGCCGATGCTGTTGCGCGCACCCGCCCCGGCCCCCGACGCAATCACCAGCGGCACTGCCCCCATGACGGTGGCAATCGACGTCATCATGATCGGCCGAAGGCGGCGGGTTGCGGCCTGCCGAATGGCATCGGCGATCTCCAGCCCCTCGTCACGCAACTGGTTGGCGAACTCGACAATCAGAATACCGTTCTTCGCCGCCAGCCCGACGAGCATCACGATACCGATCTGGCTGTACAGATTGATCGATCCGCCCGTCAGCGCCAGCCCGACCACGCCACCCGCGACCGCCAGTGGCACCGTCGCGATGATCACCGCCGGATGGATGAAGCTTTCGAACTGCGCCGCCAGCAGCAGGAAAACGATGAGGATGGTCAGGCCGAACACCAGCCAGATCGAACTGCCGGTTTCCCGCAGCGACTGGCTCTCCCCGCGATAACCGATCGCCACCACTTCGGGCGATTGTCGCGCCTCGTTCTCCAGGAACGCCAGCGCATCGCCAAGCGAATAGCCGGGGGCGACACCGCCGGTCAGCGTAATCGCGCGCAATTTGTTGTAGCGGTTGAGTTGGCGCGGTCCGGCCATGCTGCCCGTCGTGACCAGCGCCGACAAGGGCACCAGCGTGCCATCGCGCGCACGGACATTGACCCGCGCAAGATCGCTGGTCGTTGCGCGGCCGTCCCGATCCGCCTGAACGATCACGCGATATTCCTCACCGCGATCGACATAGGTCGATACACGCCGCGATCCGAGCATCGTCTGCAACGCCTGGCTCACGTCGTTGACAGACACGCCCAGATCGCCGGCGCGCTGGGTGTTCACGACAATACGCATCTGCGGCTTGGTTTCCTTGAAATCGCTGTCGATGTTGACGATGCCGGGATAGCTGGCCGCCGCTTCCATGATCCGGTCTCGCGCGGCCACCAGGCCTTCGTACGTCGATCCCGCCAGCACCAGATTGATGGGTTGTCCACGCCCACGCGCCAAGCCGGAACGCGGCTGCGCATTGCCACGGATTCCCGGCTGCTCGGCGAGAATCTTCGTGACCTGGGCGGTCAATTCGTTGGTTGTTACTGTCCGCTGCTCCCAAGGCCGCAGGAAGATATTGGCGACGCCGCTGTTGAAATCATCGCTCTGGCCGAAACCACCTGGCGCTCGGACCAGGATGGTCGCAACCGTGCCTTCCTCGCGAAGTGTTAGCAGGCGCTTTTCAAGCGTGGTCATATATTCGACCATCTTGTCGAACCCAGTTCCCTCCGCGGCGCTGACATTGGTTTCGACGACGCCGGTATCCTCGGCGGGGGCGAGTTCGGAACTGAGCGTTAGGAAGCATCCCGCACCAACGGCCATGAACAGCGCGACGCCGATCAGGGTGATGCCCGGTCGGCGTATGCATCGGTCGAGCAGTCCCGAATAGCGCGTCTCGATCTTCTGGAACCGCGTATCCACCCATTTCGCGAGCCGCCCGCGTTCGCTGTTCCGGAGCAGTTTGGAGCACATCATCGGTGCGAGGCTGAGCGAAATGAAGCCGGAGAAGGCGATCGCCGCGATCATCGTGATCGCGAGTTCCCGGAACAACAAGCCGGTCTGCCCCGCCAGGAACATGACCGGCACGAACACCGCGCAGACAACCAACGTGGTCGAGATGATCGCGAAGCCGACTTGCCGCGTACCCACGAACGCGGCGACCAGCGGGTCCTCTCCCTGCTCGATACGGTGATAGACGTTTTCCAGCACGACGATGGCATCATCGACCACCAGACCAATCGCCAGAACGAAGGCAAGCAGCGTCAGCAGATTGATCGACAGACCCAGGAGCCACATCATCGCACAGGTCGCCAGCAGGCAAATCGGCACCGTGACGGCCGGGATAATCGTCGCGCGGATCGACCCCAGGAACAGGAAGATGACGAGAATGACGAGAATCGCGGCTTCAGCGAGCGTGCGATAGACATTTTCGATGGCGCGGCTGATAAACTGCGATTCGTCCAGGCCGACCTGAAACGTCATGCCTTCCGGCAAGGTCGGGCGGATTTCCTCGGCAATGCGCTTCGCCTCGTCCGCCACGGCAAGCGTGTTGGCGCCCGATTGCCGGACCAGCCCCACCCCCACGCCGGTGCCGCCATTGGCACGAAACACGCTGTAGGGATTTTCGGCACCCTGTTCGATGCGGGCCACGTCCCCCAGCTTCACCTGATAACCGTTGGTGCCGCGCCCGACGATGAGGGCCGCAAACTGATCGCTATTTCCGAACGGGCGATCGACGCGCAAGGTGACGTTTTGATCACGCGATTCCAGCCGCCCCGCCGGCAATTCGACGTTCTGGCTGCGGAGCGCATTTTCCACATCGGCCGGGGTCAACCCGAAGGCGGCGAGCCGTTCGGGATTGAGCCATACGCGCGTGGAAGGGCGCGCCTCGCCGAATATGTTGATCCGCGCGACGCCGTTGATCGCGGAAAAGCGATCGGAAATGTTGCGATCAACGAAGTCACTGATCTGCACCTGCGTCCAGCCGGGGCGGGAGAAGAGAAACACGATGATCGGACGGGCATCGGCATCGACTTTCCGGATTTCGGGTGCCAGCACGTCCTCCGGCAAATCCTCCGTGACCGACCCGACACGATCGCGCACGTCGTTCGCCGCCGAATCGATGTCGCGGGTGGGGTCAAACTCGATGTTGATATTGGACTGGCCGTCGCGCGAATCCGACGTGATCGTCTGGATGCCCTGCACACCGGCGACGGCATCTTCGATCACCTGCGTGATGCGCGTCTCGATCACCGATGCGGCTGCGCCGGTATAGGCGGTCTGGACCGAAACCACGGGCGGATCGGTATCGGGATATTCCCGGATCGACAGGCTGAAATAGCCGACCAGCCCCACGATGCAGAGCAGGACTGCAAGAACCGCGGCAAAGACCGGACGACGGACCGAGATGTCGGAAAGTACCATAGCCCGTCCCCTCGCCTAACGCGCGGTGGCGGGGCGGGAACCGCCGCTGCCGCCGGAAGGTCCGCCCTGCCCGCCTTCGCCCTGCACCCGGATCGGCGCACCGTCGGCCAGTTTCACGACCCCGTCGGTGACGATCTGCTGCCCTGCCTTCAGGCCCGAGAGCACTTCGACTTTCCCGTCCTGCCGCACGCCGCTGGTAATCGCGACACGCTTTGCCTTGCCATCCTGCGCCAGATACACGAACTGCCGGTCGCCTTCGCCGATCACCGCAAGCTCGGGGACGGACAGGGCGCGCCGTTCACGCGCCAGCAGCTTGACGGTCAGAAGCATGCCCGGCTTGAGCATCCGGTCGCCATTGGGCAGGATCGCCCGCACGGCGACGGAACGCGTTGCCGGATCAACCACCGAATCGATCGTTGCCACTGTCCCCTCGAAAATCCGGTCGGGATAAGCCGACGACAGAATACGCAGCGTCTGCCCCCTGGACAACAATGAAAGCTGCGTTTCGGGAATGGTGAAGTCGAGCTTTATGCGCGAAATGTCGCTGACCGTCGCGATCGGCGTGCCGGCCGCGATGATCGCGCCGGGCGAAACCGTGCGCAGGCCCAGATAGCCGGAGAAAGGCGCGCGTATCACCCGGTCGCTGATCGCGGCCTGTACCTGCGCGGCAGAGGCCTTGGCGGCGTTGGCGGCGGCTACCTGCGCATCGAGGCTTGCGCCGGTAGCAAAGCCGCGCTGGCGCAATTGCTGGATGCGTTCGAGTTGCTGGGTCGCCTCGCGCGCGCGCGCCTGTGCCCCGGCGAGTTCCGCCGCTTCCTGCGACTGGGCAAGCCGGGCGATCACCTCGCCCCGCCGCACGAAGCCGCCGTCGCTGTAGTTGAGCGAAACGATCCGTTCGGTAACAGGTGCCGACAGCACGACCTGTTCGTTTGCAACGGCGGTGCCGACCGCTTCGATCATGTCGGAAAAGCTATCGACACGCACCGGCTGCACTTCCACCAGGGCAGGCGGCCGTTTGGGCTGGGCCGCCTCTTTGCCGCATGCGGCAACCGTCAGCAGCATGGCGCAGGATAGCGTGAATCTAAGCATGGGGTGGCGCTATACGTCCTTACAGGGCGATGCAACCGCGGCACCATGGCCGCCGCATCACGTTACCGTATCAACGCACGATGTGAGCGAAGCCGCCATCAGAAACTCGACATTCCCTTCCGGGCCGGTGATAGGGCTGGGGATGACGCCCGCAACCTGCCATCCCAGACCGGTGATCCATTGAACGGCTGCGTCGCATACCCGCTGATGCACTACGGGATCGCGCACTACGCCGCCCTTGCCCACTTCATCCCGCCCGGCTTCGAACTGAGGTTTGATGAGCGCCACAAGACGCGCCTGAGGCGCAGCGAACGTCAACGGTCTTTCGAGAACCTTCGCCAGCGCGATGAAGCTCGCATCGCAGACGAACAGGGTAATCGGTTCTGGGATATGGTCCGGCGTCAGCAGGCGCGCGCTCGTCTGTTCGTGCACGATAACGCGCGGATCGGTGCGCAGCTTCCAAGCCAGCTGGTTGGTTCCGCTGTCTATCGCATACACGCGCAACGCCCCGTTGGTCAGCAGCACGTCGGTAAAGCCACCGGTCGAGCTGCCTACGTCCATGGCCACGGCGCCCGCAACGTCCCACCCGAAATGCATGAGCGCATGCGCCAGCTTGACGCCGCCGCGCGACACCCAGGGATGATCGCGGCCGCGCACGTCGAGCGGCGCGTCAGCAGGGAGTTGCTGCCCCGCCTTCTCCACCTTTCGCTCGCCCGAATAGACCACGCCTGCAAGAATGAGCGCCTGCGCCCGCGTGCGGCTCTCGACCAGGCCGCGATCGACCAGCATCTGGTCCGCCCGCGCCTTGGCCATCAGCCGACGAGCGCCGTCAGTATCGCGGGGGTCAGCACCTGCGGCAAGGCCCGCGCATTCTGGCCGACGGGGTAGAACAGATAGAGCGGTACGCCGGACCGCCCTTGTGCCTCCAGAAAGCGGCCGATCGCCGGATCGCTATTCGTCCAGTCACCGACCATCGTGACGACGCCCGCCTTTTCGAACGCCTCGGCCACATCCGCCCGATCAATCGCGGCGGCCTCGTTGACCTTGCAGGTAAGGCACCAGTCCGCGGTGAAATAGAGGAACACGGGCTTGCCTTGCGCGCGCAACTGCGCAAGCCGCGCCTCGTCGAACGGCACCGTACGCCCATCCCCGGACAACGACGACGCCTGAGCCACGCCCTTTTGCGGCAGGGTGACGATGCCACCTGCCAGCAAGGCCGCGATGCCGAGCGCAACCAGCCCCAGCCCGCCCCGCCCGGCGCGTTGCCGCCCGCCGAGCCACCACAGGAGCAACGCCGCCGCCATCGCCGTCGCCAGCCCGATCGTCATGCCGCCCGTTCCCATTTGCTGGCCAAGAAGCCAGGCAAGCGCCAGCGCGGTCACGAACATCGGGATCGACAACAACCGCTGAAACCGCTTCATCCATGGGCCCGGCCGGGGCATGCGCGCGCGCAGCGCCGGCATGAAGCCGATGAGCAGGAACGGCAGCGCGAGGCCAAGGCCAAGCCCGGCAAAAATGGCAAGAGCAGCGCCCACAGGGAGCACCAGCGCAGCCCCCAGCGCCGCCGCCATGAATGGTCCGGTACAAGGCGTCGCGACAAAAGCAACGAGCACGCCGGTCCAGAAACTGCCTTGCACGCCTCCCTTTGCCGCCAGCGCGCCGCCAGCGCCGACGGCCTGCAATTCGAACAGTCCGGCGAGGTTGAACGCGATGGCGGTGACAAGAACAAGCAGCAGCAGGATGATCCGCGGATCCTGCAACTGGAATGCCCAGCCGACACTCGCGCCGCCCGCGCGCAACGCCAGCAGGACGGCACCCAACGCGAGGCAGGTGACCACGACACCGGCGGCATAAGCCAGCGCCTCGCGCCGCGCCGCTCGCGCATCGCCGCCTGCCTTCGCAAGGCTCAGTGCCTTCAGGCTCAAAATCGGGAATACGCATGGCATGATATTGAGCAGCAAGCCGCCAAGCAGCGCACCGCCGAGCGCGAGGAGAATGGCTCCCACGCCTGTGCCTTCCGCACCATCCCCGGCAGAAGCGACGGTTCCGGGGACAGCGCGAACGGCAAAACCTACATGGTCGGCTGTCCGCAATATCCCGCTGATGGCCGTGGCAGCGGGGCCGCCCGCCGCTTTACCTTCAACGATCACCATGTCGCCGCTCCGCGTTATCGTCTGCGGCGCTGCATAGGCGAAAGCATCATCCTTCATCGGAAAGAAATAGGCATCGGCCAGTGACGCGCTCGCCGGATAGGGAATGGCTAGTCGAAATTGGCCGTTCTCGACGGCAAATCGCCCTTCGCTGCCGAGCGGGCGCGGCAGGCGCGCGCGAAATTGGTCGAACCGGGAACGATCGGCCGCCGCTATGGTGCCGCTGCCCACGGTCAGGTCAAGCGCGAGATCGCCGCCGCCGGGCACACAGATTTCCCGCGTACAGGCCAGCCAGTCACCGCGCACCCGGATCGGCAGGCGATCGCCCGGCTTCGCCGTCGCGGGGACATTCAGCGTGACGAGAATGGCATATTGCCCTTCATACACATAGTTCATGAGACCGGATATGATCAGGGTCTCAGGCACTGGATGACGCAGCGGCCCGGCGGTCACGCCCGCAGGCAGCGTCCATTTGACCGACATGCCGATTCCGGCGTCGCCGGGGTTCTCCCAATAGCCATGCCATCCGGCGCGGGGCGTCATGACGAAGGCCAGCGTGACTGGCTTGCCCGGCGCAGGCGCGGCACTCTCGGCCACCAGCGATGCGGCGATATTGGGTTCCGCCCCGCCGAATGCGCCGATCTGCGCAGTCGCCGGCACGCCGGTAACCAGCAGCGTCAGCGTCATCAGCAGGACATAAATTGTTCGCATGGACTACTCTTGTGCAAGGCGCGGCTCGATGGGGGTACGCGCGCATGATGGTGCAGGGCTTTACTTTCATTCCGGAACGGAAAGAAGGGGGTTTGATGTACCGCACTATCCTACGCCGCTTCGCATGCAGGAGTTACATTTTGATCGGACCTCGTTTCACCAGTGCATGCGCTCTTGCCCTCCTTGCGTCTTCCGTCGCGCCGGCGCAGCAGGCCACCAGCCTGCCTGCGCCCCGGCCCAAGCTGATCGTGACCATCGCCGTCGATCAGTTGTCCGGTGATCTGTTCGACGAATATCGTCCGCACTTTACCGGCGGTCTGGCGCGTCTGGCGCAAGGCGTCGTCTTTCCGCGCGGCTATCAGAGCCACGCCGCAACGGAGACATGCCCGGGCCACAGCACGATCCTGACCGGCAGTCGGCCGTCGCGCACCGGCATCATCGCCAACAGTTATTTCGACCTCTCGACGGCCCGCGCCGACAAGGCGATCTACTGCGCCGAGGACGAGACGCAACCGGGCAGCAGCAGCGAGAATTATGTGGCATCGCCGGTTCATCTCAAGGTGCCGACGCTTGGCGATCGCATGAAACGCGCCAATCCGGCGGCGCGGGTAGTGTCCGTCGCGGGCAAGGATCGCGCCGCAATCATGATGGGCGGCCCGACCGCTGACCAGACATGGTGGTGGGGCGGCAAGAGCTTCGTCAGCTACAAGGGCATCGCGGAAACGCCGCTGGTCGCACAGGTGAACGCCGGGATCGCCAAGCTGATCGGACAGGACCGGCCGCCAATGGAGTTGCCCGATTATTGCGCCCCCAAGGCGATCGCAATCGACGTCGGGAACGGGAAAAGCGTGGGCGCCGGTCAGTTCGCGCGCGCGGCCGGAGACCTGCGCGCCTTCAACATATCGCCGGAAAAGGACGCAAGTACATTGGTGCTCGCCGCCGCGCTGATCGAAAGCCTGGGACTGGGCAAGCAGACGCAAACCGACAGCATTGCCATAGGACTATCGGCGACCGATCACGTCGGTCACACTTATGGCACGGAAGGCGGCGAAATGTGCCTGCAACTCTCCGCCGTCGATCGCGAACTGGGTGCGTTCTTCGACCGGCTGGATAAAAGCGGCATCGATTATGCAGTGGTGCTGACGGCCGATCATGGTGGCCATGACATGCCCGAGCGCAATCGCGCGCACGGCGCACCGGACGCGCAGCGGGTCGATGCCGCGCTTTTGCCCGTGACGCTGAACCAGCGGCTTTCGGCCCAATTGGGCTTGCCCGCCCCGCTGCTCTACGCCGACGGTCCTTTCGGCGATTTCTATGTATCGCGCGCCCTGACGCCGGATCAGCGCGCCAAGGTGCAGGCGGCGGCCGTCAGCATGATCCGCGCCCATCCGCAGGTGCAGGCGGTGTTCACCGCGCAGGACCTTGCGGCAACGCCGTCCCCGTCCGGTCCGCCGGAAAACTGGTCGCTGGCCCAGATTGCGCGCGCAAGCTTTTTCCCTGGCCGGTCGGGCGACTTTCTCGTCCTGCTGAAACCACGCGTCACGCCGATCGCCGATGGCAGCAGGGGGTCGGTCGCGACACATGGCAGCCCGTGGGACTATGACCGGCGAGTGCCGATCCTGTTCTGGCGCAAGGGCATCACGCCGTTCGAGCAGCCTCTGGGTGTCGAGACGGTCGACATTATGCCGACACTTGCAGCGCAGATTGGTTTGGCCGTGCCCAAAGGCGAGATCGACGGCCGGTGCCTGGATCTGGATGTGACGGCGGGGGACAGTTGCGCGGGACAGTGAATGTCAGCGGCGGTCGGTGACCTTGAGACCCGCGGCAAGCACATTCGGCCCGATACGCACTGCATCATCGGTCCAGTTGGCGACGAAGGTGCTTTGCCGCCGCACGCCGGGAACGAACGATGCCCTGTTGTCACGAATATCAAGCGCAGCGGAACTGTGCATGCGGCCTTCGGGCGCGATGGTGATGAAGGCGGACCAGTTGTCCTTGTTCTTCCCCTGCACCATTTCATTGCCGGAAATGACACCCGATGATCCGTTGGACAGATCGATCATATAGTTGGTCAACCGCCCGTTGCTGTCATCGAAACTATTGTCGGTAATCGCAACGCGCGCAGATCGGCTCTTCACATAATGGCCGCCATTACCCGCCTCGAAGCGCGATCGGGTGACGGTGAGGCTGCCATATTGCCCGACATAGATGCCGTGCGCGCAATCGAGATCGCGGTCGCAGCGGCCAAGGCGCGAAAAGGTCGACCGGTCGATGCGGATGGCATGCGCGGGATCATCATGCGTCAATATGCCTTCCTCGCTGTTGCGAAACAGGCTGTTGACGACATCGAGATCGCCCTGCTCCAGCCGGATGCCCGAACCATTGCCGTCGGGCACGCGCATGTTCTGGAAGACGATGCCTTCCACCCGCGCCGCCTGCCCGCGCAGCACCAGCGCCGCTTTGCCTTCGCAGATGCCGCCATCGAACACGACGCTGCCGGGCGTCGCCGCGCGATAGGTGATGGCGCCGCTTTCCTGCACCGCGCAGTCGCCATAGCTGCCCGGGGCGATCACGATCGTGCCCTGCCGCGCGCCGATGGCGTTGACCGCGTCGTACAGCGTTGCATAGCCTGCGCCGGTTTCGGCGATTGTGAACGGACCGCTGCGCTGCTGGGCAAGCGCGGTCGATGCCATGGCGATGGCGACAATCAGGGCAATGGCAGGCATTTTCATGCCACTGCCATAGCGCGAATCAACCGAGTATTGCCAACAGCTTAACCATCTTTCCTGCGACGCGATCTTATCCGTCGAGATTGGGGCGCAACCAGCGTTCGGCCGTCGCAATATCCACGCCCCGACGTGCGGCATAATCCTCCAGCTGATCCCGCCCGACCCGCGCCACGCCAAAATATTCCGATTGCGGATGACCGAAGTAGAAGCCGCTCACGGCAGCGGTGGGCAGCATCGCAAAGCTGTCTGTCAGGGTGATGCCGGTGGTATGAACTGCATCCAGCATCTTGAAAAGGATAGGCTTCTGGCTGTGATCCGGGCAGGCCGGATAGCCCGGTGCAGGCCGGATACCGCGATATTGCTCCCGCACAAGTGCATCATTGTCAAGTTGCTCGCCCGCGGCATAGCCCCAGAGGTCGGTACGGACATGCTGATGCAGGCGCTCGGCGAATGCTTCGGCCAGCCGGTCGGCAAGCGCCTTCAGCAGAATGTCCGAATAATCGTCGTAATGCGCCTTGAAATTTGCCAGATGCGGCTCGATTCCATGCCCAGCCGTCACGGCAAAGCCGCCGATCCAGTCACCGTCATGGCTGATGAAATCAGCCAGACACATGTTGGCGCGCCCTTCGCGCTTGGCGATTTGCTGACGCAGGAAAGGCATGCGGATGTGCGTTTCATCCTCGATGTGGATGATGACGTCATCCCCTTCGCGGCGGCACGGCCAGAGTGCGGCAACACCCTTTGCGATGAGCCACTTTTCCGCAATGATGCGGTCGAGCATCTTCTGCGCATCGGCGAACAGGCTGCTCGCGCTTTCGCCGACTACCGGATCGGTCAGGATCGCGGGATAGTTCCCTGCCAGTTCCCAAGCGCGGAAAAACGGGGTCCAGTCGATATAGGCCCGCAGATCCGCCAAATCCCAGTCGGGGAACGCATGCAGGCCGGGCTTGACCGGCGGCGGGGGCTTGAGAGCCTCGTCGATCTCGAACGCATTGGCGCGGGCATCGTCGAGGCTGATAAGCGCGCTTTGTCCCTTGCCGGCGCGCGCAAGGCGCACATGCTCATAATCGTCCGCCGTCTTCGCGACGAAATCGTCCCGCTGCGTCTCGCTGACGAGGGCCGTCGCCACACCGACGGCGCGGCTGGCATCGAGCACATGGACGACCGGCCCGTCATAGGCCTGATCGATGCGCAGCGCGGTATGCACTTTCGACGTGGTGGCCCCGCCGATCAGCAGCGGCATCGTCATGCCGGACCGCTGCATTTCCTCGGCAACGGTCACCATTTCGTCCAGTGAGGGGGTGATGAGGCCCGACAGGCCGATCATGTCGGCCTGATTCTCGTTTGCCGCCTGAAGGATCGTGGACCACGGGACCATCACGCCCAGATCGACGACATCGAAGCCGTTACATTGCAGCACCACCCCGACGATGTTCTTGCCGATGTCATGCACATCGCCTTTCACGGTCGCCATGATGATCTTGCCCTTGCCCTTGGCGCCCGGTTCCTTCGCTGCCTCGATATAGGGCAGCAGGTGTGCAACGGCCTTCTTCATGACGCGTGCGGACTTCACGACCTGCGGCAGGAACATCTTGCCCGAACCGAACAGGTCGCCGACGACATTCATGCCGTCCATCAGCGGCCCTTCGATCACTTCTATGGGCTTTGCAAAGCGCAGGCGGGCCTCTTCGGTATCCTCGACCACGTGCAAGTCGATGCCCTTGACCAGCGCATGTTCCAGCCGCTTTTCGACGGCCCAGCCGCGCCATGCCTCAGCCGCTTTTTCCGCCACGGCATCGGTGCCGCGATATTTCTCGGCCAGAGTAATGAGGCGATCGGTCGCATCCTCGCGCCGATCCCAGATCACATCCTCGCACGCTTCGCGCAATTCGGGGTCGATCGCGTCGTAGACATCGAGCTGCCCGGCATTGACGATGCCCATGTCCATTCCGGCCTGAATGGCGTGATACAGGAACACGCTGTGCATCGCCCGGCGGACGGGTTCGTTGCCCCGGAAGGAGAAGCTGAGGTTCGAGACACCGCCGGAGATATGGCAATGCGGGCAACGCGCCTTGATTTCGCGACACGCCTCGATGAAGTCGATCGCGTAGCGGCGATGCTCGTCGATGCCGGTGGCGACGGCGAAAATGTTTGGATCGAAGATGATATCTTCGGGCGGGAAGCCGATGCCCACCAGCAGATCATAGGCACGAGCGCAGATTTCGACCTTGCGGTCCTTCGTGTCGGCCTGCCCCACTTCGTCGAAGGCCATGACGACGACCGCAGCACCATAAGCCATGCACAGGCGCGCATGATGCAGGAACGCCGCTTCGCCTTCCTTCATGCTGATCGAATTGACGATCGGTTTGCCGGACACACATTTCAGCCCCGCCTCAATCACGCTCCATTTGGAACTGTCGATCATCAGCGGCACGCGGGCGATGTCGGGCTCGGCCGCGATCAGCTTGAGGAAGGTCGTCATGGCAAACTCGGCATCGAGCAGCCCTTCGTCCATGTTGACATCGACGATCTGCGCACCGTTCTCCACCTGCTGCCGCGCGATCTCGACCGCAGCGGTATAATCTCCCGCCATGATGAGCTTCTTGAACTTGGCCGATCCGGTAACGTTGGTACGTTCGCCGATGTTGACGAACTGGGCGGTGGTTTGTGTCATGATAATACTCGTCACCCCAACAAAGGCTGGGGTCTGGTGATGAGAAGTCTTGGCCAAGAGGCATGATATCCCAGCCTGCGCTGGGATGACGCCCTGTTTTCACGCAGCAATATACATCGGCTCCAAACCGGCCAGCGCCGTCCGCACCGGCGGCTTCGGGATGGCGCGCGGCGGCAGATCGCGCACCGCCTCCGCTATGGCGGCGATGTGCGCGGGCGTCGATCCGCAGCAGCCGCCCAGCACATTGACCTGACCATCCTCCGCCCACTGCCGCACCAATCGCGCGGTTTCCTCGGGCAATTCGTCATAGGCGCCAAGCTCGTTGGGCAGGCCGGCGTTCGGATAGACCATGATCAGCGCGTCGCAGATCGCCGAGAGCGTCTTGACGTGGGGACGAAGCTGCTCCGCGCCGAACGAGCAGTTGAGCCCGATAGTGACGGGCTTTGCGTGGCGCACCGCATACCAGAACGCCTCGACCGTGTGGCCGGACAGGTTGCGGCCCGAAAGGTCGGTCAGCGTCATCGACAGCATGATCGGCACATCCTTGCCCGCTGCGTCCGCCGCCTGCATCGCAGCCATGATCCCGGCCTTGGCATTGAGCGTGTCGAACACCGTCTCGATCAGGATGAAATCCACCCCGCCTGCGATCAGCGCATCGCACTGCTCGCGATAGACGGCCGTCAGTTCGTCGAAATCTATTTCGCGGAAACCCGGATCATTGACGTCGGGCGAAAGCGACAGCGTCTTGTTGGTGGGGCCGATCGCGCCCGCGACGAAGCGCGGCCTGCCGTCTTTCGTGGCGGCGGCATCCGCAAGGCGACGGGCGATCTGCGCCGACGCGATGTTGATATCGGCCACCAGATGCTCGGCGGCATAATCCGCCTGGCTGATCCGGTTCGCGCTGAAAGTGTTGGTGGAAACCATGTCCGACCCGGCATCGAGATAATCCTGCGTGATCTTCTCCGGCACCTCCGGCTTCGTCAGAGCGAGGATGTCGTTATTGCCCTTCTGATCCTTGGCCAGCGCGAGCGTTCCGGCATAGTCGGCCTCGGTCAGCTTCCAGTTCTGGATTTCCGTGCCGAACGCACCGTCGGTCATCAGGATGCGTTTCTGCGCGGCAGCAAGGAACGTTTCGCGGATGGTCATGCGACAAGCTCCTTTACCGGTGCTGCGGCGCCCGGCCGTAATCCCAGCAGATGACAGATGGCGTAGCTGAGTTCGGCGCGGTTGAGCGTATAGAAATGAAAGTGACGGACGCCGCCTGCATACAGTTTCCGACACAGCTCGGCCGCGATCGTCGCCGCGACGAGCTGACGCGTCGCGGGGTGATCGTCCAGTCCTTCGAACAGGCGATCCATCCACGGCGGGATGGTCGCGCCGCACATGGCGGCAAACTTGCGGGTCTGTTCCACATTCGAAACCGGCAGTATCCCCGGTACGATTTCCGCATCGATCCCGGCCGCCGTCGCCGCGTCGCGGAAACGGAAATAAGCATCGGCCGAAAAGAAAAACTGGCTGATCGCGCGGCTGGCCCCGGCGTCCATCTTGCGCTTCAAATTGTCGAGATCGCTTTGCGCGCTGAGTGCATCGGGGTGGGTTTCGGGATAGGCGGCAACCGAAATGTCGAAAGGATGCAATGCCTTGAGACCTTTCACCAGATCGGCGGCGCTGGCATAGCCATGCGGATGCGGCACAAACACCTGTCCCGCCTCCGGCGGATCGCCGCGCAGGGCGACGATATGCCGCACCCCGGCTTGCCAATAGGCATCGGCAACCTGGGCGATCTCGTCTCTGGAGGCACCCACGCATGTCAGATGGGCAGCAGCGGACAGGCCGGTTTCGCGCACGATCCGCGCCACGGTTGCATGCGTCCGTTCGCGGGTGGACCC
Organism: Sphingobium algorifonticola; assembly: GCF_004005485.1. Classification (GTDB taxonomy): domain Bacteria; phylum Pseudomonadota; class Alphaproteobacteria; order Sphingomonadales; family Sphingomonadaceae; genus Sphingobium; species Sphingobium algorifonticola. Next base: position 193,923 of record NZ_RZUL01000004.1, read on the forward strand.
GCCTGCACCATAAGTGACGGACACGAAGCGCGGCGCGAGTGGCGTCAATGTTTCGACACTGGCCCAGAGTTGCGCGGCCATTTTCTCGGTCTTGGGCGGGAAAAACTCGAAGCTCACCTGCGCGTCGCCCGAAAGGTCCGCGAACAACGGCACATCGAGCGCCCGGCGCGCCTCTTCCATCTGCAGTAATGACAATGTCATGCCTTATGTCCTTCGATCACGCGCGGCTCCAGCGACACGATTTGCGCCGTCCGCCTGCGCCCCAGCCACAATTTCACCGTGAGTTCACCCCCCGGCAGCGTGCGCTCGTCCACCATCTCCAGTCCCGCATCGGCGAACCAGACGTGCATTTGCGCGTCCGAAAAGCCCAGCCGGGCGTGCTGATCGCGCACCCGCAATTCCTCCCGCTGATGCGGCGCGAAGTCCGCGATCAGCAAGCGACCGTCAGCGCGCAGCACACGCGCCGCTTCCGCAATCACCGCGTCGGGGGCCTGCGCATAATGCAGAACCTGATGGAAAATCACGGTATCGGCCGACGCATCGGCCAGCGGCAGATCGGCAAAATCACCCATCAGCAAACGATAGCGGTCACCCGCGTCATCCGGGAGCTTGGCGCGCGCCAGACGCAGCATGTCCGGGCTTCGATCGATCGCCGTCACATGGTCAGCGGCCTCGCCGAACAACTGGATCATGCGGCCGGTGCCGGTGCCGATATCAACCATATGGCCGATGCTTCCGCCGCCAAGCATCGCCTGCATGGCGCGCTCCACTTCGCCTTCCGCGACATGGAGCGAGCGAATCGCATCCCATTCCTCGGCATGCTGGGCGAAATAGGCGTCGGCGGCGCGGGCTCGGTCACTGCGCACGGCGGCCAGTCTCGCAAGATCTGCCGCCTGCCACAAGGCTTCGCCGTCCGAGGGCGTCACCGCATGGAACATCGCAAAAAGCGGCACCAGCCTCTCGGCCCGGCTCAGGGCGAGAAACACCCAGTTGCCTTCCTTCCTGCGTTCGACAAGCCCCGCCTCCACAAGGATGCGGACATGCCGGGATACGCGAGGCTGGCTCTGTCCAACGACTTGCGCGATTTCGCCGACGGCCAGTTCCATCGCGCGCAGCAGATGCACGATCCGCAAACGAGTCGGATCGCCGAGCGCGTGGAAGAGATCGAGCAACGTCATGTCGATCTATATAAAGATTTCTTTATATTGGTCAATGACGAATGATCGGCATGTTACAGATGTCGTCTTTCCGACGGTCACGCGGCCCTAATTTGTGCAGTGCAGGATAGGGATTGCCTTAACCACGGCAAACCACTAGATATCACGGTTGCAGGCTTCGGGGGGTGAGCTTACCATTTAGCGGACCTGCACGGTTTCATCTTCAAAGGGGTTTGCCCATGTCCAAGTCTATTTCTCTGTCGCTCGTTCTTGCCGCTTCGCTTGGCCTTGCTGCCTGCTCCGGTGGCGCTGAAAACACCACTGCGAACAACGCCATGGAAAACACCATGGAAAACGCGACCAATGCAGCCGAGAACGCGATGAACGCGGCCGAGAACGCGACCAACGCGGCAGCAAATGCCACGAACGCGGCGAACGCTTCGAACGCGATGTAATGCGTTGTCGTCCGGCAACGGATGACGATGAAAAAGGAGTCGCTCCGGGTACGGAGCGGCTCCTTTTTGGTTTCAGGGTGCAAAAATGGTGCGAAAAACTGCGCTCGTGTTGCCGTTGACTGCCTTGATCCCCTGGCGGATGGCCACATTGATCGTAGCGAGTGTGGCGCTGGCAGCCTGCGACGGCGGTGGATCGGGTCGTGATGGCAGCGGCGTGTCCGCCAGCGAGGCCGATGCACTGAACAACGCGGCCGATATGCTCGACAGCCGCGCCAGTCCGCAGGCAGCAGACGCAAGCCCGGCATCATGAAAACGGGTCATATGGCATGAAGAGTCTCCGATCGGCCCTCCCCATGGCTATGGCCGTTCTATTGTGCGGCACCTGCGCCGCGGGCGCACAACGCATGCCACCGATGAACCGCACTGAAGCCGCGCAACTTTATGCAGCGGGCCGCTTTCCGATCGTGAACGACCAGCCGAGCAATGCGTGCCGCGCCCCGGCCAAGCCGACCATCACATTCCTGGATCTGAACGGCGACAAGCGGCCCGAAGCCCTGTTTATCGATCGCGGCCCCTGCTATCTGCCGGAAAAGGCGTGGTTCAGCATCGCCGCGAAGGGGGCTGACGGGCAATGGCAGCAATTGATCGGCCGGACCGGCTCGGTTCGTGCTCTGGCCACCGCCACGCGAGGCTGGATTGATCTTGAATGGCAACATGGTGGGAAAACGTGGCCGCTGCGACATGACGGCACGGCCTATACCGCCCCGATAGCTGCACCCACGGGCGTCGTCTCGACCACGGCGCCCTCCGCCGCCGCAACCACGCAGCGCGCTGCACCCTCGACCGATGCGGCGATCTTTCTCGCCGCAGGGTTCAAACGGCGCGGCAACACATGGCGAAGCGACTGCGACGATCCGGGAACGGCGACATATACCCCAGGTGCCATCGAAAGCCGCAGTGATATCAACGGTGACGGCCGCCCCGATGCGATCGTCACCGAAGGCGGCACCTATTGCTACGGCAATACCGGCACCGCCTTCTGGATTGTCAGCCAGCAGAGTGACGGCCGCTGGACGCTTGTCACACGCCAGACCGGCATCGCCGAGTTTCTGAAGACCAGGGGCCTGAACGGCTGGCCCGACCTGCTGGTTGGCGGTCCGGGCTTCTGCTTCCCCGTTCTGCGCTGGAACGGCAGCGCCTATATGCCTAACCGCAAGGAATATCAGGGTAAGCCGTGCAAATAGGGTGATCGAGCAAGCCCCGCCGGGATGATCGCGTACTCACATCGCGCGCCAGTATAGCAATGGATAGGTCATCACGATCGCCGCAAAGACGAGCGTGATGCCCCAGGGAACCGCGGCCGACTGCCCCGACACCAGCAAAGGCAGCACGAACAACGCCAGCCAGAGCGCCTTATAGGCAATCTGGATAAGCAACAGCGGCGCGAAAAATGCGGGCGCCCAAAACCCGCCAACCGATGCCATCAGGATCGCCGCCCACAGGCTGCCCACCAGCAGCCGCAATCCGGCACTTTCCGTGACCTGCCCCTGGAACACCTGCCCCGTGCCGCCCGGCCCGCTCAGCATCGCGTAGCAGACCGGCACAAGGATGAGAATGTTGGCTGCATAGGCAATCTTGAGACTGTCCGGATTGTCCATGGCGCCTGCCTCCCTCGCGTGAAATCAGCTTATCGCGGCTTGCACTTTCACGCCATGCCGTTAAGCGCCTTGGCGATGCCAGCCCTCCTCAGCCGTGACCCGACAACGCTCAATCGCCTGTACGGCCGCCGCGCAGGACATAAGCTGCGCATCGGACAATCCGAACTGATCGAACAGCTGCTGCCCGCGATCGCCGTGCCCGAAGATGGGCCGATCACCGCCGACCGGCTGTTTGGCGATGATCGGCCGCTGCATTTCGAAATCGGGTTCGGTTCGGGCGAACATCTGGCCTATCGGGCCGACATGCTGCCCGATCATGGGTTCATCGGCTGCGAGCCGTTCCTTAACGGCGTGGTCGGCGCGCTCGGCCATGTGCGCGACGGACAGCTTGGCAATGTGCGCCTGCATATGGGCAACGCGCTCGAAGTGCTGGCCCGTATCCCCGACGGCAGTCTCAGCTTCGTCTACCTCCTCCATCCCGATCCCTGGCCGAAGCTGCGCCATGCCAAGCGGCGCATGATGAACAAAGGCCCAGTCGACATGATCGCCGCGAAGCTGAAGCCGGGCGGCGAGTTCCGCTTCGGCACCGACCATCCGGTCTATCTGCGATGGGCGCTAATGATCATGAAGGACCGCCAGGATTTCGAATGGCTGGCGCAAGAACCAAAGGACTTCATGACACGCCCGGGCGGCTGGCCGGAAACACGCTACGAGGCGAAGGCCCGACGCAAGGGGCATGAAGTGTGGTACTTCCGATACCGGCGAGTTTAGGTCAACGATACACCACACAGAACGACGGCTTTTTGCGCAGGATAGACCGAAGCACACAGCCTTCTGCCAGTGACCGTTTCCGTTCCGATGATTGCCCGGTGAATACTTTTTAGCACGACAGTCGTCATCGCTCGCCATGCACCACCTTCACCGCTCGCGACGAAGTAAGGCGCCTATTCCGTCTTGTAGCCCCGAGGATTGACCCACTTTGCATTCAACAGCCAGCGGCGGCGCGAAGCTGTCGCCCTTGCTTGTTCCCCCTGTAGCGATCGCTTTGCTTCGGACTGCAAAGGGTACGGCAGGTTGCCGGATAGGCGGGCAACGGGGCTACAGAGGGTCCGCCCTAATGCGGCTCCGGCGCACCAAGATTGCGCTTGAAGAATTCGAGGTAGGTACGCCACAGGTGCAGCTTCTGCTCCGGCCCGATGATGCTGTGCCGCTGCCCGGGATACACCATCAGGTCGAACGGGATCGACAGTTGCTGCAGGCGGGCGATCAACAGGGCGCCGTTGTCGAAGAGCACATTGTCGTCGGCCAAGCCATGCATATAAAGGAGCCGTCCGCGAAGCTGGTCAAGGCGCGGCACGAGCGACGCGGCGTCATAAGCAGCAGCATTGTCCTGCGGCTTGCCCATATAATGTTCGGTGTAGTGCGTGTCGTAAAGGTGCCAGTTGGTTACCGGCGCGCCTGCGGCACCGGCGGCGAACTGGCTGTCCGGGTGCGTCATCATGCGGATGGTCATATAGCCGCCATAGGACCAGCCGGTGACCCCGATCCGCCGTGGATCGACATAGGGCAGGGTCTGGAGATAGCGCATCCCGGCGATCTGGTCGGTCACCTCTGGCGTGCCAAGCTTACCAGCGATCGGTGCCTCGAACGCGAGACCGCGGTTCAGCGTGCCGCGATTGTCGAGCTGGAACAGCAGGAATCCCGCGTCGAGATAGATCCGCTCCTCCGGCGTGCGCCAGTTCTTGACGACCTTCTGCCGACCCGGCCCGCCATAAACCTGGACGATGACCGGATATCGCTTCGCCGGATCGAAATCGGCGGGCTTGAGCAGCACATATTCGAGCGCCTGCCCGTCCTCCGCAGCGATGCGGCCAAACTCCGGCTTGGGCAGCCCCTTGACATAGGGTGCATAGGGATGCCCGGCATCAAGCTTGTTCTCGACCAGCCAGCGCAGCCGTTGGCCATCGGCGGCGTGAATCGCGACTCGCGGTGGCGTATCAGGGCTGGAATAGCTCCCGATAAAGGCGGTTGCGCTCCGATTCATGGACACCGTCCACCAGCCAGCACCTGAGGTGATGCGAGTGAGGGGGCCGCCACTGCGGTAGTTCACAGCGTAGAGATGCTGCTCGGTCGGCGTTTCGCGGAAACCCAGAACATAGGCGATGCCGCGGCGTTCATCGACGCCCACAATGCCCCTGTCGCGGTCGCGTCCGGCGAGCGGCCAGTCGCCGGACGTCACCTGCCGCACCAGTCGGCCAGCAGCGTCGTAAATGTAGAGGTGACGGAATCCGCTCCGCTCCGAAACCCACAGGAATCCGCCATCGGCGAGTGGCGTGAAATCCAGGTCGATGTTCACCCACGGCTTCTGCCGCTCGGTCAGCAGGACACGCCCCTGCCCGGTCTTGGGATCGAAGGCGATCAGCTCAAGCGTTTGCTGGTCTCGGCTTTGTTTCTGGACATAGAGCGTGCGGCCATCGACCGACCAATGGACCCGCGTCAGGTAGAAATGGGGATCGGTGCCAAGGTCGATCCTGACCGGTGCATCGCCGACCAGCGGCTGCACGAACAGATCGACGCGCGCATTTTCGGTGCCGGTAAAAGGGAAGCGCATCGTGCGGACGGTCGCACCCTTCTCACCCACATCTGCCCAGCTCGCGCTGGTCACGTGGCTTTCGTCAACGCGGGTATAGGCGATGGCGCGATCGTCGGGGCTCCACCAATAGCCGGTGTCGCGGGCAAATTCCTCCTGCGCGACGAACTCGGCGGCGCCATACTGGACCGCCCCTTCGCCGCTCGGCGTGATCGCACGCGGCGCGCCACCCCGTGCCGACGTGACGAATACGGTGCCGGACCGAACGAAGCTGATATATTCGCCCTTGGGCGAAAAGCGGCTGTCCGTCGCGTCCACATCGCCGTTGCGGGCGACCCTGCGCTCCACCGTGCCTGTACGCGGATCAGCGACATAAAGCTCGCCCGCCACCGGCACGAGCAACTGTGTGCCCTGATCGTTCCAGCGATATTCGACAACGCCGTGGGTGAAGATACGCTGCCGCTCCCGCCGCGCGCGTTCCGCCTCGCTGATCGGCCCGACCTTGGCCTCAAGCGCAGCGGAATCGACGATCATACGAGGCGCGCCGCGTCCGTCCGTAGGCACGATCCACAAGTCCAGCGCGGTCTGATCGGTCGCCTTTGGTTGAAGATAAGTCACACTGCGCCCGTCGGGGGAGAAGGTGACGCCCCGTGCGGTGGGACCGGACAAATCAGGGTCGGCGAACACCCGTTCCGCCGTAAGCCGCCAGTCCTCGCCAGTGGCGTGGCTGGCCTGCGGAAGCCCGAGCATCAGGTACAGTCCAGCGACGATCAACAACCTGCGCATGCCTTTTTCCCCCGCTCGCTGCACCGTCACACGCCGCACGGTCAGCCCTTTTTACGGACGATGCCGTCATCGACCCACATGGTCAGCCATTCGGCGACCAATGCCGGCTTGTCTTCGCCCTCGATCTCGACTCGCGTATCGTACCGCATCAGCACCTTGCCGGCACCGCGGTCCTCGGCACCCAACAGGCCGAATACACCGCGCACACGTGATCCCACCGGAACCACCTGGGGCAGCCGCAGGCGATTAAAGCCATAATTCAGCGCATAGCCAGGCGCGCTGCCGCGCAGACTTTGCCGGAAGAAATAGGTAAGCAGCGACGCCGTCAGGAACCCGAAGCTGATCGTGGTCCCGAACGGTCCATGCTCGCGTGCGAAATCCGGATCAACGTGCAACGGATCAGGGTCGAGCGTTACCTCGCCAAATGTCGTCAGCCTGTCCTGATCGAGCACAAGCCAGTCTGATACGCGCAACTGGCCTTCAGCGGGCGCATAATATTCGATGATCTTGTCGAGGCCCTGCACACAATCCCCTATCTGCCGCGATTTCAATCCCGCGGTTGCATGATGATGCGCCCGACTGTCGGCGACTGTCAAGTTTTATGGGATTAGACCCAGTTTTATATTTTTTGTTGCCGACGATCGGTCTACGCGGCAGGATGGACCGAAATGGTGGAGGGAAGATATGCGATTACCGTTCTTGGTCCTGGCGTTTGCGATAGCCACGACGCCCGCATATGCACGGCAGAGCAGCATCGACGCCGCTCTCGACACCGCAGTGGCGGAGACGCAGCGGACGCATCCTGAACTGCCGAGCATTTCCCTTTCGATCCTGTCTCCGCGCCACGGAATTGACTGGACCGGTATCTCGGGTAGCCTCACCCAGAAGGGCACGCCGCTCAAATCGCCGCCCGCCTTTCGGATCGCAAGCGTGACGAAGGTGTTTGTCGCCGCTGCCGTCCTTAAGTTGATCGAGGACGGACGGTTCGCGGTGACGGACCCCATCACTCGCCTCATCAGCGCCGAGACGGCGGCACAATTGCGCCAGGACGGCTACAGCCCCGACGACATCATCGTCCGCCACCTGCTCGAACATTCGAGCGGCATCTTCAACTATGCCAATGGCAGCTTTGCCGCGCAGGTGGTGAAAGAGCCCGGGCATATCTGGACACGGCGTGAACAGATTGCCTTCGCCATGACACAAGGCGATCCCGTCAACCGGCCGGGCGAAGCGTTTCACTATTCCGACACCGGCTACATCATTCTGGGGGAGATCATCGAACGCGCGACCGGCGAAGCCCTGCCCCAGGCGGTGCGCCGACTGAACAAGTTTGCCGCGCTGGGCATTGGCCATAGCTGGTTCGAGACGGCGGAGCCGCTGCCCGACGGCGCACCAGCGATCGCGCATCAATATCTCGCCGGGACTGATATGGCCGGGCATCACCCCTCGTTCGACCTGTTCGGCGGTGGCGGCATAGTTTCGACCACGCGCGACCTGGCCCGCTATTTCCGCGCGCTATCGCTTGGCTCTGTCTTCGATCGTAGGGAGACGCTGGCCCTGGCGCTGATCGCGCCGGACGTGCCGCGCCAGGCGGGGGAGATGCCGCACGCACCACTGATGATGGTCTATCCGCTGGGCAAGCACCGCTGCTGGGGGCATGGCGGCTTTTTCGGGACCTGGGCCATGTATTGCCCGGATATCGACACGGCGATCGCCGTCGCAGTCAACGCGAACACCGGCGGTCGGAATGACGGAATCAAGGACATGCTGAACCGTGTTGATTCTGTTCTGGCGGAAAGCGGCATAAGGTAGCGTCTTTTTCGGCTTCCTCGAATCGGCGTCTGTTGCGGTGTTACTGCAATATGCTGCCGCTCAGTTCGCCAGATGGGCGCGCCAGTCCGCGAGACGATCTAGCGAGACGCCAATTCCGCCGCATATCTCCACCAGCGGCCGTTCAAAGCGCGTGAGGACATCGGCCCGCGCAGTGAGTGCAGCGATCGCCGCGCCACAGGCAGGCTCAACAAGGACGCGGTGTGCGTCGGCGAACCGCAGGCACGCCGCCACTGCGTCGGCATCGTTGACCTGCAGCGGGATGACCAGTTTCCGCTTCGCTGCGTCGAATGCCGCGGGCGACACGGAGCGCGCGCCAAGTGACGTTGCGATCGAAGTGATGGCGGGCAGGCTCACAACCCGGTCCGCCGCCAAAGCCGCGTGCAGCGACGCCGCTCCCTCTGTCTCCACTGCGATTACCGGGATATCGCCAAGACCATTGCGCGCCAGCCCGGCCAATATTCCGAGCAACAAGCCGCCACCGCCAACGGATGTCACCACGCAGTCGAACGTAGCGCCAGCACGCACCACTTCGTCGATCAGCGTGGCGTGGCCATCCCACAGCAGCGGGTGATCGAACGGATGGACATGCACCGCGCCGGTTGCCGCCGCCACCTGGCGGGCTTGGGCGTCTGCCGCGTCGAAGTCCGCGCCATGGACATGGACATCGGCGCCAGCCGCGGCAATCGCGTTACGTGCCTCTGGCGAGGTGGTTTCCGGGACGACGACGGTAACGGCCATACCCAGGCGTTGTCCAGCGTAAGCGGCGGCAAAGCCGGCATTGCCGCCGGACGGACAGACGATCGCTCGCGCCCCGTCGACGGCGGCCGCCGCGCACAGCCGCCCGACGCCACGCAGCTTGAAACTGCCCGAAGGCTGCAACGCATCCATCTTGAACAGGACGGTCCCGCCGCCGGGTGCGCGGAAGACGCCCGATTCGATCAGCGGGGTATCGATGTGGAGCGGCGCGCTCACGGATGGACCGGGCGCAAGTCCAGGCTTTCGTAATCGCCCGAAAAGTCGCCGAGCGGCGATGCAGCACGCAGTGTCATCTGCGCGACTCTGCCGTCCCGCGTTGGCACGAAGCTGACATACGACGGCTCGATCATGCGATTGTCCCAGCGCGCGACATAGGTATCGCCACTGTAGTGGGCCAGCGCCGCACGCATCCCCCGTGTGCGCGTCATATTGATCTGCGGCTGACCGCTGACAATCGTCACCGCAACCTTGCCGTACCACGGATCGACATAGTCGGCGGCAAGGCGGACGACCGGGAGGGTCGCAGGAGCAGGACGGGCCGGTGGCTGAAAGTCGGCGAGTGCCTCCACGGCCTTCCGATTGGCCGCGTCCTGGGCTTCGGCCATTCGCTGCGGCCAATCGGCGGCCGGGCGCCCGATATAATGATCCAGCAGCACATATTGCAGCGCGCGCAGCAACCCGATCTCGACGCTGTTCTGCAGCAGCACGAAGCCGACATCACGGTCCGGCAGCAACACGATCAGCGAGGTGTGACCCATGGTGCCACCGGCATGCAGGACTACGCGTTCGCCGCCATAATCCTGGACCGACCAACCCAGCGCATAGCCGGCGAAGCGCGGTGCGGCGTCGGCCAGCGACCCCTCGCGAACGGGCACGGGGATCGGCATGACCACCGCCCACATTTCGCGCGCGCGCGGCGCGCTCCAAAGGTGCGTGCCGTCCCCGACGTCGCCCGCCCTGAGTTGGACGCGGACCCAGCGCAACATATCGTCCACCGAGCTGACAATGGCGCCGGCAGGGGCAAGGTTCTGGCCGATGCCGTCGGACTCGGCGAACGATGTGAGTGGTCCCATGCCTGACATAGGCGGGCCGAAACGGCGGTGCGGCTGCGCGCGATCAGGCTCATTCGCGCGATCCGCCAGCGTTGTCAGCGTTCGGCTCATTCCCACCGGGCGAAGCAGGCGGTCGCGGACGAATACCTCCCAGCTGACACCACTTACTTGCTCGACCAGTTGACCCGCCACCACATACATCAGATTGTTATAGGCATAGGCACTGCGAAAGCTGCTTGTCGGCTTGATGTGGCGCAGTGCCGCGACGATCTCGCCGCGGTTCTGGTCCGTGTTGGGCAAGATCGCCAAATTGCCTGCGCCCGCGCCCAGGCCGCTGCGGTGAGCGAGCAGGTCGCGCACCGTCATCTCGCGCGTGACCCAAGGGTCGTACATGCGGAACTCGGGCAGGTGATCGATCACACGATCGTCCCAGCCAATCCGCCCTTCATCGACCAGCAGCGCGAGCGCCGCGCTGGTAAAGGCCTTTGTCGTCGAACCAATCTCGAACAGTGTGGCCGGGGTGACCGGGGCGTCGGTCCCTGCCCGCTTCGTGCCATAGCCCTTGGCCCAAGTGACCTCACCGCGCTCAATGATGCCGACGGCGATGCCGGGGCCAGCCCCTTTTGCCATCAGTTCGCGTACTGTCGCATCCAGCGTCTCGGGCGGGGCGGCCGCAACGGACGCTGGCAACGCCAGCAGCAATACCACCAGCAACCACATGCGCGCGCCCGCTTTCATGCCGCCGCACCCGCAGTCACCCTTGGACCGCGCGACAGCCGCCACAGGCCGATCGTCAGCAACGGCAGCACATAGATTGCCAGGAACCCGAACGAAAGATAGCGATAGCCCCCTGCGATCAACCCCACCAAGCCAATGCGATCCGCGAGGAAGACGGCGACGGTCAGCAACACCAGCGAGATTATAAGACGGCTGCGCGGCGGCAGATCACCCCCCTTCCCGAACGCTCCTGCGATCCGCTGATTGAACGCATGGACGACGCCGGTGCCGCTTTCGAGTAGGGCGGAGAAGATCATGATCTGGAACGCCCAGCGCACCGGCGGCAGATTCAGCCGTTCCAGCAGGAAATCGGACGGCAGCGCCACACCCGTCACCTCCGGCCACGCTGCCATGCAGATGAAGAACAAGAGCGCCGGAAGCATCGCCAGCGGCCCCGCCAGCAGCCCGGCAATCACTGCGTCGCGCTGATTGCGCATGTGCCGCACCACCGGCAGGATCAGCACGGCGCCCACGATATTATAGCCTGCATAGGTCAGGCCACCTGCGATCCAGCCCGGCGCGGGCGCAGCCGTGGCATAGGTCGCCGCAATGCGATCGCCAAAGCTGGTCAGCGCCAGCACCAGGAACAGAGCATAGACGGCGTAGAGCAGGAAAGAGACATATTTGAACAAATCCTCCACCGCCTCCGTCCCGAATGCGGCAAAACCCGCGATCAACACGACGAGCAGCATCGTGCCGACAATCGTCGGCCAGCCGAACAATGCGGCGCCAATTGCGCCCGCCGCCGCGCCGAACACCGCCAGCATGATGATCATCAGCATGACGAAGCCGATTTCGAACAGGAACCAGGCGGGCCCGAGCAACTCGCGAAAGAAGCTGCGGTAATCCTGCGCGCCGGTCGCGCGGGCGAAGGCGAAGGTGGCGGCGGCAACAGCGCTCCAGATCGCTGCGGCAAGCGCCATGCCGAGCACGCCCCCCCAAGGGCCGCTAGGCAGGAAAAACTCGGCAAGCTCACGCCCGGTGGCATAGCCGCCGCCGATCACCAGTGCCTTGAAGGCGAAACCCGGCAGAACGTAACGCTGGAACCAGCCGCTAGTGCCCCCGGCGGTGCCCGCGTTCACGCCAGACATGCGTCTACCAACCGCTCGAAATCAGGACCGCCGCGCACGGGATCGGCCGCAGGCAGCCCGGTCTCACGCGCGGCAGCGGCGATCGCGGCCGCCGCTTCAGCGTCATCCAAGCCGCCGGTGTTGAGGCTGACACCGGCACAGCGGATGCCGCTATTGGTAAGCGCCCCCAGCGTCACGTTCAGCGCGATAGCTTCCGTTAGCGGGGGAATCGGAAAATCGGTCGTGCCGATGATTGTCTTGCGCCCCGGCTCGTGACAAAGCACGATGACATCGGGCTGGCTGCCATGCAGCAGGCCCAGCGACACCCCGGCATAGGCGGGGTGATAGAGCGATCCCTGCCCTTCGATCACGTCCCAGTGATCGGCGGCAGCATCGGGCGACAACAGTTCAGCCGCGCCCGCAACGAAGTCTGAGACGACGGCATCGATCGGAATGCCCGACCCGGCAATCATAATGCCGGTCTGACCGGTCGCCCGGAAGTCTGCATCGACGCCGCGCGCCCGGAAGGCGCGAGTGAGCGCCAGGGCGGTGTACTTCTTGCCCAGCGCGCAATCGGTGCCGACGGTCAGCAGCCGCCGACCCGTCCGCTTCGCGCCGGTGCCTGTCGGCAGGCCGACGGGTGGCCGACGCACCTCGATCACCCGGCGGCCAGTGCGCGCCACCGCATCGGCCAGTTCAGGAATGTCGCGATAGTTTGAATGCATCCCGCTGACGATGTCGAAGCCCTGCTCCAGGGCCGCTATCAGGGTCGGCACCCAATTGGGCTGGATCGCGCCCCCCTGGCTCGCCACGCCAATCACGAAGCCTCGCGCCCCTTGCGCATAGGCTTCGCCAAGGCAGAGGGACGGCAGGCCCGTCGATACCGTCGCGTCGGGCAGAGAGAATTCGCCGATGCATAGTTCTCCGGCCCAATCGCGCAGGCCAAACGCCGTCTTGGCATAGCCACGGTGCTGCACATCGCCCAGGAACAGAAGATAGGGGGTTGGCAGCGCGAGCGGTGCGCAAGCGTCGGCCGCGTGGACTGAATCGGTCATGCTCAGGCTTCCCTTACCCTTCGAGCCTTATTTCATAGCAGGCGCGCGCACGCCATCGCCGATCTGGCGAGGCGTGCGCGTCCGCGCGGTTAGAAGCGGACAGCCGCCCTGACCCCAAAGGTGCGCGGTTGCAGTATCTGCGCGGTGCCGGTGAAGCCTGCACCACCCGAAGGATTGTATGACGTGAGCGTACGGTCGTCAGTCAAGTTACGGATATAGAAGGACAAGTCGAACTCATCGAACCGCAGGCCGGCCTGCATATTGAACAGGTGATAGCTCGGCAGCTTGATATGGTCCGGATACGTCGGCTGCCCGGGAGCCGGATCAGCGGTGAAGCCCGTGAAGCCGCCGCTGCTGAATATCCAGCTTCCGCCGATGAAGCCAGTGACGTTCCCGGATAGAGCCGTTTCATAATCGGCGTTCACCGTGTTCGTCCATTTGGGAACGAACGGCAGCTGATCGCCGTCATTGCCCCCGAGCAGCGGGCGCGACTCGGTCAGTTCCGCGTTGGTGTAGGCACCGACCGTCGACAGACGCAGGCCGGGCGTTGGCGTCCAGCCGATGTTCCACTCCAGGCCCCGGCTGCGCGCGGTTCCGGCATTGCCGGTCAGCGTCACGTTCTGGCCCGTGGTTGTGGAACGGAACGTCGTCAGGATCTGGATGTCGGTCCAGTCGATGTAAAAGGCGGCAATGTCGATGTTCACGCGCTTGTCGAACAGCGCAGTACGAACACCCAGCTCGTAGTTGACCGTATTATCGGCGTCGAAGGTCGTGGGCACGTCCGGCGGCAAGGTGTTGCCCGGCGTGATGCGGTTGATGCCCCCAGGGCGATAGCCGGACGCGACACGGCCGTAGAGCAGCGAGTCGGGATTGAACTTCCAGCTGACCGCTGCCGAATAGGTCCACTTATTCTCCTTCGACCGGGTAGTGGGCGTTACTTCGTCGGCCGGTCCGGTAGCGAAGCCTGCAAAATAGGTCGTCTGCGCCGACTGCTTGTTTTCCGTGTAGCGGCCACCCAGCGCCAACTCGAGCGTATCGGTCAAGTGGAAGTTGACGTTGGCGAAGCCCGAATATTCTTTGTATTTCGCCGGGGCCAGCAGGCTGCCGCCGGCGAACGGCACAGTCAGCACATTGCCAGTCGCGAGGCTGCGGACATCGAAGCCCTGCGGGAAGATCACCGATTCATTGGCGTAGAATCCGCCGACCAGCCAGTCGACCGCCATTCCCAACACCCGGCTGCCCGGCTTGGAGGTCAGACGGATTTCCTGGTTGCTGCGATCCGACTTGTTGCTCTGCACCTGCGTGACGGCGACCGGCTGGCCATAAATGCCGCCGAGCAGCGTCGAAAAGGTGAGCGGCGCACCCACCGCCGGATTGCCGAACGACAAGTCCGCGATGAAGTCGGTGCTGAGATGCCCGAAGCTGGTCGACGACAGCAACTCGGCAAAGCCAACGTCGAGTGTCGCGGTGGCGTTGACATATTCATAGACGTTGCGGCTGGGGTTGCCGACATTGGTGTTGAGGATGAACCGGCCGTTATTGGCCAGATCGAACTGGTTGGCGGGCGGGTTGCCCGGCGTCAGGTTCGACCCTACGACCTCCAGGAAGCCACTATCGTCGAATTCCTGCTCCTGGCGCGCCGCGGTCACCCGTAGCGAGAAGGCGTCGGACGGCTTGAACAGCGCAGAGATGCGGCCACCCCAGCGTTCGCCCCCGTTGACGTTGTTGCGGTTCAGCGTCGGATTGTCGATATAGCCAGCCACTTTCTGGTAATAGCCGGTAGCGCGGACCGCCAGCGTGTCGCTGATGATGGGCACGTTGATCATGCCGCGGCCGAAATAGCCCGCACCGCCGCCATCGATCACCTCGGAACCGATTTCGCTGCTCAGCGCAATGCGATCCAGTTCCGGCGCGGTCGTAACATATTTCAGGAGGCCACCCTGTGACGTCGCACCGTACAAGGTGCCCTGCGGCCCTTTCAGCACCTCGATACGGGCCATGTCATAGGTGTCGAAATTCGCGGTGTCGGCCGCGCCATTGGCCAAGCCGGACTGATAGCTGAGCGGCGTCTCATCAATGACCACCGCCGTCGTCGCGCCCGCGCCGCCGGAGTTCAGGCCACGTAGCACCAGCCGCACCTGCCGGACGCCGCCAGGCTGGAAGTTGAAACCGGGCACCTGCGCTGCAAAATCCTCGATCCGCTGCAGGTTGCGGTAATTGAGGTCGGCGCCAGAGACGACGCTGACGCTGGACGCGACATCGACCAGCCGCTCTTCGCGCTTGTTGGCCGTGACGATGATTGCACCGCCATTCGCAGTCTCAGCGTCGGATGCCTGGGTTGCGGTCGATGCCTGCGCAAATGCGCTTGCCGGGGCCAGCAGGGCCAGAAACGCCGCGCCGCCCCCCAGCGCGGTCATCGTCAGCCTGTTCAGTTTGATTGCCACGATATGAGTCTCCCTGTTTCGCCATTGACGTCTCTATGTATTTCTACTGAAACTGGGCCCAATCCCATTTTTAGTCAAGAGTTTTGGTCAAGACTTTCATTTCTATGTCGCAACGAGCAGAATGATCTGATTTCGGGCTATAATTCAACCAGCTCAGGGCGCAATCGGCAGCTCGATATGGCTGGCGGCGCCAAGTTTGTGGAACACGCGCTGCGTCGCCTTCATATAGTCGTTGGGCTGCGCGAACATGATGTTATCGACGAAACGCTGCGGATTGCGATCATAGAGCGGGAACCAACTCGACTGGATCTGGACCATTATCCGATGGCCCGGCAGAAAAACGTGGCTGGTATGGGGCAAGTCGAGCCGGTAGCGCACCGTCGCATCGGCCGGGATCGGCTTTGGCCGGGCGGGATCATCGCGATAGCGGCCGCGCAATACATCCATCGCTATCGGCAACTGATAGCCGCCCAGGTTGGCGTCACCCGGATTTTCCGCCGGATAGACGTCGATCAGCTTTACCACCCAGTCGCTGTCGGTACCGCTTGTGGACGCGAAGAGATTCGCCACCGGCTTGCCAGCGATCCGTACCGGTTCGGTCAAAACCTCGCTCACATAAGTCAGCACATCCGGCCGACTCGCGGCGAAGCGTTGATCCTCGACCAGCCAGTTCTTCCATTCCCCCTTCGGCCCGCCGAGCGACTCAATCGGCCGCTGTCGAAACGTTACCGGCTTGGCGGGGTCAGAAACATATTCGTCGAACCCGCTTTCGCGCGGCGCCGGCGCGGTGAAGGCAAGCGTGCCACCGGAGCGGAGGTAGAGCGGTTTGGACGACGCGGCGCATCCAGACGCGCAGGATTGCGGCCAGTGATCGAATTGTCGCCATTGGTTGGTGCCTGTCTCGAACGCCGTTACCGGCGCGATATCGGCGGCAGGTGCACCGTCCTTCAGATGCTGGTCGAAAAACGGGATCATCACGTTCCAGCGAAACCAATAAGCGGTATCGCTGCGGAACTTGATCGGGCCAAGGCTCGCTCCGTCGCCCAGCCCCGCGCCGCCATGGTTCCACGGGCCGATCACCAGCCGGACCTTGTCGCTGGACGGTGTACCACGCGTCGCCTCGAACAGGGCGGGCGCACCATAGATATCTTCCTGGTCCCAACTTCCGTGCACGAGCAGCGTCGGCACAGAAATGCCGCGCTGTGCCAGCACACGGTCCAGCGCCTGATCCTGCCAGAACGCATCATAGGCCGGGTGCTCCGCCATCTTGCGCCAGGCAGGCAGCTTGTCGATGCCGAAGGCGCGGGCGGTGCCCCCTGCCGACCCGCGCGCCAGCCAGCCGTCATAGCTGTCAAGCGCGGTGTCGGGCCAGCGCAGCGCCGAGCCCTTGGTGGTGGTCTGCCGATACAGCCATTCCGTCATGAACTGGCGATACGCACCATTGTGGAACCAGTCGTCGCCCTTCCAGCCATCGACCATCGGATCGATTGGCACCGATGCGCGCAGCGCCGGATGGGGATCGATCAGGCTCATCAGCGCGGCATAGCCATTGTAGCTTATGCCGATCGTGCCGACCCTGCCGTTTGATTCGGGCACGTTCTTCACCAGCCAGTCGATGGTGTCATAAGCGTCCGTCGCATTGTCGACGCCGCCGGGGTTGAGCGGGCGGGCCATGACATAGTCACCCTCCGACCCATCCTTGCCGCGCACGTCCTGGAGAACGATGATGTAGCCCGCCCGCATCAGGTCAGCATGAAAAGGCAGCAGCGTTGTGGCAAAGGCCGGGCCCTGCGACAGGCTGGTCAGCTTTTTCGCATTGTACGGCGTGCGATCGAGGATGAGCGGCGCCGCGTTCGCATCCTTGCGGATCAAGATCGTGGTGTTAAGCTTCGCACCGTCGCGCATCGGGATCATCACGTCGCGGCGGACGTAGTCCTGCGGCATTGCCACCGGCTTGAAATCCGCGGGAATGTCGCTCGTCGACTGCGCAAGCACGGGCGCCGTGAAGCTAAGCGTACATGCTGCCGCGACGATGATCCCGGCTATCCATGTCGGGCGAGCAAATCTGTGCATCATCGCGCGCTTCCCCATGTCAGTCCCCTACCCGCCCGATCGGCACGAACAGCGCGCTGGGATGCGCGCGATCGTGCAGCAGCCTTACTGTCGCGGTGCGCGCATCCGCGATCGTCTGCATCGCGACCGGCCCTGGCGCATTGTAGTTCTTTTGAAGGTGGATACTGTTGACCGGCGCGATCACCAGCCGCAGCCGACTGCCCGCCGCGACCTCCCGTGAGACGAAGGTGAAGCGATCGAAGTCGTATCGCAGCGGCGCGGTCGTGGTCACCAGCTTTTCCGTTCGCAGGCTTTCGCGGTGGCGCGCGCGCAGATAATCCATCGACAACAGGATGCTGCCGCCGTCGGGCGTGATTTCATACACCGATGCCTGGAAATCGGTATCCGGTTGATCGATGGAAATCCAGGCGGAGAAACGGAAAAAGCCGGAAACTTCCGTGGGCTTGTCGAACGGCGCGCTGTGATAGACGAGTTGCTTGCCGTCCCGCGCTAGGACCAGCCGCTGATCGACCAACGACGACTGGTCAAGCGACGCCTCCAACCCAGCCAGCGAAACATCGCGGGGATCGTAGGCATAGCTGTCCGGTCGTCCCTGACCCGGCGCCGCGGGATCGAGTCTGCCCGAACCCAGGACGCGATCCGCATTCGCGGTGGAATCGAGATAGAATGGCTTGTGCTCGGCGGTCACCGCATCGAGACTATCGGCATAGCGCCAGCGGTTGGCACCCATCACATACCACGCGACCCGCTTTTTGAGAAACGCGGGTTTCGCCCCACCCGCCATCGTCCAGCGATACCAGTCGACGTGTAGCGCCGGCAGATCGACAAGGCTTTCGGCGCCAAAGGGGACGCCGCCATAGTCAGGCTTCGGCGTCCGGGTGCCAGTATGATCCCATGGGCCGATCACCAGATAATGGCGCGCGCGATCCTCAGGCGATGCAGCCGCCATGAAGGCGCGATAATGGGCGATCGTCCCCGGCTGGTCATCGTCGTAACTGCCGGTGATCGTCAGGATGGGTATGGCCATCGCGCGATATTCTGCCGCCGTTGGATTTTTCCGATCCCAATAGGCGTCCATATGCGGATGCGCCGCCCATTCCTTCAACAGCGGCTCGCGGTGATCGGGCTGGTCGGCCAAGGTCGCGAACGACTTGCCCGTCTCAAACCGTTCCCGCCAGATCGCGTTCCAGTAACCGGGATCGGCGAAGGCGTTGGTCTGGACAGTTCGCCCCTTCGTGTAAAGCATCCATTGCAGCATGTAGTTGATCGGAATATTGCTGCGTCCGGGCGCATCCGCGCCAAAATAGGGTGACGCGACCGGGACGATTGTTGCGAGATGCGGCGGGCTTTCGCGCGCCGTCGCCCATTGATTGAACCCGCCGTAAGAGCCGCCCCACATCGCCACCTTGCCGTTGCAATAGGGCTGGGCCGCAAGCCACTCGACAGCGTCGTAGCCGTCCCGGCCGTCTCCCTCAAATGGCTGGAAGGTGCCGTCCGAATCTCCCCGTCCGCGCGAATTGACCATCAGGAACGGCAGGCCTCGCGCCGCGAAATACGTCCCCCGAATGTGATAGGCGTCGGCGATATAGGGGGTGATGGAAATGACGCAGGGTGCCGGCCCGACCTGATCGCGCGGGCGATAGAGCGTGGCGGACAGCGTCTTGCCGTCGCGCATCGGTACGCGGGTATCAAAGCTCAGCCTGATCAGAGCCGAATCGGGCACGACCTGCGCGACCGCGGGCACTGTCGAGACCATGCATGCAAGGCATGCGAGCGCTGACAGTGAGCGCCTCATTTTGCATTCCCGCAGCGCACGGCACCCTTCGGCACCTCGCCACGCACCGCCGGCAGCACGTCGTTGACCAGCGCCACCACCGACAGCCCAGGTTGCTCGATATTGAGCGCGTGCGCCGAATGGGGAAACTCAACCCATTTCTTGTATGGCGCGCAAACCTTGTCGAAATAAGCCTTCGCCAGATCGCGTGATGTCTGCCAGTCATGCGTGCCCTGCATGACGATGAAGGGCACCTTGATGCGCGTTCCGACATCGCGTTCGGCATCCCAGGGTAATACCGGCGCCATGGCCTCCTGGTATCGCGCCAGCAAACCCGCGCCGTCGGCCTGTTGCGCGGCGTGATCGGCGGCATATTCTGCAGCGGAATAGTCGGGCGACACATATTCGAGCGCATCCATTCGCCGCCCCCAACTGTCGCCCGGCCCCCGGATGTTGTGCCAGGTGTTTGCGTCTGGAAAACCGACGCCCAATCGGCGCGCCCAGTCGAACATCTTCTGCGGTTCGACAGTCTCGGGCAGCGGCCCCAGTTCGCGCAGTCGCTTCGCCTCGGCGACATTACCCTTTGCGTCCGCCTCCCGCAGCAGATGGTCGTAGAGCAACCGCGGGCTCGCCATCCAGTTCGCAGCCAGTCCCTGCGTCACCACGGCATAGAGCAAGTCGGGCCGACGATGCGCCACCTCCAGCGCCAGCACCGTGCCCCAGGATTGGCCCACCAGCACGATCTTGCGCTGACCGAATTCTGCGCGCAGCTTCTCAATCAGTTCGATGGTGTCCCTGATATATTGCGTGCGGTTCAGCGTACCCTTTAACTTTGCCGTCTCGGCCGGCGTTGTGCCGCGCGATCGCCCGAAACCGCGCTGGTCCCAGTGGACGACCACGAAGAAGTCCTCCCACGGCCGCTGATAGGCATAGGCCGCGGGGGAGATCGGGCTGCCTGGCCCGCCGTGCAGGAACAGCAGGATCGGCGCCGCCCTGTCCTGACCCCGCAGCATGATCCACTGCCGCGCGCCACCCAGATCGATATACCGCTTCTCGTCGATGCCGTTCGGCGCGACGATGCGGCCGATGTCGGTCAGTGCGGTGCGGATCTGTTCGCGCACCTGCTCACCCGTCTTGGGCGGCGGCGGATCGGCGGCCTGTGCATGGGCATCTAGGGTGAACATCAACCCGGCGAGGGCAGCGGTCAACCTGAACAGAACGGTGCGTGACATGTCAGCGGTCTCCGACGAAATTGCGCGAAAGGATGAACAGGATCGCAGACGCCAGAGCGCAAAGCGTCGCGAGAACCACGAAAAACGAGAAGCGATCCATTTGCGACCAGAAGCCGCCGACATAGCCGGCGAGCAGGTTTCCCGCGAAGGCGGCAAAGAACCATGCGGCGATGGCGGTCGCACGAAAGCGATTTCCCCCCAGCCGTCCGAACAGCCCCAGCCCCACCGGCAGGATAAACAGTTCGGCCAGGGTATACAGGATGATGAAGCCGATCAGGACGATGAGCGGCGGGCGGAAACCCTGCGCTTCCGCTAGCAGCGACACCAGCGCAACTGCCAGAAAGACGATGCCCAGGCCCGCCGCACCCTGCGCCATTTTCATCAGCGGCGATCGCTCCTGTCCCCTACGCGCCGCGCCGGTCCAACGCCGCACCAGCAGCGGAGTCAGCAAGAAGACGAGCAGTGGGTTGAGCGACTGGAACCACGTAGCAGGCACTGTGAAGGCCCCAATCACGCGATCGACGTCGCTGTCGGCCCACAGCGCAACGGAATTGCCCATTTGTTCATAGGCACCGCGAAACAGGATCACCGCGCCGATCACCCCCAGCATCAGCGGAATACGCGCGCGCAAGCCATCCGTCTCATCGGCGTCAGTGATGACGGCTTCAGGGGGCGCGCCCGGCATCGCGGGGGTCGGCGATCGATCGTGCCGGTCGCGAGGCAGATACGCGCCGCCGGTGACGTAGATCGCCAACCCTGCAACCATGCCGATACCGGCCGCGCCGAACCCGTAATGCCAGCCGTAAACCTCGCCCAGCGTGCCGCATACCAACGGTGCCAGAAACGCCCCCAGATTCACCCCGACATAATAGATGTTGTAGGCCGATCCGCGCCGGGGATCGTCGCCGGCGTAGAGCTGATCGACCTGGCTGGGCAAGTTGGGCAGATACAGGCCGTTGCCGATCGCGATCACCGCCAGCGCCGGGAACAGCAGCGTCGGGAACGCCATCAGGAAATGGCCGATCGCCATGGTCGTCCCGCCAATCAGGATCGCGCGTCGGCGCCCCAGCCACCGGTCGGAAAGATAACCGCCAAAGATCGGCGTGAAATAGGCGAGAGCGGTGTAGAGACCATAGACATAGGAGGCGCGTTCGGGCGCGAACAACAGCTCCTTCGTCATGTAATAGACCAGCAGCGCGCGCATCCCATAGTAGGAGAATTTCTCCCACATTTCGGTCAGGAACAGGACGGTCAGGCCGCGCGGCTGGCCGAACCAGTCACGCGACGATGCCGCCGTCGCCATCACGCCCCTGCCGTCGCGGCGATCCGCGCGTCCGCGCCCCACAGTTCGGCCGGGCTCCACACCAGACCGTCGTCATAGCGCACGCCGGGCACCACATCCTGCGTAATGAACAGCGGACCATCCAGATCGACGATGTCGCACAATTGGCCGAGGATAAAGCCCGGCGCGGCCGCCAGGCTGCTGCCCACCATGTTGCCGACCATCACCTTCAAGCCCAGTTGCTGCGCGCGGCGGGCGATCATAAGCCCCTCGGTCAGGCCGCCGCACTTGTCGAGCTTGATATTCACCACGTCGAAGCGGCCAGGCAGCGTCTCCAGTTCGGCCAAGTCGAGGCAGCTTTCGTCCGCGGCGACCGGAATGACGCGGTCGAACCCGTCCAGTTCCGCTTCATGACCCCGGCGGAACGGCTGTTCGAGGAGCGAGACTCCACACGCGACCAGCACCGGGATCAGCCGCTCGATCGTGTCGGGGGTGTAGCCCTGATTGGGATCGACCCCCATCCAAACATCGGGACGCGCCGCGCGCACGGCACGTACGCGCGCGATGTCGGCATCGGTTTCGCCGGTCAGCTTCAGCTTGAGCGCGCGGGCAAAGCCATAGCCCGTCGCGCGTTCGACCATTACGGCGGGATCGTCCGCACCCAGCGTGACCGTCGTCAGCAGCGGTCTCGGCTCATCCAGCCCAGCCAGCGCCCAGACCGGTCGGCCGGTCTCGCGCGCCTCCAGTTCCCAAAGGGCGGCGTCCACCGCATTACGCGCCCCGCCCGGCGGCAGCAGGGTGCGCAAGGCGTCGCGGTCGATGCCAGCCTCGATCGCGGCGCGGACCTGCTCGATCTGCGCTGCGCCCTTGGCCGGGGTGTCGCCCACATAATAGACGCCGGCCGCCTCGCCCCGGCCCCATATGTCGCCGCGCGTCAGCGTGACGGTGAGGATGGGCGATGTGCTGAACACATGGCCGGAGATGCGAAACGGCGACTTGAGCGCCAAGTCCGCCGTTTCCACGGTGAGGCGAAGGCTCGACATGATATCCTCTCGAAATGTGCTGTTTGCCGTCAGTAGTTGACGGAAAAGTTCATGAGCTTGCCCATCAGCCCGAAATAGCTGAGCGCCAGAAACGCGAGGGTGACGAGCAGGTACCAGAGTCGGGTCGTCCACCCTGCCTTGCCCTGCCATGCCGCAACCAGGTTCCACGCAGCGACGATCAGCCCGCCGACAAAGCCGACCAGCGTGAGCGCCTCAAGTGCGAGGATCAGCGTGTCGAGCTTGGCAATCCGGTCATATCCGGTCTCGCCCAGGAACATGTCCTGAAGGGCGAACCAGCCGACAACCGCACCCAGCGCCAGAATGGCAAAGACGCGAACGAGCAGGAACGCGGCCTTGCGCCGTCCCGTCAACCCGAACGGAATCTTGTGACGGCGACGTAGTATCGCGGCAATGGGCCAAGCGACCAGGGTAATGGCCAGAACCCCCAACGCTGCGAGCACAGCCGGGACCAGCCACGCCGAATTGATCGATGCCGGTGCGCGATCAAACACCATGATGCCGGAAAGAAGGTCTGAAGAGACACGGACGACCCGTCCGTCCTTCACGATTGCGCCGATCCGGTCATGACCACCAACTTCGCGCCACAGGAACGGCGCAATTTCGCGATATTTGCGCGGCTGGCCGCTCGGCTTACGCAACAGCGAGATCGAAATCGTGTTATCTGGGTTAACGCTGACGGTAAGCTGGCCGATCAGCCCGCCCGCGGCCATGAAATTGGAAAAGGCACCGCGCTGGCTGACATAGTTTCCGGCGATCAGGGCGGCATGTTCGGCCGCAGTCTTCGCATCGACCTGGCCGTCGCGCGGCGTGGCGGGGAAATAGCGATCGGCAAAGGCCTCAAAGAAATTCTGACGGAAGCCGCCGTTGGGCACGCCGGAGCTGTTGACCGACAGGAACATCCCCACCCCGTCATCGACGAACAGCAACATATTGCTGTGGAAATACTGGGTGTCACCGCCATGGCCGATCACCCGGCGGCCGTTGATGTTGGAATCGAAGAAGCCCAGTCGAATGCCGTTCAGCGGCGCCATCAGCGCGGTAGGCGTGTCGTGCATCATGCGTGCGGTTTCCGGGCGCAGGATCTGCGAGTCGCCGAACCGCCCCTTCTGAAGATGCGCGATGATGAAATTGGCCATGTCGGACCCGGTGCCGGACACGCTGCCCGCGGGCGGCATCGTCACGATTTCGAACGGCTTGGCGGGCAGCGACGCATTTTGATACCCTTTTGACATGTCGCGCTCCCAGCCCTTTGGCAGCGGCTGGCGGAAGGTCGTGCGGCTCATCTGCAGCGGCTTGAAGATATGCTGTTCGATATAGTCGTCGAAGGGCTGGCCGGACACACGCTGGACGATATAGCCGGCCAGTGACACGCCATAGTTGGAATAGGCTGGCGTCGTACCCGGGTCGAACACGCGCGTCGGCGTCCAGGTTTTGACGCCGCGCTCCAGCGACATGCCCTTGGGATCGGTGATGATGAGGGCGCGGATCGCTTCTTCAAACCCTGGCGTGTGCGTCATCAGGTTGCGCATCGTGATCGGCTTGCCGTTACGCGGCGGAATCTTGAAATCGAGATAGCGATTGACGTCGGCATCAAGGTCGATCTTGCCCTGCTCGACAAGCTGCATCACGGCAGTCCAGGTGAACAGCTTAGACACCGATCCGATGCGGAACAGAGTGCGCCGCGGATCGACGGGGCGACGCGCGTCGATGTCAGCGAAGCCATAGCCCTTTTCCGCGAGTATCTGACCGTCCTTGACGATAACGACGACCGCGCCGGCGATCTCGCCCTTCTGAAGTGCCAGCGGGACATAGCCGTCGAGCCAGGCCGATAAATCCTGTGCGGTCAACGGCGCCGCCGGTGTCGCACCGATCGTTGGGGCGGGCCGCTCGGCAGCTGCGGATTGCATCTTGGCCTGCACCGGTGCCAGCGGCTTGGGTTGCAGGCTGGTCGGCGCCTCCGGCGGCGTCGCAGCAGTTGAAACGATCATGGCCGCGATCATCGCGAACACCATGGCTAGCTTACGCATTCCGGTCCCCCTCATTTGTCTTGTCATCGCGGTCATGCCGCTGCCTCACCGCTCCATGCCTGTTCGGCGACGCGCAGATGATTGCCTCCCAGGATTTTCGCAATGTCCGCTTCGGCATAGCCGCGCGCCATCAGCAGCGCCGCGATCTCCACGATCTGCTCGGGTGCGACAAAGTCCGGTACCGTGCGATAGGCCGGATCATCGGGAAATGTGTGGCGCATCTCCACCAGCGCACGGCGCAGTTCTTCGCGGTCGAAGACGAAATCCAGACCCAGTCCGACATGGTCGACACCGATCAGATTGACCGCATAGTCGATATGCCGGACAAAGGTTTCCGACCGGACATCATTGTTCGCACCCAGAAACGCGCCGACCCCGGTAATGCCCACTACGCCGCCGGTGTCGGCGCAGGCGCGCATCAGATCGTCGCTGATATTGCGCTTGTGATCCCACACCGCCTTCGGATTGGAATGCGAGAAGATGACCGGCTTGCGCGCCACCGCCAACACATCGGCCGCGGTGCGCGCGCCGGTGTGGGAGCAGCACACGACCATGCCGACGCGCTCCATTTCCGCCACTACGTCGCGTCCGAACGGGGTCAGCCCAACCGGCGCGTCCTCGTCATGCACACCGTCGCCCACCAGATTGCGGCGATTATAGGCCATCAGCATCCAGCGGACGCCAAGATCGTGATAAAGCTGGATGAGACTGATCTGGTCACCGATCGCGCGCGTCCCCTCGATGTCGAAGGTGACGGCGAGTTTGCCCTCGCGGCGGGCGCGGTGGATGTCGGCGACGCTGGTTGCAAGGACATAGTCGTCCGGCCGCGCTTTCAACCAGTGGCGGAACGCGGCAACCATCCGGACGGTGTCCTCGATCCCCAATTCGCCATAGCCGACGTTCAGGCTCGCGACATTTACCCCGGCCGCACGATACCGCGCAAGCTGCGGCAGGAAGCTGTCGTCCGCCCAGCGCAGCGGCATACAGCCGTGATTGTCCCAGACCAGGTGGCGCGCAACCAACTCGCGCGCCGCTCCAAGCCGGGTTGCGTCAACCATCGCCGGTGGTCCCGTCATGTCGATCTCGCCTGTATCGGCCAACATGTGCTCCTCAATCCCATGCCCCTACCTTCGCCGGTCGGGGCGGCAAGCTCCTTGCATCGCCGCAGACTATCCCGATCGATGTTCATGTCAAAATAAATCTGACACTGGACCCAGTTTTAATTCTGTTGCAGGGTTGCAGGGAGCAGTCTCGACAAACCCGGAGCATGCTATATGGCATTGGCGACGGACTGATTAGGAGCCGCAAGTTGGTGTCACGCGCAGCAAAGAAGACGAAAGCGGATGATTCGCTTAGCTTTTCCAGGCACCTGACCGCTGCCGCCCAAGCCGACGGCAAGCGTAAGGGTGAACGTACGCGCGATAGGTTGAAGGCAGCCGCCGTCGTCCTGCTTGAGACGGTCGGCTATCGTGAGTTGCGCGTCACCGACATCAACGAACATGCCGGTGTGTCGAACGCACTGTTCTACGTCTATTTCAAGAACAAGCAGGAGATTACCCAGGAAGTGCTGGGCGAGTTTCTGAATGTGCTGGGCAAACCACAGCAAGCGGACCGCCCGCCCCACGCCAATGCGGCGGAAAGCATCTATTATGGGAATCTCGACTATAGCCGCAGCGTCGTCGCCAATCCCGGGCTCATGCGCTGCCTGATCCAGTTCGGCGACGAGATTCCCGAATTCGGCCGGATGTGGAACGACTGGAACGACAATTGGGTCGAGCGGGCGTGCCGCGCTCTTATCCGCCATGAGAAGCCCGCACTTGGGTCTGAGGCCGAACTCCGCCTGGCGGTGAGCGGCCTAGGCTTGATGGTCGATGGCCTGCTCCGCAAGATCTTCGTCGAGAATAGCGCCGGACTCAGCACCGCTGCAGGCACGCTGGAACGTGACCCGGAAACCCTGGCGCTGTTCCTGACCAAGCTGTGGTATCGCAGCATTTACTGCCGCGAACTCGAATGGATGCCCGCTGCGGGCGAGGAACCGGAGCCTGTGCGCACGCAAGTCCGTCCGCACCGTGGCATGACGGCCGAGACCCTTCGTACACCCGGTTGAATGTGATGCCATGGTCGCGCGATTGACAAAAGTTGCTCGGCCCGGCAGCATGAATTGGGTATAGGCCCAGTTTTAATATTTAAGGGGATGCACGGTGCTGTTGCGACTGACTTTCGGGGTGGGCGTCCTCCTGGCATCATCGGTGGCCGCTGCCCAGGAGGCACCGCCTGCGGTGCCCGCCGCCGATGCCGCCGCCACCCCCACAACCGCCATCGTCAAGCGACTGACTGATGGCAGCTTCACCGTACCGCCGGGTTGGCGGATGGAAGATCGCGACGGACTGGTCGTGATGGTCAGTCCAGAGGGCGATGCCCGAGTCGCGCTGGTCGATGTCGGGCCCGCCACCGATGCCGCTGCGGCACAGGAAAAGGCGTGGCGCGCTTATCGCCGCGACGCGCCGCCACCGCTCCAACGCACCGTTGCCGGTGCCGCGCGGGCCGGATGGGACGAGGTCGTTTCCGTCGTCTATGATACCCCGCCCGGCGATGCGATGCTCCGCCACGCCGTCGCGCATCGCAAGGCCGGGCGATGGACGGTGCTGCTGATCGACGCACAAAGCGCCGCTGCCGAAAAGCGCGGCGCTGCGGTTCGGCTAATGATGCAGACGCTGCGGACTCATGATTTCACCGAGGAAAGTTTCGCGGGGCGGCAGGCGCATCGGCTCGATTCGGGGCGGATCGCGGCGCTGACAGGCTTTGTACAGACGGCGATGGCCGAACTGCACGTCCCTGGCGCGAGCCTGGCCTTGATCGACCAGGGCAAGGTGGTCTTTGAGGGCGGTTTCGGCGTGCGCGAGGTCGGGAAGCCCGATCCAGTCGATGCGCATACCCGCTTCATGATTGGATCGAACACCAAGGCGCTGACCACCTTGCTCCTGGCCAAGATGGTCGATGCGGGCAAGCTGGGCTGGGACGATAAGGTCACCAAGGTCTATCCTGACTTCCGCCTGGGCAGCGCCGAAACAACCGACAAGGTGCTGGTGCGCCATCTGGTGTGCGCGTGCACCGGCCTGCCGCGTAAGGACGTCACCTGGATTCTTAATACCCCGCTTGGCACACCCGCCTCCGCCTCGTTCAGGGAACTGGCGACGACCGAGCCGACCACCGGCTTTGGCGAAGTGTTCCAGTACAATAATCTGATGGCATCGGCCGCCGGCTTCATCGCCGGGCATGCCGCCTATCCGAAGCTGGAGATTGGCGCGGCGTTCGACCGGGCGATGCAGACCTATGTCTTCGACCCGCTCGAAATGCGCGAGAGCACCTTTGATTACACCCGTGCGCGTGCCCGCGATTCTGCCAGCCCCCATGCCTATGACCGCGCCGGAAACGCCGCCATTGCCCCGGCCGATGCGGGCTTCAACAATTCGATCATTCCCTATCGCCCCGGGGGGGCGCTCTGGTCGTCGGCGCATGACATGATCCGCTATGTCGGGGTAGAATTGTCCGCAGGCGCGCTGCCCAGCGGTGGCAGGCTGATGGCGGCCGAGCACCTGCTGGAACGGCGCAAGCCCATCGTGTCGATCGGCGCAAACCATGATTATGGCATGGGACTGATGATCGACCGTCAATGGGGCGTGCCGATCGTCCATCACGGCGGCAGCACAGCGGGGTTCAAGGCGGAGTTCGCCGTGTTGCCCGACGCGGGTGTTGGTGCTGTGCTGCTGACCAATTCGGACTACGGGCAATATATGCTGCGTCAGTTTCTGCGTCGACTGGTCGAAGTGGTCTATGACGGACAGCCGCTGGCGGAGCAGGAGCTGAAGGTTGCCGCGGCGACTGCCCGTAACGGTTTTCTCGCCGAACAGGCCCGCCTGACCGTACCAGCCGATCCAGTCGAGGCGGCTAAGCTGGCCGACCATTATGTCAGCCCCGATCTTGGCGCGCTTCACGTCACGCGCGACGCCGACGGGCTGCGATTCGCCTTTGCCAGCTTCACCTCGCGCATGGCCTCGCGCCGCAACAGCGACGGCACATTTTCGTTCGTTGTGATCGACGCTGGAGCCGAGGGCTTCGAACTGCTCGCAGGGGAGCGTGAAGGGCGTCGCGTGCTGACCATCCGCGCGGGCCAGCATGACTATATCTTTACCGAAGCCGCCGCGACGGCGCGTTGATCAACTTGGGAGACGGCCTGTGAAATTCCGCCACGCCTGCGCGTTCGTCGTTGCCGCCGCCGCTGTCACTGGCAGCGTGTCGGCCGGGGACAGCAACACGCCAGCCTATGACCTGTTGATCCGGAACGGCACCATCTACGACGGGTCGGGGGGCAAGCCCTATACCGGCGAGATCGCGATCAAAGGTGATCGCATCGTCTATGTAGGGCCGCGTGCACCGGGCCGCCCCACGAAGGTGGTCAACGCGGGCGGTAAGGCAGTCACGCCGGGCTTCGTCAACATGCTCAGTCACAGTCAGGAGGCGTTCTTCGTAGACAGTCGCGTGGTCAGCGACATCAACCAGGGCGTGACATTGAACGTCATGGGCGAAGGCTGGTCGATGGGGCCGCTCACCCCGAAGTTGCGCGAGGCCGCGCTGAAGGACCAGGGCGACATCCAATATCTGATCGAATGGACGACATTGGACGAGTTCCTGCGCACCGTCGAAAAACGCGGCGTGGCCACCAACGTCGCCAGCTTCATCGGCGCGACCACCGTTCGCCTGGCGGTGCTGGGCGAAGGTGATGTCGATCCGTCTCCGGCGCAACTCGAAGAGATGCGCGGCCTCGTCGCCCAAGCGATGCGCGACGGCGCAATGGGCGTCGGATCGTCGCTGATCTATCCGCCCGCAGGCTATGCCGAGACACCCGAGCTGATCGCGCTGACGACCGAAGCGGGCCGGTGCGGCGGCATGTATATCAGCCATATGCGATCGGAAGGCGATCGGATCGAGCAGGCGGTGGACGAGCTGATCGAGATCGCTCGGAAATCGGGTGCGGGCGCGGAAATCTATCACCTTAAATTCGCGGGCAAGGACAATTGGGGCAAGTTCGCGAGCGTCATTGCCAAGATCGAGGCGGCGCGCGCAGAGGGGCTGCGCATCACCACCGATATGTATACCTACGATGCCGGTGCCACGGGCTTGACCGCAACATTGCCGCTGTGGGTGCAGGCCGACGGCGCGGAGGCGATGGCGAAGCGGCTGCGCGATCCAGCGACGCGAGCGCGCGTGATCGCCGATATGCGCGCGAAGGACGCCGGCTATGAAAATCTGCTGCGGCTGACCGGCGGCACCGGCGACAACATCCTGCTCATCGGCTTCAAGTCGGAGGCGCTGCGCCCGCTGATCGGCAAGACCCTCGCCGAGGCGGCGCGTGCCCGCGGCGTCAGCGTCGAGGAAGCGGCGATGGACCTGATCGTCGAGGATGGCAGCCGCGTGGATGCTGCCTTCCGCATCATGTCGGAGGACAATATCCGCAAGGCGGTGCAGCTTCCCTATATGAGCTTCGGATCGGATGCGCCAGGGCAGGCCGCGGAGGGCGTGTTCCTGAAATCGAGCACGCACCCGCGCACCTATGGCAACGTAGCCCGCCTGCTTGGCCGCTATGTCCGCGACGAAAAGCTGATCCCGCTTGAGGAAGCGGTGCGGCGACTCACTTCGCTGCCTGCCGCCAACCTGCGGCTGCGCGACCGCGGCCTTCTGAAGGCTGGCTATTTCGCCGATGTCGTGCTGTTCGATCCGACCACTATCCAGGATCATGCCACCTATGAGCGGCCGCACCAATATTCGACAGGGGTGGATAGTGTCTGGGTGAACGGAGTCGCCGTGCTGAAGGACGGCAAGCCGACGGGCGCGGCAGCCGGGCGAGTCGTACGTGGTCCCGGATGGACCGGCTGGCCCGACGGCGGTGCCTGTCCGAAATGACCGGCACGCCGCCGCCCCTCGCCAAGATCAGTGACTATGTCGCATGGTATGCTGAAGCCACGCCGGCTGCCGAGGCATTGGTCTTGGGGGATCGCCGGCTTAGCTACGCCGACCTTGACGCCGCAGTAGACGCGCTGTCCCGCGCACTGATCGCCGCAGGCGTCCAACCCGGCGATCGTGTCGCGACACTCCAGACGCCGTCCCCCGATTACCTGATCGCCTTTCTGGCGACGAGCGCGATCGGCGCGATCTGGATGGGCTTGAACCCCAAATATCGCGCGGCCGAACTGGACTATGTCGTCAGTGACGCTCGCCCCTGCATACTGCTGACCCGCCTGCACGTCGGCGCGCGCGACTATCAACCGGAAATCGCCGCGATGCGCGCTGCGTCACCCGAACTGAGGCAGGTAGTCGCGTTCGATGGCGCTACCACGGGTGACATCATCGGCTATGATGCCTTCATCGCCGACGGCCGCGCCGTTAGCGACACCGAAATCGCTGCGCGCCGCGCCGCAGCAGGTGGCCGCCAGCCATGCCTGATCGTCTATACCTCCGGCTCCACCGGCCGACCCAAGGGCGCGGTGCTGCATCATGAGGGCATCGTTCGCTTCAGCATCGAACAGAACCGGCTCTGGCCCGTCGCGCCCTATCGCAGCCTCAACTTCCTGCCGATCAACCATGTCGGATGCACCGTCGATCTGGCGACGCCCTGCCTCGTCGCCGGGGGCGCGATGATCTTCATGGAACAGTTTGATGCGGCGGAATCGGTTCGCATCATCGCCCGCGAACGGATCAGCTTCATCGCTTCGGTGCCAAGCGTCTTCGCGCTCCAGATCGCAACGCCGGAATGGGCGGTGACCGATTTTTCGAGCGTTCAGCTGATGGTGTGGGAGGGCGCGGCCATCTCCGCCGACGTCCTTCTTCAATTGGCCGCCAAATGCGCCCGGCTCGCGACAAATTATGGCATGACCGAGACGACCAGCGCCATCACCGCGCTCGCTCCGATCACGCTTGCCCCCGCTGACGACCCGGACGTGCTGCTCAGTTCGGTCGGCCACCCTTTTCCCGGCGTTGAGGTGTGCCTCGCGGATGAGACGGGTGCGGCGGTCCCCGATGGCGCGGTGGGTGAGATCCATGCGCGCTCACCGCTCAACTTCCTTCATTACTGGAACCGCCCGGAGGACACCGCCGCCGCGTTTACGCCGGACGGCTTTTTTCGCACCGGCGATCTGGCCGAACGGCGCGCGGACGGGCGGCTTCGGATCGTTGGTCGATTGAAGGACATGTTCAAGTCTGGAGGCTACAACGTCTACCCGCGTGAAGTGGAGGAAGTGATCGAAAGCCATCCTGCCGTCGCGCTGGCGGCGGTGGTACCGATGCCCGATCCACTTTGGCAGGAAGCGGGCGTCGCCTTCGTCGTGCCCCGGCCGGGCATGGCGACAACACCGGACGAGATTATCGTCTGGTGCCGCGATCGGTTGGCGAACTACAAAGTCCCCAAACAGTGTGCGGTCCGCGAAGCCTTGCCGCTGCTGCCGATCGGCAAGATAGACAAGGTCGCGCTGCGCGATGAGGCCGCCGGGTCCACCGTTGACTCAAGCTAGCGCGGCGGCGGGCAGGTCGTGGCCCCCTCCGGCACGTCGCCCCGCACCGCAGGCAGCACGTCGTTTACCAGCGTGACCAAGGTCCGACCCGGTTCCTCAAGCAGGACGATATGCGCGGAGTGGGGAAACTCGACGAACTTCTTGTAAGGCGCGCACAGCTTGTCGAAATAGGCGCGCGCCAGAGTGATCGGCGTCTGCCAGTCGTGGCGACCGCTGATCATGACGAGCGGGACCGCAAGGCGCGTGCCAATGTCCTTTTCGGCGGTCCAGTCGTCAATCGACAGGTTGATCTCCTTGTCCTTCGCGGCGCGTCCGCCTGGAAAGGGTGCAGTCGGCTTTTCGACCGGATGATCCACCAGGTTTGGCGATACCGAGATTCCGGCAAGGATGCGCGCACCAAGCGCCGCCGGCTCCCGCGCGCTATGCCACGAATGGCCCTGGCGCAGATTTTCTGTCTGAACAACTCGCAACCACGCGAGCCAGCGGTCCCAGTCGTCAATGCTCGGCATGGGCCCCAGATCACTGAGCTTGCGCTCAAGCGCCGTGTCCCCGCGCGCACGAGCATCCTCAATCAGGAGCCGCCGGGTCTCCACGAAATTCTGTTTTTCATCCACCACCTGCCCGACCGAAACGACCGCGTGGACCAGATCCGGCCGTCGCCGTGCTATCTCAAGCGCAAGCACCGTGCCCCAGGACTGGCCCATGACAATCACCTTCGCCTGCCCCAGATCGCGCCGGAGCAGGTCAATCAGCGCGATCGTGTCGGCGACATATTGTTCCTTGTTGATCGTGCCGACGAGGCGCACTCCATCGACCTCCGACCGCCCGAAGCCGCGCTGGTCCCAATGGACAACCGTGAAATAATCCTCCCACGGCCGCTGGAACATATAGGACCAGTCGGAGATGACACTGCCCGGCCCGCCGTGGAGATAGAGGAGGATCGGCGCGCGGCGATCTTGTCCCCTGATTGTGATCCATTGGCGGGCACCCCCCAAGGACACATATTTCGCTTCATCAATGCCGTTGGCAGAAACGATCTTGCCCAGTTCGCGGTTCATGGTCTGGATGGCGCCGAGCGGGCTTTCGGGCGACGCTCCCTGCGCGAAGGCGGCAGATGTGGCGGAACCGAGCATCAGCAAGGCGATGGCCTTACCCCGACCATTTAGCTTGCGACGTTTCGTCAAATTCACGAGTCACCTCTTCGTTATCTGTTACCCATTCGCCCAAAGCCGCCGGGGCCGATCGACGCTGAAGCGCGCATCTCGCAGGCTGCGCCTGTCTGAGATTCCGCTTCCATCCTTTGCCAAGCCCCACTTGACGGCGTGTTCGATCTGCCCGAATTGGCGGGGGTATGACCCGATCCCGCACAAGCCCGGCCGCCCCCAAGACTGAGCAGAGCAAAGGCAACGCCACTCGCGGCACGCGACTCGACCGCGAAGACTGGATCCTCGCGGCGCGTCGCGCGCTTGTTGAAGGCGGCGTCGCTGCGGTGAAGATCGTCCCGCTGGCCAAGGCGCTCAACATCACCAGCGGCAGCTTCTATTGGCATTTTGCCGACCAGCCGGCACTGCTGGCGGCGCTGCTGGCCGACTGGGAAGTATCGAACACCCGCGCCTTCATCGAGGCGGCAGCGGGGGACATCGATCCGCACAAGAAATTCGAGCGCGTTGTCGAGGTCTGGCTGGGCGAGATCGATTTCGATCCGCGATATGACAGCGCAGTGCGGGACTGGGCGCGCGCCTCGCCGATGGTCGAGGCGGCCGTGCGGCGCATCGATGATATGCGGCTCGAAATCCTGCACGGCATCTTTCTTGAGATGGGCCATGCCGATCCCGAGGCGATGGTTCGCGCGCGGATCGCCTATTATCATCAGGTCGGCTATTATGCGATGCGGATGCGCGAGCCGAAAACGGTCCGCAAAGCGTTGCGACCAGTTTATATCAAGCTGCTGACCGGGCACGCATAGCGTCGCCCGTTGCTCGCCCAGCGTCAGCATCTCTCCTCGAGATGGATGAGGCCTTGGTACCATCGCGATGCTGTCCATGGGCAAGGCCATGGTCCGGCCGCATCGGGGGCGATGGTATACGCTCATTCCGCCGCCGCATCGAGCCAGCGCCGGATATGCCGATCGTACATCCGGTCGAAGATCATCCTGGTGCCCCAGCTCATGCCCGCGAACAGGACGGCGATGCCCGCGACACGCGTGCGCGCCGCCCGTCCCAGCGCGAATGAGGCTTGCGGCAGGCCGGTGAGCTGGCTGACCAGGCCCCCGGCCTCGCCCAGATCGAGGATGACGAGCCCGTCGCCGATCGCCGACCAATAGCACGCGCCCTGCGCCTGTTGCGCGGCCAGCCGGGCAACAATGGCACCTTCCTCCGCCGGGCGCGCCAGCAACAGCCATTCGTCCGGCCCGATCCAGATCGCATCCTCCGTCGCGCCGCCCGTCGCAGGCAGGCCGAGATCGACGGCGAGCGTCCTGCCTCGCTTCGTTGCCTTCAATCGGATAGCGGACAGGCCGTGACGTGGCGTCACGCGGATCGAGGTGCCCGACCAGTCAAGCGATGCCATCATGTCAGCTGTGTCCGTCATTGAGCCGCTGACCCTCCCGGTCGAAGAACACCGGTTCGACAATCGTCGCGCGGTGCCGGATGCCCATGTCGTACAGTGTGACCGTCTCGCCCAAGCGGGCGCGGCCTGCGCGGATGAGGGCAAGAGCGATCGGTCGGCCTAGCGCCGGGCTATCGACGCTGGAGGTGACATGTCCATCGGACACGCCCGGCACGCCGCCTTCCCGCAGCACATGTGCGCCGACTGCCAGCCTGGGTCCATCCGTCAACAGGCCGACAAGCTGAAGCCGGTCTGGCCGGACCGCATCGGGACGGTCTAGCGACCGGCGACCGATGAAATCCGATCCCTTTCGTGCGACCCCGCCCGCCATGCCGAGATCGTCGGGCAGTGTCGTGCCGTCGGTATCGACGCCGATCGCGAGATACCCCTTCTCGATCCTCAGGATCATGATCGCCTCGACCCCGATCGGCGTCAGGCCGAAGGGGGCACCCTTTGCGGCGATCGCGGTCGCCAGCCCAGAGGCCGCGCCGGCGGCGACGCTGATTTCATAGCTCGCCTCGCCGGTGAAGCTCGCGCGCAGGACGCGCGCCGGCAACCCGGCCACCCGCCCCTCGCGAAACCGCATGTGCGGGAAGTCGGCAAGGTCAATGTCGGTGCCGAGTGCCGCGAGCAGATCGCGCGCGCTGGGTCCGCTCACCGTCAACGTCGCCCATTGGCTGCCGACGTTCATGACGACGACATCGAGGTCACGCCATTCACATTGCAGCCATTCATCCAGCATCGCGGCGATGCGGTCGGCCCCGCCGCTGGTGGTGTGGACCAGATAGCGGTCATCGGCCAGGCGGACAAAGACGCCGTCATCGATAACCACGCCATTCTCGTTGAGCATCAGGCCATAGCGCGCGCGACCCGGCCGCAGGGTGGACGCGGTGCCCACATAGACGCGGTCCAGGAAGCGCGCGGCATCCGGGCCGCTCACCTCGATCTTCCCCAGCGGCGATCCGTCGAACAGCGCCGCTCCGGTCCGTGCTGCCCGCGCTTCCCGCGCTGCTGCCGCCTCCAGCGTCTCGCCGACATGCGGATAGGCGGATGGCCGCCACCAGCCACCATGTTCCTCAAACAATGCGCCGCGCGCGACATGCCAGTCATGGGCAGGAAGATGCCGCAGCGGGCGAAACAACGGCCCGACCAGAGGCCCGGCCAGCGCACCCAGCGCGATCGGGGAATAGGGTGGGCGGAACTTCGTCGTGCCGACCTTTCCGGGCGCGCGTCCGGTGAGCGCACCGGCAATGGCGAGCCCGTTGACGTTGGAGGTCTTGCCCTGATCCACCCCCATGCCAAGCGTCGTGTAACGCTTGAGATGCTCGACCGAGACATAGTTTTCGCGCATCGCGATGGCGATGTCGTGTGCGGTCACGTCATTGGCGAAATCGACGAACTTCTTGCCGCGTCCGGGCACTTCCCACAGCGGTTCGATCGCCAGTGTGCCGAGCGCACCCGCGGCGCCACCGACTGCCGTGACCGGCTGCACCGCCTCGCCGGGGACGAAGCCCTGGATCTCTTCGCAGAAGCGCAGCTTGCCGCCGGATTGCGAGAATAGATGGACGATGGGCGACCAGCCGCCCGACATGCCGATCAGGTCGCAGGGCAGGGTCTCGCTGATGCGCCCCGCGCGATCGGCCACGATAGCGGCACGCACATGGCGTACGCCTTTCGTGGCGGAAACGACACGGTCGTGCAGGATGCGGACGCCGGGCGCGGATGCGGCAGAGGCGGGTCGGGAATCGACCAGCGTCACCTCGGCGCCCGCCACCGCCAGCGCGGCCGCTGCGTCATAGGCGCTGTCATTGTTGGTGAAGATCACCGCACGGCGGCCGGGCAGCACCGCGAACCGGCCGACCAAGGCCTGCGCGGCGGAAGCGAGCATCACGCCGGGGCGATCATTGCCGGCAAAGACCAGTGGACGCTCGATCGCGCCGCTGGCCAGGATGACGCGACCCGCACGCAGCTTCCACAGCCGCTGGCGCGCGCCGTGATCGGCGAGATACTCGACCGCTGCCAAGGCGTTATGGTCGTAATAGCCGAACACCTGCGTGCGGCTCAGGATCGTGACATTTGGCAGCGCGCGCAACTCCGCCTCCGCCGCCGTGGCCGCTTCCGCCGCGTCACTGCCGCCCCGCCACAGGGCGGAGCCGCCGATCGCGAAATCCGCCTCCGCCAAGATGGTGCGTGCGCCGGTCCGCGCGCCATCGAGCGCAGCGGTCAGGCCCGCCGGGCCTGCGCCGACGACCAGCAGGTCGCAATCGGCATAAGCGTGGACATAGCGATCCAGGTCACGCCCCTCGGGCGCGGTGCCCAGCCCCGCCGCGCGGCGGATCGCGCCCTCGAACAGGTGCCAGTTAGGCCACATAAAGGTCTTGTAGTAAAAGCCCGCGATCAGCAGCGGTGCCGCGATCTGATGGACAGCGCGGAGGTCGTGGCGCGGGCTTGGGCGGCAGTTGATGCTGAAGGCCTCCAGCCCGTCGCGCAGCACGACTTCCCCGGCTTTCAGATTGGGCTCGACCTGATCGCCTGTCGCGACCCTGACCAACGCGTTGGCGTCCTCCTGGCCGATGCCTACAAAACCGCGCGGCCGATGATATTTGAAGCTGCGGCCAACCAGGTGCACGCCGTTGGCCAGCAGCGCGGACGCGAGCGTGTCGCCGGAATGGCCGGTGAAGTCCCTGCCGTCGAAGCGGAAGCGCAGCATGCGCGTCCGATCGATCAGACCGCCGTTGGCGAGCCGCAAAACTTGGGTCATGGTGTCGTTGGCCTTGGTGCGCCCATCGGGTAAACCGTCTTGATTTCGTGGCTTACCGTGTCGCGTGCGACGTTGAACCATGCACCACAGCCGAAGCGATGGTGCCACCGTTCGAAGGTAACCCCGCGCGGATTATCCCGCACGAACAGATAGTCCGCCCAGGTTTCGTCCGATGCTTCGACGCCGGGGCGCTCGATATGGCTTTCGCCGCCGCATGAAAACTCGGTCTCGTCGCGGGGGCCGCAATGGGGGCAGGTCAAGGAAAGCATTGTCGCCTCGTCTGCTCAGTGCGCGATGCCGGACGCGGCAGCTTCGTCGATCAGCGCGCCACTCGTGAACCGGTCCAGCCCGAAGCCGGTCGCCAGCGGATGCGACTCGTTCTTTGCCAGCAAATGGGCAAAGCACCATCCGCCCGCCGGAATCGCCTTGAACCCGCCCGTCCCCCAGCCGCAGTTGAGGAACACGCCCGGCACCGGCGAGCGGCCGAGTATCGGCGTCGAATCGTGCACCACATCGACGACGCCGGCCCATTGCCGCAGCATCCGTAAGCGCGAGAAGGAAGGGAACAGGGTGATGAGGCCAGCGATCACCTGCTCGGCGGTCGGCAGGTTGCCGCGCTGCGCATAGGAGGCATAGAGATCCAGACCGCCGCCGATGACCAGTTCGCCTTTGTCCGACTGGCTGACATATATGCCAGCGGAGGGGGACAACACGACCGTATCGAGCAACGGCTTGATCGGCTCCGACACCATCGCCTGCAAGGCATAGGACTGGACCGGCAGGCGAAAGCCCAGCGTTCGTGCGAGCACGCTGGAGTGTCCAGCGACCGCCAGCCCGACCCTACCCACGCCGATCAAGCCCAGGCTGGTTTTGACCGCGCGTACCCCGTCCGCACCGATGTCGAATCCCGTCACCTCGCAATTCTGGATGATGTCGACCCCCAGCGCGTCGGCGGCCCGGGCGTAGCCCCAAGCGACCGCGTCGTGGCGCGCGGTGCCCGCCCGTGGTTGCGTGAAGCCGCCGAGCACCGGCAGCCGTGCGTCAGGCGCGTAGTCGAGCCGCGGAACCAGCCGACGAACGTCTTCGCGAGTCAACAGGTCGCTGTCGATGCCGTTGATGCGCATCGCGTTGGCCCAGCGGCGCTGGGCGTCGATATCATGCCGGCTGTGCGCCAGCGTCACCATGCCGCGCTGGCTCAACATGATGTTGAAGTTCAGTTCACGCGACAGGCCTTCGTACAGCTTGAGCGAGTGATCGTAGAATCTGGCGCTTTCCGGAAACAGGTAATTGGATCGCACCACCGTTGTATTGCGGCCGGTGTTCCCGCCGCCGATCCAGCCCTTTTCGAAAACCGCGACGTTGCGCACGCCGTGGTTTTTGGCGAGATAGTAAGCGGTTGCCAGCCCATGCCCGCCGCCGCCGACGATCACGACGTCATAGGCTGGCTTCGGCTGCGGCGATCGCCACGCCTGCGGCCATGCACGATGGCCGCGCAGCGCATGCCCGGCGAGTGAGAGGAACGAATACCGCTGCATCATCAGTTTTGTCAGCAACACCTTGCGCTGCCGACATCTCCGGCAGTGGGGAAAATGGTGTCGATGCAGGCGCTGGCTAGTGCCTGCATCGACATGGCGGAACGATCCCTGCAACCAGACCGGGTCAGAGCTTCAGGCGCGCGGTCGCCGACATATAGCGACCGATCACCTCGTAGATCGGGCTGGCATAGTTGACCAAGGGCGGGTCGCGATCGAAAAGGTTGTTGACTTGCAGGCCGAGATCGAGATTGCCGACCTTCACCCCGAAGCCGAGATCGACATAGGTCCGGCTGGCAATTTTGTTGTTCACGATCGTCAGCAGGCTGTTGTAATTGCCGCCGTCTACATAGCGGACCCGCAACGTCGCATCGAATGGCCCGGTGCCATAGGCGATCGTTCCGGTCGCGCGCCATTTCGGCATCGAGAAGTTGACCTCGCCAACATCGCCTGCCCGGTCATAGACGTTAACGCCATCGTCGATCAGAAGCCGATCGACGAAGGTAGCAAGGGCGCGGGCCGAAACGCGATGGTCGCCGCTGAACGTCTTGGTATAAGCGGCCTCCAAGTCGAGCCCGCGGGTCTTGTAACTCGCCAGGTTGAGGCTGGTTGCGGACACGCTGGTCAGCACGCCGTTGGCGTCCCGCGTCGTGG
Organism: Sphingobium algorifonticola; assembly: GCF_004005485.1. Taxonomy (GTDB): domain Bacteria; phylum Pseudomonadota; class Alphaproteobacteria; order Sphingomonadales; family Sphingomonadaceae; genus Sphingobium; species Sphingobium algorifonticola. The sequence goes on from NZ_RZUL01000004.1 coordinate 234,127, forward strand.
CATCGCACAGCCGCTGATCGCCGTTGAAGCACTGGGTAACAATATCCTGCGCGCTCAGCCCGCCGATGACGTCGTCGATCTGGATATCGAAGGCGTCGACAGAGAGGCGCAGCCCGGGCAGGAAACGCGGCGAATAAGTCACCCCCAGCGTCGTGGTTCTGGCAATTTCGGGCGTCAGCGCCGGGTTGCCGCCGGTGAAGCGGAACACCGCGACGACCGAATTGCCCCGGAACGGATCGGAGACGTTGAAGATCGCGCTCGACCGGGTGGTGAACAATTCGCCGATGCTGGGCGAGCGGATATCGCGCGATCGCACCGCGCGCAGCAGGATGTCGCTGGCGATCCGCGCCGTTGCGCCCGCCTTCCAAGTCCAGATGCCGCCGCTGTTGCTATAATCCGAATAGCGCGCCGCGCCGTTCAGATCGACTTCGATCGCCCCTTCGTTCTTGACCAGCGGAACCAGCAGTTCGGCGAACACTTCCTTGACGTTGAACGACCCCGCGAGCGGCGCATAGTTCACAACCGAATAGATGCGATCGAGCGAGCCCTGATCGGCGGTGTTCGACTGGCTTTCCCAGCGCGCTTCCACGCCGAACGCCACGGAGATCGGCCCGGCCCAGAGCGACAGCGGCTCACCCCTTATGCTTGCGGCGACTGCGTCGAGCTTGCTGACGCTGCGGAACCGGGCTTCGCCAAAGGCATAGGCCAGTGCCTCGCGCGAGATGTTGCCCTCGCCAAAAATATTCATCGGGCGGCAGGCCGTCGTGGGATCGGTGAGTGCGACGCGGCAGATCGGCTGGCCGGTGGTCGGGCTGCTGACCACGTCGATCGCGCGGTTGAAGTTGGCGACGATGCGCTGATTGCCCAGCGCGTCGTTGTTCCATATCGTACCGTGGTTGTAATAGGCGCTGTAGCGCCACGAGCCACCGAATTCGCCGTCCACACCGACTGCGACGTCCATGTAATCGCGCAGCCCCGACGCCCGGATATGTCCCAGCGGTCCGGCGTCGCCGATGATGCGGCCCAGGCGGAATGTGCTCGGCCCCCCGGCAAGCTGGGCGCGCACCTCGGGGCGCAGATAGGGATTATCGATCGACATCACGAAACCGCCGGCGACCGCCGATGCGCGGATGCTTTCGGCGAGGCTTTCCCGATCCGGGGCCGATATCTGCGCATAGGAACCGTCGGCCCAAACCGTCGCCCAGTCGGCCACCTCATAGGTGACGCGACCGAAGACATTGAAACGGTCATAGGGCGATGACACTGCAATATAATCGAACAGGCTGCGGCTGTTGCCGCCAAGCGTGGAGTTGCTGTTCGTCTGACTGCCCAGCACGATCGGGCTAAGCGTGCCGTCCGGGTTGAACGCCTGACCGGTCAGCGGCCCACTGCGGATCACGCCCCCGGGAAAGGCGTCGATGAAATTGACGTCGCGGGCGAGGATGAGCTGGCCGGTCGCAGTCTGGAACAGTGCCGAATCGAGATTGGGCCGCTCGGTGCCATTGCGCCCGCCCGCGCCGCCCTCACGTTCATATTCCCCGGCGATGACGAAGCGTCCGCGGCCATCGGCAAAGCTTGCGCCATAGGTGGCGTCAAACGTGTAGCGCGCCGTGTCACCGCGTGAGGAAATACCCGAGCTGATGCCCAGCCCCAACCCCTTGAACTTGTCATTGAGGCCGATGTTGACCACGCCTGCGACTGCGCCCGAACCCCAGGCAGCCGAAGCACCGCCGGTAACAACATCGACCCGCCCGACCAGTGCCTGCGGAATGGTCGTCAATTCCGCACTGCCGATGTACCGTCGCCCGTTCAGCAGCGTCAGCGTGCGGTTGCCGCCAAGGCCGCGCAGGTCGATCGAGGCGGAACTCGAAACGCTGGACGCCGTGGTCGTGACGGGCGTTCCGGCGATGCGGAATTGCGGCAGGTCGGTCAGCGCCTGCGCCAGCGTCGGCCGGTCGCCCACCTTTAAATCCTCGGCACTGAGCACGGTCGTGGGAGTGGGCGCGTCAAAGCCTGGACGATCGATCCGAGATCCGGTGACGATGATGTCGGCGTCGCTTTTCGTTTCCTCCACGGGGGTATCGGGTGCTGTCTGTGCGATCGCCACCGGCGCCTGTGCAAGCCCGACTATCAGCGCGGCAGCCGCGCAGCCTACGCGATACGAAACCCGTTTATCGTGCGTCCGTCCCATCATGTTTCCCCCGTTTGTTGATCGTCCCTTGACCGTTGGCCCCCGTCATGTGCAAGTGATAAACATAGACCACTCAATGTTTATGCGCAACGCAAAACATAGGGTGGTCTATGGCTCTATTTTTTGCTCTGCATGTGGTGTGATTGCATTGGCTGGAACGTCGAGGGATGGAGAAAAGGCTGACATGAACGACGATGTGGCGCTGCACGCGCACCTTATCGGACGCCAGGGCGCGCGCGCCGACCTGAATACGCCGGTGCTCGTCCTCGACATCGACGCGCTCGACCGAAACATCGCGGCGATGGCAGACCGCGCCGCGCGCGCAGGCGTTGCGCTGCGCCCGCATGCCAAGACGCACAAGAGCGTCGATATCGCGCGACGGCAGATTGCGGCGGGTGCAAGCGGCGTGTGTTGCGCCAAGATCGGCGAGGCCGAGGTGATGGCGGATGCCGGGATCGCGGGCGTGCTCATCACCTCGCCCGTGGCGGCTTCGGCGGCGATCGCGCGGCTCGCCGCGCTCGCCGGTCGTGCGAAACGGCTTGCGGTGGTAATGGATCATGCGGATGTCGCCATGCGAACAGACGCGGCGCTGGCGGCGGCGGGCTGCACGATCGACGTGCTGATCGACGTTGATCCGGGCATGAAGCGCACCGGCGTCGTGTCGCCCGAGGCAGCGGTCGCACTCGCCCACACGATCGCGACGCTGCCTAACCTCACTCTCCGCGGCGTCCAATTCTATTGCGGTACGGAGCAGCATATCGAGGATTATGCCGCGCGCCGGGCGGCGATTGCCGATCGCACCGCCTATCTGCAAACCGTGCTGGCGGCGCTCGCCAATGCCGGATTCGTTCCCGAGCTGGTGACCGGCGGCGGCACCGGATCCCACCGCATTGACATGGACCTTGGTGTCTTCACGGAGATTCAGGCGGGGTCGTACATTTTCATGGATCAACAATATCTCGCCTGTGCGCTGACGGATCGCGGCGATACCCCCTTCGAAACCGCGTTGGGCGTCGATGCGCGCGTCGTCAGCGCCAACCGGACCGGGCGGGTGACGATCGACGCCGGCTACAAGTCGCTTTCCACGGACGGGGGCGTCGCGATTGTGCGCGGTGGCGCGTCGGCCAAGGCGCAATTCGCTTTCATGGGGGATGAACATGGCGCGCTGATCGGCGATGAGCGAGCGATGCCGCTCGCGCCGGGGGATTTGGTGACCCTAACCGTGCCGCACTGCGACCCGACGGTGAACCTGTATGACCATTATCACCTGCTGTCCGGCGACACGTTGGTCGATATCTGGCCGGTCAGTGCGCGCGGGCGGGCGCGCTGACATTTTGGCACCTCTACGCGGGTGTCACTGCATTGCCATGTTTCGCGTGCTAGATTCCCGCAAAGGCCGTAGCAGGAGCCGATGGTGCGAGGCTATGGTGCCTGAACCGGACGGGTAGCGCCGATTCCGCCGGTCTTCGGTTTCCGGCGCCGGAGTGCAGCATATGGTGATCGATCGCCGAAGTTTCACGGTCGGGATGGCGACAACAGCGTTTGCAGGGCTCGCCGGATGCGCCCGGATGGGCGGCATGGCTGCGCGTTCGGCGGCGCCGTCAACCGCACTGGTGCCCGATCCTGCGGGGCTGCTCGATCTGCCGCAAGGCTATAGCTATCGCATCATTTCGCGCATGGGCGACCGGATGGATGACGGCTATGTCGTGGGCGACCGCGCCGATGGCATGGGCTGCTTCCCTGGCGGCAACGGTCGCGTGATCCTGGTCCGCAATCATGAATTGCAAGCCCGCCATCATGACACCGGCCCGTTCGGCACCCGCGCGGTCCCGACCAGCTACGACCGGTCGGCCGACGGCCGCGCCTTGCCCGGCGGCACCTCGACAATGATCTACGATCTGCGATCGGGCCGGGTAGAGGCGCAATACCAGAGCCTGGCAGGGACCATCCGCAATTGTGCGGGCGGCGTAACGCCCTGGGGAAGCTGGCTCACGTGCGAGGAAGATGTGACGCGCGCCGGGAGTGGCGTCAGCCGTGACCACGGCTGGGTCTTCGAAGTCCCCGCGGCGGCCGGGCGACTGGTCGATCCCGTGCCGCTCACCGCAATGGGCCGCTTCAACCATGAAGCTGCGGCGGTCGATCCCGCCACCGGCATCGTCTATCTGACCGAGGATCGCAGCGATTCGCTGTTCTACCGTTTCCTGCCCGACAGGCCCGGCAGGCTGGCGGCAGGCGGGCGACTACAGGCGCTGGCGCTCGACGGTGTGGACGACAGCCGCAACTGGAGCGGCGCGGCGCTACCACGCGGTACATCCCTGCCCGCCCGCTGGATCGATCTGACGGGTGTCGACAGTGCGCAGGACGACTTGCGTCAGCGCGGACACCGCGCGGGCGCGACCCTGTTTGCCAGAGGCGAAGGCGTGCATTTCGGCAATGGCGAAATCTATGTCTGCTGCACGTCGGGCGGTGCGGCAAAGCTCGGCCAGATATTCCGCTATCGGCCGAGCCGTGCGGAGGGCAAGCCGGGCGAGCGCGATGCACCAGGAAGCCTCCAGAACTTCGTCGAGTCGGATGATCCGGCTATGTTCAACTTTGGCGACAATCTGACCGTAGCGCCCAATGGCGATCTGGTGGTGTGCGAAGATCAATATACCGACGTCGTCGACAATCACCTGCGCGGCGTGAGCAGGGACGGCACCCTCTACACCATTGCCCGATGCCGGTTGCAGACGGAACTGGCCGGTGCCTGCTTTTCTCCCGACGGGTCGGTGCTGTTCGTCAATTTGTACAGCCCAGCGATGACGCTGGCGATCAGCGGACCATGGGCCGCGCCGCGCAGGACAGGCTGAGGTCATCCGAAACGCACCGAACAGGCGCGGCGCCGGCAAAGTCCGCGCAGGCGCATCGCGGATTTCCATGCACGCGCCAAACACTCTTTACCCGCAGGCCGCAGCCGCCTAGTGGCATGCAAAGCGCATCCCGCCGTTGCTGCGCAGGCCCCCGGAGACCGGATTTGGACGACGATTTTCGCCGCAGTGCGCTCGATTATCACCGGCATCCACGGCCCGGCAAGCTGGCGATCGAGGCGACCAAGCGGATGGCGACACAGCGTGATCTCGCCCTCGCCTACTCACCCGGCGTCGCCGCCCCGTGCGAGGAAATCGCCGCCGACCCGGACAAGGCGCTCGATTACACGGCGCGCGGCAATCTGGTTGCGGTGATTTCGAACGGCACGGCGGTTCTTGGCCTGGGCAACATCGGCGCGCTGGCAGGCAAGCCGGTGATGGAAGGCAAGGCCGTCCTTTTCAAGAAATTCGCCGATATCGACGTGTTCGATCTGGAAATCGCCACCGAAGACCCGGACAAATTTGTCGAGGCCGTGGCGTTGCTGGAGCCGACGTTCGGTGGCATCAACCTTGAAGACATCAAGGCACCCGAATGTTTCGCGATCGAGCAACGCCTGCGCGCGCGGATGAACATCCCGGTCTTTCACGACGATCAGCATGGTACCGCGATCGTCGTTGCGGCGGCCGTGCGTAACGCGCTGCTTCTGCAGGGCAAGACGCTGAGTGAGGCGCGATTGGTGACATCGGGCGCGGGTGCGGCGGCGCTGGCCTGCGTCGATCTGCTCGTGTCCATGGGCCTGCGGCAGGACAATGTGACGCTGACCGACCGGGATGGCGTGATCTACGCAGGGCGGCAGGACGACATGCTGCCGAACATGGCCCGCTATGCGCGAAAGACGGACGCACGGCTTTTGCCGGACGTGCTGACCGGCGCAGATATTTTTCTCGGCCTCTCCGCGCCACGCGTCCTGAAGCCGGAATGGCTGGCGATGATGGGACCAAAGCCGGTCATCTTCGCGCTCGCCAACCCCGAGCCGGAAATCCTGCCCGATGTGGCGAAAGCGCACCGGCCCGACGCGATCGTCGCGACCGGGCGGTCGGACTATCCCAATCAGGTCAACAATGTACTGTGCTTCCCCTATATTTTTCGTGGGGCGCTGGACGCGGGGGCGACCGAAATCAACGAAGCGATGAAGATCGCTGCGGCGGAAGCGATTGCCGATCTGGCGCGCCTGCCCGCTGACGAAAGCGTGCGGCAGGCCTATGGCGGCGCGGCGCTGCATTTCGGGCCAGACTATATCATCCCCACACCCTTCGATTCCCGCCTGATCCTGCGGATTGCGCCTGCCGTCGCGGAAGCCGCGGCGCGAACCGGCGTCGCCCGCCGTCCGATCGCCGACATCGCGGGCTATGCCCGTGCGCTCGAACGCAGCAGTTGGCGGTCGGGGCAATTGATGCTGCCGGTGTTCGATGCCGCGCGACAGTCAGGCGCCCGCATCGCTTATGCCGAGGGTGAGGACGAACGGGTGCTGCGCGCGATCCAGACGGTGCTTGACGAGGGACTGGGCAAGCCGGTGATCGTCGCGCGTCGGCGGATCGTCGAACAGCGCATGGACGATCTGGGCCTGCGCTGGCGCCTGGATAGCGATGTGGAAATCGTCGATCCCGAAGTGCCCGGCGGCGTGCTGGCCGCGATGGTCGCCCCCTATCAGGCGCTGGTGACGCGACGCGGCATCGCGGCGGCGGAGGCCGAGCGCAACATCTATCGCCGCCCGGCCGTCACCGCGGCCATGCTGTTGCGCAGCGGGCATGTTGATGCCGCGCTAGTGGGCGGCAATTCAGAATGGTGGAGCCAGGTACAGCTCATCCTGCCCGTCATCGAGCGGCAGCCGGGCATTCACCGGGTGTTTGCACTGACTGCCCTGATCCTGCCCGCGGGCGCGCTGTTCATTACGGACACGCACATGGTGCCCAATCCGAGCGCCGAGGAAATCGCCGAGATGACCGAACTGGCCGCAGCGGAAATCCGCCGGTTCGGGATAGAGCCGCAGGCGGCCCTGCTGTCGCACAGCAACTTCGGCGCATCCGGGACGACAAGCGCACGCAAGATGCGCGCTGCGCTCGAGCTGTTGCGGAGCCGGTCGCCCGATCTGGCCGTCGATGGCGAAATGCATGCCGACGCTGCCCTGTCCCCTGCCCTGCGCAACCGGCTGGTGCTCGATTCGCCGTTACGCGACGCCGCCAATCTGCTGGTGATGCCGACGCTCGATGCGGCCAATATCACACTCACCACGCTGCATGCCGCGACCGAGGCGCTGGCCGTCGGCCCGATGCTGACCGGCCTGTCGCAGCCTCTCCATGTGCTGGTGCCGACGGTCACTTCACGCGGCATCGTCAATCTTTCGGCAATCGCGGCCGCCGAAGCGCGGCGCTGACTTGCCGTCGCTTGATGTCGGGCAGACGTTGCCGGATAAGAGCGATTGACGCGAAAGAGTGCCCGGCACCTTTGCCATGCATATGCCTTCTACACATCAGCCCCTCTTCGGCGAGCTTCCATGCATTTTGACCGTTTCGATACAGCCGCATTCCTGCGCGACCACTGGCAGAAGGCACCGCTGCTCGTCCGCAATCCGTGGACGACATGGGAAAACCCCGTCACGCCGGACGAGCTTGCGGGGCTGGCCTGCGAGGAGGATGTCGAGGCGCGGCTCATCATGCGGACGCCGCGCGCGTGGGCCGTGGAGCAGGGGCCGTTTTCCGAACGCCGGTTCGGGCGGCTTGGCAAGCAGCCTTCAACCCTGCTGGTCCAGGCTGTCGATCATCATGTGCCGGAGGTTGCGGCATTGATCGCGCCGTTCCGCTTCATCCCCGACTGGCGGATCGACGATGTGATGGTCAGCTATGCGACCGACGGTGGCGGCGTTGGTCCGCATTTTGATCAGTATGACGTGTTTCTGGTGCAGGGGCTGGGCAAGCGCCGTTGGCAGGTCGGCCAGCACTGCAACCGGCACACCCCGCTGCTCGCGCACGACGATCTGCGCCTGCTTGCAGATTTCGAACCGGTTGAGGAATGGGTCCTGGAGCCGGGCGACATGCTCTATGTTCCCCCCGGCCTCGCGCATAACGGCATCGCCATCGGGGACGACTGCATGACGTACTCGATCGGCTTTCGCGCGCCGTCGCGCAGCGAACTGATCGCGCACTGGGCCGACGCCCTTCTCGACGAACTGAGCGATGATGATCGCTATCGCGATCCCGACGACATGGTGCCGGGCAATCCGGGCGAGATATCGCAGCAGGCCATCGGGGCATTGCACGCCATGGTCACGCAGACGCTGCACGATCGTGATGCGTTCGCGCGGTGGTTCGGTCGCTACACCAGCACCCGCCGCTATCCCGATATCGACTGGAGCCCGGAAGAACCCGTCGATCTGGACTGGTTGCATCGCATGGCGGGAAACGCACTGACTCTTTCGCGCAATGCCGCCAGCCGTTTTGCGTTTGTCGAACGCGCCGAGAACGGCGTGCTGTTTTTCGTCGATGGCGACTGTCACGAATGCCACGCCGAAGCCGCCGTGTTCGCGCGCAGCCTGTGCGCACAGACCAGCCTGCCGATCGAACCGCAGTGGTTGACGCTACCGGCGGTGGCAACGCTGATTGCGGCGCTTTACAACGGGGGTGCCGTCACCTTCGGTTCGGACGACTGACGCGCGCGGTATAACCGTCTGCGTCCTGCCATTGGCCGGGCGCGATTCCCTCCAGCGTCCAGTCGCCCACGGCCCAGCGCACCAGCCGCAATGTCGGATAGCCAATCGCTGCGGTCATGCGGCGGACCTGACGGTTGCGGCCTTCGCGGATCGTGAGGCGCAGCCAGCTGTCCGCGACGCTTTGCCGAACGCGGATCGGCGGATCGCGCGGCCACAGCGCCGGATCGGCGAGGGCATCGACCTGCGCCGGAAGCGTCGGCCCGTCTTTTAGGATGACGCCCCGTCGCAGCGCGTCCAGCGCCGCCGGATCGGGCACACCCTCCACCTGCACCAGATAGGTTTTGGGCAGTTTGAAACGCGGGTCGGCAATCCGGGCCTGCAACTGTCCGTCATCGGTCAGCAGCAGCAGGCCCTCGCTGTCACGATCCAGCCGCCCTGCCGGATAAACGCCCGGAACCGGGATGAATTGGGCCAGCGTCGGTCGGGCGGGCACTGCGCCGTCGTCCGAAAACTGGCACAGTACGCCGTAGGGCTTGTTGAAAAGGATCAGGCGCGGCATCAACGGGCACTTTGAACGGGCATCCGTCGTCTTTCGCAGGTGCGCGCAACGTGCGCAATCCCGCTACAAGCCCAGCGTTGCCACATCCGCGCTGACGGCAACAAGATCGGCATGGGCCACCAATTGGCGATAGGCCGTATCCAACCTGCGCAGTGCCGCATCGGCCGCCGCTTCCTCGCGCAGGTTCACCAGAAAGAAATCGCTGGCCCCCATCTCGAACCGCCGCCGTTCGGCCTGGGCCATGTCCTGCGCCCGGGCCTGCTCGTCGGTAGCGAGCGTCAGCAGGCGGCCGGTAGCATCGACCGCGACGCCGATCGTGTCGATCTCCGCGATGATCTGCTCGCGCAGCGACTGCCCGCGCCGCATCGCTGCTTCGATTTCCGCTTGTGTCTGGACGATCCGTCCGCGCGCCGCACGGCGTTGCAGCGGCACGGTGAAGGTCAGGCCAACGCGCGTTTCGGTGCCCTCTCGCGATACGCCGCCCTCGCCTATTTCGCCGATGTCGCGGGATGCCTCCGCATTGAAATCCAGCCGGGGGAGCAGCGCGTTGCGATCCAGCGCCAGTCGCTCCCGCGCCACCTGCATGCGCAGGTCGATCGTCCGCAGATCCGGGCGGGCGGCCAGGCCCGCCTTGGGATCGGCCGGCAAGGGCAAGGGCGTCGGCAAGGCCGGCGGCAGGTGCGCGGGCGTGGGCACCATGGGCTGTCCGGCACTGTCTCGCCAATACAGCGACAGAGTGTTGGCGGCCGCGGCCAGCGCCTGCTCCGCCTGCACCACCAACGTCTGACGCCGCAGAATATTCTGCTGATTTTCAGTCAGGATGATGCGCGGCCGCAACCCGGCCGACACCTGCCGTTCCAGCCCCTTCTGCCGATCCTGCGCAAGGCCCAGCAGATCGCGAACGACGGAGAGGCGCTGGCCTGCCGCCACCCACTGATTATAGGCATCGAGCGCACGACGCTGCACACCGATGGCGATCAGCAGACGATCGGCATCGGCAAGCGCGATATCGACGTCAGCCTGCGTCCGGTTGAAGCGACGCTCGTCGATCGCCCGATCGCGCAGCAGCGCGAGCACGACACCCGCCTTTATCTCGCCAAGCTGGTTGGTGTAGCTCTTGTCCTCATAGATCGGGAAGCGCCCGTCCGACACACGATAACCGCCGTAGACATTGCCGCCGAGCTGTTCGAGCGGCCGCAGCACCTTGGTTTCGAGCGAACGCCCATCATAATAGCCGGACAGGCGCGTGTCGGCATCGGCGGAAAAAACCGTGTCGAAGGCACCTTCGGCGGACAGGCGCTTGCCCTGCGCGCCACGCACCCGCGCCAGTGCTTCCAATACCTGCGGCGCATGCTGGCGTGACGAAGCGAGAACATCCTCCAGCCGTAACGGGCCGGACGGCACGTCTGCTGCTGGCGGCGCGACCGGAAGTGGCGCGATGTCCTGCGCGAATGCCGTTCCAAGCGATGCCGCCAGGGCGCAGAGGACCGCAAATGCCCTATTTCGCATCGGTCATGTTCATCGTCGCCGTATCGGCAGCGTCACCCGGCCGCTGGAACTGAAGCGGGAAGTCGTTGAGTTGCCGCCACAGCTCGAACCCGACGCTGACGGTATCCATCAGTACCCATCCCCGCACCTTGGCGCCAAGCCGCACATAGGGTTCGCGTGGCCAGGCGGGCCGGTCCGGTGCCGCCTCGACCAGGACGCGAAACAATCCATTGGTGGAAGCGGAAACGTCGATCGCCCGTACACGCCCGTCGAACATGCCCTGCGCGACCGATGGCCAACCGCTGAACTGGATAGCGGGCCAGCCCTCGAACTCCAGCCGCACCCGACGACCAGGACGGATCAGCGGCACGTCGCGGCCATCGACATACAGCTCGACGACACGCTGCGATTCCTCGGGCGCGAAGGTCGCCACGACATCGCCTGCGCTGACCATCGTGGCATTGTCACCGCCCTGGATACGCAGGATGCGTCCGTCACGCGGCGCGCGGATCATCTGCACCGACTGGCGGTTGAGGCTGACGTCGATGCGCGTCCGATCGGCCCGTGCCTGCGCCACCTTCGCCTCGTAATCACTCACCTTGATCTGAGCGAGTTCATAGTCGCGACGTGGCGACAGGCCCTCGCGATAGAGCGACTGCATGCGGGCGACATCCATCTGTGCGACGCGCATCGCCTGCTGCGCCGCCGCGATTTCCGCATCGGCCTGGGCGCGTTCGGCACGCAGGCGATCGAGCAGATTGGGGTCGTTGTCGCTGACGCGCGCAATCGGATCGCCACGCCGCACGATGCTGCCGTCGGTCACATACCATTGTTCGATCCGGCCGGGTACCAGCGCCGTGATATTCTGCACCCGATCACGCGGGTCGAGGGCAATGACTGCTCCGGCGCCCGGTGCGGTCTGCACCCAGGGCACGAGCAGCATGAAGAGGATGCTGCCAACGATACCCAGCATCAGCATCCACGCAAGCACCCGCGTCACGCGCGGTGGCCGGATGCTCGCCAGTGTCTTGAAATGCGGCAAATGGTCAGAGCGGAAGGGCATCACTTGCCTCCTGATCGTCGGCAGGCCGGTCGCCACCCAGGCGGACACGGTCGAACTGCGCGCGGTCGGTCATGATCCGCTGGCTATCGCGCCCGAGCCAGAACCATCCGTCCAGCGAAATGTCATGCGGACGGCCGGAGAAATACAGGATCGTTATCGGCTTGCCCGCCAGAGCGGCAAACACGGCCTGCATCCGATCGGCCGGCACCATGTCATACAGCGCGGAGAGCACCAGAATGCGCGGTTCGGCGAGCACGGCGCTGGCCAGTTTGAGCTGCATCATTTCCACCAATGTCAGCGGCCAGCCGGTAGAGGACAGCCGCGTATCCATGCCGTCGGCCAGCATCGCGATGCGTTGATCCAGGCCCACCAGCCGCAGGGCGTCCATTGTCTGCGTCGGCTCCTGCCCGGCGCAGGCAAGCGCCAGATAATCGCGGATGCTGCTTTCGACGATCGTCGGCCGGTCGAGCACGATCACGTCGCTGCGCAGTTGATAGGTATCGAGCGCCGTGATGTCCGCGCCGCCCAGCGTGATGATGCCACTGTCTGGCTTGATATGCCGTTTCAGCAGACCCGAGAGCAGGCGATCCATGCCCGGTGCCGCGCAGGCGACAAGGCGGCTGCCTGCCGGAATGCCAAAGGCAAGCTGCGCCTGTTCGTTGCCCAGCCGCACGCGCACCGACGACAAAGCCAGCGCGCCATGGACCGGCCGCGGCGGCTGTGCCTTGGGTTCGGGTATCTGTTCCTGCGGAATGGCAAGGATCTGCGACAGTTCCTCGACCCCGGCGACAAGATCATAAAAGCTGTCGAGATAGGGGCCAAGCTGCGCGGCACCGTAAAAGATGCTCGAAAGGATCAGTTCTGCGGCAACAAGCTGCCCGATGGACAACTGCCCCTGGATCACGAGCCAACCGCCCAGGGCCAGCAGCCCGGCGCTGGCAAAAGCATAGAGCATCAGCAGCGCGACACTCTGGGGAAAAGTACAGCGGAAATGGGCGGCATGGCCCTTCACATAGGCTGCGGTCACATCCTCAGAGCGATCCATGGCGAAATCCAGATGGCGGCTGGACTTGTAGAAACCGTTCGAACCGCCGACGCTTTCGAGCCAGTGCGCGGCTTCATATTTTCGCTGGCTGAGCGCCACCGCGGTGCGCATCGCCCCGCGCGACCACAGGCGCCAGATCAGCCATACGGCGAATATGAAGCCCAGGTTGAACGCCAAAAAAAAGGGATGATAGAATGCGGTGACGATGAACCCGACGGTCGCCTGCAATATGATCGTGAAGCCGCCTATCAATAGCGAAGGTATCGCTTTCTGCACGGTCATCACGTCGAAATAGCGGTTGAACAGGTCGCCGCGCCGCTCGTCGTGAAAGAACGGATTTTGTGCGTGGACCGCGCGCAATGTCGTTTCGGCGACCAAACGGGCGAAGAAGCGGCGGCGGAACATCTCCATCAGATGCGTGCGAAATGCTCCCAGCAGCGCGGAGATCAGCAGCAGCACCAGCAGCACGGCGGCCAGAGTGAACAGAGGTGCAGGCAAAGCCGTGTTGGCAACCGAATTGATGAGCATCTGCACCGAAATCGGCGTTGCCAGCGACAGCAGGCCGATGCCGATGCCATAAACAACCATCAGCCGGAAAAAGGCACTGTCCGGACCCAGGATCGGTCCGGCCCAGCCGAAAAAGTCACGCAGTCGCACGTCGCCGGAGGATATGGCCATCAATCACCCACATAATGCGCATGATCCTGCGCAGGCCCCTGAATATAAAGCAATCACGATTGGTTCAAATCGGTAATGCAACAATAATCGATAGGATTTTCCTATCGATTATTGTTGCGCGACAGCAATGACAATATCGGCGAGCCGGCGATAGGCTTCCGCCCGCCCCGCGCTGCGCCGCCACACCAAACCGACTTCACGCTCGATCACGCGCGACGCCATCGGCCGGATCGTGACATCGTCATGATCGCGAATTTCGGACCGGATGTAGAGCGCGGGCAGCAGCGCGATGCCCATGCCCATGCCTGCCATCTGCCGGATCGCGTCAAGGCTGGTGCCTTCATAATCCCGCAATACCGGCGCGCCGACAATCTCCCCCAGCGCCTGTATCTGGTCACTGAGACGATATTGCGACGATAAGGTCAGCAAGCCGCGCCCGGCCAGCATCTCCGGGCTAATGCGCGCATGCTGCGCCAGCGGGTCGTCCTGCGCCATCGCCAGCAGCAGCGGTTCGTGAAAGAGGGGCCGCACGAAATACTGCTCCCCGATCACCGGAAGCTGCGCCAGCACCACATCATGCGTGCCCGACGCCAGATCCCGGAGCAAATCGTCGGGCAGGCCCTCCCGCACATGAAGGCGAAGGTCAGGATGGTCGCGATGAAGCCGGGCCACGACTTGCGGCAGCAGATAAGGACCAAGCGTCGGCGACGCACCCAGCCGGATCGTCCCGACGAGACCATCGACATCGGATCGCGCGACGTCGCCGAGCACCCGGACATCGGCCAGTATCGCCTGTGCATGGCGAAGGATTTCGCGTCCGACCGGGGTCAGCACCGCAACCGAAGGGCCACGCTCCACCAACGTCTGGCCAAGCTGGGCCTCGAGAAGCTGAATCTGGGCCGACAGCGACGGCTGCGTAACCCCCGCGCGATCGGCGGCCCTGCGGAAATTTCCGGTCGCCGCAAGTTCACAGAAATAGTGAAGTTGCCGCAACGTTATGCCGGGAATAGAAATTGCCGGTGCCTTTCAAATCATGGGCAGGCGGCGCTCCGGCGACGCTGCACCCGCAGCATAAGGCGGTCGACATCGGACTAGCAAGCACCCATCCAAGCGACGCCGCGCAACAGCCTCAGATGTTTGCCTGCCAGGCCATGAATCCGGTCGTCGGCTTCGCAATCGTAATAGTGGGGTTGTCCTCAAGCAGCCAGCATTCGCCGCCCTGCCATGGCTTGCCGTCCACCAGCCCGGCACCAGACAAAGGGATGAACCACAGCATCGTCGGCGGAAGCGTCACCGCCGAACCGGCGTCCCACGCGATCATGTCGAGCGTGAAGGGCGCATCACCTTCGGTTAGCAGGCGCAGCGCCTGTCCCGGTGCGACGTTCCGGTTCGGCAGCGGATAGGGTTCCGCCCGGCTGACACGGACGCCTTCGTCCAGATGCAGTGCGCGCGGACGGCCATAATCATACAGCCGATAGGTGATGTCGTTGTTCTGCTGAACCTCGACGAGGGTAACGCCAGCGCCGATGGCGTGGACGGTGCCAGCGGGAATGTAGAAGAAATCGCCGGGCTTCACCGGCTTCCAGTCGATCAGACCTTCGATGCTGCCGTCGAGAGCGGCGGCGCGCAAGGCCGTGTCATCGAGCGGACGGACCGTGCCGATGCCGAGCGTCGCGCCGGGCTGTGCATCAAGAATGTACCAGCATTCCGATTTTCCTCCCGGCAGGCCTTTCGCCCTCGCCTGGGCATCATCGGGGTGCACCTGGATCGACAGTTTTTCGCTCGTGAAAATATATTTGACGAGCAGCGGGAGCGCCCTGCCCTGCGGCGCGTCGAACCACAGCTCACCGATCCTGTCACGTCCGGCAACAGGTCCGAAGCCTTCGGGAAGATCCGTACGCCCCCAGGGCTTTGCAACATATGTGGTCGTCAGCGGCGTGGCAGGCATGGTAGCGTATCCGGCTCTAATTTGCAGCGCAACGTCCTGGGTTGCGCGCCCCCATGCTCTGATCTTGACCTGCTCTTCGCTGCCGGATGCATCGGACAGTTTCCGGCATTCATGGTGCCCAGAAGAGGACTCGAACCTCCACGACCTTGCGATCGCCAGCACCTGAAGCTGGTGCGTCTACCAATTCCGCCATCTGGGCACGGGGTAGGCAGCGGCGGATAGTCGGGCGGCCTTATCCTGTCAATCGCCCGCCAGCGATATTTTTGCGTTGTCCGGCGCGCGCCACGGTTGTTTCGCGCGCGCGGCTGAGGCAAGGGGAAATCCGGCACAACATCTTTCGCATTTGCAATATGGGATCCATGATGCAGGACAGGCTGGTTACGATATTCGGCGGCGGCGGCTTTGTCGGTCGCTATGTCGCACAGGAGCTGCTGTCGCGCGGCGTCCGCGTCCGCATTGCAGAGCGCAACCCCGGCAACGCCGTGCGGATCAAGCCGCTGGGTGGCCTCGGCCAGACGCAACTGATGTCCGCCGATATCACCAAACCCATCAGTGTCGCCCGCGCCGTCGAGGGCGCTTATGCCGTCATCAACCTGGTCGGCATATTGAACGGAAAGTTCGACGCGGTGCAGCGCGCGGGCGCGGAAACGGTCGCCAGGGCTGCGGCCGACAGCGGTGCGCAGGCGTTTGTCCAGGTTTCGGCGATCGGGGCCGATGCGGCCAGTGAGTCCGCTTACGGGCGCAGCAAGGGCGAAGGCGAAAATGCCGTACTGGCGGCCTTTCCCGGTGCGACGATCATCCGTCCATCCATCATCTTCGGGCGGGAGGATCAGTTTCTCAATCGCTTTGCCCAGTTGATCCGCATCGCCCCGGTCGTGCCGGTCATCAGCGGCGGTACGAAGTTTCAACCCGTCTATGTGGTGGACGTCGCCCGCGCCATTGCCCTCGCCACGCTCGATCCGGCGACGCATGGCGGCAAGACTTACGAGTTGGGTGGCCCCGAAGTGCTCAGCATGGAACAGATCAACCGCTGGCTCGCGACCGCAATCGGCCGGTCCAAGTTGTTCGTTCCGGTGCCTGCGTCCGCAGCAGCGGCGCTGGCGATGGTGCCCGGCGGCCCCATCACTCGCGACCAGCTCAAGATGCTGGCGCGCGACAATGTTGTCGCCGCCGATTCGCAGGGTTTCGCCGATCTCGGCATCGCACCCACGCCGATGGCCGCCGTTGCCGACGCATGGCTGGTGCAATATCGCAAATATGGCCGCTTCGCCGGACGGGCAGAGGCCTGACGCGCGCCGATGGCGCCTGCTTTATCCTTACGCCGCCCCGTTCCCAGCCGTTGCAAAGGAACCGCTGAACCGTGATAACGGACCTGCTTACGGTCATCCTGCTTGGCATCGTCGAGGGATTGACCGAATTTCTGCCGGTATCATCGACCGGCCATCTTATTCTGGCGAGCGAACTGCTGGGCTATGATGCGCAACAATGGGCGATGTTCAACGTCGTCATTCAACTTGGCGCGATCCTGGCCGTCGTCGTTCTGTACTGGCGAACATTCTGGGCCGTCGCCGTTGGGCTAGTTCAGGGCAATCCGGTATCCTGGCGATTCCTGCGCAATCTGGTGATCGCCTTCATTCCGGCGGCCGTCATCGGTCTGTTGCTGCACGATCAGATCGAAGTCATGCTGGGGTCGCCGATGACGGTGGCCGTCGCCCTCATCGTGGGCGGCGTCGCCATATTGGTGCTGGAACGGCTGATCCGCTCGGCAACCATCGTAGGCATCGCCGACATTCCGATCCTGCGGGTGGTCGGCATCGGCTTTATCCAGTGCATATCGATGATACCGGGCGTCAGTCGGTCGGGCGCGACAATCATGGGGGCGCTGGCGCTCGGGGTCGAACGGCGCACCGCGGCGGAGTTCAGTTTCTTTCTTGCAATCCCGACAATGCTGGGCGCGACCACGCTGGAGCTGATAAAGAAGCGCGACGTCCTGTTTTCCGGGGGCGTAAACTGGGGCGATATCGGCGTAGGCTTCGTTGTCGCGTTCGTCGTCGCGGTGCTCGTCATCAAATGGTTCGTCGGCATCGTGTCAAAGCATGGCTTCGCACCCTTCGCCTGGTATCGAATCATTGCCGGCACCGCCGCGGTGATATGGCTTATCATGAGATAGGACCGGAACGGATACATTATTTGAAATAATGTTACGGCGCCGTGCCCGTTTCGTTCATTCTCAGCGAGATATAGGTCAGTTTACCTGACTTAAATGCCGAAAAGCGCGTGACTCGGGCGATTTTCGGCATTATGTCGCTCGCGATGCGCCCCGATGGTGCCTGAGCGAGGGATATATGGCCGATACGCCGATGCTGAAGTTCGTCACCAAGGGACAGCTTTATCCCCCAAAGCGCGATGCAGGTACGCGTGCGTCGGATTTCCAGGAAATCAGCAGCAGCTTTCCCGTCCCCGATGCGGAGGAACAGGCCTCGCGCTGTTCGCAATGCGGCGTGCCTTATTGCTCTACCCATTGCCCCCTGCACAATCACATTCCCGACTGGCTCCGCCTGACGGCCGAGGGCCGGTTGCGCGAAGCCTATGAACTGTCCAACGCGACCTCGACCATGCCGGAAATCTGCGGGCGCATCTGTCCGCAGGATCGCCTGTGCGAGGGCAATTGCGTGATCGAGTTTTCGGGCCATGGTGCCGTCACCATCGGCAGCGTCGAGAAGTTCATCACCGATACGGCCTGGAAGGAAGGCTGGGTCGAGCCACTGGTCCCGGGCCAGCCGCGCGGTCAGTCGGTCGGCGTGATCGGGGCGGGTCCTGCGGGTCTGACGACGGCGGAATATCTCCGCGCGGCGGGCTATGACGTGCATGTCTACGACCGGCATGACCGCGCAGGCGGCCTGCTGACGTACGGCATTCCCGGCTTCAAGCTGGAAAAGGATGTCGTCATGCGTCGGGTTCAGCGCCTGAAAGATGGCGGGGTCGTGTTTCACGAAGGGTTCGAGGTCGGCCGCGACGCCAGCATGGCCGATCTGCGAAAGCAGCATGACGCCATCCTGATCGCCACCGGAGTCTACAAGGCGCGGGACATTCGCGCGCCTGGCGTGGGCGCGCAAGGCATCGTGAAGGCGCTGGATTTCCTGACGGCGTCGAACCGCGCGAGCTTCGGCGATGACGTTCCCGAACATACCGACGGTTCGCTCCATGCAGCAGGCAAGCATGTCGTTGTCATCGGTGGCGGCGACACGGCGATGGATTGCGTCCGCACTGCCATTCGCCAGGGCGCGAAGTCCGTCAAATGCCTCTATCGGCGTGACCGGGAGAATATGCCGGGGTCGCAGCGCGAAGTCGCCAATGCGGAGGAGGAAGGCGTGGAGTTCGTCTGGCTCTCCGCCCCCATCGCGTTCGAAGGCACCGGCCATGTAACGGGCGTGAAGGTGACGGGCATGCGTCTTGGCCAGCCTGATGCGTCGGGCCGCCGCGCGCCGGAACCCGATCCGGGCAGCGAATACAGCATTGAGGCCGATCTCGTCATCAAGGCGCTGGGGTTCGACCCCGAAGACCTGCCCACAATGTTCGGCGCGGACGAACTGTCGGTCACCCGCTGGGGCACGCTGCGTGTCGATCACAAGACGATGATGACCAGCATGGACGGCGTATTCGCGGCAGGCGACATCGTGCGCGGCGCATCGCTGGTCGTCTGGGCGATCCGCGACGGGCGGGATGTGACCGATCACATGCACCGGTATCTGAAGGCGAAAGCGCGCGCCAAAGCCAGTGCCGAGGGGAACGGAAGGGTGGCGGCATGATGCGATCCCTCGCTTTGGGCATCGCCCTGCTGTCCGCGATGCCGTCGCTTCCAGCCGTGGCGCAGGATGCTCCCACCACGACGCCCGCCCCGGTTGATCCGGCGCGACTCGCGGCCTCACAGACGGCCGTTGCCGCACTGGTTCCTGATGGCGTCTATGTCCGCATGATGCGCGATCAGTTTCCGGCGATGATGGATGCCATGATGGCGCAGATGATGGGGATGCGGCCCGATCAGGTCGGCCAGGCGCAAGGCGAAGGCAAGACGATGGGCGATGTCGCGCGCGCACAGGACCCCGCCTTTGACGAGCGGATGAAGATCATGACGCGGGTGATGTCCACAGAGATGGGCGATATCATGGGGAAGATGGAACCGCGCGTGCGCAGCGGTCTGGCGCGTGCCTTCGCCCGCAAGTTCACGGTGGAGCAATTGGGCGACATGAACGCCTTTTTCGCGACACCATCGGGTAAGGCATTTGCCAGCGAATATCTGCTGCTGTTTGCCGATCCCGAAATGATGAAGGAAATGGCGGCAGCCGTGCCGGAAATGATCGGGGCCATGCCGAAGATTATGGAGAAGGTGAAGGAAGCGACTGCGCACCTGCCACCGCCGCCAAAGCCTCAATCCGCGCCAACTGGCGACAAGGAATGACGATGATGCACCAGATCGCCACCGAAGCCGAACGCCACCGCCTTGCCGAAACCGGCATGTATCGCCCGGAGTTCGAAGGCGACGCCTGCGGCGTCGGCCTTGTCGCCGCAACGGACGGCAAACCCAGCCGTCGCGTCGTCGCCTCCGCGATCGATGCGCTAAAGGCCGTATGGCATCGCGGCGCTGTCGATGCCGACGGCAAGACGGGCGATGGCGCGGGCATCCATGTCGACCTGCCGGTGCGCTTTTTCGACGACTGCATCGCCGACAGCGGGCACAAGCCTTTGCCCAACCGCTTGGCCGTGGGCATGATCTTCCTGCCGCGGACCGATCTTTCGGCTCAGGAAACGTGCCGCTCGATCGTCGAAAGCGAAATCATCGACGCCGGGTACAAGATCTACGGCTGGCGGCAGGTACCTGTCGATGTCTCCGTCATCGGGGAAAAGGCGCAACGCACCCGCCCGGAAATCGAGCAGATCATGATTGCCGGGCCGATGCCCGAGGAACGGGAGATAACCGAGTTCGAAAAGGACCTGTATCTCATCCGCCGCCGGATCGAGCGGAAAGTGATCGCTGCGCAAATCAACGATTTCTACGTTTGCTCGCTCTCGTGCCGGTCGATCATCTACAAGGGCCTGTTCCTCGCTGAATCGCTGTCCGTATTCTATCCGGATCTGCAAGACGAGCGGTTCGAAAGCCGCGTCGCGATTTTCCATCAGCGCTATTCGACCAACACATTTCCCCAGTGGTGGCTCGCTCAGCCGTTCCGCACCTTGGCCCACAATGGCGAGATCAACACCATCCGGGGCAATCGCAACTGGATGAAGAGCCATGAGATCAAGATGGCGAGCCTCGCGTTCGGTGAGCAGTCGGAGGATATCAAGCCCGTGATCCCGGCGGGTGCTTCGGACACCGCCGCGCTCGACGCGGTATTCGAAGCGATCTGCCGGGCCGGCCGCGATGCGCCGACGGCCAAGATCATGCTCGTTCCCGAAGCCTGGCAGGGCAGCACGGGCGACATGCCGCAGGCGCATCTCGACATGTACAATTATCTGGCGTCCGTCATGGAACCTTGGGACGGCCCCGCCGCGCTTGCGATGACCGATGGCCGCTGGGTTGTGGCCGGGGTCGATCGCAACGCGCTCCGTCCGCTGCGCTACACGCTCACATCGGATAACCTGCTCGTGGTCGGATCGGAAACCGGCATGGTCGTCGTGCCCGAAACGATGGTGCTGCGCAAAGGACGGCTCGGTCCGGGCGAAATGATCGCCGTCGATCTGGCCGAGGGCGAACTGTACGATGACCGCCAGATCAAGGACCGGATCGCGTCCGAACGCCCTTATGCCGATTATGTGAAAGACTTCCTGTTCGCGCAGGATCTGCCCGCCCCGGCACCGGATGCGCTGCCCGCCTGGGACAAGGCGGAACTGACACGGCGTCAGGTCGCGGCGAACATGACGCTGGAGGATCTGGAGCTGATCCTGGCGCCGATGGTCGAAGATGCGAAGGAAGCGATCGGCTCGATGGGGGACGATACGCCGCTGGCCGTCATTTCGGACAAGCCGCGCACGATCAGCCACTTTTTCCGCCAGAACTTCAGCCAGGTGACGAACCCGCCGATCGATCCGCTGCGGGAACGGCATGTCATGAGCCTGAAAACCCGCTTTGCGAACCTGGCCAACATATTGGAGGATGACGCCCAGCAGGGACGCGTGCTGGTGCTGGATTCGCCGGTGCTGACATGCGGCGCGTGGACGCAGCTGAAAGCACATTTCGGTGCTGCCGTTGCCGAAATCGACTGCACTTTCCCGGCCGACGGCGGGCAGGAAAATCTGCGCGCGGCGATCGCCCGCATTCGCGAGGAAGCGGAACAGGCCGTGCGCGAAGGGCGCACCGAGCTGTTCCTGACCGATGAAGGCGTGTGCGGGGAACGTGTCGGCATTGCCATGGTGCTGGCGGCCGCGGCCGTGCATACGCATCTGGTGCGCAAGGGATTGCGGTCTTACGCGTCGATCAACGTGCGCGCGGCGGAATGCCTCGACACGCATTATTTCGCGGTGCTGATCGGCGTCGGCGCGACGACGGTGAACGCTTATCTCGCCGAAGCAAGCATTGCCGATCGCCATGCGCGCGGTCTCTTCGACGGCATCAGTCTGGACGAGGCGCTGGATCGCTATCGCACCGCAGTCTGCGAAGGGCTGCTCAAGATCATGTCGAAAATGGGCATCGCCGTCATCAGTTCCTATCGCGGCGGCTATAATTTCGAGGCAGTCGGCCTTTCCCGCGCGCTGGTGAACGATCTGTTCCCCGGCATGCCGACGAAGATCTCGGGCGAAGGCTATGCCTCGCTCCACTATAACGCCATTCTGCGGCATGAGGCGGCGTTCGATGCCAGCATCGTGAAGCTGCCGATCGGTGGCTTCTATCGCCAGCGCAACGGCGGCGAGAGCCACGCTTATTCCGCGCAGCTCATGCATCTGTTGCAGACGGCCGTCGCGACCGACAGCTATTCCAGCTATTTGCAATTCTCACGCGGCGTGCGGGATTTGCCCCCGGTCTATCTGCGCGATCTGCTGGAGTTCAACTTCGCGCGCGAAGCCGTTGCGATTGACGAGGTCGAAGCGACCACCGAAATCCGCAAGCGGTTCGTGACACCGGGCATGTCGCTGGGTGCCCTCTCGCCCGAAGCGCACGAGACACTGGCGATCGCCATGAACCGCATCGGCGCCAAGGCAGTGAGCGGCGAGGGCGGCGAGGATGCCAATCGCTTCAAGCCCTATCAGAACGGCGACAACGCCAATTCGGTCATCAAGCAGATCGCATCGGGCCGCTTCGGCGTACATGCCGAATATCTGGGCGCCGCCGAAGAGCTGGAGATCAAGGTCGCACAGGGCGCCAAGCCCGGCGAAGGCGGTCAGTTGCCCGGTTTCAAGGTGACGGAGTTCATTGCGAAGCTGCGCCATTCGACCCCCGGTGTCATGCTGATCTCACCACCGCCGCATCACGACATCTATTCAATCGAGGATCTGGCGCAGCTTATCTACGATCTGAAGCAGATCAATCCACGCGCGCGTGTCTGCGTAAAGCTGGTGAGTCAGGCAGGCATCGGCACGGTCGCTGCGGGTGTGGCCAAAGCGCATGCCGACGTGATCCTGATCGCGGGGCATGTCGGTGGTACAGGGGCATCGCCGCAGACCAGCATCAAATATGCCGGTACGCCATGGGAAATGGGCCTGTCCGAAGCCAATCAGGTGCTGACGCTCAACGGCCTGCGCCATCGCGTTCGCCTGCGCACCGATGGCGGCCTCAAGACCGGCCGGGATGTCGTGATCGCCGCGATCCTGGGCGCGGAAGAGTTCGGTATCGGCACTCTGTCGCTGGTCGCCATGGGCTGCATCATGGTGCGGCAATGCCACAGCAACACCTGTCCCGTGGGTGTGTGCGTGCAGGACGAGCGGCTGCGGGCCAAGTTCACCGGGACGCCGGAAAAAGTCATCAACCTGATGACTTTCATCGCTGAGGAAGTGCGCGAAATCCTGGCGCGGCTCGGCTTCCGCAGTCTGGATGAGGTCATCGGGCGCACTGAATTGCTGAAGCAGGTGAGCCGCGGCGCGGACCATCTCGACGATCTGGACCTCAACCCCATCCTCGCCAAGGTGGATGCCAGCGACCAGGAACGCCGGTTCAGCCTGTCCACTTTCCGCAACGAAGTGCCCGAAAGCCTGGACGCGCAAATGCTGCGCGATGCCAAGGCCGTGTTCGAACGGGGCGAGAAAATGCAGCTGACCTATACGGTGCGCAACACGCATCGCGCCGTCGGCACGCGCCTGTCGTCGGAAGTCACCAGCAAGTTCGGCATGACGGCCCTCAACGACGGGCATCTGACCGTGCGCCTGCGCGGGTCCGCCGGGCAATCGCTCGGCGCGTTCCTGTGCAAGGGCATCACGCTCGAAGTGTTCGGCGACGCGAACGACTATGTCGGCAAGGGCCTCTCGGGCGGCATCATCGCGGTGCGGCCGATGGTCAGTTCCCCGCTGGTGACGAAGGACAATACGATCATCGGCAACACCGTGCTCTATGGCGCTACGGCGGGCAAGCTGTTCGCGGCGGGCCAGGCGGGCGAACGTTTTGCCGTCCGCAATTCGGGCGCGCAGGTCGTTGTCGAGGGCTGCGGTGCCAATGGCTGCGAATATATGACCGGCGGCACGGCGGTTATCCTTGGCCGGACCGGCGCCAATTTCGGTGCGGGCATGACCGGTGGTATGGCCTTTATCCTAGACGAGGATGCCAGCTTCCCCGCGCGGGCCAACCCGGAAAGCATCGTTTGGCAGCGGCTCGACAGCGCGCATTGGGAAGCGGTGCTGAAGGCGCTGATCGCCGAACATGCAGTGCGCACCGACAGTCGCTGGGCACATACCGTGCTCGACGACTGGGATCGCTGGCGCGGCCATTTCTGGCAAGTGTGCCCCAAGGAAATGCTCACGCGCCTGCCCCATCCGCTGAGCGATGCGGAAACGGCGGTGGCGGCGGAGTAAATGGCACCTTGTTCTCCTGCGAAAGCAGGAGTCCAAAGCGGCAGATATGACCCCTACAACTCTGGATTCCTGCTTTCGCAGGAAAACGGCTGCACAGTTCAGTCCGCGTTCGGATCACGGAAATTGAGGCGGCGTGTCACGGTGTAGTCCAGCACGCCAACCAGCAGGTAGCTGATCCAGCCTTTCAGCAGAGTCAGCGGACCGCGGCGGGCGGCATGGACGGCCGGTGTAATGGCTTCGCTTTCCGCCTGCCGCCGGTCGATCATCGCCCGCACATCGCGCGCAAAGCCCGCGTCGGCGATTCGCAGCATCAGTTCCAGATTGAGGAACAGGCTGCGCATGTCGAAATTAGCCGACCCGATGTACACGGCGTCGTCGATCACGATCAGTTTCATATGCAGCTTGCATGGTTGATATTCGTAGATCGCAACACCGCGCTTGAGCAGCGGACCGTAGAGCAGACGCGAGGCGGCGATGGTTGCGCCATTGTCCGACTTGGCAGGCAGGATGATCCGCGCTCCATCGCGTCGTGCCAGCCGCCTCAGCCGACGGAGCATGCCCTGCCCAGGCGAAAAATAAGCGGCGATCATGTCGATGCGTCGCCCCGTCTCAATGTCGTGCTTGACCACCTGCGCCCAGGGGCTGAGCCGCCGCGTCGGGCCACCGATCAACCATTGCAAGGCGGCCTCCGGCGCTGTGCCGGGCGGCAACCGCCAGCGGCGCACCATGCCACGCAACTGGCGGAAGCTCTGCTTGCGGCTGGCCGTCCAGCGCCACAACTGGCGGAACCAGCGTACCATGGGCACAACGTTCGGTCCTTCGATCAAAAGACCAAGGTCGCGCCAGACCATTTCCGGCGGTCCACCGAAATAGGCATCGCCCACATTGAACCCGCCCATGAGAAGCCGTTCATCATCGGCAATCGCGAGCTTTTGGTGATTGCGGATCAGATAACGCGTGGATCGGCGCGCACCGAACCAGCTGAAGCGCGCACCCGCCGCCACCAGCGGATCGAAAAAGCCCGGACTTGCACTTGCCCCACCAAATGCATCGACGATCAGCGTCACGGTCACGCCGCGCGCTCTTGCAGCGATCAAGCGATCACGGATCATAGTCCCGCTGTGGTCGCTTTCGAAGATGTAATAACAGAGTTTCAGGCTGATGCTGGCGCCATCGATCAACGCCACCAGCGCAGCCTGGATCGCGTCTCCGTCCTCCAGAACGCGCAAACTGTTGCCGTCCAGCACATGGTCTATGCCGTCGGCACCAGAGGCCGTCGCCGCCAACGGCCGCGCGTCGGCATCAGAGGGAAGTGCCCTTTCGACCATCATGCTCTCATGCCCCGTTTGCAGCATGCTGGCCATACCCTTGCCATCCCCGTACCCGCCGGTTTCATTGACACATACGTCCGCCGCTGCTAGCGGTTTCACCTTTCCGCCATAGTCAACAATTCAGGAGGCCCGATGGCCCGCGTTACTGTCGAAGATTGCGTCGACAAGGTTACCAACCGGTTCGACCTGGTACTGCTTGCTGCTCAGCGCGCCCGTGAAATATCCGGCGGTGCCGAACTGACGGTGGACCGCGACCGCGACAAGAATCCCGTAGTCGCTCTGCGCGAAATTGCCGAGGAGACAGTCCTGCCGGAGGAACTGCACGATTCGCTGCTGAGCAGCCTTCAGAAAGTGCAGATCGACGACGATGACACGCCTGACGAAATCGGATCGCTGGCGCAGTCGGCCGAAGCGTTGCGGCTCACTGCCGCTGCGCCGCCGCGCAACCAGAACATCGGTGGGGATTACGACGGCTGATCCTTCCATCATTGCGTAATCACAAAAGCCCGCCTGCATAATCGCAGGCGGGCTTTTTGCTGGTTGTCCACAACAGAGCGGGCAATAGCCCGCGCTCAATCCTCAGGCGCGATCGTCACTCTCAGGCCGTCAAGGGCATCGGTCATCACGATCTGGCAAGACAGGCGGCTGTTGTCCCGCCGGTGGTCGGAACTGTCGAGCAGATCGTCTTCATCGGCGCTGACGGCAGGAAGGCGATCGGCGAAGTCTTCGTCCGCATAGACATGGCAGGTCGCACAGGAACAGCATCCACCGCACAGCGCCAGCAGTTCATCGAAGCCGTTGTCGCGGATCACTTCCATCACAGACAGGCCGGCATCGCCCTCTACTTCTGTCTCTTCGCCCGCGCGGTTGACCACGATCAGCTTCGGCATATACGCTCTCCCAGATTGCTGGCCGGGCTATTGCGGCTCGGGCGGCAAAAATCAAGCGATACGCGCAAGGTTAGGCCTTTCACGCCGTTACGGAATGGAACGCAGATGGTAACGACGGCAGAGCAGCTTCGCGACAGCCTGGATGCGATCGCGGTGATCGAGCCGGGGTTCGCCGCCGCGATCGCGCGGGTCGGCTATCCCCCCGTCCGCATCCGCCAGCCGGGCTACGAAACATTGTTGCGGACGATCGTGGGGCAGCAGGTGAGCGTGGCTGCTGCGACGTCGGTCTGGAACAGGCTGGAAGCCGAGCTAGGCACTGGCTGCGCAGCCGATGCTCTGATCGCCCGCGATTTCGATACGTTGCGCGCGTGCGGCCTGTCACGCCAGAAACAGGGCTATGCCCGCAGCCTTGCGGAAATGGTGCTTGACGGGACACTCGATCTGCATGCCCTGCCCCACGATGACGAGGCGGCGATCGCCAAGCTGGTGCTGGTGAAGGGGATCGGCCGCTGGTCCGCCGAAATCTATCTGCTGTTCGCGGAGGGACGGCCCGACATCTGGCCCGCAGGTGATCTTGCCGTGCAAATCGAGGTCGGCCGGATATTGGGCTGGCCCGAGCGTCCCTCCGAAAAGGCCGTGCGCGCCGTCGCCGAACGCTGGCGTCCACATCGCGGCGCGGCGGCAATAATGGCCTGGCATCACTACAACACGAAGATGGACGTGCTCGGCTGACCGTCGCTGCCTCTTGCCATCCCGAAATGCGGCACCACCTTTACCGCAGTAATGATGAAGGTGCCCCGATGTCCCTGCCCCCTGCCCGCTACATCGTCATCCAGCATGATGGTGCCTGGAAGATCAATCTGGACAACCGCTATTACGGCCCCTTCGCGACGCGCAAAATCGCCGTGGAAATGGCAATCGACACCGCGCAGAAGGCCGACGCGGCAGGCTATCCCTCTTCCGCTCTGTTGATGACAGGCACGGCTTTCGAACCGCTGTGGACCAGCCCCGCCAAAGCGGACACGCCTAAGCCGTAAGCAGCGCGTCGATCTGCCCCGCCAGATCGATGTCCCGCTGCGAAAGGCCACCGGCATCATGCGTGGTCAGGGTGATGTGCACCCGATTATAAACGTTCGACCATTCGGGATGATGATCGGCCTTTTCGGCGAGCAGCGCGACGCGGCTCATGAAACCGAAGGCATCGATGAAATTGGCGAAGGAGAACGTGCGGGCTATCCCATCCGGTTCGGCCACGGCGGACCATTCCGGCAAAGCGTTGAGCGCGACGGCGCGCGCACTATCGTCAAGTTTTTCGATCATCGTGACATCACCTGTGGAAGCGGTCGACGGCATCGCTGGCGTTGACCGGAAGACTGTCCTATGTCGCAGCAATGGCGGATCAAGGTCAACAGGGGAACGTCGCGCCCGATGCGGCGCGGATCGAGTTGATTGCCCTGGATGTCCTTTCCCGCCTCCCCGATCCCTTCGCGGCGCATGTGCAGAATGTCGTGCTGTTCGTCGAGGATTTTGCCGATGACGCCGTGCTTGCCGAAATGGACATCGAAGATCCTTTCGCGCTGACCGGCCTGTATTCCGGCCGTCCGATCGGCGAAGCACCGCAGACCGGGGATCTGCCGCCCACCATTCACCTCTATCGCCGCCCCTTGCTGGATGAATGGGTGGAGACCGGCGTCAGCCTGGAATCCCTCGTCGCGCATGTCGTGGTGCATGAGGTCGGTCATCATTTCGGCCTGTCGGATGACGACATGCATGCGCTGGAGGCGATGGTAGCGGCATGAGCGATGCGCGGCTTACGCTGTCGGGCGTGGCGTGCGTGCGCGGCGGGCGCATGCTGCTCACTGGCATCGATCTGGACCTTCGGGCAGGTGACAGTGTGGTCCTGCGCGGTCCCAACGGCACCGGCAAGTCCAGCCTGATCCGCGCTGTGGCCGGGCTGCTGCCGGTTTATGCCGGAACGGTGGAGCGCCATGGCGCAATGGCTCTGGCCGATGAAATGCTGGCGCTTGACATGCAGGCCTCGCTGGCAGGGGCGCTTGCGTTCTGGACGAAGCTCGACGGTCAACCCGACGACCAATTGCATGGGGCGATGGCGGCGCTGCGCCTTGCGTCGCTCGCCGATGTGCCCGTGCGGATGCTCTCCACCGGCCAGCGCAAACGCGCGGTCCTGGCACGCGTGATGGCGAGTGGCGCGCCGATCTGGCTGCTGGACGAGCCTGCCAACGGCCTCGATACCCTGTCCCTTGGCCTTTTGGATAAGGTGATGGCGCGCCATCTGGACCAGGGCGGGATCATCCTGGCGGCCTCGCATCAGCCACTGCCGCTGCCCCGGGCGCGCGACATCGACATCGGCCTCTATGTGCCCGACGCCGAAGCCGACGCTGCGTGACGCGTCTTCTCGCCCTCGTGCGGCGCGATGCCGCGATGGCATGGCGCAGTGGCGGCATATGGCTGCCGGTTGCTTTCCTGCTGCTCGTGGCCGCACTGTTCCCCTTCGCCGTTGGCCCGGATGCGGCGCTGCTCTCCCGCGCGGGTGGCGGCATGCTGTGGATCGCCGCATTGCTCGCCAGCCTGCTTCCGGTCGATCGGCTGATCGCGCCGGATCGGGACAGCGGCGTCCTCGACCAGCTGGTCTTGCGCGGCCTGAGCGACGAGGCGATCGCGATCGCCAAGCTGATCGCCCACTGGCTGGGTTTCGGGCCGCCGCTGATGCTGGCGGTGCTGCCTGCCGCCGCTCTGCTCAAGCTGAACGGGCCGACGATCATCACGCTCGAACTGGGCCTGCTGATCGGCACACCGGCGCTCGCGGCGCTGGGTCTCATGGTCAGCGCACTGACGGCGAGCCTGCGGTCGAGCGGTGCCCTGGCGGGTCTGTTGGCGCTACCGCTCGCGATCCCGCTGCTGATCTTCGGCGCGGGATCGCTGGACGACCAGAGCGGTAGCGCACTGAAGCTGCTGGCCGCCTGTGCGCTCGTGCTGGTGGGCATCACCCCCTTCGCTGCCGGTGCCGCGATGCGGGCGGGGCGGGAGTAGCCTCCCTAGCGCGACCAGCGCGCCCAGATGGCCGTAGGCAAAGCGATGCCGCGCGCTTCTTCGCGCACCGCCAACTCGCCTGCCTCGACCGTGCCGGGCAGGTCGGCAAAGGTCTGACGCAGCAATTCGCCGATGGCCAGCGCGGACATGCGCACGGCATAGACGGTCAGGAACAGGAAACGGCTATCCGTATCGAGCAATTGCCGACAATCGGCGATCAGCCGGGGCAGATCCTCCTCCAGCCGCCAGACTTCGCCATCCGGCCCGCGCCCATATTTGGGGGGATCGAGCAATATGCCATCATAGCGCCGTCCACGCCGCACTTCGCGCGCCGTAAACTTGGCGGCATCGTCGACAATCCACCGGATCGGCCGATCGTGCAGGCCCGAGAGTTCGGCATTCACGCGCCCCGCGGCGACTGATTTCTTCGATGCGTCCACATGGACCAGCTGTGCGCCCGATGCCGCCATCGCCAGCGTACCGACACCGGTATAGCCGAACAGGTTCATGATCTGCGCCTCGGGCCGATCGGCGATCCGCGCGCGCATCCAGGTCCAGACCGGGGCCATGTCCGGGAAGAAGCCGAGATGGCGAAAGGGCGTGCAGCTCGCCTGAAAGGTGACGTCATCCCAGGTCAGCGGCCAGCCCTCTTTGGGCACGGGCCGTTCGTAGAACCAGCGGCCGCCGCCTTCATCGTCCGATCCCGGAACAAACTCTGCGTCGGCATCCCAGTCGGCATTGGCCGGTGCCCACATCGCCTGCGGTTCCGGCCGGATGAAGCGATAGGGTCCATAGCGTTCCAGTTTGCGACCCTGGCCGCAATCGATCAGCCCGTAATCGGACCAAGGCTCTCCAACGAATGTATGGAGCGTCATGCCCGGGGGGTCGCGCGGTCCGCGACATAGGCGGTCACCGCCTCGAACGTGGCAGGCAACCGGTCATAGGCTTCTTCCCGCTCGAACAGGCTGCCGACACGGGCGGGCAATCCGGGGCGAATGCCCGTCGCCCGCTCCACCGCATCGCGGAACTTCGCGGGATGGGCGGTCGCCAGCGTGACGACTGGAACGGCGGGATCAAGGTCATCGGCGCGCGCCGCGGACAGGCCGATGGCACTATGCGGATCGAGCACCTGCCCGGCCGCCTCATGCGCCCAGCGCATCGCCAGCGCCATGCCGTCGGCATCCACCCGCGCGGAGCGGAACAGGGCGGCCGCCCCTTCGCGCTGCGCATTGGTGAGACGCATCGCCTTGCTGCTTTCGAAACCGGCCATCTGCGTGGCCAGCGCAGCGCCATCGCGCCCGCCTGCATCGAACAGCAACCGCTCGAAATTGGAGCTGACCTGAATGTCCATGCTCGGCGTCGCGGTCGGCACCACGGTGCCCTGGCTATAGTCGCCATCGGACAGCGCGCGGTGCAGGATGTCATTCACATTGGTGGCGACGATCAGCCGGGCAACCGGCAGACCCATTTTCGCGGCCGCATAGCCCGCGAACACATCCCCGAAATTGCCGGTCGGGACGGAGAAGGCAACGGGGCGATCCGGCGCGCCAAGGCGGACGGCTGCATAGAAATAATAGACGATCTGCGCCATCAACCGCGCCCAGTTGATGCTGTTCACGGCCGAGAGATTGAACCGGGCGGAGAAATCCGCATCGTTGAACATGCGCTTCACCAGCGCCTGCGCATCGTCGAAGCTGCCTGCAATGGCGATGTTGTGCACGTTGGGCGCGCGCACTGTCGTCATCTGCCGCCGCTGCACATCCGATACCCGGCCGTCGGGATGCAGCATGAAGATATCGACCTTGTCGCGCCCGGCCACGGCATCGATGGCGGCGGACCCGGTATCGCCCGATGTCGCGCCGACAATCGTCAGATGATCGTCCCGGCGGGCCAGAAACCGCTCGAACAATTGCCCGAGCAGTTGCAGCGCGACATCCTTGAACGCCAGAGTCGGACCATGGAACAGCTCCAGCAGCCAATGGCGATGATCGAGCTGTACCAGCGGCGTGATCGCCTGGTGGCTGAAGCGGCCGTAAGCCGTGGTGCACAGGTCCCGCAACTCATCTTCCGTCAGCGACCCGGCGACAAAGGGACGCATCACCCGGACGGCGGTTTCGACATAGGACAGGCCGGCAAGCCCGGCGATATCCGCGGCCGAAAACTGCGGCCATGCCTCCGGCACATAAAGACCGCCATCGGACGCCAGCCCCGCCAGCGTCACATCTTCAAAACCCAGCGCCGCAGCGCGCCCCCTGGTGCTGACATAATGCATGATGGCAGGGTCGGTAGCGGGCGCAGGCTCCAAGGGCAAGGATTTAGGACAGATGGGAATTTAGGACGGATCGGGCGGGCGAAGCCGCTTGCGAACGGCAATGGCGTAGATCAGCAAGGCGACGCCCGCGAACAGGAACCACTGGACGGCATAAGCGAGATGGTTGTCGGCTATGGCGTCGACATCGGGTGGCGTCGCCGCCTTCAAGCCCGCTGCGGGCTGTCGCGCGATCAGCATGGGACGCAAGGGCGGCGCTTCGGAAAGCAGGCGGGACAGCAGCGGACGGTGGTCCGGTTCCTGGGATATCCAGCCCCCTATTTGCCCGCCGGACCATTCGGGCACGCCCTCCGCGCGGGGCGACACGCCGATATTGACGAGCACCCCCGGCCCCTCGGCGCCCGTCGCGCACGAGGCGATCAGGCGATAGCCGGTGCTGCCATCCGCCGCGCGACCTGCCTCACGCTGCCAACCGGTGACGCGCAGGCAATTGACGGTCGACTGCCGGAACATGAGATCGGGATCGACCGGAGGCAAAGCCGGAAAGGCGACGGGCGGCTTTGCGGGATTGGCGCGCAGGACAGCGATGGCGGCGGCCTTCTCCGCCTTTCGCTGCAATTGCCAGAAGCCGAGGCCGATCATCAGCGCCACGGCCAACAGCACGAGGATCGTCGCCACCGGGGGCAGCCGACGGATCATGCGCGCGGTACGCTGCGTAGGTCAGGCACGCCCCATGCACCAGGGATCAGGATCATGATCGCGCGGCGGGCCGGGCTGACCGGGGTGCGGATACCGCTGCTTGAAAGTGAACGCATCCGGCCCCGGCCCGAAACGATCGAGCATCCACAAGCGTGACAAGCCATCGTTGACGGTCGGCAGTTCGCCCGCCCGTATCCACCACAGCGCCTGATAGGCCGTCGGGAAGCGTTCGAAATAGTTTTTGCGCTGCGCCATGATTTCGGTGTGCGCGCTGCGGTAGACGAAGCCGAACAGGCTTTCGGCATCCTGCCAGACAGACATATTGATGATGAACAGCGGATCGGGTGCCACTGCAATGTCCGTCGCATTGCCGCTGTCGCTTTGCAGCCGCCACACAAAGCCCGACGACGCCTCCGCCAGAGCATTGATGCGATCCAGCGCGTCGAAAAAACCCGCGACGCGCGGATCATCATGTGGCGCAACGAGACGCCCTATGTTGATCTGGGCCAGATGCCATTCGTCTTTGCGCACGGACCGGCCCCGATCCCCGGCCTAACCTGCGTGAACCGGCGCGCCCCAGCCGCCCCAAACATAGACGGCGACAAACAGGAACAGCCACACCACGTCGACGAAATGCCAGTACCAGGCGGCCGCTTCGAACCCGAAATGCTGCCGCGGGGTGAAGTCACCCTTGTAGGCCCGGATGAGGCAGACGATCAGGAAGATCGTGCCGACCAGCACGTGGAAGCCGTGGAAACCCGTCGCCATGTAAAAGCCCGAGCTGTACGGGGTGCCGCCAAATTCGAACGGGGCATGGGCATATTCATAGGCCTGAATGCACGAGAACAGCGCGCCGAGCAGGATGGTCGCCCACAGACCTTTCTTCAGCCCTTCGCGATCGCCATGGATGAGCGCGTGATGCGCCCAAGTGACCGTCGTTCCCGAGCACAGCAGGATAAGCGTGTTGAGCAACGGCAGTTCGAAGGCGTTCAATACTTCGACACCCTTGGACGGGAAAAGGCCGTCGATCGGCGGCAAGGTCGAGGGGAACAGCGAAAAGTCGAAGAAGGCCCAGAACCAGCCCACGAAGAACATCACTTCGGACGCGATGAACAGGATCATGCCGTAACGCAGATGCAGCTGAACCACCGGCGTATGATCGCCTGCATGCGCTTCGGCGATCACCTTCGACCACCAGCTGTACATGGTGTAGAGAACGCCCGCGAGGCCCGCGAAGAATATCCAGCCGCCATGGGCCGGCATCGAATCCGGATGCAGCCAGGCTACGCCGCCGAACGCCATGACCAAGGCGGACATGGAGCCGAGGAACGGCACGATGTCGGGCGGAAGGATATGATAATCGTGGTTCTTGGCGCCTGCCATTGTATCGACTTCCCTGTTGCTTGCGGCCTTGACGGCAATGGGCGGTTGCAAATCCCTTAGCTTGGCTTTTTCCCGTTCTCAACCGGGTAGAAGGTGTAGCTCAAGGTTATTTCCTGCACATCCTTGTTGTCCGGATCGTCCAGAATCTTCGGGTCCACATAATAGAGGACCGGCATGCGGACTTCCTCTCCGGGCTGGAGCGTCTGCTGGGTGAAGCAGAAGCACTGAATCTTCGTGAAATAGGCGCCCGACTGAGTCGGCGTGACATTGAACGTCGCCGTCCCGGTGATGGGCTTGTCCGAGAGATTCTTGGCCACGAACACCTGCATGTCGCGGGCGCCTACGGTCACCGTGTCGGTCTTGCGTTCGGGATAGAAAGTCCACGGCAGGCCCGGCGACACGTTGGAGTCGAAGCGGATCGACAGGCTGTGGCCCGCCGCTGCAGTGATTCCATCCATGCTGTCGGCGCGCTGCGTCGTGCCGCCGAAACCGGTGACCTGGCAGAACAGGCGATAGAGCGGCACGGACGCGAAACCCAGCCCGAGCATGGCCGCCGCAACGAGCAGCATGATGCCCATCGTCCGGCGGTTGCGCGTCGCGAGGCGCGGGTCGGGCGCGGTCGCCATCAGCTTGCACCCAGTTTCGCGATGGTGATCGCATAGAACAGTATAACCAGCCCGCCCAGAATGATCCCGGTCACGATGGCTCGGGACTTCTGCCGGGCGCGCACTTCCTTCTGTTCGTCGGGCGTCATGCGAACAACCAGCGATCGACCACCAGCGCGCCGAACACCAGGAACAGATAGAGGATGGAAAACTTGAACAGGCGCTTTTCGGGCAGCATCCTTGCCGGATCGCTCTCGCGACGATGCCCGACCTGAAAGGCCATGGCCGCGAAGATCGCGGTGCACACGAACGCCACCGTTCCATAGACTGGGCCGGTCAGGCGCAGCAGCACCGGTGCCATGGCGGCCACAGCCATGATGGCGGTGTAGAACCATATCTGCCGCCGCGTCGCCACTTCGCCGGACACCACCGGCAGCATCGGTATGCCCGCATTGGCGTAATCGAGCTTCACGAACAGCGCGAGCGCCCAGAAATGCGGCGGCGTCCAGAAGAAGATGAGCATGAACAGGGCGATCGGCAACGCAGTCACGTCGCCCGTCACCGCCGCCCAGCCTATGACCGGCGGGAAAGCCCCCGCCGCGCCACCGATGACGATGTTCTGCGCGGTGCGCGGCTTGAGCCACGCGGTGTAGATGACGACGTAGAACAGGATGGATCCTGCAAGGATGGCGGCGGCAAACCAGTTGGTCGCCAGGCCCATCAGAACCACCGAGAAAAACGACAGGCCGACGCCGAAGTGCAGCGCCGACTGACGATCCATGCGCCCGGCCGGCAGAGGGCGCTTCGCGGTACGCTTCATCATGCCGTCGATGTCGGCTTCGTACCACTGATTAAGCGCCCCGGCCGCGCCCGCGGCGACCGCAATGCACAATATGGCGGTAAAGGCGATCACCGGGTGGATGGTGCCCGGTGCCGCCAGCAGCCCGCACAGCGCGGTGAACACGACCAGCGTCATCACCCGCGGCTTGGTGAGCGCGAGAAAATCCCGCCAATGCGCAGGCACGGTGGCGACGGGCTGCGAAGCCGCGATGCTGGTCATGTCGATCGGCGAACTGGCCATATAATCCTCAATTGCGTCATCCCGACCACCGGGGCCGGGATATGTCCGGGGACGCCACCCGGAAGGAGGATGCCCCGGCAACGTACCGGGGCATCGCTATCGCTTCAGAGCCTTCCGAAATCAGTCGATGACGGGCAGCGTTTCGAACTGATGGAAGGGCGGCGGGCTGGACAGAGTCCATTCCAGCGTCGTCGCGCCTTCGCCCCAGGGATTGTCGGCTGCCTTCTTTCCGGCGGCCAGCGACCAGATGAGGTTGATGAAGAATACGCCCATGCCGACGGCCATGATTTCATAGCCATGGCTGGCCACCTTGTTCCAATAGGCATAGGCTTCGGGATAATCGGGATAGCGGCGCGGCATGCCCGACAGGCCAAGGAAGTGCATCGGGAAGAACAGCACGTTCACGCCGATGAAGAACACCCAGAAGTGCACCTGGCCGAGAAACTCGTTGTACATCTTGCCGCTCATCTTCGGGAACCAGTAATAGAAACCGGCGAAGAGACCGAACACCGCACCCAGCGAGAGCACATAGTGGAAGTGGGCGACGACGTAATAAGTGTCGTGCATCACGTCATCGACGCCACCGTTGGCCAGCACCACGCCGGTCACACCGCCGACCGTGAACATGAAGATAAAGCCCAGCGCCCAGACCATCGGTGTCTTGAAGCTCATCGAGCCGCCCCACATGGTCGCGATCCACGAGAAGATCTTGATGCCGGTCGGCACTGCAATCACCATCGTGGCGGCGGTGAAGTACATCTTGACGTTTACCGACATGCCCGTGGTGAACATGTGATGCGCCCAGACGACGAAACCGACGGCACCGATCGCCACCATCGCATAGGCCATGCCGAGATAACCGAACACCGGCTTGCGGCTGAAAGTCGAGACGATCTGGCTGACGATGCCGAAGCCCGGCAGGATCATGATGTACACTTCGGGATGGCCGAAGAACCAGAACAGATGCTGGTAGAGCACCGGATCGCCGCCACCCGCCGCATCATAGAAAGTGGTGCCGAAGTTGCGGTCGGTCAGCAGCATCGTGATGGCGGCGGCCAGCACCGGCAGCGCCAGCAGCAGAAGGAACGCGGTGACCAGCACCGACCAGACGAACAGCGGCATCTTGTGCAGGGTCATGCCCGGCGCGCGCATGTTGAAGATGGTGGTGATGAAGTTGATCGCGCCCAGGATCGAGCTGGCACCGGCGATATGCAGCGACAGGATCGCAAGATCGACTGCCGGACCGGCCGAACCGCTGGTCGAGAGCGGCGCATAGACTGTCCAGCCCGTGCCCGCGCCGAGCCCCGTGCCGCCGGGCACGAACGTCGAGCCGAGCAGCAGCAGGAAAGCGGGGATCAGCAGCCAGAAGCTGATATTATTCATGCGCGGAAAGGCCATGTCCGGCGCGCCGATCATGATCGGCACGAACCAGTTGCCGAAACCGCCGATCATCGCGGGCATCACCATGAAGAATACCATGATGAGGCCGTGCGCGGTGATGAGGACGTTCCAGAGGTGATAGGCCTGGTCGAGGTTCGCCTCGCTGCCCATCATCATGCTGGCCCAGCCTTGCAGATACTGCACGCCGGGCTGCGCGAGTTCCGCGCGCATCAGGCCGGAAATGGCACCGCCGATGATCCCCGCGACGATCGCGAAGATCAGATAGAGCGTGCCGATATCCTTGTGGTTGGTCGACATGAACCAGCGGGCGAAGAAGCCGGGCTTGTGATCGGCATGATCGTCGTGGTGGGCATGCGCGCCGGAGAAGTCATCTGGGGTTGCGGTGATGGTTGTCATGACAGTCTGACCCCTTCAAATCAAATCTTGGCGGGCGCGACGGGCGCGCTCTTGGCGGCCACCTTCGGCGCGGCGGCGGCAGGCGTGGCTTCGGCGGCAGCGGCAGGTGCCGCCGCACCGGGCAGCTTTCCGCCCTGCGAAAGCACCCACTGGTCGAATTGCGCGGGCGGCAGCGCCTCGATCGCGATCGGCATGAACCCGTGCCGCGCGCCGCACAGCTCCGAGCATTGCCCATAATAGACGCCGGGCTTGTCGATCGTGAAGCTCTTTTCGTTCAGACGGCCGGGGACGGCATCCATCTTGACCCAGAGCGACGGCACCGCGAAGCTGTGGATGACATCGGACCCGGTGATGATGAGCTTGACCGGACGCCCGGCGGGCAGGACCAGACGATTGTCCACGGCCAGCTGGTTTGGCTCGCCATTGGCAAGCGCCTTTTCGGGCGGCAGCATGTTGGAAACGAACTCTGCAATGCCCGCATCGGGATATTCATAGCCCCAGTACCACTGATAGCCGGTGACCTTCACGGTCACTGCATCCTTCGGCGCGGGCTTGTACTGGTCAGCCAGCAGGCCGAGCGACGGCACGGCGATGGCCAGCAGAATGAAAACCGGGATTACCGTCCAGGCGATTTCGATGAAGGTGTTGTGCGAGGTCTTCGACGGCACCGGATTGGCGGCGCGGCGATAGCGGAACATGACCCACAGCATCAGCGCCAGCACGAAGACCGAAATGATCGTGATGATCGGCAGCAGCATGATGTCGTGGAGCCAGCGGGCGTCGCGACCGGTGGAGGTAAACTGTTCCTGGAGCGTATATTCGCCCGGTTTGGGCATGCCGATGCCTTCGGTCGGTTTCATCCGCGGCGGTGCAGCAACAGCCGGAACAGCCGCAGCGACCGGTGCGGCGTCGGCCGCATTTGTCGCCGCAGCCGAATCAACGGCGGCATTGGCGGCAGGTGCGGCGGCAGCGGCAGTCGCATTGTCCTGCGCCAGCGCCGATTGGCCGAACGCAGGCGCAAACACCAGCAAAGCTGCAAGAACGACCGATTTCACCATCTTCATAAGCGTCTCGACACCTCGTAACCCCTGACAGCCGGACGCGACGCGGACAGTGGTCCGTCATGGTCTGGCTCATGGCGGCTTATAGGCATGGTTATTCCACGCCTCAAGCTCCTATACGCCGATTTTCTTCGCTGTTGCAACGCGTCCCTGCCCCCCCTATCTGCCAGCCAGCATATGAGGGCGCGAAACGGCATCAAAGGCCGCATACGCCCGGCCAAAAAGGGACCAAATGGCATGACCGACGAAGATGTGCTTGCGGAATTCAGGGCGGCAGGCGCTCTGCTGGAAGGGCACTTCATCCTGTCGTCGGGCCGCCACAGCGCCAATTATCTGCAATGCGCCCGCGTGCTCATGAACGCCGAACGCGCCGGCAAGCTGGCGCGGGCCATGGTACAGAAGCTGCCGCGCGACCTTCGCAACGATATCGAAGTCGTGGTGTCGCCCGCAATGGGAGGAGTCATCATCGGGCATGAAGTGGGCCGCGCCCTAGGCGTCGACGCTCTGTTTCTGGAGCGCCCGACCGGCAGTTTCGAGTTTCGCCGCGGCTTTGCCGTGAAACCGGGACAGAAGGTGCTGATGGTCGAGGATGTAGTGACCACGGGCCTCTCATCGCGTCAGGCGATGGAAGCCGTGATCGCCGATGGCGGCGTGATCGTCGCGGAGGCTGCGCTGGTCGACCGATCGGCAGGCGAGGCCGATCTGGGCGTGCCTTTCTACCCGCTCGTCAGCATCAACTTCCCGGTCTATGAAGAAGGCAGCATCCCGCCCGAACTGGCTGC
Organism: Sphingobium algorifonticola; assembly: GCF_004005485.1. GTDB lineage: Bacteria > Pseudomonadota > Alphaproteobacteria > Sphingomonadales > Sphingomonadaceae > Sphingobium > Sphingobium algorifonticola. Next base: position 273,595 of record NZ_RZUL01000004.1, read on the forward strand.
GATCCCCACGACAAAGCCGGGCAGCCGGAAATAGCATGGGCGCCGCGCATCTCCGCCTTGGCGTGAACATCGACCATGTTGCGACCATCCGCAACGCGCGGGGTGGCGGGCATCCCGATCCGGTGAAAGCGGCGCTGATCGCGGTGGACGCGGGGGCGGACGGCATTACCGCGCATCTGCGCGAGGACCGTCGGCACATTCGCGACGAGGATATCAGCGCGCTGATGGCGGCACTGACCGTGCCGCTCAATCTGGAAATGGCCGCGACGGAGGAAATGCTGGCCATCGCCTTGCGCCACCGCCCGCATGCCGCATGCATCGTGCCCGAGAAGCGCGAGGAACGCACGACCGAAGGCGGGCTGGATGCAGCGCGGCAGTTCACGCTGCTTGCCCCGATGGTCGATGCGCTGCGGGCGGCGGGCATCCGCGTCAGCCTGTTCATAGAGCCGGACGCCGCGCAGATCGACGCCGCCATTCGCCTGAACGCGCCCGTCGTGGAGTTTCACACGGGGCGCTATGCCCATGTCGACGGCCAGAGCCGCGCTGACGAACTGCGCCGGATTGCGGACGCCGCCGCGCTGGCGGTGAAGAACGGGATCGAACCGCATGCCGGACACGGGCTGACGTTCGACAATGTGGGGCCGATCGCGGCGATCCCGCAGATTGCCGAGCTCAACATCGGCCATTTTCTGATCGGCGAGGCGATTTTCGGCGGGCTGGCGGCCAGCATCGGCGAGATGCGCGCACGGATGGATGCGGCGCGGTGAACCCTGCATTTGCTCGTGACCCTGGCCGAGGCGAGTTCTCCGCGAACAGGAATAAACAAAAATCATCGTCATTCCCGCGAAGGCGGGAACCCAACTCCCGTCACAAGGCTAAGGCGCGGTTGGCAAGATGGGTTCCCGCCTTCGCGGGAATGACGGAAACATATATGGGTTTGCCAATTTCGCCGACACCTCGCCTCCGCCAGGGTGACGGCATGGTGGGACCGTCATGATCGTCGGTCTCGGTTCCGACCTGTGCAATATCGAGCGGATACAGGCGTCGCTCGATCGGTTCGGCGAACGGTTCGAGAACCGGGTGTTCACCGATGTCGAGCGTGCCAAGGCGGCGCGGCGGCCCTTCACCAAGGCCGGAACGCTTGCGAAGCGGTTCGCCGCGAAGGAAGCTTTCTCGAAAGCGGTCGGAACCGGCTTCAAGGCTGGCGTGTTCATGCGCGACATCGGGGTGGTGAACGGCCCGTCGGGCGCGCCCACCCTGCAACTGTCGGGCGGCGCGCAGGAACGGCTGCTGGCCCTCATACCGCCGGGTCACCGGCCCGTGGTGCATCTGACGCTGACGGACGATCATCCCTGGGCGCAAGCGTTTGTAATTATCGAAGCCTTGCCGCATTAAGCGCGTGGTGACACCAGACGAAACTTCAGGGACGGATATGACCGCGACCAACATGACTGCCGACGATACGACAACGGGGCAGGACGGCGGGCAGGAAAACGATCCCGAGGGTGCTGCGTCGCCGGGCGACGCGCAAGCGCGCACCGGATTTGACTGGTGGCAGGAAATCAAGAGCATCTTCGTGCTGATCGCCGCGGTGCTCGCCTTTCACAGCTTCATCGCCAAGCCTTTCTACATTCCTTCCGAATCGATGATGCCGGTGCTGCTGACCGGTGACCGGCTGGTGGTGAGCAAATATCCCTATGGCTGGTCCTATGCATCGCTCAGCTTCCATCCGCTGCCCTTCACCAAGGGGCGCATCCTGGGGCGGATGCCGGAGCGTGGCGATATCGTCATCGCCATCCCGCCGAACCGGAACGAGGATTATATCAAGCGTGTCATCGGTCTGCCGGGCGACATTCTGGAGGTCCGCGACGGTATCGTCGTGCTGAACGGCATAGCGGTGCCGCAGGTCTGGATCCCGCCGCTGCGCATTCCGGTGGACGCCAATGCCCCCTGCCCGCCTGACCAGTTTCCCGGCGCGCTGGTGGAGGACAAGGCGGGCAACCGCTGGTGCGAGCTTCCGGTGAAGCAGGAAACGCTGCCCAATGGCAAGACGTACAGGATCATCGATGTCGGATCGCGCGCGCTCGACTGGTACGGGCCGGTCCGCATACCCGCCAACCATGTGTTCCTGATGGGCGACAATCGCGACAACAGCGCGGACAGCCGCGCCACGCTTGCCGAGAAGGGGCTGGGCGGGCCGGTGCCGTGGGAATCGATCGGTGGCCGGGCGGAGTTCGTGACCTTCTCGCTGGATGGCACCGCCACCATCAATCCGTTCAGCTGGATCACCGCGCTGCGCGGCGGCCGCGCCGGAAGCAGCCTGCGCCCCGACATGGCGACGACGGAGACGCCGCGATGAGCGACGATACAACCCACGTCGAGCAACCAGGCCCGGCGGAAAATACCAGCAAGCTGGTGCGGACCGAATTGCAGCGGGCAGGCGTGTGGCTGGGCCTGGCGGTCGCGCTGGCGCTCGCATGGCTGCTCATCCAGCCGATCCTGCTCATTTTGGGTGCGATCGTGCTGGCGACGATGTTTGACGGCGGTGCGCGGCTGCTGGGACGCATTCATCCGGGCGGACGGGCATGGCGGCTGGCGGCGGTCATCATCGGCGTGTTCGGTTTTCTCGTCTGGACCATATGGCTGACCGGATCGCAGATGACCGAGCAGGCAATGGCCATGCGCGGCATCGTGGAGACGCAGATCAACCGCATCGGCGCATGGGCGACGCAGATGGGGATCACGCCGACGCAAGCGGACTTCAAGTCGATCGGGTCGCAGATCATGGGATCGCTGGGCCGAGTGACGGCGGCGCTGACCACTGCGGTGGGCGCGGTAACGAGCCTTGCGATGATGCTGGTGCTCGCGATCTTCATCGCAATCGACCCGAAGCCCTATGAGCGCGGGGTCGCCTGGATGCTGCCGCTCGACAAGCGCGATGCCTTTTATGCGATATCGGACAAGATGGGCTGGACGCTCCGTCGCCTGATGGCCGGACGGCTGCTGGGCATGCTGGTGGAAGGCATCGGCACGTGGCTGCTGCTGTGGGCAGGCGGCGTACCGATGGCGGCGCTGCTGGGCGTATTGACCGGCATCCTGGCGTTCCTGCCCAATATCGGCGCAATCATCTCCGGCGTGCTCATCATTCTCGTGGGCTTTTCGGGCGGAGTGGATGCGGGCCTCTATGCGATATTCGTTTATCTGGCGGTGCAGATCGTGGACGGCTATCTGATTGTGCCGATGGTCGCCAAGCGCGCGGTTGACCTTGCCCCGGCGCTGGTGCTGGCGGCGCAGATATTGCTGGGCGCCCTGTTCGGCATATTGGGGCTGGCGCTGGCCGATCCGATCGTGGCGATGATCAAGGTGTGGCTGGAAGAGCGCGCAAAGGCAAAGAGCGGGGCTGCGACGGAATAACGGCGTGTTTGGAGGGCCACAAAGTTGCGGAAGTTGCGGCGTTGAAACCCGCAGAAATGCTGGACTGGACGATATTGTTGCGTCATCCTCGCGATGGTGAGCGGTTTCCGGGCTCGCCGCCCGGTTTGAGGATATGAATGCCCGACCTGCCTGCCCTGTTCGCTTTTGCGGCGATCGCCCTCGGGATGGTGCTGACACCCGGCCCGAACATGGTCTATCTGATCTCCCGATCCATCTGCCAGGGCCGGGCGGCAGGCCTCATTTCGCTGGGGGGCGTGGCAACGGGCTTTGTGGTTTACATGCTATGCGCCGCCTTCGGCATCACGGCGCTGGTGATGGCGATACCCTATGCCTATGACGCGATCCGTTTTGCCGGGGCCCTCTATCTGCTTTGGCTGGCCTGGCAGGCCGTAAGGCCGGGCGGGCGATCGCCCTTCGCAGTGCAGGATCTTCCGCGGGACGGGCCGCTCAAGCTGTTTCTGATGGGTTTCCTCACCAACCTTCTTAATCCGAAAATTGCGGTCATGTATCTTTCGCTCCTGCCGCAGTTCATCGATCCCGCACAAGGCAGCGTTCTGACCCAGGCCCTCGTACTGGGGAGCGTCCAGATTGCGATAAGCGTGATCGTGAATGCGATGATCGCCCTGTCCGCTGCGTCGATCGCTGTGTTTCTGACACGCCGTCCGACTTTCGCCCGCGTTCAGCGGTGGATCATGGGAACCGTGCTCGGCCTTCTGGCCGTCAAAATGGCAACAGAAAAAGCCGGGTAACAGCGAACCGCATAGCGCCTGCTGGCGCCCCGTCGTTTTGAGATCACAATCCGGCGGAGAATATTGCCGCCCGCATGAACGGCAGGGCGTTTTCCCCCCGGAAATTGGCGAAATCTACTGGCCGGGCGCGGGCGCCGGGGCACCGGGCATCGGTGCGCCACCGGCGGGAGGTCCGCCGGGACCGCCCTGCATCATCTGCATCTGCTGCTGCATCGCCTCGATTTCCGCACGCGATTTGAAGTCGAGCAGTTCGACGTCGAACTCCAGCGTCGAATTGGCGGGGATCGGCCCCTTCGCTTCCGCGCCATAGCCAAGCTGGGGCGGGATGCTGATATGGTATTTGCCGCCCTTCTTCATCTTCAAGAGCGCCTGCGTGAAGCCGGGGACAAGACCGTCCACGGGCAGAGCGGCCTGCGGGTTCTGGTCGAACACCGTCCCGTCCTTCAGCTTGCCGACGTAGGAGATCAGCACCACGTCCGTCACGGTCGGGCTGGGCCCCTGCCCTTCGGTCTGCACTTCGAAGCCCAGCGTCTCGACCGAACCGGTGCCCGCATAAGCGAGACCGGCCGCCGCGAGCACGACCGTCGCGACGCCGATCCACAACTTCGTCAAGGAACCCTTGGCAATGGGACGCAGCGGAACGGCGGTGGTCGACATGAGCGAACCTTTATTCTGGCAATGACGGGGCAACGGCAGGGCGAGGACATAGAAGCACCCCGCCTGAAGAAATCATGCGGTGCCCTTACCGGACGCCGTCACGCTCCGCCCGCTTGCGATCCATCTTGCGCGCGCGGCGAACGGCGGCAGCCTTTTCGCGGGCACGCTTTTCGGACGGCTTCTCATAATGACGGCGCAGCTTCATCTCGCGATAGACACCTTCGCGCTGCAGCTTCTTCTTGAGGGCGCGCAGTGCCTGGTCGACATTGTTATCGCGGACGATGATTTGCATGAGGCCTTCAAACTCCAATCAAACAACGGTCGGACGCCGGGACATCATGATGCCCCACCGGGCCGGCCGTAAGCAACAATAAGGGGTCGCCGCAGAGCGGGTCTGCGCCGTGTGTCGGGCGCGTTACCAGCAGAGTCGCGATATTTCAAGCCCCGGCGGCGATCCGGCCCAAGGAAAAGCCGAAAGCGATGCCCCGAAAGCACAGGGTTCCGCAAAGCCTGCCCCTGCGATACAGCATGGAGGCATGACCCGTTTTACCGTCAACGACCGCCCTGTCCAGTATCGGATGGACCCGGATACGCCCCTTCTATGGGCGCTGCGCGATGCATCCAACCTCACCGGCACCAAATATGGCTGTGGCACCGGCGATTGCGGCGCGTGCACGGTGGACATCGACGGCGAGGCGATCCGGTCCTGCCAGATTACCATTGCACAGGCAGAGGGCCGCTTCGTCACGACGATCGAGGCCCTTTCGCCTGATCGCAGCAATCCCGTGCAGCAGGCCTTTGTGGCGGATAATGTGCCGCAGTGCGGATTCTGCACGCCGGGCATGATCATGGCGGCGTCCGTGCTGCTGAAAAAGAACCGCGATCCGTCCGATGCGCAGATTAGCGCGGCGATCACCAATTTGTGTCGGTGCGGCTGTTATCCGCGGATTCACGAAGCGATCAAGCGCGCGGCCCGTATCCTGCGCGGTGACGAGCAGGTGGCCGCCGCCCCGCCGCCCGGCATCACGCCGCAGGATGCCGCCCGGGCCGTTCCAGCTCTGCGCGCGCCGTGATGCCGGATCACCCATCGTTGCGCGCGCGAATCCTTTCGCAATGCTGACACAGTAATTCAGCGATGCGACATGGCACTGGCCCTATCAGGAGTGCACACAGGGCCAAGCCCGGCCCTGCGGTGAGGACGACGCACATGACGATAAGACAGATGGTGCTTGCCGGGCTGATGGCCGCAACCGCGCTCGGCGCGACGGTCCCCGCTTTTGCACAGCAGAATGACAATATGGGCGGGCGCGAACGCGGTCGCGGTGGTGAAATGCGGCAGCAGCGGATGGAACAGCGCCAGCAGATGCGCCAGGCCCGCCCGGAAATGCGGCAGGAGCGGCAGCAGGCGCGGCAGGAGATGCGTCAGGCACGTCCTGACATCCGCGTCGATGCCCGGCAGAATGTCCGCCGTCCCGAAATCGCGCAGCAGCAGGCAACGCCAGCCCAGCGCCGCGACTGGCGCGAGGACCGGCGCGATGTCCGCGAGGATCGTCGCGACGTGCGTGAAGACCGGCGCGACTGGCGCGAAGACCGGCGGGACATCCGCAACGGCGACAACGGCTGGCGCGACCGGGCGGAGGACCGCCGCGATATTCGCGAAGATCGCCGTGACTGGCGCGAGGATCGCCGCGACGTGCGCGAAGATGCAAGGGAAGTCCGCCGTGACAGCCGCAACTATCGAGGTAACGACTGGCGCGGCAACGACTGGCGCGGCAACGACTGGCGCGGCAACGACTGGCGCAACGACGGTCGGGGCAACGGCAACTGGCGCGGCAATGACAACTGGAATCGCAACGGCAACTGGAACGACGGACGCCGTTTCGACAACCGCGTCCGCCTGGACAGCCGCACCCGCTGGTCCAACCAGCGGCGCTGGGACAATGGCTGGCGTAACGACCGCCGTTACGATTGGCAGAGCTATCGCCGCAGCTACGGGCAGATATACCGGCCCGGCCGCTATTATGCGCCGCGCGGATGGGGCTATGGCTATCAGCGGTTCTCGGTCGGGATTTTCCTGAACAGCCTGCTCTATTCGAACAATTACTGGCTGGACGATCCCTATCGCTATCGCCTGCCGCCTGCTTACGGGTCGCTGCGCTGGATCCGCTATTTCGACGATGCGCTGCTGGTCGATGTGCGCGACGGCTATGTCGTCGACGTCTGTTCCCCGTCAGCACCAATGGCACAGATTTGAGGTTGTGATTTAAGGAGGGTTGGGGCTTCGTCGCAGTGACGAAGGAACGAAGATGAAGCCCCAACCCTCCTTGCAAAAATCGCTGGCAAAGGCC
>NZ_RZUL01000005.1 GCF_004005485.1 Sphingobium algorifonticola
GGCTTGCGGAGACTACCCCTCCGTCTCCTCCTGAGACCAATATTGGTGGCGCGGGATGGAGCAGCCCGGTAGCTCGTCAGGCTCATAACCTGAAGGTCGTAGGTTCAAATCCTACTCCCGCAACCAGCAAAAAAAGAGGCAATCCGGTCCGCCTCAGCAACCCTGCGCACATTCAGGGGCAGGTGACGAGAAAACAATCCGCATTAGCATGTCGCCCGGATCGCGCATCGGGTCGGTGGCGATCGTGTTGACCCGACCACTTTCCGGTGCCTTGACCGTTTCGACGATCCTGCCGAACGCATCGGATATGGTCGCGACGGCCTGACCCTTCACCACATCGCTGCCCAGCGGCGCAAGAATATGCGCAAAGCCGCCCCGTGTCGCGCGGACGGGGACAATGGCATTGGCGACATAGGGCGTTGTTCCGGCGGCAGGGGCGCTATTGGCGGCCTGCATCTTCAGGTCGATCATTACTCTTCCGATGCCCTCAACGGCTCGCCATGCCATGGTCGCGTCGAAGATTTCAGGGCGTCCCAGTTCCAGCGTGATGGCGGGCACGCCGTCGTTCAGCATCTCCAGTTCGACAGTGCCTTTCTCGCCGGGGTCAAGCTTGATGATGTCAGGCGCGATCAGTGCCGCAATCTCCCGCGCGCGGGGTGATCCGGCAAAGGCGTACATGACATATTCGGTGCCGCGCGACTGGGTATGCAGGTCGATCGCCGTATCGGCATTGGGACGCAACAGGCCGTGCCACAGCCGATATGCATAGCGACTGCCGATCGATGCGCCGGCATCGGCCTTGCCCGGCATCAGGCGGTTGAGGTTTTCGCCGTCCCTTCCGTCGTCGGGCGTGAAGCCCCGACTGTGATGCAGCAATCCGGGGATGTTGAGCCCGGGTACGCCGACCACGGTTCCATGAAGTGTCGTCGGATCGATTCTCGCGGTCAACTGGTGGATGACATCGATCCCGGTCAGCTCGTCGCCATGGATTGCGGCCGTCAACAACAGGCGAGGGCCGGGCGATGTGCCGCGCACCACGATGACCGGCACGTGCCAGCCCTGCGCAATGCCGTTGTCGGTAACGCGGAACCAGAAGCGGTGGACCTGTCCCGGCGGCAAGGCGGCGGCATCCAGCCGGTCGATGATCGGTGTGCCATCGATCATGCCGATGGGTTCAGGCGCACCTGCCGCTGCCGGGGCTGCCATGGGCACGAGGGCGCCCGACACGGCCAGTGCCAGTCCGACCCTGAGGATCACCCCGGTTCGTGCCGTCTTTCCAGAATATGTCATTATGCCCCCAGACTGCTTTGCCATGCGCTGTCATGGCGCAGGCCTAGTCATATGCGGGGTGTATCGAGATGGCCAGATGGCGGATTAAGCGCCGCCGTGCGTTCCAGAATGACATGAACCTGCTGCTGGATATCATCCTGAATGATTATTGACAGTAGGCCACTAAAAACTCATGATATACTATATCGCTGAGGACGTGGAAGATGCTTCTGATCGGTCGAACAATTCTCGCGATAGGGCTGGTAACTGCCGGGTTTGGGGCAGGGTCGGCTGTGCTCGCGCAGCGTCCCTCCAATCTTCAGCCTGGCGAAAGCGTATGGAAACCGGCGGCCGCACCACCCGGCGGCATCCCCTGGTCGGTGCTTGAAAGCACGAAGGAAATCCAGCGTCAGGCGGCCGGGATCATCTATTCCCGACCGGCATTTTCGCCGCGCGTCAAGGCGCTCGCCAGCAAGCGGATCAAGGTCAGTGGTTATGTGATGCCTCTGCAAAACACCGCGAAGCAGACCCATTTCGTCCTGCTCGCTTATCCGCCCGACTGCCCGTTTCACCTTAACCCGGCCCCGACGCAGTTCATCGAGGTCAAGACCACTTCGCCGATCGCCGTCAAGCAAGGTGTGCAGTCCTTCGAAGGCACATTGATATTGAGCGGACAAGACGAGAGCGGCATATTCTACAGCCTGCGCGCGGGCCGGGAGATTTGACCATGGTAATACAATCAGGAGCATGGATGGCAGGGACGGACAGAGGCAGGCGCATCTGTCTTGCTGCTGCGGCGCTCTCCTTGGCGGCCGGTGCACCGGCGTTCGCCTGTGCCGATCATGGCGGCGCTGACAATTATTTTCTGGCGTATATCGACTATAGCGGGATGACCGAGGCGGAGCAGTTCGCTGCCGAGCAGCGCGCCATAGCGCAATATCATGCCGCGCAGATCGACAAGGCGCGGGCGCAGTTCGTCACGCGTTTCAAGGTCGATCCGGCACCGACCACCGTGGCGCGGGCCGACGCGCAGTAACTTGTCCTGACGCAAGGTTGCAGCCTGCATCACTGCCGACCGTAGCGAGGAACCGTCCGCATGCCCGTGGCTCTTGACTTGCGTTGCGTGGACAAGGCCTATGGTGATCGTATCATTCTGCAGGATTTTTCGGTCACGGTCGACAAGGGCGAGCATCTGCTGCTGCTGGGTCCGTCCGGTTCCGGCAAGACGACGCTGCTGAACCTGATCATCGGCCTGCTCAAGCCCAATCGCGGTACGATCATGATCGCCGGTGAGGATGTCGCCGATACAAGCCATGGCGGACATGATGCCATCCGCAGGCGGCATGTCGCGGTTATATTCCAGACGCTGCGGTTGATTTCGGCCATCAGTATCCGAGACAATTTGCGGCTGACGCAACGGCTTGCCCTGGGACAAGCCGATGACAAGGCGATCGATCATATGCTCGATGCGCTTGGAATCGGCCATCGTGCAAGCGCGCAGCCGCGTTCCCTGAGCCAGGGGGAAGCGCAGCGCGCGGCCATCGCGCGCGCGCTGATCACGCGTCCGACGCTGATCGTGGCGGATGAGCCGACCAGCGCCCTGGATGACGGGAATGCCATGCGGGTTGCCGACCTGCTGCTGCATCATGCCGCTGTGCAGGGCAGCAGCCTGATCATCGCCACCCATGATCGTCGATTGCAGGACTTCATTCCGCGCAGCATCACCTTGGCGCAAACAGCGACGCCTTCGACATGATGCTACGCCTGCCTCTTGCCTATATGGCCGACCGCAAGCTGATGACGGGACTCAATATCCTTTTGCTTGCTCTCGCGGTGGCGACGCTGGTCATGTTGCTGGTCGTGTCGTCCCAGCTTTCGCAGCGGCTTTCGCGCAATGCGCAGGGAATCGATCTGGTGGTCGGTGCCAAGGGTGCGCCGCTTCAACTCATCCTGTCCGCAATTTATCAGATGGACCAGCCTACCGGTAATATCCCCCTGTCCAGTATCGCTCTGTTGCGCCGTAATCCAATGGTCGCACAGGTCATTCCCATGGCCTTGGGAGACAATTTCCGCGGCTACCGGATTGTCGGGACCGAGCCGGCCTATATCGACCTCTACGGCGCACGGATCGACCGGGGCCGCATGTTCGGTGAGCATGGCGAAGTCGTGCTGGGGGCTGAAGCGGCATCCCGCCTTGGTGCCGGGCTGGGCCAGAAGTTTCTCGGCAGCCATGGTTTGTCCGCAGGGGACGGCAGCAGCGATCACGACAGCCATCCCTTCGAAACGGTCGGTATCTTGCAGCGCACGGGTACGGTCATCGACCGGCTTGTCCTGACATCCATCGAGACGGTCTGGGAGGTCCACGGTATCGGCCATGAGGAGACGGCAGCGGCGGACCATGCCGATGAGGCCGCGCCGGATCATGAAGATGAGGACCACGATACGCATGCTACAGCCGACGCCGACAGGGAGGTCACGGCACTCCTCGTGCGTTATCGGTCTCCGGCTGCGGCCGTGCGGATACCGCCGATGATCAACCGCCAGACGTCGATGCAGGCTGCTGTGCCTGCCGTGGAACTGAGCCGTTTGCTCGGGCTGCTGGGTGCCGGTATCGAAGGGGCACGTCTCTTCGCATGGCTGCTTGCTTTGATCGGGGGCCTTTCGATCTTCGTCACCTTGCTGAATGCCGCGTCGGCGCGCGAGGCCGATCTCGCGCTGCTGCGCGTGATGGGCGCGTCCCGGGCCGAGGTGTTCGGCGTGGTCTTGGCGGAGGGCCTGTTGACTGCGTTGCTTGGTGCGGCAGTCGGCGTCGCGATCGGCCATATAGGGCTGGCGGTTGCTACAGAACTGTTCGTCAGCTTCAAGGAACTTGGCCTGCAACCCTGGGAGCCGGTGCCCGGTGAAATCGGGATCGTTCTGGCCGTCATAGCGGTCGGCCTGTCAGCTTCGCTCCTTCCGGCGCTTCGCGTTTTCCGTATGGACCTTGCCCACACCCTTGGCCGTACCCACTGACTATCCTGAGGCCTGTTCCGGTTTGGCCACAGCCATTGCGACCATGACGGGTGCGGACGTGCGCAACGATTGATCATCAAGGGGTTGCTGACCGGCGTTCCTTGCGACCCGCGCCTTGCCAGCAACCCCCGACACCCCGCACCCTGCAATCGTTTTAATCGATTGCAGGTAAATGTAAATCAAGCTTTGCTTCAATGGTTTGCGGACTGGCGCTCGCGATGCCCCGTTGATCCCAAAGCAGGCCAGGGTCAAACGACACGGTTACGCACAAGATTTTCGACGACAGCCGGATCGGCCAGTGTCGATGTGTCGCCGAGTGCCTGAGCGGACACTTCCCCTTCGGCGATCTTGCGCAGAATGCGTCGCATGATCTTGCCCGACCGGGTCTTGGGCAGGCCCGGCGCGAACTGGATGGCGTCGGGCGTGGCGATCGGGCCGATTTCGGTGCGGACCCATTTGACGAGATCCTGGCGCAGAGTGTCCGACGGGTCTTCGTCGGCATTCAGCGTGACATAGGCGTAAATGCCCTGGCCCTTGATGTCGTGCGGGAAGCCGACGACCGCGGCCTCGGCGACTTTCGGGTGAAGCACCAGCGCGCTTTCGACTTCGGCGGTGCCCATGCGATGGCCGGACACGTTGATGACGTCATCGACGCGACCGGTGATCCAGTAATAGCCATCGGCATCGCGCCGGGCACCATCACCGGTGGTATATTTGCCAGGATAGGTCGTGAAATAGGTCTGGAAGAAGCGATCGTGGTCGCCCCAGACCGTCCGCATCAGCCCGGGCCAGGCGCGTGTGACCACCAGATTGCCTTCGGCGGCGCCCTCCAGCACCTTGCCATCGGCATCGACGATCTGGGGATCGACACCTGGCATCGGGAGTGTTGCGGAACCTGGTTTCAGGTCGGTTGCGCCGGGCATCGGGGCGATCATCGCGCCGCCTGTCTCGGTCTGCCACCAGGTGTCGATGATCGGGCAGCGACCTTCGCCCACAACAGTGTGATACCAGCGCCAGGCCTCAGGATTGATCGGCTCACCGACTGTACCCAGCAGGCGAAGCGATGCGCGACTGGTGGCGGTGACGAACCCGTCGCCTTCCTTCATCAGGGCACGCAGCACCGTTGGCGCGGTGAACAGCGTGTGCACGGCGTGCCGGTCCACGATTTGCCAGATGCGGCCCGGCGTTGGCCAATTGGGCAACCCTTCATACATCAGCGTAGTCGCGCCATTGGCGAGCGGACCGTACACGATGTAGCTGTGCCCCGTGACCCAGCCGATATCGGCGGCGCACCAGTAAATGTCGCCGGGACGATAGTCGAAACAAAGCTCATGCGTCAGGGCGGCCCAGAGCAGATAGCCGCCGGTGGTATGCAACACCCCCTTGGGTTTGCCGGTGGACCCGGATGTGTAGAGGATGAAAAGTGGATCCTCGGCCTGCATGGGTTCGGCCGGGCAATCGGACGCCGCGTCGGCTGCCGCCTCGTGATACCAGATGTCCCGCCCGTCGCGCATGGCTATGGCACCGCCGGTCGCCTGCACCACAATGACCTTTTGCACGCAGGCGGACAGGTCCAGCGCCTTGTCGACATTGGCCTTCAGTGCGATCGTCTTGCCGCCCCTGCGCCCCTCGTCGGCTGTGATGACGATGGTAGAGTCGCAGTCGGTGATACGGCCCGCCAGTGCCTCGGGCGAGAACCCCCCGAAGACGACGCTGTGGATCGCGCCGATCCGTGCGCAGGCGAGCAGGGCGAACGCCGCTTCCGGGACCATCGGCATGTACACGGTGATGCGATCGCCCTTCTTCGCACCTGCGCTTTTCAGCACGTTGGCAAAGCGGCAGACTTCGGCGTGAAGCTGACGATAGGTGTAGCGACGCGGGGCTTCCGCCGGATTGTCCGATTCCCATAGAATCGCGACTGTGTCCCCGCGCTCCGCCAGATGCCGGTCGATGCAGTTCACCGAGACGTTGAGCACCCCGTCGCTGAACCAGCGTACACCGAAATCCCCTTCGGCAAAGCTGCTTTCGTCGGCCCGGGTAGGGGGCGTGATCCAGTCGAGCCGCTGCGCCTGTTCCAGCCAATAGGCGTCCGGTTCGGCCAGCGACCGGGCATGCTCGGCCGCGCGGCTTTCCGCATTGCGCCGGGCGTTGGCGCGCCATTCGGGAGGAACGGGAAAAAGATCCTGCGACATGCGCCTGCCAACTCCTTGTAACGCTACCCGGCGCCTTATCCGGTAATGCTGATGCCGATCCATAATGTCCTTGGCGTGCCAAGATCAATGGAGCCAGCGACATTGCGCGTTACGATCGCCTTGTCGAAGATATTCTCTGCGCGACCCACAAGGGCCACGCGCGCCATCAGTGGGAGGCGCGCGGTCGCATCGACCGTGATCGCACCGGGCAAGGCATCGGTTTCCAGATCGTCTTCATATTGGCGGGAGACGTAGCGCAGGCTTGTCGACAGCAGGGCATCAGGCGCCGGTTCCCATGCCAGCGTTGCGCTGGCCGCATGGCGTGGCGTCTGCGCAGGAACGAACCCGTCGAACGCCTTGCCGGGTGCCTCCACTTTCGCGCGGCTGTACGCATAGGACGCATTGAGCGACCAGGGACCGTGCCGGGCGCTGCCGGTCAGTTCAATGCCTCGTGCGACTATGGCGTCGACATTCTGGCGCTGGCGCAGATTGACGCCCGTCGTGACATTGGCCACGGCATCCTCCAGCCGATTGTGGAAGGCGGTGATGCCCATGCGCACGCCGGGTAGTGGCGTAAGGTCTGCCCCGATTTCCGCACCTTTCAGCTTTTCGAGCGCAAGGGCGGCGTTCGCCTGCGTCGTGACGGGGAACACGGCGAAGGGGCGATAGAGTTCATTCAGCGTCGGCAGGCGGAAGCCGGTATAGGCCGCCGCGCGTAAGGCAATGGTATCGACCGGACGCAGCAAGACGCCCGCACGGCCACTGAATCGCCAGCCGTCGCGATCGGGGTAGACGACGTCGCTTGTCAGCGCGCCAGCGCCATTGCGCGTTTCGAACTGGCCATCGGTGATCGTCCAGCGATCCGCGCGGACGCCCCCCGTCAGGATAAGACGGCCCAAAGTCCAGTCGTCCTCGATGAATAGCCCTGTCGTGCCCTGCCGCCCGAAAGCGTGGCGACGCGCCGTCACTGCGCCGGTTGTGGCGTTGTAGGCATCCTCGAACATATCGCCGCTGGCATGGCGGCTGTCCGCGCCGATCCGCAGGACATGGGCGTCGCCCAGCGGCGGGCGCACCTCGATCTTCCCGCCGATACCGGTGGACGGCGTGTTCCGCTGGTCGAGCGTCTTGCGGAAGCTGGTGGCACTGATGACGATGTTGCTGAAGTTGCGGGCCTGCACATAGGCGAGTGCATCGACCTGCCAACGGCCGCGTGCGATCACGCGAATGCTGGCATCCTGCCCTTCGCTATGGCTGTCCGTCCCGGCAAAGCGCAATGTCCGGTCATCATCGAATATCAGGCCGCGCGCCTGCACCTCCACTTCGGCACTCACCGGAACCACCGCCCGTATGCTCGTCGACCAGCCGTCATAGCGGGCGGGCACGTCTGCAATGGTGCGCTGATTGCGCGGCGTCGTGAAGAAACCGTCGCCCCGGTCCCAGCGGCCCGAAAGCGTAACCTGACCGGCGCCCAATGTCGGGGAGGCGCTGGCAGTCAGTTCCGTCGCATTACGACTGCCATACAAGGCGTTGGCGGCAAAGCGCGGCATATCCCCACCTGCCGCGCTTTCCAGCTCGATCGTCCCGGCGACCGCGCCTGCGCCAAACGCACCGGCGCCGCCGCCACGCGTGACGCGCACCGCACCCAGCCGGTCGGGCACTATCGCACTGAACGGGATGTAACCGAAGAACGGGTCGGCCATCGGCACACCGTCAAGCAGAACCAGCGCGCGGCTGGACGCATTGCCGCCCAGCGCGCGCAGGGTCGCCCCCTGGGCGGACGGATTGGCCGAGCGGCTGTCCGACCGGCGAAACTGCTGAAAGCCCGCCACGTCCGCCAATGCCGTTTCCAGCCGCCCCGATGCGACGGCGGTGAGCCGTTCACGTGGAATGATGACGGAACCATAAGCCGGCGTGCCCGGCGGCAACGGCAACCCTTGCCCGGTCACGATGATCGACGGGGTAGCTTCGTCCTGCGCGATGGCAGTTGTGGGCAGGACGAGCGGGCAGAGAAGCAGGGCGGCGCGACGCATAGTCTATGTAAACTCCGTTTGGCCGATCCCTTGGTTACATCACCCCCTCGGTCAACCCTCTTGTTTGTTTGCCATCACAGGATGAGGCCCTGTCTGTCCCATCCTTCAGAGCGTGACGCCGTCCTTCCAGATTGCGATTTCGCGGATGCCGTTCTCCTCATTCCGGGTAAGGCGTCGCCCGGAAGCGATAGCGAGAATAAGGTCCATGCATGTCTGGGAAACGCTATCCATCGGTATGCCGTCGAGCAGCGGCCCTGCGCTGAAATCGATCCATTGCGGTTTGCGCCGTGCGACATCGTCGTTCGAGGCGATCTTTATCGTTGGCACCGGGAAGCCGAGCGGGGTGCCGCGTCCGGTGGTGAACAGCAGCAGCGTCGCGCCGCTTGCCACTTCCGCTGTTGACGAGACGGCATCATTCCCCGGCGATCGCAGCAGCGCCATGCCGCCTTTGCCGACAGCCTCGCCATAATCGAGTACCTGTGTGATGGTCGCGCCGCCACCTTTCTGCACGGCACCCAGCGATTTTTCCTCCAGCGTGGTCAGCCCGCCAGCCTTGTTCCCGGGCGACGGGTTCTCATAGACAGGCTGGCCATGGTCGATGAAATAACGCTTGAACCCCTCGATCATCGCATTGGCCTTGTCGAAGGTCGCGCGGTCGGCGGCGCGTTTCAGCAGATGCTGTTCCGCCCCGAACATTTCGGGCACTTCGCTCAATATGATCGTGCCGCCCGCCGCGGTCGTGCGATCGGTGATGCGGCCGACCAGCGGGTTGGCGGTGAGGCCCGACAGGCCGTCTGATCCGCCGCATTTCACGCCGATGACCAGATCGGACAGGGGGCAGGGGGTGCGCGCATCATGGCGCATGACATCGACCAGCTCGGCGGCGGCCGCCAGCCCTTCTTCGATTTCGTCCTCCACCTCCTGCGCGTTGAAGAAACGGACGCGCGCGCGATCGACGCCCCGCGCGGCGGCCATCAGCGCCGCGAGTTGATTGTTTTCGCAGCCCAGGCCGACGACGATCACGCCGCCCGCGTTGGGATGACGGATCAATCCGGCAAGGATGCGCTGCGTCATGGCAAGATCGTCGCCTAGCTGGCTGCATCCGAAAGGATGGACGAAGGCATGGGCACCGTCGATGAGATGCCCGAACCGTATCTGCGCCTGCTCCGCAATGATCGTCGCGGCATGGTTGACGCAACCGACGGTATTGATGACCCACAGTTCATTGCGGGTGCCGACCCGGCCATCGGCGCGGCGGTAGCCCTGAAACGTGAGGTCCGACGCCAGCGGCAAGGCAGGCGCGATTGAGCCTGAAAATTGCGGCTGTGGCCCGCCTTCGCTCAAATCGGTTGTCAGATTGTGACTGTGCACCCATTCGCCCGCGCGGACCGGCTGATCGAGCGATCCGATCGGATAGCCATATTTGACGATCGCGCTGCCTGCGGGAAGATCGACGAGCGCAATCTTGTGTCCCCGCGCGATCGTCTCCTGCGCGATCAGCGCGCCGTCCGGCCCGATCATGGCCACGCCCGCGTCAACCGGCCCGAGCAGAACGCCGACATTGTCATCCGGGTGAACGCGGATCAGCCGAACGGTCATGTGTCGGCAAGGCCCATTGCGGACCGGACGGCACGGTCGTTTCGAAATGCGTCTGGGAACAGCGCCGGGTCGGCAACTGCCGTCGCGAGTGTCGCTTCGCCGGTTCGCCATGCGGCAAAAGCTGCGGCCTGAGGATCGATCACATGCTCCCTAGATCGCGCGAAGGCCAGCCATGCATCCACGACCTTTGCCATGCACGCGGTCGGCAGCCCGTTGCGTGCATTGGCTGTGAGCAGGGGAAAAAGCCGCTGCGCCAGCTTGGCCGATCCGTCCTGCGCGATCTGTTCCAGCGCATGATCGACCATCGGATTTTCGTAACGCGCGTGCACCGTGCGCCAGTAAGCCGCGACATCCAGCGGCGCCAGCGCCGGCGCAATCTCTTCATGGACGAGCCGCTCGACAAAGCCCAGCAGGCCAGGGTCGGCAATCGCATGGAGCACATAAAGGTGCCCGCGGGCGAGGCCCATATAGGCCAGCGTACTGTGCGTCGCGTTGAGCACATGCAGCTTCAGGCGCTCGAAGGGCGTGACGTCGGCGACGATATCGACACCCACCTTGTCCCAGGCCGGGCGCGGGCCGGTGAAACGGTCCTCTATCGCCCATTGGCCGAAAGGTTCGCGCTGCACGCTGGCGTGGTCGATCATACCGATTGCCGCGGCTACCCTTGCCGCCGATGCCGCATCGGTTGCCGGAACGATCGAGTCGATCATCGTATTGGGGAAGCCAATCTCGGTCGCGATCCAGCGGGCGAGCGCGGCGTCCCGCTCCTGCGCAATCGCTATCACCCCGGCACGCAGCTTTTCGCCGTTGTTCTGGAGATTGTCGCAGCTTACCACGGTAAACGGCGCGGTTCCCGCCGCATGCCGCAGCGCCAGCCCTTCGACCAGCCAGTCCATTGCCGTCCATGGCCTGCCTGGAACGGCGGGGCGGGCCGGATCGCGCACATAGCCTTTTTCCGTGACGGTCAGCGTGACGACATGGGTGGTTGGCGCGGCCAGCGCGGCGAGCACCTCTGCCTGTTGCGCGGTTGCAGTCAACGCCTGACGCACGATACCCATCACGCGGTAGCGCGGCACAGTGTCCAGCGTCTCGACGGTATACAGCCCGTCCTGCGGCACCAGCGTCGCAGGCACATCCGGGCGGCGCAGCGATACGCCCGTAATGCCCCAGGCGCCTCCGTCGGCGATAACGGCATCCTCTGTGAACACGCCCTGATGCGCGCGGTGGAATGCGCCGATGCCCAGATGGACGATGCCGGTGCCCAGCCGTGCCGGATCGAACGGTGGCCGCGTAACGCCGGGCCGTATCCGGTCGAGCGTTGCGAGCGACAGGCGCATACTCACAACTTGTACGCCGCCTTGGCGAAATCGCGGGCAAGGCGCGGTGCGAGGTCGAACGCTTCATCCTCCGCCAGCCGACCGGTCGTCACCAGTTCTGCAAGGAAGTGGCAATCGATCCGCCGCGCGACATCGTGCCGGGCGGGAATGGAGAAAAAGGCACGTGTATCGTCGTTGAAGCCGACGGTGTTATAGAAACCCGCTGTTTCCGTCACGTTGCGGCGGAAACGCAGCATTCCTTCGGGACTATCATGGAACCACCAGGACGGCCCCAGTTTCAGCGCAGGATAATGCCCGGCCAGCGGGGCCAGTTCGCGCGCATAGACCGTCTCATCCAGCGTGAAGAGGATGATCGAGAGGTCTGTTGCGTTGCCAAACCTGTCGAGCAAAGGTTTGAGCGCACGGACATATTCCGTCGCGACGGGAAGGTCGGCACCCCGGTCGCGCCCGTAATGGGCAAATAGCCAGGGATTATGGTTGCGCATGGCACCGGGATGAATCTGCATCACCATGCCGTCCTCCACGCTCATCCGCGCCATCTCGGTGAGCATCTGCGCGCGGAACAGCTCCGCATCGGCGGCGCTGCCGCGACCTGATCGGATGCGGGCGAACAATGCCTCGATCTCGTGCCGGGGCAGGTCGGCGGTGGCAGCGGTGGGATGGCCGTGATCGCTCGCCGTGGCACCATGCGCGCGGAAAAAGGCACGGCGCTTTTCCAGCGCGGCGAGATAGCCGCGCCACCCTTGCGTATCCTCACCCGTGATTTCGCCCAGGCGATCGACATTGGCGACAAAATCCTCGCGATCCGCGTCGATGACATCGTCGGGGCGAAAGGTCGTGATTACCCGCCCGTGCCAGTCCTTCTGGAGCGCGGAATGATGCTCCAGCCCGTCGAGCGCGCCTTCTGTCGTCGCGAGCACTTCCAAGCCGAACCGATCGAACAGCGCGCGAGGACGAAAAGCCTCTGATGCCAGCTTGTCGCCAATCAGATCATAATAATGATCCGCCGTCGCGCCGGTAAGGCGCACGTCGATCCCGAACACGGTGGCGAACACATGATCGTACCAGATACGCGACGGGGTTCCGCGGAACAGATGGTAATGGTCCGCGAACAGCCGCCAGGCGGCGCGCAGGTCGGTCTCTGCCGGAAGTTCAGGGTTGTCGCTCCGAATCCCCAGGCGCGCGGGGGCAATGCCCTGGCTGTAGAGCATGCGTGTCACATAATGGTCCGGCCACAGGAAAGTGGTTGTCGCATCGGTGAACGCCGCGTTGGAGCTGAACCACGAAGGATCGGTATGGCCGTGCGGGCTGATGATCGGTAGGTCGGCGATTTCGGCATAGAGACGCCGGGCTATATCCCGCGCACGGGATTCGGCGGGGAACAGGCGGTCGGGATCCAGCGTCAGGGCGACGGCATCGGTCATGAACAATCTCCGGACGGTTTCGCCATCGGCGGCATCACGCGTTGATAAGGCAGCATTGCGACGGTACGCGCGGCTGTGTAGAGTAAAGTGGTCAAGCCAATTACGGTAGCGCGACGGGATTTGTCAATTGATCGCGCCGCATCATAGGGAATGAGCGGACATGGAAAACCGCAAACGATACAAGGCTGTCGCAGAGGCGATTGCATCCGCGATTGCCGATGGGCAATTCATGCCCGGCGAACGGCTCCCCGCCGAACGTGAGCTGGTCGATCACTATGGCGTAAGTCGTCCGACAATTCGGGAGGCGATGCTCGTCCTCGAAGTCCAGGGGCTGGTCGAAGCACGGCATGGATCCGGCATCTATGTTCTGGATCGTCCACAGGGTCCGGCTGCGATAGATGTCGAGACGAGCAGCCTGGCCATCATCGAAGCGCGTGCCGTTGTTGAAGGGGAGGCCGCTGCCCTCGCGGCCGTGCAGATTGCCGATAGTGAGATAGCGGAACTGGAAAAGATACTCGCCGACATGATCGCCGAGAATCAGGCGAGCAGGCTTCAGGCCGAACCGGCCGATCGCGCCTTTCACATGGCCATTGCCCAAGCGACGCACAATGGCGCGATGATCGCCGTGGTGGAGCAACTCTGGACGATGCGCGACAATGCGCCACTGTCGCACGTCATGCTGGAGCGGGCCCGGCGTAACGGTATGAAGCCGACGATCGCGGACCATCGCGCGATATTGGACGCGCTGCGCTCGCGCGACCCGGCTGCCGCACGAACAGCGATGCGGCGCCATCTCTACCGGGTCATTGACGGCCTGCTGGATGCCACGGAAACCGAGGCGATCGCCCGCGCGCGCGAGGAAATGAGCGCACAGCGGACGTGGCTCCACCAACGCCGTACATGAAGGCCTTGTCGCGTCGCAGTGCACACAAACCGGCGGAGAACGAGGTGCCCAAGACCGCCGATGCATAATGGTGGGTCACGATGGCCTTGCCCTGCGCGCCATCTCCCATCGCGCGGCCATTCTTACCCCGCGTCAATGAGAAGGACTCGTCCCTGCGGTAAGCCGTCCCGGTAAGTGGAAACCGGAGTTTCATATGATCGGGCGGCGCACCTTTCTTTCGATCCTTGGTGGCGGGGCAATCTCTGCTGCCGGCGCCAGTTGGGGACTGACGCGTGACCCGACCGCGGCACGCGCGGCATGGGACATGGCGGGCAGTTCGTCCGACGACCCGCGTATTCGCTGGCTGAGCTGGGCGATCCTCGCGCCCAACCCGCACAACCGTCAGCCCTGGATGGTCGATCTGAGCGCGCCGGACGTCATCACGGTCTTCGCGCAGCATGACCGTCGCTTGCCCCATACGGATCCCTTTGACCGTCAAACCACGATCGGCCTCGGCGCATTTCTTGAGCTTGCCCGCATGGCCGTCGCCGCCGAGGGCATCCGGCTGGACACGGAGCCCTTTCCGTCGGGAAGTGCGCCCGACGGTTTGGATGCGAGGCCGATTGCCAGGATGACAGTCGCGGCGGGGACGGCCAAATCCGACCCGCTATTCGTCCATGCCGGAGCGCGTCGGACCAACCGCGCCGCTTATGACCTGAGCCGCCCCGTGGCGCCCGAGGCGATTGCGACCATCCGGCAGGCCGCTGGCCCCGATGCCATGGGATGGACGGCCGATCCGCAGCGGGTCAAACGGCTGAGGGGCATCGCGTGGCGCGCGATGACGACCGAACTCAAGACATCGGCGACCGCGCGTGAAAGCATCGATCTGACGCGTATCGGCAAGGCCGAGATCATCGCGAACCCTGACGGCATCTCTCTGGCGGGCCCGCTGATGGAGAGCCTCTCGATAGTCGGCTTGCTGTCCAGAGAGGCGATGGCGGACCCGGCATCGTCGGGGTTCCAGTCAATGCTTGCGGCGCAAAGACCGCAATTCGATACAGCGATGGCTTTCGTTTGGGTCATGACCGACGGCAACGACCGGAAGGCTCAACTGGAGGCGGGGCGCAGCTATCTGCGCGCGAATCTCGCCGCGACGAGCCTCGGCATCGCCATGCAGCCGTTCAGTCAGGCGCTGCAGGAATATGCCGAAATGGTGCCAAGCTTTACCGAACTCCATGACGCGCTTGCGCCGCCCGAGGGATCGCGCGTGCAGATGTTCGCGCGGCTCGGTTTTGCCAGCCCGCCATCCGGCAGCCCGCGTTGGCCGCTCGCCACCCGTATCATGAAGGCATGAGCACCATGAGGCTCTGGAAAAGACACGCGACGGAAAACGCGCGCCGCCCTCATGGTATCGTCGTGGAGCAACCGCCAGCCGGGGGAATGCTCGCCGTGCCGGGCAAGGCGTTGACCTTTGTTCGTGCGCCAGCAGGTCGCCTGCGGTTTCACGAAGATATCGGCCATGATGCCGCGCCCGTCCCACTTCACCGGCACTTGTGGCAGACCGAGCGTTTCACCGTCCTCTACGGGCGCCTGACGCTGACCTGCGATGGCACGTCCATTGACATGAACGCGGGCGATAGCCTCGACGTGCCGCCGCTAACGCTGCACAGCTACGCACCAGCTGTCACGGACGGCCCGGCAGGCTCTGTCCTGATCGAAGTGGAAATGTGGCCCGCCCTGCGCGCGGGACAATTTTTCGAGACGATTTATGCGCTTACGCGAGAGGGCGGGCTTCCGCCCAGGGATATTCGCGATGTCCTGAGGCTCCTGGCGCTGTCTCACGCCCACGGCTTCATGATCGGGGGTCCACCGGTTGCGCTGATGAGAATTGCCTCCGCTGTCGGGGCGGCGATCGCTGCACTGTTCAGGATCGACCACTGGTCGCCACAGTTTGCCGCACGCCCGCCCGCAGCGGCGCCTGCCCCTCCCATCTACCTGCCGGGATATTCGGACGCAGGCCCGTAAGGACCGCCATTTCGATCGAACCTGCCGGAACCGCAACGATCGCGCCTTCGACGCCGATGTTCCGCCGCCCAAGCGGCCCCCTCAACGCGCGTGTCGCAAACACGCCACCCGATCATTGGAGACGAACATGAATATGGATCAGACACAACTCCGCGCCTTCCTCGGCAGCGTCGGCCTTATCGCGGTCATCTTGATGACAACGGCCACTGGGCTGCTGAGCAGGCCGGTTACGCCCGCTCAGTCTACGTCGGTCGTATCGGCCCAGTCATGAGACCCCGCCTGAGATCCTTATGCACGCTTGTTCTGTCGCTCCTCGTCGTATCCTGCGCCTATCGTCACGATGCGCTGGATCGAGGAATGGACTATGCGACGCGCAACTTCTCGGACGGACGCACGATGCGCGCACCCCGGAACAACCCGATGACCGCGGCGAAGGTCGCGCTGGGCGAGGCATTGTTTCACGAAACCCGGCTGTCGGTCGATGGATCACGATCCTGCGCTTCCTGTCATCAGCCGTCGCGCGGTTTCGGTGACGGCATGCCGCGCACGGCCGGGCGCAGTGGCGCGCCCTTGCCGCGCCATACGCCCAGCCTTTGGAATGTCGGGCATGCAGGCAGGCTGTTCGCCGATGGTCGGGCTGCCAGCCTTGAGGCGCAATCCTTGATGCCGATCACCCAGCTGGAAGAGATGGGCCGGGCGCCAGGGACGGTGACAGACGGCATTCGGGACGACACGCACTATCGGCGCTGGTTCGCCGAGGCGTTCCCCAAGGCGCCGTTTGTTAACGAAACCAATCTCGCCCATGCACTCGCAAGCTATCAGCGCACGTTGATATCGGGGACGACCCCTTTCGACCGCTGGCTGCGCGGCGATCGTAACGCCATTTCCGTCGAGGCCCAGCGTGGCTTCGCCGTCTTTGCCGGACCAGGCAATTGCGCCGCGTGCCACCATAGCGCGAACCTGACCGACGAGAAGTTTCATGACATCGGCCTGCCGGATGGCGACCGCGGGCGCGGTGCCGTCACCGGCCGCCGCGCGCACGATCATCGCTTTCGTACACCCTCGCTGCGCGAAATCGGCCGGACCGCGCCCTATATGCATGATGGTTCGCTTCCCACACTCGAAGCGGTCGTCGATCATTATTCGGACCATGTCACCGATCGCGGCCAGACTATGCGGCGGGTCCATCTGAGCGCCGACAACAAGCGCGACCTGATTGCTTTCCTGAAAACGCTCGATAGCATGGCGCCCGCGACGAAGGTCGCTCGGGCGGAAAGAATGCAACGCGAATAGTGTCGTGATCGCATTTTCATCATGCTTGCATCGGGCGGGGGGTAATCACGGCCCACAGGATTGCATTTTCGGAGTGTAGCGTGTGACCTTGCCGGATCCTGACACTACAGCGGGCCGCTTTCTGGACCTGCTCCGGCGACAGGCGCATCCGGTCGAACCAGGCGAAGCGGCCTTAGGCAGGCTCTTGGCAGCGACGCGGGTTATCAATGTGGCAAAAGGCGACACCGTGCTGCGCGCCGGCGACGTTGCCGAATATCTATTCCATATCGACAAAGGGTTGCTTCGGTACTTCTATCTCGACGAGGCAACCGGAGACGAACGAACCGGGCAGTTCTTTGACGAGGGCGGCACGGTGACTGACGCGGCCAGCTTCCTGACGGGCGCGCCGGCGACCCAGACGATCGAGGCAATCGAGGAATCGGTGTTGCTGATCGTGCCGCGAATTGCGCTGTTGCGGGCATATGATGAGGATCACGCCACCGAACGCTTCGGGCGCAAAATGATCGAAGCGGGATTTGTGGGCTTGCAGCGCCGCGCCGCCAATCTGCTCAACATGTCGCCGGATGATCGCTACCGCTATTATGTGCAGACCCGGCCGGAAATCGTGCGCCGGGTGCCGCAATATCTTCTCGCCAGTTTTCTTGGCATCACGCCCGAGAGCCTGTCCCGCATCCGCGGTCGGATGGCGCGACCCGACAAGTCGAAACTGTAATCTAGCTTTGCTTTGCGCCAGTGAGCGTGTTTTGCGCAGCAGCGCTGCTGATGCCAAGCCAAGCCTGTAAGCGGGTGGGCCATTCCATCGCCGCCTCCCCACATGCATCGCAGCGCGCAGGCCCCCGCGAGACGCCCGGCGCGACGTGAACAACTCGCGTGAAAGCGCACTGGCCCGACAATCCCGGTCACGCATTCTTACCCCTCGTCAATGCCTCGGGTCAAAGTTTTCGGCAGTGCCCAGTCACCCAAGGCAGTTCCGCCTTGGCGCACAAGAAAACCGAGGACCGTCATGATCCACGCAGCAGCTATCGCGGCCGAACCGGGCCATCCGCTCCACCCCGCCGATCAGCGTCGCAGCGCCGCCCGCACCGGCGCGCTGCTGCTCGCCGGGCAGTTCATCGCGATGTGGACCGCGTTCTTCATTCTGGCACCGGCGATTAACTGGCCGGCCTCGCTCGGCGAGCCACCCGCAGTCATCCTGCCGCTGATCCGCGCGCATGCGTCCGCGGTGTTTCTCGGTTATCTCAGCTACATCATTCATGCGCTGCTGCTCATCCCCGCGGCGGCAATCCTTCCCGTTGCCCTTGGCATGGGGCCGCAGCAGCGGACGTCGCTGTTGTTCGGTGGACTGGCGGGTTTCGCAAAGGCACTGGGCATTTCGCGCTGGCTTTTCGTGATGCCGGGCCTTGCCACCGCCTTCACCGCGCCCGGCGCAAGCATCGCCACCCGGTCGGCCATCAGCGTCGTGTACCAGGCGTTCAACGCTTATGCCGGCGGGATCGGCGAGATCCTCGGCGTTGGGCTGTTTGCCGGGATATGGACCCTGCTCCTGTCGGCTGCCTTGTTGAAAATGGGCGCGCGGATGCTCGGCATTTTCGGCATGGCGGCAGGGCTTCTGCTGCTTGCGACTCTTCTCTCCGTCGTCGGCATTGAGTCGCCTGTCCTGCTCACCGGCTCGGGCATAGTCTGGCAGCTCTGGACCCTTGCCCTCGCAGTAAAGCTGTGGCGGTCGCGCCTATCCTGACCGGTCGCCGACTTCCTTTTGCCCTAATGCGTTATCGAAGGATTGCTACCATGACCTCCTCCCAGACACATGTCGTTTTCGGTGCCGGCGCGCTCGGCCTCGAAATCGCGCGTCAACTCGCCGAGAGCGGTGCAACGGTCCGTATCGCGACCCGCAGCGGCACGGCCACCGTTCCCGGCGTCGAACCTGTCAAAGCCGATCTGGCGGATCCCGACAGCGCGATTGCTGCGGCAAGCGGAACCGACGTCATCTATTTCTGCGCCGCGCCGCCCTATCAGCATTGGGTGCGCAGCTTCGAGGCGCTTCAGGAAGGGGCGATTGCGGCTGCGCAGCGATCGGGAGCCGTCCTGGTAGCGGCGGAGAATCTGTATGGCTATGGCCGTGCAGGCGCGCTGACGGAAAAGCTGCCGCTGGACGCCCGGACTCGCAAGGGCGCGGTTCGCGCGCGCATGAGCCACCGCCTGTTCGACGCACATGCGGGCGGAGACATCCGCGCAGTCTCGGGCCGCGCGTCGGACTTTTTCGGTCCGACGGTCCGGCAATCGGCACTGGGTGATAGGTTCTGGCCGGATTTGCTCGCCAGCAAGCCGGTCAACTGGTTCGGTGACCCCGATGCCCGCCACAGCTTCACCTATCTGCCGGACTTTGCCGCTGCCCTCATAACGCTGGGTGGCGCGCCCGCCGCCTGGGGCCGTGCCTGGCACGTGCCATGCCCAGAGACGCGGACCGTTCGCGAAATCGCAACGCACGCGGCGGCGCTGGCGGGACTCGCGCCGCCCCGATTTCGCCGGACGCCCCGGTTCATGCTGCGGCTCGTGGGTCTGGCAGTGCCTGCCGCCGGCGAGATGGTCGAGATGGAATATGCTTTCGCGGAGGATTTTGTGGTGGGCCAGGATGATTGGAACCGCCAGTTCAATGAGTCTGCCACCGACTGGGAAAGCGCGTTGGCGGCAACCGTGAAAGATTGGCGATTGAAGCTGTCGGACATTAGCGCAACTTGACCAACACCTCTGGTGCAAAGGCGGCAAGCTTCGGCGTCCGTGGCGTTGAACCGAAATGGTGCGCCACGCCGGACAAAGGTGATGAGTTTCAGCTGTCGCTTACGCTACGCCAGCGCCGCCAAGAAGCATTATACCCGTCGCTAAACGACGCATTGCGCCTTGAGTATCTCTATGCCTGAGTATGGACCGTTGCTTGAGCATGATCCGACCTGATAGAATCACGAGAAATTCCAAAAACGTTGAAATCTGATTCATCGTGCTTGCTGGATACCGAGGCCAGCAGGCATAGTGAAACCGATATCCGAGGATTTGCGGTCGCGGTCGCAAGTGTCGTGCGCCGAGTCCGTGAATGGTGAGAGAGCGGTACGGCAAGGGCAAAGCCGCAAGGCGGCAACAAGCGCTCTCAACGGATTGAAGCGTATCGCAACGCGATCCTGACAGCGATCGAGAGCTAAGTCGACATCACCCTTTTCGAGCTGGTCGAAATGCCGAGGGCGGCGCATGGAGCGCTGTTCGCGCCGAGCAGGATCGGCCCGATATGCTCGGGCGGCGGCAGGCCTGGTTCAAGCGCCGACCTGATCTTGATCCTGAAAGGCTGGTCTTTATCGATGAGACCGACGCCTCGACGAGGATGGCCCAGCTTCGCGGGCGGTCAAGTCGCGCGGTAGACCACCGTTCAGCGCGACGTCGTGATCGGCAATGCCTTTCCACAGCTCTAGCAGATCAGAAATCGCGGGCCAATTGCGAGGGCGACGACAGCACTTTTAGCCTATAGCCGACCCGCTACGACCGATGCGCTCACACCTTCATGTCCGCCATCCGTATCGCAGCAATCGTCATCTTCTGGCTCAACCCATAAGGCCTGAGCCTGGGGAATTGCAGTATCTGGGGCTACTCATATCGGCGGCCCATGTGAGTTGATTGGGTGTGGCCTGCGAATTCAAAAGACTATCTACTACATGCTCCTTCCGTTAATCCTGATGTTCTTAACCATCGGCGTCGTCCTGACGAACTTCGGTTCGCCGGGTGTGATGGGATACATGCCCAGTGCAGCCCAGATGTACCAGGCCGACATCGTCCCGGCATCATCATCCATCCCGTCGGCAAAGCCCTGCGGCGCGAGCGCAAAACTGCGCCCGATCCACGGTTCGGGGCGGACTCCCGAATTGACATAACGGTGTGCCACGGGCTGCTCGATATAGCGACGCACCGTACGTTCAGTTGCGGCCGGATCGCCAGCCCATGCGAAAAGATAGGGCACATGGATGTCGGGCTGGTTCGTCATGTTGAACAGATTGTCTGCGAAGAACCGGTCCAGTTCCGATCGGAACAATGGTCCCAATGTTTTCGCCAGCCAGGGCAGATCGAAAACAGGCGCCCAGCGATATTGTGCCAGCGTACCCTGATACAGGCCGCGTGCCTTCACGATGTCGGCATCCTCACCCAGTTCTCGAAAAGTCGAAAGCCACATCGGCCGATAGGCAAGCGCCTTGATGCGAAACCGCTGCGCGATGGCTGTTTCGCCGAGATCAGATGCGAGTTCGGCAACGGCCCAATCGTCGTAGGCCGCTTCGATCTGCTCGTCGGGTGTGTTCCGGGCCAGCGTATCGCTTTCGGCGACCATCCCCGCCAGCGCCGCCTGCGCATCGAAATCGACAATCCCCTTCCGGCGAAAATCGAGCAGAACGATCCCGGCATGTTCGGTGCGGACCGTCAGAAAGGGCTCCATCGGCGTGGCCCACCGCTTCTTGCCCGTCTGATACAGTCGAACGAGCGACCGGGCGATCTGCCCGGCGCGCGCAGGATCGACCAAGGCGAGCAAAGGCATCTGGGTGCGATAATTGTCCCATAATGCCCAGCTTGTATAATGTTGATCGCCGGGCGCGACTTGGGCGATCAGGCCGTCGCTGCCGCGGAAGCGCCCATCGGGATCAGCGATCGCCACCGGTGTCTGCATCACGCGAAAGAGGGACGTATAGAACAACGCCTGCTGTTCGGCCGAACCATCGAACGTGATGCGGGACAGCTCCCTGTTCCAGGCGGCAAGAGTCTTCGCAACGATAGCGTCGAACGGATGATCGGCCAGTTCGCTGTCGCGAACGGATGCCGCCGCCGCCGCATCGACTGAGGACAGACCTGTGCGCAACTCGATGACGTCGCCAGATTGCACCGAAAGCGACAACTGCGCCGCTTTCGCCGGATCGCCTGACCAGCCTGATTTCACAACCCTGTCGTTACGCACCAAGCGCGTGGCCGAATGGAGATTATAGGCACCTACGTCGCAGACCGTGCCGGCGGAGAAGTCCGCGCGCAGGTCACCATCGCGTTGCGCCTGCCATTTCGAGGAGAGTCGCTTAGAATAGCCCTGGTCGAACGCCACTGTTACAATGACGCGTCCGGCTTTCGGCAAGGTGAAACGTACGACCCCGGCTCCACGGGTTGCCGTCATTTCCGCCCGGATGGCCGGACCATAAATGACGGTATAATAGCCCGCATGCGCTTTCTCATGCGCCTTGTCGATCATTGCAGGCATGGGCGCATCAGCATAGTTCAGCGATATGCGGACATCGCCTCCTGCTCCGCCACATCCCACGCCCACGCCTCGCGTGTGGGAAAAGCCCACCAACTGCGTGGCGGCATGGTCATAGCCCGCATGATTGGCCGGAACGGTATCCGGACCAAGCTGCACCATGCCGAACGGTGCGACCGCCGCTGGGCTAAGCTGTCCGAAATCGGCCAGAGTGCCGACGAAGGGATCAACCAGCAAACCCGGTTCGCGCGCCATCGCTGTGGGCGCTGCAAGACCGATGGCGCACATGGTGAGCAATATGGCACCGATGCGAATCATGGGTCGAGCGGATCGACGGCTTCGACGTGAAAGGCGACGGGATCCGGCGTGAAGATCAGCGTGAAGCGATCCGGCCCCGGTGCGAGACGACCAGGCTGCACACCCATCTCGCGTACATTACGTTCCGCAAGTTCGCTGCTGCCGATATATTGGATGGTACGGTGATCCGACACCACCAACGCCGGTTTGTCGGCTGGAAAGTCCGCTGCGAGCAGCAGACGCGCGCAATTGCGCAGGTTGGTCGTCGTGTGGCGCGCATGAGGCTCCATCAGGATGCGATCGGCCGGAATACCATATTGTGTGACCAGAAGCCGTTTCATCTCCACCGCTTCGTTGAACGGGGTGCGGTTGGGATGCACATTGCCGCCGGACACGATGATGAACGGGGCAAGCCCGCGCGCAAACAGATCGGCGGCGATCGCCAGCCGGATATGGCCCATAACCCCGGTGCGCGATTGCACATCCTCCGGTCCGTGGCCGAACACCAGCAGGGCGGTATAGGGCTTGGCACGCCAGTTCATCCTGGCGATCGCGCGGACGGTGTCCGCATTGTCGCCGCCCAGCAAGGGCCGGAACGTGCCTGCGTCGATGCGTTCGTTCATCTGCATCAGGCCGTTGGCGTACCGCAGCGCCGGCTCGAAAAACAGATCGTTGGGCTTTGTCTGCGCTGCCGTCGCAACCCCATGGGCGCTCAGCACATCGACCATCCTCGGATCGGCAATGTCGAAGATGAACGCATCGATAGCGGGATAGCGCGGCGGCACCCCCTTGGCATAAACATCGATGACGCGGTTCATCGCCATCGCCGCGTCACGCCAGGCGGCTGCGAGCAAGTCCGCATCGGACAGCGCAGCATGGCGCGCGAACCGTCCGGACGCCCGTATTTGTCGGTCCACCAGCGCATCGGCGGCCTTTTGATTGCTCATGATCGTTCGCAGCCGGGCTTCGACCGCTGCTATGTCCTCGGCGGTCCAGGCCCATGCGTCCGCAAGGCACTGCGGTGCTGGTTTGCAGGCGCCTTGTGGCACGCGCGCCGCCCGATCAGTCGCCAGCTTCTGCAGCACGGGATCGTTCCGCAACGCATCTGCCCAGCCCGGTGCCGTTTGCAGCATCGCGAACAATGGAAAGACCCGGTTCGTCAGCCTGTCTGCAAAGGGTGCTGAATAGCCCGCAGGATCCTGTGCCGTCGCCGTCCTGTGAAGGCCGACGGCGACGGCAAGAGACAGGGCAAGCAGCGTAGTGCGCGCTGTCCGCACTCTACCAGCTCATGCTGACGATGAAGCGGAAGTTGCGGCCGAAGACCGGGCGACCGTAGATCGCTTCGCTCGAGCCTTGCCCCGCAAGCTGGTCCGTGCGCGGATTGCCTTCGGTCAGACCTTTTGCGTTGGTCAGATTGTCACCGACAACCTGGAAGCGCCACCGGCCCTGGGTCAGCGATGCACTTGCCCCGATCGTTTCAAAGCCGGGAAGTTCCGTCTGGTTGAAAAGGTCGACATAGCGGCGGCCCATCCATTCGTAGCGGCCCACTACCTCCAACTGGCCGTCGCCGACGGGGAAACGCACTGACGGACGGATGTTGCCGAAGAACTTGGGTTCGCGGATGATCTGGTTGCCGTTGACCGCGCTGGGATCGGCACCGGAGGAGTTTTCCAGATTGCGATATTGCGGATCGGAATAGGTGATCGATCCCGCCAGTTCGAACCAGCGCACCGGATTGATGCGGCCATCAACCTCGACGCCCTTCACGATGGCTTCGCCGATAAACGGCACGGCCTGATCGTTACGGCCCGTGACCGGGTTGAAGGCGATGAACGATGCGTTGAAGGGGTCGAACTTCGTATAGAAGCCGGTAACGTAGAGATTGGCCATGCCGAAGCTGGCCTTGACGCCCAGTTCGTATTGCCGTGCCTTGGTCTTGATGATGGTGGGTGCGGGGTTGGACACGACGCCCATCTGCGGCGGCACCTCGAGGTTCGACACACGGCCATAGGCACCCAGATTACCCGTGAAATCGTAATTCACGCCGAGCGTCCAGTTGGTCGCCGAAGGCTTCAGCGTACGTGAAACGATCGCACCGCTAAAGGCGCGCGTCGCGTTGTCCGCCAGCGTCGTGGGATCGCCCAGATCGGCGCTCGTCGACAACAGAGAGAAGCCTTCATAATCATACCATTCCTTGCGGATACCACCGTCCACGCGCAGGCCTTGCGTGATTTCCCAAGTGTCGTTGGCGTAGATGGCGATCATCTTCGCGTCTGCTTCGCCCTGGTTCAGTGTTGTGGTGTAGCGCAAAACGCCGTTCTGCGTGACCGAACCAAGCACTGCGCCGGTCGCCGAATAGGCCAGAAGATCAAGTGTACGGGGCCTGCTCTTCACTTCGATCAGCATATCCTGATAGACCTGGAACAGAGTGTTACCATAAGCCGAGCCGTAAACGCCGACGCGCACGTCATGCGATCCGAAGCCCGTCTCGAACTTGCGCGTGACGCTCAGATCCGCTTGGCCCGAGTAAAACTCCGATTCCGAGACGCGATACTGGCCGGACATGACGAGACCCAGAGACTCGGCAGGGTCGTAGGGCGTCGCGCCGTTGGTGCCTGCAATCGCATAGCCGATGCGCGACACGTTCGGCCCGAAGGCCGTGCGCGCCGCTGTCAGATAGCTCGCTGCGAAGGCGGTTGCGCCAGTCGGATTGGTGGTCGAATAGAAAGCGTCGAAGCTGCTCTTGCCCTTGGTGAAGCCGCCCTTGGCGGACACCCGCCAGCCGTCGAAATCGCCTTCATATTGCAGGCCGACATTGAAGAACCGCATGTGCCGTCCATCCGCCAGATCGCGGTTGAGGCTCTGCGTCACACCGGCACCGTCACGATATTTCAAGTTGACGTTGCGCAGCGACGGGGAGTTCAAGGTGCCGGTGTGATAATCGATCAGGGAGTCGAGCGAGACCGACGGATTGCGCGGATCGGCAACCGGGATCGGCAGATAGAACAGGTTGTGGTCGTTCGTATATTGCATCGACAGCTTTACGAACCCATTGTCGAGATCGTGCTTCAGGTTGGCGCGGATCTGGCCGCCCTTGTCGTTCGGAAAACCCGCATCGCGATAGCCGTCATGCTGACGCAGGAAGCCGCCAATGGCGTAATAGGTGTTCTCGCCAAGCGGACCGGACTGGACTGCATCAAGCCGGTACAGGCCGGTATCGCCCAGCGTGATCTGCGCCTTGCCGCGCGATTCCTGGGTTCCGGTTACCGTGATAATATTGGCGATGGCGGCGGCGCTGCTGGCGTAGATCGGCGCCGGGCCGCCGCGGACCACTTCGATACGTTCGCTCATCAGGTCGAAGCGGTTCATGCCGTCGCCCGAGTTGAAGAAGACGCCGTCGATTTCATGATAGAGCGGCAAGCCATCCTGCTGAAAGATGAGATAGCCCCGGTCGGTAGGAATGCCGCGGACGCGCGTGATGTTCTGCACTTCGCCGCCGGTCGCTTCGACCTGAATACCCGGAACGGTGCCCAGCAGATCGGCAAGGTTCTTCGGCGCAATTTTCTGCACTTCTTCCTGACCGAGCAAGTTGACGGCATAGGACACGTCGAAACGGCGCTGGGCGCGGGCGCTCCCCGTCACCACGATGTCCGACACCGTCGCCTCTTCTTCAACAACCGGAGCAGTGGCCTGTGCGGCGTCCTGTGCCAGCGCAACGCCCGGCATCGACCAGGCGAGAGCGCCAATCGACGCAAGCATTGGAACGACGTGAATAGCGCGACGTGTGGTGTTCATGATGTCAATTCCCCCTGTGGTTGACGGTCGGATAGGGGGACTTGGAGACAGCTTCGCGGCGGAGGCGTTACAGTGAGGTTACCTAATTACTACCATGTGCGTAATATTGCTTTTCTACCCAAAGTACGCGTCGCCGTGCCCGAGAATGCACATAGTCCATTGATTACATTGCGATAATCGAGATTTTGCCGGCGCTACGTGCAATTGTTCCCGTATCGGTTGCAGCCACGTCCTTCAGGGCGATTCGATCCATATTGGGCCGCTTTGCTGGCCTCCTCGGCAATGCACGCGCACCGGCTCCAATGGCTCTGACCATAGCCGCAATCTTTGCGACCTGCGCGCGGCGAACACTCGAATCGAGCCTTTTCCGGAGTAGCTCGACCGGCAATTCGGTGGGTCCCACGCGCCGTTCGGTTGCATCTCGTTCCGTAGCGATTTCATTACGTTTAGCGATCTGAGCATTGCGCTCAATCAGCCGCTGCTCAAACTTGTTCAGATGCAAATCTGTATTTGCGTTAAGGACTTTCAGCTTTTCGCGAACTTCGTAGTCAAACTTCTCCAACGGCTTATGGTGCGCGTCGGTCAGGCCGGCAAGACCACAGAGCGCATGAAGGCGATAGCCAAGGAACTGGCTGAGATTGATCGGACCACTTCTCAGGTGGTGGACTGCATCGTGGAGACTAAAAACAGGACTGTCATCAGACAACTGGAAAACAAGCTCAGCGAGATGGAACAGCCTAAGCTCCCTTTAGCTGAAAACATCGCAAAATGCGGAACGCCAGTACGCAATCATGGCTAGGTTTTGCGAACCTCGATGGCATTCCTCGTAAGTCATTAAATTTTCGTAGAATCAGACCGCCTTGCGGACAACGTGCAGCGGCAAGACTGACCCTTAGCGACCAACTCAAATATGACAGGAAAGAAGGGTTTCGAAATCAATAAATATCTTTTATTTTCAAAAAATTACGGTACATTTCCGACTGCAATGAAGGGATGGCGCGCCCGGCAGGATTCGAACCTGCGACCACCCGCTTAGAAGGCGGGTGCTCTATCCGGCTGAGCTACGGGCGCTCCGCGCTTCCCATAGCGATGCGCTCGGAGTGGCGCAATTGCGCGGCGGTAAATGATGCAAGGTGTCAACCAGGCGGATTGCATTGCGCCGCCGGTGCGATACACCCGATCGGGCATGACACAGCCTGCCGCAGATGATCCCATCCGCAAGATCGATTCCGCCGCGCTCGGCGCTCGGCCCCTGCGCTATTTCGATTTCGTCATGGCCGCGTTCGTCGTCGTGCTGGTGCTGTCCAATGTCATCGGTGCGGCAAAGCTCGCGGCGATCGACCTGTTTGGCCATCCCTTCATCTTTGGCGCGGGCATATTATTCTTTCCGGTCAGCTATGTGATCGGCGATGTGCTGACCGAAGTCTATGGCTATGCGCGGGCACGGCGCTGCATCTGGGCCGGTTTCGGCGCCATGATATTTCTGGCGATCATGACTGTGGTGGTCGTCGCCATGCCGCCCGCACCCGGCTGGAATGGGCAGGGTGCCTATGAAGCGGTGTTCGGTACGCTGGGCGAGCAGACGCTGCGTATCGTCGCGGCGTCGATCGCAGGTTTCTGGGGCGGAGAGTTCGTCAACGCTTTCGTCCTCTCGCGCATGAAAGTCCTGACGCAGGGACGAATGCTATGGAGCCGCACCATCGGATCGACGGTGTTCGGGCAGGCGGTCGACAGCCTGATCTTCTATCCGATCGCGTTCCTCGGCGTGTGGACGACCGATCAGGTGCTGACCGTGATGGTCACGAACTGGGCGCTGAAAGTCGCCTGGGAAGTATTGCTGACACCCCTAACCTATATCGTCGTCAACGGGCTGAAGCGTCGTGAGGGGCTGGATGTGTTCGACGCGGATACCGACTTCACGCCGTTCCGCACGCAGCTTTAGCGGTCGAACGATTTCGCCCGACCAGGCCTGTTCGTCCCGAGCCCTTCGACCGCCTGCTTGCAGCAGGCGCTCAGGCTAAACTTCAGCCTTTGGCTGAAGTCGAGGGACAAGGCGTCAAGCGTTGCGAATAGAGGTGTGTCGACTTCGTTAGACACGAACCGAAACCGGACGGCCCGCGTACAGGGCGGCAATCACGCCCGCTCCAGCAGCCCTTCGACAATGCCCTCGAACAGTCGCCGCCCGTCGATGCCGCCATGTGCCGCCTCGATCATGCGTTCGGGATGCGGCATCATGCCGAGCACATTGCCGCCATCGTTGAGAATACCCGCGATGTCGCGTGCCGATCCGTTGACGCTTTCGGCATAACGGAAAGCGATCCGTCCTTCGCCTTCCAGCCGGTCGAGCGTCGCGTCGTCCGCGAAATAATTGCCGTCATGATGAGCGACGGGGATCGTCACGCGCTCGCCTGCGGAATATTTCGCGGTGAAGGCCGACTGGCTGTTTTCGACCGTCAGCGCCACGTCACGACAGACGAAATGAATGTCCGCATTGCGCATCAGCGCGCCGGGGAGCAGGCCGGTCTCGGTCAGTACCTGAAAGCCGTTGCAGATTCCCAGGACGAAGGTCCCACGCGCCGCCGCTTGCACCACCGCCTGCATGACAGGCGATCGCGCGGCCATCGCGCCGGAGCGCAGATAATCGCCATAGGAGAAGCCGCCCGGCACGCCAATCAGGTCGATGTCGTCGGGCAACGCGGTATCGCCATGCCAGATCATCGCTGGCTTCGCGCCGGTCACGCTTTCGAAGGCGACGGCAAGGTCGCGGTCGCAATTGCTGCCGGGAAAGACGATGACCGCGCACTTCATGTCAGCCGACCTTTTCAATGCGATAGTTTTCGATAACGGTGTTCGCCAGCAGTTTCTGACACATGGCGTCGATGTCCGCGTCGTTCGTATCGTCGGCCAGGTCCAGTTCGATGAGCTTGCCCGCGCGCACGTCGTTCACCCCGTCGAAACCAAGGCCGTTGAGGGCATGGTGGATCGCCTTGCCCTGCGGATCGAGAACGCCGCCTTTCAGGGTTACGAAAATGCGGGCTTTCATGGCGGCAGGACTCCTGATCGGTCGAATGCCGCACCCCCTAGACCAAAGCGCGACGGAGTTGAAGCGGGTTTGGGATAACGGCCGCCATCATCATCCGTTCGGTTCGAGCTTGTCGAGAACTTCGCGCGGGCTGGGTTCTCGACAAGCTCGAACCGAACGGGGATGGGGATTAAATCCCGCGCTTCTTGCGATGCGTTTCCATGTCCAGAATGGCATTTTCCGCGCCTTCGGGCAGCAGGCCCAAACGGCGGGCTACTTCCTGATAGGCTTCGACTTCGCCGCCCAGATCGCGGCGGAACCGGTCCTTGTCCAGCTTTTCATTGGTCACGCTGTCCCAAAGGCGGCAGCCGTCGGGGCTGATTTCGTCGGCCAGGATGACACGGCTGAAATCCCCGTCCCAGATGCGACCGAACTCCAGCTTGAAGTCGATGAGGCGAATGCCGATGCCTGCAAACAGGCCGCACATGAAATCATTCACGCGGATTGCCATGTCGGCGATGTCGTGCATTTCCTCCTGGCTCGCCCAGCCGAAGCAGGCGATATGCTCTTCGGAAATCAGCGGATCGCCCAGCGCATCGTCCTTGTAGCAATATTCGATCAGCGTCCGGGGAAGCTGCGTGCCTTCCTCGATGCCTAGCTTCTTGCTGAGCGATCCGGCGGCAACATTGCGTACCACGACTTCGATCGGAATGATCTCGACCTGCCGGATGAGCTGTTCGCGCATGTTGAGGCGGCGGATGAAATGCGTAGGGACGCCGATTTGCCCGAGCAGCGTGAAGATATGCTCGGAAATCCGGTTGTTTAGGACGCCTTTGCCCGAAATCGTGCCTTTCTTCTGCGCGTTGAACGCGGTCGCGTCATCCTTGAAATACTGGATCAGCGTGCCCGGTTCGGGACCTTCGTAAAGGATCTTGGCTTTGCCTTCGTAAATCTGGCGGCGACGGGCCATGGCATATCCCTGCTTCTCGAAAAACAATGCGCCCCGGCAGACGCGAATCGAGAAAGATCAGCGGTCGCCGGGGCTGTAGCGGGTGCCCATAGACGAAAGCGGTGGGCGGTGCAAATGGGGCAGGCGCAAGCGACGCTCCACCACCTTACCGAATGTGGGTAACGCGAGCAGGCTTATGGATACACGGCGCTCACGAAATAGAGGCCGTCCGGCGGGGCATTGAGGCCCAGAGCCGCACGGTCCTTTGCCTCCAGCGCCCGTGCCATATCCTGCGCCGACCATTTGCCGGTGCCGACCAATGCCAGGCAACCGACCATCGAGCGCACCTGATGATGCAGAAAGGATCGCGCCGCTGCATGGATGGCGATGCGATCGCCCGTGCGGACCACGTCGAGCCGGTCGAGCGTTTTTACCGGACTGGCCGACTGACAATGGACCGAACGGAAGGTTGTGAAGTCATGGCGGCCCACCAGTCTCTGCGCCGCATCGTGCATGGCATCGCCGTCGAGCGGATGGGATATCCGCCAGGCCAGCCCCCTTTCCCACGTCAGCGGCGCGCGCCGGTTCGCGATATGGTAGACATAGGACCGGCCGACGCAGGAAAAACGGGCATGCCAGTCGTCCGCCACCGTCTCGCAGGCGATGATCGCCACCGGCACCACCCGCATCTTGGCGTTGAGGGCCTCCATCAGACGAAAAGGTGTGATCGCCTTGGCGATGTCCGCATGGGCACGCATCGCGATGCCATGCACGCCCGCGTCGGTGCGGCCCGCGGCATGCACGCTTACGCACTCCCCCGTGACTGCCGTGATCGCCTCTTCGATCGCCTGCTGTACGGTGGGGCCGTGCGCCTGTCGCTGCCAGCCCATGAACGGGCGGCCATCATATTCCACGGTCAGGGCGAAGCGGGTCATCGGTAAACCTTACCCCAAGCCACACCTCCCTCCGTTCGGTTCGAGCTTGTCGAGAACTTCGTACGGGAAGCGTTCTCGACAAGCTCGAACCGAACGGAGTTTGGGAAAAGTTGGGGTGACGGAATAGCGACAGCCTCAATCATCCACATGCGTCCCGGCCGCCATCGTGAAACCACGCAGCAGTTCGCCCGCCGACATGGCGGCCTTGCCGGCCCGCTGGATCAGCGTGGGGCGGATGCTCCCGCTGCCGCATCCGATCAGCAGGCTGTCGTCCAGCATCATGCCCGGTGTGCCATTGCGCGTCTCGACATTCGCGGCATGCACCCGCATCCGTTCTCCGCGATAGCTGAAATAGGCACCGGGGGCAGGGTTGAAGGCCCGTATCTGCCGCTCGACGGCATGGGCGTCAGCGGTGAAATCCAGCTTCGCCTCTGCCTTGTCGATCTTGGCGGCGTAGGTCACGCCTTCACTCGGCTGCGGCACGGTCGGGAAAGCCTCGATATCCTCCAGCACCTCCGCCATGAGCCGCGCGCCCGCCTCCGCGAGTTCTGCCGTCAGTTCGCCGGCCGTCTTTGTCTCGATCGGGGTGACGTGCTTCGCGCGCATCGGGCCGGTGTCGAGACCCGCCTCCATGTCCATGATGGTGACGCCGGTCAGCGTGTCGCCCGCCAGGATCGCCCGCTGGATCGGTGCCGCACCGCGCCAGCGGGGCAGCAGCGACGCATGGATATTCAGGCAGCCGCGTTTCGGTGCGTAAAGGATCGCGCGCGGCAGGATC
Source organism: Sphingobium algorifonticola (assembly GCF_004005485.1). Taxonomy (GTDB): domain Bacteria; phylum Pseudomonadota; class Alphaproteobacteria; order Sphingomonadales; family Sphingomonadaceae; genus Sphingobium; species Sphingobium algorifonticola. The sequence continues at coordinate 32,110 of NZ_RZUL01000005.1, forward strand.
AGGCCATAGGCCGCAACCACCGCTACATCGGCCCCGTGCGCGGCAAACGCCGCCTGCGCGGCTGCATCCTTTAGGCTGACGGGCACATGGACAGGCAATCCCAATGCTTCCGCCTGGGCCTGCACGGGGGAGGGGCGCAGCGCCTTGCCCCGCCCGGCGGGACGCGGCGGCTGGCTGTAGACGGCGACGATGTCGTGGCCTGCCGCGACCAGCCGTTCCAGCGGTGGCACCGCGAATGCGGGCGTTCCCATGTAGATGATGCGCATCGCCTCTCTCAAGCCCTTGTCGGGCAGGAGTGCAAGCCCCTATGTGGTGTGTCATGGCTTCTCCCGAAATTGAGGCGTTGACGCAGGCGCTCGCCCGCCTTCCCGGTCTTGGCCCGCGGTCGGCGCGGCGCGCCGTGCTACATCTTCTCAAAAAGAGGGAACTGGCACTGGCGCCCTTGCGGCGCGCGCTTGAAGCGGTGGAGCAGACCCTGTCCACCTGCCAGCTTTGCGGCAATGTCGATACGGTCGATCCCTGCGGCATCTGCACCGATCCCCGCCGCGATGCGCGCGCGCTGTGCGTGGTGGAGGATGTGTCGGATCTTTGGGCGCTCGACAAGTCGCGGCTCTTCCCGGGCCGCTTCCATGTGCTCGGCGGGCGGCTCTCCGCGCTTGAAGGCGTACGGCCGGAGGATCTTGCCATAGACGCTCTGGTGGGCAGGGTGGCGGCGGGCGGCATCGACGAAGTGGTGCTCGCCATGAATGCGACGCTGGAGGGACAGACGACGGCGCATTACATTGCCGAACGGCTGGAACGGTTTCCGGTGCGCCTTACTCAGCTTGCTCATGGCCTGCCGGTCGGCGGCGAACTCGACTATCTGGATGAAGGGACGCTGGCGCAGGCGCTGCGCGCACGTCGGCCGGTCGGGTGACTTGATCTTCCGGCGCTCTCCCCATATTTTACCGCCATGGCTATCCTTCCCATCATCGAGACGCCCGATCCTCGGCTGCGCACCATTTCCACGCCGGTTGAGGCGATCGACGCCGATCTGCTGCGTCTGATCGACGATATGTTCGAAACGATGTACGATGCCCCGGGGATCGGCCTTGCCGCCATTCAGGTCGGCGTGCCCAAGCGAGTGCTGGTCATTGACCTGCAGGAGCCGGAGGAAGAGGGCGGACCGCCGGTCAAACGCCCGCTGGTGTTCATTAATCCGCAGATATTGGACGGATCGGGCGATCTTTCCGTCTATCAGGAAGGCTGCCTGTCGGTGCCCGACCAATATGCCGATGTAGAGCGGCCCGCTTCCATCCGCGTGAGCTGGATGGACCGTGATGGCCGCATTCGGGAGGAGCAGCTCGACGGGCTGCTCGCGACCTGCCTTCAGCATGAGATGGACCATCTGGAAGGCATTTTGTTCATCGATCACCTTTCCCGTCTCAAGCGAGAAATGGTGCTCAAGAAGCTGGCGAAGCAACGCAAGGAAGCGAAGGCCGCTTAGGGTCTGAAAGCAAAACGGCGCGCCACTTTTTAACCCGTCATTCCCGCGAATGCGGGAACCCATCTTGCCAACCGCACGTCTGTAACCAAGATGTGACATGGATTCCCGCATTCGCGGGAATGACGGGTTCGCATGTAAAGCGATGGTCGATCATCACCCCCTTGCCACCTTCCTCCCCCTCCGATAAGTTCCCTTTTCGTTCCCATAACGGAAAGCCCTGATGGACCCGATCGTTCTTGCCATTATCGTTGCGGCGCTGATCGGAGGTCTGGTCGTCGGCTGGGTATTGCGGGGACAGGCCGTGTCAGCGCTCACCGCGCGTCTTGACGCGGCCGTTGCCGATCGGGACATGGCGCAGCGCGATCTTGCCGTCGCCCGCGAGCGCGTGGATCAGGCCGCTACCCTCGCGGCGCGGCTCGACGCCGTGCAGGCGGAGCGGGAAGCGGCCCTGCGCGATCTTGCCGCGCTGCGTTCCGACCAGCAGGCCCGCACCGAGGCCTTCCACGCACAGATCACGGCCCTGACGCAGGCCAAGGAACAGCTTTCCGCCCAGTTCAGCGAAATCGGCGGCAAGATACTGGAACAGGCGCAGAAAGCCTTCCTGGAACGCGCCGACCAGCGGTTCGATCAGGCCAATCAAAAAGGCGAGGCGCAGTTGAAGGCGCTGCTTCAACCGGTGGAAACGACGCTCAAACGCTATGAGGAAGGGTTGCAGCGTGTCGAGAAGGACCGCGTCGGCAGCTATCACGAGCTGCGCGAGGCGGTCGAGCAGGTCAAGCTGGGGCAGGGTCAGGTGCGCGACGAGACCGCGAAACTCGTCAACGCCCTGCGCGCTGCGCCCAAGACGCGCGGGCGCTGGGGCGAGCAGCAGTTCAAGAACCTGATCGAAACGGCGGGCCTTTCCGCTTTTGTTGATTTCAGCGAGGAAGTGTCGGTCGATACGGAGGAGGGGCGGCTGCGCCCCGATTTCATCATCCGCCTGCCGGGCGACCAGCAACTTGTCGTCGATGTCAAATGTTCGCTGGAGGCTTATCTGAACGCCGTGGAGCAGACGGAGCAGGGCGCGCGGGACCGGTATCTGATCGATCATGCGCGCGCGGTTCGCACCCATGCCGACGCGCTGGGCCGCAAGGCCTATTGGGAACAGTTCGACAAGGCGCCCGATTTCGTCATCATGTATGTGCCGGGCGACAATTTCGTCACCGCCGCGCTGGAAGCCGACATGGACCTGTGGGAGCGGGCGGCGAAGAACCGTGTCATCATCTGCGGCCCCGCCACCTTCCTGCCGCTCGCGCGGACGCTGGCCGGGCACTGGCGGCAGGCGAAGATGCAGGAGGAAGCGCAGCAGATCGGCCTGCTCGCCAAACAGCTTTACGAACGCCTCGCCAGCGCCGCGACGCAGCTTAAGAAGCTGGGCAACCGGCTGGGCGGTGCGGTGGCGGATTACAACGCGTTCGTCGGCGGCTTTGAATCACGCGTCCTAGTGACGGCCCGCAAGTTCAGGGATCTGAACGTCGATACCGGCGGCAGAGACCTTGAAGCGGCAGACCCCGTCGACGTGATGCTGCGCGATCCGCAAGCCATCGAAAGCCTCCGCGCGCTGCCTGAGCCTGATACTGCGGCGCAGGCGGCGGAGTAGATGAAACACTCCTCCCCCGTTTGGGGGAGGGCAGCGAGACTTGGTGGCGTAGCCACCTAGTCGCAGCGGGAGAGGGATTGCGCCGTATCGGGCTGAGAACCCCTCTCCAAGTTTCGGTAAGCCTACGGCTAACCTCCACTATCCTCTCCCACTGGAGAGGATGCGTGTTACCGGTCCACTCCCTTCACCTTCCCCCATGTTCGCGCCGCGGTGTACCCCAGATAGCCTGTCCCGAAGAGCGCATAGAGCGACTCCGGCAATCCGTTCAGATAGGCCGTAATCCCCCGCGCGATCGCCTCGGCCAGTTCCGGGCGGATGCCTGCGATCAGGCCCATCGGGATCGACCACAGCAGCAGCGCATACATGACATAGAGGAACGCGGGGCGGGCGCGGCTGGTCCACGGGTCGGGTGATTGCGCCTCGGCGAGGATCGCCGAAAGCTGGGCCTGCACGGCGTCGATCTCCCGACTCGCCTCCAGTTTCAGCAGTTCAAGCTTGGCGGCGTCGCGGGCGCGGGGATCGGGAATGATCTTGTCGATGATCTGGCCAACAGGGCCGATGATGCCTTGTAGCATGCTCATGGCATGATCCTCCGCTTAACCGATCCGGTTGGCAAGCCAGCCATAGAGAAAGGCCTCGTTTGCAGGGCGGCTCTCGGCCAGATCGATGTAGCGCGCACCCTGCAATGCCTCTATCGCTTTCAGCAGCACCGTCTCGCCGTTGCGCCCGCGTGCTTCCATGAAGCCGCCCAGCGCCGCCAGGGTGCGCGGCCCGATTCGTCGGTCGACGGCGATATCGCGATAATCCCGCCCGTTGCGATTGAGGGCATTGAGCGCCCGCTGCAGAAAGCCGGCCGCCACCGCTGGTCCCATATTCACGCCAGTGTCAAACAATTCTGCGGCGATCTTCGGCGCAATCTCCGCGACGAAGGCGAAGCGCGGCCCGTCCCAATAGCGCGCCCGATAGATGGCGACGGCCTGTTCGCGCGGAAAGCCCCGCATGTCGCCCTGATAGCCATGCGCGCGTGCCACTGTCTGCGTAATGCCCCACCGCGTCGGCCCGCCACGGTCCGCCGGATGGTCGCTGAACCCGCCCTCACGGCGGATCACCTCGTCGATAAGCGTGTCGATGTCCATGCTGCTCTCCTGATGAAAAGAAGCAGAAATAACCTTATTGGTTATCTGTAGGACAGCGGCTATTGCGTCCCGCCATTCGCGTTACCGGCGCTGCGCCCGATGGATCGCCTCGGGCACCGGTGAAACCGCCTGCCCGCTTTCAAACCAGGCGATGAGGTTGTCCACCACCATCTGCCCCATGGCGTTTCTGGTGTGTTGAGACGCCGAACCAATGTGAGGCAGCAACACGACATTGGGCATGGTTCGCAGCGCATCGGGCACATGCGGTTCATCTTCGAACACGTCCAGTCCGGCGCCCCATATCGTGCCTTGCTGCAAGGCATCGATCAAGGCGGCCTCGTCCACGACACTGCCGCGCGCGACATTGACGAGTATCCCCTCGGCGCCCAGCGCCGCCATCACGGCGGCATTGATGAGGTGCTTGGTCCTGTTGCCGCCCGGAACAATGACGATCAGAACGTCCGATGCCTCGGCGAGCGCAATCAGGTCTTCATGAAATGCGTAATCTACGTCCGGCTGGCGTGATCGCCCGTGATAGGCAATGGCAACGCCGAATGCGTCCAGGCGTCGCGCAATGGCCTTGCCGATTGCGCCAAGTCCCACAATGCCGATCCGGCGTCCGCGCAATGTCGGGGAAAGCGGGAAAGGTCCGTCAGGCCAATGACCGTCGCGCACATAGCGGTCCGCCTGTGGAATGCGGCGCAAGGTCGCCAGCAACAGGCCGATGGCGAGATCGGCGACTTCCTCGTCCAGAATGCCGGGTGTGTTCGTGACGACAACGCCGCGCGCCGCCGCGGCACGGGCGTCGATATTGTCATATCCGACGCCGAAGTTGGCGATAATCTCCAGCGCGGGCAGCCGATCGAGCCACATGGCATCGACCTTGCCGGCCAATGTGCTTACGGCCATGCCCCTGATACGCGGCGCGACATCAGTAATGAAGGCGTCCGGCGCGTCTTGTTCCCACAGACGATGCACGCAATAGCGCGCTTCGAGCGCCGCGACGACGCCGGGCAACATGGGGGCGGGTATCAATATTTCCGGGATCGTCATCAGGCCGATCTAACGGGCTTTGGCGCTTTATGCCATGCGGTCTTTGCCGATGATGGCCGAACCATGAACCCTGACAGACTGAAAATGACGGTAATTTGGTCGGGACGAGAGGATTCGAACCTCCGACCCCCACACCCCCAGTGTGATGCGCTACCAGGCTGCGCTACGTCCCGACCGGAGGGGGGCGTTTAGGCGGATGTCCGGGAAGATGCAAGGGTGTACCGGTGTTAGGACTGCGATGGCTTGCTTTGCCGAGCTTTTGCGGAGTTCAATTCAATGTTACTGACGCGTGTTCCCCGGCTTTCGCCGGGGAACAAACAGGGTGGGCCGGTAAGCGAATTAGGTGGAGCAGCGGCGCGTCATGCGGAGAGCAAATCGGTCGGCGCCCGGTCACTGCACTGCCATCCCCCTATATATGTTGCCACTGCGCCCCGGTTTGTGTTAGCCGCCCGCCCTCGCCCTTGGGGTGTCGATGCGATGGCGTCGGCCGGCCTGGGGTCGCCCTATTTCTCGCAACAGAGAGTGTTTTCATGTTCATCAGTCCTGCCTTTGCCCAAGCCGCCGCGTCAGGCACCGGCTCTGCGGGCGGGTCCGCCTCCATCATCGCGAACATTCTGCCGCTAGTCCTGATTTTCGTCGTGTTCTACTTCCTGCTGATCCGCCCGCAGCAAAAGCGGATGAAGGATCACAAGGCAAAGATCGACGCGGTGAAGAAGAACGATCAGGTCGTCACTGGCGGCGGCCTAGTCGGCAAGGTGGTGCGTGTCGATGACCTTTATGTCGATGTCGAGCTGGCACCCGGCATGAAGGTGAAGGCCGTCAAGGCGATGCTGACCGATGTGATCGATCCTGCCACCGCGAAACCGGCGAACGACTGATCTCATGCTGACGTTTCCCCGCTGGAAGATCACGCTTATCCTGGCCGTGCTGGGCATCGGCATCCTGTGTGCCGTTCCCAGTTTCCTGCCCGAACGGATCACGTCGGCCTGGCCCGGCTTCGCGCAGGTCCGCGTCAATCTGGGTCTCGATCTGTCGGGCGGCAGCCATCTGCTGCTGGAGGCCAGCACCGATGATGTGACCAAGGCCCGCCTGACCAATATGGAGGACCAGGTCCGCACGGAGCTGCGCAGGGGCGATCCGCGCATCGCGATCGGCGACATTTCCCGGCGCGACGGGAAGCTCTCCTTCATGGTCCGCAATCCCGCACAGGTCGATGCCGCCGTGGAGCGTATCCGCCCGCTGACGCAAGGCGCGGGGATGACCGGCCAGCGCGATTTCGACGTCAGCGTCGTGGACAGCAGCACGATCGTGCTGGCACCCACCGACGCGGGCATAGCCAATTCGGTGAACAGTGCGATGGAAGTCGCCACCGAAGTGATCCGCAAGCGTATCGACGAGTTGGGCACGCGTGAACCCAGCATCGTGCGGCAGGGCGAAAATCGTATCGTCGTTCAGGTGCCGGGCCTGCAAGACCCAAAGCAGCTTAAGGATTTGCTCGGCCAGACGGCGAAGCTTGAGTTCAAGCTGGTCGATTTCACCGCCAACCCTGCCGAAGTGGCGCAGGGACGTGCGCCGGTCGGCAGTGAAGTCCTGCCCTATCCCGGCAATCCCGCCGGCGTTCCGTTTATCGCGGTCAAGCGGCAAGTCATGGTTTCCGGCGACGAGTTGACCGACGCGACGCAAGTCTACGACCAGCAGAACAATCTGCCCGCCGTCTCGATCCGTTTCAACGCGTGGGGCGGGCGCAAGTTCGGCAAGGTGACGAGCGAGAATGTCGATCGTCCCTTTGCCATCATCCTCGACGGGCAGGTGCTGTCCGCACCGAACATCAACGAGCCGATCCTGGGCGGCACCGCGCAAATCAGCGGCAATTTCACTGTCGAAAGCGCCAATCAGCTTGCCATTGCGCTGCGTTCGGGCAAGTTGCCGGTGGCGCTCAAGGTCGTGGAGGAACGCACCGTCGGGCCACAGCTCGGCGCCGATTCGATCCGCGCGGGCATCATTGCGTCGGTCGTCGCGGCGGGCGCGGTCGCCGTATTCATGTTCCTCAGCTACGGCCGCTTTGGCCTTTATGCGAACCTCGCGGTGGTCATCAACATCCTTGTCATCCTGGGCGTCATGGGGCTGCTCAACGCGACGCTGACGCTGCCGGGCATCGCCGGTTTCGTGCTGACGATCGGCACCGCGGTTGACGCCAACGTGCTCATCTACGAGCGTATCCGCGAGGAACGCCGACGGGGCCGGGGTGTCGTGCAGGCGATCGAGTTCGGCTACAAGGAAGCCAGCCGCACGATCTTCGAAGCAAACGTCACCCATGCGATTGCGGGCGGCATCATGCTCGCGCTCGGCTCCGGCCCGGTGAAGGGCTTTGCCATCGTTCTGCTGATCGGCATTGCGACATCAGTCTTCACCGCCGTCACCTTCACGCGCCTCATCGTGGCGACATGGCTCCGCCGTGCGCGCCCGACGGAGCTGCATATATGAATACGCCCCTTTCCCCGTTCGCCCTGAGCCTGTCGAAGGGCCGTACTGAGCACAGTGAAGTGCCGTCACTTCGTTCAGGCGAAGGCTTCGAGAACCCCGGATCAAAGCCGGGGCCGAGCGGCTTGGGGTGCGAGATCGGAACCACGTCATGAAACTGCTCAAGCTCGTTCCCGACAATACGAACATCGGCTTTGTCCGCGTTCGCCATATCGCCTTTGCGATCACGGCCATCCTGACGCTGCTGGCCGTTGCCGCCGTGGGCGTGCGAGGCCTCAATATGGGCGTCGATTTCGTTGGCGGGCTGATGGTCGAGGCGAAGTTCGCGTCCGCGCCGCCGCTCGACAAGGTACGCAGCGATATCGATGCGATGAACGTCGGTGAAGTCTCGCTGCAACAGTTTGGCGACCCGCGCACCGTGTCGATCCGTTTGCCGCTGCCCGAAAGCAGCGACGATGGCGCGACCGACGCCTTGGTCCGCAAGGTGCAGGCAGGCGTGGAGGCCAAATATCCCGGCGTCACCTTCAGCCGCTACGATGCGGTGTCGGGCAAGGTGTCCGGTGAGCTGATCCGCAACGGTATCCTGGCGGTGCTGCTTGCCGTCGTCGGCATCGCGATCTTCTCCTGGTTCCGCTACGAATGGCAATTCGGCGTGTCGACCTTCGTCGCGATCATGCACGACGTGCTGATGACATTAGGGTTTTTCGCCATCACGCGGCTGGAGTTCGATCTCAATATCGTCGCCGCCGTGCTCACCATCGTGGGCTATTCTATCAACGACAAGATGGTGATCGACGATCGCATCCGCGAAAACATGCGCAAATATCGAAAGATGGACATGAAGGCGTTGATCGACCTGTCCGTCAACGAAACGCTGCCGCGCACCGTGATGACGTCCGTCACCGTGATGCTGGCGCTGGGGGCGCTGCTGGCCTTTGGCGGGCACGTGCTGCGCGGCTTCTCCGCTGCGATGATGCTGGGGATCATCATCGGCACCTATTCCTCGGTCTATGTGTCCTCTTCGCTGCTCATCACTTTGGGTCTGAAGCCGGAAGCCGCCTCGGACAAAAAGGCAGGTGGTATTGCTTCGAAGGCCGAACGCATGGGCGACGGCGCGCAGCCTTGAACGGCCCCCTGAACGGATCGGCGTGACCAGCGGTATGGAGATGCGGCGCGACGGCGGCTATGGCGGCCCGCGCATCACCGGCTTTGCCGGGCGCGGCTATCGCTTGCAGGATAGCGTCTTTCCCGGCGGCGTGCTTCTGAGTTGGACGGAGGCATGGCCGTGGGATGATGCGCCCGCGCCAGACGCGCTCAGCCTGTCTTCGCTGGGTCCTCTGGCCGCGCTCGATCCCATGCCGGAGTTTCTGCTGCTTGGCACCGGCGCGGGTCTGGTGCAGCCTGCACGCGCCTTCGTGCGGGAGCTGGAGGCACGGGGCGTCGGGGTAGAGGTGATGGACAGTCGCGCCGCTGCCCGTGCCTGGGGTGTGCTGCGCTCGGAGGATCGTCAGGTGATTGCGGCGCTAATGGCGCTTTAGCCTTAGGTTCGTTACTAATTCACCGTTCATCCTGAGCTTGTCGAAGGACCAGCCTGAGCGTAGCGAAGGCACTTCACTTTGTTTAGTAATGCCCCCTTCGACTGCCAGCCTGCGGCAGGCGCTCAGGACAGGCTTCGACATGCTCAGGGCGAACGGATAGAGGTTATCCCTTCCCCGCAACCCCTTTGAGATGCGCCAGCAAAGCATCGCCATTCGCTACCCAGGTGAAGCGCCGCGCGGTCTCGCGCACCGCCTCTCGCTCTGGTGGATTGTCGATCAGGTCGCGGATCGCGGTCGCGATGGCGGCCGGTTCGCGCGCAACGATATGCCCCGCTTCGGGCCGATCGATCAGTTCGCCTGCGCCGCCGACATCGCTTGTGACGACCGGCGTGCCGCAGGCCAGGGCCTCGACCCAGGCATTGGCCAGTCCTTCCGACGCAGACGGCAAGGCCATCACATCGGCAGCATTCAGATATTGTGGCAGACGATCGTGCGGCACCGCACCGACCAGGCCGACCCGATCGGAAACGCCCAGTTCCTGCGCGAGCGCCAGCAGCGGGCTTGCTTCCGGTCCCTGACCGATCAGCAACAGCGTGACGTCGGGCATGGCCGACATCGCCCGAATCAGCAGATCCTGGCCCTTGCGCGGGATTAGCGCGCCAACGCTCGCCACAACCGGCCCTTTCAGGTCCAGCGCATCCTTTGCCGCATAGCGGTCCTCGATGCGGAAGCGGTCGAGATCGACGCCGGTGTAATGCACCATGATCTTGTCCTCGGCCATGCCGAGCGCGATCATCGAGCGTTTCATCGCTGCCGATACCGCCAGCAGACCGGCAGCATCCTCCCCGGCGCGCAATACGGCACGGCGGGTATCCGCGCGCTTGCCCCAATAATGGATGTCCGCGCCGCGTGCCTTCACCGAAAAGGGAATGTTCAGCACCTTTGCGATCCGCGCCGCTACCGGTCCGTCGGGGTAGAAAAAGCTCGCATCGATTACATCGAACGGCCGTTCCCCGTGCAGGCGGCGGACAAGCGGCAGAATGGCACGCGTCATGGTCGTCACGTTGATGCGCCCGCCGAACTTGGGAATGATCGGGAAGCGCGGGCGATAGACCATCAGATCGCGCCAGCGTTCCTTTTCCGGCAGGCGGGCCAGCGCCTGATAGGGCGTAGCGTTTGAAAGCGGCCAGGGCGGAATACCGACCGGCGCAACCACCGTGACGTAGCAGTCCGGGCGGCTGCCCAGCTCACGCGCCTGCCGCTCCACGAACACGCCGAAATTGGGGCGGCTCATATCGGGAAACAGCGTTGACAGCATCAAGACGCGGATAGTCATTCGACCATAGTATAGCAGGTCGGTTAACGGGCTGTTAGTCCTGCGCGGATCGGCCCAGCCGTCAAAGCGCGCGGACCAGCCGCGTGGCGACCCCTATCCACGGTGGATCGGCAAGCACCTGCTGCCGCGTGCGCGCGCCCAGCGGCAATAGGTGGATCATCGCGGCATCGCGTCCGATCAGCCGTCCGAACAGAAACCGTCCTCCGGGACGAGGGACGAGCACGTCGCGGTTGAGCGCGCCCGCATAATCGGCCGGCGCGATTCGCGCGCACCATATTTCGTCGCCGCCGCGGTAATCGCCGATGCTGGCCGTCACCCGCACGCCCGCTATATCGCCGCTGGCGACCGGCGGTGCGATGTGCATCGACTTGGCCGGTGCATGGGCACCATCCGGTCCGATCAGCGCGGCAACGGGCAGCAGGTCCTGCCCCGGCAGGTTCACCAGATCGGCGCTGCTGACGCCCAGCGCCGCGGCGATGCGGTTCAGCCAGCCGACCGATACTGTCCGCATGCCTGTTTCCAGCCGCCCTATGGTCTGCGCGGTTGTCGGCGGATCGCATCGGCGCGCGACATCGTCGAGCGTCATGCCCTTGGCTTTGCGCACGTCCCTTATCCGCGTGATCATGGCGTCCTCCATTAACCTATATGGTTTTCCTGTCCTACATGTCGATGCACAAGGCAATAGGCTGCGTTCTGCATGAAAGGATCATTTATGCCTGTCCCTGCCGCCTGCCTTGTGGAACGCACCCTGCGCGATAGCGATGGCCGCCTGCATCATGTCACGATCAATCTTGCGGAATCGCCGCTCGGCTGGCTGCATGCGCGCGGCAGGCTGTCTGACCGGCAATATGCCGCCGGCGAATTGCTGCGTCGCGACTGGGAACGGGCCGGGATGGGCGCGCAGGTCACGATGCGCTGGGATCCCACGCCTGTCGCGCGGGGACGGGGCGGGGCACCCGATGCGCCCGATCCCACCATGCCCCAACTTTCCGCAAGGGACCGGCTTGCCGCAGCGATGCGCGCAGCGGGCCCCGGTCTGTCCGATATCCTCTGGCGCGTGGCCTGCGCCGGTGAGGGGCTGGTCGCGGCGGAAAAGGCGCTTGGCTGGCCGGGACGCGCGGGAAAGCTGGTACTCGGTTTCGCACTGGATCGCGTCGCTGATTATTATCGCATTCCCGCGTGACAGCAGGCATCGCCAGGACTAGAACATAAAAAGAACAAGGGGGCGATTCATGGCACGGCTTAATTACGTCGAACTGTCGGTCAGCAGCATCGAAACGGTACGCGGACTTTATGAGCAGGCCTTCGGCTGGCAATTCACGGACTATGGACCGGACTATGCGGCGGTCGAAGGGGGAAGCACGACCATCGGTTTCAATGCCGATGGCGATGCTAACGCAGTTGCCGTTCTGCCGCTCGTCGCGGTCGATGATCTGGAGGCGGCACTCGATGCCGTGTTGCGGGCGGGAGGCCATGTCCGGGTCCCCATTTTCGCTTATCCTGGCGGGCGGCGCTTTCACGCCGTCGATCCCGCCGGGCATGAAATCGGGGTGTACCAGAGCACGGAGTAGCGACATGGCCCACTTGACGCGAACGTAAACGTCAATTAGATCATGGGCCATGAAGCACAGCACCCAGATCGCGGGCATCGAAATGCCCGACCTCAACGAACGGGATCACTACAGCATCTCGGATCTGTCGACCGAGTTTGGCGTCACGGCCCGCGCGCTGCGTTTTTATGAAGATGAAGGGTTGATTGCGCCCGAGCGGCAGGGGCTCGCCCGCATTTACTCGCGTCGCGACCGCGCGCGGCTAGCATGGATATTGCGCGGCAAGCGTGTCGGCTTCAGCCTGACCGAGATTCGCGAGATGATCGACCTCTACGATCTCAACGACGGACGGTCCGCGCAGCGCCGCGTCACCATAGAGAAATGTCGTGCCCGTATCGATTTGCTTCAGCGGCAAAAGGCCGACATCGATTCGGCGATAGAGGAATTGTCCGCCTTCGTCTCGATCGTCGAGGCCCAGGGCGACGACGACATCTGATCAGCGACAGCGCCGCACTCCGATACGGACGGCGGCAGATTGACTTAACCCGGAGAGTGCCATGCCCAAATATACCGCCCCCGTTCGCGACACGCAGTTCGTGCTCGATCATGTCGTCGGCATCGATCGCTATGCCAATCTCCCCGGCTTCGAAAATGCCACACCCGATCTGATCGAGGCTGTACTGGGCGAAGGCGGCAAGTTCGCCGCACAGGTTCTCTTCCCGCTCAACCAGGTCGGCGATCGCGAAGGCTGCACGCGCCATCCCGATGGCAGCGTCACTACGCCGACGGGCTTCAAGGACGCATTCGACCAATATGTCGCGGGCGGCTGGACCACGCTGCACGCGCCGGAGGAATTTGGCGGGCAGGGGTTGCCCCATGTCGTTTCCACGGCCTTTGGCGAATATGTGTTGTCGGCCAATCAGGCTTTCGAAATGTATCACGGGCTGACCGCAGGCGCGATCGCCGCCATTCTCGCCAAGGGTTCGGACGACCTCAAGCAGAAATATGTGCCCAATATGGTGAGCGGCAAATGGACCGGCACCATGAACCTCACCGAACCGCATTGCGGCACTGATCTAGGCCTCATCAAAACGAGGGCGGAGCCGCAGGCAGACGGCAGCTATGCCATTACCGGCACGAAGATCTTCATTTCGGCAGGCGAACATGACCTGGCGGAGAACATCGTGCATCTGGTCCTCGCCAAGACGCCCGGCGCACCCGAAAGCAGCAAGGGCATTTCGCTCTTCATCGTGCCCAAGTTCATGGTGCACGACGATGGGTCTTTGGGAGATCGCAACGCCGTCTCCTGCGGCTCGATCGAACACAAGATGGGCATCCACGGCAATTCGACCTGCGTCATGAACTATGACGGTGCGACCGGCTTCATGGTGGGCGAAGAGAACAAGGGCCTTGCCGCCATGTTCATCATGATGAATGCCGCCCGCCTGGGCGTGGGCCTTCAGGGTCTGGGCCAGGCCGAAGTCGCCTATCAGAATGCGGTGCAATATGCGCACGACCGGCGGCAGGGCCGCGCGCTTACCGGCCCCGCCGAGCCGCAGGAAAAGGCCGACACATTGTTCGTCCATCCCGATGTCCGCCGTATGCTGATGGAAGCCAAGGCGCTGACCGAAGGCTTGCGCGCGCTTTGCCTGTGGGGCGCGCTTCAGGTCGATCTCGCGCACAAGGCGCAGACCGAGGAAGAGCGGCAGACCGCCGATGAGCTGATCTCTCTCCTGACCCCCGTCATCAAGGGCTATGGCACCGACAAGGGCTTCGACGTGACGGTGAACTGTCAACAGGTCTATGGCGGCCACGGCTATATCGAGGAATGGGGCATGGACCAGTATGTCCGGGACGCCCGCATCGCCATGATCTACGAAGGCACCAACGGCGTTCAGGCCATGGATCTCGTCGGCCGCAAGCTGGCGCAGAATGGCGGTCGCGCGCTCCAGACGCTGTTCAAGGTGATCGCGCAGGAAGTCGCTACCGCCAAGGCCGAACCGCGTCTCGCCCCGCTGGCCGAGGCGCTGGAAAAGGCCAATGCGCAGCTCCAGGGCGCCACCATGTGGCTGATGCAGAACGCCATGACCAACCCCAATAACGCGGGCGCGGGCGCGCACAGCTATATGCACATCATGGGCATCGTGTCGCTGGGTCTGATGTGGCTGCGCATGGCGAGCGCCGCCGTTCGCCTGCTCGACGCGGGCGAGGGCGACCCGAAATATCTGGAAGCCAAGCTGGTTACGGCCCGCTTCTATGCCGAACGTATCATGCCCGACGCGGGGGCTCTCCGTCGCAAGATAGAAGGCGGCGCGGAAAGCCTGATGACGCTCGACCCGGAGATGTTCGCCACGGCGGCATGAGGGGTTGGACTGACGATATCAGACGCAAGAAGGCCCGCCGAACCGGCGGGCCTTATTCGTGCTGCACTAAATCGGACGACCGGGTGTTAGGTTATCAGCACGCTCACGCGGCAACGGCCATGCGGACATAGCTGGAAAACAGCGCGCGAATATTGGGATCGGACACATCGGCGACCAGGGCATCGACGGCTTCGATCAGGCTGCGGTCGTTGGTGTCGCGCGTGGCGCGCTGGGATGCCATCGCCCAATTGCCGAACTGCCGATCATCTACCGCCTTGGAAGACAATATGGCGGAGGCGCGATGGCGATGGTCGCACTTGATGCGCTTATAGGCCGCCATGACCGGTGCTTCCTCGCCTTCGAGAGCCTGCAGAAACCGCTTGCCGTTGAACAGCAGCATGCCGGTAATGCCGTCACGGCCATTGTTGCGGCGGGAGATCGAGAGAATAGAGTCGAGATCGTTTGGAAGGATGTTTTGCGCGGTGCTGATGTAGATAAGCTGGAACATTCTGGCTGACTTTCGGAGGCTGACATGTCCTGTTTGCCCGTCAAAAGTTAAAATCCGGTCGAAATCCACCTTAACATCTTGCAATACAGTCTTTTCCTCGCACTTACTCTTGCCCTGCCGTCCGCGCCTCGACCGGCCGTATCACCACCGTCTCCGCCGCCTTCGCCTTCACCGTCGGTACCACCGCAGGCGCTGCACCAGCCGCCGCCGGTTCCCGCACCCGCATGCACTCGCTGCGACTCGTCCGTGGCGTCCGCGCGCAATTCCACAAGGCTCGTTGCAGTCCGCTCGGCGCGTCGTGGATGTAGCTGAAAGCCATGCTCGCCAATGTGCTTTCCGGGATCGGGAAGCCCCTGGGCGCGGCTGTCCTGTCGCTCCATGCCAATATGCGGCAACGTTGCCGCCCGGCGCAAAACCGGGTGGCGATGCCTGGGTAGCTGTCGGTCGCCAGCGGGTCCAGCAGCAGGATGAAGGCATTGGCCTCCGGCGCAATCGCGATCAGCCGCGCCCCATCGACCTGCTTGCCCAGCATATCCGCGCTGATGGCCTTGGCGGGCGCGGCGGCAAGAGCGGCAGGCGCGGTAAGGCCCAGGGGCATGCCCGGCGCGCCCGCGACGGCTACCGCAGCACCCTGATGCGCCGCCGAAAGCCGTGCGATTTGCGGCACCACCGGTTCCCGACTGGAAAGCCGACGCAGAAAGGCAGGCGGCGTCCCCCACCATCCCGTCCAGCGGAAGAACAGATGCGTGTCCACAGCCGCCACCTTGTCCAGACTGCTGCTCCAATAGGGCACCACCCAGTCGGTATGATAGTGGGTGGCATAGCCAACCCTGCGATCGACGCTGCCAGACAGCGCCAGCCGCGCGACATCCCGTGCCCGTGCCCATGCACTCGCTGAGGGCGTACGCGCGAGCGCCCCGTCGCAGGTGAATGTGAACTGGCATCCGGTCCGCCGCTCTGCGCCCTGAAAGACGACGCCGCACACGCTCTTGGGAAAGGCGGGGTGCCGCACCCGGTTCAGCACCACTTGCGCCACCGCTTTCTGCCCGCCCGTATCGTCACCCGCTTCATAAAGCTGCGCCGCCGCCAGGCAATCGACGGCCCTGTCCAGGTCGTCGGGTTCGCCGTCGAAAAGAAACGGTCGCGCCGCCGGATTGGGCAGGCGGGAAAAGGGGACACGCGCATTGAACTTCCGCGCGTCGTCCGGGGCGACGGCGCGCACGCGCAGCGGCTCGACCGGCGGCGGCGGGGAAGGGGGACGGATCGTCTCGCGCATATCGCTGGATGCTTGTCCGTGCGGCACCGCAACGCGCCCGCTGTCGAACCAGGCGATGGCGGCGGGCAGCCCGGCAAAGGCGATCACGGCGCATGCCGCCCGTGCCCAGCCCGCCATCCGGTCGTTCAGCATGCGGCTGATCTGCCTGCGCCCCGGCCCCGCCTATTCGGGCAGGAAATCAGGAACGGACAGGTAGCGTTCGCCAGTGTCATAGTTGAAACCCAGCACCTTCGCGCCTGCGGGCAGTTCGGGCAGCTTCTGCGCGATCGCTGCCAGCGTCGCGCCGGATGATATGCCGACCAGCATGCCCTCCTCGCTCGCCGCGCGGCGTGCATAATCCTTCGCAAGCGCCGGATCGACCTGGATCGCCCCGTCGAGCAATTGCGTATGCAGGTTGGTGGGAATGAAGCCTGCACCGATGCCCTGAATGGGGTGCGGCCCCGGTTGACCGCCGCTGATGACGGGCGAGAGCGTCGGCTCCACGGCGAAGATCTTCACATGCGGCCAGGCGGCCTTCAGCACCTGCGCCACGCCGGTGATATGCCCCCCGGTGCCGACGCCGGTGATGATCGCATCCAGCGGTGCGTCAGCAAAATCCGCCAGTATTTCCTGTGCCGTCGTGCGGACGTGCACATCGATATTGGCAGGGTTCTCGAACTGTTGCGGCATCCACGCGCCCGGCGTCTGGTCGACCAGCTCCAGCGCGCGTTCGATCGCGCCTTTCATGCCCTTTTCGCGCGGGGTGAGGTCGAAGGTCGCGCCATAGGCGAGCATCAGCCGCCGCCGCTCGATCGACATGCTTTCGGGCATGACGAGAACCAGCCGGTATCCTTTCACCGCCGCGACCATGGCCAGGCCCACGCCGGTGTTGCCCGATGTCGGCTCGATGATGGTGCCGCCCGGCGTCAGGTCGCCGGAGGCCTCCGCCGCTTCGATCATCGCCAGCGCGATACGGTCCTTGATCGACCCGCCGGGGTTCGACCGCTCCGACTTGATCCACACTTCGGCATCGCCGAACAGGCGGCGCATGCGGATATGCGGCGTCTTGCCGATGGTTTCCAGAATGCTGGCAGCTTTCATGTCGTCGTCTCCTTGGCGGTCGGTGCGAATGGTGGGGCGGGCGCTCCGTTCGGCCGTATGTCGGGTGGATCGAAACTGCGTGCAAGCCTGATTTCGGGGAAGAGCCGCGCCCATGCAAGCGTTATGATGATCGCGCCGATGCCGCCTGCAATAACTGCGGTGACTGGCCCGACCAGCGCCGCCAGAAAGCCCGATTCGGCTTCCCCCAACTCGTTGGACGCAGAAATGGTGAGCTGCGACACGCTGCCGACGCGGCCACGCATGGCGTCGGGCGTGTAAAGCTGGATCAACGAAGAGCGAATATAGACCGACACCATGTCGGCGCTGCCGAGCACCACGAGGGACGCCAGCGCCACTTCCATCGCGATGCCATGCGGCATAAAGGCGGTCAGCCCGAACACGATCGTTGCCATGCCGAAGATGATGACAGCCGCCAGCATCCTGACCCCCACTTCGCGTTCCATGGGTCGGAAGGAAAACCATAGCGCCGTCACGGCCGCGCCGATCGCGGGAGCGGCGGCAAGATGGCCCAGCCCCTGCGATCCGACCTGTAATATGTCGCGGGCATAGACTGGCAGCAGCGCTGTCGCCCCCGCCAGCAGCACCGCGAACAGATCGAGCGTGATCGTCGCCAGCAGAAAACGGTTCTGCCGCACGTAAGACAAGCCGTCGACCATTTGCCGCAACGGATGGCGCGTCAGGTCGCGCGCCGCTTGCGGCACCTTGCCGATCAGCAGCATCGCGGTCATCGCGACGACATACAGCAATGCGCTGGTCGCATAGGCACCCCAGGGCGTCAGCGCATAGATATATCCGCCCATCGCCGGACCGACGATGGACCCGGATTGCCATGCGACGCTGGAAAGGGCGATGGCGCGCGGCAGGCTCTCTTTCGGCACCAGATTGGGGGCAAGCGCGCTGAACGCGGGTCCGTTGAAGGCGCGGGCGATGCCGACGAGCACGGCAATCAGGAAGATGAGCGGCAGCGTGACCCAGCCTTCGAACGTCGCCAGCGCCATCAGGCTTGCGCCCGCGATCAGCAGCAGCAACGTCGCCCGCACGATCAGTCGCCGGTCGAAATGATCGGCCACCCAGCCGGTGACGGGCGTGAGCAGGAACAGAGGCAGGAACTGTGCCAGGCCGATAAGGCCCAGCTGTGCCGCGGCACCCTGTGTCCCCATGGTCTCGCGGGCAATGTTGTACGCCTGCCATCCCAGCACGATCATCATGCCATATTGTGCGAGCATCGCGGATAATCGCCCGAACAGATAGGCCCGGAAACTGCCGTATTGCACGGGGTGGCGGGCCGGCGGGGCTGCTTGTGGGGCAGGATCGGTTTCGGGGTGCTGCATCGATTCCGTCCTTGGCGGCGATTGGCGCGCATGACAACCGGCCAATGCATCGCTACGCCGCGTCGATGCACCGCTGACGTCGTGCGGGCTATCGCTCTTGCGATCGGGGCGGTAACCACGGCGCGTCCCTCAGGACGAATCTACAGGGGGCGCGCCTCCAGGGAACAATGCGAAGTCGAAACAGGCGGAACAGGATTATCTGGCGGCATTGGGGCGTGACGGATGGACGCACAGCCTCAACAAGCCTTTCTCGGACAGCTATTGCGCGATCAATCTTGCCTCCATCGGTGCGATCATGGCGCTGCTGCCCCCGCCGCCTGCGCATATTCTGGATCTGGGCTGCGGCGGCGGCTGGACCAGCGCCTTTCTGGCGCGGGCGGGCTATACGGTCGTGGGTCAGGATATCGCGCCGGACATGATCGCGCTCGCGCAGGAGACGAAGGCGCTGCACCATCTCGATGATCGGCTGACATTCATCTGCGGGGATTTCGAATCGCTGGATATGGACGGGCAGTTCGATGCCGCCTTGTTCTTCGATTGCCTGCATCATGCCGATGACGAGCGGGCAGCCATCGCGTCAGCCTATCGGGCGCTGCGACCCGGCGGCATTCTCATCACGCATGAGCCAGGCGAGGGGCATTCGACGGCGCCCGGATCGATCGAGGCCATGCGGCTTTACGGCGTGAACGAACGGGACATGCCACCGCATCTCATCATCGCGCAGGGCCGCGCAGTCGGCTTTCGCGATGCGCGCGTGGTGCCGATGCAGCATGAGTTGATGGCGATCTTCTATGACAGCAAGGTGCCACGCCTGTTCAGCGAGGCGGCATGGCTGCGCGCCAAGCGGGTGCTGACTGCGGCCTTCCGGCCGTCGCACAGAGACAGCGCCATTGTCGTGCTTACCCGCTGAATAGCAATCATTTCGTCATGCTGGCACCATGGCGCTGGCGTTCTGTGTCTTATATGGCATCATTGGCGGGGCATGATCCTTGCGCATGCCCTGTCTGTCTGGAGAATCCCGTCTATGTCGCGGAGCACGCTACGCATCCTTCTTGCCGCATCCGCCCTGTCCGCGTCCCTTCTGACAGGCTGCTCGCAAGCGCCGACCAACGAACAGCAGGCCGTTACCGTCACCGATGCCGCTGCGGGCGATCCCCGGTGGGGCAAGTTCAGCGCAGCCTTTCTGGATCGCTATTTCGAGCATGATCCCTATTTCGCGGTCTATCAGGGGCGGCACGACTATGACGGGCGGTTGCCCGACTGGAGTGCGGCGGGGCTCAAGGCGCACGCCGATTTCCTGACCGAGACCATTCGGCAGGCGGAGGCATTTGATGCGCGCAAACTGTCTGACGAGCAGGCGTTCGAGCGCGATTATCTGATCGCGGTGGCGCGCGGGCGGCTTTTCTGGCTTACTGATGCCGATCAGCCGCACACCAATCCGGCTTACTATATCGGCGGCGGGCTTGATCCCAACGTCTATGTCGCCCGGCCCTATGCCGATGCGGCAACGCGGATGAAGGCGTTCATCGCCTTTGCGAAGAACGTGCCCGCTGCCGCCGCGCAGATCCGGGCCAACCTGCGCATGCCCATGCCGCTCAGCTTCGTCGATTTCGGCAAGGCAGGTTTTGCGGGATTGGCGGCCTATTACACGGGCGACGCGAAGGCCGCCTTCGCCTCCGTCAAGGACCCCGCCTTGCAGCAGCAGTTTGACGAGGCGGCGGGCGCCGCGTCACGGGCCATGGCTGATCTCGCCAAGTGGATCGAAAGCGGGCGCGGCACGGCGACGCAGGATTTCGCGCTGGGTTCGGACCGCTTCGCGCGCATGGTGCAGGCCACCGAAATGGTCGATGTGCCGCTCGCAGAGCTGGAGCGCATTGGTCAGGCGGACCTGAAGCGCAATCAGGACGCGATGAAGGCCGCCTGCGCGCAATATGCGCCGGGCGGGGGCATCCCGGCCTGCCTTGCAAAGATGAACGCCCGGAAGCCGTCAGGCGGCGTGGTCGCCGCCGCGCGGAGCCAGTTGCCGGGCCTCAAGGCGTTTCTGATCGAAAAGGATATTGTGTCTATTCCCGGTGAGGAGGAGGCGCAGGTCGAGGAAGCACCGCCCTACAACCGGCAGAACGCCGCCTATATCGACATTCCCGGCCCATATGAGAAAGGCCTGCCTTCGGTCTATTACATCGCGCCGCCCGATCCAGCCTGGTCGAAGGCCGTGCAGGATGGCTATATTCCGGGGGAAAAGAACCTGCTGTTCACCTCCGTCCACGAAGTCTGGCCGGGCCATTTCCTCAATTTCCTGCACGCCAACCGATCGAGGCGCATGTTCGGTAAGGTGTTCGTCGGCTATGCCTTCGCAGAGGGCTGGGCGCATTATGCCGAGGAAATGATGTGGGATGCCGGTCTCGACAGCGGCAATCTGGAAACGCACATCGGCCAGCTCAGCAATGCGCTGCTGCGCAACTGCCGCTTTCTCTCCGCCATCGGCCTGCATGCGCGCGGGATGACGCAGGACCAGTCACGCCGGATGTTCATCGAGCAATGCTATCAGGATGAGGGCAATGCCCGGCAACAGGCGGCACGCGGCACCTACGATCCCGCCTATCTGAATTATACCATGGGCAAGCTGATGATCCGCAAGCTGCGCGACGACTGGGTGCGCGACAAGGGGGGAAGGGCGGCATGGAAACAGTTCCATGACGGCTTCCTCAGCTACGGCGGCCCGCCTGTTCCGCTCGTCCGTGCCCAGATGCTGGGAGGCAAGGCGCAGGCGGTGTTCTAGGTGTGATGGCGCTACCCAATAGGCGTCGGCGATTATCCTTTCGCGCCTATATGTCATGTTCCCCTGCGGAAGGAGGGGTCCAGAGCCCTGAATGCAATACCGTGCGGCCCTGGACCCCTGCTTTCGCGGGGGAACGGTACCTTAGGTGCCGGAAAGCTAGGGCTGCCATCCTCGCCATGCTGAACGCGTTTGAGTGTCCCTTGGCTCTGAACGCGGCGCAAACCCGCAAGACCTGTACCCTACAACAACCCCATGGCCCGCATCGAACGATAGCCGTCGCGTCCGATGATGATGTGGTCGTGCACGGCGATGTCGAGCCGCTTGCCCGCCTCGGCGATCTGGCGCGTGATCTCTATGTCCTGGCGGCTGGGGTCGGGCGCGCCACTCGGATGGTTATGGACCAGAATGAGGCTCGCCGATCCCAGATCCATCGCGCGCCTGATGACTTCGCGGGTATAGATGGCCGCCTGATCGATCGACCCGTCGCCCATATGCTCGTCGCGGATCAGCATGTTGCGGCTGTTGAGGTGCAGCACCCGCACGCGCTCGACGGTCAGGAACGCCATGTCGGCACGCAGATAGTCGAGCAGTGCCTGCCAGCTCGAAAGCACCGGCTGGTCCGCGACCTCGGCTTTCAGCAGGCGCAAGGCGGCCGCCTGGACGATCTTGATCGCCGCGACGCTGGTATCGCCCATGCCCGGCATTCTGGCGAGCGCCTGCCAGTCGGCCGTCAGCAGCCCGCCGATCCCGCCGAAATGGTGCAGCAGCATCTTGGCCAGCGGCTTCGTGTCGCGGCGCGGAATGGCCAGCGCCAGCAGATATTCGATCAGTTCATGATCGAGCAGTGCGTCCCCACCGCCTTCGGCCAACCGCTGGCGCAGCCGCGCGCGGTGGCCCGTACCCCCATGTTCGATGCCGCCGTCCGCCATGCCCTATGGCGTAAAGCGCCCCTGTCGCCGCAGCAAGGCTATTTCCTGCTGGTCACATGCTGTTCAGGCGTTACGGGTTTGATGATGGCAATGGAACAACGTCCGGGGTGGCGCGCAGATGCACGATGACAAGGGGGACGCAGCGCACATGCCGCGGCACGCCCGCCATCGGCCGTGGGTGCGCGTGGCGCTGGGCGGCACGGCCGTGCTGGCACTCACGGCCCTGACCATATGGACTCTGCGCCAGCCCATTGCGGAAAACTTCATCGCCCGTGAACTGGCGACGCGCGGCGTACGCGCCGATTATGACATCGTCGCCATCGGCTTGCGGACGCAACGCGTCGAAAATGTCGTCATCGGCGATCCGCGCAATCCCGATCTTACTGCCCGCTGGGCCGAAATCGATCTGTCGCTCACCGGCCTCACGCCGCATGTCGTCGCCGTGCGGGCTGGCGGCGTGCGGCTGCGCGGCCAGTGGCGGGGCGGTGTGCTTGATCTCGGCGCGCTCGATCGTTTCCGCAGCGGTGATCCCGCCGCGCCCTTCGCCTTGCCCGATCTGCGGCTTGCCCTGACCGATGCGCGCATGCGACTGGAAAGCGACTTTGGTGCCGTGGGGATGACGCTCGATGGCACGGGCAACCTGCGTTCGGGATTTCGCGGGCAACTCGCCGCCGTCAGCCCGCGTCTCACTCTGGCCGGATGCGCGCTGACCGATGCGAACGCCTGGCTTTCGCTTTCGACCAGCAACGGTCGTCCGCGCCTTGCCGGGCCGATCCGTGGTGCGGCGCTCGGCTGTCGCGATCAGGATGTCGGCATAGCCAGGCCGGTGGTGACGCTGGATGCCTGGCTGTCCTCGGGCTTCGACCGCTGGACTGGCCATGCCGATCTGACCGCACTCGCCATCAAGGCCTCTGCGGCAACCTTCGTCCGTCCGTCCGGCCGTATCGGCTTTGACGGCGCGGCGGCGGGAACGCGCGGCACGGCGAAGCTCTCGGCGCAGGCGGCAGGGCAGGGGACCCTTGCGTCGGGTGCGGTGAACCTGACGGGCGCCTATCGTTTCGCGCCAGGCCGGACCGGGTTGGATGCGCGGATCGAAGGTGCACTTTCGGCGCGCGATCTGCGCTCGACGCGATCTGATCCCCTCGCGAGCCTGCGCGCCGCGACGACGGGCACACCCATATCGCCGCTCGGCCTGCGCCTCGCCGATGCCGCCCGCGCCGCCAGCCGCGATAACCGTACGACGCTGCGCTTTGCCGCGGACCAGAGCGACATGGGCCGCACGCTCTCCCTCACCAACGCGCAGTTTTCCAGCCGCAGCGGTGCGCGCATCGCTCTGGCACCCGACAGCCGCCTGTCCCTCGACTGGCCGCGCGCGAGCGGCCGCTTCGCCTGGGCACTGGACGGCGGCGTCACGATGGAGGGCGGCGGTCTGCCCAAGGCCGCGCTCCGGCTGGCGCGCAATGCTGCGGGCGGCTTCGGTGGCCAGATGTTCCTTGATCCCTACACCGCCGCCGACGCGCGCCTTGCCATGGATGCCGTCCGCTTCTCGGCCGGGTCCGATGGCATGACCCGATTTGCCACCAGCCTGCGTCTTGACGGGCCGCTTCAGGGCGGCGGTATCAAGGGTCTTGTCCTGCCGATCGACGGCGCGCTCTCCAGCGGCGGGGCGCTGACCATCAACCGCAACTGTACGCCGCTGGCGTTCGATGCGCTGCGCTACGGTAGTGTCGGCCTTGGCACGACGCGCGTGCGGCTCTGCCCCGATCGTGGCACGCCGCTGCTCGCTTACGGGGCGGCGGGGCTTTCGGGTGGTGCGCGCGTCGAGGCCCTGCGCCTCGCCGGTACGCTGGGCGACAGTGCGATGCGTCTGTCTGCCGCCAGCGGACGCCTCAGCCTCGCCGATCGCGATTTCCGCCTGACCGACGCCGATCTGCAACTGGGCGATCCTGCCGCGCCCGTCCGCCTGTCCGCCGCCAGCTTTGCCGGGCGCATGGATAAGGGCGGGCTTGGCGGCACCATGACGGGCGCAAGCGGCCGCATCGGCACAGTGCCTCTGCTCGTTGGCGATGCCGCCGGACGCTGGCGCTATGCCGACAGCCTGTTGCGTGTTGATGGCGGTCTGACTCTCACCGACTCGGAGACGCCGCATCGCTTCGAGGCCCTCGTCAGCCGTGACTTCACCCTGGCCCTGCGCGACAATCGTATCACCGCGCAGGGAAGCCTGCTTGAACCGCGGACCGGCGCGCGCGTCGCCCGCACCGATATCGTGCATGATCTGGGGAGCGCGAAAGGGCGCGCCGATCTCGATGTGCCAGGCGTAACCTTCACCCAGGCGCTCCAGCCCGAAATGCTCACCCGTCTGGCGCTGGGCGTCGTTGCCAATGCCCGCGGCACCGTGGTGGGCAAGGGGCAGGTCCGCTGGACGGGAAGCGACGTCACAAGCGACGGCCTGTTCCGTACCGACGCCATGGACCTGGCGGCCGCCTTCGGTCCGGTCACCGGCCTGTCCGGCGAACTGCGTTTTACCGATCTGGTCGGCCTCGTCTCTGCACCGGGACAGGTGGCGCGCATCGCTAGTGTCAATCCGGGTGTCGAGGTCACCGGCGGCGAAGTGCGCTATCAGCTTCTTCCCAATCAGCAGGTGCATATCGAAGGCGGCGAATGGCCATTTGCGGGCGGGCAACTCAGCCTGCTGCCGACCACCATGGATTTCAGCGCGGACAAGCCCCGCAACCTGTCGTTCCGTGTCGTCGGCATGGATGCCGGTGCCTTCATCCAGACTCTCGACCTCGACAATGTTTCGGCGACCGGCACGTACGACGGGCTGCTGCCCATGATCTTCGATGAACATGGTGGACGCATCGTGGGCGGCGTGCTGGTCGCGCGGCAGACGGGGCGCGCCCCGCTCGTCCTGTCGGACACCGCAAACTTGCGCATAACCTGCGATCCCGCGCAGCAGGGCGGCACCCTCGCCTATGTCGGCCCGGTCTCCAACGAACAGCTGGGCGTCTATGGCAAGATGGCGTTCGATGCGCTCAAGCACCTGCAATATAAATGCCTGACCATCCTGATGGACGGCGCACTCGATGGCGAACTGGTGACGCAGGTGTCGTTCAACGGCGTCAATCGCGGTACGCCGGGGGAGAGACCGAAGGGCATCGCCCGCAATTTCATCGGCCTGCCGTTCCTGTTCAACATCCGCATCGAAGCCCCGTTCCGCGGGCTGCTCAATACGGCGCAGTCCTTTATCGATCCGAGCGGCCTGATCCGATCCAATCTGGGCGATCAATACGCGCCCGTAACACAATCGCCGCCCGTCACGTCTTTCGGGCTTGCCGTTCAGCCTGCCGAAAGCGACAAGGGCGCACAGAGGGACCGGAAATGAAGACATATGGCATATTGGCGCTTGGGTTCGTCGGCCTTGCTTTTGGTGGCTGCATTCAGGTGCGCGCGCCGGACAAGCCGATCGAGATCAACCTGAACGTGAAGGTGCAGCAGGAAGTCGTGGTGCGCCTGCAACGCGACGCGCAGGATCTTATTCAGAATAACCCGGAGTTGTTCCCGCAATGACACGTACATCTTTTCTTTTTGCCGCCAGTGCCGCGCTTGCGGTCGCGTCCGGCATCGCGCTGACAACATCCGCTCGCGCCCAAAGCGGTGTGGTCGCGCAAGCGATCGCCGCCGGAACGGTCGGGGAACAGTCCGACGGTTATCTCGGCATCGCGGGATCAGTCTCCGCCGATGTGCGCGCCGAAGTCGAATCGATCAACATCAAGCGCCGGGCCGCCTATACCGACCTGGCCGGCAAGCGCGGCGTGACGGTGGCGGATGTCGCCGCCGCCACCGGATGTCAGACGCTGGCGGCCCGCGTGAAGGCGGGACAGGCCTATCGCATCGGCAATGGCGCGTGGCAGACAAAGGGCAGCGGTGCGATCGCTCTGCCGGATTACTGCGCCACGGCGGGGTAAATCGTCTCCCTCTCCCTTGAGGGGAGAGGGCCGGGGAGAGGGGGCTGTCCGTCGATCACGGGACTATGGCTGCCGCCTGACATGCTCCTCTCGCAACCCTTTCGCCGGAAGGGGAGAGGGCTTTTTCTTGCTCCTTTCCTCCCCATCCCCAAGCACTGTTGACTTGGGGGGACACCCTTTCTAAACGGGCCGCGCCTTGACGGGTGCAGCGTCTGGCGTTCATGGCGCTCCTGACCGCAGCGATGCGGGAACGTGGGAGAGCCGGGCAATGTCGGATACTGAACCTGGGGAAGACCCCGTCGGGGGCGATGCGCGGATACGGTCACTCGAAGAGCGGCTGGCGCGTATCAGCCGCGACGAACAGGTCAGGACCGGCACTACGCAGCAGGGGGCGGATGCGAATTACCGCCTCGGCAACCGCGTATTGGCGGAACTGATCGGCGGTCTTGCCGGTGGTGCACTGATCGGCTGGTTGTTCGACCGGCTGTTCGGCACATCGCCCTGGCTCCTGCTGGTTTTCCTCTTTCTGGGGATCATCGTGGCCTTCAGGAACATCATTCGGATTTCAGCGAAGCGTCCCGACTGACGGGGCGCTTTCGTTATAGGGTTTAATGGGGTTTCGCGTGGCAGAATCAGGCAAAATCGACCCAATGCACCAGTTTGCGATCGAGCCGCTGTTCGGCACCGATCAACTGGCCATCGGCGGTTACAACATTGCCTTCACCAACAGCGCGCTGTGGATGGTGGCGACGGTCGTCGTCCTGTGGATCTTCATGATCGGCGGCATGAAGCGCGAACTGGTGCCCGGTCGCTGGCAGGCGGCGGTCGAAACGATGACCGGCTTCATCAGCAATCTGCTGACTGCCAATGTCGGGCCGGAAGGCAAAAGATACGTGCCTTACGTCTTCTCGCTCTTCATGTTCATTCTGCTCGCCAACCTGCTCGGCCTGTTGCCGCTCGGTCTCGTCGGCCTGCACCCCTTTACCTTTACCAGCCATTTCACTGCCACCGGCGTTCTTGCCGTGATGAGCTTCGCGATCGTCCTGATCGTCGGTTTCTGGCGCCATGGCCTGCATTTCTTCTCGCTGTTCGTGCCGCACGGCACGCCGGTGCCGATGATCCCCTTCATCTTCCTCATTGAACTGGTGTCCTTCATGGTCAGGCCGTTCAGCCTCGGCCTGCGGTTGTTCGTCGCGATGACCGCCGGGCACGTCCTGCTCAAGGTGCTGGCCGGGTTTGTCATCAATTCCACCAATGCCGGGGCCGGTTTCGGCTTGACCGTCGGCCTCTCCAGCTTCGCGCTGATGATCGGCATCAGCGCGCTGGAAATGCTGGTTGCGGTGATCCAGGCCTATGTGTTCGCGCTGCTCACCTCGCTCTACATCAACGACGCGGTGAACCTGCACTAAGTTTTCTTCCAACATTACATACGTTTAACAAGGAGTATTATCATGGACGCAGAAGCCGCAAAGCTCATCGGTGCCGGTCTCGCAGCAATTGGTGCCGGCATGGCCGCGCTCGGCGTGGGCAACGTGTTCGGCTCGTTTCTCGAAAGCGCGCTGCGCAATCCTTCGGCCGCCGATGGCCAGCAGGGTCGCCTGTTCATCGGCTTCGCCGCTGCCGAACTTCTCGGCCTGCTGGCGTTCGTCGTGTCCATGATCCTGATTTTCGTCGCCTGACACTGCCGTTCGTCCTGAGTGAAGTCGAAGGATCATGCTGAGCCGCAGGCGAAGCACCTTCCCTTCGTTCAGGCGGGAACTTCGACAGGCTCAGTCCGAACGGTGGTCTTGACCGGACGGTAATTACGATAGCGGGAAACCCATGCCTCAAATCGCGCAAATCGCCGAAACCTACGCCTCCCAGATATTCTGGCTGTTGCTGACGTTCGGCTTCGTATTCTTCGTCATCGGTCTCGGCATGGTCCCGAAGATCGAAGCGACGGTGGGTGCGCGCGATGCGAAGATCGCAGGCGATCTCGAAACCGCGAAGGCAGCCTTTGCCCGTGCGGACGAGATCGAGGCGGATTACCGCAAGCATGATGCCGACGCCCGCGCCGCAGCGCAGGCCCGGATCGCCGAAGCCAAGGCGCAGGCGGCCCGCGATACGGAGGCGAAGGTGAAAGCCACCGATGCCCTCGTGGCGGAAAAGATCGCGGCGGCCGAAGCGGAGATCCGGGCCGCCAGCACCTCGGCGATGGCGGAGATCGAGCATGTCGCCGCCGATGCCGCGCGCGACATGGTGGCAAAGATTTCGGGCCTTTCGGCGTCGCCGGAAGCCGCCCGTCAGGCAGTGAAGGCAGCTCTCGTCCATGGCTAATGCAGCAGCGAACAGCGCGCCGACCGCGAATGAAGCCATCCATGCGGAAGGTTCTGAGGCCGTCGGCACCACGGCGCACGAAGGGGTTGCGGCGCACACCGATCCCAAGGCGCTCGGTCTCGATGCGACGGCCTGGGTCAGCCTCGCGATGGCGATCTTCATCGCGGTCCTGATCTGGAAGAAAGTGCCTGCACTGATCGCGCGCGGTCTTGACGGAAAGATCGCGACCATCCGCACCCAGTTGGAGGAAGCCTCGAAGCTGCGCGCGGAGGCGGAGGCCCTCAAGGCGGAATATGAAGCCAAGCTCGCCGCCGCCGCTGGCGAGGCCAATGCGCTGAAGGCGCGTGCCGAAGAGGAAGCCGCCCAGTTGCTGGACGATGCGCAGGCGAATGCCACGGCGCTCATCGCCCGCCGCCAGAAAATGGCGGAGGACAAGATTGCCGCCGCCGAGCGCAGCGCCATTGCCGATGTCCGCGCGAAGGCCGTACAGGCCGCCACCGCCGCCGCCGCCGCGCTGATCGCAGAGGGCCATGATGCCGGTGCCGACAAGGCGCTGGTCGACAGCGCCATCAAGGGCCTCGGCCCGGTCGCCTGATCGGCACGCCTGCATGACGTAGAGAGGCCGGGCAAACCCCCGGCCTATTCGTTTTGGGGAGGCGTTGATGATCGGGGGCTTGATCCAGAACTGCTTGCCGTTCATGTGGCTGGATTGAAGCTGATAGACTTCGAACGCGGTAGATTCTGCGATGTGGCTTCCCGACCCCGCTTGATCGACGTCCTCGATGGCTTGTTTGCTATGGGGCCGACAGAAGGCTGTTATGGTCGTTGGTGATTTACGCACCATGCACCTCTACACATCCAACCCACCCCGACAGTTGGACAGCCGGTCATGCTCTGCTAAAGGACCGCAATGCTGATGCGCTTCGTCCTCGCGCTGTTCTTCGTCTCGCTTGCCGCCAATGCCGCCTTTGCGTTGCGCGACCCGAGCCTGTGGGCGATCCCGGCGATGCTGCTGGGCTGGTATGTCGCGGACATGCTGTCGGGCGCGGTGCATATGTACATGGATTATCGCCCCTGCGTGACCGGGGTGGGGCTGGACCGGCTGTATTTCTATCCCGGATCGCGCGAATCCGATGAATATCAGGCGATGTTTCGCGCCGCGATGGCGCGGATTAATCCGCTCGAACGGCTGGTCTACGATTTCAAGAACCACCATCCGCGGCCCGATGCGCTGGGGCGGCGGGGCGTGGTGCGGCTGATCGGATCGACGGTGCTGGCGGGCGCGCTGCCGCTATCGCTGCTGATGAATGGCGCGGCGAAGCTGTGGCCCGTGCCGGGATGGGCGATGGCGGGGATGGTGGCGCTGCTGATCGGGGGCGCCTTCGCGCAATATTTCCACGGCACGCTGCATCGCGCGCAGAATGTGTGGATCGTGCGGGCGATGCGCCGCGCGGGACTGCTGATGACACCGCAGGCGCACCAGTTGCACCACGACACGCTGCGGCGTGATTTCAGCACCAATTGCGGGTGGAGCAACCCGCTGCTTAACCGGCTGTTCGCGCTGGCCTATCGGCGGCGCTGGCTGCGTGACGACGGGCTGGAGCCGGTGGGATAGCGGGTGTTCCCTTTCTCGATAGACGGTAACCAATCGTTGACCTTGGCGAAATGTTGTTCCCATGTAGGAGGGGAAAAATCGCGCATGCGTAGCAATTGAGCCGCACGCGAAACACTATCTTGGGGCAAGTAGGCTTCAATCGCGTTGCGCCAGCCAATGCCGTCGATGGGGCTGAAATATTCTGGAATGTCTCCGGCCAGTTCCCGAAAAACCGCAATGTCACTCGCGATGACCGGCAGACCCGATGCAAGCGCCTCGATAAGAGGCATTCCATATCCTTCTGTGAACGATGGAAAAAGCAGCGCCCGGGCATGACGGAAATAGTGCGCAACATCGTGGTCCTGGCCGTGCTGAAGTTCGATAACATGACCTTTTATGTGAGGACTTCGTTCAAGCAAATCCACGGCCTGCTCGCATTCCCAGCCACGCTTGCCGATTATGACCAGAATAGGTGCCTCGGCCCCCATCTTGGTTACCAGATCACGCCATATGTTAAGGATGAGAATGTGATTTTTGCGGCCTTCGATCGTCCCCAACATTACAAAATACGGCCGGTCAAGTGGCGCCCTGTTATCGGTCGCGCTGACCATCAACCGCGTTCCAAGATATGCGGTGAGCGTAGGAGGCAGCGTCTGTCCTTCCGATTGGGCGAATGCGCTAAATGCCGTCACCGTGTCATTTGAATTGGCAATGACGCCATGCCCGCGCTTCAAAATGGTGCGGACACGCTCGGCATGACGGATATTTTCCCCGGCGCGGCAATATTCGGGGTGGGTGATCGGTATGAGATCATGTAGAAGGTACACTGGCTTAACATCAAGCAGTGCGATGCCCGATGACTGTTCCAGCCCAGTATGACCTACATTGAGGTATACACGTCCCTTACCACGCTGTCCTTCGCCGAAGCTGGAGAGCATGGCGCGCATCCCGAGAATCGACATGTTGCGTTTGAATCGGTCCATCCCAAAGCGAAGCATTGCGAAGAGCCGGTCGGAGTTTTCGGGTGACAGAATGCAACGGACACGGCCCCTTTCGACTACCGCTTGGGCATGTTGAGCATAATGTTCCAAATAGGCTAGGCAGACGTGATCGACGCCGGTGGGCATGCCGCCCACCCATATGCGCCAAACAAGGCGACGGACGTCCAGCAGTAGAGGGCGTGAGGCATTCATGTCAGCAGGGATAGTCTCTCAAAAGAGTTTGGAGAAGTGCGGTGGCAGCTCATGGCTGCGATTATCTGAAAAAGCGAGATGCTGCCGGGATGATCAACATGCGTTCACACTGGGCTACGCTTATTCTGTGCGGCGTGGGGTGCAAAACTGCTGCGTATCATCGTTGGTAGCTTTTCTAGTTCGTATCGTGCCAGGTAGGAGCGCCATTCTAACGTTTTGGCAAGTGCATCGACCGCTGCCATAGTCACGAAAACATGGCAGCATGATATGAGCGTGAACCAATGGTGCCAGAGGTGGTAAGTCATCAGCATAAAATATGCCAGATAATATAATTCATCTAAATATCAATAGTTAAAGTGAATTTTTTCAAATGCATGTCAAAGTTATAATAAAAAGAATCCGTAAATTATTTGGTATGATTGCGGTATCTGATGATAATTTAATTGATAAAAATAAAAATTCTATATTAATAGACATTTCTACTATTAATAAATACGATGCTGGAACAGGAATTCAAAGAGTCGTTCGATCAGTTGTTTCAAACTTACTTTCAATGAATTTAGAGAAATTTATAGTTAGAACAATTATATCAAATGGTAGAATTAATTATATTTATAATCAATTACATAGTTTAAGTAATATTGATAGAAAATTTAATCAAGTTAATAACGAGAAGGTTATTGCTCGTCCGGGAGACATGTTTTTAGGAATCGATTTGTCCCCCAAGGATATTTTACGAAATAAAGGACAGATTATTCGATGGAAGAGCGCTGGCGTCCGCATAGTTTTTTTTGTCTACGATTTGTTGCCTGCACGGAACCCAGATTGGTTTCATCGGACGACGAGCCGCAGATATTTGAAGTGGCTTAATTTCGTTGTTGATCATGCCGATCATGTGATCTGTATTTCTCGCACTGTGGCTGACGATTTTGCACTCTGGATCGCTCAAAATCGTCCGGGTAACGCAAACGGCCCTGACATCGGCGTGATCCGGCTTGGCAGCGATTTTACGACCAGCATGCGAACGACGACAATGCCCGACAACGCCGAGAAGATATTTTCTTGGATGCGGGCCAAGCGGACTGTGCTGATGGTTGGTACCATCGAACCCCGGAAAGGATATGATCAAGCCCTTAAAGCTTTCGACCTGATTTGGCAGAATGACCAAGATAATGCGCCGCATTTACTTATTGTAGGGCGACCCGGCTGGAAATCGGCATTGTTACAGGCGAAGATTCGCAATCATGTCTGCTACGGCAAATCTCTTTTGTGGCTCGAGGATGCCAGCGATACATTTCTCGCAGCACTATATCAAAAATGTGCAGGTCTGCTCTTGGCTTCGCGAGGCGAGGGCTTTGGATTGCCCATGCTGGAGGCAAAGGCATATGGAAAAAGTGTTCTCGTAAGAGATTTACCTGTTTTTCGAGAGGTAGCGCGGGGATCAGCCACATTTTTCCACGGAGAGGAGCCTGAGGATTTGGCGAATGCGATCAACGGCTGGCTGGCAACGATAGACGTCAACAAGCAGGAGGCCGAAGATGCTACGCAAGCTGGAAATTGGCAGACGACGGCTAACGACATCCTGACCATGTTGGGTGTGTTGGACAGTACCAATAACAAGACCGTATAACGTCAATCTCAAGCCGGATTTCATTGAAATCCAGCACATGACTTTAGAACATCAACTACTTTAGCAACATCGTCATCACTTAGTGCAGGATAACTGGGTAAACTAATGCCCGACTTCGCAATATGCTCTGACACTGGATAGGCCAAGCCGCAATCGTACATTGGCATCTGATGAGCGCAATAAAAAACCGGCCGACTATCGATGTTTCTGTTACGCATCGATTTCATAAGAGTATCGCGATCGGATTTAGACGGCAGAAGAAGGCTGACCAGCCAATCTGAACTTACAACGTTGTCCTGGATGTGTTGAAAATGAACCGGACAATCTTGCAAAAGTTGGCGATATAGAGCGCCAATCTGCCTCTTCCGGAAAAGTATTGCGTCTATGCGCTCCATCTGTGCCAACCCGATAGCTGCACAGATGTTTGTCATACGATAGTTGAAGCCTAACTCGTCGTGCCAATAACGCCTGTCAAGCGACTGGCCCTGTCCCTTTACCTTGCGCAATCTATCCGCGAGGGCTTTGTCATTAGCAATGACCATGCCACCTTCGCCCGTGGTAACAGTCTTGTTGCCGAAGAAACTGAATGTTCCGACATCCCCAAACGTACCCACGTGTTGATCATCCAAGGTCGATCCCAGCGCTTCGGCACAATCTTCGACGATGCTCAACCGGTGTGCGTCGGCGATCCGGCGAAGTGCGAGCATGTCGCAGACAGCACCATAAAGATGTACTGCTACGATGGCCTTGGTTCTCGAGGTGATCTTCCGTTCAACATCAGCGATGTCGATCAACCAATCATCTAAGTTGCATTCAACAAAAACGGGCGTGGCGCCGGTTTGACGAATTGTGTTGACGGACGCGATATAAGTGAACGTCGGAACGATAACTTCATCACCTGGTCCGATATCAAGACAATGAAGTGCCAAATGAAGAGCCACAGTCCCATTAGATACGCTTATTGCATGCCCACAACCGACATAATTTGAAAAATAGCTTTCAAATTTTTCTGTA
Source organism: Sphingobium algorifonticola (assembly GCF_004005485.1). GTDB lineage: Bacteria > Pseudomonadota > Alphaproteobacteria > Sphingomonadales > Sphingomonadaceae > Sphingobium > Sphingobium algorifonticola. The sequence goes on from NZ_RZUL01000005.1 coordinate 66,331, forward strand.
TAAATGCCTATCGATGAAATCCACTCGGTATCCAAGCAGTCAATGACGTAAGCCTTCTCATTTCCTGAAAGATCGGGCCGGTACACCGGGATAAGGGACGATCCCGGATTTTGAGAATTATTTGAAATGGGCATTTTTATATCACCAAATACATCAATAAATCGGAAAAATGCTATTCTTCCGAGCAAAAATACAATTCATTCACGACTTCAGCTATTTGCTTAAGGGCTGGCAACATGACTTCCCCTCCAGCATAGCAGGCAGTTGTAGCCAATTGACGGCATGCCAACAGGGCCGGCATCATCGCCAACGATGTGTCAATCAACGGTTCCAACTTATCGACATATGCGCTGGCAGAAAAGTTGTTTCGTGCCCAATCTCGCGCTGCGAGGGCTTTGGCATCTGACGTTTGTGGATTGTTGAAAATCTCCCGAAGTGCTTGAGCAAGCGAGTTTACGTCGTCGCCATAAGGCACTTTGTATACCAGATCGTCGGGGGTCAAAGCGTAACTGGCTACGTCGGACACCACAAGAGGCCGAGCGTGATACAGGGCAGTGATGAGTGAAGCAGACCCACCTTCCGTTACCGGATATCTTAAACAACAGACAGCAGTAGATTGGTGCAGCAGATTAGATAACTCTTTGTCCGGCAAATAACCATGAAAAATCGGTGAGGGTATGCCGAGATCCATTGCAATGCCTGTCAACGCATCCCGATACCAGTCTTCGATCGTACCAGCGAAATGAATTTCAATTGCGCCGAAATCCTCGCTTAACATGGCAATCGCCTTCAAAAGGCGATCCGGCTGTTTGTAGCGGCTGATTATCCCAAAGATAGTTACACTCAGCTTTGGCGATCGCGAAGGTGCTGCATCCGCTGCGCCAATGTTCGGAAAACATAACGGGATAACCTCTACCGGACCAGGGCAGGATTCTGCGACTGCTGCTAGATAATGTGGGCCGTGGACGACTGAGCAAGCTCCCAAGGCGCTCAACGACAGCAACAACGGTCTCGCATCTGGATCGACAAGATCAAAATCCAGTCCGTGCGGATCCTTGCCCGACGGACCGTAAAGAGACGGGACGTGAATTTGGTGACGTTCGATCATACCCGCCGCAAAATGTCGCATTTCGGCATCATGGAAGATCGACAGCGCGGGATAAGCTGCTGCCAGCCGAAGCGCCCCGGCATGATAGGGTGCATGGTTGCCATAATTGATCACGACCAAATCGATATCCAAGGGGATCGGGTCATCCGATCCCCACACAAGTGCGTCTATGGGCAGCGCGGGCAAAGCGGCCTCTGTACCACTTTCAATTCGCATGATTTGGATGGAATAGCCGCGGCGCATCAGTTCGTTGCACACTTCGCTGCTGAAAGTGCCGATGGCGGATTTGACATTGAAGGGCGTGGCCCACAAAATTCGAATCATATCTCACCAAGGAGCTTGGTAAGGTGAGAACCCCAGTTTATATCTTTGGAACGCCAAAAAGCCTTGGCTTGGGCACCCATCCTTGCCGCCATATTGGGATTGTAAAGCAATGCCGCCATTGCGCCTGCTAGCGATTCCGCGTCAGCCTCGCTTATGAACCCGGTATTTCCATCAATAACGAGTTCCAGGATTTCCCCGGCATCGCGACACGTTATCACCGCCTTACCCGCTTCAAAGGCTTCCATGGTAACATATCCATAGGAATCCTCCTGAAACGGAAGATATGCGACAGCGGTTGCATGATTGACATAGTCAGCTAGTTCTTGCCGCGTCAGAAAACGCAAATCGAGTTTTACCTGCGCTGCCAAATCTAACCGTCCTACTAAATCATGCAGCATCATTCGATCTGCATCCGATTCGGGCGGACCAGCAATAACCAGTTTTGCGGTAGCCGGCAGGTGCTGCATCGCTTCTACAAGCAAAAACTGCCGCTTGGACGAGTTTATGCGCCCAGGTGCCAGTATATAGCCGGACGGGTCGGCGCCAGTAAACAAATGCGGATCGTTTATCGGCGCCCTCAACGCTTCAGCCTGTATACCATTATATTTATAAAGTCTGCGACTTATTTCATCAGATATCGTAAATATGTTATTGGCGCTCTTAAAATACTCATTATCCTGTGCTCTAATAAAATCTTTAACAACGATACCATTTTTATCATGAGGAATGTTGCAATAAGGAGAGTCCCACATATCATAGGCTTGTCTATATTGATGAATAAGCCATGTTGTATGATGAGAGGCAGAAATGAAGTAGGCTGGAAACTTCATTGATATAACGCGATCAACATTAGGGAGCTTCATCATCTTGAAACGAGCTATTTCTCCAGGAATTCCACTGTAAGGTTCCCATTGAAAAGGTAGTCGAAGCAGCTCAGCATCAATGTTACGTTGCCTGAGATTATATATAAGGTGTTGAGATAATTCTTCTGCCCCCCCCCAGACATAAGGAGCCATACTGTTGACTACTAGGACTTTCATGCCGTCAGCCTCGCAACAACATGTTCCCAATTTATCCCCAGCGTGCATACCCGCGCTTGCGCGGCTGCACCTAGCCTCTCGGCCAGTCCCCGGTCTAACCAAAGTCGATCAAATGCTTCGGCCAGCGCAGACGGCGTCGGTTCAGTCAATAGGCCGCACTGTCCGTCGACAATGAATTCGCTAACACCACCGGAGTCATGAGCGGAAACAGTGGCGCGACGGGCGCTGGCGCCTTCCAAAGTGGGATAGCCATAGCTGTCTTCATCGAGCGGCAAGTAAACGACACCGAGCGCCTGAGCGAGAAGATGATGTTTTTCGCCTTCACTGATCCAACGACCATCGACCGTCACACGATCCTGCAATCCGTTACGCTGCACTTCTTCATGTAGAGAAGCAAGATATGCCAGGTTCTGTGATGCCCCGGCAATCCGTAATCGGACGGGGGTTTGTGTCATCGCCATCGCCTGTATCGCAAGATGTTGCCTTTTGTGATGTTCTATTCGGCAAATGAATAAGAGTTCTGACCCATATCCCAATGATTCTACAACGACTGGATTGTCGATCGGAGGGTATAGGACTTCTGCGTGGATACCGTTGAAGTGATGAAGCCGTGAAGCAACTACCCGAGAATTGGCAAAAACCAAGTGTGCTTCTTCGAGTGTTCGCTTGTCTAAATCGAACAATGTCTGTCGAAATTTTTCCCAATATGCTGTTTTGGGAATCGGGTTATATTCACTATCCCAAAGGTCATAGAAAATCCGTTCGTGATGGATAAACCATATCACTTTCTGGGAATGCTTGATGGCATGTGCCGGAGGGCGGCAACAGATGACCCGGTCGCATACGTTTTCAAGGTCCATCATTCTGAAACCCGCTATTTCAGCCAACATGCTATTCGGGTCACCGCTAAAGGGAAGCCAGATTCGCTCGACTTGATGTCCGGCGCTTTCCAGATGTGGTACCAGTTGATTTACAAAAGTTCGATAGCCGCCATCGACATGGGGAACCATGGAACTGACTATGCCAATTCTCAATCCATCCTCCCTTTACGCTGCGTGGCAGGAGCGCCCATGACGGTTACAAACTCTTCAATTGCTGAAACTACGACCGAACCCGCGCCAACGATCGCTCCTTGGCCGATAGTAGTCTCGGGCCGCGCCACGCTGCCGATGCCGAAAAGAGCCTGAGCTCCAACTTTCACGTTGCCGCCCATAACCGAGCGCGGCGCTATGTGAGCTCCGTCTCCGATCCGGCAATCATGTTCGATTATCGCGCCCGTATTCAATATGACAAACCGTCCGACGTTAGCCCATGCATTGATTATTGCGCCGGGCATAACGACGGTGCCTTCGCCTATGCGTGCATAGGGCGAAATGATTGAACTGGGATGCAAGATCGTCGGACACGTAAAGCCGATTTCGAGAAGGCGTTCTCCGATTCGAGCGCGCAGTTTATTTAGGCCGATCGCTACGACAGCGTGCCTTATGCCGCCTGCATATACAGCCCCTGCTTCATCATCGCCCCCAACGACTGGGACATCAGAACACATATGTCCGGGCCCTACGGGATCGAGAATTGCCGTCGGGTTCCAACCCGCTGCCCGCGCCACATCAATGACGACCTTTGCGTGACCTCCCGCCCCGATCACCAACATCCTTCGATCAGGAACGGCATGCGTGGTCATGACGCCAGCCCCGCGGGCAAATGGTTCGTCATGAGCAGGTTGATACTCTCGACGATTTCTAATCCCGTCGCTCTCAGCGGATTCAGCGCGCCCGACCACTCATCGATCTCATACAGATCCATATCGAACTTACGCAACTCGTCCAGCCATTCAGTAATGCCATAATTGGCCCGCTTGAGATGAGATGGACCGAATTCCAGGATTACGGATATTTGAGGATTGGCCCTGAGAGTATTTTCTAACCCCTTCAAAACATTCATTTCCCAACCTTCAACGTCAATCTTTATGACGTCAACTCGTTCGCCGGACAGCAATGTGTCCAAAGCAACCACCGGAACATCGACCATGTCCTTGGCATCGTCCAGAGGCAGTATCGAATTGTGGCCGCAGGTGCGGCCGATGTGCAACTTGGCCTCACCCTTTTCTGCACCAGCGGCACATTCGAGCAGCGTCACGATTTTGTCGACGCCATTAAGCTGGAGAGTTACCTTAAGCGCAGCTATGGTAGATGGCGTCGGTTCGATCGCCCAGACACGCCCCGCAGTCCCGACCCGACGACTGGCGACCACCGAAAACAAACCCAAATTGGCACCGACGTCAACAAATCGTCCGCCCGGAATAAGTAACTTGTTCAAAACCGACAGCGTGCCGGGCTCGGGAAGAGTGCCGTCCGAATAATAAGCGATCGCGTCGATATCGCTTTCCGGAATCAAAAATAGGCCAGCAGAATTTCGGCACACGACGCTTTCTCTCTGCGGCAGGGAAAATACCTGTCTCAACAGCAATGCATCTATCTTTGAAAATGCACTATCACTATTTTTCTGCAAAAAATCATATGATTTATCTAAAATATCTCTAATGTTATTTATTTTAATTTCATTTTCGGAAAGTAAAATTTTATTGTTATTTGTAACTGCGACGATATCAAGGATACTTTCTTTAAATATTAATTCTATTTTGGATAAGTCTTCCAATTTCACAGAATTGATTTTAATGTAATCAATTATGCTTTTTAGCTCATTTAATTTTTCGGAATGATCTTTTGCTGCTTCAATGGACCGTGCCATATTTTTATTGAAATCAATTGTATCTTTTTCTTGCTTGTTTTCAATATTGCTAATTTTTAATTGACTATCTGAGATATTTTTTTCGACGATCAACAGTAAATTTTCAATGTATTTATGAAAATGATCAATTTGTTTAATATCATGGCTAATTGAAGATATTTCCTTAGGTATGTCGATAAAATTCAATAATTCACGATATATGACACGTATCAGTTCGGAATTTCCACGAGAATTTTCGTGAATTTTCATCTGTTCTGTCAAGATTCTGTTCAAAATCTTATTATTGGATATTGCAGACTGAGAACTTAGCCGTACGTCTTTTGCAGTTTCTAAAATGTTAGAATTGAGCGATTTGATTGAATGGTCATTTTGTAATGAAATATGACGCAATCTATTAAAATCATCTTTCATTTCTAACAGAGACAATCCTAATCTTGAGAATATCACATTCAACTGATCATAAAAATGTGTAAGTTGCGCATCTGCTATCTCAGCATAATGGCGTGAATGATTTAACTGACTAGATGATGCTTTTTCTAGAAGCGTCCGTGTTTTTTTCTCACTTTCGATAAGTAGGTCATAGCGACCCAGCAGCTCATCATGTTTCCGCTCTATCCGGTCTATTATCGGTTCCAGGAAATGCCGATTATAGAAACCCTGCATATAGGCGATAGCCGCACGAAACAGGCGCGGACTCCGTCGAATGGGAACATCATTACCGCCCATATCGATACGAACGGCATTTTCCGGAAGGTCCGGGCTATTTCTAGGCCCGGCAATGCTCTCACGGACTTCCGCGTTTGGTGTCCATCGTTCCGCATGCGTAGTTTCTCGATATACGCTAAAGTCGGCAGCTTGTGGATGCTCCAAAACGGGCAACGCGGACAACGTCCAGGCAGGTGGTAACGTCTCGTCTGGTACCATCGCGTCGTCTGCTGCCGGCGGAGGTGCTGCGCCTTCGGCGATCGTGTAAGTTATGGGCAATGCGCCTAACTGCCGCTGGAGATCATAAGCCGCGATACTGCCGCGAAGTGCGCGAAACGCAGCCCTGTTATTCAACTCGTGCGGCCATGCGTCGTGCGCTGCGATATCTATTGCAATGTCGCATCCTCCGGTCTCAAAACGATCACAAAACCAGAAATTGGCTTCATGCACACATGAGAACCGCAAGATCGCTTTGCCCTCGAACAGCGGCACGGGAACGGTCACAAAATATCGACGTGTTTCTCCGGGGTGGAGGAACGTGCCGATTTCAGTCCTGATGCCATCGGGCACCACGATGTCGCCATTGGCACTATACCATCGGTATGTCAGGTTAACCGGGTGATTCTTGTCCCAAGTCAGGGGAGAAGCCGAACCGTTGAATATATCAACCGTACAATCGATCAATGCGAACGGATAAACCGCGAACGTAGACGCAGCAGTTGCTGCAAGGACAACATCTGCGCCTACCGTCTCCACCGGGGCGATCGAGTACTCAGGCATGTCCGTCCAGTTCACAGTCTATTTGCCAACCATCTGGATTTGGTAGTGAAGTGGGCTTGCTACCACGCTGATGGCGGACCCGCGATAAGCAACCTTTCCCACTCTGTCTATTGAAGAAAGGGCATTCCGGCCGAGGCGTCAAACACATGGGCGGTACCATCTCTGTATCTCATTCAATAATTCAGGGATCGCAGCGCCAGCGGGGCAGTATGGAGCCATTCTCATTATATCGGTTATCCAATCCACCGAGTGATTTTGAGGCCAACACCGTCAAGTCAAACGTCGATGTGGTGGAAAACGTCCGATGGCAGCTTACTTCACCGAAACTGTCCGCCTTTCATAAGCCTGCGGACGCGGCCCTGAACGGGTACCTTGTCGAACGGCGTGTTTCCGGCGGCTGCCGCCATCCGCGCCGAATCGACGCGCCAGGGGGTGTCGGGATCGATGAAGATGATGTCGGCGGCCTGACCGGCGCCGAAGGTGCCTGCCTGCACGCCCAATATCCGGGCCGGATGCGCGCTGAGCAGGCGCATCAGGGCATTCATCGTCAGATGCCCCTCCCGCACGAGATTGAGCGACAGGGCGAGCAGCGTTTCCGCACCCGCCATGCCGGGGCTTGAGTCCGCAAAGGGCAGTCGCTTGTCCTCGGGACCACGGGGATCGTGGCTCGATGTGATGACGTCGATGGTGCCGTCCGCCACGGCCTGGATGGCCGCCAGCCGATCATCCTCGCTGCGGAGCGGCGGCGAGAGATGCGCGAAGGTGCGGAAATCGGTGACGGCGATGTCGGACAGGAACAGATAGGCCGGGCTGATGCCGCAGGTGACGTGCAGCCCATCCGCCTTCGCCGCGCGGATCAGGGCGAATCCACCTGCCGTCGTCACCAGACGGAAGTGGATCGCGGCGCCCGTTTCCCGCGCGAGCATGATGTCGCGGGCGATGGCCATCGCTTCCGCGCAGGCCGGGGCGGCAGACAGGCCAAGGCGCGTTGCCGTCTCGCCCGATGTCGCCACAGCCTTGCCGGTAAGGCCGCCATCCTCGGCATGGGCGATCACCGTAAGCCCCAGCGCCGACGCATAGGACAGCACACGCAGCATCACGCCGGAATCGGCGATCCACTGCCGCCCCGTGCCCACCGCGCGCGCGCCCGCCGCCTGCATCATGCCGATTTCGGCAAGCTCCACGCCTTTGAGACCGCGGGTGGCCGCGGCGATGGGATGCACCCAGAAATCCGGCTTTCCCGCACGTGTCGCCTGGCGAATGAGGCCGACATCGTCGAGCGGCGCGGCCTGATCGGGCATCAGCGCCGCACGCGTGATACCCCCGAAGTGAAAGGCGGGCTTATCGGTGCGGAACACGCCAAGGTCGATGATGCCCGGCGCAACGATCAGTCCGCCTGCATCGATACGCTCCGCATCGAGTGGAATGGCGATGTCGCCTGCCGCGACGATCGCGTCACCATCGATCAATATGCTGCCAGGCATAACGGTGTCGGCATCGGGATCGGCCAGTTGCGCGTTGACGATCGCTAGAGTCATGCCCAGCCCTCCACGCCGCGCGCGGCCCGGGTCAGCACATCGAGGCAGGCCATCCGTACTGCGACACCCATTTCGACCTGCTCCGTGATAGCCGAGCGTTCGGGATGATCGGCAACGATGCTGCTGATTTCGACACCGCGGTTCATGGGTCCGGGGTGCATCACCAGCGCATCGGGCTTCGCCCGTGCCAGTCGTTCGGGCGTCAGGCCATAGAGCATGTGATATTCGCGCGGGGAGGGGATGAACGCGCCGTCCATACGCTCGTTCTGAAGGCGCAGCATCATCACCACATCCGCGCCTTCCAGCCCGGCATCCATGTCGGTGAAGGGCGTGACGCTCATCTGTTCGATTGCCGCGGGCATCAGCGTGGGCGGCGCAATCACGCGGACTTGGGCGCCCAGCGATCCCAGGCACAGTATGTTCGATCGCGCGACACGGCTGTGCAGCACATCGCCGCAGATCGCGACGACCAGCCCGGCTATGCTGCCCTTGCGCCGCCGGATGGTTAGCGCATCGAGCAAGCCCTGGGTCGGATGCTCATGCCATCCGTCGCCCGCGTTCAACACAGGACAACTCACCTTGTCCGCGATCAGGCGCACCGCGCCGGAGCTGCCATGCCGGATAACGATCACATCGGCGCGCATCGCATTCAGCGTCATCGCCGTGTCGATCAGCGTTTCGCCTTTCTTCACGCTCGATTGTGCGGCGTGCATGTTGACGACGTCCGCGCCAAGCCGCTTGCCCGCAATTTCGAACGACAGGAGCGTCCGCGTGCTGTTCTCGAAAAAGGCGTTGATCTGCGTGAGACCACCCAGGCGGTCGTCATGCTTGCGGCTGTGCGCGCGATTGACGCCCACCCAGTGCTCCGCCTCATCCAGCAGAAACGATATTTCCCACGGCATCAGGGCCGATATTGCGAGCAAATGCCGATGCGGAAACTGCTGACGCCCGGTCAGGCCCGTAGGCATGGTCTGGACGGCGGTCTCGCGAGGCGGCTGCGGCATGAAGGGAGGCCTTAGAGGCAATTGGCGCGGGAGGGAAGGGGGGCGGCGTCCCCTTGCACGGCCATCGCTTTATCCGCGCAAAGCGTCAACGGCCCCCTGGAGGATGTAGCTGGCCGCCAGCTTGTCGACCAGAACGTCGCGGCGGGCGCGGCTGGCGTCGGCGGCGATCAGGGTGCGGGTCACCGCCTGCGTCGACCAGCGTTCGTCCCACAGCAGGATCGGCAGGCCCAGATCAGCGAGATTATGGGCAAAGGCGCGCGATGACTGGCTGCGCGGAGACTCGCTGCCATCAAGGTTGAATGGCAGCCCTATGACGATGCCCTTCACTTGCTGCTCCCCGATGAAGCCGACAATTGTTGCCTTGTCCTTCATGAACTTGCCGCGGGTGATGGTATGAGCCGGACTTGCGATCACCCAGCCCGCATCGCACAGCGCCAGACCGACCGTCTTCGTGCCGACGTCCATGCCGATCAGCCTTCCACCAACGGGCAATGCCGCGCGAAACGCCGCGCGATCTGCGGTAATCAACGCTCTTTCAGAAATGACAACAGCCTTTCGCGCGCATCCACCCGGATATTGGCCCAGAACAGAGCATAGTCATAGACGTGATAATTGTTGCCTGGCAGCGCATAGGGGCCAAGATCGGGCGGATCGCCGATCAGCAGGAAACCGTCCTTGCCGCAGCGGGCAGGCACAGCACGCGGCACGAGAACCGGATTCTCCTCGTCAGCGCGTCCATCGAGCGTGCCGAGGTTCAGGCTGGCCGCCGCCGCGCTGTCGGGCTTGCCTGTCAGCGGATTGATGCAGAGCATTCTGGTGCCCATGCGCGGTTTGCCGGTGTAGCCCTGTCCACCATCATAGACGCGCTGAATGGCCGAAGGATCGGCAGGCTCGGCAAAGCTCTGCCAGCTCAGGATGCAGCCGGACTGTCCCTTGGCCGTGCAGGCCGGAAGGCCGAGCGCGGGGACATCAGCCTCCAGCGACACGGGCCAGCCGATCACATAGGCTGCGACAATGCGCTGCGCGAGTGGGGTTCCTGCGACTTTGTCCTTCAACAGGCGCAGCAGGTGCAACGACCCCTGGCTATGCCCGGCGAGCACTATCGGGCCATCAGGGTTGGCCGCGAGAAAGGTCTCGAAGGCGCGCGCAACATCGCCATAGGCGGCGTTTATGGCGCGCTGTCCCTCGGGCTTTTCGGTCAGAAATGCCCCGAAATGCGCCTGCCGATAGCGCGGTGCCCAAATCGCGCCGATACCGTTGAAGGCGCTCGCCTGCCCGGCGACGAACCGGGCCGCCATGGTGCGCGAATCTGCATCATTGAGCGGTGCGTTCCACTGCGCCAGATTGGCCGTCGCCAGATAGCTGGTCGGATGAACGAAGAAAATCGCAGCGGGCTGCGGAACGGCGCCGTCGCGCGTACCCGCCGGGCGCCAAAGCGCGGGATTGCCTTGAGCGATGTCGGGACGGGCGATCCAATGGTCGCTACGGCCATAGGCATCCTGCCCCAGCGGCTCCGGCGCGCGGAAGGCCCGGGAAGGGACCATCGTCGCATTGATGAGCTGTTGCCCCCAGATGCGATAGGCAAAGGCAGACGCGATCGCCAGCACGATCAGGATTGCAACGACATAGAGGAACTTTCTGGCCAAACGGCACTCCGACATATTGCAGTGCAGCATGGCACAGTGAGGCGCAATCGCTTTTGCGCATCTCGCCCATGCGTTTATTGCAATCGCGCCTATCCTGTCCCATGGCCCGGGGCAATGATGCTTGATGCCGCGCCAGCGCGATGGTAGCGCGCCGAGCCAGAGATCGCCTGCCATCCGGGCGAATGGGAAGCTGAATGTCTGTCGACCTGCAAACCGTGAAGAAGATTGCCAGCCTGGCGCGCATTTCCGTAACCGACGGAGACGCGCAGGCGATGGTGCCGGAACTCAACAACATCCTGGGGTGGGTTGAGCAACTGGGCGAAGTGGATGTCTCCGGCATAGAGCCGATGACCGCCGTGATCCCCAACACGTCGCGCCTGCGCGACGACGTCGTGACCGACGGCAATGTGCGTGACAAGGTGCTGGCCAATGCACCGCAGGCCGAACAGGGCTTTTTCGCTGTGCCCAAGGTGATCGAATGATGACTGACCTCACCAACCTCACCGTTGCCGAAATCCGCGACGGCTTCCGCGCAGGGGATTTCACGGCACGCGAAGTGGCTGAGGGCTTCAATGCCAATGTCGCCGCCGCAAAGGCGCTGAATGCCTTCATCGTCGAAACGCCGGACAAGGCGCTGGATGCCGCCGATGCTGCCGACTCGGCGCGGGCTTCGGGCGATCTCAAGCCGCTTTCCGGCGTGCCGATAGGCATGAAGGATCTGTTCTGCACGGAAGGCGTGCAGACGACGGCCGCCAGCCATATTCTCGAAGGGTTCGTGCCGACCTATGAATCCACGGTATCGGGCAAGCTGTGGGCGGCGGGTGCGGGGATGCTGGGGAAGCTGAACCTTGACCAGTTTGCCATGGGATCGTCCAACGAAACCAGCTATTTTGGTAATGTCATCAGCCCGTGGAAGCGCAACGATGGCGGCAACGCCGCGCTCGCGCCGGGTGGATCGTCTGGCGGGAGCGCCGCTGCGATTTCCGCGCGGCTGTGTCCTGCGGCCACCGGCACCGATACCGGCGGGTCGATCCGTCAGCCTGCTGCCTTCGTCGGCATCAGCGGGATCAAGCCGACCTATGGCCGCTGTTCGCGTTGGGGCGTCGTTGCCTTTGCCTCGTCGCTCGATCAGGCGGGGCCGATGGCGCGCACCGTGCGCGACAATGCGATCCTGCTGGAAGCGATGTCCGGTTTCGATCCCAAGGACTCGACATCGCTCGACTTGCCGGTTCCCGCTTGGGAAGCCGGATTGTCGAGCGATCTGAAAGGCAAGCGCGTCGGCATTCCTCAGGAATATCGTGTTGAGGGCATGCCTGCCGAAATCGACGCCTTGTGGGAAAAGGGCATTGCGTATCTGAAGGATGCAGGTGCTGAGATCGTCGAAGTCTCGCTGCCGCACACCCAATATGCGCTGCCGACCTATTACATCATCGCGCCAGCCGAGGCGTCGTCCAATCTGGCGCGCTATGATGGCGTGCGTTTCGGTCTGCGTGATCTGCCTGACGGCGCGGGATTGCAGGACATGTATGCCGCGACGCGCGCCGCCGGGTTCGGGCCGGAAGTCAAGCGCCGCATCATGATCGGCACTTATGTGCTGAGTGCCGGCTTCTACGACGCCTATTATACGCAGGCGCAGAAGGTCCGCACCCTCATCGCACGCGATTTCGATCGGGCCTGGGAAAGCTGCGACCTGCTGCTGACGCCGACCGCGCCTTCCGCGGCCTTCGCGCTGGGCGAGAAGCAGGCCGATCCTTTGGCGATGTATCTCAACGACGTGTTCACCGTCCCTGCGTCGCTCGCGGGATTGCCCGCCATGTCGGTGCCGGGCGGTCTGGACGCGCAGGGCTTGCCGCTGGGCCTTCAGATCATCGGCAAGGCGCTCGACGAACAGGGCGTGCTGAACGCCGCACTTGCCATAGAGGAACGCGCAGGCTTCACGGCACGGCCGGACAAGTGGTGGTGACAAAGTGGCGTCATGCCAGCGCAGGCTGGCATCTCACTGCCTTTGTCGGGACATTAGAAAAGAGAGATCCCAGCCTACGCTGGGATGGCGGTGTAAAACATGACTGAATCAACCTATCGTATCCAGGGCGCCACGGGCGAGTGGGAAGTCATCGTCGGGCTGGAGGTTCATGCCCAGATCACGACCAACGCCAAACTGTTTTCCGGTGCGGCGACGCGGTTCGGTGCGGAACCGAATACGCAGGTGAGCCTGGTCGATGCGGCGATGCCCGGCATGCTACCCGTGCCCAACCGCGAATGCATCCGGCAGGCAGTGCGCACGGGCATGGCGATCGAGGCACAGATCAACCGCTGGTCGCGCTTCGACCGGAAGAATTATTTCTACGCCGACCTGCCGCAGGGCTATCAGATCAGTCAGCTCTACCACCCGATCGTCGGCGAAGGGCAGATCGAGGTGACGCTGGACGAGAAAGACCCGGACAGCGCCACGAAAGTGATCGGCATAGAGCGCATCCATGTCGAGCAGGATGCCGGCAAGCTGATGCACGATCAGCATCCCACGCGCAGTTATGTCGATCTCAACCGGTCCGGCGTTGCGCTCATGGAAATCGTGTCAAAGCCAGACATGCGTTCCCCAGCGGAAGCAGGGGCTTATGTGAAGAAGCTGCGATCAATCCTGCGCTATGTCGGTTCCTGCGATGGCAATATGGAAGAAGGCTCCATGCGCGCGGACGTGAACGTCAGCGTGCGTCGGCCGGGCGAAGCCTTCGGTACGCGCACGGAAACCAAGAACGTCAATTCCGTCCGCTTCGTGATGGCCGTGGTGGAGTATGAAGCGAACCGGCAGGTCGATGTGCTCGAAAGCGGCGGCACGATCGTGCAGGAAACGCGCCTCTACGATCCCGACCGGAACGAGACCCGGTCGATGCGGTCGAAGGAGGATGCCCACGACTATCGCTATTTCCCCGATCCCGACCTTTTGCCGCTGGAACTGGACGATGCGTTTCTCGCCGAATGTCGCGCGTCGCTGCCCGAACTGCCGGACGCCAAACGCAAGCGGTACGAAACGGCGCTCGGCCTTTCTGCCTATAACGCGGCCGTTCTGACGGCAGAGGCGGAAACGGCGCGCTGGTTCGAGACGCTGATCGCGGAAAGCGCGCGCATCCAGGGGAAAAGCGAAAGCGACGTGGCGAAGGCGGCGTCCAACTGGCTGCTGTCCGAATTGTTCGGCGCGCTCAATCGTCTTGGCAAGGATCTGGAGACAAGCCCCGTCAGCCCGACGCAGGGCGCGGAACTGCTGGCGCTCGTTGCGGACGGGACGCTATCGGGCAGCCTCGCCAAGCAAGTATTTGAGATCATGCTGGAAACCGGCGACACGGCTGGCAAGATCGTCGAGGAAAAGGGCCTGAAGCAGACATCCGACACCGGCGCGATCGAGGCAGCTGCAGCGCAGGTGATCGCCGCCAACGCCGACAAGGTGGAACAGTATCGCGGCGGCAAGGAAGCCCTGTTCGGCTTCTTCGTCGGGCAGACGATGAAGGCAATGGGGGGCAAGGCCAATCCCAAGGTCGTCAATGAGATATTGAAGACGATGCTGGGGTGAGCGATCTCCGGGCGCTTGCCTTCGCGCAGCGCCCGTTTTCGCCGCTACGGGGCCGGTGCGACTGCGGGTGCCGGTGCGGCTGCTCCGGTGAATCGGATCGCCGTATCGGTCGCTTTTATCTGTGACACTTCGCGCCTGGTGACCCCATAACGGCCTGCGCGAGGCTCAAATCTCGTCCGGGCCGCGTCCCGGTTCATCGATATTCGGCACGTCCGGCTGGATTTCCGGTTCCTGATAGTCGGGCGCTTCGTCGGGCGTCTGCATCGGCGGCAGTTCGTCCGGCGATTGCGGTTCGATCACGTCGGGCGGTGGGATGTCGGGGTTGGTGGCCATGGCGTTTCTCCTTTTTCTGTATGCCGCAAGCGCCGACCAGGGCTGTTGGTTCCGGCGCGATAGCACGGCTGGTCGCATCGGCGGATGGAACGTGTGCCTCTGTCCGCCGTTTCCTCTTCACGATAATCGACCGGAGGAGACCCATCATGCCCAACAACGACACTGACGCACCATCGCCTGCGTCCGCGCCCGTTCACACGACGACGATCATCGAAAGGCGCAGCGGCGGCGGTGGGATGGTCATTATCGCCATCGTTGGCCTGGCCCTCCTCCTTGCCGTCGGCTATTTTCTGATGGTGTCCGATGCACGCGAAAATGCACAGAGTGAAGCAGTGATCGGCGCGGCCAAATCGGTCGGAGATGCGGCGGGCAGTGTCGGCGATGCTGCCAAGGGCGCTGCCGACAAGCTCAAAGACGAGTAATGCGGCGTTCCACACACCTAAAATCCTGCGGATTCAGCAAATCTTTGCGATTCTGGGCGACAATGTCCTCAATGTCGGGGATATTGACATGACGCTGTAAACTGCGGCGTCATGCGCCGTCCCTTGTTGCCTGACCCCCGGGGACGCCGGGAACAGGCGGCCGTCAATCGGGGAAACGCGCGTCGCATGGTTCGCTTGTTCAAACATTATGTGCCGCATGCCGTGCTGCTGCTCGGCTTTCTCGACTTCATCCTGTTGCTGTGCGCGGCGGAAGCCGCCTGGGTGCTGCGCGCGCACCAGATTGGCATGGATGTCGATTATGTGGCTACGCGTGCCGCGCCGCTGGTCAGCTTCGCCCTGGCATTGCAGATCGGGATGATCGCCGTCGGCGTCTATGGCACGGAGGCGTTGCAATCGCTGCGTTTCGCGATGGCGCGCCTGATCGTCGCGATTTCGCTTGGCGTGATATTCCTGTCCGTAATGCACTTTTTGATGCCGGGCATGACGCTGTGGCGGTCCAATTCGCTTTACGCCATGGGCTTTGCAGTCCTGTTTCTCATGGTGCTGCGGCTGCTGGTCGGATCGATGTTGGGGGGCGAGAGCTTCAAGCGTCGACTGGTCGTGCTGGGCGCGGGCGCACGGGCCGATCGCATCCGCCAGCTGGAACAGCGCAAGGGATCAGGATTTCTGGTGGTCGGCTACATTGGTATGAACGACGGGCCGCAGTTGATCCCGGAGGCGATCAATCGCAGTGCGATCTACAATCTGGCCGATTTCGTTGTGCGTCTGGCGGCAACCGAAGTTGTCCTGGCGCTCGAGGAGCGGCGCAATGCGATCCCGATGTCGGACCTGTTGCGTATCAAGACGACCGGCGTCCATGTGAACGATCTGTCGACGTTCCTCGAACGCGAAACCGGCCGTGTCGATCTCGATAGCGTGAACCCGAGCTGGCTGATCTTCTCTGACGGTTTTTCGGCCGGACAGCGGCTGTCATCAATGGCGAAGCGCCTGTTCGACGTTCTGGCAAGCGCGCTGCTGCTGTTGCTTACCGGGCCTGTCATCCTGCTGGCCGCGATACTGGTCAAGCTCGACAGCAAAGGACCGGCTTTCTACCGCCAGCAGCGGGTCGGGCTGTACGGGCAGGAGTTCTGGATCGTGAAGCTGCGCACCATGCGGCAGGACGCGGAGGTCGCGGGTCAGGCGCAATGGGCCGAAAAGGACGATCCGCGTATCACCCGCCTTGGCCACTGGCTGCGCAAGCTGCGTATCGATGAGCTGCCGCAGACCTGGACAGTGCTGAAAGGTGAAATGAGCTTCGTGGGGCCGCGGCCGGAACGGCGGCAGTTCGTCGAGGATCTGGAACAGCATCTGCGTTATTATGCCGAACGGCATATGGTGAAGCCGGGCATCACCGGCTGGGCGCAGATCAACTATCCTTATGGCGCCTCGATCGAAGATGCGCGCAACAAGCTGGAATATGATCTTTATTACGCAAAAAACTATACGCCGTTCCTCGATCTCCTGATCCTCATCCAAACCCTGCGCGTCATCCTTTGGCCCGAAGGCGCGCGATAGGCCGTGATAAGCCTGTCGCTCCAGATTATCGGTGATGCGGGCTATGCGCTCGCGGCGGCGCTGTTTGCGGCGTTGGCGATCTTTGTCCTGCGGGGTAGTGTAAACAGCATCGAGCGGGCATTGCTGTGCGCCGGAACATTCCTGACCGCGGCCTGGGCTTTGCATACAGCGGTAAACAGCGTTTCCGCACCGCTCAGCGGTCTGTTCGAGAGCGTCCGCAACGGAACATGGCTGCTGTTCATGTTTGCGCTGCTGCGGCGGGGGGAAGGGCGGCTCACACGCCATCCGCTCTCGCTCAGCCTGATCTACGCGGTGCTCGGTGGGTTACTGCTGTTGCAGACGAGCGCCGACCTCGCGCCTGCGCATCTGGTAGCCGACAATTTCGCCGCGCTGGTGCGGTTCAGCGTGATGCTGCGCATGATGTTCGCCATCGGTGCGCTGGTACTGGTCCACAATCTGTTCACCATTTCCGCGCCGGAAGGCCGTGCGCGGATCGTGATGGTCATGGCGGCGCTGGCGGCAATGTGGACTTACGATCTCAACCTTTACAGCATCGCTCTGATTTCGGCCGATAACGTGTCCGAACTTTATGCCTTGCGGGGAGCTGGCATGGCCGTGCTAGCGGTCGTGATGGGCTTGGGCCTGCGCGGTGGCGGTGCCTGGCGGTTGCGCCTGTCACGCACGGTCACCTTCCGGTCGTTGTCGATTGCCGCCGTCGGGCTGTATTGTGTCGCCTTCGCGCTGGTGGTGATGGGAATTGAGAGTGTCGCTGGACCCTATGCGCGTGAGATAGAGATTGCCCTGCTGTTCACGACGCTGGTCGGCGCAATCGTCATGCTCCCGTCGCAACGGTTCCGCGCGCTCGTGAAGATGCAGGTCGCCAAGCATTTTTTCCAGCACCGCTACGATTATCGGGCTGAATGGATACGCTTTGTCGATACGATCGGCGCGCCGGGCGAAGGGGCCGCACCCCTTCATGCCCGTGTCGTCAAGGCGATGGCCGACATCACCGAATCCACGGGTGGCCTTCTGCTGCTGCCCGATGGCGGCGGCGGCCTGGCGCTGGAGTGCCGCTGGAACTGGGCGGATGTCCCGGTGCCTGCCATCGCGCTTGATCCCACCGACGTTGCGGCGCTCGAACGCAGCGGTGCGATCATGGATCTCGATGCTGCGCGCGCCAAGGGGGGCGTCGCCGGCGTCGCATCGTGGATGCTGATGGACCTGAACGCTTGGGCGCTCGTTCCGCTCGTTCATTTCGACCGGCTCGCCGGGGCGATACTGTTGTCGCGGCCGCTCGTGGACCGGCGGCTCGACTGGGAGGATTTCGACATGCTGCGCGCCGCCGGTCGGCAGGTGGCCAGCTATCTGCGCGAGGCGCAGGGGCAGCAGGCGCTGGATGATGCCCGCCGCTTCGACGAGTTCAACCGCCGCTTCGCCTTCATCATGCACGACCTCAAGAATCTGGTTAGCCAGCTTTCGCTACTTTCCCACAACGCGGAGCGGCATGCCGAAAATCCCGCGTTTCGTGCCGACATGCTGCTGACGCTGCGCGAGTCGGTAGGGAGGATGAACGACCTGCTCGCCCGTCTTTCCCAGCATAACAACGCGCGCGCCGAGGAACCGCGGCCGACTGATGTCCTGTCGATCGCACGCATTGTCGCACTGTCGCGGGCAAGGCAGCATCGGATCGACGTTCGCGGTGAAGCACCATTGGCGCTTGCCGACCCGCAGCGCGTTGAACAGATACTGATCCACCTTGTCCAGAACGCCATCGACGCTAGCGCGCCGGACGTGCCGGTGACGCTTTGCCTTGGCGTTCGCGACGGGCAGGCGTGCATCGATGTGATCGACCAGGGCAGCGGGATGAGCGCCGAGTTCATCCGGCGCGACCTGTTTCAGCCCTTTGCGTCCAGCAAGCCGGGCGGTTTCGGGATAGGCGCGTTCGAGGCGCGGGCGCTCGCGCTGTCGATGGGCGGTCGGCTCGATGTGGAGAGCAGCCCCGGTGAAGGCAGCCGCTTTACGCTGCGCTTGCCACTAGCCGATGCTGCTGTTGCTGTTCCGCCCGCCAACGATGAGCAGGAAAGGGCGGCCTGATGGTGGATACGCGTCCCAAATTGCTGATCGTCGAGGATGATCCCGGGCTGCAAAGGCAATTGCGCTGGGCCTATGACGACTATCAGCTTTTCATCGCGGGCGACCGCGAGGAGGCGATCGAGTTCCTGCGCGCCGAAACGCCCGATGTGGTGACACTGGACCTTGGCCTGCCGCCCGATCCCGACGGTACGAGCGAGGGCTTTGCGACGCTCGAGGAGATGTTGCGGATCAAGCCTGATACCAAGATCATCGTCGCATCGGGCCATGGGGCGCGGGAGAGCGCGCTTCATGCCATTGCCGGGGGGGCTTATGATTTCTACCAGAAGCCGGTCGATATCGACCAGCTAGGGCTGATCGTGGCACGCGCCTTTCACCTGCACGCGCTGGAGCAGGAAAACGCGCGGCTGGTCGAGACACCCGCGCCCGACGATCGGGTTCTGGGGCGAGTCGTGACGGCGGCGCCCGAAATGCTGAAGGTCGCCCGCACGGTCGAGCGGGTGGCGGCGACGGGTGTATCGGTTCTGCTGATGGGTGCGAGCGGCACCGGAAAGACATTGTTGGCGCAGGGCCTCCATCAGGCGAGCGGCGGCGCGGCAAATCCGTTCGTCATGCTGAACTGCGCCGTCCTTCCCGAAGCCGCGCTGGCCGCCGAGTTGTTCGGCGTCGAAGGGGGCGAAGATGCGACGTCGGCAGGCAGGATCGCACCGGCGCACGGCGGAACCTTGTTTCTGGACGAAGTGGGTGACATGCCGGCGTCGATACAGAGCAGGCTGCTGCGTGTTCTTGAGGACAGGGGCAGAGAGGCGCAGGGGGCCATGCACAGTGCGCGGATCGTCTGCGCGACCCAGCATGACATGAAGGCCCTGATCGCCGAGGGGACTTTCCGGGAGGATCTCTATTACCGGCTTGCCGAAGTCGTCGTCGCCATTCCGCCGCTCAAGGATCGGCCCGGTGACGCTGTACTGCTGGCCCGGCATTTTCTGACCCGTCATGCAGCGGCACTGAACCCGACGGTGAAAGGGCTGGCCCCGGATGCCCTCGCCGCCGTGGATGCATGGCCTTGGCCCGGCAATGTGCGCGAATTGGAAAACCGCGTCCGCCGCGCGGTCATCATGGCGGACGGGAAGCTCGTGACCGCCGACGACCTCGACTTGCCAGTGGCAGAGGGCGAGGAGGGGGATTGCATCAACTTGCGTGCCGCCCGCGAAATGGCCGATCGCCGGGCCATTCGCCGCGCGATCGCCCGGTCGCAGGGCAATATATCGGGTGCCGCAAAGCTGCTCGGCATCAGCCGCCCGACGCTGTACGATCTGCTCAAACAATATGGCATGCAGGGATGACAAGGCGGGCTTGGACGACGGGCCTTGCGATCGTCGGGTTGACGGCCGCATTGGTTGTGCTGCCTGCGCAAACCCTGCTGGCGGGCAATCGGGAGGATGCGCAGCCGATGCTGGCGCGCGCACTGGCCGCGCTCGACCGCGGAGACGCGCGCATCGCACGGGTCGAATTGCTGAATGCGGTCCGCGCCGATCCCGACTGGGCAGCGCCACGGCTGGCGCAGGCGCGGGCGATGATCGCGCTGGGCGACGGACGCACGGCGCAGGACGCGTTGGAACGTGCGCGCGCTCTTGGCGCCCCGGCAGCGGTGACCCGAGCCATGATGGCGCAATCGCTGCTGATGAACGGCGATCCGGCTGCGGCCCTGGCGCAGGCGCAGGCGAAGGACGTGCCGCGCGCGGATGTGCCCTATGCCGCAAGGATGGCCGCCCTGGCGCTTGCGGACCTGGGGCGCGTGCCGGAAGCCTTCGCGGCTTTCGAGAAGGCGCTGGCGCTGTCACCCGATGATGCCGCGCTGTGGCGGGACATCGCTGTGTTCAGACGTGCGACGGGAGATCGTGCCGCGGCTCTTCTGGCCAGCGATCGGGCGATCGCCCTCGCACCCGATGATCCGGCGGCGCTGACTTTGCGGGCGGAATTGGTGCGGACACAATATGGGCCGGTCGCAGCGTTGCCCTGGTTCGACAAGGCCATAACCGTCGCGCCGGATTATCTGCCAGCCCTGACCGAATATGCAGCGACGCTCGCCGATCTGGGGCGCGCCCGGCAGATGCTGGCGCTGACCCGGCGGATCATCGCACGCGATCCGGCCAACCCCAGAGCCTTCTTCTTGCAGGCGGCGATGGCCGCGCGCGCTGGTGACATGGGCCTGGCGCGGCGCATGCTCGACCGGACCGAGGGGCGGCTGGACGATCAGCCTGCCACGATGCTGCTAAAGGGTATGCTCTATCTCGATGGCGGCAATGCCACGCTCGCGGCCGATCAATTCAAGGCGTTGGTCGCGCGCCAGCCTTTCAATTTCCGCGCGCGGCTGCTCTATGGGCGGGCGCTCGCGGATATGGGGCAATATCGGGAGTCGGACGCCGTCCTCGGTCCGCTCGCCGCCCGCGCAGATGCCGATGGTCATGCCCTCACCCTTGCCGCGCGGGTTCGTGAACAGCTTGGCGATCGCGCAGGGGCCGATGCATGGCTGGTACGCGCAAGCCGACCCGAGCGTCAAACCGCCGCGCTCTTGCCACTCGATCCCGATGTCGCGGCATTGAGCGCAAGGGCAAGTGCCGATCCCGGTCTCGCCGGACCCAATATTTCCTATGTTCGCGTTGTGCTGGCACGAGGGCAGACTGGTGCCGCCATCACCAGAGCGACCAAGCTCCGCGACGAAAATCCCGGCGCGCCGCAAGCGCATGTTGCGCTGGGCGATACGCTGGCGGAACTGCGGCGCTGGGGAGAGGCCGCGCGCGCTTATGCCGCTGCTGCCAATCTGGTTTATGATGAAGCGACGGCCATGCGGCTTGCGACGGCGTGGAACAACGCCGCACAACCCGCGCGCGCGGAACAGGCGCTGGGGCTGTTTCTCACGCAGAATCCCGGCAGTGTCGTTGCGTTCCGGCTGGCGGCGACGGCTTGGATGCGTACAGGCCAGTGGCAACGCGCCACTGATGCGCTGGAACAGGTGCGTGCCCGCACCGGCAGCCGTGACGCATGGTTGCTGGCCGATCTCGCTTGGGCATGGCTGGGACGGGGCGACGCGAATCGCGCGCTGGTCTATGCGCGGCAGGCCTATCGTCTCCAGCCGGCCGGACCGGTGACGACCGACGCTTACGGCTGGGCGCTTTTAAAGGCGAAAGGCGGCAATCAGGCCAGCGTCGATCTTCTGGAAAAGGCTGTCGTCCTGTCACCGGGCAATGCCCTGCTGAACGATCATCTGCGCACGGCAAGGGCGGCCCTCGCCAAAGCAGGCGCCTAGGCGATCAAGCCTCGACCTCAACCGGCAGGTCATCCAGCGTAATGCCTATGCGACGCATCTGTGCCGCCACGGGCGGCCAGACATGCTCCAGAAAATGCGCGCGTTCTGTTCGGCGCAGCTTGCGCGCGGCCCCATCGGCAACGAACATGCCGACACCCCGCTTCACAGTGATCAGCCCGTCGTCCTGAAAACTCTGATAGGCCTTGGCGACTGTCAGGGGGTTTGCGCCCTGTTGCGCGGCAAAGGCGCGGACCGACGGGAGCATGTCTCCATCGCGATAGTCGCCATCGAGAATGGATGCCGAAATAATGTCGCGCAGCCGCAGATAAACGGGTTTTGAATCATCAGCCATGACTGATGCAGTGCCATAATACAGCCCATCACGTCAAGCGAATCTCAATACAAATGGCCTGTATTTTGTGACATTAAATGTCCCAATCGAGAATGATTTTGTCATATTCAGGGCGCGGTCGCTCCTCCAGCGGTTTGCTTGGGGTGCCGAGGAAAAGGAACCCTGCTATCCTGTCATCCGGACCGCCAAAGGCATTCCGCACGGCATCGCTGTAGGTTGCCCATCCGGTCAGCCAGCTGCCGGCAAAGCCGCTTGCATGCGCCGCATGCAGCAGGTTCATAATCGCCGCACCCGTCGAAAGCTCCTGCTCCCACAGGGGTATCTTGCTTGGCCGGGGCGTGAACAGGGCGACGACCAACGCCGGGGCCTGCCGCGCGAACTGGTGCAGCGCCTCTATTTCCAGCTTCCCGGCGTCGGGTTTCTCGTCGCGATAGGCGCGTTCCAGCAGCATTGCCAAGGCATCGCGCTGATCGTCACGCACAATGACGAACCGCCACGGTGCCAGCTTGCCGTGATCGGGCGTTCGTATCGCCGCCTGGAGTATCGTGCGCATCTGCGCGGCATCCGGCCCGGGCGCAATCAGATCGCGCGGCTTGCCCGACCGTCGGGTTTGCAGAAGGGAAAGTGGCGAGGTGAGGTCGTTGAACATGCCGCTGCAATGCGCGAAGGTGCGCCGCGGCGCAAGCTTTGGGATCAGTGGTTGGAACTTTATTCCCATAACCGGTAACTTTTTGACAGCGGCCGATTTTGCGTTAGGGTCAAGCGATCAATGCCCGCCGGTCGAGCGGGCAAATTGAATCGCAAGAGGGTCACGCCGCATGGCAGCAGCATATGAACGTCCCGAACGAGCCAAGGGCACGTTCCTTGGCCATCCGACGGGCTTGTTCGTCCTATTCTTCGCCGAAATGTGGGAACGCTTTTCCTATTATGGCATGCGCGCGCTGCTGATTTTCTACCTCACCAAACATTTCCTGTTCGGCGATGACAAGGCCTATCTGATCTATGGGGCATATACCTCGCTCGTTTACATCACGCCGGTCATCGGCGGCTATTTGGCGGACCGCTATCTGGGCGCGCGCAAAGCGGTGCTGTGCGGCGGTATCTTCATCGCCATCGGCCATTTCCTGATCGCGATCACCGAAGGGCCGACCGGGCAGGACGGTTTCCACCTCAACGGCTTTTTCCTGGCGCTGGCATTCATCATCATCGGCACGGGTTTTCTGAAGGCCAACATATCGGTGATGGTCGGGCAGCTCTATCCGCGCGACGACATCCGCCGCGATCCGGCCTATTCGATTTTTTATATGGGCATCAATCTGGGCGGGATGCTTGGCCCGATCATATGCGGTATTCTCGGCGAGACGATGGGCTGGGGCTGGGGCTTCGGCGCGGCCGGCGTCGGGATGCTGCTGGGACTGGTGGTCTTCGTGCTGTGCAGGCCGACATTGCAAGGGGCCGGAGAACCGCACGAACCGCATGTCCTTGTGCAGAAATCGCCCGTTGGTATTTCGAAGGAATGGACGATTTATCTGGCGGCGATCCTGTCTGTCGTCGGCATATGGGCAATCATCCAGTATCAGGAAGTCGTTGGCTATGCCTTGCTTGCCTTCGCATTCGCGACCGTTGCCTATATTCTTTACCGCATATTCGCGACATTTCAGAAGGTCGATCGTGACCGCATTCTTGCGGCACTGTTCCTGATTTCCCTCAATCCGCTGTTCTGGGGTCTGTTCGAACAGGCAGGATCATCACTCAACATTTTCACTGACCGCGAAGTCGATCGCACGATTTTCGGCTGGAACGTGCCCGCCTCCGTATTCCAGTCGGTCAATTCCGCTTTCATCATCCTGCTCGCGCCGCTTTTCGCGGTCCTATGGACCTTTCTCGGGAAAAGGCGGCTCGAACCCAATACGGCGGCCAAGTTCGGGATAGGCCTGCTGCTGATCGGTGTTGGCTTTCTGGTGCTGGTCGGTGGCGCCATGGCCGCAGGCAGTAATCTCACGCCGGTTGTTTTCATTCTCGGCATTTACTTCTTTCACACCATGGGGGAACTTTGCTTCTCTCCGGTGGGGCTGTCGGCGATGACACGGCTCAGCGTCGGCAACATGGCCGGGCTGATGATGGGCACCTGGTTCCTGGCGACAGCCGCTGGCAATTTCGTCGCGGGCCTCATCGCCCGCGCGACCGGCGGCGAGGGTGCCGGACCGGAAAAAGTTCTGGAAGTCTACACCCGACTTGGCTGGTTCGCGCTGGCGGTGGGTCTCGTCGTCATCATCATTTCGCCGATCATCAAACGGATGATGCACCTAGACAGTCTCGGCCAGGATTCTGCACCGGCCAGAGCCTCCACCATCAAGGGAGAAATACTGTGAAACGCCTGTCTTGTCTGGCCTCACCCGTCGTGCTGGCGCTCGCCGCCTGCACCACGGCGGGTAGCGATGCCGCACCGAAATCGGCCAGCGCCGCATCGACGCCCGGTCCATCCACGGCACCGGAAAATCCCTATCCTTCGACATACAAGGCTTATCCGGGTGTGCCGACGGTCATCCGCAACGCCACCATTTTGGATGGCGAGGGCGGCAAGATCGAGCGCGGTGTGGTGTTTCTGTCCGGCGGCAAGATTACCGCAATCGGGGGACCGGAGACGCCGATCCCTGCCGATGTCGCCGTGTTCGACGGCACCGGCAAATATGTGACGCCGGGCATCATCGATATCCACAGCCATCTGGGTGATTATCCTTCGCCGCAGGTGGAGGCACTGAGCGATGGCAATGAAGCGACCGGTCCCGTCACTGCGGACGTATGGGCCGAACACAGCATCTGGCCGCAGGATGCCGGTTTCGGCCGGGCGCTCGCCAACGGCGGGGTGACGGCGCTCCAGATATTGCCGGGTTCCGCCAATCTGTTCGGCGGGCGCGGCGTCAGCCTCAAGAATGTGCCCGCACGCACACAGCAGGGCATGAAGTTCCCCGGTGCCCCCTACAGCCTCAAGATGGCCTGCGGGGAAAATCCCAAGCGCGTCTATGGCCGCAAGGGCCGTCAGCCCAGCACTCGCATGGGCAACATGGCCGTCGATCGCCAGACGTGGATCAGGGCGCGCGACTATCAGAAGAAACGCGCCGCCAACAAGGAACAGATGCGTGACCTGTCGATGGAAACGTTGGCCGATGTGCTGGAAGGCAAGATCCTGGTGCAGAACCACTGCTACCGGGCGGACGAAATGGCCAATGTCATCGATATGAGCAAGGAGTTCGGCTACAAGGTGACGACATTCCACCATGCCGTGGAAAGCTACAAAATCGCCGATCTGCTGAAGGATAACGGCATATGTTCGGCTATGTGGGCCGACTGGTACGGCTTCAAGATGGAAAGCTATGACGGCATCCGTGAGAATATCGCGCTTGTCCACAATGCGGGGGCCTGCGCCATCGTCCACAGCGACGATGAAAACGGCATTCAGCGGCTGAACCAGGAAGCGGCAAAGGCCATTGCCGCCGGCAAGCGGATGGGCATCACCGTGCCGGAAGAAATCGCGTGGACGTGGCTCAGCTACAATCCCGCCAAGGCGATGGGCATCGCGGACCAGACCGGCAGCCTGAAGGTCGGCAAGATGGCGGACGTCGTGTTGTGGAACGGCAATCCGTTCAGCATCTACACTCGCCCGGAACGCGTCTGGATCGACGGGGCGCTGATGTATGATGCCAACGATCCCAAGCGTCGCCCGGTGAGCGACTTTGAACTGGGCCAGATCGGTGCGGGAGACACGAAATGACACAGCGCAAGAAATGGGCAGCACGGGCAGGCGCAGCGGCGCTGTCTCTGCTCGTGACGTCTGCGATGGCGCAGACGATTGCGATTACCGGGGGCATGGTCGCCATCGGTGACGGATCGGAGCCGATCGAGAATGGCACGGTCGTGATCGTGAATGGCAAGGTGATGGCGGCGGGGGCCAATGTCGCCATTCCCCCGGGCGCGCAGCGGATCGATGCGACGGGCCAGTGGGTGACGCCGGGTATCATGTCGGGCTTTTCGCGTGTCGGGCTGGTCGAGGTGGGTGCGGTAGACCCGACCAATGACAGCGAGGCGCCCGACTCCCCTTTTTCAGCGGCGCTGGATGTTTCGACGGCCATCAATCCGCTGGTCAATCCGATCGCGATCAATCGCAGCAGCGGCATCACCCGTGCCGTCGTTGCGCCCGCGGCAAGCAAAAGCATCTTCGCCGGCCAGGGTGCGATCATCGATCTGGGGGCGGATGCCGATGCCGTGACGGTGCCGCGTGCGTTTCAGATGGTCGAGATGGGCGAGAAAGGTGCAGGCAATGCGGGCGGAAGCCGCCCCGCGGCGCACCTGATGTTCCGCGAACTTCTGGCTGAGGCGCAGGATTACGCACGCAATCCGGCGGGCTATGACGGGCGGTCGAAGGACAATCTGCTGCTGCGTGCCGATGCGCGGGCGCTTGTGCCGGTGGTGCAGGGCAAGATGCCCTTGCTCGTCCATGTCGAGAGCGGGACGGATATTCTGAGTGTCATCGCACTGCGCAAGGACTTTCCGGCGCTGCGGATCGTACTGGTCGGCGCGGCCGAAGGCTGGCGGGTAGCGCGGGAGATTGCAGCGGCGAAGATTCCCGTCATTGCCGGTGGTCTCACCGATCTTCCGGCTAGCTTCGAGATGCTGGCGGCGACGCAGTCCAATGTGGGGCGTATGGTCGAGGCAGGCGTTCTTGTCGCCATCGGCCTTACCGACCGGGACGAAGCCTTTCAGTTGCGTCATGCGATGCAGCAGGCAGGGAATATGGTCGCGTTGCAGAAGGTGCCGGGTGCCAAGGGGCTGAGCTGGGGACAGGCGCTGCGTACCATCAGCGCCGCACCAGCCGAGGCTATGGGTCTCGGCGACCGTATGGGATCGCTGCGTCCCGGCCGCGTGGGCGACGTCGTGATCTGGGACGGCGATCCGCTTGAGCTGATGTCGGCACCGGTCGCGGTGTTCATCGACGGCAAGCAGCAGCCGCTCGACAATCGCCAGACCAAGCTGCGCGATCGTTATGCAACGCCGGGCGAAGGCGCATTGCCGAAAGCCTATGAGTTCTAAACGGATTGAGCGCCACCGTTATTCCGGCATCGCCGGGAAACGGTGGCGCTGAAACGTTATGACGTTCGCACTCGCCGCCAGTAATCCCTGACATCCTGCCGTAATTCCCCGGCACATAGATACAGTGCGATCACATTGGGAATGGCCATCAGGAAAAAGCTGCAATCGACGATGCTGATGACTCGGCCGAGGTCGATGACGGCGGCGGGCGGCAGGGCGACGATGTACAATATCTTGTAGGTCATCTGCGTAGCGGGCTTGTGGCCGAACAGATAACCCCAGGCCTGCAAACCATAAAATCCCCAGGCGACCAGCGTGGAATAGGCGAACAGCACGACGGCGATCGCCAGTACATAGGGAAACCATCCCGCAACGCCGGCAAATGCCGCAGTGGTGATCGCAATCCCTTCCAGCCCGCCGTTCCATGTACCCGCCACCACCAGCGCAAGGCCGCCCAGCGCGCAGACGATCATCGTGCCGAGCAACGGTTCGAGCAGGGCGACCATGCCTTCGGACACCGGTTCGTCGGTGCGCGCCAAGCTGTGCGCCATCACCGCGGACCCGACGCCTGCCTCGCTGGCGAACACCGCGCGGCGCATCCCGGCAACGAACGCGCCGACTGCGCCGCCCGCCGCCGCCGTGCCGTTCCACGCGCCGTCCCAGATCTGCGCCAACGCGCCGGGAATGGCGGATGCGTTGAAGGCAAGGATCGCCAGTACGCCCAGCAGATAGACCGCTACCTTGAGCGGTGTCAGCCTGCTGGCGACACGCCCCAGCCATGCCGCACCGCCCAGCGTCACCAGCGACACCGCCAGCGCCAGGGCGATACCGTAAGCCCAGCCGTTGTCGAACCCGGTGACGGCGGAAACGGCGGCATAGCTCTGGTTCACCTGCACCATGGGAATTGCGCCGAACAGCGCGAAAAAGGCGTAGAGCGCACCGATCGCAAAGCCCATGCGGGGCCAGCCGCGGCGCGTCAGCACGGCTTTCAGCACATACATCGGCCCGCCATGCGCGTGCCCGCGTTCATCCAGCACCCGATATTTGAGACCCAGGGTCACTTCGGCCATCTTCACGGTCATCGCGAACCAGCCGATGACGAACATCCAGAATATCGCCCCTGGGCCGCCCATCGTCAGCGCGACCGCGACGCCAGCGATGTTGCCCAGCCCGATCGTGCCCGCCAGCGCCGTGGTGAGCGCGGCAAACTGGCTGACGTCGCCTTTCGCCTCGCCTTCGCGCGGCTGGTTGCGCAGCACGCTGATGGCGTGACCGACTGCCCGCAGGTTGGGGAAACCCAGCCAGACCGTGAAAAACACCATCGGTACTGCGAGGTAGAGCACGATCAGCTCGATCGAGACACCCAGCATCGGCACCTTGAAGAACACGGCGGCGGACAGCGCATCGACAGCGCGATTGAACGATTCCATGGCCTCTGCATGGCGGGCAGGTGGTAGATTGTCGATGGGATTTCGCTATAGCGATTTCTGAACTGCTAAGGTGAGCGAGTGGACCGGGAATGAGCAGAACCTATTTCGGCACGGATGGCATTCGGGGCCGGACGAACATCTGGCCGATGACGCCCGATCTGGCGATGAAGGTCGGCATGGCGGCGGGTACGCATTTCCTGCGCGGCAAGCATCGGCATCGTGTGGTGATCGGCAAGGATACGCGCCTTTCCGGCTATATGGTGGAAAATGCCTTGGTCGCCGGTTTCACAGCAGTCGGGATGGACGTGGTGCAGTTCGGGCCGATCCCGACACCGGCGGTCGCGATGCTGGCCCATTCGATGCGCGCCGATCTGGGCGTCATGATCTCGGCCAGCCACAATCCCTATTTCGATAATGGCATCAAATTGTTTGGGCCGGATGGATATAAGCTATCCGATGAGGATGAACTGAAGATCGAGGCGCTGCTCGGAGACGAGATTGCGTTGGCGGCATCCGCTGATATCGGGCGCGCCCGCAGGGTGGAGGATGCCCGCGGCCGCTATATCCACGCCGTCAAGTCGAGCTTCCCGCCCGAGCTGCGGCTCGACGGCCTGCGGATCGTCGTCGATTGTGCCAATGGTGCCGCTTATCAGGTCGCGCCATCCGCGCTGTGGGAACTGGGTGCCGAAGTCATAGCCGTTGGCGTCACGCCCAATGGCACCAACATCAACGATGGCTGCGGATCGACCGCGCCCTTGCTGTTGCAGGAAACGGTCCTGAGCGCAGGCGCCGACATCGGCATCGCACTGGACGGCGACGCCGATCGCCTCATCATCGTCGACGAACAGGGGCAGATCGTCGATGGCGACCAGATCATGGCGCTGATCGCGGCGAACTGGGCGCGCGACGGTATGCTACGGGGCGGCGGGCTGGTGGCGACGGTCATGTCCAATCTGGGGCTGGAACGTTTTCTGGCCGGCCGTGGCATTGCGCTCGAACGCACCCGAGTTGGCGACCGTTACGTGCTGGAGCGGATGCGCGAAGGCGGCTTCAATGTCGGCGGCGAACAGTCAGGCCACATGATCCTGTCGGATTATGCGACGACGGGCGATGGCACGATCGCCGCCTTGCAGGTGCTGGCCGCACTGGTGCGCAGCGGCAAGCCTGCCAGTGAGGTACTGCATCAGTTCGATCCTGTGCCGCAACTGCTCAAAAATGTCCGCTTCTCGGGGGGCAAGCCCCTTGAGCATCAGGACGTGCAGCGGACGATCGCACAGGCAGAAGCGGAACTGAACGGAACGGGTCGCCTCGTCATCCGCCCGTCCGGTACGGAACCGGTCATCCGCGTTATGGCGGAGGGCGACAACGAGACGCAGGTGCGCGATGTGGTCGATCGTATCTGTGCGGCGGTGGAAAAGGTGGCGGCGTGAGCAAACACCATTTTCCGTTCGCCCTGAGCTTGTCGAAGGGCCGACCTGAACGCAGGGAAGGCACTTCGCCATGCTCAGTTTGGCCCTTCGACTTCGCTGAGGGCGAACGGTCCTCGTGCAAACCCCATGCTTGAAATGCGCCCTGACTGCGAACGCTGCGGCGTCGATCTGCCCGCCGATGCGCCGGGCGCATTCATCTGCTCGTTCGAATGCACATGGTGCGCGCCTTGCGCGGAGGCGCTGGACGATCGCTGTCCGAACTGCGGCGGCGAACTGATGGATCGGCCGACCCGCACCGGCACTGCACTTGTTGATAATCCCGCTTCGACAAAGCGGCTGTACAAGGGGTGAAGCCGCCACGCATCCTGATCATTGCCGGGTCGGACAGCGGCGGCGGCGCGGGTATTCAGGCCGACATCAAGACCGTCACGATGCTTGGCGGCCATGCGATGACGGCGATCACCGCGATCACTGCGCAGAACAGTATCGGCGTGCAGGATGTCCACCCGGTGCCGGTCGATATGGTGATTGCCCAGATCGACAGCATACTTGCGGACTTCAGCGCGAGCGCGATCAAGATCGGCATGATCGGCTCCGCGCCGATTGCCCATGCCGTCGCCGACCGGTTGCAGGACGTCCGCGATATCCCGATTGTGTTCGATCCGGTCATGGTGGCGACCAGCGGTGCCCGCCTGGCCGATATCGCGACGGTCGCCGCCTTTGAACGGCTGATGGCGATGGCGCGGCTGATTACACCGAATGTGCCCGAACTGGCGCTGCTGACCGGCCCGGATATCGCCGATGTCGACGGTCTGGAGCAGGCAGGGCACATGCTTGCCCGCCGATATGGCTGCGCGGTCCTTGCAAAGGGCGGGCATCTGCCCGATCAGCCGCAGGACGACGCGCCGATTGTCCATGATCTGCTGATCCGCGCGTCGGGCGTTTCGGAATATCGGATGCCACGGATCGCAACGCGGCACAGCCATGGCACCGGCTGCACCCTTGCCAGCGCGATCGCGACCGGCATAGGACGTGGTCTTCGGCTGGAGGACGCCGTCGATCGTGCCGAAGCCTTTGTCGCGGGGGCGCTTTTCAACGCGCCGGGCTTTGGCAAGGGCCATGGGCCGATGGGGCATGCCATGGGCACGACGCCCTTTTATCATACGCTTGCCGCCGTAAATGGGCAGGGCAAGGATGCCACGGCGCTGGCCGCGCAATGGGGCGACCGTGCCTGATTACAGCTTCGAGCGGCTGCATGACGGGCCGGTGGCGGGGGTGGACGAGGCGGGCCGCGGGCCTCTCGCCGGGCCAGTGGTCGCTGCTGCGGTCATCCTCGATCCCGACGCCATTCCCGACGGCCTTGACGACAGCAAGAAACTCTCGGCGGGCAAGCGCGCGGCGCTGGACATCATGATCCGTGAAAAGGCCGTCGGCTTTGGTGTCGGGATGGCGAGCGTGGCGGAAATCGACAGCCTCAATATTCTGTGGGCAACGATGCTCGCCATGACACGCGCCGTGGAGGCGCTGGCGCTGGATGTCGCGCATGTGCTGGTGGACGGAAACCGATGCCCGCAATGGCGCTGGGCGTCCACCGCTGTAGTGGGCGGCGATGCGCGCTGCGTTTCGATTGCAGCTGCCTCGATCCTTGCCAAGGAAGCGCGGGACCGGATCATGCTCGAGGCGGCCGTCCGGCACCCCCATTATGGCTGGGATCGCAACAAGGGCTATGGCAGCGCCCTGCATCTCGCTGCCTTGCGCGAACATGGACCGACGCCGCTTCATCGGCGCAGTTTCGCACCCGTCGCCCAGATGCTGCTGGTCTGACCCTAGAAAAATCATTTCGCACGACAATCGAGTCCTGCGTGCCACACCACGACATATTGAGTCTCGTTTGTCCAAGGGGACTCAATATGTCGTGGCTACCCGGTTCGTTCTCCTGCCGTTAACCATTTTCTGAGGCTTCCTGCGTAAGTTTTTGACCTTGACGGAGAGTCCGCGAGGACTCATCCCCGTCTCCTAACGACTGGGGGCACTATCCGATGGGCGTAATGGAGCGCGTTACAACGCGACCGAAAAAGGCGGCGATATCCGTTGCGCCGGTCGCCGCTGATCGCCTGATCCGTGGCGACTGCATCGCCGAAATGGCGAAGCTGCCGGATGCCTGCATCGACATGATCTTTGCCGATCCACCCTATAATCTTCAGCTTGGCGGCGACCTGTTCCGGCCCGAAGGCGGCCGGGTCGACGCCGTCGACAATGACTGGGACAAGTTCGATACGCTGGCCGCCTATGACCGGTTCACTGCGCTTTGGCTGGCGCAGGCGCGCCGCATATTGAAGCCGGACGGCACCATCTGGGTGATCGGCAGCTATCATAATATCTTCCGCGTCGGCGCGACGTTGCAGGATCAGGGCTTCTGGATCCTCAACGACATCATCTGGCGCAAGGCGAACCCGATGCCCAATTTCAAGGGCACGCGCTTTACCAACGCCCACGAAACGCTCATCTGGGCGAGCCAGGGCGAGGACGCGCGGTATACATTCAACTATAAGGCGATGAAAACGCTGAATGACGAGTTGCAGATGCGATCCGACTGGGTATTGCCGATCTGCGGCGGGCAGGAGCGGTTGAAGCGCAACGGAACGAAGGCGCATCCGACCCAGAAACCCGAGGCACTGCTCTACCGCGTTCTGCTTGCCTGCACGAAGCCGGGCGACATCGTGCTCGATCCGTTTTTCGGTACTGGAACCACGGGTGCTGTCGCAAAACGTCTTGGCCGCCAATGGATCGGCATCGAGCGGGAGGACAGCTACAGCGAAGTCGCCCTGCAACGGATAGCGGAGGCGCTGCCGCTCGATGAATCCGCGCTCGCCATCATGCAATCCGCGCGCCAGGCACCCAAGGTCGCATTCGGTACCCTGATCGAGACCGGCTATCTGACGCCGGGCGCGGTGCTGAGCGATGCCAAACGGCGCTGGCATGCCGTGGTGCGGGCGGACGGATCGCTCAGCATGGGCGCGGACAGCGGATCAATCCACAAGCTGGGCGCGATGGTGCAAGGCGCGCCATCCTGCAACGGCTGGACCTTCTGGCACCATGACACCGTCGACGGGCTGAAACCCATCGATACATTGCGGCAGACCTATTTGCTGGCGACGCAGCCCTAACCGGGCGACAGTTCAACTGTCGATCCGCGTGACCTTCACGTCCTGCGATATCAATTCCGCCGCGCCGAATGTCGTCATGAACGCGACATCGGTCGCATCCCGACCCACGGCCATGCGCACCATGCCGGGTATCGGCGCCAGCCCCGTTGCATCCACGATGTGCCATGCATCGTCCAGCCATACTTCGACGACCGCATGGAAATCCGGCGGATCGAGCCGCCAAGCATAGACCGATACGACCCGTGCGGGAATGTCATGCGCCCGTACGATCGCCGCCGTCAGATGCGCGAAATCGCGGCAGACGCCCTGACGGGACAGGAATGTGTCGGCGGCCGTCGTCGTCCCGTCCGAACTGCCCGCGACATAGCGGATATGCTGCCGCACCCATTCCACCGCCGCGTGGACGAAATCGCCGCCGTCCAGCCCGTCGAACTCCTGATGTGCGAAGCTGTTGAGCCTGTCGGCTTCACAATAGCGGCTTGGCCAGAGGAACGGGACCACTTCCGACGGAATGGCGGGCAGCGGCGAAGCGGGCAGCCCCAGTACCGTGGAGGGCGCCCGCTCGACATCGACTGTTGCGGTATAGTGGGCATTGAAATCCCCGGTTCCGGTTCGCGTCCATGTCCTGCGGCCGACGCGGCTACCCCCCGGGATGGTCGAGAGCGGTCCGGCGCCGGTTACGATCAGACGATCCTCGACCAGAATCTGATCCGGCTGCGCCGCAGCCTCTATGGCGAGCAATACGTCAGTCGGCTCCGCGAAACGATAATTCAGGTCTGCTTTGATGTGCAGGCGCATCGGGGGACTTTCAGTGGGAGGAACAACATGACGTTCGGGTTGTGAAACAATGTGGCGCCTGAGGGCAGACGATCGCGGGAAGGGCGGGATTTACAGCGCCACAGGCTGGTCCCCTTGACGGCAGGATAGCAGACCGGTCGGCACAAAACCATAATCCTGCATCAAGGACTGCGGTTTTCCGCCTGCGACCGGCACGTTACCGGCATGACAAGCTGTCCCATCGCGGCACGGCCGCGCGTTAACTCTCTTTGCCGATAGCCTGATTGGTAAACAATGCGTTAACTGCGTGTCATGAGAAAACGTCGCGCCCTTGTCCTTCGCACCGAATCTGCCGGGCATCCTTTCCGCCGCAGTCTGCCGCCGCATGTATTGGTGATGCCGCGTCATGATCCGCCGGTGAAGGGTGACGAAAGCGACTGGAAGCTTTTTGGCCTGAGTTTTGCGGCCTTCTTTACCGCCTTCTACAGCTTTATCGCGTAACGCCGGTCAGGACGTAATCGTCGGACCGCACTCGCCGTCGTTGCATGCCTTGTGCAGTCGCGAGGCAAGCCATGCCGATATCGGGCACATGGCGGCGACGAGGATCAACTGGTTGACCGGCGTCATGCCGAGGATCGTCAGGCCGATGGCGATCAGCGAGCCGACCACCATCGCACCAGAATTGACGATATTGTTGGCTGCAATCGTGCGCGCCGCCTCGCATTTTTCGACGGTTGTCGTGAGGAAGGCGTATAGCGGCACAACGAACATGCCGCCGAAGGTCGCCACGCCCAACAGGGTGCCGGTGATGCCCAATGCGTGGGGATGGCCCAGGAAATCCGATAGCGAGAGCAACTGGCCGTTTGCCGCACCCTGCCAATTCGCGCAGACGAAATGGAAACCCAGCAGGAACAGCCCCATGCCGATGACCGAGGCAGGCGCATATTTCGCCGAAACCGATCCTTGCAGCAGCCGGTTGATGGCCACTGATCCGATGGCGATACCGATCGAGAATATCGCCAGAAAGAGGCTGGCGACGGCCTTGTCGGCCGTCAGTACATTTTTGACGAGCGGCGGAAACTGGATGAACAAGACAGCACCGATCGTCCAGAAAAAGCTGATCGATACGATGGCGAGATAGAGCCGCGGCACATGCATCGTGCCCCTGACGAGCGTGATCGACGCACGGATGAAATGATAGTCAAGAGGATCGCACTGGCCTAGCGGTGGGGCCGTCGGAACCTGTCGCCCGGCCAGATAGCCGATGATCGCCGTGCCAATCACCACTCCCGCCGCAACTTCAACGGCAATCAGCCCGGCCAGAATCGTGCCTGCCAGGATCGCGATATAGGTGCCTGCTTCGACCAGGCCGGTGCCGCCCAGCACTTCCTCCTCGCGCAGATGTTGCGGCAGAATCGCATATTTGATCGGGCCGAAAAATGTCGAGTGGATGCCCATTGCAAAGAGGGCCAACAGCATCAGCGGGATCGCGACGACATGAATGGCGACGCCCATCCAAGCCATCGCCAGCCCGACCGCTCCCACACTCATGATGACGATTTCTGCTGCCTTCACAAAGCGGATAATACGTGCCTTGTCCCGCTGATCGGCCAGTTGCCCCGACAGGGCGGAGAGCAGAAAAAAGGGCAGGATGAACACGCCGGTCGCAATGGCGCTGAACCAGGTTTCGGCACGCGCGTCATTATAGACCGAATAGACCACGAACAGGACCATCGCGTTCTTGAACAGATTGTCGTTGAAGGCGCCCAGAAGCTGCGTGACGAAGAGCGGCAGAAAACGCCGCTTGGTAAGGAGCCTGACCGAGGCTTGCATGGAGGCGACATCTTCTCGCTGTTGCGCTTGTGGCGCCGGGGTCTAGCCGTTGTGACGCGGCCTGTCCAACAACACCTTATTCCACTGGCCATGTTCCAGTTATGTGACAGGCCAATGTTGGGCGTTGGCATGCACGTTGGCATCCAATGGGCCGCTTGTAACCGCCCCCGCGCTGTGGCAGGCGAGCGATATGCTGACGCTGCCAAATCTGCTGACGCTCTCGCGTATCCTGGCCGTGCCGTTGCTGGTCGGGCTGCTGTGGTGGCCGCAATGGCGCACCGGCTATGGCTTTGCCTTCGTGCTCTATTGCCTGATGGGCATCACCGATTATTTCGATGGCTATCTTGCGCGCGCCAACGGTGCTGTGTCCAAACTCGGCATCTTCCTGGATCCGATCGCCGACAAGATCATGATTGCCGCCGTCATCCTGATGCTGGCGGCGACCCGCGACATTGCCGGTATCCATATTATTGCGGCGCTCACCATATTGCTGCGTGAAATCGCGGTATCGGGCTTGCGTGAGTTTCTGGCCGGTTTGCAGGTGTCGGTACCAGTGTCGCAACTGGCGAAGTGGAAAACGACGTTCCAGCTCATCTGTTTCGGCGCGCTGATTCTCGCTGGTGCCCTGCCGCAATTTGCCTTCATCCAGTGGACCGGACTGGCGACGCTCTGGGCGGCGGCGATACTGACGGCCATCACCGGCTGGGATTATCTGCGCGTCGGCCTGAAGCATATGGATTGAGAACGGTATGGCGGCGCTCGACATCCTGTATTTCGCCTGGGTGCGGGAAGCGATCGGCAGGGACGGTGAGCGTATCGACGCTGTCGATCCCGCGGTGACCGTTGCCGACCTGGTGGGGGCGCTTGCCGGGCGTGGCGGCGGCTACGCAGAGGCGCTAGGGGATATTGAACGTCTGCGCGCTGCACTCGATCAGCATTTCGTGGCCTTTGATGCCGTCATCGGTTCAGCGCGGGAATTGGCCATATTTCCGCCGGTCACAGGCGGATGACGATTCATAGCCGCGTTGGCCCGGAGGATTTCGATCCGGCGGAGGAACTGGCGGCGCTGGAACGTCTCGGTGGTGGTGCCGTTGCAAGTTTTACCGGGCTGGTGCGCGGCGGAGATGGGCTGACGACGCTGCGCCTCGATCACTATCCTGCCATGACTGAGGCACAGGTGACGCGCATCGCCGCAGAGGCAGCATCACGCTGGCCGCTGCTTGGCATCCGCATCGTCCATCGCATCGGAACATTGGAACCGGGAGACCGCATCGTCTTTGTCGGTACAGCTTCGGCGCATCGCCGCGTAGCGCTGGAAAGCTGCGCCTTTCTGATCGACTGGATGAAAAGCCACGCGCCGTTCTGGAAAAAGGAAAGCTTCGCCGATGGCCGGGAGCGCTGGGTCGAAGCAAAGGCGGAGGATGTGGTGAAAGCCGACGCTTGGGCCGCGTTTCACAATTGATCCGCTATCCCGCCGATCGGAGCCAGCGGCTCGTATCTCACCGTTCCAACTGCACATTGCAGTTTTATCTTACCCCGCGACGGCACCCCGGATACGCTTCGGGGCCTTCGCCGCGTCGCGCAATATCTCCGCCATCATCCGAAACTCCTTTTCGCGTGGGCTGTTGCGGCGCCAGACCAGCGCGATCTGCCGCTGTGCGTTGTCCGCGTGAAGGGGCCGCGCGACGATATCGGTGTTCTCCAATATACCCCCGGTGATCGCCATTTCGGGCAGCATGGTCAGGCCCAGCCCGTTGTCGACCATCTGAACCAAAGTGTGCAGCGACGTGCCCATCATCGTCGCTTCGGCGCGTAATTCGGGCCGGTTACATGCCGAAAGTGCATGGTCCTTGAGGCAATGGCCATCCTCCAGCAACAAAAGCCGTGCTTCGTCGATCATGTCCGGGTCGATATGCGCGGGAGGATCGCGCGGATCATCCTTGGGGAATGCCACGAACAGCCGGTCGGCGAACAATATCTCGCTGTCCACTTCGCCCGTCGCATAAGGCAGGGCAAGCAACACGCAATCGACATGACCGTGACGGAGCGATTCGACCGCAGCATGGCTGGTTTCCTCGCGCAGATAGAGTTTGAGCTCCGGCTTGTCGGCGCGCAGGCGCGGCAAAAGCTGGGGAAGCAGGAACGGGGCGATCGTCGGGATCACGCTCATGCGCAATTCGCCACACAGCGGCTTGCCCGCCGCTTGCGCTATGCCCGCCAGTTCCTCCGCTTCGCGCAATACGCGATGCGCCTTTTCCACGATCCGGTCGCCCAGGGCCGTAAACCGGACGACGCGGCGTGTCCGCTCGACCAGGGTAACGCCGATCAGCGATTCGAGTTCGCGGATGCCTGCGGACAGCGTGGATTGCGTGACGAAACAGGCGTCGGCCGCCTTGCCGAAATGGCCATGTTCCTTCAGCGCGGCGAGATACTGCAACTGCTTGAGCGTCGGCATGTAGCTCGACATCTTATTTGCTCCCTCACTATGTAGGGGGCATATAATCGCTCTAGCCGATATATCCAAGCCACTTGGCGATGCCGAACGCCGATGTCAGCGTCAGGATGATGCCGACCGAGACCATCAGTATCTTCGGCGCGACATGGCGCGCGAGCATGGCACCCAGCGGCGCCGCAACAACGCCACCGATGAGCAGGCCGGACGTGGCTATCGTAAAGGCTTCCCAGCCGATGTTGAGGAAGAAGGTGATGGAGATGCTGAGCGTCAGAATGAACTCGACACTGTTGACCGTGCCGATCGTATGACGCGGGCTGGACCCCTGGATCAGGAGATTGGATGTAACCACGGGGCCCCAGCCGCCGCCGCCGGTCGCATCGAGAAAGCCGCCGACCAGGCCCAATGGGCCGACGACTTTCGGGTTGCTGTTCGGCAGTGTCCGGTGCGTCGAGCGCCACACCAGGTAAAGACCAATGCCCAGCAGGTAAATCTGGATGAACGGCTTGATGATTTCGCCGTCGATATTGGAAAGGACATAGGCCCCCAGCACGCCTCCGATCACACCGGGTACTACCAGCCGCCGGAACAGGCTCCAGTCGACATTGCGATGCGCGATGTGGCTGATCG
This sequence comes from Sphingobium algorifonticola, assembly GCF_004005485.1. Taxonomy (GTDB): domain Bacteria; phylum Pseudomonadota; class Alphaproteobacteria; order Sphingomonadales; family Sphingomonadaceae; genus Sphingobium; species Sphingobium algorifonticola. Next base: position 105,679 of record NZ_RZUL01000005.1, read on the forward strand.
CTGAAACGCCCGTCGTGCAAGTTTCGGCGGCATGGACACCGGCCGATGCCGCTGCGGGCGGCACGCCGAGTGCGAGAAGCAATGTACTCGATATCACGCCATAGGCCATGCCGAGCGCGCCATCCACCATCTGCGCAAAGAAGCCGACGAGAATGAAAGGCCAGATTGCATCGGCATGCAGCGCCCCGGCATTCAGGATCGAATCGATCATCTAGGCCCCTTGCACAGCATATTGTCTACTGCCCTGCTTTGCTTTTTCGGCATCGCCAAGGAAGTTTCTCTATCGACCGATGTAGGCAAAAACGACCGGCATCTGGAATAAAGCAACGAGACGCACTATTCTGACAATTGGTTCAGGTCAAAGGACAGTTATGGCCCGTCGTCTTGTCGCCTATCTGGATTCGGTCAAGTCCCGCGATCCTGCGCCGCGCTCCCGTGCGGAAATCCTGCTCTATCCGGGGGTGTGGTCGCTTGCCTTTCATCGTGTGGCACATCGGCTGTACCGCATGGAGCTGTTTTTCCTTGCGCGCGCCGTCAATCATCTCTCCCGCTTTCTCACGGCGAACGATATTCATCCGGGCGCCCGGATCGGGCGGCGGCTGTTTATCGATCATGGCTTTACCGTCATCGGCGAAACGGCGGAAATCGGTGATGACGTGACGATCTATCAGAATGTCACTCTGGGTGGCACCGATCCTGCCAACGGGATCGCGGGCAAGCGGCATCCGACAATCGGCAACGGAGTCATCATCGGATCGGGTGCGCAGGTTCTTGGACCCGTGACGGTCGGCCAGCGCGCGCGTATCGGGGCTAATGCCGTCGTGACGAAGAACGTGCCGGAAGGTGCGACAATGGTCGGCATTCCTGCCAGGCAGATGCTGGTCGATGTCACCGCCTATCAGCGCGACTTCCTGCCTTATGGGACGCCGTGCAGCGACAGCTTCGATCCGGCAACGCAGAAGCTGGAGCTGATGCAATGCGAAATCGAGCAATTGCGCAAGCGGCTGGCCGCGCTGATCGAGGAGCAGGCGAAATCCGCGCTATCCGCCGATCCCGTCGACGAGCAGGAGCGCGGCTGCGCCTGATGAGCGGCACGGCCATTTCGCCCGGTAACGTCACCCCCTTTCCGGGGGGCAAGCCGCCTCCGCAGACCGGCTTCGACCGTCAGGAATTGATGCGGATCATGGACCTGTACGGGCGCATGGTCTCTGCCGGCCATTGGCGCGATTATGCGATCGACATGGGCAAGGATGCGGCGGTGTTTTCCGCCTTTCGTAGGGCGACGGAGCGTCCCGAGTTCCGTATCGAAAAGCGCCCGGCGTTGCGCAATCGCCAGGGCATGTGGGCATTGATCGGTGAAGCGGGTGCCGTGCTGAAGCGTGGCGCGGAACTCGGCCCGGTGCTGGCACCCGTCGAGCGGCGGCTGATGAAACTCGTGGAGGAGTAACTGCGGCAGGCAGCATGTGCCTTTCGCCGTTATACCGCCACGGCATCCCGATCCAGATAGGGCATCCTGATCCGCACATTTTCCGGCAGGCCATCGACCACCAGCCTGCGCGCCGTGTGCCACAAGGCGGAAAGCAGCAGGAGGGCTGATCCAATGACAAGCGCCGTCAGCGCAAACGACAGCTCGACTGCGCCAGCCTCCCGAAACAGCGCGCTTAACGCCCACAGGACATAAGCAAGACTGGAAACGAGCAACGCCCGGCGGTCAATTGCCAGCGCCACCAGCCCGAACAGCACGTAAAGAGCGATGACGGTTGCCGCCGTGCCGATGCTGATCGCGCCGTCCAGTACGCCGAGCAAATGAAACAGGCTGTGTGCGATCATCGGCGCAGCGGCAAGATGCAGCCAGAAGGCAACGTCGGATCGGCGGGTCGTGCGGCTGCGATCGCTGACGTCCCACCACATGGCATAAGCGAAGATGGCGATGCCGCACAGCAGCACGACCCAGAATATGCCACCGTCGATTGTTGGCGCGGAGGCCAGTACGAGACTTATGGCTACACCGGCAGCGGCCGCAGCGCCTGCCGCGACCGCGATAGGCACCATGAACCTGCGCCAGTGCAGCCAGATTGCGCCCACAGTCGCCAGCGCCACGGCCGAGAGCAGCAAGGCACCGATCTGCGTTCCGGCATTGGGAACAAGCCGGGCGACCAAGCCGATCAGCGACATTGCCACCCCGCCTGCGAAGCTGAGCAGCAGGATGATGCTGGGCAAAGCCATGCGCCGACGCCGTGTGAAATATTCGGCAAGGCCCCAGGAAATGGCCGCCACGAGAACGCCTGCCAAGATGGCCGGCCGCTGCGCGAACCTCGCCTCGCCGTCCAGATTCTGGCCGAGCCAGCCGACCGCGACCAGCAGGATGACACTCGCGATCGATACGAAGATATCGTTGAACCCGGTGAGCAGGCGGAAATGCTCCTCATCGACCAAGGGGCTGACCCGGCGCGCGGCGACATGGCTGCGCAAGGCATCTGCTGCCGCCGGATCGAGGACACCGGCTTCGATCGCTGCCTGCAAGTCGCTTTCGCTGTACATGGTTCATGCTCCTGTTACGGCCATAGTGTAGCGCAACTGTATCACTATGGCAATACAGTTGCATGCCGTGCAGCCCTCTCAGCGCATCGCCTGCGCCTGCATCGCGGTGCAGTCGATATCCTGCGCGACGGCACCTTGCTTGCCGGCGATCGCCCGGCCGATCATTTTCATCACGTTGCCGAACGATGCGGTTTCTTTCGGTACGATGATCTGCGGTACTTTCATCGTTCCGCGCACCGGAACCGTCCCCGCAAAGCGCAGAATACTGCGACCCTTGGGCACCCCGGACAGGGCAAAGTCCATGACCTCTGTATTCAGGTTCACAGAACCGGTTGCGCGGGTAAGCGCGCGCGTGGTGTCGATCAGCGCCGGATCGGCTCTGGCGACCCCGCCTTGCACATCCAGCCGCGCGATGATGCAGCGCAACTGCGCCTGTTCGCTTTTCCCGGTCAGCAGGCCGCGCCCGATATCCTGCCCCAGCAAAGAGGCTGTCCGGGCCGGTATCGTACCATCGCGGGCAACAAGGGCGATCAGGCCGTTGGAAGCACCGATGGCGTCGCGCACGGTGCCGCCGCGGCCGGCGATCCGCAAGCGGGCACTCAACGCCCCGTCGATCGCGGCATGCGGGAAGAAATCGACCAGATGCGCGTCACGCATATCCATCCGTATCGTGAGCAGCGGGGCAGGGGCCATGCCGTCACTTCCCTGCTGATCGACGACAAGCAATCCGGCGAGCGTTCCTCGCGCCAGGCCGATCACCAGCGGGTCAAGTGTCAGCTTGCCATGGTCGAGCACCAAGGTGGTCTGCATGCTGCGAAAGGGGGATGGTTCAGGCCATAGAATCCGATCGACACGCAGGTCGAGACGGCCGTCGGTTTTGGAGACGGTTTTGAGATCGATGGCGGTATTCGGAACGACGCGCGGACCGCTCTCCCGGCGTTCCGCCCGGCCACGGGCCAGCCCTTCGTCGCTTGCCAGATCGTCAAAATCAAATGCCCGCGATCGGATTTCGCCGTCGATCCGCGTTCGCCCATCGCGCTTTCGGATGGTGGCATTGCCTGCGATGTCCGACCGGCCGATGGTGCCGCGCAGTCGGGTAATCGTCCAGTCGGGCCGGTCGCGCCGTACCTGCGCCGCCAGTCGCACCGGTTGCGTTCCCGGCAGGCCCGCCTCGATGATGACATCCACCAGTGCCAGGTCCCGGCCATAGGCGGTGGCCTCCGCCGTCAGATGGCCAATGTCGAGCGGCCGATCCATCGTGCCCTTGAACGTGGCACCGACGGCGTCGCCGCTGATTTCCGCGCGGAACGGCCATGGGCGATCGGCCGCATCCCCGGCGACGGCGGCCCCGTCTATGGCGACCTTGACCGGATGGCCTTTGATCAGGCCGGTGCCGCGCATCGCAAGACCGCGCCGGACATCAGCCTCGACTTTCACGTCCATGCTGCGGTCACGCTTGGCGTCTTCGTAGATCAGGCGACTTCGCACGATCCGCAACCGGTTGAAGCGGGGCGCGCGCGTGCTGCTCGCCGCTTCGTCCTTCTTGCCATCGTTCCAGCTTTCCCGGCCAACCTTGTTTCGGATCAGATGGACGGTCATCCCGCTGACGTCGAATGCCTCGATGTCCGGTCGTCCGCGTAGCAGCAGCGACAGCGCGCTGAACGTCACGCGCGCTTCCTCCGCATCGACAAGATTGCCCGAGCCTGCCCATTGCGGTTGGGGAATACGGATATCGCGCGCGATGATTGTCGGATGAAGCGAGAAACTGTCTGCACGCTCCAGCACCGCAATTGTTGCGGGGCGCCCCAGCCGCGCCGTCAGCCGCTGTTCGATCGTCTCGCGCAGCATGCCCCAGGGAAAGGCGGCCAGAGCGGCGAGCAGGACCAACGCGAGCAGCATGAACAGCAGCGGGCCTTTGACCCACCAGGATAGTCCGCGCAGCGCCGTCATATTTCCCCCTCAAATCCGCATTCGGCCGAACGCGTGGAAAGGGGACGCGTGAACGGTCATTTCGTTCCGCTGCCGGATTGAAAGACTGCCTGCCGAATGTCCAGGTCTGCGCCGCAGGTCGGGAAGTCAGGCGAGCCCGTCGGTATCCAGCGCATAGCCCGCCGACCGAACGGTGCGGATGATGTCCCGATGCCCGTCGCCGTTGATGGCCTTGCGCAGACGGCGAATGTGGACATCGACGGTGCGCAGTTCGATGTCGCTATCCTGCCCCCATACGCTGTCGAGCAGCCGTTCGCGCGAAAAGACCCAGCCGGGATGTTCCAGGAAATGCTTCAGCAGGCGAAACTCGGTGGGGCCGAGCGATACCGTCTGCCCGGCACGACGCACCTTGTGCCCGACCGTATCCATCTCGATGTCGGCGAAAGCCAGGGTTTCGCCTGCCAGGGCAGGGCGCACCCGGCGCAAAACGGCGCCGACGCGCGCGACCAGTTCCCGCGGCGAAAAAGGCTTGGTGACATAATCGTCCGCGCCGGTCTCCAGCCCGCGGACGCGATCTTCCTCTTCACCACGTGCGGTCAGCATGATGATCGGAACATTGGCGGTGCCGTTCATGCGGCGCAGGCGTCTACACACTTCGATGCCCGACAGGCTTTCGACCATCCAGTCGAGCAGGACGATGTCCGGCGTGTCTTCCTGTGCCATGATGAGGGCTTCCTCGCCATCCACGGTATGCGCGACGTCGAAATCCTCGCGCTTGAAATGCCATATCAGAAGCTCTGCGAGCGCCGCGTCATCTTCCACCAGCAACATCTTGGCTCGTGCCATCGTCTCTATCCTTATTTGCCCGCGCCGTCTTCAGGGGCTTCGCCGCGCTCGCGATCGGGCAAATACTGGCCAGTCGCGGCATAATAGACCATCTCGGCCACATTGGTTGCATGATCGCCGATCCGTTCGATGTTCTTGGCGACGAACAGCAGATGCGCGCTTTCCGATATCATCTTCGGATTTTCGACCATGTAGGTCAGCAATGTCCGGAAAATGCTGTTGTAGAAATCGTCGACCACCTTGTCCCGTTCGATGACCGCGAGCGCCAGATCGGCGTCACGCGCGGCAAAGGCATTGAGCGCATCATGGACCATTTCGCCGGCAATCTGCCCCATAGCGGGCAGAAGGGACATCAGCTCAAGCTTACGGTTTTCGACGATCAACGGAACACGCTTCGCGATGTTCTTGCCATAATCGCCGATCCGCTCGACGACGCCAGCGATCTTCAGTGCCGCCACGACTTCGCGCAGGTCGTTTGCCATCGGCGCGCGCAAGGCAATGGTCTGGACTACCAGCCGCTCGACCTGTTCTTCCAAGGCGTCGATCTTGGGATCGTCGCGGACGACCTGCCGCGCCAGTTCCTTGTCGCGCCGGATCAGCGCGGTCATGGCATTTTCCAGGCTTGATTCGGCGCGCCCGCCCATCTCAGCAATCAGCCCACGCAGCGAGTCGATGTCCTCGTCAAAGGCTTTGACCGTATGTTCAACCATCATCTGTCTCCCCCGGTCAGCCGTAGCGACCGGTAATATAATCGCGCGTGCGGTCGGCCTTCGGGTTGGTAAAGATGTCCGACGTCACGCCATATTCGACCAGCGTCCCAAGATGGAAAAAGGCGGTGCGCTGCGATACGCGCGCGGCCTGCTGCATGTTGTGGGTCACGATCACGATTGCGTAGCGGCCGCGCAGTTCGTGAATCAACTCCTCGATCTTTGCCGTCGCGATCGGGTCGAGCGCCGAACAGGGTTCGTCCATCAATATCACTTCCGGTTCCACGGCGATTGCGCGGCCGATGCACAGGCGTTGCTGCTGCCCTCCTGAAAGCGCCGTGCCGCTGTCGTGCAGCCGGTCCTTGACTTCATCCCACAATCCGGCGCGCCGGAGCGACTTTTCGACGATCACGTCCATGTCAGCCTTCGCGCTAGCGAGGCCATGGATACGCGGGCCGTAAGCGATATTCTCGTAGATAGACTTGGGAAAGGGATTGGGCTTCTGAAACACCATGCCTACACGCGCGCGCAGCTGCACGACATCCATCGAGGGAGCATAGATATTCTCGCCGTCGAGGGTGATATCGCCTTCGACGCGGGCGTTGGCGACGGTGTCGTTCATGCGATTGAGCGTGCGAAGGAAGGTCGATTTGCCACAGCCCGACGGCCCGATGAACGCCGTTACATTGTCCATATCGACGTCGATCGAGACCGTCTTGATCGCCTGTTTGGCTCCATAGAATACGTTGACGTCACGCGCTGACATCTTCGCATTATTGGGCTTCAGCGCCTGTTGTTCGTCAGTCAGCATATCTATGGATCACCAGCGTTTTTCAAACTTGTTGCGAAGATAGATGGCCAGCCCGTTCATGGCGAGCAGGAAGGCAAGCAGCACGATGATCGCAGCGGACGTCTTTTCAACGAAGCCCTTGCTGACTTCATCGGACCACAGGAAAATCTGCACGGGGAGAACGGTGGCCGGGTCAGTGATGCCGCCGGGCGGCGTTGCGATGAAGGCACGCATGCCGATCATCAGCAAGGGGGCGGTTTCGCCCAGCGCACGGGCCATGCCAATGATGGTGCCGGTCAGAATGCCCGGCAGTGCCAGAGGCAGTACATGGTGGAACACAACCTGCACGGGTGACGCGCCAATACCCAGCGCCGCATCGCGGATCGATGGCGGCACAGCCTTGATCGCGTTTCGTCCCGCTATCACGATGACCGGCATGGTCATGAGCGCCAGCGTCATCCCGCCGACCAGCGCGGCGGACCGCGGAAAGGCCAGCAGGTTGAGAAAGATCGCCAGCCCAAGCAGGCCAAAGATGATCGACGGGACCGCCGCCAGATTATTGATGGAAACCTCTATAATGTCGGTCCACCAGGTCTTGGGCGCATATTCCTCAAGATAAAGTGCCGTTGCCACCCCTACCGGAAAACTCAGCAGCAAGGTGACGATCATCGTGAGCAGCGATCCCTTGAAAGCGCCCCATATCCCGACCTGGGTTGGATCGGTGGCATCGCTTGCGGAGAGAAAGGCGCTGTTGAAGCCCGTGGAGACCATCCCGGACTGCTGGAGGCGCGCATAAGATGCTTCATCGGCAGCACTCGCATCCGTTTTGGCGGCCAGATCGATACTGGTGGAAGCGGGAACCGAGATCACCACCCGTTCGGTTACGATCTGCGGGTTGTCCAATATTGCGTCGCGCACCGTCAGCCACGCGTTGGGCGAGAGCAGGGTATCGCCATTCGGGCCAAGCGCGGTGACCGCGGCCTGCGCGGTCACATCCTGCAAATTGGCACTGACCAGCGATTGCGCGGTGACCGTGGCAGGATCGACCACCATTGGCGCGGTACGAAAATCAATCGGCAAGGTGATTTCGGTTCGCGTGAAGCCGCGGGCCCCATTACCGATCATGCTGATGAGCAGGAAGGCGAGAAAACCCGCGGATAGCAACACAGCAGCCATGCCCAGCAGTTTGAAACGCCGCTCAGCCGCATAGCGTCCGGCAATCCGCTTCTGCATTGCCGCGCCCTTCCAATCAGTCGGGTTGCGAACGGAGGAGGAAGGCGTCGCAGTCATTCGTAAGCCTCCCGATATTTCTTGACGACACGCAACGCGACAATGTTGAGCAGCAGCGTCACGATGAACAGCACCAGTCCCAGCGCAAAAGCCGCAAGCGTTTTCGCGCTGTCAAACTCCTGATCGCCCGTCAGCAACTGGACGATCTGCGTGGTGACCGTCGTCACGCTGGAAAAGGGATTGAGCGTCAGATTGGCAGCAAGACCCGCCGCCATCACCACGATCATCGTTTCGCCGATCGCCCTGCTGACAGCAAGCAGCACGCCGCCGACCACGCCAGGCAAGGCGGCGGGGATCAGAACGCGCTTGATTGTCTCGCTGGTGGTTGCCCCCATGGCGAGCGAACCGTCGCGCATCGCCTGCGGGACTGCAGCGATGCTGTCATCCGCCATGGAGGAAACGAACGGGATGATCATGACGCCCATGACCAGGCCGGCGGCCAGCGCGCTTTCGGATGATGCACCGCTGATCCCGATCGCGACAGCAAAGTCGCGCAACGCAGGAGCGATCGTCAACGCCGCGAAATAGCCGTAAACCACGGTGGGAACACCCGCGAGCACTTCAAGGACAGGCTTCATCCATTTGCGTGTCGATGGTCTGGCATATTGCGTCAGGTAAATGGCACTCATCAGGCCCAGCGGAATGGCGACGATCATGGCGATGATAGCGCCGATGAAAATCGTGCCCCAGAATAGCGGCACGGCGCCGAAAGCGTTCTCATTGCCGTAGCCCATGGCCGCCGACTGCGGCGACCAGTTTGTTCCGAACAGGAACGAGAACGGATTGACCATCGAGAAGAAGCGAAGCGATTCCCACAACAGTGATGCGACAATGCCGACGGTCGTGATGATCGCAATGAGCGACGCCCCCAGCAACAGTCCCATCACCAACCGCTCGACGCGGGTACGGGCACGAAAATCCGGGCGAATGCGGGTGAAGGCATAGGCACCTCCGGCAAAAGCGAGCAGCAGTGCGAGGGCCACTCCGCCGCCCGCATAGCGGGCTGTGTTCACGCGATAAGGGGCGACAAGTGGCTGCGCTGCCGGATTGAACGCCGCTGCCTGCGTACCATTGGCGATATTGCGGGCCTCGCTCAATATCGCGCCACGCGCAAAGCCGTCACCAGGCAGGCCCTGCGCAGCCGGATCGGCCAGCACTGCATCCGTAACGAGGGCAGGCATGACATTGGTCCATATGGCCAGAAAGGCCAGGGCGGGCAGCAATGTCCATAATGCCACATACCAACCGTGAAAGCTTGGCAGGCTATGCATCGCACCGCGCGCGCCTGTGTTGCGGGCGGCAGTTTGCAGGCGGGTGGCACGGGCACGGGCGCTTACCCAGGCGGCGACACCCAGGCCAAACAGAAGCAGCAGGACGGCGGGACCGGTCACGAACTTATTTCAATTCGGCGCCGTTCAGCGCCGCAAGTGTTTTGACAACCTCGGCATTCTTTAAGCGGACCGGTTCAGTGGCGGCGACCATCCCGCGCTTTGCCAGCATCCCGCCGGGATTCCAGCTCGCCGCGAATGTTTCCAGATAGGTTTTGAGGCCGGGCACGGCGGCGATGTGCGCTTTCTTGACGTAAAGATAGAGCGGGCGCGCACCGGGATAAGTGCCGTCGGCCACATTTTCATATGTAGCGGGGACGCCATTCAGGGGAATGTCGTTCAGCGTATCAAGATTTTCTTCAAGAAAGCTATAGCCGAACACACCGATCGCGTTGGGATTGGCACCCAGCTTCTGCACGATCAGATTGTCGTTCTCGCCCGAATCCACATATTTGCCGTCCTCCCGAACGCGGGTGCAAACGGCTTTGAACCGGTCTTCGTCCTGTTCCTTCAGCGCCTTCATCGCCGGGTCGCTCTGGCACCCGGTTTCCAGGATCAGTTCTGCAAGCGAGTCCCGGGTTCCGCTCGTGGACGGTGGGCCAAACACCGAAATGGCAATCGCAGGCAAGGACGCATCGACATCCTGCCATGTTTGTGCCGTGTTCGGGCCCTTGCCAAAGGGTGTGGCGGCCAGAGCCTTGTAGACGATTTCCGGCGTCAGCTTCAGCCCTGGTCCCTGCTTCGATTCGGCGAAAGCCAGCCCGTCAACGCCCACCTGTATTTCGATGATGTCCTTCACGCCGTTCTTCACACACATGTCGAACTCGGATTTCTTCATCCGTCGCGAGGCATTTTCGATGTCCGGAAACTGCGCGCCGACGCCCGCGCAGAACAGCTTCATGCCGCCGCCTGTCCCGGTCGATTCGATAATGGGCGACTTCATGCCTGGATTGGCGTTGACAAACTGTTCCGCCACTGCGGTCGCAAAAGGATAGACGGTCGAGGATCCCACGGCGCGGATCTGATCACGCCCCGCCGACTCGCCACCGGCCTTGTCCTGACAGCCCGACAGCGTGACCGACAGCGCAAGCGCCGATGCGGCGAGACGAACGATATGCTTCACGATGGAGCCTCCAGTGACGGTGCCGCGAATCCCCCGGTGCGACGAACCGTGCATGCGCCCTACCCACCGATCATCGCGGCATTGTGACAGTAGAATTGCATTTTGATGACAATCCACGGGGAGGGCGGAATCTTCGTCATGGGCATCTCGAAACCATGCCTGCCATCAGGACACATGATGTCTACACCGCCAAGCAAGAAAACGCCTGTGAAATACGGCAGACACAATTTGGTGTCACGGTATCATTTGAGGCTGCTTTCTAAAGTAACAATCCGCATTTATGACTTCTCATAAAAAGTAATATTTGCGTGATTGTGAAATATTAACTATATTCGTGTATTCTGCTCCGGGGGGCTTTCCTCCTTAAAAATGGAGTAAATCATGACAAATATCTCAGGTAATTTCTCTACGCCCAGAGCTTTTGCGGATTCTCGCATTTCTTCAGCCGTATCTGCGGGTACGATTACCAAGGAAGATCAGGCTGCGTTAAGCAACATGCTTGACTCAATAGACAAGAGTTTGAGCAGTGGTGCGGTCGGCAAAAGCCCCAGCGATGTGAAATCCAATATTGACTCCCTCATTGCCGAACAAGTCGAAGCAGGCACTCTGACTCAGGAACAGGCCGGCCAGTTAAAGAATCTGATGATGCCAGGCGCACCTTCGGAAATGGAAGGCATGGTCGGAATGAGCAGTGAGAGCGATCCGCTCGAAACGCTCCTGACGCTTCTGGAACAGATCCGGGACAGTAAGGATTCCAAGACATATGGCAATTCAGCCTCTGACGAGACGGCCACCAAAGGCCTGATACTGGATGCCTTGGCTTGAATGACAGGCCTTGGCCACGGTTATGGCCATAACAGGGCAGGCGGGTCGAGCGACTTGCCTGCCTCTGACTTATGCGAAATGTATTCTTAAGATCTGCCATAAGGCGGGTGTCATTTGCTTCAGCCCCGGGCAATGGCCTTGGCATTGGCCAGATAAGTCCGACCGATACGAATGTCCTCTCCGTGTCGCAGGCATGCGAACCATACGCCGCTGCCATCATGTCTGAGCCGCGTGATATGATCACGGCGCACAATATGCGATCGATGGAGGCGGATGAACCGCGCGGGATTGAGCCGCTGTTCGAGCGCGCTGATCGTCTGATGCAGCAGATAGCTGTGCGTGCCGACATGGAGGCGCATATAGTCGCGTTCCGCCTCGATCCTGTCGATCTGATCGGTGCCCACGCGGATCAGTTCCGACCGGTGCGGTACCCAGAACTCCTCCGCCCAGCTTTCGCTCGATGCTTCGCCCGTCGGCGCCGGCATGGATGAACCCCGCGCCGCTTCGAGTGCAATTTCGACGCGGTCGATCGCACGGACGAGGCGGTCGACCGCGACTGGTTTCAACAGATAGTCGATGGCTGCAAGATCAAAGGCTTCCACAGCGAAACCTTCAAACGCTGTCACGAAAATCACCGCAGGGCGCCTGCCTGACTGTCCCACCGCGCGGGCGACGCCGATACCGTCCAGCAGCGGCATGGCAATGTCGAGCAGGAGCAAGTCCGGTTGCAGCCCCTCGATCATGCGCAGTGCCGCGGCGCCGTCGCTGGCCGTACCCACCAGCGCGATGCGTGGCTCACGCGCACAGAGCATCTGCAATCTCTCGATGGCGAGTGGTTCATCATCGACAATCATCGTGCGGATCGCCATCAGTTCGTCCCCATTTTCAGCAGCGACGTCGCACGATCGGCAACGTCAGCTCAACGAGAAATCCGCCACCTTCGAGCGAGCGGGCGTTGATCCGGCCGTTCGCGCCGAAACGCGCGGCCAGCCGATCGCGGACATTGGCCAACCCTATCCCGTTACCATGGTCATGTTCGACGGGCAGGGCGTCACCATCGTCGCGCACGCTCACCTTGAGCATGTCGTCCTCCTCGCGCGCGAAAATGGCGATGGTCACCGGGCGGGCCGTTCGCGATACACCATATTTGATTGCGTTTTCGACGATGGGTTGCAGGATCAGCCCTGGGACGCAGCAGTTCATGACATGCGCCGGAATATCGATGATGGTCCGCAGGCGATCGGGAAACCGCACCGCTTCGATATCGAGATAGAGTTTCTGCAACTGCACTTCTTCCGACAACGGCACGTCCTCAAGTGGATCGTCGGTCAGGCTTGCGCGATAGAAATTGGACAGCGACAGGATCATTTGCTCGGCTTCGTCGGCACGGTTGCGCATGACAAGACTGGAGAGGGAATTGAGCGTGTTGAACAGGAAGTGCGGATTGACCTGATAGCGCAGCGACCGCAGTTCGGCTTGCTGTGCGGCCCGCTCCAGGCGCGCTGCCCTGCGCTCGATATGGCCCGCGGCGCTCGCATAGGACAAGGCGAGATAGAGGCCGGCCCATGCGGACAGGAAGAAGTAGCGGCTGATCGCATCTTCCGCGATCTGCTTGAGCGCGAAATCGGGCTGCGAGACATAGGCTTCGTAGCCGGCCTTCACATAACGCTGATCGGCAAAGAGATTGACCGGATCATACAGGTTGAAGACGTAGAAGTTGGCCGCGGCCATGGCGATCGCAAAGGGCGCCGCGAAGGAAAAAGCCATGATGACGCGCGTTGAGACTTTGCGATCGTCGAATTGACGCAGAACCAGATACAGCACCCATGTCGCCACGATGCCGATAACGGTGACGATGGCACGGCGTGCGGCGAGCTCATCCTGTGCCCCGAAATCCATGACCAATGCCCGCAAGCTGACGAGCAGCGCATAGAACAGCCAGAAACCCAGTATCGAATAGAGGGCCACCAGCGGTGATATGCCACGGTCGTCCTCGGTATGAAGATCGGTCATCGATCCGCCATAGGCCCAAAGCGTGATGATGTCGTGCCTGTGGTGCGGCGCCCGTCGAAAACAGGGGCGTGTTCGTCGAACGACCGAAGGGAACAGGCGCGCGATCCATCCGTTACTCAAGCATAATCAGGAGAGTTGCCATGACCAATCCATCGCTGTCCACTGTCGCGACCACACACGATCACAGCATGAATGATGCGGCTGATACCCCGATCGACCGGGAGCGCCCCAGCGATGCGCAGGACCGGCCGTTGACGACCGAAGAAGCGCTCGAAGAAAGTCTGGAAGACTCCATGGATGGTTCCGACCCCGCGTCGCCTACCCAGCCGGGTGACAATGGCGAGCCTGTGCCATCCTCGGGCTTTCGTGAAGACGACTGACCACCGACATATGCTGCGGCGCACAAATTATTTTGTTGCGCCTTTGCTCGAAATCTGGTCCTTTTGAAAATGCCGGGTGCCTTCGGGCATTCGGACATGAACACGGGTAGAACGGGCGCTTAATGCTTCGCTAACCAAAGTGGGCGCATGATCTGCCTGTCTGGACCGAAAAGGGTTGGAGGCGTGAGCATGGGTATGAGTGGGAAGTCCGCAGACGGGCAAATGGCTCTCGCAGAAATGCGCGAGTTTGCCAGTTTTCCATCATCAACACAGCGTTATATTCGGCGTTCACTGGATGTTGGGTTGCGGCGTCGCGATGCCATGGAACTGTGGTCGCGCGATCTCGTGGAAGCTGCGAGCATTCGCGCCCAGGCCCGCATTTATGATCGCATCGATCAGATCAAGTCGATGGTGCCGGACGACAGTGGTCTTGATCAGGTCGAGCCATTCATGGCGCCACTTGTGACGGTGTCCGCGTTCGATCTGGGTCAGGATCGTCTTACCAGCTTCTCGGCCTATCGTTTCCTGTACGAACGCCTGATCGGCGCGAATGCTCGTCCTTGGTTGCCGGGGGCATTCTGTGCCGCCGCCAGCCTGCCGCATCTTCACCCGGAGAAACGACGGACGTTGTTGCAGTCGATCAGTGAAGCGGCCGCAACCGCGCACGGCTGGTCAAACCGGGAACCGAGTTTCTATCCCGAGTGGGTCGAGAAGGTCGACACGAGCAAGGCACCGAACTGAGCATGCCAGGCCGCGCTTTGTGTTAGCCGCGGCCAAGCACATGATCGACGAACTGTGCCAAAGTGCGATAGCCGCTGATGGCAATGCCTTTCGCGCCATCCGCGGCGCTGGCCGGGACAATGGCGCGCCCGAAACCCAATTTCGCTGCCTCGCGCAGACGCATCGGCGCATGGGCTACCGTGCGGATCTCCCCCGATAGCGCGACTTCGCCGAATAGCACGGCATCGCTTGGAACCGGCCGCTCGGAAAGGGCGGAAATCAGCGCGCCGGCCACGGCAAGGTCTGCGGCCGGATCGGATATGCGATAGCCGCCTGCCACGTTCAGATAGACTTCGCACGTCGAGAAACTGAGGCCGCAGCGGGCTTCCAGCACCGCAAGCAACATGGCCAGCCGCCCGCTGTCCCAGCCCACAACGGCTCGTCGTGGCGTGGCGCCGCTTGCAAGGCGGACGGTCAGCGCCTGAATCTCCACCAGCACAGGTCGAGTGCCCTCCAGCGCCGGAAACACTGTGGCACCAGTCACGGATTCATCGCGGTGGGTAAGGAACAGGGCAGAGGGATTGCTGACTTCCGCCAGACCTTCCTCCGCCATCGCGAATACGCCGATTTCGTCCGTCCCCCCGAAGCGGTTCTTGACCGCGCGGAGAATGCGATACTGGTGGCTGCGCTCTCCCTCGAAGCTGAGCACCGTATCGACCATATGTTCGAGCACTCGGGGCCCGGCGATACTGCCGTCCTTCGTGACATGGCCGACGAGCACCACGGCGCTGCCATGTTGCTTTGCGAAGCGGATCAGCTCCTGCGCGCTGGCACGCACCTGGCTGACCGTACCGGGAGCGCCCTCGATCAGGTCGCTGTGCATCGTCTGGATCGAATCGATGATGAGCAGGGCAGGGGGTGCACCCTCGCTCATGGTTGTCAGGATATCACGTACAGAGGTGGCGCTCGCCAACTGCACTGGCGCATCGCCCAGACCCAAGCGGCGCGCGCGCAGGCGGACCTGGTCGGCCGCCTCCTCGCCACTGATATAGGCAACCGCCAATTCCCGGATTGCCATGCGCGCCGCGGCCTGCAACAAAAGCGTTGATTTGCCGATCCCCGGATCGCCGCCAATTAAGGTTGCCGATCCTGCGACCAGACCACCGCCCAGCGCCCGATCGAACTCCGCTATCCCGGTGCTGGCGCGCGGGGGCAGAGCAATAACGCTGTCCAGCCCTACAAGGTGAAGCGCGCGCCCGCCGCTTTGCAAATCATGCTTTGCCGCAAACACGGTATCGCCTGCCTCTTCATACAGGCTGTTCCATTCACCGCAGTCTTCGCACTGGCCCTGCCACCGCGGCGCAACCGACCCGCATTGCTGACATACGAACTTGCGCTTAGCCTTTGCCATGGGACTTTCCGAGAGAGTTGAAGCACTACCGGTATAGCAGAACATAAAAGGAACGCCAGTGCAGGAATGACCTGCCGGTGGAAACATGGGTCCATTTCGGGCATTGCCGTACCATGGCAAAACTGAGCTTTCGCGTCGCGACGTACAATATCCGCAAGGCCATCGGCACCGACCGTAGGCGCAACCCCGAACGGATACTGGACGTCTTGTCGGAAATGGACGCGGACGTCATCGCGCTTCAGGAGGCTGACCGGCGATTTGGTATCCGCCATGCGGTACTGCCGCCCCGTTTGCTGGAAAGCCACAGCGTATACAAGGCGGTGCCTCTGGATGTGCAGGCCGACAGCATGGGATGGCATGGCAACGCGATACTGGTTCGCAAGGATGTGCCGATCGACGCGCACGATATCGTCCATCTGCCATGCCTGGAACCCCGTGGCGCGATCATGGCGCAGCTTGCCTTGCCCGCGACACCGCTGCGCCTGTTCGGCATGCACCTTGACCTTTCGGGACTGTGGCGACGGCGGCAGGCGACGACGATCATTCACGCAGCGACTTCCGCAACGGAGATTCTGCCGACCGTGCTGATGGGCGATCTCAACGAATGGAGTGCCGATCGCGGCTGCCTTGCGGATTTCGCGCGTCATTACCGCTTTGCCCCCTGCGGTCGCAGTTTCCATGCGCGTCGTCCGGTCGCGCGACTAGACAGGATCATGTACTGCGACCGACTGACGCTGCTGGATTGCGGTGTCCACGCCAGCGCATCGGCTCGCAAGGCATCGGACCATCTGCCGATCTGGGCCGAGTTCACGCGGACGCCGGATCACCCGATCATAAGGACATGACAAGCGTGGCTGCTTTTGCCATCCCATGTCGATGAGAGGTGGCCGATGAGGGAAAAGGAGCTTCGGCTGGCGCTGGTCTGCTACGGCGGCATCAGCCTTGCCATCTACATGCACGGCATCACCAAGGAAATCTGGCATCTGGCGCGCGCCAGCCGTGATTATCATGAGGGCGCAATTCCGCCTCCACAGGCAGAGGGAAGTTGGGGCAATTCCCGTGCGGTATATTGCGCTCTGATTGCGGAAATCGAGGCGGCTACGGGCACCCGCCTGCGCATCATTCCCGATATCATCGCCGGGGCAAGCGCGGGCGGCATCAACGGCATTTTCCTGGCGCAGGCGATCGAGACCGGCCAGTCGCTCGACCCGCTGACCGATCTGTGGATGGATTATGCCGATATCGACCGGCTGCTGGACCCTGACGCACGGCCCGCCGCCCGCTTTACCAAGTTCTGGGCGTCTCCGCTGGTCTGGATGGCTGCGCGCCGCCCCGGCGATACCGTCGAGCGGACGGTTGCCCCGGAAACGCGGGAGGAAGTGCGGATGAAGCTTTCGCGCTTCATCCGTTCGCGCTGGTTCGAGCCGCCGTTCGGCGGGGCGGTGTTCAGCAACATGCTGATCGATGCGTTCGAAGCCATGGAACGCGCGCCATGCGGTGATCCACTGCTGCCGCCGGGGCACCCGCTCGACCTGTTCGTGACGGTGACCGATTTCGACGGCTATCCGCAGAGCCTGACGCTCCACAGTCCGGCCCATGTCATCGAGACGGAGCATCGCCTGTCGATCGGCTTTTCGGCGTGGGGGCAGGACCGCAGCCTGCGGCGCTTTGCCGATCCCGCCGAGCTGGCATTTGCGGCACGCGCTACGGCCAGCTTTCCGGGGGCTTTCCCGCCCTTCACGGTGCGCGAACTGGACGGCGTTCTGGCAGAGCGCAAGCGTCCGTGGACGGGACGCAATGCCTTTCTGGCGCGCGTTCTGCCGCGCCATTGGGCTTTGGGCAAGGCCGAGGATGCGGTACTCATCGACGGATCGGTGCTGGCCAACGCCCCTTTTGCGCAGGCGATCGGCGCGCTGCGCAACCGGCCTTCGCGCCGCGAAGTCGACCGACGGTTCGTCTACATCGATCCCAAGCCGCAAAGCCGGAGCATTCGCCTGACACGCAGCGGCGAGCCGAAACCTCTCGAAGTGGGGGAGGTGCCGCCGCTACCCGGTTTCTTTCGTACGATCTTCGGTGCGCTGAGCGACATTCCTCGTGAACAGCCCATCCGCGACAATCTGGATGCTATTGCCGGGCGATCCCATCGGATCGAGCGGATGCGGCAGATCATCGCCGCGCTGCGTCCGCAGATCGAGCAGGATGTGGAAAGCAGCTTCGGCGGCACGCTGTTCCTTGATCGGCCGACGCCTGGCCGACTTGCGAGCTGGCGCGCTAAGGCGCAAGCGCGCGCCGCGAGCGCGGCGGGCTTTGCCTATCCAGCCTACGGGCATCTCAAACTGTCGGGCATCATCGACGAGATTACCGATCTGTTTGTCCGTCTGGCTGCTGACGATGGCGCCGTCCAGCGCAATGCCGTTCAGCGGGCGTTGGTCGCGCACACGCGCCACGCCGGGTTGGACCAAATGAACGGGGCCGGGCGCGAAACGGTCAATGCGGACGTCATCCAGTTTTTCCGCGACCATGATCTGGGTTTCCGCATTCGTCGCCTGCGCTTCCTGGCGCGTCGATTGGCCGAAATGCTGGAGAGTGCCTGCGCGGCATCGCCACAGGCACTCACCGCTATGCATGATGCGATCTATGGCGGGCTGGCACTTTATACCGTGCGCGAAAATGCCGAATATTATCCCGACGACTTTATCTCGGTTATCGATGAGGCGCGCGCCGATCCCGCAACTGCCCTGGCGAGGCTGGCGGCGGCACGGGATTTGCGGGCTTGCGATGACATCGCAGAGGCTTTGCTCTCTGATGCTTTGTGGGGATTGCCCAAAGCGGAGCGTCGGCAGATGCTGCTCGCCTATCTCGGTTTTCCCTTTTACGATATCGCGACGCTGCCTCTACTGCAGGGCGAAGGGCTGGACGAATATGATCCGGTGAAGGTCGACAGGATATCGCCCGAGGATTGTTCCGCCATTCGTCCGGCAGACGCCGCTGCGACGCTGCGCGGCATGGAGTTCAACAATTTTGGTGCTTTTTTCAGCCGCGCCTATCGTGAAAACGACTATTTATGGGGAAGGCTGCATGGCGCGGAGCGGCTTATCGATATCCTGCTATCGACTTTGCCTGCGGACGCTGCGTTGCCCGCCGAACGCATCGACTATTATCGCAAGGCACTGTTCCATGCGATCCTGGACGAGGAGTCAGAGCGGCTGACGCTGATAACCGATCTGATCGCGAGCCTTCGCAAGGAAATCGGGTGACATAACAGCTGCCTCGCTTATCCAAGTAAATCCTTGATTTTGCTAAAAAATCCTGTGGACTGTGGACATTCTTCGCCGGTTTCCGTTTCCCGGAAAGCTTCAAGCAATTCTTTCTGCTTCGCGGTGAGACGGGTCGGTGTCTCGACATCGATCTGCACCACCATGTCGCCATGGCCGCGCCCGTTGAGCACGGGCATGCCCGCGCCGCGTTGCCGCAACTGTTTGCCCGACTGGATGCCGGGTGGAATGCGGATGGCATGCGCAACACGGTCCAATCCGGGCACTTCGATCGTGCCGCCCAGTGCCGCCGTCGTGAAGCTGACCGGTGCACGGCAGAACAGCGTGGTGCCCTCACGCTCGAAAATGCCGTGTCGCTTGACGTGCAGGAAAATGTAGAGATCGCCCGCGGGTGCGCCGCGTGCACCCGCTTCACCTTCGCCCGTCAGCCGAATACGGGTACCTTCATCGACCCCGGCGGGAATATCGACAGATAGCGTCTTCTGGCGATCGACCCGCCCTTCGCCGCGACAACTGCCGCACGGGCTTTCGATCACTTTCCCGGCACCATGACAGGATGGGCAGGTCCGTTCGACGACGAAAAAGCCCTGCTGCGCGCGAACTTGCCCATGACCCCCGCAAGTGCCGCAGGTCTTTGCGCCCGTGCCCGGCTTTGCACCGGAACCATCGCATGTGTCGCACGGCGCGGAGACCTCGACGGAAATTTCCGTCGCCTTGCCATGATAGGCGTCTTCCAGCGTGATTTCGAGATCGTAACGCAGGTCCGCGCCACGGCGGCTGGTCTGCCGCCCGCCGCCGCCGAACCCTGCCTGGCCGAAAATGGTTTCGAAGATGTCGCCGAGGTCGGAAAAGCCGCCTGCACCGCCACGAAATCCGCCACCGCCACCATTCTGGAATGCGGCATGGCCGAACCGATCATAAGCGGCGCGCTTTTGCGGGTCCTTCAGGACTTCATAGGCTTCGCTGACCGCCTTGAACTTGGCCTCGCTATCGGTGCAGCCGCCGGTCTTGTCCGGATGATATTTCATCGCGAGGCGGCGATACGCGCTTTTCAAAGCGGCATCGTCGGCCGTCCGCTCGACTTCCAGCAATTCGTAATAGTCGACTTCGGTGCTCATAGTGCCCTTCGCCCCTTCAGGAAAGAGGGGAGGGCGAGGCGATACCCACGTACGTGACGTTCACGCCCATGATAGTACCGCCATCGTCCATCCCCCGCTTCCCCGCCCTCTTCCCCAACGGAAAGAGGGAGGGATTTTCGTTACGCCTTGCTGTCTTCGTCCACTTCGGAAAACTCGGCATCGACGACCCCGTCATCCGCCTTGCTTGCCGTGTCGGCACCGGGAGACGCGCCTGCGGCCTGCTCCTTCTCGTAGATCGCCTGGCCCAGCTTCATGGCGACGGTTGCCAGTTCCTGCGCCTTCGTCTTCATAGCTTCGATATCACCGCTCTCTACCGCAGACTTCGCCGCCGCAATCGCGGTTTCGATCTCAGACTTCAGCGAAGCGTCGATCTTGTCGCCATGCTCCTCGATCTGGCGTTCGGTCGTGTGGATCAAGCTTTCGGCGTTGTTCTTCGCTTCCGCCGCTTCACGCCGCTTCTTGTCCTCTTCGGCAAACTGCTCCGCATCCTTGACCATCTGGTCGATGTCTGCATCCGAAAGGCCGCCCGACGCCTGAATCTTGATCTGCTGTTCCTTGCCGGTGCCCTTGTCCTTGGCCGATACGCTGACAAGGCCGTTGGCATCGATATCGAACATCACTTCGATCTGCGGCACACCGCGGGGCGCGGGAGGGATGCCGACCAGGTCGAACTGACCCAGCAGCTTGTTGTCGGCCGCCATTTCACGTTCGCCTTGGAACACGCGGATCGTCACGGCTTGCTGGTTGTCGTCCGCCGTCGAATAGACCTGGCTCTTCTTCGCGGGAATCGTCGTGTTGCGATCGATCATGCGCGTGAACACGCCACCCAGCGTTTCGATGCCGAGCGACAGCGGCGTGACGTCAAGCAACAGCACGTCCTTGACATCACCCTGAAGCACACCGGCCTGAATGGCCGCGCCCATGGCAACGACTTCGTCCGGATTGACGCCAGTGTGCGGCTCCTTGCCGAAAAACTCCTTCACCGCTTCCCGCACCTTGGGCATGCGGGTCATGCCGCCGACGAGCACCACTTCGCTGATGTCCGACGCCGACACACCAGCATCGGCCATCGCCTTCTTGCAGGGTTCCATCGTTCGCTTGATCAGGTCCGCGACCAGCTTTTCAAGATCCGCGCGCGTGATCGTCTTCACCAGATGCTTCGGACCATTCTGGTCAGCGGTGATGAAGGGCAGGTTGACTTCGGTCGTCTGCGCCGAAGACAGTTCGATCTTCGCCTTTTCGGCCGCTTCCTTGAGCCGCTGGAGCGCGAGCTTGTCCTTGGTGAGGTCGATGCCTTCTTCCTTGCGGAAGCTCTCGGCGAGATATTCGACGACTTTCGAGTCAAAGTCTTCGCCGCCCAGGAAGGTGTCGCCGTTGGTCGATTTCACTTCGAACACACCGTCGCCGATTTCGAGGATCGAAATGTCGAAGGTGCCGCCGCCGAGGTCATAGACCGCGATGGTCTTGCCATCCTGCTTGTCGAGACCATAAGCGAGCGCCGCTGCGGTCGGTTCATTGATGATGCGCAACACTTCAAGGCCGGCAATCTTGCCGGCGTCTTTCGTCGCCTGACGCTGCGCATCGTTGAAATATGCAGGCACGGTGATGACCGCCTGCGTCACCGTTTCGCCCAGATAGCTCTCGGCAGTTTCCTTCATCTTCTGAAGCGTGAAGGCAGAAATCTGCGACGGAGAATAATCCTCGCCACCGGCCTTTACCCAGGCATCGCCATTAGGGCCCTTGGCAATGGCATAGGGGACCAGTTCCATGTCTTTCTTGGTCAGCGGATCGTCGAACCGGCGTCCGATAAGGCGCTTGACAGCAAAAATCGTGTTTTCCGGGTTGGTAACGGCCTGACGCTTGGCGGGCTGCCCTATCAGTCGCTCACCATCCTTTGTGAAGGCGACGATCGACGGCGTGGTGCGCGCGCCTTCCGCATTTTCGATTACCTTCGGCTTGCCGCCGTCCATCACTGCGACGCAGCTGTTGGTGGTCCCCAGATCAATCCCGATAACTTTAGCCATGTATGTCCTCTTTAACCCCAAGATGTTCAGCGGTTAGCGGCCTTGCCCTGCACATCATGCCAAGGCAAGCACCGTCTCGGATTTCGATATAGGGGTGCTTTTGCTTGGCACAAGAAGCGGCGCGCATTAGGGAGCAACGCATCAGCCCGCCGCCCCGAAACGGTAACCCAAAACGGGACTATGTACCAATGGCTTGGCGCTGCGGCGAAGGGAAGGAAAATGCCGATGCCTGTATTCCGCAAGATGCTTGCGCTGATCGTCCTGGTCCTGGTGCCGCAATTCCTCGCTGCTTGCGCCGATCCGCCGCCGCTGTTCGTCGATCAGGCCTGGATCCGTGTCAGCCCGAACAAGGACACGCCGTCCGCCGGTTACTTCGTGGTGCATGGCGGGGAAGCCGCCGTGGAATTGCGTGGCGTCATGACCGATCGTGCCCTGCGCGTCGAAATGCATGAGAGCGTCGAGAAAGACGGCAAGATGACGATGCAGCCGATCGATTCGGTTGCCGTGGCCGCGAACACGCAGGTCGCGTTCGCACCCGGCGGCAAGCATATCATGCTGTGGGGCGTCAATCCCGAAGCGATCGCGCAGGGAAAGGTGCCGCTGACATTCCTGTTTTCCAACGGCGATCGCATCATCGTGGATGCCGTCGTTCAAAAGGCTGGTGCTGCCGGTTCCACAAGCGCGGAACACAGCGGCCATTAAGCATCAGGCTTTGAACACCACCGTCCTGCTGTCGTTCAGGAAGACACGTCCCTGAAGATGATGTTGCACGGCGGTCGCCAGGACGCGCCGCTCGATATCCCGGCCTTTCCGGACAAGATCTTCGGCCGTGTCGGCATGGCTGATCGCCTCTACATCCTGATGGATGATCGGTCCTTCATCCAGGTCTGCGGTCACATAATGTGCGGTCGCGCCGATCATCTTCACGCCACGCGCATGTGCCTGATGATAGGGCTTCGCGCCTTTGAACCCGGGCAGGAAGCTGTGGTGGATGTTGATGCAGCGGCCTGACAGAAAGGCGGCAAGATCGTCGCTCAATATCTGCATATAGCGCGCCAGTACGACAAGATCGGCACCGGTCCCGGATACCAGAGCCTTGATCTGCGCCTCCTGCTGCATCTTGCTGTCCGGCGTGACGGGGAGATAGTGAAACGGAATGTCCCCGATCAGCGGCGTGGCCAGAGCAGTCTCCGGGTGATTGCCGACGATGCCCACCACATCCATGGCCAACTCACCGATCCTCCACCGGTACAGCAGGTCGCCGAGACAATGGTCGAACTTGCTGACCATCAGCAGAACCTTCTGGCGACTGCTGCGGCGACGGATATTCCATTGCATCGCGCGTGGTGCGGCAATGGCGGGGAATGCCGCGCGCATCGCGTCTACATTACCACTTGCGACCTCATATTCCACACGCATGAAGAAACGCCGGTTCAGCATATCGTTGAACTGCTGCGCGTCCGTGATGTTGCCCCCGTGGCGGGCAAGGAAACCCGCGACATCGGCGACCAGGCCGGGCCGGTCCTCGCATTGCAGGGTGAGCGTGCAGATTTCGATCGAGGGATGTGCGTTCACAGGGGCCTCCGGGGGGACGGCGCTCCCTATCAATGCGCTGCCTCCCCGTCATCCGCCAATTTGCGCAGCCTTGCTTCGCTCGGCCGTGCAAAGGTTTGGCACAAGCCTCTACTGGCAGGGCGAGGCAGCGATCGGTCAGCAGATTGTAAAGGCGCAGATATCAGCGGCTGCCGACGGCTGCCTTCGCATCCTCCGCCATGCCCAACATGGGCCGCAGATAATGGCCGGTGAAGCTGCGGGGATTGCGGGCGACTGTCTCCGGCGTTCCCTCCGCCACGACTTCACCGCCTTTCACGCCACCTTCCGGTCCCATGTCGATGATCCAGTCGGCAGTCTTAATGACATCCAGATTATGTTCGATCACCACCACGCTGTTGCCCTGATCGACCAGCGCATGCAGCACTTCGAGCAGCTTGCGGACATCCTCGAAATGCAGGCCGGTGGTCGGCTCGTCGAGAATGTAGAGCGTATTGCCGGTGGCGCGGCGCGAAAGCTCCTTGGCGAGCTTGACGCGTTGCGCTTCGCCGCCTGACAAGGTCGTCGCCTGCTGCCCGACCTTGACATAACCCAGGCCGACTTCCGCCAGCATTGCCATCTTGTCCCGGATGGGCGGCACCGCCTTGAAAAACTCGACGGCATCCTCAACCGTCATGTCCAGCACATCGGCGATCGACTTGCCTTTGAACTTCACTTCCAGCGTTTCACGGTTGTAACGCGCGCCATGGCATACATCGCATGTGACATAGACGTCGGGCAGAAAGTGCATCTCGATCTTGATAAGACCGTCGCCTTGGCATGCCTCGCAGCGCCCGCCCTTGACGTTGAAGCTGAAACGGCCGGGCTTGTATCCGCGGGCTTGCGCCTCGGGAAGGCCGGCGAACCAGTCGCGAATGTTGGTGAAGCTGCCGGTATAGGTCGCGGGATTGGAGCGCGGGGTACGTCCGATTGGCGACTGGTCGATATCAATCACCTTGTCGCAATATTCGAGACCCGTCACCTTGTCATGCGCACCTGCAACGATACGCGCGCCGTTTAGCGCACGGGCCGACGCCGCATAAAGCGTGTCGATCGTGAAGCTGGACTTGCCCGACCCGGAGACGCCAGTGATGCAGGTGACGGTGCCGAGCGGGATCGACGCCGTGACGCCGCGCAAGTTGTTGGCGCGGGCATTATGGACGGTCAGTTTTTTACCCGATCCCTTCCGACGCTTCGTCGGCACCTCGATCCTGCGCGTCCCGTTCAGATAGTCGGCAGTCAGACTGTCGCTGCTGGTCAGTATCTCCTCCAGCGTGCCGCGCGCCACCACCGTACCGCCATGAACACCGGCACCCGGCCCCATATCGACGATATAATCAGCCGTGCGGATGGCGTCCTCGTCATGCTCGACGACGATCACGGTGTTGCCAAGGTCGCGCAGCCGCTTCAGCGTGATGAGCAGCCGGTCGTTATCCCGCTGATGCAGCCCGATCGAAGGTTCGTCGAGAACGTAGAGCACACCGGACAGACCCGATCCGATTTGCGAGGCAAGCCGGATGCGCTGGCTTTCCCCGCCGGACAAAGTGCCCGACGTGCGATCGAGATTGAGATAATCAAGGCCGACATTGTTGAGGAAACCGAGGCGTTCGACGATTTCCTTGAGGATCGCCTTCGCGATCTGGTTCTGCTGGTCGTTCAGATGCGTAGGCAGGTCTGTGAAAAAGGCCAAAGCATCCACCACGCTGCGGCGGGTCGAAATGGAAATATCCTCACCGGCGATCTTGACCGCCAGCGCCTCGGGCTTCAGGCGCGCGCCACCGCATGTTTCGCAGGGCTGCGCGGTCTGATATTTCGAAAGCTCCTCACGCATCCAGGCGCTTTCCGTCTGAAGCATGCGGCGATTGAGGTTGCCGATGACGCCCTCGAACGCCTTTTTGACTTCGTAGGACTTCTTGCCATCCTGAAAGCGCAAGGTCACGGCCTTGCCGCCTGTACCATGCAGGATGATGAGCTGCACTTCGCCGGGCAGGTCGCGCCACGGCGTATCGAGTGAAAAACCGAACTCGCGCGCGAGCGACCCGAGCACCTGCATGTAATAGGGGCTGGGCGGGTTGGATTTCGCCCAGGGGACGATCGCGCCTTTCTTAAGGCTGAGGTCTTCGTTCGGTACGACCAACTGGCTGTCGAACAGCAGCTTTTCGCCCAGGCCGTCGCATGCGGGGCAGGCACCTTGCGGCGCATTGAACGAAAACAGCCGAGGTTCGATTTCCGCGATCGTGAAGCCGCTGACCGGACAGGCGAACTTTTCAGAAAAGACGATGCGATTGGCGGGTATGCCGGTGTTCTTCATCTTCCCCGAGGCCGGGGTGTCATCGTCGCGACCCGGGACATTGCCGTCCGCCAGATCGACATAGGCAAGGCCTTCCGCCAGTTTCAGCGCCGTTTCGAAACTTTCGGCGAGGCGCGTCTGGATGTCGTGGCGCACGGCGATGCGATCGACGACCACTTCGATGTCATGTTTGAGCTTCTTGTCGAGCGTTGGTGCGTCGTCGATTTCGAACATTTCACCGTCGATACGGACGCGCGTGAACCCGGCTTTCTGCCATTCCGCCAGTTCCTTGCGATATTCGCCCTTGCGCCCGCGAACGGCCGGAGCCAGCAGGAAGAAGCGTGTCCCTTCGGGCAGTTGCATGACCCGGTCAACCATCTGGCTGACGGTCTGTGCGCTGATCGGCAGGCCGGTTGCAGGCGAATAGGGCACTCCGACCCGTGCCCACAGCAGGCGCATATAGTCATAGATTTCCGTAACCGTCGCAACGGTCGATCGCGGATTGCGGCTGGTCGTCTTCTGCTCGATGCTGATCGCGGGCGACAGACCATCGATATGCTCGACATCGGGCTTCTGCATCATTTCGAGGAATTGCCGCGCATAGGCGGACAGAGATTCGACGTACCGGCGCTGCCCCTCTGCATAAATGGTATCGAATGCCAGGCTGGATTTGCCGGAACCGGAAAGGCCTGTGATGACGATCAAACTGTCCCGCGGGAGATCGACGTCCACGCCCTTGAGGTTATGTTCGCGCGCTCCACGCACGGCAATATGAGTCAGCATGGGTGGCGTTGTTCCATATTTGTTCGGGTGACGCAAGCAGCCTCGCGTCAGTCAGATGGGTATCGGCTGACCAGTCTGCAACGCATGATGATGCCGACCGTCTGTGCCACAGACCGACGCGGCAGCGGCCCTAGTTGACGTTGCGCAGGGCGGACAGAATGGCGGTTACCAGATCGCGATGCGAAAATGGCTTGCGCAGCATCGTGACTGCACCATCCATCGCCGCATCGAGCGCGTCGGTATCGGCATAGCCGCTGGCGAAAATGATGGGCAGGCGTGGCCGCTTCTTGGCGATGGCCTGCGCAACGGCGGCGCCATTCATGTCCGGCATGGCGAAATCGAGAAGTACGATATCGTAATCCTCCGCTTCGGCCATGGCTATGCCCGTGGTACCGCGAGCGGCTTCCTGGACTGCTGCCCCCATCGCTTCCAGCGCCTCGACGACTGTTTCTCGTACGGCTGTGTCATCATCGATCACCAGGATGCGGATGGCGTCCAGCCGTTCGGGGCTCGACGCTACCGCATTGGGTGCGGTGGTTTCGGTTGCTTGCGCAACCCTACGGAGGCGCAGCGTAACGCGCGTGCCATTGCCTTCCTGCGAATCGATCAGCAGCGTGCCGCCCGATTGGCGGGCGATGCCAAACACCATCGACAGGCCAAGCCCGGTGCCCTTGCCGACCGGCTTGGTCGTGAAGAACGGTTCGAACGCGCGCTCCAGCACATCGGCAGGCATGCCGATTCCGGTGTCGGCGACGACGATGTCGACATATTCGCCCGCAGGCAAGTCGTCCTCATCCTGCGGCTGATGATAAGGCGCGGCGGTGATCGAAAGCTGACCGCCTTGCGGCATTGCGTCGCGACTATTGATGGCAAGATTGAGCAACGCCAGTTCCAGTTGCGTCCGGTCTGCCATTACCGCCAGGCCCTCATCCGTACCTTCCAGCGAGTAGCGGATCTGCGGACCCAGGGTGCGCTGGAGAAGATCGCTCATGCCGGTGATGATGAGTCCAACCCGGACCGGCTTGAGTTCCAGGCGCTGAATGCGGGAGAAGGCAAGCAACTGGCTGGTCAGCGTCCGTCCGCGATCGAGTGCAGCAGTGGCATTGCTGGCAAGCCGCGCAATCTTGTCATGTCCACTCCCATGCAAGGCGATCAGTTCGATATTGCCGGCCACCGCCTGAAGCAGATTGTTGAAATCATGGGCGATGCCGCCGGTCAGTTGCCCGACAGCCTCGATCTTGCGGGATTGCAGCAGGGCAGCCTCGGCCTTGCGCCGTTCCTCTTCCTCGATGCGCAGTGCCGAAAGCGCCGCGTCGCGTTCTGCAATACGTGAGGCAAGGGCGTCGTTGGCCGTGCGCAACTGCGCCGTGGAGGGCAGCGCGAGTGCCTTGGGGATAAGTGGCCAGAGCACGATAGCCGTCAGCACCGACGCGATGGCAGTGACCACCTTGATCAGCGCCTCTATCCCGTAATCGCCGTTCCACAAGGTCCATATCGCCATGATATGCGTCGTGCCGCATGCCATGATGAAGATCGCGAAAAGCCAGAAAATGCCGCCGAACTGGATATCCCGCCGCGCGCGTATGAAGCGGATGAGGGCAATGGGAATGGAAAAATAGGCGAGAGCGATCAGCGCGTCGGACACCACATGCGTCCAGACCAGCTCCGGCCGCCACAGCAGACAGTAACCATGCGGCATATAGTCGTCGAGGAAGCTGCTGAACATGATGCCGTGTCCCCGTTCTGGCCGCTATCGCCTGCGCGGCTCGTTGTAGCCCATTGGCATACATTGATTTTTCCCGCGTTCAAAGACACATGGCCAAATATCGACACGCAAACGCTGGACGAGCGTATGAATTGGCGGGAGAATGCCGTGCGCGAGCGCATAGGCGGGCGGAGGAGGAAGCATGATCGTGGCGAACCGGTGGGCGAACGCGCGTCTCAGGTGCATTGGGACAGTCATGGCGCTGCTGTTGCAGATAGGCTTGGCACCTCGCGTCTGCGCGCAGGACGTCTATGTGCATGCCGGCCGGATGATCGATGTTCTGGCGGGGCAAATGCTCGACGATCGGCGGATCACCATCCGCGCGGGACGCATCGTCGATGTCGGCCCCTGGACGCTGCCGCCGCCGGGATCGCGGGTGATCGACTGGAGCGAACGCACGGTGCTGCCGGGTTTGATCGACCTGCACACGCACATTGCCGATACCGGCACGTCCAGCGACGTTGCTTTGCCGGTGAAAACCGGTCCGGCAGAGACCGCATTGCTGGGCGCGCGCAATGCGCGACTGACGCTGAAGGCGGGATTCACGACGGTGCGCGATGTCGGCACCTATCGGGGGCTGACCGACGTGGTTGTCCGCGATGGCATTGCCCAGGGCCTGATCCCCGGTCCGCGCATGGCGGTTGCGGGCGCGTATCTCACGATCCCTGGCGGCGGCGGGGAAATCACCGGGCTTCCCGCCGGGATGGCAGTGCCACCCGATATGCGGCTGGGCGTGGCGCGGGGTGCAGCCCAGGTGCGCGAAAAGGCGGAGGCGCTGTTCACCGCCGGGGTCGATCATCTCAAGATCATAGGCACCGGCGCAGTGCTGGCGATCGGTACGGAACCCGGCACCGAGGAGATGACAGGCGAAGAGATTGCCGCAGCTGTTGCCGTGGCGCGCGCCCATGACAGCTATGTCACCGTGCATGCACATGGCGCCGAAGGGATAAAGACGGCGATCCGCGCCGGCGCGCGCTCCATCGAACATGCCAGCCTGATCGACGATGCGGCCATCACGCTTGCGAAGGCCAGGGGCGTTTGGCTCGTCATGGATATCTACAACGGCGACTATATTGACGCTGTCGGAACACAGGAAGGCTGGCCGGCGGAATATCTGCGCAAGAACAGGGAAACGACGCAGGCGCAGCGCGACGGTTTCGCAAAGGCAGTCAAGGCAGGCGTTCGGATCGGCTTCGGCACTGATGCGGGCGTTTATCCGCACGGTCTCAATGCGCGGCAGTTCGCCTATATGGTGCGGCATGGCATGACAGCGATGCAGGCCATCCAGGCCGCGACGAGCAGTGCCGCGGCATTGATGGGGCGTAGCGACGATATCGGCGCCATTGCCGCAGGGCGCTATGCCGATCTGATCGCAGTGGATGGCGATCCGCTGGTCGATATCCGCGTACTCGAAAAGCAACCGCTGGTGATGCTGGGCGGCCAAGTTATTCCGTGAAAATGCCCTTACGGACCATTGGACTTATTACAGCAACGTGCCACTGTCATAGCGGATCGGCATGTCGTTCGTCGTTACCATGATGGTGTTAGTCGATAGCCAAGTCGTTTGCAGAGGCACGTCAACTCCGGTCGAAGCGTCGCTATGCCAATGATGATAAGGCGCTATTGTCAAGACGACCGCGATGTCGAAATGGATATCGCGTACAAGCGAATACAGAGATCCTGAAGTGCCCGACAGCATGAGCAGGATACGCCCCCGGTCTTCCCTTGCACCGGGGGCGTCTTTGTATCTGCGATCAGCGTGGCGCCGAGCACCGCTTCCGTCATGTGCCTTCCCCCATCGTGTTTTCCGCCACGATCGATCTGACGCTGTCATTCGTCTGGTGGACAAACGACCGTTGGTCGCTGCCGTACCGTCGTTCGTCGGTATGCCTGTCGCCCGCCGAACCGGTTCGCTGCCGGTCGAAGTATCCAGGCGATGCTCTTAATTGACATCTAAAAAGGCGTGGCAGGACGGATCGTCGCGATTGGCAGATCAACGGTTCGTCGGCCCCGAAGCCGCTGTCGCCCCCAAGCCAGGACAGCATCTTCGGGCACCCAGGACCACCATATTTGAAGGAGAGTCACAAATGTTCGCATTCACCACCAAGACCAAGGCCGCGACCGCAGGCTTTGCTTTCGCCGCGGCCCTGGTCGCCGGTTCCCCGGCCTTTGCCGGCGACTTTGTTTCCAATGGCCGTACCGCCGAAGTCCGCTACGACGACCTGGACCTCACGCAGGCATCGGGCCGTCAGGCGCTCGACAAGCGCCTGCGCAAGGCTGCTTCGCAAGTGTGCGCCGCCACCACGGTACGCGAAGTGATGCTGTGTCGCGAGAAGGCGCTGGACAATGTCGCCAAACCCGTGCGCACAGCCATCGCGCGCGCCGAAACCAAGGGCCGCTACGCTGATGCATCTACCACTGACGCCAAGGTGATCGTTGGTAACTGATCGTGGTCGGCACGAGGTCAAAACCCTCCGGCACGCAATTGCCGGAGGGTTTGATCGTCTAGATGGTTCGTTATCCCGGCGAAGGGCCATCCTTCTTGCCCTGCGCCTCCGCGATCAGCGCATCATCGATCGCCTTCTGCCTCTGGTAAGCGGGACGTTCCCTCAAGCGCGCTACATAATCCGCAAAGGCCGGTCGCGACGGCATCGATCCGAATGCGAGGCCCCAATCGATCTGCGCACCGACATAGACATCGGTGGCCGTGAACTGCGCGCCGCACATCCAGCTCTTGCCAGTTAACGCGGCTTCAAGCCCGTCCATCGTCGCATCGAAACTGCCGTAGCCCGCCATCATCTGTTTGTCGGCCGGGACGTCCCAGTCCATCGCGCGATTGGTGACGGCCGCCTCCACCGGCCCGGCTCCGAAAAACAGCCAGCGATAATAATCGGCGCGGTCATTGATCGGTGGTGCCAGCCCCGCATCGGGGAAGGCATCGGCAAGATAGGCGCAAATCGCGGCGCATTCGGTCACGACCCTGCCGTCGTGGACAATTGCCGGCACCTTTCCCATCGGATTGATCGCCAGATATTCCGGCGCTTTCATGGTGGTGCCATAGTCGAGCAGAACCTGCTCATAAGGTGCGCCCACTTCTTCCAGCATCCAACGCGCGATCTGCCCCCGCGACATGGGGTTGGTGTAGAAGATTATCGTATCGGCCATCGGTCATCCTCCTGTCGTCAGGAAAGGAACATATCACGAACGATCGCCCGATCCAATCAGCGTGTGGACTGGGTCCGATATTTATCGAACCACGCCAGGATCGCAGCCGCCTTTGCGGCAGATTGCGATGGGCGCGCGGTAAAGCCCCCATGGCTTGCACCTGGCACCTTGACCAGCGCGGTCGGCACCCCCTGAATCTGGAGCGCGGCATAATATTGCTCCGACTCGCTTACCGGCGTGCGGTAATCCTCGCTGCCCACGACCACCATCGTGGGCGTTTTGACGTTGCCGACGAGGCTGAGCGGCGAACGGTTCCAGTAGGACATCGGGTCCTCCCACGGCTTCTTCTCGAACCAGTATCGCGAAGTGAACAAGGTGTTGTCCATTGTCAGCGCCTCGCTGATCCAGTTGATCACTGGCTTCTGCGTGGCAGCCGCCTTGAAACGGTCCGTCTTGCCGACGATCCAGCTTGTCAGCACGCCGCCGCCGGACCCGCCCGTAACGAACAGATTGTCGGGGTCTGCAACACCTGCCGCGATGGCCGCATCGACTGCCGCGATCAGGTCGCCATAGTCGTCGCCGGGATATTTGTGATGAATAAGCTGCGCGAACTCTTCGCCATAAGATGTTGATCCACGCGGATTGGTGTAGAGTACGGCATAGCCCGCAGCGGCATAGAGCTGGATATCGGTAGCGAAGGTCGGGCCGTAGGCGGTGGCCGGGCCGCCATGGATTTCGAGGATCATTGGTACCCGTGTTCCCGGTTGATAACCCGGCGGTGTCACCAGCCATGCAGGGACCGTGCGGCCATCGGGGGCCTTGACCGCCAATTCCTTGACTTCTCCCAGTGTCTTGGCCGCCAGCAGATTGTCGTTGAGCCGCGTTACTTGCCGGGTGCGGCCGCCGACGACCACCGACACATCGGCCGGCCGATAGGGCGAGCCGCCGGTAAAGGCGATGGCACCATTGTTCGACACCGTAAAGTCGCCACCACTGTACGGACGGTCAAGCCCGCCACCTGCAAGGCCGCTGGCGACTTCTGTCACTGTGCCGTCCAGCGATATCCGGGCAACCCGGTTTATGCCTTCACGATCATAGAGGGCATACAGACTCCTGCCGTCCGCAGCCCATTGCACCTTGTCGATGCTCCGATCCAGTTTGGCAGTGATAGTGCGCGATCCGCTGCCATCCCGGTTCATGATCGACAATTCGGTCGTTTCATAGGCCATGCGCTTGTCGTCATAGCCGAGATAGGCCACAAGCCGTCCGTCGGGCGACACGACGGGCGCGCGATCGGGACCGACACGGTTCGTCAGCGGCCTGATCGCGCCCGACGCAATATCCAGCGCGTAGATTTCGCTGTCGAATATTTGCTGTTCCCAATCGGGTTTGCGCACCGCTGCAAACAGGATTGCCTTGCCATCCGGGGTGAAGGACAGCGGTCCGCCGTCGTGGTAGGAGCCGAAGCTGATCTGGCGCGGTGCACCGCCGTCCGCCGGGACAATGAAGGTATGGTCGTAGCCCGGTTGCACATAGCCACCGCCATCGTTGCGATAATCCACCCGGTCGATGATTTCGAGCGGCGGCGCCCATTGCGCGCCTTCGGGCTTGTCGGGTGCTTTGCCAAGCTTCAGCCCTTCGCCTGCCACGCGCATGACATAGGCGATCTGGCGGCCGTCTGGCGACCAGGTGATCGAGTCCGGCGCATCGGGCAGGCCGGTGACACGCGCCGTCGCGTGATCGGTCATCCAGCGGACGAACAACTGCGGCTTGCCGCCCGGCTCGCTGGCGACATAGGCGATCCGCTTTCCATCAGGCGACCAGCGCGGCTGGCTGGCATTGCCCGAAGACCCCGCAGCTATCGGGGTTTGCTGGCCCGACGCCACATCGATCAGCCAGATGCTGCTGCGCGCGCGATCGGTCATGATGTCACCTGACCTGCGCACATAAGCGATTGTCTTGCCGTCCGGGCTGATCTGCGGATCGGTGGCGACTTCCAGCGCGAAGAGATCGCGCCCCTCCAGCAGGCGGCTTGGCATATCGCCCGGCGCGGCGAAGGCGGGGATCGAGGCACCGAGAAGCAGAAGGGAAATCAGGGATTTGCGTAGCATGATGTCGCCCTTTTTCATGTCTTTTGAATGAGCGACACCATGATGGATTTTTACAGTCGTGCAAGTGGCGGGTTGCCGCTTCCCGTTATTCCGTTCCGGCTGAGCTTGTCAAAGCCCTACGCTGGGCGAAGTGAAGTGCCTTCGCTTCGCCCGGACTTACCCCCTTCGACTGCCCTCCTGCGGCAGGCGCTCGGGACAGGCTTCGACGGGTGCAGGGCGCACGGGCGAAGGGAGAGCTACTCCATTCAGCAACTGAGGCCCGCGGCACCCGCCAGCATACCGCCGATGCCACCACCACATTTCTTCTTCTTTTTCGGCGCGTCGCCACTGTTGCTCGATGCGCTGCCTTCGCCGCCGCGCGCCATCGCGCCGCCCATATCCGGGCCGTTGATGAACCACATGGTATTGGAGCGATAGCGCACCCGCGCGGTCCATTCGGGCTTCCACACAATCTTGGGATCGGCCGGGCGGGGGGGATAGGCGAAATTCGCTTCCGGCCCGTACGCGTACAGATTGCCCATCACGAACTGACTTGCGGCCTGTTTCACTTCGGCGGGCATGATGCAGCTCGTCTGGCTGGGTGGCATCACGACTTTCTGGGTAATGAGGCGGCTGACGGTGGCAGGCGCGATCCAGTCCCACAATGCGCCGCCGAAGTTCTGGCTGGCGGAGGACGACCACCAAACCATGTCGTTCGCCTGTCCGTCCGGCCCCGGATTGAAGCCCATCGTCCAGGCATAATAGCCCGTCGCGCTGGTGACGCTGTTCCAGCTCAGCATCGTCGCGCCGCCGGCGATATCGCTGGCCTTGCCCGTTATTGCGGGCATGAAATCCTGGGCAAGGCTGAACTTGATTTCCGGCGAATAATTGCCCGCAATGCGATGCTCGCCGATCAGCGAGCTTTCGGCCGAAACGGTCTTGCGGTCCTTGCCGTTGGGCCACGCGCCATAAGTCTTGCTGTTGGCAAGGCGGATCGCCCAGTCGGCGGGAATGTTCACGCCTGACGTGAAGAGGCCCGGTGGCACCTCACCTGCGGCCACCTTCGCGAAATCGATCACGACCGGCTGCCCTTTCGGCGCCTTTGCGCCGCAACCCCAGAAGATCAGCAGACGACCTTTGGGCTTCTGGAAATCGCGCGGCATCTCCTTGTCGTCCTCCTCGCGCGGCGCAGGCGTACCGGGCGGGGGTGTGACCAGGGGAACCGACTTGCCGAGCTTGGCGCCGACCGGCATGAAATGGTCAGCCTTGGGTTCGCCGCTTGCCGGTGCACGTGTCGAGCCAAGCCGCAGGTCGAGCGTGTGGATCATTTTCGATCCGCCGCCGCCGAACATCATCGACATCGCCCCGCCCATGCCACTGCCCATCGCGGCCATGCCGGACGTTGTACTGGCATCGATGCTGTAACGGGCGATCGGCGCGGTCGACTGTTGCGTGCCACCCGGCGCGGCGAGAAGGGCAACGAGGGCACTCGCGGCAGAGAGGCGGGCAAGGCGTGAACGGAACAGACTAGGCATCGGTCAGAATCCCCATGGAAAACCAGCAGATATGCGCCCGACTTTTGTTATGGCGGTGGCATAGCATGAATGGCTTTTGCGCGCTTCAGGGAAATTGCGCTGTGTCGGGGATCACGGACTGTCGAGGTATTGGTTGCTTGTCCTGATGCTACGCCGCAGGTCTGTGAAATCTGCCATGCCGCAGGAAATGGACTATGTTTTGGGCAACTGGACGTGCATAAATCATGGCTGTGTGGGTGACCGGCAGAACGAGATGATCGGTTTGGGCTAGAAGATGTGTGGCAGCAACGCTAACCTTGCCGTCATTGGGAGCACCAAAAACGATATTTGGGAGGAAGCCGTTGAACGTGCTTTCTCCCGCGATAATACCGAGCGGGTAGTCGATGTGGCCAAGAGCGGCCTCGATCATGTCAGGGCGTTTCGTTCGCAGCAGGTCCCCAGCCTTGTTAAGAATAAGCGTATGAAGTCGCAGCCGGTAAAGAAGGTCGGCCAGTTCACTGCCGCCATTAGGCGTGCCTAGCATCACGACTCTGCCCATATTGACCGGGCGATGCTGCGCAAGGTAGGCACGCAGAATAAGGCCGCCCATGGAATGACCAATGAAATGTAATTGCCTGCCGTCAATGACCGGGGAAGCACTTATACGCCTGTAAAGATGGTCGATCACGCGATCGATGGGCCAACGCCAGCTTGGGTAACCGATGTTGGCAACATAATAGCCGGATTGGCGCAGGCGTCGCGCCAGCAGGGTGGTCTGGATTGGGTGGCCGCCAAAGCCGTGAAGGAGGACGATGCCATCCGGCACCGCCCTCCCTTCATCCGGGGCTATGGGCAGAGGCATGCAAGTCCATCATGCAGGCAGCCTACTTCGCCTTGACAGCGGCCTTCGGCTTTCCGCCCTTTTTCCCCTTTTTCGGGGCGGCGGGAATGATCTCGAAGGCGAGGGCATCGTCCTTCAGGCGGACATGGACTTCGCCGCCGTGGACAAGCTTGCCGAACAGCAGTTCCTCGGCCAGCGGTTGCTTGATCTTCTCCTGCATCAGACGGCCCATCGGGCGCGCACCATAGAGCTTGTCGTAACCGCGCTTCGTCAGCCAGTCCTTCGCCTCGTCGTCCAGCGTGATATGGACTTCGCGGTCGGCCAGTTGCAGTTCGAGTTGCAGCACGAACTTGTCGACCACGCGGGCGACGACTTCGGTCGGCAGATAGGCAAACGGCACGATCGCATCCAGGCGGTTGCGGAACTCGGGCGTGAACAGCTTCTTTACCGCTTCCTCGCCCACATCGTCGCGGGTGAGGGTGCCGAAGCCGATGCCTTCCCTTTCCATGTCCGACGCACCGGCATTGGTGGTCATGATGAGAATGACATTGCGGAAGTCGACTGTCTTGCCGTGATGGTCGGTCAGGCGGCCGTTATCCATCACCTGCAACAGGATGTTGAACAGGTCGGGATGCGCCTTTTCGATTTCGTCGAGCAGCAGCACGCAATGCGGCTGCTGGTCAATGGCGTCGGTCAGCAGGCCACCCTGATCGTAGCCGACATAGCCCGGGGGTGCGCCGATCAGGCGGCTGACCGAATGCCGTTCCATATATTCCGACATGTCGAACCGCTGGAGCGGGATGCCGAGCAACTGGGCGAGTTGCCGCGCCACTTCCGTCTTGCCGACGCCGGTCGGGCCGGAGAACAGATAATTGCCGATCGGCTTGTCAGGATCGCGCAGGCCTGCGCGGCTCAGCTTGATCGCCGACGACAGCACTTGGATCGCCTTGTCCTGGCCGAAGACGACTCGCTTCAGGTCCGTGGAGAGCGTTTCCAGCACGGTCTTGTCATCCGACGAAACCGTCTTGGGCGGGATGCGCGCCATGGTGGCGATCACGGCCTCAATTTCCTTGGGCGTGATCGTCTTCTTGCGCTTCGACGGGATCACCAGCATCTGCATCGCGCCGACCTCGTCGATCACGTCGATCGCCTTGTCGGGCAATTTGCGGTCGTTGATGTAGCGCGCGGAGAGTTCCACTGCCGCCTTGATGGCATCAGGTGTATATTTGACGTGATGATGATCCTCGAAGGCGCTGCGCAGCCCGGCCAGAATCTTGATCGTATCCTCGATGGTCGGTTCGTTCACGTCAATCTTCTGGAACCG
This sequence comes from Sphingobium algorifonticola, assembly GCF_004005485.1. Classification (GTDB taxonomy): domain Bacteria; phylum Pseudomonadota; class Alphaproteobacteria; order Sphingomonadales; family Sphingomonadaceae; genus Sphingobium; species Sphingobium algorifonticola. The sequence goes on from NZ_RZUL01000005.1 coordinate 143,382, forward strand.
GCGCAGCAGCGCGCGGTCCTTTTCGAAATGATTGCGAAACTCCTTGTAGGTGGTCGAGCCGATGCAGCGGATGGTGCCGCCCGACAAGGCCGGCTTGAGCAGATTGGAGGCGTCCATCGCCCCGCCGCTGGTCGCGCCTGCGCCGATCACGGTATGAATCTCGTCGATGAAGAGCACCGCATCGGGCATCTTTTCCAGCTCGTTGACGACGGCCTTCAGTCGCTCCTCGAAATCGCCACGATAGCGCGTGCCGGCGAGCAGCGCGCCCATGTCGAGCGAGTATATGACCGCGTTCTTCAGCACTTCGGGCACTTCGCCCTCGACGATCTTACGCGCCAGTCCTTCGGCAATCGCCGTCTTGCCGACGCCGGGATCGCCGACATAGAGCGGGTTGTTCTTCGACCGGCGACACAGAATCTGGATCGTGCGATCCACTTCCGCGCTGCGCCCGATTAGCGGATCAACCTTGCCCTTCTGCGCCTTCTCGTTGAGGTTGACCGTGAACTGGTCGAGCGCACTGTCCTTCTTGCCCTTGCTGTCCTGCTTCTTCTCGTCTTCCACGGCGCCCTTGACCTCTCGCGGTTCGGGCGCGGCGGTTCCCTTGCCGACGCCATGGCTCAAGAAACTGACCGCGTCGAGGCGGCTCATATCCTGCTGTTGCAGGAAGTAGACGGCGTAGCTTTCGCGTTCCGAAAACAGCGCCACCAGCACGTTGGCGCCGGTCACTTCGTCCTTGCCCGACGACTGCACATGCAGGATCGCGCGTTGCACGACGCGCTGGAAACCGCTGGTGGGGGAGGGGTCGGTCGCGCCCTCGACCTTCAGGCTATCGAGCTCAGTGTCGAGATACTGTGTCACCGCATCGCCGAGTTCGCCCAGGTCAACGCCGCAGGCCTGCATGACCTTCGAGGCATGATCGTCATCGATCAGCGCCAGCAAAAGATGCTCCAGCGTCGCATATTCGTGACGCCGTTCCGATGCATGGGTCAGCGCGTTGTGCAATGTGGTTTCAAGCGCGGCGGCGAAGGAAGGCATGTGTTTTACTCCTGTGCCCATGAGACGGGCGACCTGAACCCAATGTCGGCATCGCATGGCAGACGATCAAGGGATCGCAATCTGAGAGCGGGTCTCGCTTGCCGTTCCATGACTTTTGGCTGCGCTCTTCCGCTCTTGTGCCGGAGGGGTAGGGCAGCCCATTCCAAGGTCATTTGCGGAACAAGGCCTCTGCGCTGGCCATATGGGCGACGGCATAGTCACGTCGCTGTTGCGTCCGCGCAATTTCCGCGCGCAGCGTTTCCATGCGTGCGTCCAGATCGGCGACCGACAACGGATCGAGATCCTGCCGCGTCAGTGCAGCCAGAATATCATCAGCCTTGCGTGGCAGATTTTCGTCGATGTCCATCTCGCGAATGTTGACCCATATTGGCACTCTGTCAATAAGGGCGCCAACGGCACAACCTGTTTTCTGCGGCAATGCAGCATCGGGTCAGGGAGAACAGCCTGTGGCAATTGAAGACCCATCTTCGCCTGCGGTGTCGCCAACCATCGCTGAAACGATGACCGCTATCACCATTGCCAAACCCGGTGGTCCCGAGGTGCTTGTTCCTGAAACGCGTGCCGTACCTTCGCCTGCCGACGGCGAGGTGTTGATCCAGGTCCACGCGGCCGGGGTCAACCGCCCCGATGTTCTTCAGCGACAGGGGAAATATCCGCCGCCGCCAGGCGCGTCCGATATTCCCGGGCTTGAAGTTTCCGGCACGGTTGTGGCCGTCGGGTCGGACAGCGACACATCGCTTGTCGGGCAGGCTGTATGTGCACTCATCACAGGCGGCGGCTATGCCGAATATGCGCTCGCGCCGGTCCGCCAGTGCCTGCCGGTGCCGCACGGCTATGATATGGTCGAGGCAGCGGCGTTGCCCGAAACCCTCTTCACCGTCTGGACCAATCTGTTCGAGCGGGCCTATGTCGTCGCCGGTGACACGGTCCTGGTGCATGGCGGCACCAGCGGCATCGCGACGATGGCCATCAGCCTGTGCCGCCTGTTCGGCATCGCCATCATCGTGACCTGCGGTTCGGATGCCAAGTGCAAGGCGGCGCTCGACTGGGGCGCGAGCCATGCAATCAACTATCGCAGCGCAGATTTCGTGGCAGAGGTCATGCGGATCACGCAAGACGAGGGGGTCCAGGCCGTGCTCGACATGGTGGGCGGGGACTATGTACCCCGGAACCTCGCCTGCCTCGCCCCTGACGGGCGGCATGTGTCGATCGCCGTGCTGGGCGGGCCAAAAGCCGAAATCTTCATACCGCAGATCATGCAACGGCGGCTGACCCTCACCGGGTCGACGCTGCGCGCGCGATCGGTTGCCTTCAAGGGGCTGGTAGCGGACGAGCTGGCCCGCAATGTATGGCCGCACGTCGTAGCGGGCGAATTGCGTCCGGCGATGGACCGCTGCTATCCACTCAAAGACGCCGCGGCCGCCCATGCCCGCATGGAAGCGGGCGACCATGTCGGAAAAATTGTGCTGCGTATCGAATGACGGACCCGCGAGCGGTGTCCTAACCCGCTGAAACGTAGCATTTCCGTCATATTTCAACTCAAATTGTAACAGAATGTGGCTAGTGCTTCGCGTCCAAGGACATCATCCCTTGGGGGTTTGCATGGATACGATTACCCGACTTCCGTTCCTCGCCGATGTTGATGAACTGCATGAGGTCGATCTTCTGGTGCCGGAAGCCGATGTCGCGGGACGGCGTCGTTACCGGACAATCTGGATTTCCGACATTCACCTGGGTACGCGCGGTTGCAACGCGGCCATGCTCATCGATTTTCTCGACAATGTCGACAGCGAAACCATGTATCTGGTGGGCGATATCATCGATGGGTGGCGGCTGAAGAAAAAGTTCTACTGGCCCGCGACCCATAACGATATCGTCTGGCGGATCATGAAGCGGGCGAAGCGCGGTACGCGCGTCGTCTACATTCCGGGCAATCATGACGAGATGTTCCGCCAGTTCACCGGACTCAATTTCGGTGGCGTGGAAATCCGGCGCAAGGCAATCCACGAAACTGCTGACGGTCGAAAGTTGCTGGTGCTGCATGGTGACGAGTTCGACACGATCATGCTCGCCCACCGTTGGCTCGCCTTCGTCGGCGACGCGGCCTATCATGCGTTGATGAGCCTGAACCTGTGGGTCAACAAGGTCCGCAACTGGTTTGATCTTCCCTATTGGTCGCTGTCGAAAATGGCCAAGCACAAGGTGAAGAACGCCGTCGAGTTCATTTCGAAGTTCGAGGAAGTGGTGGCGCACGAGGCAGGCGCACGTGGCGTGGACGGCGTGGTGTGCGGCCATATCCACAACGCCGAAGTCCGCGAAATTGCCGGTATCGAATATTATAACGATGGCGACTGGGTCGAAGGATGCACGGCGCTGGTCGAGCATTTCGACGGGCGTATGGAAGTGCTGCACTGGGCCGACGAGATCGCTGCCCGGCCGTCTGCCGACGCGGCCCCGGCGCAGCGTACGCCTCGGCTGGCGGCCTGAGGGACGCGCGCCTCATGCGGGTCGTGATCGTCACCGATGCCTGGGCGCCGCAGGTGAACGGCGTCGTGCGGACGTTGCAGTCCGTCAGTGCCCAGCTGACGCGAATGGGGCACCAAGTGCGAGTGATTTCACCCGACCAGTTCGGCTCCATTCCCTGCCCCACTTATCCCGAAATACGCCTGGCGATGGCCCGCGCACGCACGATCGGGCGGGCGATTGCGACCTTTGGCGCGGATGCGGTGCATCTGGCGACCGAAGGGCCGTTATGCCTTGCGGCGCGGCGCTGGTGCCTGCGCAATGCCGTCCCGTTCACCACCGCCTATCACACCCATTTCCCGGACTATGTGGCAAAGCGCACCGGATTGCCCGCCGCGTGGTTCTGGCGGTACATCCGCTGGTTTCATGGCCCGGCGCAGGCCGTGCTGGTATCCACGCGATCGGTGCGGGAGCAATTGCGGGCGCATGGCATCGCACAGGTGAGGCCCTGGGGGCGCGGTGTCGATCAGACGGGATTCACGCCCGATGCCTCCCCCCCTGCGATGTTCGCGGATCTGCCGCGACCAATTCAGCTTTATGTCGGTCGGATCGCCGTTGAGAAGAATCTCGAGGCCTTTCTGCGGTCCGGCCATCCCGGCACGAAGGTGATTGTTGGGGATGGTCCGGCACGGGCGGCGCTGGAACAGGCCTTCCCGGATGCGCTGTTTGCAGGGCCGATGTCCGGGGCGGCATTGGCAGGGGCTTATGCCGGTGCCGATGTTTTCGTGTTCCCCAGCCGTACCGACACATTCGGGCTGGTGATGATCGAGGCCTTGGCCTGCGGCACCCCCGTGGCGGCCTATCCGGTGACGGGCCCGATCGACATTGTGACGCGCGAAACGGGCGACCTCGCGGAAACGCTGGATGATGCCATTGCCCTTGCACTGACAAAGGATCGTGCGGCCTGCGCCGCCTATGGCCGCAGCTTCAGCTGGGAGGCGAGCGCGCGCCAGTTTCTGTCCGGCCTGCATCCGGTGGCCCCCGCCATGCTCGAGGATGCTGCCTGACCGGACGGGGTGCCGGGGTCACCCGTTCCTTGCCCTTGCCGTGTCCGGCGGATTGGACTACAGAATAATTACACAGGCCGTCCCGCAAGGGGCGGCCCTTATTGTTTGCAGTTTCGGAGAGCTTTCGTGTCCCAGCCGCTCATGCCCCATGCGACCGCCAGTTGGCTGGTCGACAATACCGCCCTCAGCTTCGACCAGATTGCCGAGTTTTGCGGCCTTCACATTCTTGAGGTGCAGGCGATCGCGGACGACACCGCTGCGACCAAATATACCGGTCGCGATCCGGTGCGCGCGCACGAACTGACGATGGAGGAAATCCACAAGGGCGAAAGCGACCCCGATTATCGCCTTAAAATCCAGAAAGGCCCGGAGCCTGTCCGCCGTACCAAGGGGCCACGCTACACGCCTGTCTCCAAGCGGCAGGACAAGCCCGATGGTATCGCCTGGATCATCCGTAATCACCCGGAAATCTCCGACGGTGCGATCGGCAATCTGATCGGCACCACGCGCACCACGATCCAGGCGATACGCGACCGCAGCCACTGGAACATTGCCAACATCGTGCCGAAGGATCCCGTAACTCTCGGCCTTTGTTCGCAGCGGGAATTGGATGCGCTGGTGGCGAAGGCGGCGAAGAAGGCCGGCATCGAAGCGCCGACGGATTCGCGTCTGGATGGCGACAGGGCGGCACTGATCGAGGAACTGCGGCGCGAGCGCGACGACAATGTCCGTCGCGCGGAAGAAGCGTTGCAGGCCGAATCCGCGGCAGCCGCCGAGGCCGCCTTCATCAACGGGACGACCCCGATTCTCGATCCGTTCAGCGGCAACAAGAGCGAAGTCTGAGAGCGCCGTTCCGGTTGAGGAACGGTCACTGAAATTGATAGAGGCGTGGTGCCGTTACGGCATCGCGCCTTTTGTTTTGTCAGCCCCGATGGAACGCCTTTCCGCCGATATTACGCGATTGCCAGCGTCATTTTCTCCACTTACATTCATGTAAATGGAGAGCGAAAACACAGCGTGGACCACGCATTATAACCATCCGACGCCGTGGGAGCAGACGTTCCCGCCGCTGACCCTGACCGACATGTTCGTCAATAGCGCCATTGCCCATCCCAGGGCACCGCTCATCGACTTCATGGGTCGCAAATACAGCTATGCCGAATGCCTCGACGGCGTGCGTCGCGTCGCCTGCGGCCTTCAGGACATGGGGCTGAAAAAGGGGGACCGGGTCGGCCTGTACCTGCCCAATGTGCCGCATTATGTCGCAGCCTATTATGGCGCGATGCTGGCGGGGGCGACGGTCGTCAATTTCTCGCCGCTCTACACGGCGGCTGAACTGGCGCATCAGGTGGAAGACAGCGGGACCAAAATCCTCTTCACCCTGTCCGCCAAGGCATTGCTTCCGACGGCGCTCAAGGTGCTGGAAAGCAGCAGTCTGGAGACGCTGGTGGTGGGATCGATCGCCGGGGCATTGCCGACCGGCAAATCCATCTTGTACCGCATGTTCAAGAAAGACGAGACAGTCGAGCGGCCGCACGATCAGCGTGTCATCGCTTTCTCCAAACTGATCGCGAACAAGGGCAGCTGTGCACCGGTCGCGGTCGATCCCGAAGATGTGGCGCTGCTGCAATATACCGGCGGCACGACCGGCCAGCCCAAGGGCGCGATGCTAACGCATCAAAACCTGAGCGCCAATGCGCGGCAGGTCCAGGCGATCGACCCGCAGGCGCCCGGCACCGGCATCGACCGGATCATCGGCGTGCTGCCCTTCTTCCATGTTTTCGCGAACACCTGCACACTCAATCGCACCGTCCTGATGGGGGGTGAGATCGTCATGCTGCCGCGGTTCGATGCGGTGCAGGTGCTCGCCGCGATCCAGCGTACCGAGGCGACGTCGCTGCCCGGCGTGCCGACGATGTATCAGGCGCTGCTGGATCATCCGGCGACGCGCAACATCGATTTTTCCTCGCTGCGGGCCTGCATATCCGGTGGCGCGCCGCTGCCGCTTGAAGTCAAGCAGCGGTTCGAGGCGACGACGGGCGCGAAACTGGTCGAAGGCTATGGCCTGACCGAGAGCAGTCCAGTGGTCTGCTCCAACCCCTATGCCGGGCTGAACAAGACGGGCACCGTCGGCCAGCCTCTGCCCGGCACGTTGGTGAAGATCGTCGATCGCGAGGATCCCACCCGCCCCGCACCGGATGGCGAGCCGGGCGAACTGCTGTTTTCCGGGCCGCAAATCATGAAGGGCTATTGGCAGCGGCCCGATGCCGATGCCGAAGTCTTTGTCGGTCGCTGGCTGCGCACGGGCGACGTCGGCCTGATCGACGAGGACGGTTATGTAAAGATCGTCGACCGCCTCAAGGACATGATTTCGGTCGGCGGGTTCAAGGTGTTCCCGAGCCAGATCGAAACGATCCTGTACCATCATCCGGCGGTGAAGGAGGCGCTGGTGATCGGCATTCCCGATGCCTATCGCGGCGAATCGCCCAAGGCATTCGTCACGCTCCAGGACGAAGCGGCGGAGAGCGATACGCCACCTGACGCGGAACAGCTAAAGGCGTGGCTTAACCCGCAGCTTGGCAAGCATGAACGGGTGGTCGCGGTGGAAATCCGCATTGCGTTGCCCAAGACGCTGGTGGGGAAGCTTTCCCGCAAGGAACTGGTGGCGGAGGAACGAGCAAAAGCGGCCGCTGCGATGGCGGCTGGGTAAGCCAGTCGCTTGTGTGATCGCTTGTGCGTCCTATCTAGGGCGTCTGGGGTTCCCTCTAGTCAAGGACTTTGCATGGCGCAGGAAATCGCAACGCTGGCGGGCGGATGCTTCTGGTGTACGGAGGCCGTCTATACCCGGCTGAAAGGCGTATCTTCGGTGACCAGCGGCTATATCGGCGGCAGCGTTGCCGATCCCACCTATGAACAGGTGTGCAGCGGGCGGACCGGCCATGCCGAGGCGATCCGCATCGTTTTCGATCCCGATGTCATCAGCTTTGGCGACCTGCTGGATATTCATTTCGCGACGCATGATCCGACGACGCTGAACCGGCAGGGCAATGACGTGGGCACACAGTATCGTTCTGCGATCTTTCCGCACGACGCCACGCAGCATGCCGAAGCTGAGGCGGCCATTGCCCGTGCGCAGCCCGATCATCGCGATCCGATCGTCACGACGATCGAACCGCTTTCGACATGGTATCCCGCTGAAGATTATCATCAGCAATATTGGGACAGGGTAGGGACGAAGAACCCCTATTGCATGGCTGTCATCCCGCCCAAGCTGGCGAAGCTGAACAAGAAGTTCGCCGAGCGGCTGGAGGCATAGGGCTATTCTTGCCTCGTCAGCATGACGGGGTGAAGTGCCTTGACTTTATTCGGCGTGCAGCACCCTGTGGGTGAAGCCGCCGAGCAAGCCACCCAGAATTGGCGCGACCCAGAACAGCCAGAGCTGTTGCAGCGCCAGCCCGCCTTCGATAAACGCTGGCCCGGTTGAGCGCGCCGGATTGACCGACGTGTTCGTCACCGGGATCGAGATGAGGTGGATGAGAGTGAGCGCAAGGCCGATCGCCAGCGGCGCGAAGCCGACCGCCGCATTCTTGCCGGTCACGCCCATGATGATGAACAGGAAGAAGAACGTCAGCAGCACTTCGGCAAGGAACGCCGGAACCAGGCCATAGCCGCCGGGCGACCCCTCGCCATAGCCGTTGGCGGCAAGGCCGTTGACGGGCAGCGCGAAATCCGGTGCGCCGCTCGCGATGACATAGAGCGCCGCCGCTGCGGCTATGCCGCCTGCGACCTGGGCCGCAAGGTACAGCGGAATATCCCGTGCCGGGAATCGTCCGCCCGCCCACAGGCCAAATGTCACCGCGGGGTTGAAATGCCCCCCCGAAACGCCGCCGACGGCATAGGCCATGGTGACGACCGTCAGGCCGAACGCCAGCGATACGCCAACCAGGCCGATGCCGACATCGGGAAAGCCCGCCGCGATCACGGCACTGCCGCAGCCGCCGAATACCAGCCAGAAGGTTCCCATCAATTCCGCTATGGCGCGGTTCATGTTGTTCATGGCATGGTTCCCCCGAGCAGATGATGCAGCATCAGACTGTACGTCAGGTGCATTAAATCGTTTCGGGAGCCATTACAAATGCAACGCCAGCCAGATCGCCGTTTCTCGCCGCTTTGCCTGACGCCGCTTGCGCTGCTGTTGCTGCCGGGTTGCATCGCAAAAACGGCTGTCGATATCGTGACGCTGCCGGTGCGGGCAGGCGCACAGGCCGCCGACTGGGCCACGACCAGCCAGGACGAATCGGATCGCAACTACGGCCGCAAGATGCGCAAGCAGGAAGAGCGCGAAGGCAAGGAGCGCAAGAAGGCCGACAAGGAACGGCGACGGCAGTGTCGCGAAGCTGGTTACGACGATTGCGGCCGATAAGCGTCAGGCAGCGGCGCGGCGCAGACGGTCGTTGATCGCCGCCCCAATGCCGTCGTGCGGGATCGGCGCGATGGCGATGCGACTGGCCGCGCTTGCATCGGCCAGATGCAGCGCCGCGAACAGATTGGCGGCGGCTTCCCGGATGTCGGCGTCTGCGCTCAGATTATAGTGCGACGGCATCAGGCCGAAGCCGATCAGATATTCGTCCCGTTCGGCCTGTAGCGCGTCGAGGCGCAGCGGCTTGCCTGGCGCATAATGGCTTGCCATTTGCCCCGGCGCTTCAATGCTCGCCGTCGCGTCATCGGGGCCGCTGGTCACGACAGGGAGATTGCATGCCCGTTCGAGCATCTGGGCCGTGATCGATCCGGGGCGAAGCAGGCGGATACGGTCGTTTTCAGGCGCGACGATCGTCGATTCCAGACCCTCGCTGGTCGGCCCGGCATCGAGAATCATGCGAATGCGCCCGCCGATGCTGGCCAGCACATGCTCGGCCCGCGTCGGACTAATGCCACCGCTGCGGTTGGCGGAGGGTGCTGCCAGCGGCTTGCCACTTTCCCGGATGAGACCGATCATGGCAGGATGAGCGGGAAGGCGCAGCGCGATCGTGGGCAGCCCGGCCGTTACGCGCGGCGCAATCCCGGCATCCGGGCGCAGCGGCAGCACCAGCGTCAACGGGCCGGGCCAGAAGGCATTCGCCAGCGCGAGCGCCGCCGGTGCGAACAGCGCAATCCGTTCCGCCATGGGGCGATCGGCGACATGAACGATCAGCGGATTGAAACTCGGGCGTCCCTTGGCCGCGTAAATGGCGGCCACGGCTTGGTCGTCGGTCGCGTCGGCGGCAAGCCCGTAGACTGTCTCTGTCGGGACCGCCACCGGTTCCCCCGCGCGGATAAGGGCGGCGGCCTCACGCAACGCGGCGGTATCATAGCGGCTGATCCGCGTGGTCTGGATAGGCTGGGAGATGGTCACGATCCCGCGCTATAGCTCTACTGCCGCACGCATAGAAGGCCAAAGCGTCAGAACCGTTACGCTTGCGACCGGCCTGCGTGCCCGATAGAGGCGTTCGCATGACCGATCAGCCGCCCGACCTCCATCTTTCCCGTATAGCGGATGCCCTGGAACGGCTTGTGCAAAATCATGTGCCGCCCGCGATCCCACCGGTGGATATGGCAGTCGGGCCTGCTTATGTGTGGGACGGGCAGGCGATGCGCGCCGTCGCTGCCTTTGCGCCGATCGACTTCGCGTTGCTTGGCGGCATCGATGCGCAGAAGGACAGGCTGTACGAGAACAGCCGTCGCCACGCAGCGGGATTGCCCGCGCATGATGTGTTGCTGTGGGGTGCGCGGGGAACGGGGAAATCGGCAACGGTCGCGGCGGCGATCGGCCGGTTGCAGCAGGAGGGCGCGGACATCGCGCTGGTGCAATGCGCGACCGATCAGCTTGCCAGCCTGCCCGCCCTGTTCGCCTTCCTGCGCGGCAGCACCCGCCCGTTCGTCCTGTTCCTCGACGATCTTGGCTTTGACGATGCGGGAGCGGACGTGCGCCTGTTGCGGTCGTTGCTGGAAGGCGGCGCGACGGCCCGTCCGCCCAATGTGCGCTTGTATGTGACGTCGAACCGGCGTCATCTGGTGCCGCGGTCTCTGGAGGAGCAGGGAGACCCGATCAATCCGCGCGATGTGGTGGACGACAAGCTGGCGCTCTCCGACCGTTTTGGCCTCAGCCTGGGTTTCCACAATCTCGATCAGGATGCCTATCTGGCGATCGTCGCGGGCTATGCCGCGCGGTTCGGGCTGGATTTCGTGCCGCTCGATGCGGTGCAGTGGGCGACGCAGCGGGGCAGCCGGTCGGGGCGCGTGGCCTGGCATTATGTCGTGGAACTGGCGGGCAGGGCGGGCAAGCGGCTGCTTTAGGGTCACCGCGGCCGATCGGCTATCTGCTGACCCGCCACACCTTGCCGCCGACGTCATCGGTCACCAGCAGCGCACCCTTCGTATCTGCCGTTACATCCACCGGGCGTCCCCGCGCATCGCCCTGCGCATTCAGAAATGCGGAAAGGACGTCGATGGGCTTGCCGTTCGGTCGGCCGTCAGCGCCGAAGGGCACGAATATCACCTTGTATCCGGCGGCCGGCTTGCGGTTCCAGCTGCCGTGCAAGCCGACAAAGGCACCGTTCGTAAAGGGAGCACCCAGGCCGGTCTGTGCAAAGCTGAGGCCCAGCGGCGCGACATGATTCCCCAGGGCATAATCGGGGCGATGGGTATATTCGCGCAGTTCGGGCCGTTCGGGCTGGACGCGGCGATCCTCATAGCCGCCCCAGTAGTTCCACGGCCAGCCGTAGAAGCCGCCGAACTCCACGCGCGTCAGATAATCTGGCACCAGATCGCTGCCCAGCATGTCGCGCTCGTTGACGACCGTCCACAATTGTCCGGTCTTCGGTTCCCAGCCCATACCGACCGGATTGCGCAGGCCACTGGCAAATATGCGATAATCGCCCTTGGTCAGATTGACTTCGAGGATGTTGGCGCGATTGGCCTCCAGATCGAGGCCATTCTCGCCGATATTGCTGTTCGACCCCACCGACACATAGAGCAACTGACCGTCCGGGCTGGCAAGCAGGCCCTTGGTCCAGTGGTGATTGGGCCCCTGCGCCGGGAGGTTCATGATCTTGCGGGGTGCCGCAGTGATCTTCGTGTCCCCGGTATTGTAGGGGAAGGCCAGCAGCTTGTCCGTGTCAGCGATGTAGAGCGTGTTGCCGACGAGTGCCATGCCATAAGGCGAATGGAGACCGGTGAGCAGCGGCGTTTTGACTTCGGCGCGACCATCGCCATCGGCGTCGCGTAGCAGGGTGATGCGGTTGGGCGATGCGCCGCCCGCACCGGCCTTGGCGAAGAAGAATCCCATGATCCGGTCCTTTATGCCGGATATCTTGCGTGGCGGGCTGTTCGTTTCAGCCACCAGCACGTCGCCGTTGGGCAATTGCAGGATCGTGCGGGGATGCTCCAGCCCCTCGGCAAAGCGGGCGACCTTTAGACCCTGCGCCGGTTGCGGTGCCTCGCCCGCCTTCCAGCCGACGACGTCCGCGATGTTGACCGTCGGCACGATTTCCCGCCGGGCGGTGGTGATGAGCGGTTCGCGACCGACATCCTGACCCGGCGCAAGCCGTGCGGTATCGCCCTGCGCCATATACAGAAAGCCGCCAACGGCGGCGGCGACGAGGACGAGGGCGAGCAGCAGATATTTCTTCATGCGCCTGATCTAGGAGGCAAAGCGCCGCCCTGCAATGACCCTGACGATCGGCCTGTCGAAAGTCGCAAAGTTGCATAAGTTGCGGCGTTGAAACCCGCAGAAAACCGCGGTTCCCTACAGATCGCGCCGCCGCTCGCGCCACCACAGCAGGATAGCGATCCCGACGCCTCCCGCAATGCCTGCAAGTAGCCCGATCGTCGGCTGGCCCAGCAGGCCGCCACCAATCACGCCGCCGATGGCGAGGAACGCGATAATCGCACCGGCACCCGTCGGGTTCCTGTTCGGGGAAGTCGTCATCGCAACCCCTTGCCACGGTTCATCGCGGGACGCCAGCGGTGCCAGAACGGGACATCTGTATCATTATGGCGAATGGCTAATGGCCTGTTGACCTTCGCATGCCGCACAGGTCCTCGGGCGGGCGGTTCTGGCACGGCGTCTGCACGCCTGTGGCCCAAGCGCAAACGTCCGGGGTTCACCCGGCCATGACAGGGGCCATGATGCAAACACCTTATCTGACAGACCGCGCCAGCGTGGACGATGCCGCCGACCTCATGCATCGCTATGGCGACGATGCGGCCTATGAAGCGGTGGCCCGCGCCGACCGCAGCCGCGATAAGGGCAATTACATCCATTTCTGCCGCTGGCGGCAGATCGAGCGGCTGATCGTGCTGCTGTCCATCGAACTGCCGATAGGCACGATTCACTAGAGCCGCAGTCCGGCGGCTTCCTCCAGCCCGGCCATGATATTGAGATTCTGGACCGCGGCACCCGCTGCGCCCTTGCCCAGATTGTCGAGCGCGGCGACGAGGCGGGCCTGGGTGCCGTCGGCATTGGCAAAGACGAAAAGGTCAAGCCGGTCGCTGCCTGCGCAGCGTTCGACGGTCAGCGTCGCCGCGTCGTGATTGGCGATCACGCGCACCACCGGCGATCCCTGATGGAAATCGGCAAGCGCGGCGCGCAATGCGGCGGGCGACGGTGTGCCGGGCATCACACCGAGCGGCAGCGGCACGTCCACGATCATGCCACGGACCAGCGGCACGACCGCAGGTGCGAAAATCGGTGCGACCGCTAGGCCGCAATGCGCCTGCATTTCGGGCACATGCTTGTGCGTCAGCGTCAGCGCATAGGTTGCATAGGCTGACGTTGTGCCGCCGCTTTCATAATCGGCGATCATCGCCTTGCCGCCGCCGGAGTAGCCCGACACCGCGTTGCACGCGAGCGGCCAGTCGGCCGGGATCAGTCCGGCCTTTACGAGCGGGGCGACGAGCGCGATGAAACCGGTCGAATAGCAGCCCGGATTGCTGACGCGCCGCGCCGCAGCGACCCTCTCACGTCCCGTTACTTCGGGAAAGCCATAGACCCAGCCGGGCGCCACCCGATGCGCCGTCGACGCGTCGATCACCTTCGTCCGATCATTGTCGATCAGCGCGACAGCTTCGCGCGCCGCGTCGTCGGGCAGGCACAATATGACGATATCGGCGGCGTTGAGCGCCCGGCGGCGGGCGTCTGCATCCTTGCGTTCGGCATCCGACAGCGCCGTGAGGTTGAGTTCCGGCCTGTCGGCCAGTCGCTCGCGGATTTCGAGGCCGGTCGTCCCCGCCGCGCCATCGATGAATATGCGCACTGTCATGCCGTGATCCTCCGCCGGGCAAGCACCGGCTGTGCATGCAGCGGCGCGAGCCGGGCGATGACATCGGCAAGCGGTTCGACCACCGTCCCCATCCAGTGCGCGTTGGCATGCAGAAGGCTGTCGCTGTCGACCATGATGCCGACATGGCCAGGGAAAAACAGCAGGTCGCCCCGCTGCAACGGCGCATCCTCAGGCAGTTGCACGCCGATGCTTTCCCGTTGCAGATCGGTGTCGCGCGGCACTTTGCGCCCGGCCTGCCCCAGCGCGACCTGGACGAGGCCCGAGCAGTCCACGCCCAGATGCCCGCGGCCGCCCCAGACATAAGGCTGTCCAATATAGCTTGCGGCGGTAGACACCCAGTCGGTCTGCATCTGCTGCGCATCGCAGGCATGGCGGATGTGGACGAAGCCTTCCGGACAGGCCAGGAAGTCGCCTTCGACGGTCGCAGGGAAAAGCGAGCCGCGCGGCCAGCAATCGACGATACGCGCCTTGATGTTCGCCTCGGCGAACACAGGTGCCATATGGGCCGTGATGCGATGCGTCGCCTCTTCACGCAAATCGAGCACATCGCGCTGGACATAGCCGACATAGCCGTCATGGTGACAGAAACCCCATGCCCATTCGGCCGTAACGTCGAGGACGTGAAAGATTTCGCCGCGCAGCAATTGCGTTACCGTTTCCGCACCGGGCGCGGTAGTCGCCCGGACACCGGCACCGGGCATCACGCAGCTCATTTCCACGGCGCGCGCATAATGCGCGGAAAAGAGAACACCGGCCAGGGCGAGGTCGGCAAGGTCGCCACGAACGGCGTGTATGCGCTTGTCCAGCGTTACAGACCGCCCATGCAGCCGAAAACGAATGGGATCAGGCTGCGCGTCCTGAATGTCGGTTTTCCGTATGTCGGTTTTTGCTTCGGTCATCGCGGAGCGTTCCTGCGATGAAAGCATCAAACCCGTCAAGGAAATCCGCCCCCTTGACCGTTCGCGCGACAAAGATGTTGCGCCGGTCGGCAACATCACGCTCCCGCCGGAGATAGCTCAGCGCCGACAATTTGTTGAGTGCGCGGGTAATCACCGGCTTCGAGACGTTGAGCGCATCGGCAAGGCCGCGCACCGTGTGTGGCCCCGGCTGGACATACACCATCATCATCAGCGCCATTTGCCGGTTGGTCAGGTCAGGCTCACCCGACCGGACATAATCGACCAGCGTTTGCATCCATCGATCCAGCGCGGGGGACGGGCGGCGTTCGCCTTGCGGAGATGTCTTTGTTGCCTGAGCTTCCATGATCCCCAAACGCGCAACATCCCATCCGGTTGCGTAACGGCTCCGCCACCTTGCGATTTTGGATTATCCGGTGCGTCCGTAGCGGCCCTGCAACAGCGCGAAGGCCGCGCGGAGGCCCAGCGCATCGCCCCCCTTGGGTCGGCCGGGCCGGGCCGTGGCGCGCCACGCAAAGGTATCGAAATGCGCCCAGGGCACCGTGTCCGGCACGAATCTCTGGAGAAACAGCGCCGCCGTGATCGCGCCTGCAAATCCGCCTTCGCCGGCGTTGTTGATATCCGCAACGTCCGATTTGAGCATGTCGCCATAGCCGCTCCAGAGCGGGAGACGCCAGAGCGCATCGTCGCAGGCGCTGCCTGCAGCGATCAGCCCGTCCGCGAGGCTGTCGTCGTTGGAAAAGAGCGCAGGCAGATCCGGCCCGAGTGCGACCCGCGCGGCGCCGGTCAACGTCGCGAAATCCAGAATGAGTTCGGGTCCGGCCTCTGCGGCCTTGGTCAGGGCGTCGCCCAGAACCAGGCGTCCTTCGGCATCGGTATTGCCGATCTCCACGCTGATGCCCTTGCGTGTCGCAAGAATGTCGCCGGGACGGAAAGCGTTGCCGCCGATCGCATTTTCCACCGCGGGTACAAGGACATGCAGATGCACGGGCAGGCGGCTTGCCATCACCAGTCGCGCAAGGGCAAGCGCATGCGCCGCGCCCCCCATATCCTTTTTCATGAGACGCATGCCGGCCGATGGCTTGATGTCCAGCCCGCCGCTGTCGAAGCACACGCCCTTGCCAACGATTGCGATCCGGGGATGCGCCGGGTCGCCCCAGGTCAGCTCGATCAGGCGTGGCGCAAAGCTGCGGTCGGCAGCGCGTCCGACCGCGTGGATCATGGGATAGCCGCTGGCGAGGGCATCCCCCTGCGTCACATCAAGGCGGGCACCATGCGTCGCAGCAATTGCTGCTGCGGCTTGTTCCAGATCCGGCGGCCCCATGTCGGCGGCAGGCGTGTTGACCATATCGCGGACCAGCGCAACGGCTTCGGCGAGCAGGATGGTCGGCTCGATACGCCGCACGTCCTGCGTCAGCAGGATGCGCGGCCCCTGTGGCTGTTCTTCGCGGCGATAGCGATCGAACCGATATTGCCCGGTCAGCCAGCCGAGCATCGCGGGGCCTGTCCCTACGCCCTCCAGCCGATATGTGCCCGCAGGCAGGACTTCGGCCAGTTTTGCAAGGCACCAGCTCGATAGCGCGGCAACATTGGCGACGCCCGAAACAACGGCCCATTCGTCGGCGCGGTCGCCGGGGATGATCGCATATTCATAGCCTTTCGCCGTAAACTTCTGTGCCGCCACGGCAACGCGCGCCCGTTCCGGCTGCGCCGCAAGCCAGGTTTCGAAGCCCGGCGGATCGACGAGATGGATGGTGCGGGCAGGCTGGCCGGTGTCGGCTTTCAGATAATCGGCAAAGTTGGTCATATCGACGGTGTAGGCAGCAAAGCGGGTCATCGCAATGGCGCGGCCGCCCGCCGCGCGGTGCCGTTGAATCCGGTGGTGGCATGTCTATGGTCGCCGAAAGGGGCGATGCGACAGGAGACGTGGATGTTCACGAGATTATGGGCGGCATCCGTCGGCGCGGCCGGCGTTGCGATGGCGTTGGCGGCCTGTTCACCCGCGGCATCGCCGGGCAATGCTGCGCCGGGCAGTGCGGCTGTCCCCGATACCAGTCGGTTTGCCCGGACACCCGCGCCCTCACCCCCTGCACAAGCTTTCAACATTACCGAGACGAGCGACCTGCTAGAATATGCTTATGCTTATCCCGTCGAAGCGGCGGCGATTCCGGCCATCGCCGCGCGTTTGACCGAGGATGCCACCCGCGCCCAGGCATCGGCCATAACGATGGCGCGCGAAGACGAAGCTGCTGCGAAACAGAGTGGCTATCCCTATCGTCGCCACAGCAGCCAGACATCCTGGACGGTCAAGGCCGATACGCCGCGTCTGCTTGCGCTGCTGGGAGAGCTGTATTTCTACACCGGCGGGGCGCACGGCAACAGCGGATACAAGGTGCTGATGTGGGACAAGGCGCGCAACGGCGAAACCGGTGTGATCGCGATGGCGACGTCACCCGAAGCGTTGCAACAGGCGATAGGCGCGCGCTTCTGCGCTGCGCTGGATGCAGCACGCGCGGCCAAGCGCGGTGGCCCGGTGATGCGTGGTGACGACGGCTTTACCCGCTGCGTCGATCCCTTGAAACAAAGTCTGATCTTCGCGTCGCGCGATGGCAAGGCGATCGACAGCCTGCTGATCGTGATCGGACCTTATGAAGCTGGGCCCTATTCGGAAGGGACCTATGACATTGCGCTGCCGGTCGATGCCGCGTTGATCGCCGCCATGAAACCGGCGTTCCGCGACGCTTTCAGCGCGCCGTAACGGGTACGCCGAAGAGGTCGTGATCGTCCGCGTCCTCGATAATGACGTCGATGATGTCGCCTGCCTTCAATCCCGTCGTGTCGCGCAGGAAGACATTACCGTCGATTTCGGGCGCATCGGCCTGACTGCGGGCGGTCGCGCCGATGCTGCCGTCTTCCTCGTCCGGTTCCCCCACTTCGTCGATGATGACCGCTATGGTGCGCCCGATCTTCGCTTGCAGCTTTGCCGCGGAGATGGCGGCAGTTTTGGCCATGATCCGCTGAAAGCGGTCTTCCTTGATATCCTCGGGCACCGGGTCGGGCAGGGCGTTCGCCGCTGCGCCCTCGACCGGCTCGAAGCGGAATGCGCCGACACGATCCAGCTGCGCTTCATCCAGCCAGTCGAGCAGATACTGGAAATCGGATTCCGTCTCGCCCGGGAAGCCGACGACGAACGATGAGCGGATCGCGATGTCCGGACAGATCGCGCGCCAGTTCTTCACCCGCTCCAGCACCTTGGCATCGTTGGCGGGGCGCTTCATCCGCCGCAGCACATCGGGTGCGGCATGCTGGAAGGGTATGTCGAGATAGGGCGTGAGCAACCCTTCGGCCATCAGCGGGATGACCTGATCGACATGCGGATAGGGATAGACATAATGGAGGCGCACCCAGGGCGCGCGCCCATCCGCCGTGCGCAACTGACCCAGTTCGCGCGCCATGTCCGTCATGTGCGCGCGGACGTCGCGGCCCTTCCACGCGCGGGCCTCATGCCGGGTATCGACGCCATAAGCCGAGGTGTCCTGGCTGATGACGAGCAGTTCCCGGGTCCCTGCGGCGACGAGCTTCTCTGCCTCCCGCAGGACGGCGTCGATGCGGCGGGAGACCAAATCACCTCGCAGCGACGGGATGATGCAGAAGGCGCAGCGATGGTTGCAGCCTTCGGAAATCTTCAGATAGCTGTAATGCCGGGGCGTGAGCTTCAGGCCGCCTTCGGGCACGAGATCGACGAAGGCATTGGGAACCGGCGGCGATGCTTCGTGCACCGCATGCACCACAGCCTCATATTGATGGGCGCCGGTGATGGCGAGAACCGAAGGGAAACGCGCGCGGATCATCGCCGCCTCGTTCCCCATGCAGCCGGTGACGATGACGCGACCGTTCTCCGCGATGGCCTCACCGATCGCCTCCAGCGATTCCTCCTTTGCGGAATCGAGGAAGCCGCAGGTATTGACGAGAACGACGTCGGCCCCGGCATAATCGGGCGACATCTGATAGCCGTCGGCGCGCAGCTTGGTCAGGATCCGCTCGCTGTCGACCAGTGCCTTGGGACAGCCAAGCGAGACCATGCCGACCTTCGGCGCGGGGGGAAATGTCGTTGCCATGATCGCGCGCACATAGGGGTTGCGTGCGCGAATGTCACGCGACCGCTCGATAGCCGCTTTATCGGGGCTTGCGCGCCCGGAACACGACATCGTCCAGGGCATGGCGGCCGCCGGTCTGCGCGTCGATCGGCTTTGCATCGATCAAGGCGACATCGAACCCGACGGCTGCGATGCGGTCCGCAAAGTCCATCCCATATTGCCGCACATGATCCCATTGGCCGAAGCGACGCTCCCGCTCCCGCGCGGGCATCGCATAGCTGCCATCCTCAGTCGGCCTGTCCCATAACGGGACGATCAGCCATGCTTCACCGCCGGGCTTCAGCGCCGCATGCAGATTGGCGAGGACATGTGCGTCATCGGCGACATGCTCCATCACATGGCTGGCGTAGATGATGTCGAAGCGATCGCGATCGGCCAGTTGCATCAGGTCGAGCTTCACGACGCCGGGCAGGGCGTAGACTTCAGGATGCAGGTCGGCGGGCACATAGTCGGTCGCCCGGGCCTGAAATCGTTGCACAAGCCCTTGTTCGCTCGGCGCGATATGCAGCACCCTCGCTTCGTTCGGCACGGTGAGCACGTCATTGTCGATCAGCCAGCAGACGAGCCTCTGGCGCGGCGATGCACCGCACGCCGGGCAGCCCCATGAAGGATTGGCGCCATAACGAAAAAAACCGACGATGGCCGTGCCGCAGGCCGGGCAGGCATGCGAACGCGGCGATCCAGCCGTCGCGCGCACGGCGAGCACGGCGCGCGACATCCATTTACCAGCAGCTCTGGTGGCCCGACGCGGGGTAATCACGATCTTCTCCACGGCAATGTGACGCCGCACCCTATGCAACGCGACCGGCCATTAGAGAAGCCGTTTCTGTATGCGGCCTTCAGGGCTGTCTGGGTGGTGGCAGGGGCCGCGTTTCGGTCACCCGGACCTGCGCACCCGGATCGACGATCGCGCGATCGGTGGAAACCTGCCCGCTGACGGCACGATCCAGGCCGAACAAGACGTCTGTAACAAGTGGCAGATCGCCCCTGCCATCGACCTGATCGTAATAAATGGCCGGATCATAACGATCGATATCCGGCACCAGCTCGGGCGCCTCAAGCAGACCCATGGCGGCGAGCACATTGGCGCGACCGATATATTCGTTCGCCAGAGCGGCGTTATAGCTGTTGCGCACGTTCAACAGATCGCGCGCGAGATCGAGGACGTCGAGCGTCGTCCGCGCCCCGGCCTTTTCCTGGATCACCGCGCCATCATAGGCCTTTTGCGCAGCGTCGATAGCCAGCTGAAAATTATCGAGGGCGGCGCGTGAGGCGGCCATCTGCTTCCAGTTCGATGCGATGGATGCATGGGCATCACGCACCGCCTGATCGATCAGGCGCCAGTCCGCGGCATTGGCCTGTTCTGCCTCCCGCTGCCGCGAAAGGCGCAGATTGGCATCGAGCAGCGGCATCGAGAGCACGATTTCGCCCCGAAGCTGGGTGGTGCGCAGGTTATTCGAATAAGGCGATACGGCGTCGTAGGTCGCCGTGCCGCGCGCATCGATGCGCGGGCCGAACTCGGCCTTCAAAGCCTGAACCGTAGCGCGCGAGATTTTCTCACGCGATTGCGCGGCGCGGATGACGGGGCTGCGCGTATCGCTGGTGTCATAAGCCTGTTCGAGCGAGGCGACGGGAATGACGAGCGCGTCGGGCGATGCCAGATCGCCGGGCTGTGCGCCCACGAGTTGTACGAATTGCGCCTCCGTCGCGCCGAGCTGTCCTTCGGCCTGGATAAGCTGGGCGCGGCCAAGCTCGACACGAGTCTCGATCTGCTGAAGGTCGGACGAGGTGATTTCACGGACGCGGAACCGCTCGCGGCTGTCGCCGAGCTGGCGATCGAGCAGCGCCAGGTTCTGCCGGGCGATGGAGACGGCCTGCCGATCGCGAATCACGGAGATATAGGCCGTGATCGCGCCCAGCAGAGTCTGTGTTTCGTTGAGCCTCAGCGTGTCACGCGCGAAGGCGATCTGCGCCAGTGCGACCTTTTCGCCGCCGGACGCCCGGCCGAAGGTGAACAGCGGCTGGTTGAGAATGGCAGTCGCGACGGTTGACCAGCCCTGCGATCCGACGAAACCCGCCGGCGGCGTCTGGACGCGATCACGTTGATAGCCATGCGTCGCTTCTGCGCTGAGCGTCAGGCCGTAGGCCGCACGCGCCGCAGGATAGCGATTGTCGGTGGAGCGGACCGTCGCGCGCTGCGAAAGGATCGTCGGGTTACCCCAATAAGTGAGCCGTATCGCCTCGCGCAGGTCGCGGACTTCACGCTGCATATCGGGGCTGTCCGGTCCCGTGGCCAGTTCGCGAGGCGTTACCGGCGCGAATACCATCGGCGCGGCGCGGGGCGCGGGCACCCGATCATCCTGCGCAAGGGCGGGCCAGGCCACCCCCGCGAGCAACAGCGCGCCTGCCGTCCTGCACAACCCCGTTCGCGTCATCATTCCGTTCCCCCACATTGTCATCCGGTCCGCCGCCCCGCGAACCCGCAATCAATTGTCCCTGAATGCCCGCTGCAACTGGTCCCGCAACGGTTTGGTCAGGTAGGACAGCATCGATCGGCTGCCTGTTTCGATATAGACTTCCGCAGGCATGCCGGGGCGCAGCGCCAGTTTTTTGGCGCTGCTATCGGTTTCGCCAGCGATTTCAATACGGACCATGAAGAAACTGTTCCCCGATTCGGGTTCGGTCGTCCGCTCCGCGGCAACGTTGAGCACCTTTCCGTCGAACTCCGGCGTGGTCGTCATGTTGAACGCCGTGAACCGGATCCGCGCCTGCTGGCCCGCGCGCACCTGATCGACGTCGGTGGGGCTGATCGCCGCTTCCACGATCAGTCGATCATTGTCGGGCACGATTTCCATGATGGTTTCGGCGGGTTTCACGACATCGCCTATGGTGCTGAACGCCAGCTTGTCGACAGTGCCGGAATAAGGCGCGCGCATCAGGCTGCGGTCCTGAAGATCGCCTGCCGAAACGCTGCGGACCTGCTGCTGGTTCAACACGGTGTTGACTTGCGCCAGTTGCGTGCCTGCTTCCGACCGGCGGGCTTCCGAAAGCTGGATGATCTGCTCCTGCGCCTCGCTGATGCGGGCCTGCGTCTGCGCGATGGTGGCGCGCAGGGCCGCGACATTGCCTTCCATATCGACTGATGTCCGCTCGAGCTGGTTCAGGCGGTTGATCGTGACGAGATCCTTTTCCCACAACTCCCGCACACCCTGCCGCTCGGGCTGGATCAGCGCCTGTTGCTTGTCGAGGGCCGCGATCTGCGCATTATATCCGTCGATCTGGCGCATATACTGGACCATCCGGGCGCGAAGCTGCGCGATGATGCCCGCGCTTTCGCTACGGCGAATGGTGAAGAGCTTCATTTCGTCGGCCATCGCTTTCTGCGCGCCAGCATCCTTCCGGGATGTCAGTTCGGGCGGAAAGCGCAGGACGGGACTGCCCAGCCGTTCGGCCTCCAGCCGTGCCCGCTGCGCCAGCAACTGATCGACGGTCAGGGTGGAAAGCTGCGCATCGGCACCCGAGACGGTGTCGTCAAAGCGGATCAGCGGATCACCCTTGTTCACCTTGTCGCCGTTTTCGACGTAGATTTGCGTAATGATGCCACCGGCCGGATGCGCGATGCGCTTCACACGGCTTTCCACACTCACCTTGCCGCCGCCGAGCACGGCGCCGCCGATGGGCACGAGGACGGCCGCTGCGCCGAGGCCGAAAATGAGCACCACGACCGCGATCAGGGCGAAGCGCATGTTACGACGCAGGCTGACGTCCGGATCGTCCGCGTAAGGGACGATATCCTGCCCGCTATCGATCTGAATGAGGGACGTCGACATCATTGCGTTTCCTGTTCGCTCGTGGCGGGCTGTTCGCTTGCTGCCGCCGGTTCGTCTGTGGCCGCACCCTTATCGGTTGCCGCCTTGTCGATTTTCGGCGGTGCTTTGGTCTTGGTCGCCTTGTTGGGCAGGCTGACGGTCTTGTTGAGCACTTCGTCGCGCGGTCCGAACACTTCCATCACACCGTTGCGCAGGAACAGAATGTAATCCACCAGCGCGATGGCGGCCGGACGATGCGCGATCACGATGACGATGCCCTTGCGTGCCTTCACCGCCGCCACAGCCGATTGCAACGCCGCTTCGCCTTCCGAATCGAGATTGGAATTGGGTTCATCGAGCATCACGAGAAAGGGATCGCGATACAGGGCGCGGGCGAGACCGATTCGTTGTCGCTGCCCGGCTGAAAGCTCCGCCCCGTCAGCCCCGACCGGCGTGTCATAGCCTCTGGGCAGGCGCACGATCATGTCGTGAACATCCGCGGCCTTTGCGGCGTCTATGATGGCCTGCGACGGCGCATTTTCCTCAAACCGTGCAATGTTTTCCGCAATGGTGCCGTCCAGGAGTTCAACAGTCTGCGGCAGATAGCCGATGAACTGGCCGAATTGCGTAGAGTCCCATTGATCGATGGTCGCGCCGTCGAGCCGCACTGTGCCGCGCGCAGCGGGCCATACGCCGATCAGCGCCCGGCCCAGCGATGTCTTGCCAGCCGCGCTCGGCCCGATGATCCCCAGCGCATCACCCGCATTAAGCGTGAAGCTTACGCCCTGGACCGCGACCGACTGCGATCCCGGCGGGACGACGGCAAGCTGCTGGACGGCAAGGCTGCTGTCGGGCGGGGCCAGGACGACGGCGCTTTCTGGCGGGGGGGGCAGGCGACGCAGCAGCTCGTTCAGGCGCTTCCAGCCTTGCCGTGCGGCCGTGAAGCCGCGCCAGTTGGCAATCGACTGATCGACCGGGGCGAGAGCGCGCCCGGCGAGGATCGACGAAGCAAAAATGACGCCGCCGCTCGCCTTCCCGTCGATGACCAGCAAGGCACCCACGGTCAGCACGGCCGATTGCAGGAACAGACGAAATACCTTGCTGGCACCGCCATAGACAGCAACGGTGCGGGCCAGCGCATTGTTGGCATCGATATAGCTCAGATTGCTCGATTCCCAGCGCCGCGTCAGGCGTTCCCGCATCCCCAGTGCCTGCAAAATCTCTATATGGCGCAGATTGTTTTCCGCCATGCCGTTGCGCACCGATCCGATCTGCGTCAGCGCCAGCGTCGGCTTGCGTGAGGCCCGGTCCGTCGCGAAGGTGAGGGCGAGGAGCACCAGCGTACCGACCAGCGCGGTGACGCCCAGCCAGACATGCAGCATGAACAGGATGGCGAGGAAAAAGAACACCCAGGGCAGATCGATCAGCGTCTGCGGACCGGCACCGCCCAGGAAGTTGCGAATCTGGTCAAGGTCGCGCATGGCGATCAATCCGTCACCAGGCATGCGCGCGCCCTTGAGCCGGGCATCCGCGATGGCGCGCTGCACACGAGTAGACAGGGAACGGTCCAGCCCTGTCGCCACTTCGGCGAGCATGCGACCGCGCACCCATTCGAACATCGCCTGGAACAGGTAAACGATGATGATCATGATGAGCAGACCGAACAATGTCGGAATGCTGTGACTGGGCAGGACCGAGTCATAGACCATCATCATGTAGATCGAGCCGCCCAGCAACAGAATGTTGAGGACGGCGCTGACGATTGCGACGACAATGAATGTCGATTTATATCTGGCCAGCGCCTGCGCCAGCTCAGATTTTTCCCCCGGCATCTCAGCCATAAACGTCAACTTCTCCCGTCCGTCGCAGCTTTACTCCATAAGGTCGCACAACTGCACCCTTATTTGGACATTTCGACGGCTGGCTGGCAATTCGCGCTGCAATAGCGTGATTTAACCATATTTCCACCGGCGCTTCTACAGCGATTATGCGACCATCGGTTTAAGCTTGATGAAGCCGGGCGTGCGAATGCGGCAGGATGAGCGTCAGCCTGCCGTCACGCCAAGGCAGAGGCATCCGGGGCAGGCAGGGCGTGGCCATGGTGTGCCAATAGCAAAGCCCCGTCCGCACCGGATTGCGCCTTTCCGTCAGATCACCACGAAATCGTCGATATCGAGCGTCGTCGCACCAAAATTGCCGACAAGCACGGCCTTGCCGCTGCCCGACCCGTCGGCATCCCACCACAGGCTGTGATAACGGTCGAATATGAATTGGCCGTGGCTGGACGTGGTCGACAAAGTGTTGGTGCCGTCGGGTGCGACTGCGCCGGTGCTGGTGAACACGATATAGTCGGCATCGAGCGCACCGGCGCTGAGGCCAAAGATGCTGCCCTTGAGCGCGGCCGTGTCCACGCCGCTCACAAAGTCATGGACCTTCGTGATGTCGGTGCCGTTCGCATAATTGAAAACGAAGGTGTCGGCACCAAGGTCGCCATAGACCTGATCGAAGCCGCCGCCGCCGGTGATGATGTTGTCCAGCGCATTGCCCCGGATGAGATTGTCCGCCGCGTTTCCCGTGCCGCGAATCGCGGTGCCGAACATGGCCAGACGCTCGACATTCTCGGGCAGGATGTAGTCGACCGAGGCGAGAACGATATCGGCAGTGCCTTCGTTCGCCAGTTCAATCACCTTGTCGCCGACATTGTCGACCGAATAATAGTCGTTGCCATCGCGGCCGATCATCTTGTCCTTGCCCGCGCCGCCGTTGATGCGGTTGTCGCCTGATGTGCCGTAGAGCGTATCGTTATACTTCGACCCGATGATGTTTTCGAAACCGGACAGCTTGTCGAGCAGACCGCCACCGGTGAACTGCCATCCGGTCTTCGCCAGATCGACGGTCACCGCGCAATGGACATTGTCATAGGCGACGGTATCGACGCCTGCGCCGCCGATCAGCACATCGAGAAGACCGCCGCCCCGGATGGTGTCATTCCCGCCCAGGCCATCGACCTTGGAGAAGAAGAAGGACTTGGCTTCCAAGGTATTGGCAGACTCGGTGCCAGTGACCGTGCCGAACAGGTCATCGAAAAGGGACGAAAGGGACGTGCCGGTCAGCGCACTGGTTTTTGTGGAACTGGAAGATAGGTATGTCATCGCAAATGCTCCCTGTTTGTCATTTGCGAGAAAGCCACAGTCTCTTGTATTTGCAACGAAATCCTAAGTAGTTTTACACATGATTATGTTTCGAAATGGGATTCGACAAGCATTGTCAACATGCATAATGAGAGTTGTAGCAGAATAGAACAGGTGAACGATCGGGAGTTTATAACCCCAATACATCGATCACATTAAAAAAGGGGAAGTGGCCGCGACCACTTCCCCCTCTTTTTCGTTCTTCCGAAGAAGAAGATCAGATAACGACGATGTCCGAAGCGACGATCGTGGTGGTTGCCATCGTGGCAATCCAGATCGCATCCGCACCGCCCGCACCGTCCGCGTCGTAATACAGATTGTCGAGTGCATCGTCGAAGATGAACTGTGCGCCTGCGCCGACGGCAGCGGTGCCGTAGGTCAGCGTTGCACTGGCGTCATAGTCGGCAGCCGAGAACTGAAGCGTGTCAACGCCCGACTGGAACTGACGGATGCGATCAACACCGTTCAGGGCAGCCGCTTCGAAGATGATGGTGTCTGCACCGGAACCGGCAGTGATGGTGTCATCACCGCCACGGCCACGGATGGTGTCGTCACCGCCAAGGCCGATGATCGCGTTGGCGTTGTTGTCACCCAGCAGCGTATCGGCGGATTCCGTGCCTTCGATGTTTTCGAAGTTACGGATGGTGTCCAGGCCGAAGCCAGTGTTCTGCGCCTTGGTGATCAGCAGATCGACGGTCGCACCGCCGGCTGCCGTCGTCTTGAACGAAATGGTGTCTACGCCGGCACCGCCGTCGAGAAGGTCGTTACCTTCACCGCCGTTGATGACGTCATCGCCACCCTGCCCGTAAACGGTGTCATTGCCACCGCGACCATGCAGCTGGTTGTTGCCGCTGTTGCCGCGCAGAGTGTTGGCAGCATCGTTGCCGCTGCCGTTGATGTTGCCAGCGCCTTCCAGCAGGTCGAGGATCTCGGCATTGGTGTCGAGCGCATAATTTGCCAGCGAGGAGACAACACGGTCGATGCCGCCGTTCGAAAACTCGATGACTTCGTCACCGATGTTATCGACATAGTAAGTGTCGTTACCGTCGCCACCAACCATGTAGTCGGCGCCTTCGCCGCCCGACAGCTGGTCGTTGCCTTCACCGCCGTACAGGGTGTCGTTACCGGCACCGCCGTAGAGGACGTCATTGCCTGCGCCTGCGTCGATGATGTCATCACCGCCACGGCCATAGATCATGTCATTGCCGGCGGTGCCGTCAATGTCGTTCGCGTCTTCAGTGCCAAAAATCTGAGCCATAGTCCGAAACCTCGATAAAGGGGGGTGTGGGAAAGAAGCGATGTGAAACGTTTAGTTGCTTTTTGTTTTTGTGACAGCGCGACCGTTTTTCGGGCTTAGCTGAGCTTGCGTCCCATTACGCTTAATATTCCCTTAATGCATATATCTGTCAACCGTAAAGGGCTGTTAACCAGCCCAGGTTCGTGCTTTGTCCCATAATGACGCGATTGTGCTGCGATTGCTAACACATGCGATCGATTGCCCGCTTTGTCGCCGGACAGGATGATCGACAGCAACGGCTGTCTCGTCGCCGCGTGCGCCATGTTCGGTCAGCGGTGCGAGCTCGACAGGGGCAGTCTGCGCCGTATCGGGCGGTCGGTTTCACTCAGGCGGCAGGCGCTTCGTTTTCCGATGGCTGGCTTTTGCGGACCAGCAATCTGGCCGGACGGCGCGCCTGGGCCGTCTTGAACAAGGAGAAGGTCTTGTCGACATAGTTGGAGACGGCCGACAGCCCCTGCATATGCTCGATCACCTCCGGCGTGCGTTCCGCTTCGAACAGGCGGAAGGGGCGGGCCGGGTCCATGGTTTCGAACAACAGCGAGAACCAGGGTTCGCCGCGTTTCAGAACCAACGGCCGGGTGACGTCATGCCATTCGAACGCCCACATCATCGGTCGGGGCCAGATATGGATGGGCAGGCGTCCGCCGATCATCACACCGGGCCACGGATCGGCCCGATAGCGACCGATCGGTTCAATCTGCGTCATCCACACCGGTTCATCGGACAGGAAGACATAAGGCGTCATCAACTGAATGACCGGCCGGTTGGGATGGCGCCATTCGCGCGGCGCGACGATCGCCAGCATCTGGTTGAGATGCTTCCCCCGGATCGCCGACATGTCGCCATCCAGATTGCTGAGCGCGGGCTGGCCCTTTTCGTCCTTGCGAAAGGCAAGGCGGACATCGATCGGACAGGGTACTTCGAATGTCCGCGCTTCATGATCGCGCACCGAAGGACAGAGGGTCACCGACTTGGCATGAGTGGGCGACGGGTCGGACGGCTTTTTGCGGCGCGGCTCCTCCCAGATGAACCGTGCCTTGTCGGTATCGAGCAGCCAGCCGATGTCGATCGTACGCCCCTTCGCCGAAGACGCTGCGGCTGCGCTCCGCTCTCTGCCCAACAATGCGCGCACGCTATCCCAAGCCAAAGTTGATCCCCCGGTAAAAGCCGTTATCTGGACCCAAGCGCGGGCCGTTGACAAGGCTCCATCACGAGCGGACCTCATCATGACATCGATCGACACTGGCGAAGCTGACAGGTGATGCGGCGTTTCGCGGTTATATTCCTGTCGGGATTGCTCGCCACGCTCGCGCTGCTGTCGCTTTACGGGCGCACCGACAGTAGAACAGCCGTCGCGGTGATCGCGAGCGGACTGGCGATACCGTCGGCAGTATTGGCGCTGGCGATCGCCCTGGCGCTGGCGTTGGTGTTGCGCGGCAAGCGACAGCCTTTGATACGGATCGCGCTTTTGTCCGCGATCGTGCTGCTTGTGGCATGGTCGCCACTGGCCGATTCGTTCGGCGCGGGGCAGATACCGGGAGACGGGCGCCGGGCCGACCATCGCAATGCGACAGTCATTGTCAGCGCAAACATGTTTCGCGCGAACCGGACACCGCGCGCGGCGGTGCAGGCGGTGCTGGACCAGAATGCGGATATCGTCATGATGCAGGAGGCCAATGGCCCGACGCGCCCCTTCCTGAACATGATGGCGCGGCATTATAAGTATCGAACGCCGTGCCTCCGCTATTGCAGCCTCATCATCTGGAGCCGCCGCCCCCTCAGCTTGCTGCCGGACAGTTTTTCGCTTCATTTGCCATGGCAGTTCCGGCGGATGATGCTGGTTGCGCGAACGCAGGACCGGACAGGCCAGACGGTCGTGGTGGCGACCGTCCATTATCCTCAGCCGGTGCCGGTGGCGAAGCAGGCGGCCGTGCGGACGGCCCTGGCCGAGGCGCTGGCGCGGACGGACGGTGCCCGGCTGATACTGGCAGGCGACATGAACATGGCGGGCTGGTCACCGACAATGGCACAGCAGGATCATCTGTTTCATCCGCTGGTGCGAGCAACGCATGGCCTGATGACTTATCCTGCGCTGATCGCGATGAAGGACTTGCCGTGGCCGCTGCCGTTCGTGTCGATCGATCACCTTTATTCCGGCGCCGGCTTTTCAGCCGTCTGGGCGGACAGCTTCGCCATTCCCGGATCGGACCATCGCGGCATTCGCGTGCTGTTACAGGCCCGACCCTGACTGGCGGGACATAGTGTCGGGATCGACACGCTTGGGCGGACGCAGCACACCGGGCACCAGCGGCAAAAACCGTTCGCGGTGAACGATCCAGCGCGCTTCGAGTGATTTCAGCGGCTTGCGAAGCCGCAGCGCGGGACTTTCCACATAATGCCACGACAAGGCCGCGAGCACTGCCGTGGTAGGCAATGCGACGGCGATGTTGATGGCCCAATGCTGCACTGCCGGGCCGATGGCCATATAGGCTTGTTGAACGACGTAGCTGTAAAGGAAGATGGCGTAGCTGTAATCGCCGCGCTTGAGGATAGCGATCTTGGGCGGGTTACACAAGCCAAGCCAGATCGTGAAATAGGCGATGGGGACGGGTGCCACGAAATCGCCATAAATGGGAAAGCTCATCAGCAGGATGCTGCAAACGCCCGCGCCGATCCCCAGCCGGGCATTCCAGCGTACCCGGTCGCGCCAGAGATAGAAGGCGACCGAAGTGAGGAAGCAGATGACCAGCAGTATCGCAGGCATTCCGGTCGGTGGACGATCCGCGCCAGTGCCATGCCGCAGGACGAATATCCCAATGGCCAGCATCCACCTCAGCACTACGGTCAACAGGAACATGCCGCGCCGTCGCGCGATGCTGAAGACAGCAAGCCCGGCCAGCACAATATAGCAGAACAGTTCGATAGGAATTGTCCACAACTGCCCGTTCACGCGCTGCGGATTGGGATTGTCGAGGAACAGACCGGGCAACTCATAGCCGATGAACCCTGTTGCCGTTGCCAGATACCGCCAGAATGTCCCGTCGCTGAAGTATGTCTGGAGCGGTACGGCGGTCAGAATCGGCCCGACGACGAGCGCCGAAAACAGCATCATCACGGTCAGCGCCGGATAGATGCGGATGACGCGCAAGCCGATGAAACTGACCATCGACGGACAGCGTTCGAGCGACCCGGCGACCAAAAAGCCGGAAACCGAGAAAAACATCGGCACGAGCATACCGATCAGCGCCCGCCAACCTGTGGTCTGCACGGCATCCTGAAAGTCGGGGCCATAAGTGGTGACGACCGAATGCCAGCAGACGATGGCACAGGACAGACCGATCCTGAGATAATCGAACCCCGAAGGACGACCTCCGGTGCGGGTGATTTGCTCGTCCAGCGTCATCGCTGCGTCTCCACGCGTGCAGCCATGGCGCTGCACTGCGGTGAAGCAAAGACGCGGCCTAAGGCTGGTTGTGTCCCTCTCCCCCCGAAGGTTGCACTCGAATATGTTGCAACTGCACAGTTACGCGCCTTTCCCGAGCAAGCCAAACAGCTTGCGACGAAATGCCCTGAGGCGCGGCGGAATGATGGCGAGCAGGGTATATTGCATGACGGTTTTCAGAAATGCGGCGCGGTCGCCCGTGGCGGCATGATGCACGATGCGGGCCGCGCAACTGTACATCAGCTGATTGATTCGCCGACTGACCGAGATGTTGCCGGCATGATAATGGCGGCGCACCAGCGTTTCGGGCACGGCGGCGAAGCGATATCCCGCCCGCAGCCCGGCCAGATAGAGCGCATAGTCCTGCGCATTCACGAAGGTCTCGTCGTAGCCGCCGAGCGCCAGTATCCGCTGCCGACGAAAGGCCAGCGAGGGATGCAGAAGGACGTTGCGACGGGCCAGTCCCGCACAGATCGAGTCATGGTCCACCGGGCAGCGGATGGCATAGGGGCGTGTTGCCTCCTGCGCGACGCCTTCGCCCCAGGTCGCGACGAAATCCGCACCCGTGCGTTCAAAGCAAGCGAGCTGGCGTTCGATCCGTTCCGGCAACGATTCGTCATCGTCATCTGCACGCACGATGATATCAGCTTCTTCGGCTGCGACGATCCCCCGGTTCAGCGAAGCCGTGATGCCGAGATTACGGTCGTTGAAGACGAAGCTGATTTGCGGCCATTGCGCCTTGAGCGCCGCCTGTTCCTCGCCGGATGTCGTCCGATCGACGACAACGACGATCCGGTCGGGCATTCGCGTCTGGCCAAGCAGCGCAGGCAGATGACGGTCCCAACCGGCATGCGCCATGGTCGGCAAAAGCACCGCGACATTCATGCGGCCTGTCCCGATATATGGCCGCTTGCATTTCCGCGGCGGGCGGCAGGTGCGAACGCGCGGCGCCAGCGTCGACCCTGCGCTTCATCCGCGCCCGATTGCGCCTGCATCCGCGCCGTATTGGTACGCGCAATGTTTATGACAGCGGCCAGAATGAAGAAGATGAGGAAGTCCGACTGGAGCGGGCCTTCGTTGTGAAAATAGATGTGGACGATATAGGGCACGAAACCCAGCCAGAGGAACAGTGTGGCACGGCTCGTAGGCAGAATGATCGGGATCAAGGCAAGGATGAAGAAGCCATATTTGCCCAGCAGCAATAGAAAATAATTGTGGACGGGCCACTGCCGCACTCGTTGCGGGCCATCCTCATAACGCAGTTGCGAGAAGAACTGTTCAGCGTAGCGCATGCTGTCAAAGGTCAGGCCATATCCCATGGGGCGCGCCTGAACGAGCATCCAGCCATAATTGCGCAGCGTTGTGCGACCAACGGCCGAGCCATCATCCGTGGAGGCCACGCGGACCCCAGCGTCATCCATCGATTCGAGGATGGGCTGCGCGGCAACGGAAGCCAGCAAAAGCGCGGGAAGCACGATCAGCAGGAGTCCCGGTGCTCGCAACGCAAAATAGATGGCGAAGAAAATGGCCATGCCCAGCAACGGCGAACGGTTTCCCGTCACCGCCGCCAGCAATCCGAATATCAGACAACCGACCAGCAGCGCCCAATCGATCGAGCGATTTTTATGGGGGTCAGTGGACAAGGCGCGCCACGCGAACAGAGCCGCGATCGCAAGACAGGTGTGAGTCGCGAACAAGACCGGCGAATAGGCGAGGCCCATGGCGCGGGCGCGACTAATATAGATATCTTGCGTGGCAGCGGTATCGTTCGATAGTCGGCCAATTATTGCACGAGCCTCCCACGCAGCATTAACACCAAGTGCTTGACCCACAGCGAAGATCGCACTGAACGCCAATGCCGCCAAAAATGTCGCAATTATTACACGGGGACCAAAATGAAGTACCAGCGTGTATACGATAATTATACCGATCGCCGCTTGTACATGGATTTCAAAAACTTGTATTGTTACTTGTACTATGTCCGCGTGTGAAAGGATGCTCGTAAACACTCCCAATAGTGCAGCGAATAACAATACTAATAATATCCGCCAGCAGTGTGCGAAGGTTACAAAAATCTTCTTTGGCATAGCGAGAAAAAGAATTGCTCCTGAACCAAGAAGAAAGACAGACCTCAGTGGCAGCGGGCCAGCGGATAGTTTGACAGCATTTACTGATAGTGTGATTGAAACGGCAAAAAGTAAAAGCGCAGTTTTCAACAATATAGAAAGACGCCTGTCAGATTTTACATCTGACATTCGTGTGCCAAGAATAGCTCGATCCATCGCTTTAATTTTGCCTCGCACGACTAGGTATCCTGTGATGGCCTGTGGCACAGCGGTTGTCCGTCATCAAGAACAGCCCCCGTGGAATGAAGCCGTCTATAGCGTAAATTGAACCATATGCCGCAGGAAAATTGTGCGTTGCAACAAAAAGACTAATTATATGCCACAAAACCGTAACATAAGATAAATAGCTTCAAATTATCCAGATACCTATAAGCCAAAAATAATTTGCTGTAAATGTAAGATCGTAAATTCACAATTTCTATACTTATTAAGTAGGAGGTTGGGTTGATATCAAATATTAAAAACATTGTAGCAAAAAAATCACGTTATAAGCGCTCCAAGTTATTTTTAAAACTACTAAATCCATCAGAAGACAGTACCATACTTGACTTGGGAGGAGGCAAAGGTAGACATTTTGCTAGCGTTTTTCCATTTAGAAAAAATGTTACCATATCTTGTTTTATACAAAGTAATTTAGATTACGCAAAAAACAATTATGGATTTAATACTATATTACTTGATGGAACTCAAGAAAAGTTGCCATTTGAGGATAATCATTTTGATATTGTATTTTGCTCCTCAGTTATTGAACACGTAACAGGGCCAAAATCTCAAGCTATTGCCGATTTCAAGTCAGATGGCGATATTTTTCGAACTAAGGCTTATGACTATCAAAAAAACTTTGCGCTAGAAATACAAAGAATTAGCAAACGGTATTTTGTTCAAACACCTGACAAACGTTTTTTTGTGGAAGTCCATAGCTGGATTCCTCTGCTCGGATATCTGCGTACGCATAATCAATGGAAAGTAATTAAATTATTCAATAGATTCTGGCCTAGAAAAGATGAAAATCCAGATTGGGCGCTACTATCAGTCAGGGAAATGAAGGAATTTTTTCCCGACGCCACAATTCATTACGAAAAATTATTTGGAATTAACAAATCAATAATAGCAGTGGGTCCGCGATAATCGTTTCTTGTAATTCAGTATTTTCAAGGCTCGATATCGTAATTTTGCGCGATATATTCCATAGCTGTACGATTTTGGCGTCTCCAACAGCGTAGACTTTTGCTGCGGCGCAATGCATAGCGGCGGCGGTTCGTCGGCGGCGACCCGGCGATCGGGGGTGCGATCGTTGGTCCTGTCCGCCGGTTGGACACGCTGACTGCCGAGAGACAGGGTGCTGTGGTTATGCGTAACAGGGTTTTCGTGGTCGGTGCGCGCGGCATCCCGGATGTCGAGGGCGGGGCCGAAAAGAACGCGGAGCGGCTTTTCCCCTTGATGGTCAGGCGCGGCTGGGACGTGACGCTGGCGGGTATCGCCGACAATCTGAAATCTTCCGACTATCGCGGCGTGAAACTCGTCGGTGCACCTGCTTCGCGGCTGTTGCGGACCGACAAGCTGTTTTATTATGTCGCCGCGATCTTCATGGCGCTGCGGCGTCGACCGCATGTCGTCCACATGCAGGGGCTTGGATCGGCGATCATGCTCTGGGCCTACAAGCTGATAGGCGCGCGCACTGTCGTCCGCTACGGTTCGGCCGATTATCTGCTGCCCAAATGGGGCTTTCTGGGCCGCATGGGCTTTCTGTTCAGCGAGTTCCAGTTGCGCTTTGCCGATGCGGTCATTGCGGTGACACCGGCGCTTGCCGACCGGCTGGCGGCGCGCGGCATCAAGGGCAATGTCCATGTGATCGCCAATGCCACCGACGCGAGTGACGATTTCGACGGTTCACCCCCGCCCGAACTGCCCCCCGGACCTTATTTTCTGGCGGTCGGCCGTGTGACCGAACAGAAGAACGTCCATCGGCTTGTCGAGGGGTTCAACCTGTTCGCAAAGGACCATCCCGAAGCCTTGCTGGTGATCGCCGGCGGTGTCGATGATGAGAGCTATATGGTGCAGGTGCGGCCGCATCTTACGCCCCGCACGTTGCTGCTCGGCCGCCTGCCGCGCTCGTCGCTCGGCGCGCTGTACAGCGGTGCGCATTGTTACATCAACAGCTCCATCCACGAAGGCAGCTCCAACGCGGTGCTGGAGGCGATCAGCTGGAAAGCGCCGATCCTGCTGAGCGACATTCCCGAAAACCGGGACTTTGGCATCGGTGATGCGCATTATTTCGATCCGGAGGACCCTGTGGCGATTGCCAGTGCGATGGCACGGGTGATGGCCGACCGCGAATCCCTGATCGCCGATCCGGCGAAGTTCATGACGTGGGACGATGTCGCCGACCGGACGTCCGCCGTCTATCGCGCAATCGGCCTTGTGGCTGCGGCGCATTGAGCGATCGTCCGATGCATGTGCTCACCCTGTTTCTGTCGGCTGGCAAATCGCTGACATGGTGGGACAGCGAAGGCCTGCTCTCGCGTGAAATACTGCTGTATCTGGAATTGCTGCGGCGGGACACGTTCGATCGCATCCAGATTTTCACCTATGATGCGGCCGACCGGGCTTTGGTGGCGCAGCGGGCCGCCGGCGATCCGCTGTTCGGCCGTATCGACCTGATCGCGCCGACAAGCGGGCGGGGCGGGGCGGCTTGGAGCATCCTTGGCGTCATGCGGCATCGCGCGGCGATCGCCCGATCGCGCGTGCTCAAGACGAACCAGATCAGCGGCGCATGGGCGGCAATCCTGGCTCGGTTGCTCACGGGGCGCCCACTGGTGCTCCGCATGGGCTATGTCCTGTCCCGCCGCTTTACCCTGAACGGTCAACGGCTGAAGGCGTCGCTTGCGGCATTGGTGGAGCGGTTCGGCATTGCGTGCGCCACGCGGGTGATTGTCACCTCACGCGAGGCCGCCGATCATTTCGCGCGCAAGGGCATGGGACAGGGGCGCGTGCGGCTGTTGCCCACTTATGTCGATACCGGCATTTTCGCGGCCAAGACGGACTATGACTTCGACGGCCCGGCCATCGCCGTCGGGCGGATGCGGCCGCAGAAGAACCTGCCCGAATTGCTGCGCGGCTGCGCCAACGCCGGTGTGGCGCTGACGCTGGTAGGCAAGGGCGAACAGGAAGGCGAACTGCGCGCGCTGGCCGATACGCTGCCTGTCCCGGTGACGTTCATCCGGTCGATAGACAATGCCGATCTGGCGGCGCTGATGGCGCGCCATTGCCTGTTCATCCTGCCCAGTCTCCACGAAGGCCTGCCCAAGGTATTGATCGAGGCTATGGCAACCGGCCTTGTCTGCATCGGTACGCCGATACCCGGCATCACCGATCTGATCGAGGACGGCGTGACCGGCTATCTGACCGACGGGTTCGATGCGGACGCCATAGCGCGCGCCATCGGACGCGCCCGGTCCGAGCGGAGCGGCGGGATCGGCGGGGCGGCGCGTGCGCGGATCGAGCAGGCCTTCGGGCTGGGCGTCTATGCAGACGCGGAAGCGGCGATCTACGCGGAACTGGCATGACCGCAGAGGCACCGCGCAAGCGTTCCGGTCGCCGGGCCGCGATCCTCGACTGGCTGGCCAAAGGGCCGTTCGCCATCGCCGCGTCGACATTGCAGGGCGGCGTCAACTATTTCATCGTCCTCTTCCTGAGCTTTGGTGCGGGGCTGGCCGCGACCGGCGAATATCGCACCTATTTTTCCTATTACAGCCTGTTTGCGCTGGCATCGATGATGGAATCGAACAAGGTTTTCATCCGCTCGGTCGTTAACGACGATACGGCCGCTGCGACCGGACTGTTCGCCAATCGCCTGCTGTTCAGTGTCGGCACCGTTGTCGTGCTGGCAGGCATATGGGCCGTCGGGCTACTGATTGAGCAGCCGCTGCTCGATCCCATGATCCTTGCCATCGGTCTTGTCGGTGCCGTCATCTATCCGTTCGATTTCTATATAGCCGAATTGCAGGCGCGCCGACGTTTCCGCATGCTGTTCGTTGTCGAAAGCGTCAAATATGGCGGCGCGCTGCTGGTTTTCATCCTGATGGTGAGGACCGGGTTTGGCATCGGTGCGGCGGTGCTGGCGCAGCTGGCATTCATGGGGCTTTGCAATATCAGCTTCTTTCGCCTGTTCAGCCGTCGCTGGGTACTGTTCGGCGAGGTGTGGCGGCGGTTTGGCGCATTGATTGCCGGCGGTCCGGCGCATCAGGCAAGGCTGTACAGCTTTGCCAATATCTTCCCGGCATCACTGGAACATGTCGACAAGCTGCTTGTCGGCTGGGTCTTTGGCCTGGAGTTTCTGGGGGTCTATACGCTCGCCTATTCGACCGGCCGCTTTCTGTACAATATTCTGAAGCCTGCCATGTATGTCTATTACCGGCGTTTTGTGGATGCGATGCCGGGGTGGCCGCTGCTGCGGCGGGTGAGCCTGATCTTCACGATATTGGGCGTGGGAACCAGCATCATTTTCTTGGCTGCGATCGCCTATGTGCCGCAGATGGCGAAGTTCGCAGACGGGCGCTGGGCGACGGTCATCCTGTTTTGCAGCTATGGCCTTGGTATATTGCACGCCGTCTACTCGCAGGCCTTTGCGCTCAACAAGGATTCGGTCGCATCGCATTCCTTCCGCGCCCATATGCGCGCAACGGCCATATCGCTGATACTGCTGACCGTGGCGCTGGGAAGCCCGCCGATGCTGGCGCTGATCTTGCTGGCGTTGCAATATCCGGTGCGCGACGGACTTTCGGTGCTTCTGATGGACCGTTATCGCCGGTCTGGCGGGACCTGAACAAAAGCCTGTCCTACACATCAGCGCGAGACATATAGGGAACATCCTTTTTTCCTGTTCGAAAGGATGTCTCATGGCCGATATGTTCGCTGCTTTTGCCGATACCCCGCTCGCGCCTGCATCGGCACCCTATATGGTAACACCGCATGACAGCACAGCCTTGCCCGCCGTTCCGAAGGCACTGTACGTCGGCACCGGGGGCACGATCGTCCTGCGCGGCATGGCGGGCAGCACCGACGTGACCTTCCGCAACGTGGCCAACGGGCAGATCATCGATGTCCGCGCAAGCCATGTGCGGGCCACCGGCACGACCGCGACCGATATTGTGGCGCTGGCCTGATGCCTGGCTTCGGGTTTGGCGCGATAGGGATCGCGCGCCATCGCCGCGGCATCGCGGGGCCGCCTGCGGGCAGTCCCCTCATGGCCGTTGGCGACCGCCTCGTCTTTGCGGGCGACAGCATGACCTATGGCAATGGCGACACACCCAACGCCTACATGCCCTGGCTCACCCTGCTTGCCGAAGGCCGGTTCAACTATCCCGCCACCGTCAACAAGGGTAGCACGAACGTATCCTTGCCGCCGGAGGGCGGCAATATGGGCGTGAGCGGGCAGAACAGTAACGGCTATATCACGCGCAAGGCGAACATCGCCGCTGCTTGCGCCAATGGCGCGCTGATCCTGGGCGGGATCGAGAATGACTTTGCAGGCGGCCTGACCGCCGCGCAATCCATCGCCAATTTCGAAGAAATGATCGCGGCCTGCACAACGGCCAAGCGCATCTATATCACGCCCGGCGCGCCGACCAAGAGCGTGATCGGTAATGCAGGCAACGCCGCCAAAAAGACGACGTTCGACGCCTATTTCGCCGCGCATCCAGACCCGCGCGTCAAGTTCCTTACCAATTGCTGGAACGGCATTACCCTTGCACTCGACGCGATCAACACCGGCCCGCACAGCTATGATGCCGTCCACCAGAACCCGCTGGGCGCGAAGCTACAGGCAGCGAACATCTGGAGCGAGATCGCCGCCGATTGGGCAGCGGGCACGGCCTATGCCGACCCGGCGCTTGCCTCCGGCGATCTGCTTGGCACGGCGGGCCTGTTCGCAGGCACCGGCGGCACGGCCAACGGCTATGGGCAGGTGGCGACCGGATGGACGCTCACCAACTCCACCGGCGCGGCGCTCGCGGCCAGCGTGGCGGACAATCTGATCGGCGACAAGCGGGGGCAGCGGCTCGTTGCAAGCGGCACCGCCAGTGCCAATTCGCGCATCCGCATGCGGCACACCATCACCAATGCCTATGTCACCGGCGACCGGGTGCTTGTCATTGGGCGGCTGCGCGTCAGGAATGCGGCCGGAGACGGCCCGCCGATTGGTCTGCGCGCGATCGGCATTTCCGCGCTGGGCGGGGCGACGCGCTTTCTCACGGAAGCCTATGCGGGCGGACAGGGGCCATTCGCGCCCGTTTCTCAGATCGACGGCATATTCCGCAACTTCGTCGGGCTGGCGACCGCAACAGGCGGAAGCTGGACGCTGGACGTGGATTTCCAGACGGTGACTGGGACGGCACTCGATATCGCCTTGGATATTGCCGATTTCAGGACTTTCAATCTAGGAACAGGCATTTGATGGCATGGGTCTTTCAAATGGGAGCCCGGCAAGGCGCGCAACGTTTATCTGATCTTTCATGATGAGGCTGCTAGGGGCGTATCGATTCGCAGGGGTGTGACACCCTTTGGAGTGGATGATGTCGGACGAGCCATCGAGCCGGGACGAGGATGCGGGCATCGCACGCCTAACGGGCGGCAAGCGGCGGGCGATCGCCATTGCGGTGATCGTGCTTGCGGCCGGTCTTGCGCTGTTGATGGTCATGCGCTTGTCGCCCGCTTTCGTGGCGGGCGACAACTGCGCGCCGACTTCGCGATGCGGCAGCCACGCAAGCCGCATCGAGCGGCTGGACGATCTGCCCGCATTGCCTGATGGAACAGCTGCCGGGCCTGATCCGCAGGCTTCGCTGGTGCCGCGCGATGAGGCGCGGCGGATCAATGCGAGCGTGCCGTTTTCGAAGCTTCCGCTCGTGCCGGCCATGCCCTTTCGGTTTCGCGGTTCGGCGGATGACCGTGCGCGTGCCGTCCAGTGCCTAGCGGCGGCCATGCTCTATGAGGCGGGCCTGAGTGCGGATGGCCAGCGCGCGGTGGCGCAGGTGGTGCTGAACCGCGTTCGCCATCCGGCCTTCCCATCGACGATATGCGGTGTCGTCTATCAGGGCAGGGAGCGGCAAACCGGATGCCAGTTTACATTCACCTGCGACGGCTCGCTGGTCCGACCCATGCCCGCAGCTTGGTGGACCGCCGCGAAAAGCCGTGCGCAGGAGGCGCTTGATGGCACTGTGTTCGGACGTGTCGGCCTTTCCACGCATTATCATACGGATTGGGTCCATCCCTATTGGAGTGCATCGCTGGACAAGGTGTCCGGCGTCGATACGCATCTTTTCTTCCGGTGGCGGGGACACTGGGGTACGCGGGCCGCTTTCCGGCAAGCATATGCAGGGGGTGAGGCGCAACTGGGGATCGATGGGACACCTGTCCGTGACGGCGAAGAGCCGGTAGCAACCACGGACATGCCGGTGACCGAGGCACCTGCCGTCGCCTTGGTCGTACCGCCCCCGCTGCCGCCTCTGCCAGCGGGCCTGCCTGCCGCAGCCTTGCGCGACAACGTGTTGCGTATCGTCCACCCCGATGATGCTGCATTCGGCCTCGCACTTACCGGCAAGCGGGATCCCGAAACCTATATCGGCGTGGCCGTGCGGCTATGCCGTGATCTTGCCTTCTGTCATGTCATGGGCTGGCTCGACGGTGCGGCCGTGCCACGCGGATTTCCCGTGCCGCCGACCGCCCGCGCGCTTATGTCATTCAGCTATCGTCGCGACCGGACGCGCGGGATCGAGGAGATCCGCTTCGACTGCGAACAATTTCCGCGCCGCATTGCAGCACAATGTCTCTGAACTATGCTGTCGGCCCTGTGCCGCTGTTTTGTTTGCAGGACTTTTTGCTGCACGAAATGCGGCGAGTCGCATTTAAGAAGAGATTGTTTCTGTTCTTTTCAACGGCACATCTGGCGCGGCTGAACGATCTTCGCTAGGACAGCATTTGTGGTCGTGTATAGCAGCGCAGACAGGCCCGAATGACGGGTATCGAAGGTTGACCGGATCGTTGGGGGAACAGGAAGATGCTGAAATTACGTTGGCCTGTGTGGGTAAGCCTCATGGGTGCCCTCAGCTTGACGGCATGCGCGACGCCGCAGGGGCCGGTCATGTCGGCGCAGGCCTTTGAAAGCCGCTATCCGCCATCCAGCACCTTGCTGGGGCCGGGCGACAAGCTGAAACTGTCGCTTTATGGCGATGATGCGCTGAGCGGCGAGTATCAGGTCGCGTCTGACGGCACGGTGTCCCTGCCGCTCGTGGGCGCGCTGCCTGCCG
Source organism: Sphingobium algorifonticola (assembly GCF_004005485.1). Taxonomy (GTDB): domain Bacteria; phylum Pseudomonadota; class Alphaproteobacteria; order Sphingomonadales; family Sphingomonadaceae; genus Sphingobium; species Sphingobium algorifonticola. The sequence continues at coordinate 184,530 of NZ_RZUL01000005.1, forward strand.
CCGGGAAGGATGTTCCGGCCTTTGCAAAGTCCGTCGAGACGGCCTTGGCGAACGGATTTTACACCACGCCCAAAGTATCCGTGCAGCTTGCCTCGGTCCGGCCGATCTACGTGCTGGGCGAAGTCAACCAGCCCGGGTCTTTTCCCTATGTGCCCGACCTGACACTCGCCAAGGCTGCGGCGCTTGCCGGGGGGTATACCTATCGCGCGAAGATCGGCACGATTGCCATCCGCCGCACCGGCATGGAGCAGGAAGTGGTGGTCGACGCCACGCAGGCGATGCCGCTCGCGCCGGGTGACACTGTCCGTATCCTCGAACGCTTTTTCTGATTAGCGGTTCGGCATGAAACGCTCCGTTTTCCGCTCGCGCCTGCGCATGGCTGCCGCTGTCTTATCGGCGGGCGTCGCACTGCCGTTGCCGCTGTTCGCCCAGACGGTGCCCGACACTTTGTTTCAGGAGCAGGATCGCGACCTGCTGGCGCGCGGTGATGACCGGTTCACCCTGCCTGTGCCCGAACGCTTTCAGCCGGAGGGCATAAGGGCCGGTGCATTCCTGATTTCACCGGATCTGGCGCTGGATGGTCTGTTCGACAGCAATGTCTTTGCGCGGGACGACGCACGTAATGACGTGAGCCTGATTGCCGCGCCGCGCTTGCGCATCCGTTCACTAAGTCAGAGCTACACGCTGGATAGCTATGTGTCGGCGCAAGTCGATCGGCATGACCGGTTCAAGACCGAAAATGTGGAATCGATTGCCGCCGGCATGCTGCTACGCAAGCCGTTCGGCAACAGCCTCGTCACAAGTCTGCGGATAGAGGGTGGGACTTTCGTCGAGGATCGGGCGGCGCAACTCGCAACCAACGACAATCTTACGCCGGTGGAATATGATCGGGTGAGCGGCCGTGCTTCGGCCAGTATCCTTGCGGGGCGGCTTGTGGTCAATGGCTGGTTCGGGCTGGACCGGCGCGCCTATCGCAACACGCTGCGCCGATCCGATCCGACGCAGGTTTTTATCCAGACCGACCGCGATGTGACGCAGTACAATCCCGCCCTGGAAGTCGGCTACACGCTTGCGCCCTCGACGCTGCTGTACGGCGGCTTTGAGTATAACAAGCGCGATTTCGACTTCACGCCGCCGCCCGGCAGCCTCCTGCCTTCGCGCGATTCGGATGGCTATGTGGTCTATGGCGGTGCGCGGTTCCAGCCATCGGCGCTGACCCGGCTGGACTTTGCCCTCGGTTATCAGCGTCAGAATTATCTGGCACCTTTCGCCGATCCTTCGGGGCTTTATGTGAGAGCATCGTTCGACTGGACGCCGCTGCGCACGGTGCTGGTGCGGATTGACGGAGAGCGCAGCATTTCGGAAACCGGCGCGCTGCTGCTGGGCGGCAGCACGCGCACGCGCATACGCGGCAATGCGGAATATGAAGTGCTACGCAACCTCCGGCTGGGGTTCAGGGCCGAATATCTGAACATCGACACGGCGGCGCTGCCGCAGAATGATCGACGGATATCGGGCGGGGCGACGGCGGAATACCGGTTCAACCCGAATGTGAGCCTGCGCCTGCGGGGTGATCTGCTCGTCAGTCGGCCGGGCCAGATCATCCTGGAAGATTTCGAACGCGCGCGGCTCAGCGCCGGCCTGCAATTCAGGTTGTAATCAACCGATAATAGACGATGGCAAAATGCCGGGACAAACAGGTGATCCGATGACCTTTGAACAGATTTTTGCCATTTGCCGCCGGATGCTGCCGTTCGCGTTGATAGGCGGATTGCTGCTCGGCGCGTTGGCAGCCGGCTACAGCCTGATTGCCCCGCGCAAATATGAAGCGGTCGCCAGAGTGATCGTGGAGCCGCGGACGCTGACGCTCACGGCGTCACAGGACGTGATGTCCGCGCTGCCGCAGCGCGACCCCACTGTTGTGGATACCGAAGTCGAGTTTTTGCAATCGCTCGCCGTCGCCGAACAGGTCGTGCGCGACCAGAAACTGGTGTCCGATCCGGAGTTCGGAGACACGACGCCTGAAAAGACGGCGGTGAAGTTTCAGAGTGCGATGTCCGTCCGCCGCGCCGGGCCGACTTATCTGATCGATATCGGCGTGGAATCGCGGTCGCCGCAGCGTGCAGCGGAACTCGCCAACGCCGCCGCAACAGCGTACACAAACCTTCAGCGCAGCCGCAAACGCGACGCGACGACCGAAGCCAACAAGCTTCTCGCCAGCCGTGTCGAGAGCATGGCCGAGGAATTGCGCAAGGCCGAGGATGCGGTGCAGCGTTATCGCATTTCCAATGGCCTGATGAGCGTCAACGGTGCGACGCTTGCCGAACAGACGGCCGCCCAACTGTCGCAGCAGCTTGCCGACGCGCGGGCGCGGGAGCGGGCTGCGCTGGCGGAACTGGGTGCGGCCCGGGGCGCGAATGTCAGCCTGGACAGCGCCAATTCGCAGATGTCCCTTGGGACGTTGCGGGCGCAGCAAGCGACGGCGCAGCAGGAAATGAGCGCGGCGGCATCGCGCTATGGGCCCAATCATCCGCAATATATCGCCGCTGCCGAGCGGCTGGCGCAAATCAATCAGGCGGTTGCAAGCGAATCCGGGCGTGCGCGGTCGGCCGTTGCCGCCGACCGCCAGACGCTGGTCGCCGATCTTGCCGCCAAGGCTGCGGCCGCCAGCAACCTGCGGCGGTCGCTGGAGAGCAGCGCGGGCGTCAACGATGCCGGGCTGACACGCAACAGCCGCGCATCGAGCGACCTGGGGAAGCTCGAACGCAATGCCGCTGCACTGCGATCAACTTATGAAGCCTATCTGGAACGCTATCAGCAGACATCGACGCAACTGGGGACGGAACAGGCAGATTCAAGTCTGGTCGCTGCGGCGCTCGTTCCGGGCAAGCCGTCCAAACCCGACCTCAAGCTCAACGTCATTGTCGGGGTGGTGCTGGGCATATTCGGCGGCATTTCGGTCGCGACGATGATCCTTCTGTTCGAATCGCATTTTTCGACTTCGCAGCAGGTGGAGGAAAGCCTCGACGTCGACTCGCTGCCGTCCCTGCCGTCGGCGCGTTCGGCGAACCTTTCGGTTGGCGGCAGCAGCAAACCCGAACCGGCCGAGACCGCCGCGGCGATGCTGGCCGCACCGACCGACACATTTGCGGAAATGCACAAGAGCCTGCTCGCATCACTCAACCGGCCCGTCGACGGGAAGCCGAATACGGTTGTCATGATCAGTTCCGCCCTGCCGCGGGAAGGCAAGACAACGGCGGCCATCTGTCTGGCGGCGATGGCCGCGCATATCGGCCGCAAGGTCGTCCTGGTGGACTGCGACCAGCGTCGCCGCACTACAACGCAGGCGCTGATCGGCGAACCCAAGGTCGGCGTGGGCGAAGTGATCGATGGTGCCGCGCGCCTGGATGATGCGCTTGTCCAGACGATCCTGCCGGGCCTTACGCTGCTTCCGGCCTCCAGCCTCCCGACCTCCGCTGTCGATATATTCGAACGGACAGCCGGTGTGGAACGCATGATTGCGGCCCTGCGCGCGCGGTTCGACCTGATCCTGATCGACACCGCGCCGCTTTTGCCGATCGCCGACAGTCGGGTGCTGGCAAAGCATGCCGACTCGGTGATGCTGCTCTGCCGCTGGCGCGCGACTCCGCGCCGCGCAGTCGAGCAGGCGCTAGAGTTGCTGGCGGAGAGTGACGCACCGATCGCGGGCGTTGCGCTTGTCCAGGTCGATCTCCAGAAGCAGGCGACTTTCGGCTATGGCGACAAGTCCTTCTATTATAATAAATATAAGGAATATTATCACAGCGCCTCGTGACATTGGCCGAAAGCGTGACACATTTTCCCGAATCGCCGCTGCCCCATTTTAGTACAGGCTGATTTCCACATCGTGTCGCCTGACTGGCGTTGATTAACAGCCGGTTAACTGATACCACAAATGGTACCGGACAGGGGGTGAACTCTGCCGGAACATCCCGCATCTGGGTCGCGAAGTATCCGATGACCAGCCAGGCCGTCCGGCCTGGCAGTCCTTGTGCAACGCGCGTCCAGGAGCTGGCAGATGGCCACCATCAACGGTACCCCGAACAACGACAACATCACTGGCACGACATTGGATGACGTGATCTTTGGCCAGGAAGGCCGGGACACGATCTACGGTGGCGAAGGGGCAGACCGGATCGATCTTGGCATCGGAGATCGCGACGGCATTCAATATGCTTACGGGGGCAACGGGCAGGACACACTGTTCGGGGGAGAAAGCCGTGACCAGTTGCAGGGCGATGGGGGTAACGACCTTCTCTACGGCGGTGGCGGCAACGACAGTCTGGACGGCGGCGCAGGGAACGACACCGTGTTCGGCGGCGCAGGCGAGGATAGTTTCAGCGACAGCGAAGGCGCCAACACGCTCGATGGGGGCGATGGCGAGGATTATTTCGAATATGTGAGCTATGCCGCGGGTGCCAGCACGTTGACCGGTGGCGCGGGCGTCGACCGATATAATGTCTGGGGCTATCACGCGACGCCGGGCTATGCGACCTGGGTCGCCGACACCATCACCGATTTCCAGGCGGGCAATGGCGGCGATATCCTGCAACTCGGCTCGACGATCAACCAGTTCGTCGGCTGGGATGGCAACAGCAACCCGTTCCTTTCTGGTTTCCTTCGGTTCCTGACGAGCGATCTGGATGGCGATGGCGCGAGCGACGATCTGGCCCTGCAGATCGACCGTGACGGTAGCGTCGGCGGTGCAGGCTACACGACCGTCCTGCGGCTGCTGAATGTCAATGTGGCGAACCTGACCGTCAACAACATCACTACGGGCGGGACCTATGCGGGCTGGAGCCCGACGGGTGTCGGCCTGAGCTATCAGGCGCCGCAGGAACGCGATAGCGTGGCGCAGATCGTCAACGGCTCCGATGATCCCGACACGATCCGCGGTTCGATCGAGAGCGAGACGTTCAACGGCAACGATGGTGCCGACACGCTGTATGGCGAGGGCGGCAACGATACCCTGTACGGCGGCGCAGGCGACGACACCTATTATGGTGGTGACGGCAACGATGGTCTGTACGAGTTTGGCGGTTCGGGCAACGATACGATTTATGGTGGTGGCGGCAACGACAACATCTATGCCGGCACCGGCAACGACCAGGTTTTCGGCGGCGACGGCAACGACGTCCTGTATAACGACGCGGGCGCGGACCAGTATTTCGGCGGCGACGGGTCCGACACGTTCGACATGCATCAAAGCGGCCAGGCGGATGCAGGCGATCGCTTCACCGGCGGCGCGGGTACCGACCGGTTCGAAGCATCGATTCTCTACACCGCCGTACAGGGCGGCCCCGCGCCGATCATCACCGATTTCCGTCCGCAGACCGGCGGCGACCGCCTTCAGATTACTGGTCTGAACTATCTGACCGGCCTTGGGGACAGCAACCCGTTCCTCGCCGGCTACATGCGGTTGCAGGCGCGCGACCTTGATGGCGACGGCACTGCCGATGACGTCATGCTGCAAGTCGATCTGGACGGTGGCGCGAACAGCTGGGCCGATGTCGTCGGTTTTCTGAATACGACCCCCGCGCAATTCGGCGCAGTCTTCGCTTTCACTGGCGACGAGCTGTTTTCGCCCACCGGGGGCGGCCGCACCAATGTGACGGCAGGTTTCGGCACCAACAATCTCACCGGAACGCGGGACAATGACACGCTGGTCGGCAGCGAGGTCAACGACACGTTCAACGGTGGCCGGGGCAATGACTCGCTGACGGGCGGCGAAGGTAACGACAGCCTGAATGGCGATGAGGGCGACGACCTTCTCTACGGCGGCGGCGGCAACGATACCCTCTACGATTATTTTGGCGGCAGCGAGGGCAACGACCAGCTTTATGGCGGTGACGGTAACGACATATTTTATGTAGGTGGCGGCACCAATGTCATCGATGGCGGCGCGGGCAATGACAACATATTGCTGGCGTACGGCCCCACAACGGCGACCGGTATCAATTCGATCACGGCCGGTGCTGGCGACGACGAAGTCAACTATGTCAGCTATGACCGGACTGACGACCGCATCAGCCTTGGTGCCGGAAACGATGTCGTCTACGCCTATGCGCGCATTTACGACGATGCGGCGGTGGTCGCGGACACCATCATCGATTTCGCGGGCGGCCGTTCGGGCGACGTGGTCAATCTGAACAGCGTCACCAACTATTTCCAGGGCTATACCGCAGGCGACAATCCCTTCACAACGGGACATTTGCGTCTGCTGGCCGCCGATGCCGATGGTGACGGCGCGGCGGACGACACGCTGTTGCAGGTTGACCGCAACGGAGGCGGCAATGCGGCGGACTTCGTGACGATCATGAAGTTTTCGAACATTCTGCCGACGGCGTTCGATGGCTATAACTTCATCCGCAGTGCCGATTATTTCGCGCCGAACGCTACCTCGGGTTTCGTCACCCCGACGGGCGGTTTCGGCCCGGTGTCGTTCACGGGTTCCTATTTCAACGATACGATCACCGGCGGCGAAGGCAATGACAGCCTGGTCGGTAACGACGGCAATGATACGCTGACGGGCAATGCCGGCAGCGACACTCTGCAGGGCGGCGAGGGCAACGACACGATCTTCGGCGGCAGCGGCAACGACACGATCTATGACCAGGCCGGCAATGACAGTGTGTTCGGCGGCACCGGCAACGACACCATTTATTCGTACAACGGCACCGACAGTATCGATGCCGGGGCAGGCAATGACGCCGTCTATCTGCAATATGCCACGGCCACCGATGCGGGCACCGACACCATCAATCTGGGCGCAGGCGATGACTATATCGATTCTGTCAGCTACAATGTCGGGGAGGACCGGATCACTACCGGCGCCGGGCGCGACCGGATCGACCTGGCCGCCGACCGCCTGACCAACCCTGCACGGGCGGCCGACATCATTACCGATTTCACCGGTGGGCGGGATGGCGACTATGTCTATCTCAACACGGTCTTGTCGTCCCTCACCGGCTATACGACGAGCCAGAATCCGTTCTCGACCGGCCATTTCCGGCTGATCGCAGCCGATAGCGACAGCGATGGCGCGGTCGATGATGTCCTGTTCCAGGTCGATCGGAACGGCGGCGCAACCGAGGCCGAGTTCGTCACATTGCTGAAGCTGGAAAATGTGGCGATCGGTAGCCTGGAAGCGGCCAATTTCACGCGCAGCAATACGACCTTCTTCGATCCCAGCCCGGCAGTGAACAGCGCGCCGGTGGCCGAAAATGCCTTCCTGGTGCTCACCACCAATACGACGGCGACCAGCGACACCGATTTCGGGCTGAAGCGCGATGCCTATGATCCGGACGGCAACACGCTGACAGCGGCGATCCTGACCGGACCGTCGGCCGGCACGTTGACGCTCAACGCCGACAACAACCGGTTCCAGTTCGTCGCGACCGGCGTGGCGCCGGGCACCTACACTTTCACTTATTCGCTGACCGACGGCACCAACACGATCAACAAGACCGGCACCATTCAGGTGCTCGCCAACAGCAGCTCAAATTACGACGTCACCGGAACGCGTGATAACAACAGCATCAGCGGTAACGGCGGCGTCAATGTGCTGAGCGGCCAGCAGGGCAACGACTCTCTCTCCGGGGGCGCAGGTACTGACACGCTGAACGGTGGCGTTGGTGACGATCAGCTTTACGGCGGTACGGAAAGCGACATTCTGAACGGCGAAGACGGCAACGACTATCTCGACGGCGGTGCGGGTGCCGATACGGCGTTCGGCGGCGCGGGCGATGACCGCTTCGGGGACAGCGATGGCGCCAACATTCTGAACGGCGGCGATGGCGACGATACGTTCCAGGATCTCGCCTATCGCAACGGTATCGACACGGTAACCGGCGGCGCCGGGCGCGATGTCTTTGATGTGGAGCTATATTATCGTCGCTATGAAGCCGCGACCACAGCCGTCGATATCATTACGGATTTCCAGGCGGGGCCGGGCGGCGACATGCTGTTCCTGCAGGGCTACACCAATTATTTCGACAATTTCGATTCCAACAGCCAAAATCCGTTCGCGACGGGTCATCTGCAGCTCGAACAGCGCGGCGCCGATACGGTGCTGCGCGTGGATTATACCGGCGGCGGGGACGGCTATGTCGACCTGATCGTACTGCAAAATCTGACGGCCACGACCCTGACGATCGATAATTTCGGCGCATCCGGCACGCCCAATAACGTCGGCCCCAGCCCGACCGGAACCGGCATCACGATCAGCGGGACGCCGTTCAACGACAATTTTGACGGATCGAACGATGCCGACATGCTCTACGGCGACCCTGGTGGCGTCAACGATGTCGGCGGCGCTGACAACATCAATGGTCAGGGCGGCAACGACACGATCTTTGGCCGCGATGGCAATGACCAGCTCTCGGGAGCCGGTGGTGCAGACACCATCTATGGCGGTGCCGACAACGACAACTTCTATGGCGGCACCGGCATCGATACACTTTATGGCGATGAAGGCGACGATACGCTTGACGGCGGTGCCGATGGCGACACGGCCTATGGTGGCGCTGGCGACGATCGCTTTAACGATAGCCAGGGCAACAACGCCCTGTTCGGGGGCGATGGCAACGATACGTTCCAGGACCTCGCCTATCGCAACGGCATCGATACGGTAACCGGCGGTGCCGGGCGCGATACCTTTGATGTGGAGCTATATTATCGGCGCTATGAGGCCGCGACTACTGCCGTCGATATCATCACGGATTTCCAGGCGGGGCCGGGCGGTGACGTCCTCTATCTTCAGGGCTACACCAACTATTTCGACAATTTCGATCCGCAGCGGCAGAACCCTTTCACCAGCGGGCATCTGCAACTGGAACAGCGCGGCGCGGACACGGTGCTGCGGGTGGACTATACCGGCGGCGGTGACGGCTTTGTCGATCTTATCATCTTGTCCAACTTGCAGGCGAGCACGCTGCGCATCGACAATTTCCGCGCGTCGGGCACGCCGAACAGCGTCGGACCCGATCCGCTGGCCGCTGGCCTCGCCATCACCGGCACGGCATTCCGCGACGATTTCGACGGGTCAAATGATGGCGACACCATCTTTGGCGATCCCGATGCGGCGGGCCTGCTCGGCACCGGCGATATCATCAACGGCCAGTGGGGCGACGACATCGTCGAAGGACGGGCGGGCGATGACTCGCTGACAGGTGAGGCCGGGTTCGACCAGATCTTCGGTGGGTTGGGCAACGATCTGATTTACGGCGGAAATGGGCAAGATACTCTGGATGGCGGCGCCGACAACGACACCATCTATGGCGGCAGTGACAATGATACGCTGACCGGTGGTGCCGGTGACGATTACCTTGAAGGGGACGCTGGTGCCGACACGCTCTACGGCGGCACCGGCAACGACCAATTCTACGACTATCGTGGCAACGATACCATGTATGGCGGCGATGGCGACGACTGGTTCCAATATGCGGTATATGCGGAGTCCACTAGCCGCGTCCTGACCGGTGGGGCGGGATCGGACCTTTATGGCATTTACGGTCAGTATATCCGCTACAGCGGCGTGGTGGCCGATGTCCGCATCACGGACTTCCAGACCGGTGCTGGTGGCGATGTCCTCGACATGGAGGACCTGACCAGCATGTTCGACGGCTGGGACGGGACGACAAATCCGTTCAGCGCGGGCTTCCTGGGGCTCACTGCCGTCGATGGCGATGGCGACGGCGCAGTGGACGACACCCGCCTGTGGTTCGATATCACGGGCGCAAGCAACGGTGCGCAGCGGCTGACGCTCGTGACGATGCTGAACACCACACCGTCGGCCTTCACCGCCGCCAATTTCTACACGAACAACTTTGGTGAGGGCGCATTCTGGGAGCCGAGCGGTGCGACCCGCACCATCAATGGCAGCGATCGGCCGGACAACAACGGCTGGTTCCCCAATCTTGAAGGGTCGCTTGCCGACGACATCATCAATGGCGGTGCTGGCAACGAAACGATCGACGCCAACCGTGGCAATGATCAGGTGTTCGGCGGATCGGGCAGCGATCTCGTTTACGGCGATCTCGGCAACGATGTCATCGATGGCGGTGAAGGCAGTGACGATCTGCGCGGCGATGCCGGCGACGACAGCCTCACGGGCGGCGAAGGCGATGACAATCTCTATGGCGGTCAGGGCAACGACACATCCTATGGCGGTGCAGGCGACGATTATTTCGACGATTATCAGGGCACGAACCAGTTGTTCGGCGGCGATGGAGCGGACCGCTTCGTCAACATCAGCTTCGATACCGGCGTCGATCGCTACACCGGCGGCGCGGACCGGGATGATTTCGATGTCAGCCCCTATGCGTGGTATTATGGCACGGCGGGCGGGCATACCGCATCGATCATCACCGATTTCGCCGCAGGCGCAGGCGGGGATGTCCTTGACCTGACCGGCTGGAGCACGGGCTGGTTCACAGGCTGGGATCCCGCCACCAATCCGTTCACGGGCGGCTATGTCCGCTTCCGCGTGGCCGACGGCGATGCCGACGGTGTCGCCGACGACATCATAGTCGAGGCGGATCGTGACGGCCTCGCCAGCGCCTTCTCCTTCACCACCGGCGTCATTCTGCTTAACGTCAGCCCGGCCAACATCGTGCGGAGCCAAGTGCTGTTCCAGGGCAATCGCACCTGGTCGCAAAGTGGTGCCGATGGCCTGCCGGAATCGCTCAACGACGCTTATGCGGTAACGGAAGACAGCACGCTCACGATCAACGCCGCCACCGGCGTCCTCGCGAACGACAGCGATCCGCAAAGCAATCCGCTCACGGCCGTGCTCCAGTCCGGCCCGTCGAACGGTGTGCTGACGCTCAATGCCAACGGCAGCTTCACCTACACGCCGAATGCGAACTTCACCGGCACGGACAGCTTCACCTATCGCGCTACCGATGGTGTCAGCCCCGGCAATCTTGCCACGGTCACGATCGACGTCGATCCGCAGAATGACGCCCCGATTGCGAACGCCAACAGCTATAATGTCGTGGCCGGAACGACGCTCACGGTTCCCGACGGCGCGACCGACATCCTTGCCAACGATATCGATCCCGATGGCGATCCGCTGACGGCGTTGCTGGTCGCCGCACCTGTGAATGGTACGCTCTCGCTCAACCCGAACGGCAGCTTCACCTATACCCCGAACGTAGGCTATATCGGCGCCGACAGCTTCACTTATCGTGCCAGTGACGGTGTTGCTGAGTCCGGCATCGCAACCGTGTCGATCGCGGTCGCCAGCGACAACACCCCGCCCGTCGGCGTGGCGAACAGCTATAACGGCACGGAAGACACGACGCTTACGGTCGGTGTCGCCGCAGGGGTGCTGGCCAATGACACCGATGCCGATGTCGGCGATACGCTGACGGCGGCGCTCGTTTCCGGCCCGTCGAACGGCACGTTGACGCTCAACCCGAACGGTTCCTTCACCTTCGTTCCGGCCGCGAACTTCAACGGCACGACCAGTTTCAGCTATCGGGCCTACGACGGCGAAGCCTATAGCGCGCCGACGACTGTCACGATCATACTTGCGGGCGTTAACGATGCGCCCGTTGCCGATGCGGACGGTCCCTATGCGGCGAGCGAGGATACGGTCCTCACCGTCGCGGCGGCCCAGGGCGTGCTGGTGGGCGATACCGATGTCGATGGGGACACGCTGAGTGCGATCCTTACGACGAACGCCGCCAATGGCTCGGTTGCGCTCAATGCCAATGGCGGGTTCGTCTACACGCCCAATGCCAACTTCACGGGGACTGACAGCTTCCAATATGTCGCGCGCGACCCATCGGGCGCGGACTCGGCACCGCGCACGGTGCAGATCAACGTCGCCGGGGCGAACGACGCGCCGGTTGGCATCGTCGATGCCTATGTGGTCAGCGAAGACGCCGTCCTCACCGTGACGGCGGCTAACGGGGTGCTCGTCAACGATACCGATGTGGACGGCAATCCGCTGACCGCCGCTCTGGTGTCAGGTGTGGCCAACGGAAGCCTGTCGCTCAATGCGAACGGCAGCTTCACCTACACGCCCAACACCAATTTCAACGGCACGGACAGCTTCACCTATCGTGCGAATGACGGGACGGCAAACAGCGCCAGCACGACGGTCACCATCACCGTGAACGCGGTGAACGATGCGCCGAACGCCAACAACGACAGCGGGCTCAGCACGGCCTATCAGACGGCGCTGGCGATCCCTGCGGCCACCTTGCTGGCGAACGATACCGACGTGGATGGTCAGCCCTTGACGATCACGTCGGTGCAGGGTGCCACGGGCGGCACGGTGAGCCTGGCGGGCGGCGTGGTGACGTTCACGCCGACAGCGGGCTATTCGGGTGCAGCAGGCTTCACCTACACGATCAGCGACGGCGCCGGGGGAACGGACACCGCCAGCGTTGCGCTGACGGTGGGCACGCCTGCGAACACGCCGCCGGTTGGTGTTGCGGACAGCTACAGCGTTGCCGAGGATGCGATCCTGAACGTGGCGGCGGGCAGCGGTGTGCTGGCGAACGACAGCGATGCGAACGGCAATCCGCTGAGCGCGACCTTGGTGTCGGGCACGGCGAACGGCAGCCTGGCGCTCAATGCGAACGGCAGCTTCGTCTACACGCCCAATGCCAACTTCAACGGCAGCGACAGCTTCACCTATCAGCTGAGCGACGGGACAGCTTCGGTCGGTCCGGTGACGGTGACGCTGAATGTGACGGCCGTGAACGATGCGCCCAATGCCAACAACGACAGCGCGTCGGGCAATGAGGACAGCGCGATCAGCGGATCGGTGCTGGGCAATGATACCGACATCGACGGGGTTGCGCTGACGACCAGCCTGCTCAACGCGCCGACCAACGGCACGGTGGTGCTGAACGCGAACGGCAGCTTCGTGTATACGCCGAACGCTAACTACAACGGCACGGACAGCTTCACCTACACGCTGAGCGACGGCGCGGGCGGCAGCGATACGGCGACGGTGAGCCTCACCATCGCGGCCGTCAACGATGCGCCGGTTGCGGTGGACGACAGCGGGCTCAGCACGGCCTATCAGACGGCGCTGGCGATCCCTGCGGCCACCTTGCTGGCGAACGACACCGATGTGGACGGCAATCCGCTGACGATATCGTCGGTCCTGCCGGTGAGCGGCGGGACGGTGAGCCTGGCGGGTGGCGTGGTGACGTTCACGCCGACGGCGGGCTATTCGGGTCCGGCGAGCTTTACCTACACGATCAGCGATGGTGCGGGCGGGGTCGATATCGGGCAAGTCAACCTGACGGTGGGCACAGCTGCGAACACGCCGCCGGTGGGCGTTGCGGACAGCTACAGCGTGGCCGAGGACGCGATCCTGAACGTTGCGGCGGGCAGCGGTGTACTGGCGAACGACAGCGATGCGAACGGCAATCCGCTGAGCGCGACGCTGGTGTCGGGCACGGCGAACGGCAGCCTGACGTTCAATGCGAACGGCAGCTTCGTCTACACGCCCAATGCCAACTTCAACGGCAGCGACAGCTTCACCTATCAGCTGAGCGACGGGACAGCTTCGGTCGGTCCGGTGACGGTGACGCTGAATGTGACGGCCGTGAACGATGCGCCCAATGCCAACAACGACAGCGCGTCGGGCAATGAGGACAGCGCGATCAGCGGATCGGTGCTGGGCAATGATACCGACATCGACGGGGTTGCGCTGACGACCAGCCTGCTCAGTGCGCCGACCAACGGCACGGTGGTGCTGAACGCGAACGGCAGCTTCGTGTACACGCCGAACGCTAACTACAACGGCACGGACAGCTTCACCTACACGCTGAGCGACGGCGCGGGCGGCAGCGATACGGCGACGGTGAGCCTCACCATCGCGGCCGTCAACGACGCGCCGGTTGCGGTGGACGACAGCGGGCTCAGCACAGCCTATCAGACGGCGCTGGCGATCCCTGCGGCCACCTTGCTGGCGAACGATACCGACGTGGATGGTCAGCCCTTGACGATCACGTCGGTGCAGGGTGCCACGGGCGGCACGGTGAGCCTGGCGGGCG
>NZ_RZUL01000006.1 GCF_004005485.1 Sphingobium algorifonticola
TGTTGAAGATCAACCCGATCCGGACGCCTTGCGACCGCTGCGCGCCGTCAACTCCCTACTTGCCGCGTGACGTTCGCTATCCGTTCGCCCTTTCCGTGCAGATACGTCACTTTCGTGTAGTCACCCCTCACTGGCGAGTACCTTTGGCCCAAGGACGCCGGCGCTTAGGGTGTCATTCCGCCCTCAGCCGGAACCGACCCCATCATCGTCGCAATCGTGACGGCTTGCGGTCTCATCATGCCCAAGACCTCGTCACGGGCGATTACATCGCCTGCGGGAACGGCCGATGCCATGGAAACGCTCGCTCCCGTCGATCTGGACGTGGCCCAGATGCAAAAAGTGGTCGCAGCCGAAGGTGGCTGTGTCGCCTGGGGTGGCACCGTCCGCCTCAGTCCCGCGGATGATATCTTCATCGGCGTAGAGAGGGCGCTCGACATCGACACCGAAGGACAACTGGTCGCGTCCGTCCTGTCCAAGAAGATCGCTGCGGGTGCAAGTCATGTCGTGATCGACATTCCCGTCGGCCCGACGGCCAAGGTGCGCAGCAACGCGGCTGCCGACAAGCTCGCGGCAAGGCTCGCAGCGATCGCCGCCCGTTTCGATATCCATGTCGAGTGCATTCAGACCGATGGCACCCAGCCGGTGGGACGCGGGGTTGGACCCGCTCTCGAGGCATTCGATGTGCTCGCCGTGCTGCAATGTCTCCCCGACGCGCCGGCTGACCTCAAGGATCGCGCCTGCCTTCTTGCCGGCACGATCCTCGAATTGGGAGGCGCGGCGGCTCCCGGTGCCGGCAGGGCCTTGGCCGAATGCGCGCTCGCGCGGGGCGATGCCTGGCGCAAATTCGAGAAAATCCGCGCGGCGCAGGGCGGCGCCCGGGAGCCTCCTCGCGCCGCGCTGACGCGGGACATTGCTGCCCGGCACAGCGGCCGCGTCACGCATATAGACAATCGGCGGATCGGCCGCCTCGCAAAACTGGCAGGCGCCCCTGACCGGCCTGCCGCAGGACTTCGTCTCGCCGTCCGTCTGGGAGATGATATCGCCGCAGGGCAGCCGCTTTTGCGTCTCCATGCCGATTCCCAGGGTGAGATGGCCTATGCGCTGGCCTATGCCGAGGCAAATTCCGATATGATCGCCATTGCATGATGAGATCGATGCTATTCTCGATGCCAGGCAATGAAGCGCTCACCGCCAGCCTCAGCGCGCGGGGCGGGTGGGCGCTCGGCGCGCTGGAGGTCCGCCGCTTCCCGGACGAGGAAAGCTATGTGCGCCTTATGTCGGACGTTAAGGGCAAATCCGCCGCGATCATCTGCACGCTCGCCCGTCCGGACGCGCAACTACTGCCACTCCTGTTCGCCTGTCGTCTCCTCAGGGAAGGCGGAGCGCGGTCGATCGAGCTTGTGGCGCCTTACCTCGCCTATATGCGGCAGGACCAGCGGTTTCATGTGGGAGAAGCGCTGACGTCCAGGCACTTTGCTGATCTTCTCTCGCAAGCCTTCGACGGCCTCATCACCGTCGATCCCCATCTCCATCGCTATCGCAGCCTGAGCGACGTCTACACGATCGATGCAGTGTCGCTCAGCGCATCCCCTTTTCTCGCGGACTGGATCGGCACTAATATCGAGCGCCCGCTGGTGATCGGGCCAGACAGTGAAAGTGAACAGTGGGCCGGCGCGATCGCGGCGGCCTGCGCCGCACCGCATGTTGTTTTCTCCAAGTCGCGCAGGGGGGACCGCGATGTCCGTGTCGAGGCGACCAATCTCAACGCGTGGCGCGGACACAACCCGGTGCTTGTCGATGATGTGATTTCCTCCGGGGAGACCCTCGCAGACGCTGCGCGGGCAATCCTTGCGCAGGGCTTCGCGCCGCCCGTCTGTATCGCCGTTCATGGCGTTTTCGCATCGGGCGCCGAGCAGGCGCTCCATGGCTTGGGATGCCGCGTCGTGACCACGAACGCCATAGCCCATGGGAGCAATGCCATCGATCTCACGCCCCTCTTGTGTGGCGCCCTCGGGGCAAGACTGGGCGCGGAGCGCCCGTGCCCAACTACGTAGATAAACTGAATGAACGATCGTTGGCCTCTCGCTAGCAGTGGTGAAAAGCAGCAAGGAGGCCAGCATGGCGATCAAGGATCTGCTCGCGGTTGTCGATACCGGTGACAAGGATGAGCAATTCATCAAGGATGCCCTGAGTTTTGCGGAATTTCACGATGCAAAGCTCACTTTCCTGGTGCTCTCGATCATTCCGACGGGCGATTATGGCGGCATGTGGGGAACACCCTTCGTTATCCTGCAGGACTTTGCAGAAGCGGTCGAAATCAAGGAAAAGCGGCTTGCCGAGCGTACGCGCCTGTCGAACATCGAGGTGCGCACCATTTCCGATCAGCCAGGTGTCATGCTTACCAAGGCCGCCGTTCAGGCGCGTTACGCCGACATGGTTCTCTTCGGGCCGGCAGAGGCCTATGATTATCCCCCGGTGCGGCGCGAAACGATCGAAAGCATCCTCTTCGCATCGGGGCGCCCGGTCCTCATCCTGCCCGAGGGCTATCAGCCTCGCACCTTCGACTCTGTCGCGCTCGGGTGGAATGCGTCGCGAGAAGCGACGCACGCGCTTCGCGATGCGACCGCTGTCGCCAAGCCGGGCGCTCACGTCAAAGTGCTCGTGCTCGATGGTCGCCCTTCGACCAAGGGTCATGGCTCGGATCCCGGCGCCGACATTGCTCGCCATCTTGCGCGGCACGGCTTTGCCGCCGATGTCGTGCCCCTCAACGCACTGGAAAAGAGCGATGCGCAGGCCCTGGTACAGGGTGCCCGTCAGCACGGCGCCGATGTGCTCGCGCTCGGCGCTTATGGTCATTCCCGTCTGCGCGAGATGGTGCTCGGCGGCGTCACCCGCGAGCTGATCGCGGGCGCCGCCCTCCCGCTGCTCTTCTCGCACTGATGGCCTGACTGGAGCAACTGACAGTCCCGGTATAAGCCCTGGCCCGCTTCGGCGCGCCAGGGCGCTCGGGCGCTGCGCATCCGTAAAAATACGCAGTGCAGCGCGTGGACCCTCGTCTGCATAGTTCCTGACATGTTCGGGAGGTTCGATGCATCACGACGATCGACACGACGAAGCCGCCGTCACGGCTGCGCACAGCGCGAGCGATGATGAGGCGAGCGAGGCGCGGCGGCTTGCGGCGCTTCATGGCAGACGGACAGGGCAATATCTGGTAGACGAGATGCAGGCGGCGCTCCGGGCAGGCGATGCCGAGCGTGCAGCCTATTTCGACCGTCTGCGTCGGCTCATGCCATTGGATATAGCGCTTCGCTCGGAAGGCTGAGATCTTCTGGCCGGATCGGAACGCACGCTACAAAGACAGAGCGACGGAAAGCCATATTCGTATGGGCAAAACCATAGCGAATAGCAGCTAGGCCAAGTTGGCGGCAGTCAGCATATTATGGCTTCGCGCAGGAGAAGCCCGCAACGCATAACCCTTGAGCCATTCGGCGGTGGCCAGATAGACGAGGATCAGCGCTGCTATCCCGGCGATGAGCGACGCGCTCGGGCTGGTAAAGCCCAGCACCCCTGCCCAGGGACCGAAGGGAAGCGCCAAAGCGCCCGCCATGCCCAGCACCGCACTGGCGACGAGTGCGCGATGCGGCCGGCTGCGCCAGAAGGGAAGGCTGGTTCGGATCACGAACCCCACCAGGATCTGGGACGCCATGGACTCGATGAACCAGGCGCCACGAAATTCGCCGATACCGGCATGCGCGACGCCGATGAGCAAGGCGAAGGTCGCAATGTCGAAGAGGGATGAGAGCGGGCCCATGATCGCGGTGAAGCGCATGATGGCCGCCATGTCCCAGGCATGGGGCTTTGCAAGATCCTCCCTGTCGGCGCCATCGAGGGGGATGCCGATTTGCGAGAGATCGTAGAGCAGGTTGTTGAGCAACACCTGCACCGGCGTGAGCGGCAGGAACGGCAACCAGAGCGAGGCAACCGCCATGGTCAGCATATTGCCGAAGTTCGAGCTCGTACCCATGCGCAGATATTTCATGATGTTCGCATAGGTGCGCCGGCCTTCGAGCACGCCGTCCGCGAGCACGCCGAGATCGGGGGCCAGCAGGATCATGTCGGCGGCGTCGCGGGCCACGTCGGTCGCACCGTCCACAGAGAGGCCCACATCGGCCGCGCGGATTGCCGGCGCATCGTTGATGCCGTCACCAATGAAGCCGACCGTGTGCCCCCTTGCGCGCAGCGCACGCACGATCCGTGTCTTCTGATCGGGTGTGACGCGGGCGAATATGTCGACCGCCTCGACCCGTGCAGCGAGCGCCTGATCGCTGAGCGCCGCGATCTCGCTGCCGGTCATCATGCCATTGACGGGAAGAGAGAGCGTGCCCACGAGATGGCGCACCACGGGGGCGGCATCGCCCGAAATCACCTTGATCCCGATGCCGGCCGCTTCGAGCCGGGCAACGGCGCTTGTCGCGCTCGGCTTGGGAGGATCGACAAAAACACAGTAGCCGCAAAATATCAGGCCGCCATCGTCATCCTGCTCGATACGGGTACGCCCAGGAGCAGCCTTCCACGCTACACCCAACAGGCGCAGACCCTCGGCGGCGCGTGCATCATGCAGATCGATGATTTCCCTGCGCAGCGCTTCGTCGAGAAGCATGGTCCGGCCGTCAGCCGTCTGGGCCCGATCGCATAGCGCCAGGACCGTTTCCGGTGCGCCCTTCACGATCTCAACGCGGTCCGCGCCGTGCTCGGCAAGAACCGATACCCGGCGTCTTTCGAAGTCGAACGGCCGCTCGTCGATCTTCGTCCAGCCCGAGAGCGCCTTGTCCGCCATATGTTCAAGCAAGGCTTCGTCGAGGGGACTCTTGAGGCCGCTTTCGAACCGGGCGTTGACAGCGGCCAACTCGATAACCCGCTCGCAATCGCGGCCATCGAGGCCCGGATGGCCCACCAGCGTGATATGGGCCTCGGTCAAGGTGCCGGTCTTGTCGGTGCACAATATGTCCATCTGCCCCAGATCATGGATCGAGGAGAGCCGCTTCACGACCACCCGTGAGGCTGCCATCCGCTGCGCGCCCCGCGATAGTGCGACGGTCATGATCATGGGGAGGAGTTCAGGGGTGAGCCCGACCGCAAGCGCCATCGCGAAGAGAAAGGACTGCAGCGGCGGGCGGCCGAGGGCAAGATGGGCGAGGAGCACGAACAGCACGAGGAATATGGTGAGGCGCACGATCAGCATGCCCAAACGGTGGATGCCGTGCTCGAATGCGGTTGGCGCGGGAGTCTCGTGCAGCGCGTCCGCGATTGCGCCGAGGCGTGTCCGCTTGCCGGTCGCGACGACCAGCATCTGCAGGGATCCTGCGACAAGCGATGTGCCGCGGAAGACGACGCCGCTCGTGTCATCGTCTCCCGGTCCTGCGTCGAAGGGCTGGGGTTTCTTCTCGACCGGGTAAGGTTCGCCGGTGAGCAGGGCCTCGTTCGCCTGCGCCGCGTTGGCCGAAAGGATGATGCCATCGGCCGGAACCAGATCACCCGCGCTCAGCGCCACGACATCACCTGCAACGAGATCCTGGACGGGTTGCTCCACGAAGGCGCCATCGCGCAGAACCTGTGTGCGCAGCGCAATCGATTGCCGGAGGGCGTCGGCCGCGTTCTGGGCCCTGTGCTCCTGTATCATGTCGAGCAGCGTGGACAGCAGGATCACGGCTGCAATGATCGTAAAGCTCACAAGGTCGCCCGTCAGTCCGGCAACGGCCGAGGCGGCCAGCAGAATGAGGACGAGCGGATTGGCGAGGCGCCGCGCCAGGTCGAACAGCAACCGGCGGTGCTGCGCGGAGCCAAGGCTGTTCGGTCCATCCTGCGCCAGGCGCTGGGCGGCAATCTGTGCGGACAATCCTGCCGGTGAACCGCCGACCGCCTGGATCGCGGCCTGCGCGGATGAGGTCCAGAATCGTGTTTCGCTCATAGGGGCGCCCGCGCTCGTGCTGCTCGGCCGGCAAGCCCTTTGGAATACCGGCAGACCCGCCTGCGGTATCGCCCCGACATTCCCAATCCGCAATGCTACGTAACGACGGATGGACCTGGAAGGCGCAGGGTTGGCGAGTCTCCCGGAAGGGGCTGATACAATGGATGGAGATGAACTGCCTAGGGTCGGCGCCGAGCCTGCCGGCGCGCAAGGCGGCGGATGGCGGTCCTGGTTTTTCGGCGTCGTCATCGCCGCCGCCCTGCTCGGAGCGGTTCTCCATTTCGGCGAGATTCGCAATTTCGGCCGCCTCATAACGCGGGCGCAGCCGCTCTGGCTTGGTCTGGCCGTCCTTCTGCAGGTTTCGACCTATGCAAGTGTCGCTGCCGGCTGGTCTGCCGTCCTGACAGCCGCGGGCACACCCCGGCCGCTCCCCCGGCTTGCCCGGATCGCCGTCGGCAAGCTTTTCGCCGACCAGGCCGTGCCAAGCGCCGGCATGGGGGGCAACATCCTGCTGGTCGATCAGCTGTGCGGATTGGGCGTTGCGCGCGGCACGGCCGTTGCCGCGCTGCTGATCTCGATGATCGGCTTTTACGCCGCCTATGCGGTCTTCGCGCTCGCCATGCTCGGCCTGCTGTGGCTGCACGACAAGGCAACCCCTCTCATGGCAGGGCTCGTCACGACGTTCCTGCTTGTCGCGCTTGCGATTCCATCACTGGCGCTCTGGCTCCGGCAGCGTGGCAGCGCACCCTTGCCGCCGCGTCTCGAGCGCATAGGCGTGGTCCGGGCCTTGCTCGGCTCGGTCGCGCAGGCCCCTACCAAACTCCTCGCCAATCGCCGCCTCCTGCTGGTCGTCACCGCTTGCAATGCCCTCATTTTTCTTGCCGATGCGGGATCCTTCTTCGCGTGCCTGAGGGCGCTGGGACAGCCGGTCTCTCCCGAAACCGCCTATATCGCGCTCATCATGGCGTCGATCGTCGCGACGCTGGGGCCGATACCGCTCGGCCTTGGAAGTTTCGAGGCGACGGCCGTCGCGACGCTTCGCCTGCTCGGCACGCCGGTCGAGCCGGCGTTCGCCGGCACGATGCTCCTGCGGCTTCTCACGCTCTGGCTGCCGCTCATTCCCGGCATGATCATCATGAGATCCGATCTCAAAAGGCGGAAAAGGCCTCCGGCGCGAGGGTCGGGGCAGGGGGCGCGGCATCCGTAGAGTCCCGAATACCGGGCCGCACGCGGCAGGCTCAGAAGGATGGTCAACAAGCCAAGTGCGATGGAGACGGCCATGAAGAACATTCTTTTGCTGCTGCACGACGATGTCGGCCAGGAGGCCCGCCTGCAGGCGGCGCTCGACCTTACGCGTTCGCTCGACGGACATCTGACCTGTCTCGATGTCGCAATTCTTCCTGCACTCATGGGCGATCCCTATTGTCAGGACGGCAGCGCCATTCTCCTGCAGGAGGAGCGGGCCCGCGAAGACGTCAATCAATCCCGCATCCGTGAGCGACTGGACCGTGAGGATGTTTCCTGGGAAATTGCGCAGGTCACCGGCGATCTTGCGCCATGCCTGAGCGATGCAGCGGGTCTTGCCGATCTCATCGTCGTCAATCGCAAGCTGGACGAATTTCCCTATCCGGACATGGCTAACCTTGTCGGTGAGCTCGTCGTCAAGTCCGGCAAGCCCGTCATCGCCGTGCCCGACGATATCCGCAGCTTCAATGCGGCCGGCCGGGCGATCGTCGCCTGGGATGGCTCTCCCGCCAGTATGGCGGCGCTGCAAGCCGCAACGCCGCTCCTGAAGCTTTCGGAATCGGTCATCATCGTGGAAATCGACGATGGCTCCCTGAAGACGCCTGCGCGGGAGGCAGCCGCCTATCTGTCGCAACATGGCATCCATGCGCTCATCCGTCTTGAAAAGTCGCATGGCCGCTCAGCCGGCGACATTCTCCTGTCCGAGATCAGGGACCGCAGCATCGACTATCTCGTCATGGGCGGGTTCGGGCACCGCCGCTTCGTCGAAGCCTTGTTCGGCGGCGTGACCCGCACGCTCCTCGAAAAAAGCCCCGTACCGCTTTTCCTGGCGCATGGCTGAACTCGGAGCACATTATCATGGCCACCGATTACCGGTCTCGGATCGATGGGATAGCTGGCGATCATGATCGACCCGGCCATGCTGGCTGGGGATGGGTCGTCGGCTATGGCATCGCTCTGCTGCTGCTGGGACTGATGCCGTTCCTACAACCGGTGATGGCGGGTCTGGCGCTGGCCTGGATCGTCGGTATCGTCCTCATCGCGGCGGGCGCTCTTGTCCTCTGGGCGGGGATTTCGGGCCGAGGCTGGCGGAACCGATGGATCGACATCGCTATCGGCATTCTGTCGCTGCTGACAGGCGGCGCGATGCTCGCGAGCCCGATGCTGGGCGCCTTGTCCCTCGCGTGGATGCTCGGCTTCTGGCTGGTTGTCTGCGGCATCGCCGAGCTCGCGGTGATCGCATCGGCCCGTCTCCATCGCGGATGGCTTGCGGTAATGGGCGTGATCGACATCGTGCTCGGCTGCTTCCTTTTCGCAGCCGATCCGGTCACGGCGCTGGCCTTTCTGGGGTTCGCCCTGGGAATCAGTCTTATATTCCGGGGTATGTCCCTTCTCTTTCTCGGCCTGCGTCTCAGGCAGTTCTGACGCGTCCGAAGCGAACCTCGCCAAAGCGGCTTTCAGCGGAGAGACTTTAGGGAAATTGGTGGGGGATGGCGGATTGCGTCGTCCTGCTTTTCAGGCCGGATATAGATGGAGGTCAGCTCCGGCACGCGGGCTTTCATCTCGCGCTCTATGTCCTCGATCAGGCTTTCCGCTTCGCCCATCGGCAGATCATCGGCGAAATCGGCGCTGATCGCCACGAAAACGGCGTCGGGCGCCGTGTGGATGGTGCGCACATGATTGACCGCGCTGATCTGCGGACGCTTGTCGAGGATTGACCAGACCACCGAGATGATGGCCGGATCCGCGCTTTCGCCAATGAGCAGCCCCTTGGCCTCGCGCGCGAGCAGGACGGCGACCCCAGCCAGGATCAGGCCGATGGCGATGGATGCCATGCCGTCGATGCGGGGATCGCCATAATGATGGCTGGCCCAGACGCCGACGCCAGCAATGCCTAGACCGATCAGCGCCGCACTGTCCTCGAACAAGACGATGAACCCAGCTGGATCCTTGGATCGGCGAATTGACTGCCACCAGCTGCTCGCGCCGCGCTTGCCGTTGAATTCGCGCACCGCAATTGCCCAGCTCGTGCCTTCCAGGAGCACGGCCACAGCAAGGACGGCATAATTGATCGCCGGATCGCGCAGTGGCTCGGGCTCGGCGATGTGGAGCCAGCCCTCATAGATCGAAGCACCCGCGCCGACCGCAAAGATCAGGATCGCGACGACAAAGGCCCAGAAATAGAGTTCGCGCCCATAGCCGAACGGGTGGGTTGCATCGGGCGGACGCTTCGCCTTGGCCTGCCCATAGAGCAGCAGGACCTGGTTACCGCTGTCCACGAGCGAATGGACGCCTTCGGTCAGCATCGAGGAGGATCCGCTGATCGCGGCCGCCACGAACTTTGCTATAGCTATGCCGACATTGGCGAACAGGGCGCCAAAGAGGACAATATTCTCGCGAAACCTGCCCGACAGACCGGCCATTTGCCTCAACCGGGATAGGGGGTGGATTGCAGCAGTCCGGCCAGGTGCGCGGCATTGCTCGCGACCATCTTTGCGGTCTTGGTCACCTTTTGCGGCGTCTTCTTCAGATCCTTGAAGTCGGTCGATCCCATCGCTTCGCCGACCCAGTAGCAGGCTGCGACCGCCGGAATGGTCCAGCCGACATCGTTCAGCGCCTGGAAGAGCTGGGCAGACGAGAAATGCGCGCCATCTTCATTGCCCACGATCGCCGCCACCGCCACCTTGCCATAGCTCGGCATGCGGCCTTCGTCATCAGTCTCGGACAGGAACGCATCCATACGCTCGAGCACCCGTTTGGCGACGCTGCTGATCTGGCCCATCCAGATGGGGCCGCCGAAAATGAGAATATCATGCGCCAGGATTTTCTCGCGCAGCGCCGGCCAGGCGTCGCCATCGCCTTCATCGGAGGTCACGCCCGGCTTGATATCGAGCGCAGCGACCCGGACGGTCTCGCTTACGGTGACGCCCTTCTTCCCGAAAGCTTGTCCCAGGACGCCGATCATGACGTCGGTCGAGCTGTCCTCGCCGGTATCTGCCTTGAGGGTGCAGTTGAGCGCCAGAGCTTTGAGCGCCATCGATCATTCCTTTTCAGGTTCTGGCGGCCGCGAGATGCGGCCGCCCGTTCACTGCGGGGAGAACTCCTGAGCCATCGATGGGTTCTTTGCGCTGAAGGAGATAGCTGATGAGCGATACCGCCGAGAGAATCCATGAGGACGCGTTGCCCGGTCATGAAAGCAAACTCTCGCCCAAGCCCCAATGGCAGCCCCGCTATGCCGGGTCCGACCGGCTAGCCGGAAAAGTCGCGATCATCACAGGCGCCGACAGCGGCATTGGCAGGGCGGTCGCTGCACTCTATGCGCGAGAGGGCGCCGATATCGCCATCGTCTACCTGCTGGAAGATGACGATGCGGCAGAAACCCAGCGCATCGTCGAGAAAGAAGGCCGCAAGGCGATCACCATTCGCGGCGACCTTGGTGACAAGGCGTTTTGCGACGATGTCGTCGCCCAGACACTGAAGGCGTTCGGCAGGATCGACATCCTCGTCAACAACGCTGGCGAACAGCATCCCGACAAGGATATCACCGACATCAGCGAGGAGCAGCTTCGTCACACCTTCCAGACCAACATCTTCAGCATGTTCTTTCTCGTGCAGTCTGCACGCCCGCATCTCAAGCCGGGCGCCGCCATCATCAATTGCACCAGTGTGACGATGTATCAGGGCAGCGCCGAACTGCTGGACTATAGCGCGACCAAGGGCGCGATCACTGCCTTCACCCGGTCGCTGTCGGAGAATCTGGTTGGTGACGGTATCCGCGTGAACGCTGTCGCGCCCGGACCCATCTGGACGCCACTCAATCCCTGCGGCGGTGCGAGCCCCGAGAAACTGGAGCATTTCGGCGAAAGCACGCCCATGGGTGGACCCGGCCAGCCGAATGAAGTCGCGCCCGCCTTCCTGTTCCTTGCCTGCGAGGATTCGAGTTACATGTCGGGGCAGGTGCTCCATCCCAATGGCGGCACCATCGTCAACGGCTGAATACTCCGGCAGAGCGGGGCGGCATGGCTTCCTTCGTCACGAGCCATCGGTACGTCGCAACGCGCCTTATCTGACCGACACTGTGCTGTCTGAAGACGCCGCCTCGTACCACCATCTGTATAAAGGCTCATCTATGACACTTTACCGCGAGGCAAAGTGTCATACACGACAAAAACGACAAGCCGCGCATGAAGGGATTCACTTTTCGTTCTGGCTATGCATGATTCTTCCATGCTTCATGAACCCCTTCATGCGCGGCCCGACAACACCCCCCTCGACATGGCGGGCCTGCTCGAGATCCTGGCCCACAACTCGGCGCGGCCACGCTATGCCTTCATGGTCCTGAACCTGATCGCGAGGGCAGCGCGACCCAATGGCAGCGCCGGCCCGGATGTGGTCCAGGGCGGGGCGTTGATCCCGCTTCGCGACTGGCTTTGCGATGCGCTCACACCCATGGGCCATCGTGAACCCGGTAGGATCGCCCTGGCCCTTCGCGTGCGACGGGATCTCGAGGCAGCGGGATCGCTTCCCGCCGAACCGGAGGAGGCGGAGCGTGTCGTGGAAGCGGAAACACGCGCGCGCATTCGCACCTCGAGCAAGACCAATATCAGCCGCGCGGTTTCGGATCTGGTGCGCGCCGGCATGATTGTCCGCCATTATCAGGGCTACCGCGTGGATCATCACAATCGAGGCGCGCAGCGGCAGGCTGTCTACACCCTGACGCCGGTGGCGCGCCGCCTCCTGCAGCCCCATTCCCCGCCGGCGACCGTAGCGCCGCCAATGCGGCAGGCGAGCCTGCCTTTCGGATAAGGCCTCGGCAGGCCGCAACGGCGCCAAAGTGAGCCCTAACGGGGCGATTTGACCCTGAACCATGTTCCAGGCCAACTAAGGAACAACCCGTAACGACCCCTCTGCTGCGTCGCCCTAGGCTTTTGCGACACAACAAGCATAGCTGGCGGGTCAATCCGTCAGGCGACGCCAGAAACGGAGCCCTTCATGAGTGAACTTGGTCACGATCTCCATGCCGCTTTCCCTCAGGACGCAGATACGCTGCATGTCCTCAAGATGCAGGACGCCCGCTATCGGGACGTCGCCGACCGCTATCACGATACGACGCGCGAAATCGCCCGGATCGAAGCCGGTCTCGAAGCCAGTTTGGACGAGCGGCTCGAGACCCTGAAAAAGGAACGGCTCGCGATGCTCGACGAGGTCGCGCAGATGATTGCTGCGCGCAAGGCGCAGGCAGCATAAGAAGGTAGCCGCTCAGGGGCGGGGGTCCTGCAGGCAAAGGGGCCTGCAAGGAACCCCGACGCCTCGAGCGCTTCTGTCGTTCGCGCTGACACTCAGTGTTTGCGGACGAACTCGGCCCTTAGAACAAGGCCCTTGATACCCTCGTAGCGGCAATCGATTTCCTGACTGTCTCCCGTCAGTCGGATGGACTTGATCACGGTGCCCTTGCGCAGCGTCTGACCCGCGCCTTTGACCTTCAGATCCTTGATCGTGATGACGCTATCGCCATCGGCAAGCAGGTTACCGACTGCATCGCGTACTTCGGCCTGCTGGTCGGCTGCGGCGTTGGACGCCGCCTCGGCCGCGGTGATCCATTCGCCCGAGGCTTCGTCATAGACATAATCATCGCTCGTTTCACTCATCTGGAAGTCCCTGTCGTAAGCGGTCAGTTTAGATGCGCGCCCGATCGGGGCGCCGCGACGATGGCGGCGGCAATGCGCAGCGCCGCGGGATAGTCCTCGCACAGAATGGCCCGTCCGCTCCTGGCGCCAAGGCCAACACGGTCGAGCATCGCCTCGGGCTGCGGTCTGAGACCAGAGAAGATGATCTGCGTGTCTGCCGATGCCGCCTGCCGGACGATTTCCTCGATCGTCGTCACGCCGCTGGCGTCGAGAAGCGGTACCCGCCGCATGCGCAGAATCACGATACGGGGGGTCCGGCCGATCCGCCGCAACGTGTCGAGCAGCTCGTTGGCCACGCCGAAGAATATCGGACCGTCGATCCGAAACACTTCGACGCCCTCGGGCAAGGCATCGCGTTGACCGATTTCGTCGCCTTCCTCGTCAAGCTGATCTGCTCGCCCGTCGGAGGCAATTTCGACCGTTGCGCTCATGCGCATCATGAAAAGCAGCGACGCCAGCGTCACGCCGACGCCGATCGCAACCGTCAGATCGACGAGGACGGTCAACCCGAACGTGAGCAATAGCAGAATGCGATCGCCGTTGGGCATGCGTAGAAGCTGAAGGAAACGGTGATGTTCGCTCATGCCCCACGCCACGATCAGCAGGATCGCCGCGAGCGCGGCGAGCGGGACAAAGGCCATCAGCGCCGAACCGAAAAGAATGAACAGTAACAGGAAGACGGCATGCATCATCCCCGCCACGGGCGTGAGGGCGCAGGCGCGGATGTTGGTGGCCGTCCGGGCTATGGCACCCGTCGCCGGCAAGCCGCCGAACAAGGCGGACGCGATGTTGGCGGCCCCCTGGCCGACCAGTTCCTGGTTCGAACGGTGCCGAGAGCCGATCATGCCGTCCGCGACCACGGCGGACAGGAGCGCCTCTATTCCCGCCAGAAAGGCGATCGTGAACGCCGACGACATGACCGCCTGGATCTTCGCCAGCGAAATGTCCGGCAGGGCAGGGGTCGGCAACCCACTGCGTAAATCCGGAAAGCGCGACCCGATCGTTTCCACGGGCAAATGGAAGAGCGCCACGATCAGCGCTGCCAGGACGACTGCAATCAGGAAACCAGGCCATCTGGGTGCCAGCTTGCGTAACACCATGATCAGTGCGAGCGAGCCTGCACCGATAGCGAACGTCACGCTCTGCACACTGCCCATTGCGCCAAGATAAGCCGCCCATTTCGCAATGAAGTCGGCCGGCACGACCTTCATCGCCAGGCCCAGGAAATCCTTCACCTGGCTCGACGCGATGATGACGGCGATGCCGGCAGTGAAGCCGATCACCACAGGCTGCGGAATGAAGCGAACAAGGCTGCCGAGGCCCGAATATCCCGCAACGATGAGCATGACGCCCGCCATGAGGGTGGCGAGCAGCAGACCGTCATAGCCATGCTGTGCGATCACGTTGAAGACGACCACGACGAACGCGCCGGTCGGGCCACCCACCTGCACGCGCGAACCGCCGAGCCCCGAAATCAGGAAGCCCGCGACGACGGCGGTCACGAGGCCCTTGTCAGGCGAGGCACCGCTGGCGATCGCCAGCGCCATGGCGAGCGGAAGCGCGACGATCGCCACGGTCAACCCGGCGATGGCATCACGCCGGAACCGGCTCAGCGAATAACCTTCTCCCAGGACCGTGAAAAGCTTGGGCGTAAAGGCGGTCAGCCCGGCTCTAGGATCCATTGTCGCCCGCCTGCGGCGCCTCGGCCTGATCGAACAGCACCGAAAGCACGCGCTTCGGCTGGCGGCCTTCCGCCGTTTCCTTGAGCCGCACGCCCCGGCCCGCGCCGTGGCTGCTCGCATTCTCGCCGATGATTTCTATTCCGGCGGCCTCGAGTGCATTGATGACCTTCACCAGCGTATCCACCACGCTGCGCACCTGACCTTCGGAGCTTTCCATCCGTTGGATGGTCGGCAGCGATACCCCTGAAAGCGCGGCAAGCTGACGCTGGTCGATGCCGAGAAGCGCGCGGGCAGCCCGCATTTGCTGAGAGGTGATCATAGTCGCTCCATGATGCATGAGACATCAAATTACAATCTTACATCTCATATCATGCATATGCTAGATGGATATTCAGGGATTCTCCTGGTCGGAGTTGCCCGTCCAGAGGAGCTTCACGAAATGGCAAACCCATATGCCCTGTCCCTTCAGACAGCGATCGCGCAAGACAGGCGGATCCTGCGTAACCTGGGCACGCCCCAGCTGATCGAGGAAGCGATTCGCAACGGCGAAGGTCTGCTTGCAACGGATGGACCCTTCGTGGTGGCGACCGGCAAGCATACCGGCCGCTCGGCCCAGGACAAATTCATCGTCCGTGATGCCGAGACGGACGCGAGCGTCTGGTGGGGCAAGACCAATGTACCGATGAGCCCCGAGAGTTTCGCGTGCCTCAAGGCGGACTTCGCGGCGGCGCTCGACGAAAAAGAGAAGCTCTACGTCGCCGACCTCTTCGGCGGTTCGCAGCCCGAGCACCGGATCAATGTGCGCGTGGTCACCGAACTGGCCTGGCACAGCCTCTTCGTGCGCACCCTCCTGGTTCGTCCAAGCGCCGACGAGCTGGTCGCCTTCGCGCCGGAATACACGATCATCGATCTGCCAAGCTTTCGCGCCGATCCCGAGCGCCATGGCTGCCGAAGCGAAACCGTCGTCGCAGTCAATTTGAGCGAGAAGCTCATCCTCATCGGCGGCACGGCCTATGCGGGCGAAATGAAGAAATCCGTCTTCGGTATTCTCAATTATCTGTTGCCGACACGGGGCGTCATGCCGATGCATTGCTCGGCCAATATCGGTCCGGACGGAGACACCGCGGTGTTCTTCGGCCTTTCGGGGACCGGCAAGACCACGCTCTCGGCCGATGCGAGCCGCACCCTCATCGGTGATGATGAGCATGGCTGGTCCGATACCGCCGTCTTCAATTTCGAGGGTGGCTGCTATGCCAAGATGATCCGGCTTTCGGCGCAAGCCGAGCCGGAGATTTTCGCGACCACCAAGCGCTTCGGGACCATTCTCGAAAATGTCGTCATCGATCCCGAAACGCGCGCGATCGATCTCGACGACGACAGTCTCGCCGAGAACAGCCGTGGCTCCTACCCGATTGATTTCATTCCTAACGCGAGTGCCGATAATCTGGGGCCGGTTCCGCGCAATATCGTCTTTCTCACCGCGGACGCTTACGGCGTTCTGCCTCCGATAGCGCGGCTGACG
Organism: Sphingobium algorifonticola; assembly: GCF_004005485.1. Taxonomy (GTDB): domain Bacteria; phylum Pseudomonadota; class Alphaproteobacteria; order Sphingomonadales; family Sphingomonadaceae; genus Sphingobium; species Sphingobium algorifonticola. The sequence continues at coordinate 16,105 of NZ_RZUL01000006.1, forward strand.
CCCGACCAGGCCATGTATCACTTCCTCTCTGGCTATACCGCGCGCGTCGCTGGCACCGAGATCGGTGTCACCGAGCCATCCGCCACCTTCTCGACCTGCTTTGGCGCGCCGTTCATGCCCCGCCACCCGTCGGTTTATGGCAATCTCCTCAAAGCGCGCATCGCCAGGGGCGGCGTCCGCTGCTGGCTGGTCAACACAGGCTGGACCGGGGGGAGCTACGGGACAGGCTCGCGCATGCCGATCAAGGTAACGCGCGCGCTCCTGAACGCCGCGCTCTCGGGCGAGCTGGAAGGGGTGACCTATCGTACCGATCCTGTTTTCGGTTTCGAGGTGCCCGTGGCCGCGCCGGGTATCGACGACACCCTTCTCGACCCGCGTACGACCTGGGCCGATCCGGCTACCTATGACCGCACCGCCGAGAAGCTCGCGCGCCAGTTCGTCGAGAATTTCCGGCAGTTCGAGGATAGCGTTGATACGAGCGTCCGCGCCGCCGGCCCACGCCAGTTCAGCGATGCCTGAACCCGATGCCTTCGACGCGTTGCGCCGTCGGCTCGCAGGCGGCGAAGCCAAGTCGGGCGAGCAAAGCGGCCGTGCTAGTCCTGGCTCGGTCTGGGCCGCAATCGGCCGCGGGTTTCTTGGCCATTGCCCTTGCTGTGGCCAGGGCAAGCTGTTCCAGCGCTTCCTGAAGCCGGTTGCGCTCTGCGCATCCTGCCAGGAGGACTGGACACCGCAGCAGGCGGATGACTTCCCGGCCTATGTCTCGATCTTCCTGACCGGGCACATCCTCGCGCCGCTTATCATCGCACTCGTCAAGGATACCGAGTTTTCCGTCGCGGCCTTGATGGCGCTGATCGTTCCCCTGGCGATCGTCATGATGATCGGGCTGCTGCAGCCGGCGAAGGGCGCCATCATCGCTCTCCAGTGGTGGTTTGGCATGCATGGGTTCGAGGGCCGCAAAAAATCCTGAAATTCGGCCCCGAACAAGCTGCCCGGTCACGCTAGGGACGTTAGCGGCGCGTCCGGTATCGCTCGTAGCGAATGCGCCGCAGGCGCCGCTTGTTCAAACGCCGTCCGGCTTCAGCCTCGAATTGCATGTCCCCGACTATCCGCCGAAGTCCGTGAAGCTGGTCGAGAAGGTGAAGCGCGATCTCGACACCTTCGTCGTTGACGCCGAAATCCCGCTTCAGATCGTGGATGAGTTGGGCGCGAGCCGCATCGACGTCGGTCAAGATGAGAGACGTCTCGCTCCGCTCGCCCACCAGCCATTCGCGCTCGACCCACTGTTCGAGCATCCGCAGTTCAATGCCCGTGCGCGCCAGAAATGCCTCTAGGTCGATCATCACACTGCCTCGCGAGGATTGTGGGTCTTGCCCGCTTCCCAGCTCGTGACGAAGCGCTCGAGCTCGGGATCGCCAGGCTTGGGCAGCATGATCCTCAATTTCACGAGCTGGTCGCCTCTCCCGCCGGCCGCTCGCGGCGCACCCTTGCCCTTGAGGCGCAGCGTGCTGCCACTGTTGGAACCTGCCGGAACGGTCATCGTCACGTCGCCCGTCGGTGTGGGAACGCGCACCTTGCCGCCCAGCACCGCTTCGCTCAGCGATATGGGCAGATCGATGGTGATGTCGTCGCCATCACGGGTGAAGCGTGCATCGGGCTTGACCTCGATCTCGATAAGCGCGTCGCCGGGACCTCCCTTGCCCATCCCTGCAGCGCCTTTGCCTTTGAGGCGAAGCGTCTGCCCGTCGAGGATCCCGGGCGGTATCGTCACATCGAGCGTGCCGCCGCCCGGCAGCGTAAGCCGCTGCGATACTCCCGTGACAGAATCGGCAAAGCTGATCGCCAGTCGATAGAGCAGATCCTGCCCCCGCCGGTTGGCGCGGGCCTCAGCATTGCGCCGAAAAAGGTCGGCGAAGACATCGTCATTGCCGCCGAAATCGGCATAGCCGGCGTCGCTGGCGTAGCGTCCAAAGTCGGATCCCGCATAGTCACGGTAGAATTGCTGGGGCGGGCGCTCGGCCCCCGTTTCATCGATCTCGCCCGCATCATAGCGCCGGCGCTTGTCCGCATCACTCAGCAGATCATAGGCGCCGGCAACGTCCTTGAACTTGTCCTCGGCGGCCTTGTCACCGGGATTGAGATCCGGATGAAGCTTCTTCGCGAGCTTGCGATAGGCCTTCTGGATTTCTTCCGCCGATGCAGAGGGCGCGACCCCCAATTTTTCGTAAGGACTGCTCAACCCTCATGCCCCCCTGATGATCGCAAGTGCCGTCGCGCTCAAGCCGGACCGATCGCCTCCCGTTCGGCCATTGCCTTGCCTGGGATCAACTGCATCAATGGCCCCGGATTTACGAAATGACATATCGTTTCTTGCCCTGTCCGGGATGGTGGGGGCTCAAGCAGCCTGCGGCTCACGCCGATCCGCTCGGAGGCCTGCATCGACCTCGAACAGCAAACCGTCATCGCCTTCGTCGATCCTGACCCTTGCGCCATCAGGAATCTCGCCGGCAAGCAGCTTCTCGGCCAGCGGATCCTGCAGGTAACGCTGGACTGCACGTTTCAAAGGCCGCGCGCCATAGACCGGATCATAGCCAATCCGCCCCAGCCAGCGCTCCGCCGCCTCGGTGAGATCGAGCGTGATCTTGCGATCCTTCAACAGCTTGCCCACCCTGGCTACCTGGATCTCGACGATCGGGCCCATATGTTCCTGGCCGAGCCGGTGGAACAGGATGATCTCATCCAGCCGGTTGAGGAACTCGGGCCGGAAATGCCCGCGCACCACATCCATCACCTGCGGTTCGACCTTTTCCACGTCCTCGCCGTCGCCGAGGTTGGCGAGAAACTGACTGCCGAGGTTCGATGTCAGGATGATCAGGGTGTTGGTGAAATCCACGACGCGGCCCTGCCCATCGGTCAGGCGGCCGTCGTCGAGCACCTGCAGCAGCACGTTGAACACGTCGCCATGAGCTTTCTCGACCTCGTCGAACAGGACGACCTGATAGGGCCGGCGGCGTACCGCTTCGGTCAGCACGCCGCCCTCGTCATAGCCTACATAACCCGGAGGCGCGCCGATGAGGCGCGAGACCGAGTGCTTTTCCATGAACTCGGACATGTCGATGCGCACCATTGCCGCATCGTCGTCGAACAGGAAGCCCGCGAGCGCCTTGGTGAGCTCGGTCTTGCCGACACCCGTGGGGCCGAGGAACAAGAAGGAGCCCAAGGGGCGGTTAGGGTCCTGCAGGCCCGCACGTGCGCGGCGAACAGCCTTGGATACGGCGAGGACCGCGTCCTTCTGGCCGATCACCCGCTTGCCGATGACCTCCTCCATCTTCAAGAGCTTGTCGCGCTCGCCTTCCATCATCCGGTCGACAGGAATACCCGTCCAGCGGCTGACGACGGCGGCGATGTCCTCGCTGGTCACTTCCTCGCGCAGCAGGGCATTGTTCGACTGGCCCTGGGCGTCCTCGAGGCTCTTTTCCAGCGCGGGGATGCGGCTGTAGGTCAGTTCACCCGCCTTGGCGTAATCGCCGGCCCGCTGCGCCTGTTCCAGCTCGACGCGCGCCGCGTCGAGCTGCTCCTTGATCTTGCCTTCGGACGCGATCTTGTCGCGCTCATTCTGCCAGCGGGTGGTCAGTTCGGCCGACTGCTGCTCCAGATTGGCGAGATCCTCGCGAAGGGCTTCAAGTCGATCCCTGGAGGCCTGGTCGGTTTCCTTGGCGAGCGCCTGTTCCTCGATCTTGAGCTGGATGATCCGGCGATCGAGGCCTTCGATTTCCTCGGGCTTGCTTTCCACTTCCATGCGGATGCGGCTCGCGGCCTCGTCCATCAGGTCGATCGCCTTGTCGGGCAGGAAGCGGTCGGCGATATAGCGATTGGACAGCGTCGCCGCCGCGACGATCGCGTTGTCGGCGATGCGCACGCCATGGTGCAGCTCGTACTTCTCCTTGATGCCGCGCAGGATCGAAATCGTGTCCTCGACCGTCGGCTCGCCGACGAACACCGGCTGGAAGCGGCGCTGTAGCGCAGGGTCCTTCTCTACATATTTCTGATACTCGTCGAGCGTGGTCGCGCCGATGCAATGCAGTTCGCCGCGCGCCAGCGCGGGCTTCAGGAGGTTCGAGGCATCCATCGCCCCTTCGCCCTTGCCCGCGCCGATCAGCGTATGCATCTCGTCGATGAACAGGATGATGTCGCCCTCGGCGCCCTTCACCTCGTCGAGCACGGACTTCAGCCTTTCCTCGAATTCGCCGCGATATTTTGCGCCTGCGATCAGGCTGCCCATGTCGAGGGCCATCAGCCTGCGGTCGCGCAAACTTTCGGGAACGTCGCCATTGGCGATGCGCAGCGCCAATCCCTCGGCAATCGCGGTCTTGCCGACGCCCGGCTCACCGATCAGGGCCGGGTTGTTCTTGGTGCGACGGGCGAGAATCTGCACGGTGCGGCGAATTTCCTCGTCACGGCCGATGACCGGGTCGAGCTTGCCGTCTCGCGCCGCCTCGGTGAGGTCGCGCGCATACTTCTTGAGCGCCTCGTAGCTCTCCTCGGCCGACGCCGAATGGGCCTGGCGGCCGCCGCGCAGGTCGGTGATGGCCGCTTCGAGCGCCTGCGGCGTAACATTGGCCGCTTTCAGCGCTGCCCGGCCGGCGTCGTCGTGGCAAGCGCCAGGGCGACGAGCATGCGCTCGACGGTCACGAAGCTGTCGCCCGACTTCTGTGCGATCTGCTCGGCCTGGTCGAGAAGGCGCACAGCGTCGTTATCGAGCCCCGGGCTTTGCTGAGCCCCGCTGCCGGAGACAGCCGGGATCTTGGCGAGCGCCTTGTCCACTTCCTGTACGGCCAGCTGCGGATTGCCGCCAGCCCGCTGAATGAGGCCCGCCGCCATGCCCTCGCTATCTTCGAGCAGCGCCTTGAGGATGTGATCGGGCGAAATTCGCTGGTGATTCATGCGGATCGCAACCGTCTGCGCGGACTGCAGGAAGCCTTTGGCGCGATCGGTGAATTTTTCGAGGTTCACATCTTTCTCCAGCGCTAGGAGAGGTTTTGCCGCGCCGATATCCAGCGCTTCGGGCCCCTCCGCTATTGCCAGTTCATTGTGGCCGACGTCTCTCGGTTCCTATTAGGGATTTTACCGAAGAGGCGCGCTGGTGCCAAATGGTTCTCCAGTGGTTACGCCCGCGCTCCACCTTGCCGACTGCGTAATTTCCCGAAGGGCGAGGGGCGGCTGAAGAGCATAAAACGGCATCACAAGGAGCAAAGCGATGGCAGATAGTCCAGCCGCGCGGGGACGCCACACGATCATCCTCGCCCATCCCGATCCGGGAAGCTTCAACGCCGCGGTTGCGGATGCCTATGCCGACGCGGTTCGGGAATATGGCCAGGAAGCGACGATCCGCGACCTCTATGCGATGGGCTTCGACCCGCTGCTCAAAAATGAAGAGCGTCCCGACCGGCGCGGCTCTTCCTTATCTCGGGACGTTCGCGCCGAACTCGACGCGCTCACCGGCAGCGACGTGATCGCTCTGGTCTACCCCATCTGGTTCGGCATGCCGCCCGCAATGCTCAAGGGCTAAATCGACCGGGTGGTCGGCGCCGGCGTGACGCCAGACGAGGTTCGACATCGCGCAGCGAAGGGGCCACTCACAGCGGGACATATGTTCACGATCACGACTTCGGGGACCTCGGAAGAGTGGCTACATTCTCAAGGTCAGATTCAGTCGCTCCACGAGCTCGCAACGCTCTACCTCTTTCGCGCCTTTTCGATGCATTCCGCCGGATCGATCCATCTCGGCGGAATCGTCGAGGGACTGCCGGAAAAGATCGCAAGCGAACACTTCGCGCAGGTGCGGGAAAAGGCGCGGAAGATGTGCGAAAGAATCGCTGTCGAGCGCTACGGTGCCGCGCCCTCGATCAGCATATATGACGGAAGCTGACCTAAGGACTTGGCCAACGCGATGTTCGGCCCGCATTACTCGTTCAGAGGTGAGGGGACATCAGCGGTAAGCCATGGAGAAAATAGCATGGCTTATGCTTATGGGCGGAACGGTCTGGAGCGCAGCGAAACGCTCTTTGTCGTTTCCGCCGGCAAGCGGTCGCCGTTTATGCGACGAAAGTCGAAGGATTCTCGTCAGATCGCACTTGGCCATTCTTAAGCCCGGCGATGATAAGGCTGCCTGCCATGACTCGCTCCGACGCCAACCCCGACTGGACGATCGATTTCTCAAACCACCGCGCAACGCGCGGATCAGTCGAAATCGGGTTCGAGCCGGTCCCGAACGGCCATTTGGCCCTTACCTATTTGCATGGCCGCCCGGTGAGCCTCGAGCGCCAGTGCGAAATCGCGGGCGAGGCGATCGAGGCCATAGATTTGGCCCAGCGTCGACGCCGGCTTGCGCCATAGCGCAGGCACGGCCAGCCACCCCGGCACAGCAGATCAGATCAGGATCTCGAGAGCGCGTCCTTGAGACGCAGCTTTGCCTTCTTCAATTTCTGGATCATCGTGAGATCGGGCAGGGGCCGCCGCATCTCCGCTGCGATCCGCCGTTCGATTTCGGCATGCTTGGTATCCAGAGCCTGGGCATGAGCCGTTGCCATGTTCGCCTTCTCCCGTTCTGCTCTCCCCGCGCCGTGCGGAAAGTCTATCACCAGTGTTGACCTCGATTTCGAGGCTGGCTTTGCGCAGAATCAAAGTTGGCGCGTTCCGTTCAGATCAGCGGCCCGATTGTCGCCAGAGCATTGCACCAGATCCGGCGATAGGCCGGCCAGGCCCTCACATCGGCGGCTGTGACCTGCTCTGCGCTCAGACAGTAATCGCGCTGCCGCGCCTGCATGGCTGCGGCGAATTGCGGATCGCGCAAAAGAATGTCGTTCTCGAAATTCAAATCGAAGCTGCGGAAATCAAGATTGGTCGATCCGAAGAATACCAGGTCTTCATCGACGGTGATGATCTTGGCATGGAGAAGACCGCCCCTGAACTCCATGATCTTCACACCGGCTCTGAGCAACGGACCATAATATGCCCGGCTTGCCGGACCCACGAACCCGGAATCGTTCCTGGCGGGCACGACGAGCGTGACATCCACGCCTGCGCGCGCCGCGCCCGCGATCGCCTCGGCCACAACGTCGCCGGGGACGAAATAGGGTGTCGTCAGCAGGATCTGCTTGCGTGCTTCGCCCACGATCCGTGATATGAGCTGAGCGGTGACACCCTTGCCCGTCGTGGGGCCGGTGCCGACGACCTGGGCGGGCATGCCCCCATCGAACGGGGGCGTCTCATAGTCCCACGGCCTGAGATCGAGAGGGTGGCACTCGAACCAGCACTGCGCGAACAGAAGATCCATCTGCCGGGCAACGGGCCCGTCGAGCCGAACCATGACGTCTACCCAGGGCGCATAAAGCGGCTTGGGTGAAAAGGCGGCATCGGCGCAATTCTGGCTTCCGCAATGGCAGATGCGACCATCGATCACGCTGATCTTGCGGTGGTTACGCAGGTCCGGGCGCCGCGCGAAGATCATGGCGATCGGATTACCGATCGGCAGCGCGACCATGAGATCGATGCCGGCGTCCCCAAGAGATTTCCAGGTGCGCGACTTCAAGAATGCATGCGATCCGATCTGATCGACGCCAGCCCGCACCTTGACCCCGCGCCGGGCCGCACGGATCAGCGCATCCGCAACGCTCCGCCCGGTCTCATCGTCGAGCCAGATATAATAGAAGACATGGACGAAAGCGCGGGCTTGATCGATGTCGGCGATCAGGCGAGCACGCTGCGCGTCCGGACTATCGAGAAGCTCGGCGCGATTGCCCCGTGTCACTCCGAAGCCGTTTATGGCCCGCGCAAATTGTGCAGCTGCTCCCAGCTCACCGATACCGCTGCCATCGCCACTCGAAAGCACAATGTCCCGTGTCGCGGCTTCCGCGGCGCGGTGGGCGGCACCCTCCTTTCCTCCAAAACGGATCTGACCATAGAGATAGTAAAAGATCGGCCCTGCAATCGGGAGAAGCAGCAGGGCGAGGACCCAGGCTATGCGCGAGGTCGAATTAAGGTCGTCGCGCAGCAGCGCATGAACGAGAAAGGCGAGAAACAGCGCCGCATGCAGTATTGCAAGGGCTGCCGCCATGGTCACGACTTGCCTCGTGCACCGGACGTCTTCTCCGGAAAAGCGCCGACGGCGTCATCGGGGGCGATCAACCCGTCAACCAAGGCCGATCGCCCTCATGGCTCGCAAGGCAGGCGAACGAGAAACACGCTTCCCTTGCCCATTTCGCTACGCTCGAGGTGAAGTGTCCCGCCGTGCAGGCCAACCAGTTGCTTCACCAGTGCAAGGCCAATACCGAGGCCATCCAGACGATCGCTCCCCGGTCTGCTGACCTGCGCGAAGAGGTCGAAGATCTTCTCCTGCATTTCAGGCGGAATACCGATACCGTTGTCCGCGACTTCGACTTCCGCCCATGGCCCCTTCCGGCGCGCGGTCAACCTGATCTCGCCGCCCGGCGGCGTATATTTGGCGGCATTATTGAGAAGATTGCTCGCGATCTGGGCAAGCCGGCTGAAATCCGCCTCGAGCCAGATGGTCGCATCAGGGAGGTCGCGCACGAGCCTGTGGCCGCCGCTTTCGATAAGGGGCTGGCTCGCCTCGATAGCAAAGGCCAGCACATCCTGTAGCGAGATCCTCTCCAGCTTGAGGGAGATCTTGCCCTGATCGATCCGGGCTATATCGAGCAGGTCGTCCACGAGCCGGGAAACGTGGCGGATATGCCGGTTCATTCCCTCCCGGATCTCGCCTTCCACCCCGGTCCCCGCGCGGCGTTCGAGAAGATGCAGGCCGGCGCCGATCGCCGCGATCGGATTGCGCAGCTCATGACCAAGTATGGCCAGGAACTCATTCTTGCGCCGGTCAGCGGCCTGCAGCGCGTCGGCCATGCTCGCCAGCGCGTCGCGCTGCGCGACGATTTCGCTGCGCTGCCGATAGAGCTCGTAGAAGACATTGGTCTTGGAGCGCAGAATGTCCGCTTCGATGGGCTTCTGAATGAAATCCACCGCGCCTGCGTCATACCCCCTGAACCGGCGCTGCAGATCCGCGCTGCCCGCGGTGAGGAAAATAATCGGAATATGACGCGTGCGCTCATTGCCGCGCATGAACCCGGCAAGTTCGAAGCCATCCATTCCCGGCATCTGGACGTCGAGCAGCGCCAGCGCGATATCTTGGGTCAGCAGCAGCTCGAGGGCTTCCTCGCCCGAACGGGCCTTGAGAAATGCCAGCCCGTCACGCTTGAGCAGCGCCTCCAGCGCCAGGAGATTTTCCTCCAGATCATCGACCAGCAGAAAGTTTATGGGATCGCTCGTGCTCGTCATTTTTCCACCAGCTCAAGGAGATAGGAATGGATGGATTCGAGGCCGAGCCTCTTAGCCCCCGGACAGCTTGCCAATGCCGCCAGAGGCATGGCCGGCATTTCCGCGCTGGCCGGGTCTTCGACAATCGCTGCTCCGCCCGCCTCGACGATCGCGCGAAGGCCCGCAGCACCGTCGTGATTGGCGCCGGTCAGGATGATGCCTGCAAGGGCTTCTCCCCAGGCATCGGCCGCAGACTGAAAAAGGACGTCGATCGCCGGGCGGCTGTGATGAACCGGCTCGTCAGAAGAGAGCGAGAGCGTTCCGTCCTGCTCGACCAGAAGATGATAGTCCGATGGCGCAAAGTAGATGGTGCCGCCGAGCGCTGGCTCCTTCTCCTCGGCCTCCTTGACTTTCAGAAGGCATTTGTCGGCAAACAAGCCCACCAGCGCATTGTCCCGGTCGGATGGCACATGGACCACGACGAGAATGGGAATAGGGTAGGTGGCCGGGAGCGCAGGCAGAACCTTCAGCAGGGCCTGCACCGCGCCAGCGGATGCGCCGATAACGACGGCCTGAGGGCGTTCAGTCATGACAGATCCCGCCGCTGATAGATTTTCTCCTCCCGCACAAAATCGGAAAACCCGGCTGCCTGGCCTGAGAAGCGCAGACTCTCCTTCGATCCGAGCCCCAGAAACCCCTTCCGCGCCAGCGACTCGTGGAACAGACCGATAGCGCGGTCCTGAAGCTCGCGATCAAAATAAATGAGCACGTTGCGACACGAGATCAGGTGCATCTCGGCGAAGACCGCATCGGTCACCAGGCTATGGTCCGAGAATACCACCCGCTCGCGCAGCCGCTTGTCGAATACGGCACGGCCATAATCGGCGGTATAATAATCGGACAGTGACGAGCGGGCGCCCGACTTCTGGTGGTTCTCGGTGAATTTCCGGATCTGGTCGAGCGGATAGACACCCGCTTCGGCCGCTTGCAGCGCGTCCGGGTTGATGTCGGTCGCATAGATCATCGCGCGCCGGTTGAGACCTTCCTCGCGAAGCAGAATGGCGAGCGAATAAAGCTCCTCGCCATTGCTGCAACCGGCAACCCAGAGCTTGAGCGAGGGATATGTCTTCAGATGCGGCACCACCTTTTCCCGCAGCGCGCGGAAATAGGACGGATCGCGAAACATTTCGCTGACCTGGACGGTCAGATAGTTGAGCAGACCCGGTAACATCGCGGGATCATGCAGGAGTTTTTCCTGCATCGCGGAAAAGCTCGAAAAGCCCATCCTGTCACGCGCCTGCAGGAGACGGCGCTTGATCGAGGCGCGCGCATAATGACGGAAGTCATAATGGTAGAACTGGTAGATCGCCTCCAGAAGGAGGTCGATCTCGATGTCTTCGACAGATCCCTGCATAACGGCTCCTTCAGCGCGGCATCCAAACGCGCACGAGCGAGAGAAGTTTGTCGACATCGATCGGCTTGGCCATATAGTCGTTCGCACCGGCCTCGAGACAACGCTGCTGATCATCGGGCATCGCCTTGGCCGTCAGCATCACGACAGGCAGCTTCGCCCAGCGAGGATCCCGGCGGATTTCACCAGTCGCGGTCAATCCGTCCATGACGGGCATCATGACATCCATCAGAACGAGGTCGATGGTCCGTGCCGGGTCGTCGAGCGACGCCGCAAGCGCGTCGAGCGCTTCACGTCCGTTGCGCGCGATCTGCACGACCGCCCCGCGTGGTTCGAGGATGCTGGTCAGCGAATAGACGTTGCGGACATCGTCCTCGACAATGAGAATCCGCCGGCCTTCGAGCGCTGCGTCGCGGTGGCGGGCCTTCTGGATCATCCGGCGCTGTTCGGGTGGCAGCTCCGACACGACCTGGTGGAGGAAGAGCGACACCTCGTCGAGTAACCGCTCGGGTGATTTCGCGCCCTTTATGATGATCGAGTTCGAATAGCGTCGCAGCCGCTGCTCATCGTCCGGCGAAAGATCGTGGCCCGTATAGACGATGACTGGCGGAAATCCGTGATCGCCTTCCCGGCTCAGCGTCTCGAGAAGCTCGAAGCCGGATGCATCGGGAAGGGTAAGATCGAGGACCATGCAATCATAGGTTTGCTCTCGCAGCGCCTGGAGGCATTCCGCCGCCGTTCCCACGCCCACGATCTCGACGGCGTTGGATTTGAGAAGCTGGGCGACCGCATCGCGCTGCACCGGATCGTCTTCGACGATGAGCACGCGGCGCATGCGGGCCGCGAGCTTCTCCTGCAGTCCGGTCAGGACCTCGGCGAGCTGCTCGCGCTTGACCGGCTTCAGCAGATAACCCGCAGCGCCCAGCGACAGCGCCGTCTGGCTATGGTCCGCCGCCGATATGACATGGATGGGGATGTGCCGTGTCTCGTCATCATGCTTCAATCGGTCGAGCACCGTCAGACCCGACTGATCGGGAAGGCCAAGGTCAAGGACAATGGCGCTCGGCCGGAACTGCTGCGCAAGGCTCACGGCCTCCTCGGCCGTGCCCGCGACGATGCACTGAAAATCCAGTTCCCGCGAGAGATCGCGCACGATCGAGGCAAACACCGTATCGTCCTCGATTACCAGCAGGAGCCGGCGACCGTCGGCGATCGCGCCGCGGTCATCCTCCACCGACCAGCCCGGTGCGATCGAGGCAGGACGAGCTGGCACGGCCGGCGCGCTGGAAACGGATGCAGCGGGCATAGGCCTGGCCGTTTCGCGGGGCGCAACACGCGAAGGGTCATAGGCGCGCGGGATAACCAGCGTGAACGTGCTTCCCTGTCCCGGTTCGCTCTGGAGACTGATTGCGCCGCCAAGGAGGCGCGCCAGTTCGCGGGAAATGGACAGACCCAGGCCCGTTCCGCCGAACTTGCGGCTGATCGTGCCGTCCGCCTGCTGGAACGCCTCGAAAATACTGCGCTGCTGGTCGGGAGAAATACCGATCCCGGTATCGGTGACAGCGAGGGATAGACCCTCTTCGCCCGCAGGCGCGATCTCGAGACGAACCGATCCCTTTTCGGTGAACTTGAAGGCGTTGGACAGCAGGTTTTTCAGGATCTGCTCGACGCGCATACGGTCAGTCTCGATCGCAACCGGACTTCCCTCGGCAAGTTCGATCTCCAGCGCCAGCGCCCGGTCGTCGGCGACCGGCTGGAAGAGATGGCGGATATCCCCGATCAGACGCTGGACAGACACCGTTTCCGGCTGGATCTGGACATGCCCCGCCTCGATCTTCGACAGATCGAGAATATCATTGATCAAGGTGAGCAGATCATTGCCGGAGGATTCGATCGTGCGGGCAAATTTGACCTGATCGTCCGAAAGGTTTCCGTCCGGATTGTCGCCCAGCAGCTTGGACAGGATCAGCAGCGAATTGAGCGGGGTGCGCAGCTCGTGGCTCATATTGGCGAGGAAATCGGACTTGTACTGGCTGGCTTGTTCCAGTTCCCGCGCCTTGACCGCCAGGCTCGCACCGGCGCGCTCCAACTCGTCGCGCTGATTTTCAAGCGTTTGCGCCTGTTCCTCGAGCTGGCTGTTGGTCTGCTCCAGTTCGACCTGCTGTTGCTCCAGTCGCACCTGGGATTCCTTGAGGGCCCGGCCTTGCTCCTCGAGCTCCTCGTTCGAAACGCGCAGCTCTTCACTCTGCGCCTGCAGCTCACTCGCCTGACGCTGGGTTTCGTCGAGCGCTTCTTCCAGGCGCATGCGAAAACGGGCGGAACGCAGCGCGATGCCAATCGCGGTCGACGCTTCGCCGAGCAGATCGAGCGCGGATTGGCCGACCGGTTCGAAGAAGCCGAGTTCCAGCACGGCATTGACGCTCTCGTCTGTTCGGGCGGGACCGATCACAAGATGGCGAGGGCGGTCGCGGCCGAATGCCGATCCGATGGTGAGATAGCGGTCCGGGACGTCGCTGAGAATGATCGGCTGACCATCCGCCGCGACCTGTCCAAGCAGCCCTTCGCCGGCGCTGAAGGCGAGCGGTATGTCTGCGTCCGGCGGGACGCCTATGGTGGCGATCCTGTGAAAATGCCCTGCGTCGCCTTTGAACAGAGCACCGCCCTGGAATCCCAGATAGCGTGTCAGATAGGCAAGAATGGCCTGGCCGAGCTCTTCGAGCGATTTCTCGCCGCGCATGGACTCGGAAAGGCCCACCAGTCCGCTCTGCAACCATTCCTGCCGCGCCCTTGCGCGGCTGTTGCGGCGTAGCAGAACGAATATGGCGATGGTGAGCGCGGCGCCGAGCGCGGCCGTCACGAGACCGCTGGTCACAGCCGCCCGGGAAGCGCTGGCCATTTCCTCGATACGCAGCTGGCGCTGGCGCAATTCCTCGCGCGCCATCGTCTCGAGCTGGTTGCGTATGGCGTCCATTTCGGTCTTGCCGCGATCGCTCCTGACCAGGGCCAGGGCGGCATCGAAGCCCTGGTCGCGGCGCAGCGCGATGCTCGCTTCCAATTCGCTGAGCTTTGCATCGACGTGCCGCTTGAGCGACCCGAAGCTCTCCTGCTGGACCGGATTATCCTTCGTGAGGGCCGCCACCATCCGAAGCTGGCCAGCCATTGTGCGCCGGGCGTCGGTATAAGGCTCGAGGTACGGTTCGCTTCCCGTAAGAAGATAGCCGCGCTGCCCGGTCTCGGCATCCTGGACCGAAGACAATAGGTCATTGAGCGCGATCAGGACCCCGTGCGTGTGCCGAATTGCCTGATCATTCTCGCGCAGCGTCGCGACATTACGATAGGCAATCGCGCCGCTGGTAATGAAGAAGGCAAGGCCAAGGAGCAGGCCGACCAGCGACCAGCTGTCCAGACGAGTTCTTGAGGCAGTCGCGCGAGCAGTCGAAATCATGCTGATTCTTTTCGATGACAGAGGCTATTCGAACGGCGTAGCGACAGAGCAGGATCCGGATCAAGGGGGCTGCGCAGGGCCGTGGCCGCCCGGCTATGCGCGGAATTCCACATCCCCGCCGCAGCTCATGAACGATCAGAGGATCTGTCGGCCGAGCCGGTCGCAATCGAGGGCTGCAGGGATGGCGGCATCGGCGGGCGCCCTGTCCTTGCCGAGCCCGAGCGCGCGACCGACCGACTTGCCGAGCGCGGAAAGCACAGAACCAGCGCCGACCTTGCTGCCGGGTGGCTTGCCCGCAGCGCTGAGCGACGGCGCGGAAAAGGTCCCGCCCACCTGGATCGGATCGGCGAGCCTGAGCGGGCTTGGGTCACGCGACCGTCCCTTGATCGAAAGCGCGATACGCTCGTCGGCAAGCGAAAGGCGGCCCTGACCCTGGCCCACCGAAATGCCCGTCTCGACGAGGAAAGGAGAGGGCGTCAAAACCCCGTCTCGCGCGGCGAAGCCGATAGCCAGACAGCGCAGCGGCACCTCGGCTTCCTTGTCGCGCAGCACCGCTCCGATCGCTTTGCCCAGATCCTGCCCGAGCACGGCGGCAAAGGTGCGTTTCACCGTCCCGCCGCGAACGAGCAGCCCTGCGCGCCCGTCTGCGCGGGCCAGCGCCTCACGAATGGTGTCCCCCGCACCCTTGAGCACGACGCGTCCGCGCAGCGGGCCTGTCGCATCGCGTGATCCCATCAGCGTTTCGAGGCGCCCGTCCTGAAACGCAAGGTCCAGCGCCAGGATCGGATAGGCGGCACCGCCGCGCTGGTCGATCGAAACTTTGCCCGACATTCGGCCGCTCGACATACCAGCAACGACGTCATCGAGCGTGAGCAGCTTGCCGTCGAGACGGATCACGCCGCTCAGCGACCGGAAAGCCGACCCCTCGAGCAGCAGACGGTCGGCCCGGAACCGAATGACCCCATCGGTCGGTCCGACTTTTGCAAGATTGATGCGCGTGCCGGGCAGGACGCGCGGCCCGATCCTGGCTTCGATCGTGGCCGCACGCGCCTTGCCCTCGGCATCAGACAGATCATCGAAATCGAAAGCACTGAAATGTATGTCGGCATCGATCTTGGTTCGTCCTTCGCGCTTGAGCACATCGGCCTTGGCGACGAGCTTGGACCGCCCGATCGAACCTGTCATGCGCTCGATATGCCAGTCGCGCCCGGTATGACGAACGCGGGCCTTCAGATCGATCGCGCGTGTCCCAAAAAGGCCTGCCTCGATAACATCGTCGAGATATTTGAGGTTCGGCGCAGTCGCATGAATGTCGAGCGTCATCGCCTTCAGATTGAGCGCGCCGCGGCTCTGCCCGCTGGCCGCGAGATTGAGGAGCGGTGATCGCAGTTCAAGGCGCAAGGGATAGGGCGCCTCGGGGGGCAAATCGGCAATCCGGCCTCCACGCAACGTCATCCGGGCTGGCGCCTCATGGAATTTTCCGGCGGCGTCGACCCGCAACCCGCGAGCGTCCGACACAAAGCTGCCCGCAAGATTGAGAGAGCGCTTGTCATCGCGCACGGTGATCCGGCCATCTGGAATGGTGAGCCGTTCAAGGCCCGTCCCCGCATCATCCCTGGCATCGTCCGCTTTGTCCTGGCCTTGCCAGTTTGCGCGTCCCTTCGCGTCGCGTACGAGCGCGACGGTCAGCCCATGCGCGACGAAGCCCTCAGGCTGCGGGCCTCGCCCGACGAGAAGCGGCAGGATTGGCAGCCTCGCTTCGATGGTCCTGGCGTGCACCATGTCGCCTTTGCCGGCCCATGCGGGCTGCTTGACGGCAATGTCCCGCAACACGATGGTCGGGGTGAAGGACAGCCATTCCCGCCGCTCGATTGAGCCGATCGAGACCTGTGTGCCCAGCGCCGAGCCGATCCGGCCAGCGATTGCGTCCTTGAACAGGCCGAAGGGAAATGCCGCAAGACCAATCAGCGCAATGCAACCGAGCAAGACCGTCGCAGCAATTCCCCTGATGATCCATCGCCGATGACGCGCGCTTGCTTCTGATGCCATCGCCTCGAAACTCGCACATTGGGATCGAGTTTCCGCGCTGGCGGGGGGCGCATGCAATAACCGCAATCATGGGACTTTGGCGCAACACATTGGCGCTGAGAACTTCGGCCCTATCATTCGGCCGAACGGTTCGTCGTATATGGGCGCAGCCTTTATCCGTCTTGCTGCGTTCTTCCTCCAAGCATCAACTATTCTGGAGACATGCCATGGGTGAGATGACGGACAAGATCAAAGGCCATACCAACGAGGCCATCGGCAAGGCGAAGCGCGCCGCGGGCGAAGCACTCGACCGGCCCGATATCAAGGCTGAAGGCGACGCCCAGGAAGCCAAGGGCGATCTGCAGAAGGCCAAGGGTGCGGCAAAAGGCGCCGTGAAGGACGTCGTCAACAAGACGTGACCCCGCGTCCGGCTGAAATTCGGTGGCCCGGTGATCCGTTCGCCGGGCCATCTTGCTATACGGGATCTTCTGCCTGATTTTTAGGCAAGCTTTTGCGGCATGTTAAGCTGTTTCGATATCAAAGGAATTTCTCGCCCGCATGATCCTCGAACATCGATGCGCTGCGGACATAGTCCGCGACCGTGTCGAGCGACTTGTGCCGCGAATGGTCCTTCATCTTGAACAGGTTCGCGCGCTTCGACGCTGCCTCTGTCAGAAAGCCAGCCCGCAGCGAATGCCCGGAATATAGCGAAGGGTCGAGACCCGCCGCTGCCGCAGCGGTCTTTACCAGTCTTGCGACCGTCTTGTCAGTGATTGGATTGTCGGTGAGCGCATCGGAGCGGGTCAGCCGTCGAAACACCGCTCCCTGCCGAGGCTTGCCGGTAGCCGGATCCAGGCCGCTCAGCCCCGCTGCATGGAGCCAGTGCTTCAGCAGATTGACGGGCCGGATGATCCGTCCTTCCGGAATCGCGATCACCTGGCCGACCTGCTCCTGATCGCGCTTGGACTGCGGGATGGTAATACGCAGGCCCGATTGCGCGAATGCGAGATCCGGGAGCTGCATCGCTGCGAGCTCCGACCGCCGAAAAGCCCCGGCCATGCCGACAGCCAGGATCGCCCGGTCGCGCAGCGCGCGGAGCCCCATCCCCTCGATCGTCGCGAGCATGGCTTTGAGCACATCCGCCTCGGCCGGCGCCTTCTGCTCCTTGCGCCGCGCATATTTGCGGCGGACGCCAGCGAGCATGGTGGCGATCACGCCGGCGGCGTCTCGCGCGGTTGGAGAGGGGAAGCCCGCCTCCTTGTGATGATGGTTGATGGCGGCAACCCGCCGGCCGATCGTCACCGGCGCGATTCCCGCCTCGGCCTCGACATGGGCGAACAGGGCAACGATGTCAGGATGCGCCGGCAGTGCCTCGACGTTGCGCGCATCGCAGAATGCGCAGAAGCGCACCCAGTCGGACGCATAGGCCTTGTGAGTCGAGCCCGCCTTGGACGCTGCCAGCGTATCCCGTGCGCCCTCGATCTCCGCCAGCAGGTCCGCCGGAAGATCGGCCGAGAGAGGGAGGAGGTCGCGCGCCATCGCTATCGGATCAGCCTGATGTCTGCGTCGCTACCGAGTTTCAGCCAGTCGCGGTCGGCCGTATAGATGGTCGCGCCTCGCGCCATGCCTGTCGCGATGCAGGCGCAATCGCCAAAGCCGATATTGAGTGGTTGCGCCTTTGCAATGAGTGTGCCGGCGATCGCCGCCGCCTTGGCATCGAACGGGAGCACTTTGAGGCCAAAATCCCCGGCCGTCTCGATCGCAAGCTCTTCTGGCGTCCCCTTGAGCACGAGGGTCGCGATCACTTCGGACAGATTGACGCTGCTGATCGACGCGTCGGCTAATATGTCATCCTCGTCGACGCCATGCGGTTCCCCCAGGATGAACGCGATCAATGTCGAACTATCCAGAACCTTGTCAGCCACGCTGCGCATCCTCCACCCGCATCGCCTTCAGCGCGCCCTGCAGGTCGGCATCGGGTTCGAGATAGGGCGAGAGTTTGGCGCGGATACGCTCCAGCGTCTTGGAGGGGCGCCGCACCGAAAGCTGGCCATCCTGCAGTTCGAGATTGAGTGTGTCGCCGCCCGTAAGCCCCATTTCGCGCCGGATCTGGGCCGGAATCTGTATCCGGCCATCGGACGTCATTTTGACACTATGGATGGACATGGCGGCTATCTCCCAAGGCGCACTAAACGGCAAGTTCGTAGCTATTATCAATTCGCCGATTATAACGCTATATGGAGAGAATTTCAGTCCCCCACTTACGTCCGAGAATCATATTTATCGGACATACGCATTTTTCGGACGAGGATAGCCATGGGGCGGCTTTAGTGACATCATTCCTACGATTTGGCATACTCGTCTCTGCGAGCCACATATATGTTGAAAGGACATGAATTGCCCATTCAGGTCAATATCGCCCCAAATGGCCGCATGAGCCTTCCAGCTGACCTCAGGAAGCGGATGGGCCTGTCCGACGGCGGCACAGTGTTCGTCGAAGAAACCGACGAGGGGATCATCTTGCGCACTGCGGCGCAGGCCGTGGCGCGTTCACAGGCTTTGGCCAAACGCTTTGCAGAAGGTGCTTCCGATCTCTCGGTCGATGCCTTCTTGGCGCGCCGCCCGGCGGAGAGCGGCGAATGAGCGATATCGTCATCGACGCCTCGGCGCTTTTAGCAATGCTCAACGCCGAGCCCGGCGGCGCAAAGGTCGCGGCCAGGATCGCATCGGCCCGGATCAGCGCGATCAATTATGCCGAAGTGGCCAGCCATTTCGTCAAGGCCGGGATGCCCGAACGCGAAGTCGACGCCATGCTCGCACCCTTGCCGATGACCATCGTCGACGTCGACCCAGGCCTTGCCCGCCTCGCCGGCCGCCTCAGCGCCGTGCCGGCAGATCCGCTCCTATCGATCGGCGACCGCTTTTGCCTGGCGCTCGCCATCCGCGACGGTGCGCCGGCCTGGACCGCCGACAGAAAATGGCGCGCAATTACAAGCGAGGCGAAAGTCGAGGTCGTCGTGATCCGTTGAGATCGCAGGGCGTGGGTGTCACTCTTCGCCAGCGCCAGCCTTGAGTCCTTCCAGGTCGATCACCAAGATACCGCGGCGGTCCGGCGTATCGATGAAGCGGAGCGAATTGGCCCAGCTTAGAACCGCCAAGCCTAGAACCGAATGCATCCAGAGAGAGCGCGTCGACCCGCCTGCGAAGCGCCGGCCACCGTCACCTCGCCTTCGCTTGCCTGATTGATACGCAGATATGCTACGTCTTTCTGAGTCGTCAGCATGCGAAGAACAGGCGAGGCCGGCGCCAGATCGCTGACCCACATCTTTCGCGCCACATCCACCGAGCGCATGGGCAGGTTCACGATGCCCCCGTTGAATACAAGGCTCAGTGTCAGCGAATGCATTGGTGGGGCTCGATAAAGCATCATCCCGAAATAGCCCCGACCCCGGTCGCAGTAGAGGCTGATCGTATCGATATGCGTCGAGGCAGCTGGGGTTCCCAGGGCAAGCGATTGTCCGCCCGCCAGCGGCCGATACTCCCACGGTGGGCCAGGCGCTGCCACTGCTTCTTCGGGTGGTTGCTCAGCGCGCATCCTGGCGATGTCGGCCGGCAATGTGATCCGCCGGCCCAGTGTCCGATAGAGCGTAAGCTTACCGCCCTCCCACAATCCAACCTCGGCTGCGCGCTGCGCGGGATCGAGCAGCACATAGGCCATGTCGTAACCGCCACGACGTTCCGCATTGCCGCTCATATAGTAGACATTGCCCGCACGGCTGAGCGGTGTGGAAACCGAAAGATTGTTTTCGAGCACGGCGGCTTTTGCGCCCAGCATGCTCTTTAGCACCGACGATATGCCGCCCTTGTCGAACATGTCATAATGGCCGTTCGCGTCTGCGGCCTGCGCGAGATTGCTCCATTCCAGACTCTGTGTCGGCCGGGCGGCAATGGCCGGACCTCGTGGCGGAGGCGGTCGTTCTGCGGCAGCAACGGTTGCGCGGCCGCAACGGGCGTAGGGCGAGCCCCGGACCAGCGCAGCATAAGGTTCGCGCAGCGGCTTGCCGAGATTATTCTCTATGGCGATCCGTCCCGGCGTTTCATCGGCATTGAGGGTGAGAAGAAGCGGGCCAAGATCGTCATCATTCCGCGGGAAAGGGAAGAACCATGTGCTTTTCCCCTCATACCGGTCCCCCATATAGGTCAACGCCCATTCGAAGCGCGCCGGATGGATCGTCTGGCCGGAAGCAAGAGTGAAGGTGAAACCGGTCGCATCGACCGTCAGGCGCGGCGTGCGAGTGCAATCGCCGCCAGGCGCATATTGGCCAAAGCTGCCATCGAGATTCTGGCCCTTGAGCGTGGTGATCGAAAGCGCCCAAGCCGGTGCGGCGCTCATCGCGCAAAGCACAGCCGCGGCGAGCAGCGAACCACCCATGCGGGTTCTGGGCTTCTTGCCGTGCGCGCCCTGCCGCCGCTCGATCCCTGCCGTTTTCCTGCCCATGCGCGAAAAGCTAATCCGCTCCTCCCGAAAGTCAAAGCGTACACACCGATGCCCGGTCATCGAAAGCTGGCAACGGAAAATGCACTCCCCCATGCCACATAAAAAGACCCGGGGGCACAAGCCTCCCGGGTCGAGGCGGAGACCGAGTCTCCATTGGGTCGCAAAGACTAGATGCCAGCAACCTGTAAAAGAAATCAATACTGGAGTGAAACGAAGTTGCGACCCGAGAAGGCTGGATTTTTCGATAGCCCGCCAAACCTTAAGCTCGGTCAATCCATACTGCGCGAGCCATCAGGGTTACGGCCGGTCATCATAAACCATTGGGCAAGCGTGCTCGGAGCGCCGATGAGCCGTTCGATCGCGGCGCACACGTGATACGCCGCCTCGCACTCACCCTGCCTATCCAACGTCGCGAGCACGTCTTGAAGCATTGACCTGGCCTCCACCAGCTCTTCCGTGAGCACGCGTTCGGGAAAATGCTGCATGACCAACCTCCCAGGTTTCTGATCTTATAGCCGGAACAGCGCCGCACGTCTCTTTGCCGCATCATCAGATCTGTGCGTCAGAAGTTTGATCCTGCGATGCGTTTCAGTCCCGGAACAAATTACCGGCCAACGGATTGGACAGACGCATTATTTGGAAAGGTGGGCCATGGGCTGGATTATCGCACTGATCGTGGGCGGCATCGCCGGATGGCTCGCCAGCATGGTCATGAACCGTGACGCCTCGATGGGCGTCATCTGGAACATCGTCGTCGGCTGCGTGGGATCGCTTATCGGCAATGCGCTATCGGGCCCGCTCTTCGGCGTTCGCGGAAGCGTTCAGCAATTCTCGCTCACGGGCCTCATCATCGCCTTTGTCGGCGCAGTCGTGCTGCTCGGAATCGTTAATCTGGTCCAGCGCAAGACCATTCGATAGGTTTGCATCTAACCATCGAGATTCATTCTGGTGTCGAGAGGTGACGCGCTAGGCCCGCATCATCTCTTGTCCTTTTTCCAGCCAAAGCGTCGTACCGCGCGGCAGACCTTGCCAATGCCCCTCCTCCAGCGGAACGCTGGCGACCAGAATCTGCGGGCCGGCCTGGTCCTTTTCGATATGGGCGCCCCTCACGTGCCAGGACCGTTTGTCGGGTTCGATTTCGCTGATGTGAAGACCCGGTTCACGCGCCTGGGTTAAGCTGCCATCAGCCTCTTCATACCGCCGTCGGTCCGCGTGGACGAACAGGCGCGCGCCCTGCCCATACAGAAAATTGCAATCGCCAAAGTCTCGCATCTCGCGGCAAAACTCGGTGAACAGCTCAAAACGGGCGGAGGTCGCGTCTGTCTTGTTCAGCTGTTTCAGGCGGTCCAACAGGATCATGAAAGCCAATTCGCTATCCATATCGCCAACGCAGTCCCCAAGGATGGCGGACCCTGTGTATCGTTTCCTGAGCTCCGGGAGGTCGCCATTGTGCGCAAAGCTATGGGTCTGACCACCTATCGTCCGCAAGAAAGGATGGGTGTTGCACAGAGCCGGAGCGCCGGCTGTCGCGCGCCGGACATGGGCCATAACCATGTTCGACATCGGGGGGTCGGTGCCAACCAGATTTTCCAGTGCACTGGTCGCGCCTTCCGCAGGCTCCTTGAATAGATAGGCGTCCCGCGGCTGTGCAAAGACGATGCCCCAACCATCGCGATTTCGATACCGCCGGCCGCCATGCGTCGCGAATTCGGTCAACTGGTAGGTGAGTTTGACGGGATGATCGCTCGATACGGCGAAAAGCTCACACATGCGCCAGCACTCCGCCAGACGCCCTGGGCGCGAGCAGGGCATCGATATGACGCGGCCCGTCTTTCGTAGGTCTCAAGGTCGGATAGCGCTGACCGCCGGTCCAGGCGAGCGAGACCGGCTTCACTCTGTCGAACCGCTTCACCATGAGGTCTATGGTCGCGCCGGACTGCTGCGCACGGTCGATCGCATCCTGCAGCGCTACGACCGAATAGACCCGCTCCCCCACCGCCACGATCTCGGTTCCTCTCACGAGCCCTGCGTCATAGGCTGGCCCCTCCCAGAGCACGTCGATGATCTTCGCGCCGATGCCGACCTTCATGCCCAGGGAATAGCTGAAATCGAAATATTGGTAATGACGCTGATCATGGCCAAGCCAGTCCGATGGGCCTCCCTGCCAGGCAAGTTCATAGCCGCCAAGCGCTATCCCGGCATAAGGCGCGCGGGGTGCAATCCGATCCACGCGGCTCGCGAATACTCCTCCCATGGGTGCGACAATATAGCATCGAGCGCGGCGATGATGTCGGCGCGCGAATAGGCTGAGGCAGGCGCTTGCCAGTCCGCCAGCGTCGGTGGCCCAAAAAAGGCGCGCGCAAAATCGTCGAGCGAGTGCTGCCCGCCCGTACCCTCCCGGATCATTGCGTCGATCTCGAGCCAGATCAGGAGCCCCTCGCCATAATAGTCCTCCGATCGCTGCCAGCTCGTCCAGGGCTGCGGCTCGCGTCCAGTGAAAATCGGATCCATGTCCGTATCCGCGAGGGGGCGCCATCGCCGGCCAGGCCGCGTGTCATAGGTCGTGTAGATTAGCGCAAAGGCCTCAAGCGTATGGGCTACTGAAATGAGGCCGCAGCGCGCCGCCAGGACATGACCGTAAAATTGTGTCAGGCCCTCATAGACCCACATCAATTCGTCGGTCATGCTCGAGAAGTCAGAATGGAGGTTCCCGCTCGGCACGCGATATTTTCCGATCCACGCATGGACATATTCGTGCGGCAGGAGATCGTGCTCGGTGGTGGAGACGTCCCACTGGCTGAAATAGGTCGATCGCACACCGCACTCGCAGCAGGCGCGATGCTCCAGGCCGAGCGTTCCGGTCTGCTCTGACAACGACATGAGAAAATCATAGCGGGCGAAGGGCCTGGCGCCGAAAAGAGCGTCGGCCTCGGCGATGAGGCGCCGGTGGGCGCCCAGCACATCGTCATCGCGGGGAAGCTGGTCCGCGCGGTCGGCAACGATCGTGAGTTTGACGGCCGGATCGAGCGTTTCGATATGGGCGTGCCGTCCCGCCATGACAGGGGAATCCAGCAGACGGCGAAGACTTGTCGGAGCGAAAGCGAGGTGGCTACCCTCAATACTCTGGGCATCCAGCGCTGTCGCCCAGAGCCAGCCGTCGGGCAGACGCAATTCTGCGCGAACCTCCAGGCTATCGACATCCACGCGAGCCGGATAGAGGCACACCGCGCCCCAATCGAGGCGCAGCATGTCATCGCTGACCACCACCCGCCCCTGCCAGGCCTCGGTCGGCGTCAGCCCCTGGAAGGTCGCGCGCAGTTCGCTTGCCCCCTCAGGCACGTCGATAGCAAGCCGAAAGGGATCCAGCGGATCGCGCGTCCATCGACAGGGCTCACCGCCGACCGAAAATTCGAAACCAGCGAGAAAGTCGATAGCGCCGCGGGGTGCATGATAGGCCGGTATCCATTTCGCAAGGGCCAGCACGACCTGTGCGCCCGGCTCCAGCGGGATGGTCTGGGCGACGCGGAAGATAGCGCGATCGGTGTCCCGGGCATCGACGCTGAGGGGAAGAGTTCTCGCCGGTTCAGCAGCCATCGCGCCATACCAATCGTTTAAGTCAAGGAAACAGGGTCGATCTCACTTGTAGGCGCCGCGCGTGAACCCACGCTTGCCATTCTCGGTTGGACGCTACCGCCGTGCAACCCTAAGCTCATGTCCGGGTTGTCCAGTTGCCGGGACCGCGAGGATTGCCACGCCGAACCATCGCGACCTTGAAGCCGAGACACAATGCCCAGGGAGGGCCAAGCATGACCACAGTCGCCGAGGTTATCGTCGAAACCCTCGAGGCAGCGGGAGTGCGCCGCTGTTACGGCATTCCCGGCGACACGCTCAACCATGTGACGGACGCCATCCGCACGAGCGGCATTCGGTGGATCCATGTCCGCCATGAGGAAGCCGGCGGATTTGCAGCGGGCGCCGACGCCATGCTCACAGGAGAATTGGCAGCTTGCGCGGGGTCCTGCGGTCCCGGGAGCCTCCATTTCATCAACGGTCTGTTCGAGTCCCACCGCAACCGGGCGCCCGTCATCCTCATCGCCAGCCAGATCGTGCGCGACGAACTCGGCTTCGATTTTCCGCAAGAGGTCGATTTCAAGGCGATCTACGCGTCCTGCAGCGTCTTTTGCGAAGAGATACGCACACCGGCCCAAGCCAGGCGGATGACCGCCATGGCTGCGCAGGCCGCACTTGCAACGCGCGGCGTAGCGGTTCTGATCGTTCCGGCCGACGTGTCGAGCGCGGCAGCGCCCAAAGAGCCGCATTTTGCAGTGCACCGCGCAAAGCCCGTCGTTCTGCCATCGGATACCGAACTCGACCGGCTCGCCGCTGCGATCAACGCTGGCAAGCGTATAGCAATTTATGGCGGATCGGGCTGCGAAAAGGCCCATGATGCGGTTCTTGCGCTCGCTGCCCGGCTCAGGGCGCCCGTTGCCCGTACCTCCCGCGCCAAGGATTTTCTCGAACACGACAATCCGTTCGATGTGGGCATGACCGGCATCTTCGGCAGCGAGGCAGGATATCATGCCCTGATGTCGTGCGACGTATTGCTCCTGCTCGGCTGCGACTTCGCGTGGCGTCAATTCTATCCTGAAAAGGCGACGATCCTTCAGGTAGACCTGGATGGAACCCATCTGGGGCGTCGGCATCCGGTGGATATCGGCGTCGTTGGGGATATCGCCCCAACTCTGGATGCCCTGCTGCCCCGCATCCTGCAGCGCGACGACGAGCATTTTCTCTCCGAGTGCCTCGCCAATCGCCGCGAGACGGAGGAAGATCAGGCAAAACACGCCCAGGTCGGCAAAGGCGGCGCGATCCATCCCCAATATCTTGCCCGGACGATCTCCCGGCTGGCCGACCCGGATGCGATCTTCACGGCAGATGGGGGATCGCCGATGGTGTGGTGCCTGCGCCATATCGCCGCAACCGGGCAGAATCGAACCGTGGTCAGCCTCAGCCACGGTACGATGGCCAATGCGATGCCCCAGGCGCTCGGGGCGAAAGCCGCATTCCCCGAACGCCAGGCTATCGCGCTCTCGGGTGATGGGGGTCTCGCGATGATGCTGGGAGACCTCCTCACCGCCGTCCAGGAGCAGCTGCCGATCAAGGTTGCCGTGTTCAACAACTCCGCCCTCGATTTCGTCGAGATCGAGCAGAAGGTCGAAGGCCTGCTCGACACCTATACCGATCTGCTCAATCCCGATTTCTCTCGCGTCGCCGAAGCCATCGGCTTTCGCGGCTGGCGGGTGGAACAGCCCGACCAGCTTGAGACTGCCGTGAAGGCCTGGCTGGCAGAGCCCGGCCCCGCGCTCCTCGACGTTGTGACCGACAGGTTCGAACTGGTCATGCCGCCCAAGGTCAAGGCGGGTCAGGTCGCAGGGATGGCGCTCTATTCGGCAAAGGCGGTCCTGGGCGGCCGCGGCCGCGAGGTCGCCGGCATCATCCGGAACCTCCTGTCATGAACCGGCCGACGCTTGCCGACGCGCTGCTGCGCGATGCGCCCTTGTCGCGCAACATACTGCTGCTGGTCGGCCTCGTAGGCACGCTTGTGCTGGTCATGCTGGGAATGCGCCATCCCCCTGTCCTGTGGCTGCTCCTCTTGACCGTGCCCCTCCTGATCATCGGCGCCATCGATCTTTTCCAGACCCATCATTCGCTGCGGCGCAACTATCCTGTATCGGCGCGCTTCCGCTGGTTCTTCGAGTGGCTGCGCCCTTTTCTGCGGTCCTACATCGTCGAGAGCGATCTCGACGGCCGTCCCTACAGCCATGACGAGCGCGCGCTCGTCTATGCCCGCGCCAAGAGCGACGAAGCCACCCATCCCTTTGGTACGGAACTCGACGTCTATTCCGACGAATATGAGTGGCTTGCCCATTCCATCGCACCGTCGCGGACGGCGCGGCGCGACACCCGCGTAACCGTCGGCACCGAGCAATGCGCGCGGCCCTACGCCGCCGCGCGCCTCAACATTTCGGCCATGAGCTTCGGCGCGCTGGGCGCCAATGCCATCGAGGCGCTGAACCTGGGCGCTAAGCTTGGCGGTTTCTATCACGATACCGGCGAAGGCGGCCTCTCGCCCTATCATCTCAAACATGGCGGCGATGTCGTCTGGGAGATCGGTTCAGGTTATTTCGGGTGCCGCGACAAAGACGGCCATTTCGATCCTGGTCACTTCAAGGACCGGGCAAGCCTTGATGCGGTCAAGATGACGGAGATCAAGCTCAGCCAGGGCGCCAAACCCGGGCATGGCGGTCTTCTCCCCGGCCCCAAGGTCACGGCCGAAATCGCCCGAACACGCGATGTGGCCGAAGGCCAGGATTGCCTTTCGCCCGCCTATCACTCGGCATTCTCGACCCCGATCGAGCTGGTCGAGTTCGCCGCGCGCATGCGCGAGCTATCTGGCGGCAAGCCGGTCGGCATCAAATTGTGCATCGGCTATCCCCACGAGTTGTTCGCCGTGGTGAAAGCCATGATCGAAACCGGGATCTATATCGACTTCATCGTCATCGACGGCGCCGAGGGCGGCACCGGCGCGGCACCGATGGAACTCTCCGACCGGGTCGGCATGCCACTTCGCGAAGGGCTCATATTGGCGCGCAACGCGCTGGTCGGCACGCATCTCAAGGGAAAGATCAAACTTGTCGCCTCTGGCAAGGTCTACTCCGGAGCATCTCTTGCGATGAACGCGGCCCTCGGCGCGGACTGGTGCAATGCAGCGCGCGCGTTCATGTTCTCACTGGGCTGCGTGCAGTCCATGCGTTGCCACACCGATACCTGTCCGACGGGCGTCGCCACCCAGTCTCCCGCCCGCCAGCGCGGTCTGGTCATCCCGGAAAAGGCGCAGCGCGTTGCTCACTTCCAGAAAGCAACGCTCGACGCACTGCACGACATCGTCGTTGCCGCCGGCCTCCAGTCACCCGATGAGTTCACCCCCGATGGCCTGCGCCAGAGAATCAATGCCGCCGAGATGCGATCGATCGACGAAATCTACAGCTTCGTCGAGCCGGGAGAATTGCTGGAAGGTTGCCGCGATCCGCGGCTCGCCGCCTGGTGGCGCATGGCGCGCGCCGACAGCTTCGCCCGCGCCCTTTAGAGCATGGCATCGGCACGGCCCTCGCTTTGCGCAAGAGCGATGAATCCTTGCTGCAGTAACCGCAGTCGAATCCCGCAGCCCGCGCCATCATCCCGGCTGTCCTCGCTCTTGGACAGAGTCTCAACGTCCCCGTTCTGGCGGAATGCGCGGAAAAGCGCGATGGGATAAGGGCCGGAACCAAGGGGCGCGTGGGCGGATTTATCGGGGGGGCGGGCACTGCAGCTTTCGGCCGCGGACCGCGCGCCAGGCTCGCACTCGCAAAGGACCCGAAGGTAGTTGGCCATATGATGCAGACGTTGCGCGTCGCTGCGCGGGACCGGGAGCGCCTCGCTGAAATATTCCGTGTTGGATCGCGCTTCGGGCTGACCCTGGTCCTGGAACGTCTGGGCCTCTCGCCACGCGACACCGTAGAGGCGGACGGTGAGGCCGCCGATGAGCCCCTCAGCCGTCCCCACCGGACCCGTCTCGCACTGGAAGAGCTGGGACCCACCTTCATCAAGCTGGGTCAAATCCTGGCGACCCGCAGCGACCTTCTCCCGCCGGACTGGACCGCCGAGCTTGAACGGCTGCACAGCGGCGCCCCCACCCTTCCCTTCGAAACCCTGCGCCCTGCGGTGGAAAGCGCTTTGGGCGCTCCGCCGGAGGCGATCTTCGCCACTTTCGACCCCCAGCCGCTTGCCGCAGCGTCGATGGCGCAGGTGCACCGCGCCACGCTGCCAGACGGCCGCCCGGTCGTCCTCAAGATCCGGCGGCCCGACATTCGCGCGCGCATGGAAGCCGATCTGCGCCTTATCGCGCAATCAGCAGCCGTCGCCGAGGCGGCAAGCGCCGAGGCGCGCCGCTTCGCGCCAGTGGCCATGGTGCGACAACTCGCCGAAGCCGTGCTCGGCGAACTCGATTTCACCAATGAGGGCCGTAACGCCGACCGGCTGCGTGCCGACTTCAGCGGCGAACCGCGCGTGACGATTCCGGCCATCCACTGGCAATGGACGTCTCAAACCCTGCTCGTCATGGATTATGTGGAAGGCGTCGCGCCCAGCGATGGCCAACGTCTCGAGCGGGCAGGCATCGACCCTACCACCATCGCTGCACTTGGCGCCGACATCGTCCTGGACATGGTGCTGGTCAATGGACGCTTCCATGCCGATCCCCATCCAGGCAATCTCCTGTGCCTGCCCGGCGACAGGCTCGCGTTGCTTGACTTCGGCATGATCGGCCATGTCTCGCCGCGGCGCCGCGAAGAGTTCATCAGCTTCGTCCAGTCCTTCAACCTTGGCGATCCGGACCAGCTCGCCGACATCCTGTCGCTGTGGTCGAAGGGCGCAGAGGTTCCGCGCGAGCGGATCCGGTCGGCCGCCGAACGGCTGATCGTGCGTCATGGCGGCGAGCGGCTCGTGCTCGGCGACATGGTGGCCGACTTCATGCAGCTGATGCGCGAGGAGCGGCTGCTGATGCCGCCCGACCTGCTGTTGATCTTCAAGGCGCTAATCACCATGGACGGCGTTCTTACCGCCATTCAGCCCGGCTTCGATCTGTCCGCCGCCATGCGGCGATCGGCCCTCAGGATCGCCCGCGCGCGGCTGTCGCCCGATCATTGGGCGCCCATCCTGCAGTCCCTGGCCTGGGAAATGGCGAAGATCGGCGATGATGCGCCTCGGCTGCTTCGCGCCGCGATCGGCCGCCTGGAAGCAGATCCGGCCGCGGAACCCGCAAGCCAGCGCGATAGCCAGACCGCCGCGGCGCTGCGGAAAGGCGGGATCATGATCTCGGCCGCTCTGCTGGCGGGGTTCGCCATGCTGGCGACCGCCATCGCAATGTTCGCCGGACACTGACGCGGCGTTGCCCGAGGAAGGGACACGCCATAGGAAATAATTTCGGACGTTGGGCTCCGAAGCGCCGTTGCCGAGTTTCGTCGGCATGAAACTCCAGATCCGCGCCCACCTTGACTATCAGTTCGCCCGGCCAACCGATGTGTTGCTCCAGCTGGAGGCGGCGCGGATTCCGGAGCAGTCCGTTCTGGCGGACTCGCTCCTGCTGCCGCCATGCGACCATCTGGCGCGCGTGCCGGCTCAGGATTGCATCGGCGAGCGCGTGTGGCTGCGTATTCAGGGCCAGTTGCTCGTCGACTATGAGGCGACCGTCGAGATCAATCGCATCCTCACCGACTGCGCGATCCTCGAGAAGATACCCCCTCATCAGCTACCCGGCGAGAACGTTTAATATCTGATGGCCTCGCGCTATTGTCCGTCCGACCGCTTCCAGAGCTTTGTCGATGCGACATTCGGCACTCTGGAAGGAGGGCCGTTGCTGCTCGCCATGCGGGACTGGATCAGAGATCATCTGGCCTATGTGCCGGGTTCGAGCGATGCCGAGACCACGGCGGCCGACACCTTCATCGCCGGCAGGGCATTTGCCGGGATTATGCCCATCTACTGATCACCTTCGCCCGGGCCGCCGGCATTCCTGCACGGATCGCGAGCGTCTATGCCCTCGGCGTCGACCCGCCCGATTTCCATGCGGTCGCCGAAGTGTTCGTCGGCGGCGAATGGCATCTTCTCGACGCGACCGGCATGGCGAAGGAAGCGGTCATGGCGAAGATCGGGGTCGGTCGGGACGCCGCCGATGTCGCTTTCCTGACCGCCTTTGGCGAAGCGCGGCTCACGGCCCAGTCCGTCGAAGTGACCCCGGCCGATTAAGCTCCTTCATTCGCTCGTCTTTGAAGGGCGAAGCCGCTCACGACCGATCTGGTGGAGCAAGGGCCTGCCCGCTTCGGCGTCGGCGAGGCTCTCCAAGGTGGTCGTGGCGATCGCGCTCAGGGCTTCCTCGGTGAGGAAGGCCTGATGGCCTGTGACGATGACATTGGGAAAAGTCAGCAGACGCTGAAACAGGTCGTCCTGAACGATCTCGTTCGAGAGGTCCTCGAAGAACAGATCGGCTTCCTGCTCATAGACGTCGAGCGCCACGCCCCGCACCTTTCGGCTCTTGAGCGCTTCGACGAGGGCCGCCGTGTCGATCAGCGCGCCGCGACTGGTGTTCACGACCATGAGACCATCGCGGGCCGAAGCAAGCGCAGCGGCGTCGATGATGTGCCTGGTGTCCGGGGTCAAGGGACAGTGAAGCGTGACGATGTCGGCGCAGGCGAGCGCCTCGCCGACCGGCATGTAACGGATGCCTATATCCTCCAGCCCCTCATGCAGTACGGGGTCGCTCGCCAGAACGGTGCATCCAAAGCCGAGGCGGAGGGAACGGGCGACAAGCGCGCCGATCTCGCCTGTTCCGATCACCGCCACGGTCCGCTCGTGGAGATTACGGCCGATCAGTCCATCGAGCGCGAAATTATTCTCCCTCACTCGCGCCCAGGCGCGATGGATCTGGCGGTCGAGCGCGAGCATCAGCCCGATCGTGAACTCGGCGACCGCGTGCGGCGAATAGGCGGGGACACGCACCACAGTAATCCCGGCCTCTTCGGCGGCTTTGAGATCAACATTGTTATAACCTGCGCAGCGCAAGGCCACATATCGGGTGCCGCCTTGCGCGAGGCGCAGAATGACCGTCTTATCGACCAGATCATTGACGAAAACGCATATGGCGGGAAAACCCTCCGCCAGCGCCACCGTCGTGTCATCGAGCCGTGCTTCGAAAAAGAACGTCTCGTTGGCCGCTTCGAGAAAGCGGCGATCATAGGATTTGGTCCCGAACACGGCGACGCGCATCTTGGTCCTCAACAATTGGCCGGAGGGTGCGGCCGGCGCCGCATACTGACAGGTTCTCCAGGCAGAATACCGCCGTCAAGGGCAAGCTCGTTATATGGGACTACTAGCCCCGAAAGTCTGGAGGTTGACGATTCTGATAGGTGCTTCACTCTCAGCAAACCTGAGTGTGGCGCCCACGTTTGCTGCCCTAAAGGAATCGCAATTGACTGACGCCAGTAGATGACGGCACCTTCGTCTCTCAAGGAATACATTTTCCATCATCATCTTCAGGGAAATAGGATGGAAAAGGATGTTGAGCACCTCCCTGATGACTGCCGGCAAGAACTGGAACGTCTAACGGCCATTCTTCTGCAGGAATTTGACGAGGCGATGAGGGGCAAGCAGGCCTCGCATCGCAAAGCGGGGCGGATCCTTAAGCTGATCGCGCGGCTGCGACCTGCGGTTGCAAGTGATGGTCTCCCGGCTTTGGGCAGCATTCATGTCCTCGCCGTAGTCAATCATCGGGAGCTGGCGGACAAGGATCGCCACTGGCACTTTGCAGCAGCCCGCTTGCGGCAGGAACAAGCCATGGGCCTGATCTGCCGCTCCGTGCAGCTCGACGTCTACTGTCTGCAGGATCTCAACCGCGAACTGTCCGACGGCGTGCCGTATTTCACGGGGATCATCGACGAGGGCGTTCTCCTGTTCGAGCTGGAGAGAACACCTCTGGCGACGCCTCGAAAACTCATGCTCGGCGAACGCTGCCGGCGTGGTCACGCGGAGTTCAGCCGCTGGTATCCACGCGCCGAAGATTTTCTCTCGGGCGCACAATTCTACCGCGCTGAGGGTAATCTGCGGATGGCCGCGCTGCTGCTCCACCAGACCTGCGAACATCTTTACCAATGCATGTCCTGGACATTCACTCTGGGTGGACGGCGAACCCACAATCTCGATGAACTGCGCGCCTTGGCTGAAGACAAAAATGACGATCTGCGTACGATATGGCCGAGGACGAACAGGTTCGAGAAGCGATGCTTTGCGCTGATCCGGCGCGCTTATACCGATGCGCGCTATGAGACGACTTTCACGGTTGCGCATGATGAAATCGCCTGGGCTTTGTCCCGCGTCACCATGCTCTTCAGCCGGGTCGGAGCGCTATGCCGTGAGCATCTCTCGGTTTTGCAGTCGGTGTCGGTCGCGGAGCAGACGCCATCATTTTGTAACGGCCACCATGAGAGGGCTGCCCCGTCTTAGACGTGAGGGTTTGTCACGAAAGCGCCGCTTCCAGCGCTGCCATACCGGCTCTGTGCCGCCCTGGTTGCGCGTCTCTGAACCGATGGATGTTCAGCAATTTGAACTGCGGTGCTGGAAGTTCACGGATAGCGGGCAGCGGGAAGCTTTCCCACTCCGGATTTCCGGCTTCGAAGCTCAGGAGAAACCGTCGATCGCCAGCGTCGAGCGATGCATGAATTGCCTGCACAAGGCGATCGAGCGTTTCGACATGATCAACGTAGGTGAAGGGCTCAAAAGGCATTCCTTCGAACTGAGCCTTGAACGTGGCGCTTTGATCCTTTCGGCTAGGGCTGATCAGCTCAGCCACCGGGCGTCCGTGGCTTACGAGGGCCGCGACGAAGCCGTGACGAACTTCGTCAACCAGCCCTTCTGCGTCCAGGAGGCGCTTCACGTCGAACAGATCGCGCGGGTGCTGCCGGTCGAGCGCGGCACAAATCTTCCCGCCGAAAAGTTCGCCGTGCGAGAGGCATCGCGCCTCGACGAATGCCTCAAACCGCTCCTGTACATGGTCCGAACATGGCAAGTCGCGGAGGGGAAAGAGATGGCCGCGCAGGGTGGGGTTGACCTCCACCTTGATCTGGGTCTTGCCGCGCTGGCAGTTGAGCTTGACCTCCATCCCTTCCTGGCCCTGGCGTGTCTGGGTTACGCGGGTCGGTGGCAGGCGACGTTCGATTTCTGCCTTGATCCGAGCGAGAGCCTCACTGATCGCGAGCAAGGATTGGGCCCGGTCATGGATCGGTAGGTAGGTCAGATCGATGTCGACCGAGAGGCGCGGAAGGTCCCATTCGAACAGGTTGATCGCGGTGCCGCCTTTCAGCGCAAACACCGGCTCGGCCATGACCAGCGGCAGGACATCCAGCAAGAGACGAACCTGGTCGCGATATTGCTCAGCTGCCACCCGAAACGAGCTCCCTCGGCACGAGCAGCCTGTATTTCGGTACATAGCGCCCTAATTTCACAAGGCTGCGATCACCCGACCCCAGGTCTATCTGCTCCATCTTCAGATGACGCATGACGGGCAGTTCCGCCCGCTCCGCAAGATAGAGGAACAGGCGCCGGACCTTCACTGACGTGCACGCCTCGAGCAACGATTGCATGAGCTTGGGGCGAAGCGAGGTCATGCCCTCGACGATCTGGCCGGCCTCGACGAGATCGAATTCCTTGGGCGCAAGGTGCAGCAGCTCCAGGATCGCCCGTTCGGGCGTCGCGGTGGTCAGTGGATAGCCTTCCGGGGTTTGCTGCTCGGTGAGGCCCAACTCCTTCGGCAGGAGCTTGCTTTGCATGTGCCGAACCGCTTCCCCCCAATACGTCTGAAACCAGGCCGGCAAAACGACGTGCAGCGGGGAGAAGAGGTAGGCCCTGCCCGTCCCGAAGCGCAAATAATGGCTGTTCCCCGTCATCTCGAGAGCCGTCAGAGCGCCCACATGGACCGGGAGTTTGAGTTGCGATTGAACGCTGTACAGCGCGCCTTGCCAGGTCACGGTTTCCATGGGGCGCTTGAAAGCACCGCGGCCAAGCGACACCAGCCACTGCGATGCGGTATAGTTCTGCAGATCTTGCGCCGTCAGCCCGAGCGCCTTCAGATGCGGGCTGGTCGCCACGGTGTGCGGCTCCCAAGCGTCGAGCAGCAACCTCAATTTATCGGTTCGAGCTACCTTCATGGCATATCCTTGGCATAAATTCCAAGGTCACTCAACCCCTTGCAATTTCATGCACTAGTATGTCAGAGATATATTTGAGGCACATAATCCAATATACGGGACGCCCTCTGTCCGGAAACGACGGCCTCCAGTGCAGGCCACAGTCATGGACCTATAGCGAGGTTATGGCGGTTTATGGCTTTTTCATAAGCTAACTAATCTCCCTATAATCCCCTGCAATCCGTTGCGAATAAAGCTCGAACCGGCTATTCTCCGCTGCCAGGAGATGGCCATGCGCATCCTCAAATTTGATCTCAACACATACAACCAGACTAAGGACCTCCCGGGAGGCCCCGTCTTTGGCGTCGTTGAAGAGGAACTGGCTGACATCGAGATGTTCACCGATCAGCACGGCAATCCTACTCGCGGAGGAATGATCGGCTACGCGCTTGCTTATCTTCTGATGGCCGGCTTCGTTGGAGCGATTTTCTACCTCCTCTAAGCTTTATTCGCGAAGTTTGGGATCCTGGAAGAAACCGCGGTCGTGATCGCGGTTCACTTCCTGCTGCAGATCGGTAGAGCCCTGCACGCGCTGTCCTCGCATTGTCTGCGCAGCAGCCCGATCGCCGCTGAGTTCGGTCTTGCCCGCCTCGATGATCGCGGCGGCGCCCACATCGCCACCCCCGCCGGGGCCCGCGGGCAGACGCCCAGGTCCATGTGGCCGGTAAGACCCTCTCACGTCTGCCGCACTTGAGATGCTCGGCCGGCTTACGTCGACGAGATCCGGTTCGTGCAGACGGCCTTCGATCTCGGCCCGAATGCCGTCCTGCTTGTCGTGCATCCAGCGCGTGATCATCTCCTGGCGCACGACCCGCTGCTGATCGGTCAAGTCCGTCGCCCAAAGTTCCGGCGCATCAAGCCCAGGATTCTCGACCTGCTGGCGTCGATACCATTGCGCGAGATCCTGGCTCAGATTTTCGCTGAGTTGCATGCCATGTGTTTCCGCATAGCTGGCGTCGCGAGACAACTGCTGGGAAAGCTCCTCAAGGCGGCGGGCCGTTTCCGAATAGGACTTCGCAAGCGCCAGGGAATCTTCAGTGCTAGCCGACGCCGAAGATGTGGCCGATGCCCGGCTGAAGCTGCCGCTGCGCGAATAAGTCCCGTCGGACATCGACGCACCGGTTCCGCTTGAATGTTCGTCCCGCACGCCACTTGAGGTTGTATTGGCGCTGTCGCTGCCGCGGGTTTCCTCCGTCCCGTAGCGGAGCCCATCGATCTGGCTGCCGGATTTGGATACGCTGCCGCCAATCCCCGGCAGTCTTCCCAACGCCCCGCCGCGACCACCTGCCCGCCCCCCAGTTTGATTTCCGCCGACATTTGCAGTGACCGATCCCATGATCTGATCGTTAGTCTGGGCTTGGCGATCATGCCCCTGTGATATCCGTTGCCCCTGCGAGATCGTATCCCGCTCCTCTAGACCCTGTGTGCTGCTCCCCGTCCGCCGGTCGAATTGATCGACGGAGGTGTTAGACTGCCTCCCGCTGCTCGAATCCCATCCCGACGAGCGTTCGGTCGACGTACCAAATGCGCTGCGATTGGCATGAGTCGCGGTCAGCACCTCGGCAGCAGCATTCTCATAGGCTTGCGCCTGTCGGTGCGCCTCGCTGGCCATCTCGCGCCATTCGGCCACCGATCCTGTCGTCATGGTTGGCGTGAAGCCGAGACGCGAGATAGCGCTGGACGTGTCGAACACCTCCTGCCCGTTGCCGAACCCGTTGATCATCGCGCCATTATCCTGACGCCATCCCACGCTGGGCGCGCCTCCCATATAGCTGGGTGCCGTGGTCCACTGATCGGCCTGGCGCATGTTCGACGTCGAATTCGCCCAACTCACATTGCCATAGGCATAGTTGCCCGTCGTCTGCTCGAGTGCAGCCGCTTCCGCGGCGTTCTGGGCAGGCGCCAGCATCGACATGGACTGGCCGGCGATCGACATCGCGCCGCGCGCGAGACCCGCCGCGAGGAACGGCACGCTCATCAGCATGAAGCCCGCAATCGTCGCCGTCTCGCCGTTGACCGCGCCGATGCCGGCATAGCTGCCCAGCGTCACCCCTCCCCCGGCCACGCCATTGGCCGCGGACTCTGCCCTCGTCATGCAAATCATATGCAGGATGACGTAGAGCGGCCCCCAGGCGGCGAGATAGAAAAAGCCCATGGCATAGCCCTTGAGCGTGCCGACCCCGGTTTGCGGCATGAGGAAGAGGGGAAAAATCACAGGGAACATCGCGAAGAAGACGACGGTCAGAACGATGTTGAGGATCGGCACCCAGGCCATCGCCTGCTGCGCGATCGAACTGTAAGTGTTTCGTGCCTGAATGTCCGCCCGCGTTTGCGCGAATGTGTCGATCGCCGAGGCTCCGCTGCCGCCCGCCATACTATTTCTGGCTTGCATAAAGGCGTTGATCGCCGTGTTCTGCCTCATCGTCCCGGTAAAATCGTTTCCCGAGCCGGTGAACGCAGCGTTCACGACCGGTACGTCGTGCTTGAGCTTGTCGGCGGCCAGCGCATTGCTGAGCTTGGGATAGACTTCCTTGCCCCAGAGTGGCGCGTTCGCCTCGATCATCGGTGCCCACTGCCCATCAAGCGCCTGATAGGCCTGCCGGCAGGTGATGATGAAATTCTGGACCGTGCCATCGCCCTGCCGCTCCAGCCATTCCTGCGAGCGCGCTTCC
Source organism: Sphingobium algorifonticola (assembly GCF_004005485.1). Classification (GTDB taxonomy): domain Bacteria; phylum Pseudomonadota; class Alphaproteobacteria; order Sphingomonadales; family Sphingomonadaceae; genus Sphingobium; species Sphingobium algorifonticola. The sequence goes on from NZ_RZUL01000006.1 coordinate 53,318, forward strand.
GAGCCTGGCCCGATCGCGGCCCACAAATCGGGCGCCTTGGCGAGGTTGGTCAGCGACTTCTGGTAGAGCATCACGTCGCCGAAGACGCAGTTTTTGAAATGGTTTTCGAGGTTGGTCGAGAATTCGGCATCGCGGACCACGAAATTGCGCGTCGCGTCGAACAGCCGCGCGCCATAGACCATGCCGTTGGTCGAATAGTTGAGTTCGCTCGGCATGACGAAAACGGTCTCGGCCGTGCGGGTCAGCCAATCCCCGACCTGGGTCGTGAAACTCGCCAGTACGCCCAGACCCATCGGCACATTGTCGATCGTCGACGGCGCCAGGCTCGGGTTGATGCGATCGGTCACCTTGATGCTGACCGTCGGCACCATCAGGCAAAGATAGATCGCCGTCGCCTGGAGGAACCAGTTCATCCATGCCTTGTAGTTGAGCGTGAAGGCGACAACGAGTAGCGAGTAAATGAGGCCCATCACCATGACGACCCGCAGGAGCGAGCGATAGCCCCCTCCCCCGGACCAGGCCGCGACGGCATTGAACACGTTGACGAGATACTCGCCGCCGCCGACCGTGAAGACCTCCAGCATCGCCGCGCTCCCGCTTCAGTTCAGCCCCTGCGCGTTCAGCCCGCGCGAGAAATTGAGCGCGGAAGCCATGCCCGGCGTCATCGAGTTCTGCAGCGTCGATTCCAGCATGATGCTACGGTTGATGATCTGCATCGTCACCTGCAGCTTGTTGTTCAGTCGGACATCGCGCTGGCTAAATTTGGCGCGCGTGGCCGCGATCTGCTGCTTCCACTGAGTCGCGGTTTCCTGGTCGAAGGTCTGGTAGTGGACCTTCGCCTGCTCGACCCGGTCGAGCATATTGTCGAGCATCGCCGAGAGAAGATCGACCGCGACGATCTCGGACAGCGTCTGGATCTCACCATCGGTCAGCGCATAATGGGCATAGGCCTGAACGCTGAGAATCTTGAAGATCGGCACCGTGGCGAGATTCAGGAGCTGCTTTTCGGCCGCGTTGAGGGGGGTGTCCGAGCGTATCTTGTCGCTCATCGACTGGATCATCGCCGCGATGCGCGGGCGCAGCGCCGAGGATGCCGGAACCGACAGCGTCTGCTCGCCCACATCATAGCAGTTCTCGTCATTGCACTTGAGCATCTTGACCGGCGGCGCATCCGCCGTGCCGTCGAGCAGCGCCGTCACAACCGCTTCCTCTGCCGCCCCGAACATCACGACCTTGCCGCCGACGCTGGGGTCGGTCGACGGCGTCGTCACGACCGTGCCGACCAGCGTCATGATATATTCGGAAAATGACTGGTCGAACGCCCCGAACTTGGCCGACTTCCTGAGCGCCTCCCAGGTATAATTGTGGGGCTCGCCGACCAGCTGGTCCTTCATCGATGCGTCGCTATTGCCCGCAATCGTGGAATCGCGGCGATTGCCGTTGTTGCAGCCCTGGCGGGAAGCGGCCCAGTCGGAGAACACCCCCTGACTGTTGCCGACCGCTTCGCAGATCGTCGCCCTTGTCGTCTCCATTTGAGGCCAGATGCCGCCGACAAGGGCCTGGGCGGTTTCGCAGCTCGAGATGTTCATCTGATTGAGAAGCTGCGCTTTCTGGCTGAACTCGTCCATCACCTTGCCGATCTCAGGCGAGACGGAGTCGATCGCGAGTTTGAACGCGAACCCAAGCGCATTGTTGGCCGTCGCCTTCAGCATCGCGACGATCTCCGACGCGTTGATGAACGAGAAGCTTCCCGCGAAGAGGTCGATGCCGCCGCAGCCGGCGCGCGCGCTCGGAAGCTGCAAATTGAACGGCTGCACGCTCTTTTGCGGAAAGCGCGTCCAGACATTGCCGAGCGAATAGTAGCCGGCCGACTGTCCCTGGAATGCCGATGGGCCGGTGACATTGGCCGCACCGCCCGCGTCCGAGAAGAAATTGTTCATCTGCGAGGCAACGTCGGCGCGCGCCACGCCGCAACACGCGAGATTGAGCGCGGCGACCATTGCCATCGCGGCGCCTGCCGAGCGCAGGAAGGCGCGCGCGCGCCCTTTGCGAGAACCCTGTTCCATCAGTAATCGCTCCCCACCTTGGTGTTCGTGAGCGTGAAGATCCGGTCCATGATCTCATCCGCGCTCAAGATGCCGTAGCCGACCGGAATGGTGCGCTTTGTCACCGTGTCGAACAGGACGAGCGCCGGTGTTTCATTGCCCGGCACGCCCATTCGCGCCCGCTGACCGGAATCGACGACATAGTTCGGGAACTCGCGGCTCGGCCCGCCGTCCATCGACACGGCCATCACCGCCATGCGGTGGCTGTCGGTTACCGAACGCAGGATCGGTGCAAACAACTCGCAGGCACCGCAGCTCTGGGCGTAGAAATAGAACAGCCCGTAACGCTGACCAAGATTGGTGAGCACCGCGTCGCGGTCAGCCTTGCGATTGTCGAGCCAAGCCCGCTTGCCCACCGTCGAGACCGGTCTTTGCAGCGTGTAGTCGATATCCGGATTCTGCCACAGCGCGCGCTGCCACGTGTCGGAGAAGGTCGACGCGCGGTCGAGCTGTTCGCGCTGGAAGCGGACATAGGCGATGACGTTCTCCTCCGACGGTTCGAGGATTGCCTTGGCCTTCAGTTCATCGAGTTGCCGCGTGATCGCCGCCATGCGGTCGACGGCACTCTGCTGAGGCGGTGCAGTCTGCGCTTCGCGCGACGCAGCCTTCGGCCTGTCGCAATAGAACCATTGGCCGAGCTTTCGCTCGCCGCAGTAGAAGTCGTCAGGCCTGCTCTGCTCGACCCCATCGGAGGACGGCGGAGCCTCTTCGGCCATGAGCGGTGCAGCCAGACCGAGCCCAAGGGTGACCAGCATCGAAAGTCTAGCGATCATAGACATCGCTGATCGTCCTTTCATCGACTGAGGGAGAATGCGCGGAGGATTGGCTGGACAGTGCGATGGTTGGCCCGCCGTCCCAGGCTGAGAAGTGGACGCAGCAATCGGCAGTGCGGGGAGGTGGAGCGCCACAACGATGGGGCTGCGCTGCCGCTGGGGGCGGCATGATGATGAGGAACGGCATGGTCCTATGTCCTGGGGCTGGTACTGCGGCTCAGCGGCAAGAAGACAAGTTGTCCCTCTCACTTGCCGTGAAGGTCGTAATAGTTCTGAATCTTCTGCTGGATGTCGGTCATGGTCTGGACCTCATCGGGCAGCTTGGCCGCATCCATGAAGTCCGCATAGACTTCGGTGAAATCCATCACCGACAGGTCGAGACGGGAAAACTCGTCGATCGTGAATCCGAGGCATTGCTCCTTCTTGGCGGTGCCCCAGGCCTTGCCAAGCTGAGGGCGGCCCTGCTCCTGGAGCACGCGGCTGAGCTTGCTTTCGAAGCAGCAATAGGCGGTGCGCCGCGTGCTGCAGATGCCAAGGAAGCTCGACGAACAGTAAGTGCCCAGATTGTGGCACAGGCCCATGCGGTCCTTGATGTCGAGCTTCATCTCGTCCTGTGAGCAGGCAAACAACGTGAGGAACGGCGTCGCCAGCGCGGCGATCGCGGCCGGTCCTCCCGCCAGCGCCGCGGCGCCGGCACCGACGGTGAGGAGACCCGACGTCTTGCCCGCGCAGCAGTTGATCAGACCGAAGACCGGCTTGTGGCAGGTCTCGCGATTGCCCTTGAAGACCGTGAAATTAGTCTCGTCGAACTCTTGGCCCGCCTGGTCGATCGAATGGAGAGCGACCAGCGCATCCTTGAATTCGGTCGATGCCTCGCGCACGATCGGCTCGCAGTCGCCGTTGATGCAATAGACGTCGTCGCCGCAGATATATTGGGGCGCATCGCTCGTGCCGCCTGACGGCGTGGGGCACTTGTAGACCCGGTTCTCGACCTTGCACGGGCCGCCGTCGGGCTCCTCGTCCAGGCATTCGGTCCTGAGATAGGTGCAGCTTCCGTTCGCCTCGAGATCACCGCAGTCATTGGCGGATGAAATACGGTGGCACTGATAGGTTCGCTGCCACGCCCAGCAGGGCTGGGTCACGGGAACGCCATTGACGATCCTGGTCACCGGATCGCTCGAGGTGCAAACCTCCGTCTCGAGCGTGCAGTTCGCGTCAGCGGCGTTGGCTGCACACAATCCTTCGTTGCGCGTCACGACTGGAACTGCCGGCTCGTCCTGCCTGGTCAGCCAATAGTTGCCGGTCGAGAGCACATAGCCCGGATGATATTCGCCCGGCGTGATCCCCTGCGCTTCGGAAGTGCATTTGACCTCGACGGCGGTATGGCCAAGGCTCTTGCAGTTGGGCGCCGCTGTATAGCCATAGGCGCTCATATTGTCGCAATAGTCGATGACTCGGCTTTCCCAGCAGACCCCCGATGCGATCTCGTCGTCGAATGCCGCGCGGGCGGGATAGGGGCCGCCGTCAGTCGGCAGGAAGCTCAGCCGGCCCGTATAATAGGTGTAGACGGTCCTGGGCTCGGCACGAACATCGAGGGTGACGTCGCAGGTCCGCGCCTCCGTGGTGACCTTGCTGCCGGCGTTGCAGCTCGTCTCATAATAGCCCGCACTGCCGGTCGTGGTCGGTAGCGGCACGCAAGTCCCCTTGGTCCCTCCCATCGTCTCGCCGGCGAGATAGGTCGACGGGTCGTTCTCGACGGATGTCGCGCGCGCTGTGGTCGAAAGGATTTCGGAATTGCTGAATGTGGCCCGGGTGCGATCGGCATCGGTCGTGATCCGGTACTGTTCGTTCGACGACTTGGCCGACTGGGCAGCCGCCTCGAGCTTTTCCGGATCATCGAAATAGGAGCCCTCGGGCAGGCTCGTGCCCGAATAGCCCGGCACCGCGGCCGCCTGAGCCTCGTTCGACGGCACGAGCGTCGAATCGTTGCGTTTCTCGGTGCCGAGCGCCTTTCCTTCCTGCCGGGCCTCGTCGAGCGTCATCTGCCCCATCGCCGGCGATGCCATCGCCAGTGCCGTAAGCAGCGCAGCCGAGACGAGCGCTCGCCTCATCGGGCAGCCTTGCGCATGTTGGAAAGACCGACGGCGGCAATTCGCGCGCCAGGCCCATGGCCATCGGCGAACTGCTCGAGCGCATATTCCACCGAGACGTTGCCGACGATGCGGTCATATGGCGGCACCTTGGTCTGGCAGGAAAATCCGGCGCAGAGGTCGAAGTCCGACGAGACCGCGACATAGGTCGGCACCGCCTGCACATCGAAAGCGCGGAACAGGCGGGGATCGATGCCGACATTGGCGAAATCGTCCTGCCGGTCGACGATCTTGCCGAGGCGGGTCGCGAATTCCTTCATCGAATTGTTCGGAAATCCGCGGAAGACGACCACGCCGCCGGCCTTGGCGGTATCGGTGATCAGCTTCTTGAGTGACTGCGGCGGCATCGAGAGGCTGGCGAAGACGATAAGCTGGGGCGCCTCCCCCTTGCCCGCCGTCGCGTTCGACGCGGCTCCGGCCACGATCTCGTCGAAGTCGACGGGACCGGCGGGGCCCTTGGGCAGGTCGCTCTTCGCAACGCGCTGCATGTTGGCCATGCCGACCTCGCGCGACTGGGCCGCCTCCTCGCGGAAAGCATCGCCCCTGTCCTTCACCTGGTTGACGAAAGCCTCGGCGTCGGCCTGGAGATCGGCCGAGCGCTGCTTGATCGCCTGGACGTCGATCCCGTCGACGTTCTGCGCGAGCAGAGCCGACATGCCGGCAATGGTGAGGATGGCAGCGGGAGCCCAGAGTAATGCGCGCATCGACAGGCCTCCTAGAGCACGCAGCAATTGCGCTTGCGCCACACAAGGTAGCCCATGTCCTCGCCTGCGGCGGGATAGGCACGGCCTGCGTCAGGCGGCATGGTGGATGCCCCGATCGCGGAGCAGGCGAAGCGGCCGCTCACCGTCGGAATCGGATTGACCATCTGGAAGCGGTATTGCTGCTTGCGCATGATCGGCATGAGATACTTCTTGCAGAGCCCCGCCGACCCCATCGTCCCCCAGGCCAAAGCCTCGCGGTGCATCTTGTAGGCGAAGCGCGACAGAGCGAGCCGCGACGACTGCACATGCCCGATCGAGGACGGGACGTTGCCGTTCAGCGGATACATGCTGCCTTGGCACCCCGCGCACCAGAACAGCGGATCGAGCGGCAGATGGACGGTGCCCGCGATGCAGTCGCCGGCACAGGCGACCTGCGCGATCGGATTGGCGAAGACGATCGCTTCCGGGTTGATCAGCGCCGTGAGCGAATCGTCCTGCCAGAGCGGATCGATCTCGGTCATGTACGCGATGTCGAAGCTCGCCTGCTCGAAGCAGACGAAGTCGGTCAGGATCTCCATCCAGTAGAGCAGCGGATAGACATACCAATGGACGTGCCACTTCGCGGTGCTCTGAGACCGCCCGCCCACCATCGAGGGGCCCGTGAGGTAGCCCTGCCCGATGTCGAAACCCGGCGCGATACGCATTCCGCCAAGGTTCGGGAAGCACCAGGGCTTCATCGTGACGTCGGCAAGGCGCGCGGGTTCCCAGAAGCCGACGGCGATGCCGATCCGCGGAATGGGACTGCCGCACAGGCAAATGGGCGAGGCGGGATTGGAGGTATCTGGCCGGCTACTCGGCCAGATCTTGAGACCGCCCACCGACAAGGGGAAGAGACAGGACCAGCAGACGTCGGTGATCGGGTTGACGAATTTTCCGTGACAGGTCGGCCCGGCCGCCTCTGCGCTCGGCGCGAGGATGAAGGCGGCGATCATCATCACGAGCAGCCGCAAAGGGGATCGAACGGCGCGCATCACAGATCCTCCCCGGCGGCTTCGAAAAATGCGCTGTCGGCGCGGTGCTTGCGCGCGAGGTAGAGCGCGGTGGTCAGCAGTGCCGCGACGAGCAGCGCGGCGATCGCGCAGGGCGCCGCCCGGCCGAGCAGGGCGAGCAAGGGCTCCAGGGCCAGCACGCTGGCGCCAAGCGACAGGCACAATATCTGCCAGATTCGCCGCAGACGCCTAAGATCGGCGGTCTCGGGCGCCGCCATCGGCGTGCGGAGCAAGTCGAGCCACAGCGGCATCAGCTGGTTCCTCCCGCCTTGAGGACGACCTCGGTGACTTTCATGACCTTGCCCGCCTGGGCAACGACCGCGGGCGTGTGTTCGATGCCAAAGCGCGCGGTGAGCTTGCCTTCCTGGTCGAAGTAGAAGCGCCGCTTCTTCGCGGTCATCTGCTCGATCGGCGAGCCGGCGACGAAGATGATTTTGGCGTGCAAGTCGGTGTAGCGCGTCGTCGCCCAGGCAAGCTGCCCGGCGTCATCGCCATCGATGAAAACCAGGTCCTGCCGGATCGCGACGAAATCGAGCGGGTTGATCCGCTGGCCCTTGGCGGCAATCAGATTGCCTTTCTGGTCGCGAATGTCGCGTTCCATCGTGATCGAAGGGTCAAAGTCCCAGCTTCGGGCGGCACGAGCGGGCGTAATGCCCGACACGGGATCGGGCCGGCGGACCTTGGCCTCGACGCGTTTGGCGAACATCTCGTTCGTCCGCGCGAGCTCGCCGCTCGCCTCGGCGCGCTTCAGGCGATTCTCGATCGTGGAAAGCAGATCGGGCTCGACCACCGGGAAGGTCTGTGCCGCCTGGCCATAGTCCTTCGCTTCGGAGCGCATGGGGCCGACGAGGACCAGCCCCCCGGCCGTCGCCGCAAGGGCAAGGCCGCCTGTAACAAGCATCCTCACAGGATGGCCTCCCCGGTTCCGATGACCTGGCGCGCGCAGACGAAGCCGATCTCGGCGTAGCGGCTGTCGAAGCCATCCTTGTGCGGCGTCGCCGCGAAATAGCATCCCGGCGGAACGCGGCCGGTGGCCCCCGGCGCCAGCGGCTCACCGAACCGCGTGAACGGCTTCATCCGCGCGACAATGCGCCCGTTGACGGCAACCTCGCGGCCCGTATGGCTGATGGTGTCGCCGGGCATGCCGTAGACGATCTTGCCGAACATCCGGGGCTTCGCGCCGAAATGACGGCGCAGGAGCGCGCTCTGCGGCGGATCGAAAAACAGATAGTCGCCGCGCGCGGGAAGCTTGTGCCGCTGGATCAGAAAGGCCCAGTTCGGCAGCGAATCCGTCGTGTTGATCAGCAAAAGGTGGTCGCTGCGCCATGTGGCAATCGCGCTCAGGACGATGCTACCGACGACGAACAGGCCGAAGAGCTGCCAGAGCCGCGTGCGCGGCCGCCAAGACGCGGCCGGCCCGGTGGCAGGTTTACTGGCCGCCGCTGCCATCGGGGCCTCCGAAGGTCGATACCTGCGCCGCGGGCGGCGCATATTGCGGAACCGATTGTTGCTGCATCGGCGCGGCCATGCCCTGAGCTGCCATCATCGGATCGATCGGCGCCGATGCTCCCGGCACCTGGCCCTGCATCTGCCCGGACATCCGAGGGTCAAGTTGCGGTTGGGCCGCCGACAGCGCTTGGGCCTGGGCACTCAGCCGCTCGAGCTCCTCGGCTGACGCCTGGCGCGGACGGGCGACGCCCGAGGCATAGACAGCGTTCTTCAGGCTGTCGGTGATGTCCGGGACGTTCTTGGTGAGCACGGCCTCGCCGACGAGGACGATCTGACCGCTGGCGCTGCGCCGCTGCAGTTCCTTGTCGAGCGATGCCATGAAGGTGCGCATCTCGGCCTCGACCTGCGCCGGAGGGGATGTCGAGCGCGCCTGCGCCTGGACATATTCGCCGACGATCGACGACAGCCGCGCGGAGACGATATGATCCTGCTTCGGCGTCACGAGCAGCTTGGTGACCCACATGCCCCAGACGATGGCGACGAGAAGGATAAGGCCGCCGAGGATCTGCATCCGGCTGAAGCCGGCGAAGAAGGTCCGTCTTGTCCGCGCTGGCGCCGGCGGCGAAGCCGGAGGCGCGGGAAAGTCGAGTTCGGGTTGCTCAGCCATGGCGCGGGTCTCCCTGCGATCGGGCCGGCGGCATGATCCTGTCCCGCCGCAGAACGATGAGCCCTACGGAGAGGATGAGATGGGCCATAGCGGCGATGGTCTTGAACGAAGCCACGCGGGCCGAAGTGGCCATGACGTAGCGGGCGGTGAGGTTGTTGAGCTGATTCATCAGCCCGTCGAGCGTGAAGCCCCCGATCGCCAGGAAGAAGAGCGCGAAGAGGCCCCAGGTCATCAGCAGGGTCGCGACGAGGAAACCTGCGAAGTGCAGCGCGAAATACAGGCTTGCACGCACATCGATGGGGTTTGCGCCCCGCACTTCGATCCTGGACTCCGGGCTCCTTCTCGCCATGATCTACTCCGCCGCCTGCGCGAGCTCGGCGTCGCCGTGCGACGCCCATTTCTCGGGATTGTCGGGGAACGCGACCCGCTCGATCGCCTCGTCCATGCTGAGGCCCTGGGCGACGAGGTCCTCGATCGCGGCATAGACGGCGGGGCTCGACGAGTAGACCGTGGACGAAAAGGGATCCAGCACCAGGCGGCCGACAGCCAGCGTCTCGGGTCCCTTGATCAGGATGTCGGAATATTCGCGGCCGTTGATCTTGAGCGAGCGCAGCAGCGCATCGGTATAATCGTCCATCTCGAAGCGATCGTGCTTCTTGAAATCCGCGATGGTCTCGGGTTTCTGCTGGAGGATCACGAACCAGTCGCTATTCTCGAGCGCGGCGACCGAGCCCGCCGACTTGTAATAGTCGTTGAGCGACTGGGTCGCCGTCACCAGCGAGGCGCCATATTTGCGGCAGGTGCGCGCATAGGTCTCGATAAAGTCGGCCATCGCACCGCCGCGCAGCATCTGCCACGCCTCGTCGAGCAGCAGCGCCTTGGGGATCGAACGATCGATCTTGCGCATCATCTGCTGCGACATGAACATGATCGCGGTGAGGACGACGCTCCTCAGCTCCTCGCGCGAGGAAAGGTCCGAAAGCTCGAAGACGGTGAGCTGCGCCGACAGCTCGAACGACACCTCCCCCTGGAAGAAGCGGCCATAGGTGCCGCCGCTCGAGAAGGGCCGCATGGCGATGCCGAGGTCGCTCGCCTGGTGGTTGCCCGTCGCATCGAGCGCGGCGATCACATCGTCGATCGAGCCGCCCCTGCCCTTCTCTTCCCAGACCGAATTGACTGCGCCGTCGATCAGGCCGCGCTCGGTGTCGTTCAGCCGGTCGATATGCCGCGACATCTGGTTCACGATCGCCTTCAGCATGGCCATGCAATCTAGCAGATAGTCCTCGTCCGTCTTCGCCAGCTCCTCGTCGATCATGCTGAAGGGGTTGAGGCAGAAGCCCGAGCCAAGCGTGAACTCGACGAAAGCTCCGCCCTGCAGCTTGGCCGAATGCTCGAAGGAGCGGCCGTCGTCGATCACGACCACGCGCGCGCCAGCGCCGCACAGCGAAGCGCACAGCTCCTGCAGCGTCACCGACTTGCCCGAACCGGACTTGCCGACCACCGCGACATTGTGGTTGCCCGCCTTGTTCTCGAAGGGGCTCCAGAAATAGGGCTGGCCGCGCCGCCCGATCAGCATCAGGTGCGGCACATGGCTACCCAGAAACTCGCCCTGGATCGGCGCGAGATTGGCGGCCGTCGTCGTGAGCAGCGTGCGCATCCGCTTCATGCGCTCGAGATCGCGGGCGAGGCCGTTGGCCATCGTCATGGGCATCGCGCAGAGCAGCCCCATGATCTGCAGATAGCGATCGTCGAGAAGGTCCCAGCCTGCGGCCCGGTAGACCGACTTCAGCACCCGCTCGTTGGCATCGCCTCTGCCCTTGGGAGAGAAGGACGTAACGCTGAAAAACACCCGCACGAGCTTGCGGCCTTGCCGGATTTCGTCGTTCACATAGCGCCATTCCTGGCTCTGGTCCTTGAGCTGCGGCAGGAAGCGCGACGATTTGGAATCGGCGAGACTGGTCGTCCGCATGAACTTGAAGCTGGCCTTGTTGCTCGAGGCCATGGGATCAGGAAATTCGACACAGAGGTTGGTCGCGACCGGGCACGGCATCCTGAGTTTGTCGGTGAACATATCGCCGATGAGGCGCGCGACATCCCAGGGCGCCCAGCGCGCCGGCAGATTGCGGACCGAGAAGGAGCGAACGTCGAAGACATCGGGCAGGATCTCGCCGATCTCCGGCGCTTCATCGATCGTCTTGCCGGTGGGGCGGAAACGCTCGGTCCGCAGCAGCATGCGGTCGGGCTCGACATGCAGTTCGACGTCGCGGCGGATGGCCTGATCGGCAATCGGATCGAGCGGATTGTAGCTGACAACGTCCTCGCCGGCCGCAGTCGTCGGCGAAGTGATGTCGTCGATCCAGGCGATCAGCGCCGGCGGATCCATCCGTCTCGCCGAGACATTGATCGACGCCAGCGCCGAGATGAGACCGTCCAAGACCGCCACGATCTCCTCGACCGTGACGCTCGAAGTTTCGGGTGTCGAATAGGAGATCGCGACCCGGTGGTTGCGCAGCGAGAAGGGAGCGTCGGCCGACAGCGATTTCCAGACGCCGTCGGTCAGGAAATCGACGCGGTGCTTCGCCATCCGCTCATAGACGCCGCGCGCCGAGTAGCGCGGCAGATACCATTTCGAGAGGCGCTCGCCGATCCGCGGGCTCATCCACTGATGGAATTGCAGGCAGCCCGGCGCGGGGATCGCTTCCGACAGGAACTGGGTGAGGATCTCGCCGGTCCGCTCATCGGCGCCGACGAGTGGCGCCGCCTCGATCACGAATCCCCGCGAGGCGCTGTTGTAGAATATCCCGGTCTTGGGATCGTAGCTTCGATAGGGCAGCCAGTGCGCCAGCATCGGCACGCCGAGGTCCGGCCGATCGGCATCCGGCCGCTTCGCGTCGCCGAGGATTCCGGCAAGCAGGCTCTCGAAGAAGCCGCCTGCCATCTCACTTGTCCTCCGGGACGGCGGCCGGGAAGTTCGCGGCTTTCACCGTGGCTCCGATCGCCGCCGGCGCGGCCTGCGCTCCGGACTGCGCAGCGGCATCCCGCGCGCCCTTTGCGGCTCCGTTTGCCACTTCCTGATATCGGGGATCGGCTTTGACGCGGACGGCCGCAGCCGCGCCGCTCCCGCCGGGCGGAAGAGCCGCTGGTGCCTGTACCGGCGTCACCTTGGCCTGGGGACTGCCACCCGTCGATGCTCCCGAGGGGGGTTGGAGCACCGGCGAGGCGGCAGCCGGCGGGGTGTGGCTCAAAGCCGCCGCCGTTCCCTGGCGGGGTGCCGCTTGCGCCTTGGGAGCGAGGCGCGCCCTGACATCCGCCTTTATCGCGCTGACCGGGTCCGAGGCCGGATCGGGCTTACGCGCCCTCGCGGCCGCGATTGCCGCCGGATCCGGTGCGTCAGGATCAGCCAGTGCGAAACCGTCCACCGGCGGGTCGACGCGATCGACCGCATCGGCCAGCGCTTCCGTGCCTTGCGCCGCGGCCGAGCGGCGCTGAGGCAGCGAGGCATCCATCAGGGCCTGCTGCTGCCATTCGCCCCGCGCCACGACGGCATGGACTGCACTCGCCTCGTGGAGGCGGCCGCGCTCGTCGATATAGGGCTGGAAGACGATCCGCAGGACCTTCTCCTGGGTACGGCCAGGATCAGCAGATGCCAGGCGGGCCGGTTGGCCCGCTTCGGCGCGGTTGGTCCGCCTACGGATCGGCTGCCGTACATTACCCATAGGCCGCGTCTCGCCGTCCGACTGGTCCGACGAGATGAGCGCCAGCGCCCGGTCGTCGATCGTCGAGCTCGGCGCGCAAATCCCGTCCGGCGCGGCGCAGGAAAAGCTGCCGCGCACATTGCCGCCGAGGCTGGCGCAACTGCTCAGGACGCCAAGACTGGTGAGGCCAAGCGCACCGGTGAGCCGCAGGCGCCGCCGCCGGCCGCTGCTCTGCATCGCAGGGCGTCGCGTCACGACTGTCCTCCCTTGAGCCAGTTCTCGAGGAAAGCGCGCGGGCGATAGCCTTCGATCACCGCGCCATCGCCCCGAACGATCACCGGCGTGCCGCTCAGACCGTGGCGGTGGGCGAAGGCCTCGTTCGCATCGAGACCCGATGTGTCGCAGGACGCGCCTGACTTCACGTCTTCGCCCGCATACGCGGCATGGAGCGCGGCTTCACGGTTCTTCGCGCAATAGACACGGTCTGCGACGTCGCGGCTGCCCAGCACCGAGATCGGACGCTCGACCACGCGGACGTTCATGTCCTTCAGGACGCTCGTCAGTGCCCGGCAGTAGCCGCAGCGGAAATCGGTGAAGATCGTGACCGTCTGCCCAGAAGGATTGCCCCAGACGATCGCTCCATCGCGCGGCAGTTCGGCGAGCGAGAGCTTCTGCGGCGTCGCGGGACGCACCGCCTTCTCGGCCCGTCCCGGCGTCACGGCGGTAAGCTGGGCGGAGTCGTCGTCCCCGCCGGCATTGGCGGAGGCATTGGCCTTGGCGGCAGCGCCTACCAGCATGTCGGGGTTCATCTCGAGCAGCCGCGCCGCGGTGATGTCCTGCCGGGTCTGCATGTCATAGATGCGCCCGATTACCAGGAAGCGCGCGCCGGTATCGACATAGAAGAGGTTGGCGCCGGCGGTGATCTCGCACAGGCCGCTGATCTTGCCGCAATCGATCGCGGTGACCGGCGTCTTGGGCAGCCGCGTTTTCAGCAGCAGCCGGACCCGATCTTCCGGGCTGTTGGTGTCGGCCGCCAGCGCGATGCCGGCAACGCTGAGACCAAGCAGCGTGGTTATGACCAGGCGCGACGGGCGCGCCAGCGAACGGATGCGGTCAATTGCGGACATAGACACCCTCCAGGAAAACGATTTCGACGTCGATGCCGGTCGGCATTTCGATCACCGGCTGATATTGCTCGGCGCGCTCGATCAGATATTTGGAGACCATGTCGCCGCTCTGCGCGACGCCCTCGCCGAAGCCGCCTTCCAGAATGTCGCCTGTCGAGAGCTTCTGGCGCTGGCCATTGGTGGTGATGTTGGTGCCCTGAAATACCGACTGGGCATTGGCGGAAAAGCCACGCCCGAACCCGCCGGCGAGACCCGCCAGGAAGGCTTGGGTGACAAGCGATCCCTCACGAGAGACGACGCGGCCACGCACGCCCGTCTTGCCGCCGAACGCGATGAAGCCCTTGACCTCCGAGACCGCATAGCGGCCGCCCGGCTGCGGGCAGGTCATCTTCTGGAGCTTGACGTAGACCTTTTCGCTCGAGAGATCGCCGCGTGCCGCGCCGTTGATGAGGCAGCCCTCGATCTTGGTCGTGAGCAGCCGGCCATTCTGGTAGACCGAACGCGCCGGACCCGTCACGCGCAGCACGACCGGCAGCGGGTCACTCTGACTGGTAACCCCGGCGCTCGCATCCACGCCCACGATCACCTTGGCACGCGCGAAGCTGTTGGGCGGAAGGTAATTGACGCTATCGGTGTAGACGGTGTTGCCCTTGGCGACCCGCGAGGCATTGCCGCTATCGGTCGTGGTGAAATTGACGAGTTTCACCTCGGCGGACGCTGCGACAGGAGCAGCGCCGGGGCCGGCGGCCTGTCCGTCCGGGCGCTGATAGGCCTGTGGACCATAAGGACCATACATGGCGGCGGGGCCGGGCGTCGGCGCGGTTGCCGTCCGGCGATCGGCGACCTGACGGCGGAGCTGCTCATTTTCGGCCTGATAGGCGGAGAGCACCCGCTGGCCATCGGCCTGCATCGCCTGGTTCTGACCCTTCAAGGCCTCGACCTGGGCGGTCAGCATCTCGAGGCGGTGGTTCTGACCGTCGATCGATTTCAGCTGATTTTCGGTCGACTGGAAGCGGTTTTCCGAGAGCGCCATCCACTCCTGCTGGGAAAGGTTGCGATTGACGAGATCCTTGGTCGAGACATTGACCTCGCTTACACCGTCGTCGTCGTCGCCGGACTTGTCTCCGTCGCCGCCGAAGATCCAGAAAGAGGAGATCACGAGACCGACACCGGCCGCACCAGCCAGCAGCAGACGCTGGCGCCGCCGCACCGCGTCATTGCCGCCAAGTTCGCCCGCAACCGGCGACACGCCCTCTTCCGCGCCACCGTCGAGTGGGCGGCGTTTGCGGGTCAGGAAATCGGAAAGAGCCATATCCTCACCTTCCAGTCTGAGAGAGCAGGCCCGTCTGCGAGACGAGATAGGCCGTGGTGACCTTGCCGGGCGCCAGCCTGGCGTCGGCGATCGACACGGCGAGCGCGCTGGGCGGGGCAACCATGGCTGTCGTGAGCTCGATGCTCTGATCGCCCTTATTCTCGATCCGGAGCACTTTGCCGGTCAGCTCCGACCCCCGATATTCGGCGATCATCTGAACCTTGAGCGTACCGACATAGACCGGGCGCAGGGCGCGCTGGCGCATCTCATATCCGTCCGCCACTGCGTTCGAATACATGGCCTGGACAAGCTCGACTGCCGCGTCCTGGGGGCCAAGCTGGGTGCTCGGACCATTCTCCGCGGCCTTCTCAGCGGCGATCGCCGGGTTCGACACGAAGACCTGGGCCGCCTGGTCGCCGCCAATGCGGCAAACGAATTTGTAGACATAGCCGCGCTTGCTGGTGGCGAAGAAGGAGAGCGCTGGCCGGCCGAACCCGTCGGGCACGGAAAGATAGATGTCCCCGCGGACAGGTTCGTTGACAACCGAGAAGTCATCCTGTGGATTGCCTGTGGATATCTTGGAGACAGAGGCGAACTCATCCTCGACAAGGCTGATGCGGGTCAGGTCCTTGGCCGACGCGGTGCAATCGACCTGGGCGCTGTCGCTCGCCATGATCGTCTGGTCGGCGAGAGCCGGCTCAGCGATCAGGAAGACCGCCAGCGCAACGAGGCCCGCGCCGATGAAGCGGCTTGCATGGCAATAGACACGGGCAAGGAAGGCAGTGCCGAGCGCGGCACTCCCGATGGCATAGACCGGCATCATGATGGGCTCCCCTGTTGATCCTTGGCGGGGCCGGCCGTCACCATGCCAAACCCGACCAGCTTCAGCGACAGGCCGGAATATTCCCAGTCGTAGCGGAAGGTGCGGTTCTCGCTGGAGATGACTTTGTTGCCGACGATCGTGTGAAGTTCGCCGGTGACCTCCGAGCGGAGGTTCTTGGTGTCGATCTCCATCTTCTGGATCGTGAAGAACTGCGCGATCGACGAACCGCGCTGCTCGGCTACGATCTTGAGCAGATCGGCCTTGATCTTGCCTTGGGTGCGCGGGCTCGCAATATCGAGCACAGCGTTCATCCAATAATCGAGATTCTGCGGACTGCGGTCGAGCGTCAACACGACCGTGTCGCGCGTGATCATCTCCAGATATTCGCGGCTGACGCCCGCCGAACTGATCGTGAGCGGCGAGCGCAGCACCGGCTGCAGCACCACCTCGCGATCCCGCGAGAGACTGACCGTGAACAGCAGCAGGGTGAGCGCGGCAAGCGCTGCCGCCGCGACGGCCAGGATGTTGCGCTGACGCAGGATGCGCTGGCTGTTGGTATGGCTGTAGGAAAGGTCCATATCATCCCGCCATCAGTCGAAGATATGAGGGTGGCGTGGCCTTGAGACCGGTGAAGCCGGCCGGCAGATGCCAATAGGCCAAGTGGAGCAGCCAGGATGTCGCCCGGCCCGCCTTAGCTTTTCTGAGACCCCACCAGCCCGCTCCCGAGAGAAGCATGCCGATAAGGATGTGCTGAGACAGGATCCCCCAGACGAATGGTATGACCATCGCCAGGAACTCATCCAGCGTCCACAGCCCGATCAGCTCGGGATCGTCCAGATGAGTTGGAATGACGTACTTGTCTGCGGCCATTGCACCACCCCCTCCTTACGCCCGGCCAGAGCTGCTACTCCGCCCCGGGCCTCGGATCGGTTCAGATCGTCGCAGTCACGGTCGAGGTGACGATCGGAATGCCGGTGCCCGCGCCCACGCCGACACCGACGGGAATGGCGATCTGGCCCATCGAGAAGCGGCCCGATGCCAGCGCGACAATGCCGCCCGCCAGACTGAGCACGGTGATGATCTTGCCGCCGGACCCCTCGAGGAAGTCGGTGAATTTGGTGAGTGCCGTATTGAAGGTCGTGTCGGCGCCGGCGAAGGCTGGCCCCGCAAAGAAGAGGCAAGCGAACAGGATCGCGGCGAGGGCGAGGATGGCCAGCTCCGCGTGTCCGCTCTTTTTGAAGACAGACTGCATGTCGGTGTTCCTTCGGATCGAGACGCGACTGGTCCGCGCCCGAAGAAAAAATGAACGGCGCCGTTGGGTGCCAGCAACCGAAGGCGCTCCGATGGTCCGGTGTTTTTTTCGTTGCCGCGCATATTTTCGGCTGCCGGTCGCAACGCCGGGGCACACCGCCCAGTCAGATGGGACGCATCGCCCCGGATATGCTGGCACCCTGCCCCATCCTGCGGATCGGCTTGCCCCGGCTCCGGGAAACCCGGACAAGGCTGTGCGAATCGTATCAGGCTCTCTGGACCGACAGCAGCACGGGCATCGCCAGTTCGGCTCAGACAGAAAAAGACCGAGAGTTCATCGCCTTGCGCGAGGGATGCTGCTCACTCTGGCCCCAACCGGACTTGCCGTCGGGCTCGCCGCCATGCTGTTCTGCACATCGCAAACGGGATCAGGGGAACTATGGCCATGCCGCTTCTTCCAGGGATCGAGGCGTAATCATGGAAGCGCTCGCCGGCATGGCTGGACGGGACTATGTGCCGCTCATCCTCGAGATGATGGCGGAAAAATCCTCTGCTCAGCGGGCGCTGGCACAGAGAACAGGCATCAGCAAGACCCGGCTTGCCCTCCTTCTGCACCGCGATCCAGCGAAGCGCTCGAGGATGACCCTCAACGAGTTCGAGCGCATATTGAATGCACTTGGCACCGACATCGTGCGCGCGCTCCTGCGTGAGGAGATCTTCCGCGATCTCGAAGCGCTCCATCGCGAACGCTACGAGGGCGTGGCCGAACTGATCTGCGAATTCATGTTTGGCCTCGGGCGGCGGCTCATCGACGCGCTCGAGGAAATCGGCGGGATCGACGGCTCTGAAGTCCGCAAGGAATGGGCCAGTATCCTGCAAGGCGGCTTCACCAAACAGGTGACCAATGCCGTCTCCGACGTCGTCAGACGCAGGAGCCTGATCGCAGAACGTGATGATCTGTGGCGCTGAGACCGCGGGATCGGGCCGACACGATCCCGCGGCAAAAACCCTTCGCCCTCTAGAAGGTGGAGACCGAGGGCGACCTGCCCGCCACGCGCGGCCGCGGGACGATCGGAACCTGGCTCTGGGAAACAAGCTCCACCCGCCGATCGAGCCCGCTCATTCGCGACCAGTTCGACAGCACGCTGCGCACATAGGCCTGCGTTTCAGCAAAAGGCGGGACAAGGCCGTTGCGAACGCGGCCCGGACCCGCATTATACGCCGCGAGCGCGAGATGATATTGACCGAAGCGGTCGAGCTGCTGGCGCAGATATTGCGCGCCCCCACGCAGGTTGCCCTCGATGTCATAGCGATTGACCCCGAGCGACACAGCGGTGCCTGGCATGAGCTGGGTCAGTCCGAAGGCGCTCTTGGGCGAGAAGATGTCGGGACGATAGCGGCTTTCCTGGATGATCATGGCGTCGAACAGACCGACCGGGATGCCATATTGGCAGGCAATGCTGCTCATCATCCCATAAAAGCCGGCGCGCCGCGCCTCTGCGTCGGGCGTGAGGAACCCGGCAGGCCGGTAGTCCGGCGCAGAGCATGCCGGCACGAACCGATAGGCCGCCGAATCCAAAACGGGCGCCGGCGCGCTGCGCATCCAGAGCGGCACCGCGATCGGCGGGATGCCGGCAAGCGCGGAAAGGTCAGATACGGCGGCAGGCGCAGCCATGGCCGTTTCGGCGACGAGCCCGTCTGTCCCGAAGTCGCTTGCCATCTGGAACGCGACCCAGCGCCGGCTGAGATCATGGACCCGGAAATCCGGCGCCTGGCGCGACTTGGCAGGCGGCTGCGCTCTCTCGGCGGCCGAAACAGGCGGGGTCTCCGATCCTGGAGATGGGGCTGTCGCACCCATGGCGATCAGCTGTACGCTGCGAAGGGGCGGCCGAGCCCGCTCCGCGGCCATCACCGGCCCTGCGAAGGTCAGGGCCGCCACCAGCATTCCATCGAGCATCACGCGCATCTTTGCCTCTCCATCGTCGAGCGATCCCGAGTGGAGATCAGGCAGGAAGGGCCTGTCAATGCGCCCGGCCGGCGATCGCCCGCCCCGGTTCGCGCGGAGAGGAAGCCAATATGTGGCTGATCCTGCGCGGCAGCGATGGCCACGGCGCTGGCCGTATAGCCTTGCCCGACCTGGTGCGCGACGCGCTTGTCCGCTGGTATGTCGGCGAAGGCTCACGGCAGGACGAAGAAGCGGGGATCATGCTCGTCCAGCAGGCCCGTATCGGCGAGCGATGGATCGCATGCGACTGTCGGGGCGACGAGGAGGCCCCGCCGATCCTCACACCCGCCTTCCTGTCAGAAGCCGAGACCTATTATTTACGCCGGCTCACCAGCCGGCAGCGCCCAGAGCATCGGTCGGATTGCCCGTTTTTTCGCGATCAGGCGACCAATCGGATCAGTGAAGTGCGCAAACAGGGAAGTCCGGCCGATCCGCCGAGCGGCTATTTCGAAGTCCTGCGGCCTGCCCCCGAAAAGCTGGCGCAACGCCCGAATGAAGACAGCACCGACGATCGAACCCGTCAGGCCTCGATCCCACGCCTCGCTCGCCTGCTATGGCGCCTCCTGCACATCTCGGGGCTCAATCGCACCCTCCCGCTGTCGATGGAATCGAGCGATCATTCGATCCGACACGAATTTGCTCAATTGTCGGCTGCGGCGGAAAAGATCGAGCTCGCTCCGGGGATCGAGCTTGGCCGGGCATTCTGGACCCACGCACAGGCCCTGCACTCCAATCGTGTCTATGCGCGTCTGCGCGAACTGTCGCGCCAATGGCCCCGCGGCCATGCCCCCCAGGCATTCCTTGCGCTCTTCGCGCAGCACATACAGGGCGCCACCATCACTGTATCCGGCAGCGAACCCGTCATGCTCGCCAACCGGGTGCAGTCTCCCTCGGTTCGCGGCAATCCCGTAAAGGGACCCTATCTGGTCCTCGTCGTTGCCGGCTCCTATCCTGAAGCCCATGGCTATGCTCCGCTGCGCGCCTATGCGCAGCCCATCCATTCCGGCCGGCGCTTCCTGCCCGTGGATTCGCAATTCGAACGATTGGTCCTGCAGCAGATCCTTGGCCTACGCCGATCGTTCGACAGGCAGGGGATCGATCTGCTGCTGGAAAAGCCGCTTTTCGACACGCTTACGTCCACCGGGCCCTGCCGACCGGATTTTCTGCTGGAGGCGCGATCTAGCGATACCGGCGAAATTCGCCAGCTTGTCATCGACGCCGCGGGCTCGGATGATCCCTCGTTGCTCGGAGAAAAACAGGCGTCGAGAGCCCGTCTCGAGCAGATCGCACCGGTCTTGCGCATCTCCCCGGGGGACCTCGAACAGCAGCGCATCGACCCTATGGTGATGCGAGCCCTTGGACTTTGACACCTCGCCACGTCGGCACCTTAGACTTGCCGAGCTTTAGCAATTCAACTCCAGCTCATCGATGCTGCGAAGAGGGACACGACACCTAATGTCACAGGCGTCGACGCGAGGTAATTCTTCTGCCAGCGCCACCATGTTTTTGGCACAAACAGAACCAATGAACCGAAAGACTGAACCGACGCCCAACTGCTTTCCTGGTAGATATCGATAGCGGTCTTTGCCGCCGCCAGCGCGAAAGCGATTGCGCAACACAGCCCGGTTGCGACGTAAAGCGCGACCCAGTTAGAAAATTCGGCGTGGGTTAATTGCTGCATCGACAACTATAACTTCGAGAATGGTAAACAAGCCCTTAATCAAGCTGCACGCGGCCAAGCCCCTTCGCTGACCAGGAAGGTCAACGCCTTGTTGCACCGTTTAGTGGGACGCTCGAATGCGCTCCCGCTCAATGACCATGGCGATACCCTGACCGCCACCGATGCACATGGTGACAAGACCATATCGGCCGTCAATCCGCTCAAGTTCATAGGCTGCCTTAATGGTCAGAATAGCGCCGGTCGCCCCAACCGGATGCCCCAAACTCACTCCTGAGCCATTCGGATTCACCTTGGCGGGATCAAAGCCCAGTTCGTTCGCGACCGCCAGAGCTTGGGCCGCAAAGGCTTCGTTCGCCTCGATGGTGTCCATGTCCGCAAGGCTGAGGCCCGCTCGCTCGAGGGCAATGGGAACCGCCCGGATCGGACCAATACCCATATAGGCGGGATCAACGCCCGCATGTCCCCATGACACGATCCGCGCAAGCGCGCGCAAACCCCGCGCTTTAACCTGCGATCCCGTCGCCAGGACGACAGCCGCCGCCCCGTCGTTGATCCCGCTGGCATTGCCTGCCGTAACCGTGCCACCCTCGCGGAATACGGGCCTCATCGCAGCGAGCGCCTCAAGCGATGCGTCGCTTCGAGGATGCTCATCGGTGGCAAAACTGCTCGTGCCGGTCCGGGTGCGAATCTCTACAGGCAGGATCTGGTCACGGAAACGGCCCTGGGAGATGGCGGAAATGGCGCGGCGATGCCCTTCAAGTGCCAGCCTATCCTGCGCTTCGCGCGTTATCGCGTAGCGCTCGGCAATATTCTCCGCCGTAACGCCCATGTGGAAGCCCCCTATTGGGTCCTGCAAACCTTGTGTGAGCGCATCGACCAGCAGATTATCCCCCATCTTTTGACCCCAGCGAACGCCATGACCGTGATAGGGTACGTTCGACATCGATTCCGCTCCGCCGGCAACGGTCAACGCGGCCTCTCCCAGTTTCATCATCTGCGCGCACGAA
Organism: Sphingobium algorifonticola; assembly: GCF_004005485.1. Lineage (GTDB taxonomy): Bacteria > Pseudomonadota > Alphaproteobacteria > Sphingomonadales > Sphingomonadaceae > Sphingobium > Sphingobium algorifonticola. Next base: position 75,116 of record NZ_RZUL01000006.1, read on the forward strand.
ATGATGGCCTGCACGCTCGATCCGCAGAGCCTGTTCACCGTCAATGCAGGCGTCTCGGCAGGTATCCCTGCCCGCAAGCTGGCGACGCGTGCGAGATAGCCATCCTTGGCGCTGGTGGGCATCACCTGTCCCATCACCACCTGCTCGACATCTACCGGGGATATTCCCGCTCGCGCTATCGCGCCTGCCACTACGATTCCACCCAGCTCGCCAGGCAGGAAGCTCTTGAGTGCTCCACCAAAGTCACCGATTGCGGTGCGCGCACCGCCGACGATGTAAATATCCTCCACCACGGGATCCTTCTTGGCAAAATTTGAGTTGCTGTCAGGCTTCACGAGCGACTGGGCACGCTGTGAGCGCATCCCATTCAGCGATGTTTCTGATGATTGCCAGGCGAAGCGCTTCAAGGAGGGCCAGCTCTTCCGATGTGCATCCATCGCCCTTCTGCGCCTTGGCCAAATGGCGCTCGAACAGGACAAGTTGTATTTCGAAAAAATCGGCAACCACAGGAATGTTCATCAGCCTCAGCAAGCCGCCTCGAGATGAGCGCGTAGGATACCGCCGCGATGGTGACGCTCGAAGCACCTAGGGCAGCGGGTCGACCTGACATACCGACAACACACCCCTATCACACATCATCTATGATATATAAGCCGTTCATTTGATGTATCATACATCACAAGGTCAACTCAGCTGTTTCAGCTAGATCCTCGCTCTTGTCGCAAGTCTCGCTGTAACGCATGCCGACGCACAGAATTCGCAAGCGAAGAGGCCCGACGTTGAGCTCCTCAGTTTTCTCCGCCTCATCACCCCCACGTCGGTTCTTTCCGCTTCTCGAAGAGGCGCTCCTGCCGCCCCTTCCCGGCGCGCCGGCGCCCGATATCCAGCCACCCCTGCCCTTGGCCCAACGGATGGAAGAGCTACTGGTCGCGTCAGGCGCTACGGTGATCGCTTCTCCCGGCAGCAGAGGCGACAGCTCCCTGGTCGACGCTTTCGCGTCGCTCTCGGGGGCGGCGGACAGGTTCGAGGTGGCACCAGAAATTCCCCTATCGCAGGTGCTCTGGACGAGAAGCGGGCCTTACTGGAACGGCGAAATGGCGCGCACCCTGCGGCATCTTCCCACTGGAACCCCAGGCGCGGTCCTTCTCCATGCGCAAGGCGCGGGGCGCCGGGCGGCACTTCTCGGCCACGCCCAACCCTTCGTGGTCACCGAGGAGATCTCCGGCGACTTCGATACACCCGGTCCCTATCTCGTCCTCGTGGCATGCCGGCTCGATGAAACAGGTTCGATCGACGCGGTGCGCGGCTTTGCGCAGCCGATCCTCAGCAGCCGGTATTTCATGCCGGTCCAGTCGGCCTTCGAACGCGATGTCTTCCACGCCCTGGTCGCGCTCCAGGAACGCCTGGACACACATGGCACCGACTGCACGATTTTGCGCTCCTTCTCCGGACAGGCACCGGAGCAGCCCATCGAAATCCAGCTGGTCGACCGCACTGGCTCGCGGCGCGAACTGCAGATCCAGATGGCGGCAGGCGATCCAGACACTATCCCGGCACGCAACGGCGATGCTCAGTCTTATGCTCTTACCCCCGAACGCTTCGCCGACGGATCGTTCGTCGGCTGGCTCGAGGGGCAGATTGCCGCGCCGCGACCAGGATGACTGGCCCTAGAACAGCCAGAACACGGCAAGGCAGGTGGCTATGCCGACGATCACATTCATCGGAATGCCGATCTTGACGAAGTCGGTGAAGCGATAGTCCGCCGCCGCATAGACCATCGTATTCGTCTGATAGCCGATCGGCGTGGCAAAGCTTGCCGAAGCGGCGAACATCACCGTCACCACGAGCGCGCGCGGATCGAGCCCGGCGCTTTGCGCAATGCCGATCGCAACCGGCGTCATGATCACCGCCACGGCATTGTTGGTGACCGTCTCCGTCAGCAGCGAAGTGAGCGCGTAGAGCAAAATGATCAGCAACAGCGGCGAGGCGTGCGCCAGCACAGGCGAGAGCGCCGAGACGATCAGCTGGACGGTGCCGATGGATTGCAGACCTTCCCCGATGACCAGCATCGCGACGATGAGCATGAGGACATTGCCGTCGATCGATTGCCATGCCTCGTCAGGATCGATGCACCGCGTTGCGAGCACCAGCGCCACACCGATGATGGCGAGGGTCGTGATCGATGCGACGCCGAACGCGGCCAGAGCGATGACGCCGGCGAGCGTCATCAGCGCGATCGGCGCACGGTGACGGCGATAGCGACGAACCCTGCTGGTATCGGCCGCGATGAACCCCGTGTTTTCCGAAAGTTCTATGATGGCGTCGTCGTCTGCCGCGACCAGCAGGCTGTCGGCGGGCCGCACCCGGATGCGCCCGAGGGCGCCCGCCGATGCCTTGCCCGCTCGGCCCAGGCCAAGCACGCGCACGCGCAAATTGGCCAGCATCGGAAGTTCTGAAAGACGGCGTCCAAGCGCGATATGCGCCGGCGAAACCATCAAGCCGACAAGCTTCACCTTGTCCGATCGCTCGTCACTCGCGAGCCGGATCGGCTGACCAAGGCCCTGCAGGCCGACCGTATAGTCATGGCTGCGCGCCAGGTCGTCGATTTCTCCCGCTGCCGCCCTGACGACGAGCCGATCGTCAGGGCCGAGCTGGATCGCACCGTCTGGCGAGCGGATGAGCGTGTCGCCGCGCCGCAGCGCGATGAGTTCGACTTTCTCGCGCGTCAGTTCTTTCAGATCAGCGATCGTCGGGCGCGTTTCCAGCTTCTCGGGCGTCATGGCCAGCTCGGTGAGATAACTGAACTGATCTGTTTCCTGCATCGGGATATCGCGCCGACGCGGCAGCAGCAGAGGGCCCAATATTGCGAGCGTCGCCGCGCCGGAGAGGAGAGCGACGATGCCGACCTGCGTGATCTCGAATATGCCGAACGGACGCAGCCCGCTGTCGCGCGCAACGCCATCGACGAGGAGATTGGTCGACGTGCCGACCAGGGTCAGCGTTCCCGAGAGGATCGACAGGTAGGAGATCGGGATCAGGAGCCGCGTCGCAGCAACGCCGACGGTCTTTGCCAGCCGCTTGACCAGCGGGATCAGCACCATGACGACAGGCGTGTTGTTGACAAAGGCTGGCGCGGTAGCTGCGCCCAGAAGCAGTTCGGCAAGCGTGCGCCTCGGATGAAGCTCCGCCTGCCGCACGATGGCGCCCGCAATCGCTTCGATCGTGCCGGTGCGGATCAGCGCTCCCGACAGCACGAAAAAGGCCGCGATGGTTATCGGTGCCGGATTGGCGAAAGCGGCGATGGCGCGATCGGTCGCGACCCATCCGAACAGGATCATGATCGCCGCGCCGGTGATCGCGATAACGACGGGCGGAAATTTCTCGAGCGCGAAGGCGATGAACAGAGCGACGATGAAGAAGAGGCCGAGTTCGGCCCGGTGGAGCGCGGCCACATGAAGCAGGTCGGCGAACATCATCCCTCCGCGGGTGCGCCGGCCGCTGCGGCGACGATACAGACAAGGCCCACCAGGACGAAACCCAGCTTCTGCCCGAAACTGGCACCGTTCCGGCGTCCCACCATGAAAGCAAGGGCGCATTGCAGCGCATAGAATAGCGCGAATGCCCGCGAGGAGAGCGCCACGACCTCGAAGGGATCGGTCGCCCAGGTCACGCCGATGGCAAGGACGCCGGCGAGCGCGAAGGCAAGTCGGATGCTGACGCGGCGGCGCGACACTTCGTTGACGACCCCTCCGGAACCGATGGAATCGGCAACCGCCGCGCTCAGTTGACTGGCCAGAGCGCCAACGAGAACCAGACCGCCGAGCGCGGGCGCAATGAACTCCATGATATCCAGAATCCCCGCGACCCCCTCCGTCTGCGCGGCACGCGCGAGAAACGGGGTCAGCAAGGCGATGAATGCAAGATAGATGGCGCTCGCGATCCATTGGGCATTGCGCATCGTGCGGATGCGCAAGTCGGGAGGATAAGCGTGCCCCAAATAACGCGAGGTCTCGAAACCCTGGACGGTTATCAGCAATCCGAGCAGCATCGGGATGCTGCCCAGATTGAGGATAGGCTCCGGCAAAGGCTGATGCGCCGTCCCACTCACCCAGGCGATCGCCAGCGCAACCAGCATGCCGCAGATGATGCCAATCTTGAGCGACACGGTGCCATGCGCGAGATGCTCGACCTTGCGCAGGCTGCCGCCGAGCGTCAGCAGCGTCATCAGGATGATGATTACCGTGACGACGAACTTGGCGACGAGCGGCTGGGTGTCGGGCGCGAGCTCCAGTGGCTTCAGAGCGAACTCGGCCAGCAGCTTGAGATAATAGGCGACCGAAATGGCATAGGCGATTGCCAGGACGCCCTGCGCGGTCCGGGCGAGCCAGGCGACACGATCGTTGAAAGGCGCCTGCTCGAGATAGGGCTCGACATGGACGATGTTGAAGCGGATCACCCAACCTGCGGCGTAGGCGATGGCGAGCAGGACGGCCATGGCGAGGAGCGCTGCTCCCCCGAACTCCTTTGCAAGCGGCGGCCCGCAGATCAGGAAACCCGACCCGATGATCGATGCCAGCGGCGTAACCGTGGCGTGCCAGCTGTCCGAGCGTGCGAAACGCCCGAAGGTCAGCGCCGCCGTGACGACCACGGCCACTCCAACTGCTATCCAGAAGATCAAGCCGTCCCTCCCAGCCAGGTATTGCCGTCGCGAAGGTGCCGCCTGAACGCGGGGTCGTCGAGCGCGCGGAGCAGATCGTCGGCGCGGTCGCAGACCGAACGGCGATTGGCGCCTTTGAGGTTTGCTTCGGCCAGCGCCTTGAAATCCAGCACCTGCGCCCGCAGGACCGCGAGGCGTGACGGCGCTTCGCAGGACAGCGCGACGTCTCCCACGGCATTGAGAAAACGCCGCCCCGCGATCATGTCGGCGCTTGCATATTGGGCGAGAGCGCCGAATGCCCGATCGGTGAGCAGCGCGAAACTCATGGGCCTGGCTATCACGCGCAAAGCGCCTTCCTCATCGGCGCGAAGACGCGAAGGCAGTTCGCGTCGGACCAGGTCCGCGAGCGCGGCGGCCAGCCAGTCGAGACAGGAGTTGGCCGTAAAGGGGTCGTTCACCCCCGGCGACAGCGCACGCGCCGCGATCTCGACCAGCTCATCGATCAGAAACCGCAAATCCTGGAGCGGCGTGCGGCGCGAACCCATCGCGAACGCACCGCGCAGGCGAGCAATCGCATGCTCATCGCATTTCTCGGCGGGCCAGGCTTCGAGAAGCACGCTGCCCCGGTGCGCGAAGTCCCCCGGCTGATACTGGAGCCGCAGGACGAGATCCAGGTCTTGGGCCGTCGCAAGAAGCGTCCCGTCATCAACGACCTGGATATATCCGGTATCCTTCGACCGGATCGCGACCCTTGCCTCGTGCGCTGCGACATCATCGTCGCGCAAGGCGGATGGAACAGGAGACTCGTCCTCGCCCGCTTGGTCATCGAGCGGCGCGCCTATGAAGACGGGGAAGCGATTGTCGATCTCCCGGATCAGACGTTCGCCGACCTCCTCGATGACGCTGTTGATATGGATGCGCTGCGGGACATGGTGGATGAAATAGATGAGGACCGCGACCGAACCCAGAACGAGCAGCACCGCGACGCCGAGCGCCAGTTGCGGGACGAAGGCCTCGGCGCCCGCGCCATTCTCCCCAGGCGAGCGGATCGTGCGCAGGACGAGCATCGAATAGAGGAAAGTGGCGATGAAGGTGCCGAGCGTCACCTGGTTGCCTTTATCGGCCATGAAGTTGCTGAGCAGCCTCGGCCCATATTGACCGGAGGCATAGACGACGGCCGCGATCGTCACCGAGAAGGTGGTGCCGGCAACGCCGATCATCGATCCGCCGACGGCTGACAGCAGGCTGCGCGCGCCATCGGGGCGTGCGGCATAGAGCCAGGGCAGCCCATCCATCCAGCCCGACCCGAAATGGCTGTCGACATAGACCATCAGCGAGGCGAGGAGCATCGCGCCCGCTGCCATGAGGCTGGGGACGAACCAGTAACTTTCGCGCAGATTGGCGCTGAACTTGAGAAACCGCGCCCTCATCGCGCAGCCCCTCCCGCGTTCAGTTCACAGGTGCGGTGCGCAGGGCGTCTTTCAGAAATGGCCTCTCCCCCTTCATTCTTCTAGTCCCCGGATTGCCGCGCCAGCCGGCGAGGCCTGGACGGCTCCTTACCGGTCGGCCACCCTTCCCGCTGCTCGGCCCGGTTGCCGTCCGTTTCCTCGGTCTGATCATGATAGAGCATAACTGTCGTCGGAATGGGCAAATCGATGCCATGCTCCTTGGCGGCCTTGTAGATCGCCAGAATGACGCGGGACTGGGTGTGGGCGACATTTGTGCGCTTGCTGTCGGTCCACCAGCGCACGCGGATCGTGACATAGCTGTCGTCGAGCGCCCAGGGCAGCGCTTCGGGCGCGGGATCTGCTTCGACGCCCTCGACCCTTCGCACCGCCTCGACAAAGGCTTCGGCCGCCGCAGCGGGGTCATCGCCATAGCCAATCCCGACATCATATTGGCTGCGCCGTGTGGGAAAGGCCGTGTTGACGATCACCGGGGAAGTATAGATGTCGGAATTGGGAATGATCACGCGCCGGCCGTCATAAGTTTTGATCAGCGTGGCGCGGCTCTGGATATGCTCGACCGTTCCCTCGAAATCCTTGACGACGATCTGGTCGCCCCGGCGATAGGGACGGTTCACCAGCAGGAGGATGCCTGCAAGCAGGTTCTGCAGGATGTCCTTGAAGGCGAAGCCGATCGCGACGGTCCCGATGCCGAGCGAGGAGATGATCGTGGCGGGCTTGACGCTCGGAAAGACGATGACGGCGGCGATCATGACAGCTGTGGCAACGATGCCGCCGAAGACAAGGCTGGCGAGCACGCCGCCCAGATCGACAAGGCCCTTGTGATGGAAACCCTTGCGCACCAGCCCGGCGACGAGCTTCGCGACGAACCACATGAGGATGATGAAGACGATGCCGCCGACAATATTGGGCAGTTGCAGGAAGAAGTCGTTGACGGCGACGTGAAGCTTGGCGCTGATCAGATCGATAGGGTTCTTGACTGGTGGGGGAGTAACCGGCTGCATCGCCCTATAACCCGCTTGTTTCGGCTGCGTTCCTCCTTGCCAGCGCTGCATCTTTTCTCTCTCGCGCCGCACATCGACCCGCAAAAATTGCCTGATGATCGTCGCTATGGCACGTCGCCGGAATGAAAGAGTGGCCTGACCCCAACGAAAAGCCGATCCGGCCATGGCTGATCGAGGCGGAATGCGCCCTGATCGGCCTCGCCACGATCGCGGGGCTGCTCCAGGGGGCTGCTTCCCTGATCGCCTTTCTACGCGGCCTCGTGGAATAGACGACCTTCGCGCGGACCGGCAAAAAAGCGGCCCACGCTAGACAAGATTTTACATAATTCATGCGGTGAAACACGTAAAATGCGCAAGTCTGAGCAGAGTGCCGCGCGAGGTTTAAGCAATCAGGTAAGCAATTGCGTGATACGAGCACGGTCCGCCAGCCCGCAGAATCTTTAAGCGCGGTCGTTGAAGAAAGGATCAGCTTGGCCCGCGTACAGATATCCTGTTCCCAGGCACGGGCCGGCATGTACGTGCTCAAGTTTGGCGGATCCTGGTTTCGCCATCCTTTCTGGCGAGCCCACTTTCTCCTAACATCGGAGGAGGATGTGCAGCGCGTGCGCACATCGGGCGTCCCCTTTATCGTCATCGACGACCAGCGCGGCGTTGCAGCGGAGCCCGCTATCCCCGCTGCGGCACCGCAAGCCGCCCCCCGACCCGCGAACGTGCGCAGACCCGCCCTTTCCTCAGTCCGCGCGGCGAACGAGCCAGCAGAAAGACCGCAGTCCCAACGCGATCGGGACAGAGCCGCCCGCCTCGTACAGCAGGCCAAGAACCGGATGAAAGGCGTCTTCGAAGCCGCCCGTCTCGGCAAGGCGGTACGCCGGGCCGACGTCGAGCCCGTTGTCGACGATATCGTGGCTTCTATCGAGCATAACGCCCAGGCGTTGATCGGGGTTATCCGGCTCAAGAGCAAAGACGAATATACCTATTTTCATTCGGTCGCGGTCTGCACCCTGATGGTCAACCTGGCCCGGCATCACAGCCTTGATGAGGCGACGACGCGCGATTTCGGGCTAGCGGGTCTGCTCCACGACATCGGCAAGATGGGAATACCGGACGATATTCTGAACAAGCCGGGCAAACTGACCGAAGGCGAGTTCGCCATCGTCCGCGACCATCCGAACTTCGGTCACAGCTTGCTCTCGGCGACCCCGGACATGTCGCCGACCGCGCTCGATGTGTGCCTCCATCATCACGAGAAGATGGACGGAACCGGCTATCCCTTTGCCATGCCAGGCGAGGCGATCAGCCTTGCCGCGCGGGCCGGCGCGATCTGCGACGTTTATGACGCGCTGACCTCGGACCGAAGTTACAAGGAAGACTGGGCTCCCGCAGAAGCGATCAGCGCCATGTGGAACTGGGAGGGGCATTTCGACCAGGCGCTCCTCTTCGAATTCATGCAAAGCATCAGCGTCTTCCCCAAAGGCCTGCTGGTCCGGCTGCGCAGCAATCGCCTCGCGCTTACACTTGAGAACCGGCGCCGCGCATCGCGGCCCCGCGTCTGCGCCTTCTACTCCACGCGCGATCGTGAATTCCTCGATCCCGAAATCGTCGTCATTCGCGACGACCTGTCCGGCGACCAGATCCTTTCCGCCGAGGAGCCGGCACTCTGGGGCTTTACGGAGTGGGATGCCGTCGCTCTGGCGCTCGAGAGCGGACAGGATTCCCGCTTCGTTCGTCAGCGGACGATGACAGCCCGAGCCGCCAACGGCTGATCGAGACTGACAGAAATACGGCAGCGCGTGGTGTCGGCGAACCTGGCCCATGAGCAGGCCGGGGACGCAGGCGTATAGCGTTCCACTTTCACGTTCACGGTCCGCATCCCGCCCGGGTCGACCGAGGACCGCCGCCCGTCCTTTCCCCGGCTCCGCCACGTCATGCACGAGCCTTGCGCGAAGAACGAATGTCGGACCCACGCGTTGATCCCTGACAACCCGTAGAGCAGCGATGGCGGACATGGACAAGCAAATGGCAGTAGGATGGGCGCGGCTTGCCGCGATGGTCGCAGTGTCGACGGCTGTCATGTTCGTGCTGATGTACCAGCTCGTCTATAGCGCCGATCATCTCTATTTCAGCGTAACCAGGCTTTTGTCTTCATTCATCATGGGCGCGGTAATGGTCGCCATCATGCTCGCTTTCATGTGGGACATGTACCATCCGCGCATGCTCAAGATCGCCGTCCTCTGGCTCTCGATCGGCTGCGCTTTCATTCTGCTTGCGCTCAACCGTTCCCAGGCATTGGTCGGCGATACCGCCTTCATGGAGGCGATGATCCCGCATCATTCGATAGCGATCAACAATGCCCGCAAGGCAGATCTCACCGACCCTCGCGTGCGCCGCCTCGCCGATGGCATCATCAAGGCGCAGGTGCGTGAGATCGAGGAAATGAAAATCCTCATCAGCGATATCCGCCGCAACGGCTCGCGCGGATCAGCTACCCTCCCGCCCGCCGCCGCGATCGTCACCCCCGAAATGAGCGGCGATATCGCCAAAGCCGTAGAATGATGAGGTCCCTGCCACCTCAGGTCGGGGTGTCATCCCTCTTCGTGAAATATTGAAGCACCCTCTCGATCGAACCTCCCTGCACGATGACCGAGAAGAGCACGACCATATAGGTGGCGGTCAGGAGGCCGGGACGGGCGCTATCGCTCGCCAGACCAAGGGCGAGTGCAATCGATATCCCGCCGCGCAGTCCGCCCCAGATCAAGGTCGGCGGCGCCAGACGCCCGAGATCGAGCAGCGGACGCATCGCCGCCAGCGGCAAAGCCACCGATATGGCGCGGGCGGCCAGCGCCAGCGGAATGGCCAGGGCGCCGAGCAGCAGCAAACGCGGGTCGCCCGGGATCGTGACCACTTCGAGACCGATCAGCAGGAACAGGACAGCGTTCAATATGTCATCGACCAGCGCCCAGAATTTGTGGACATAGTCACGCGTTAAATCGCTCATCGCATAAGCGACCCCGGCATTGCCGATGACAAGGCCCGCGATCGCCATCGCCACCGGGCCACTGACGTGCAGCCCGCTTGCGAGCGCGTAGCCGCCCATCACCACCGCGAGGCTGATCATCACCTCGACCTTATATTCGTCGATCGAGCGCATCATGCGAAAGGCGATCCAGCCGATGGCAAGGCCAAGCAGCACGCCTCCGCCGGCCTCGAGCAGGAACAGATGTGCTGCATGCGCGAGCGAGAAAGGCTCGCCCGACACTGCGGTCGCGAGCAGGATCGCGAAAACGACGACGCCCACGCCGTCGTTGAACAGGCTCTCGCCCGCCACCGTCGCCTCGAGGATAAGCGCGACCCTGGCGCGCTTGAGCACGCCCATGACGGAAACCGGGTCGGTAGGACTGATCAGCGCGCCGAACACGAGACACCAGATCATCGGAATATCGAGCCCGACCAGCAGGCCGAGCCCATAGAATCCGCCGCCGACCAGCGCGGTGGAGATCAGCACGCCGATCGTGCTGAGGACGAGGATCGGCCAGCGCCCGCGCCGCATCTCATGCCAGTCGACATGAAGCGCCCCGGCGAACAGGAGGAACGATAGCATCCCGTCCATCAAGGTGGTGTGGAAATCGATGCCGGCGATGAAGCGAGCCACATCGCTACCGACGGTGCTGCCTGGCAACAACCGGTCCAGTCCCACGACGATGAGCGATGCGACCGCCCCCATGACGGTGAGTCCGACAGAGGGCGGCAATTTGAGGAAACGGTGATTGCAATAGCCAAGGAGCGCTGCGAGCACGATGAGGATCGCAGCGGCGTCGAACGGCGTCAGCGAAAGACCCGCGATCATGGCTCCTCCGCATCGATACGCTGCAGCCGGAAGGACTGCCCTGCCGCCCGCGCGGAAGTAGGGGTCACGCCCTGATCGCGCAGGACCGCGGCGATCGCCGCGGCGCGGCGCTGACTGAGCGTCGGCTTCTCCGGCATCTCCTCCGGCAGGCCCGGCACGCCAAGCGCGCGCACATTCCAGCGCTTTGACGCCCAGGCGGAGGTCAGTACGGCATCGCGCGCGATCGGGTCGAGCCTGTCGTCGTCATCGGCAAAAGCGATGACCGGCAACAGTCCCTGTGGCGGGATGATCGCAATGTCCCAGTCGTCGATATCCTGATGCGCGCGCTCTTCGAGGGCGCGATAGCTGGCCACGCTCGCTCCGGGCAATGGCGCTGCTACCGCGCTTGCCCGCCGGTGATCGCGGTCGATCGTGACGGCGTCGCTGGAAATACCCGCCGCCAGCCCAAGCATGCGAGAGAGCGCTGCGATGCGCGCATTCTCGATAGCGGCCGCATCGCCCGCCTGCCGCAGTTCTTCGCGCTGCGCATCCAGGGCCCCCGAGCCTGGTTCGAGCAGCACCTGGTCGAGCTGCAGCCGGACCGGCTGGCCGAGCCGCTCCTGAAGTTCGGCCTGCAAGCCAAGCGTGCGCTGCATATTCTTGCGCGGCGTAATGACCACCGAGCGCACGGCGATCGGCGCGGCATCGAAATTGACGTCGAGCTGCGTCACGCGCGCGTTCGACCCGAAACGATCGGTCAGGAACGAGCGCACCTGCGTCACCGTAACGGCTTCGGTGGCAATCCGCTTCAGCGAAAACCCAAGCGGAATGGCCATCGCAATGAACACGAAGAACAGGACGATCGTCTGGGTCCAGCTCTGCTGGCTCGAAAGCGCATGCCCGAACCCATAGAAGCGCGCCATGACCGTCGCCGACAGCGCGATCGTGACGAAGTTGGTCACGAAGAGCGCGAAGGCGCCGCCGAGGACCGGCAGATTACCTGTCGCCAGCCCGTAGCCGACGACGGCAAGTGGCGGCATCAGGGCCGTGGCGATGGCGACGCCAACGACCGTATCGCCGCGACCGCGAATGATGGCGAAGGTGCCGGCGAGTGCCGCAAAGAGTGCAACGGCGAGATCGAACAGATTCGGCCGGGTCCGGGCGATGATCTCGGTGGTCGGCGCCTGGAGGGGAGAGAGCAGTACGATGAGCGCGGTAAAGGCGACGGCACACGCCGAACCGGCCGCAAGCGCGATCAGCGCGCGGCGCATCTCCCCAAAATCGAACAGCGCCAGGCTGAAACCGAGACCAAGGATTGGACTCATGAGCGGCGAAATCAGCATCGCGCCGATTACGACGGCGGGTGACGACAGCAACAAGCCGAGCACCGCGATGCCTGCGGACATCATCGTCATGAACAGATAGCGGGGCGACCAGCCGCTTTCCGCGGCGATCTTCTCGATCACGGCCGCATGGTCGATACTGCCCACGACGCGTCTGCGCCACCAGCGGTAGAGGGCTACCCGCTTGAGTGCGCCATGGACGGCTGAATGATCGTTGTGGCTTTGGGCTTCCGGCATCCGGCCTCCTGACCGCGACGCGGCTTCGCATGTGAGGCACCTGCCCCGATGCCTTTGCCTACACCGCCACATTCAATTGGACAATTTGCCTGAATTTTAAGCAGCGCCAGCAGGGCCTTTGCGCGTGCCCCAGGATGAAATCTGGCCCGACGGATCGTCCGAGGCGCGATCGGTGTGCCCAAGAATTGCGAAATGGACTGCCGGTTCACGCCGATATCTTGGACTGTCCGCGAGCTTGTGATAGGCCCGCCGGGCGCCGCGAGGAGCGGCGCCGGGACTGGTAATCCCGCGAAATGCGATGACCCGGGTGGAGAAATCCGCCGGGGTGCCTGTGCATATGTCCAGGTCGCTTGCGGCTAAAAGCGCAGGCGCATGTCATTTCGCATGTTACCAGCCCCGGCTCCCCGCGCAGCGCGCGGGGGCATCGGGCATTCTTCCGGCATCCCCATGGGCGTCCGGAGAGCCATGACAAGCGATCGCGACAATCACCGCAAACTCATTTCCGCGATCCGCCATCTCGACGAGGCGCTCGTCCTGCTCGACGAGGGCGATCTTGGCGACCAGGAGTCCGCCGCGCTCATCGAGCGTGCGCTGCAACGGGCGCGGCGACACTTGCGGACAGGCATCGGTCCGGGCCTGCTCCCCCTTTCCCCTCGCCGCGCAAGGCCGCCGCGCCTGCGGCAGCTCTTCAGGCAACGGCACCGCGGCTAGGCAATTCCTTGCGCACATTGGCCATGCTCGCTCCGGGCGGCTGCGCTCGATCGAGAAGCGTCACGAAATAACGGCTCATCAGGCCAAGGCCCGTTGCGCTCAATTTCAGGAAGGTCAGACGATGATCACGCGGATCGCGCTCCTGGACGACAAGGTCGAGCGCGATGAGCTTGCGGGCCCAGCGCCGCGCGGTGCTGGAGGGAACCCCGCTCATCGGCGCCAGGCTGGTGATCTGCACCCGGCAACCCCGTGCGTGCGCCGCGTAGAGATCGAGAAGGATGTCCCAACCGGGTTCGGCGAAGAGCTCGGCCCCGAAAATATCCGCGCGCATGCGGCGCGCCATGAAGATCCAGCCAGCGAGCGCAATACCGGCACGGTGGTCGGTCGCATCGCCGCGCATGCATTTCGACGCCTTTTCCGCGTCGTCCAGCGCCATGTCCGCCCGCTCCGGCCTCTCAGGCTCGCGCATCGCGGCCTCCCGCGCGCGATGGAGTGGACTTAGCTGCCGCGCGCAGCTTACGCATGCGCGCATCGACCCGTTGCTGCCGCCGCGCGTCGGGCTGCCTGCTTGAAAGATCGAGGGGGCCGGGCCGATCCCATGCGCCTTCAGGCCTGATCATGACATAGGGATCGGCGCCGATCGCGATGCTGTCGCCGCCCGTATCCAGCACCGCTTCAAGCTCGACATATTCGACCTCCGAGAAGCGGAACGATGCCCGGCCGGCAATCGGCCGAAAGCCGAACAATCCCCAGAAGCGCGTCAGGTCGTGCCTCGAATGACCATAAGCGCGGCGAAAGCCCTTCTGACGGCAAAAGCCCAGTGCCTCTCGCACCAGCCGGAAAGCCAGGCGCGACGTTCGATATTCCTGCCGGACGGCAAGGCGCTCGATCTTCACGAAATCGCCGAAGTAGCGGATCCTGATGCACCCGGCAGGTTCGCCGTCGATCTCGCCGAGAAAATGGGTCGCGCAAAAGTCGTTGCCGTCGAACTCCTCCTCATAGGGACATTCCTGTTCCGACATGTAGGTCGCGGCGCGCACCGTGAAGCATTTCATCATGTCTTCCATCGTGCGCGCGACACGGATGTCGATCCCGTCACCCGGCTTTTGCGCGAGGGCTTCGGGCCGGAATTCTGGAAAACCCGTTCGCGCGGGAAGCGCCAGAAGATCCCCGGGCGCCTGCGCATAGACGCTGCGGGCAGGCACGAAACCCATCGCCGGGAAAAGCCGGGCGGTGTGTCCGGTGACAGCGCGGGTGAAGAGCGGGCATCCGGCAGGGGCGATCCTGCCCAGGAGCGGCGCGAGCGCGCGCAGGGTCGTCACGAGGCTGCCGGGCGAGAAGATGAGCCAGATATAGATCGCCGCCACCTGCTCGTCCTCGCGGCTCACCAGCGCCAGGTCGGGATTCCCGCTGTCGAAGCGTCCAGACACCATCGCCCGGGCGCCCCGGTCATTAAGCGGGAGGAAGGCCAGGAAGGAAGGTGGCGCGTTGTCCGTCTTGCCATCGAGGAGCTGGAAAATCTGCCGATTGTGGCGGATCGCCGCCGCAGCGACGCCATCGGGCACGAGATGGCCCAGATGCCCCCGCGCTACGCCGAGCGCGGCGAGGGCTTCATCCAGCCCAGCCGCACGCGCCTGGCAGGAGTGTGCGGCGCCGGCAGCGCATAGGCGGGTCACACGGTCGGAGAAGGCCATGGTACTGAAACCATCAAGCGGCGCCGGCCTGATACTGTCCTGATACATCGATTTCCCTTCATGCTGGAAGGGTTCCTCGACTAGGCCCGACTGTCCGCCGTGAGGCGAGCCTATCGCGCTCCAGCCCTGGTCAAATATTGTCCCACCCCATGGTGTTCGCCCCCGGCGGTCGGAAGCGCAAGTTGATAAGCGCGCTTCGAGGCGAGGATTGCTGCAGCGCGACAAGTATCAGCGCCAATGTGGATGCATTTTATATTGGCCATTCGCGCCCAAATGGATTCTGTTGGCGCCAGCCTTCCGGAAAAGCGGACAAAGAAGGAGAGGCAATTTGGTGGCGAAGAAGAAACGGACGGATTGCGTACAAACAAAATCTAATAGCAGTAGTGCAAGACCAATATTCCATCATCGCGACAACGCACCCACCGATCCGCCGCTCGCGCCTGACAGACTGAAACGTATCGACTGGCACGAACTGGAACTTGTCCTTCACGTCATCGCAGCGGGAAGCGTGCGTGCTGGCGCAGCCCGGACAGGACATGCCATCGGCACGATCCGGCGGCGCCTCGGCCGCATCGAAGACAAGCTCGGCGCCGCCATTGCCGAGCGCAGCGCCACCGGCTTCATCCTGACCCGGGCCGGCAAACAGCTCATCCAACGGGCTCGCGACATGGAGCGCACTTGGGTTGGCGCGGAACGCATGAAGTCAGGCGACGCGCTGCAAGGGCGGGAACGGGTCCGCATTGCCGTGACCGAAGGCCTTGGAACCTATTGGCTCATGCCAAGGCTCGTCGAATTCCAGGAACGCCATCCCGATCTCGACGTCGAGCTCATCTGCGACATGCGCGCGGCCGACATTCTGAACGATGCGTGCGATATCGCGGTGCAGCTTGAGCCGCCTCCCGAAGGCGCGCAGGCCCGGCATATCGGAACGCTCCATCTGATGCCGTTCGCCTCCGATCGCTACCTGCAGACCGCCGGTGTCCCGCGATCGATCGACGAATGGCCGCGGCACCGCCTCGTCTGGCAGGAAGCAGACCAGGTCGCGTCCCATCTCCTTCCCTATATTCTGGGCACCGCGGATCCGGCCGGCCTCATCGCGATCCGCACGAACACGAGTTCGGCGCATTTCCGCGCCGTAGCCTCAGGCGGCGGCATCGGGATCCTGCCGACCTATGCCCGGGCGGTGAGCCGGCGAGTCCGGCCGCTCGACGTCGGACTGCATCTGAGGCGGGAGATCTTCTGTCTGACCAGCAACGAGCAGACCATCACGCAAGGTGTTCAGTCAGCCCTCAACTGGCTCGCGCAATCCTTCGATGGCGATTTGTATCCCTGGTTTCGCGACGCTTTCGTCCACCCGCGCGACTTCGAACAGGCTCTCTCGCCTTCCAATGTCATCAGCCTGTTCGAAGGGTTTATCGATACGCTCGATGCCGATGAGGCCATCTAGATCGCCCGAAGGCTTTGTGGCGGCAAAGCAATGCGGGGCCGCAGCGGCTTGCGCCGCGCGACCCCGCACTCCCCACGACCCTACCGCGCCAGCGCAACGGGACAGTCCACATCCGCTAAGCCGGCTCCCCCGCAGTCTTGGTCCCGGTCTTGGCAGATATTTGGTAAAAAGATGTAAAGCAATGCCCGGAAACCGCTCTTCTCGCCGGGACAGTTCGGATTGCCCTTTCGGATCGATTGAACTCTCGCAGCCGATCGACTAGCCATGATCATGAGGGATGGGCGCCGGAGAAGAAGGCGCAGGCGGGAACGGTCGCTATGGAGCATCAGGATGCCGAGAGCCTGCTGGCCGAGGCCCGGCTCCAGCTTGCTGCCGCCGAGATTGCGGTCAACCGCATAGACCAGCGTCGCTATCAGGCCCGGTTCTGGTTTTCGCTCAACCAGGCCTGGGCGATTTTGACGGGCGCCTCGCTTCCGGGGTCGCCTACGATCCATTGAGGCATGCTGCAGGTTTGCCCAACCTTCCCGCCCTCTTTGCTGCTTTCCGAGCGGGCCTCTGTTTCATGATCGCACGAGGATCTGCATCCGATCGCGCTTGCGATTGAGCTTGGAGCGGCCAATACCGAGGCGCCTAGCTGTCTCGCCAATATTTCCGCGATACCGGATTATCGCCAGCTGGCTGACCATTTCTTGACGCCAGCCTGCCCGCGATTGCTGGGAGGCGGGCATCCCAGCGCCGAAGCGGAGCGTGCCACCAAAGAGCCACAGTTGAAGCCAAATCGATTTTGGTTCCCTGACATCGCCCTTCGAAATGGGAACCAATCGACGCAAAGCGACGTTCCGTGGCGAATTGGAGGCGAAAGCGAGGAAAAGGGTCTGTCGGCGGCCCACGTGGATCGTCCTCGGGGGAAAGACGCGCGTGCTTAGATTGTGGGAGAATCTCGACCAGCCTCTGGAAGAGCTGATCGATAGCGAGTCTACGGCCAGAATTGCCGCCCTCTTTGACAGTTCACCATCGTTCGTCGCGGTGCTGGGCGGAAGCGACCATCATTTTCTTTACGTCAATCCCGCCTATCAGCAGCTGATCGGCGAGAGGACCGCTGTCGGCCGCACCGTTTCGCAATGCCTGCCCGAGGTCGCCGAGCAAGGCTTCATCGAACTGCTCGATCAGGTCTTCGCCAGCGGACAGCCTCACGCCGCGCGGGATGTTCCCATCCTCCTCCACAGCACCGCGAACGCCGAACCCGCCCGCCACTGGCTCGACTTCGTATATCAACCGGTCCGCAACGCCGCCGGCGAGGTTCGCGGCATCCTCGTGGAGGGGAGCGACGTCAGCCAGCGTCATCTCGCCACCGAAGCCTTGCACAAGAATGAAGCCTTTTATCGGCAAGTGGTCGATGCCGCGACCGATCACGCCATCATCGCCCTTTCCAGCGAAGGCCAGGTAACGCTCTGGAATCGCGGCGCAGAACAATTGCTCGGCTGGACCGCGCAGGACATGATCGGCCAGCCTCTGGACCGCATATTTCCCGATGCCCAGGGTCGGACCGCCTTTGCAGGGCGAATGGAGCGGGCACGGCGCACCGGGCATCACGCCGACGAAGGTTGGCGCATGACGCACAGCGGCCGCCGCTTCTGGGCAAGCGGGGAGATGCGGATCATCAAGGACAATGCCGGGCATATCGACGGCTTCGTCAAGGTCCTGCGCGACAGGACGGCCGAGCATGAAGCCTCGCTCGCGCTGCAGCGTTCGGAGGAACGCTCTCGTCGCGCCCAGGAAGCCGGCCATGTCGGCGTTTTCACGCTCGATGTCGCTTCGGGCTGGATGGAGCCCACCGCCGAGGCATGCCGGATATTCGGCCTTGAGCCTTCGGACGGGCTCCCGGCGAGCGCCTTCGAGGATATCATCGTTCCAGAGGATCGCGAGATTGCCTCGAATGCGCAGCGGCGCGGCACGGGCGACGTAGCGCGCGATGTCGAGTATCGCATCAGGCGGCCGAGCGATGGCGCGATCCGCATCGTCGCACGACGCGCCGAACTCGAATATGACGCGGCCGGAAAGCCAACGCGCATGGTCGGCGTGGTGCAGGACGTCACTGACCAGCGCGCGCTGCAGACAGCCGCGCTCGCCAGCGAAGCGCAGGCGCGCCGGGACGCCGAGCGGGTTCAGCTTGCGCTCGCCGCCGGCGCCATCATCGGCACCTGGGTCTGGGATATCGAGGCCAACCAGTTCACCATCGACGAGCAGTTCTCGGAGTCCTTCGGGATCGATCCCGCTCTCGGCCGGGAGGGCATCCCGCTCGAGCAGATCATCGCCACGGTGCATCCTGACGACAAGCCCGGCCTTGCCCAGGCGATCGAGGACGTGGTCGCGCGCGGCGGGGCCTATGCCCATCAATACCGCGTGAGGCGCGCCGATGGGCGCTATTACTGGATCGAAGCCAATGGCCGCGTCGAAAGGACGATCGAGGGCCGCACCCGCTTTCCGGGCGTCCTTCTCGATATCGAGCAGCGGCGCTCGCTCGAGCAGGATCGCGACGCAGCCCATCGCCTGCTCGCCACCGTCCTGGAGGCTGTGCCGGGCGTCGTCTACGCCAAGGACCATGAAGGCCGCATGCTCATGGGCAATGGCGGAACGAGCGAGCTTCTCGGCCTTCCACCCGAGACGTTCCTGGGCCGCACCGATCTGGAAAATCTAGAGGACAAGGCGCAGGCGCGCGCGGTCATGGCCAATGACCGCCGTATCATGGACAGCGGCGAGCCGGAGCAGCTTGTCGAACATGTCGCTCTTCCTGACGGCACCCATGCCGTCTGGCTTTCGCAGAAAGCGCCGCTTCGCGACGAAGCGGGCCAGGTGGTCGGACTGGTGGGTGCATCGGTCAATATCACGGACCGCGTTCGCGCGGAAAGCGAGCTGAGGGAACTCAACCAGACGCTCGAGCAACGCATCGCCGACGCCGTCGCGGAACGCGAGCAAGCCGAGGAGGCGCTCCGCCAGGGTCAGAAAATGGAAGCGATCGGCCAGCTCACCGGCGGGATCGCCCACGATTTCAACAATCTGCTCTCGATCATCATGGGCAGTGTCGAACTGGCCATCCGGGCAGTCGGCAAGGCGGAGGCACCCGACCCGCGCGTTCAGAAGATGCTGGGCAACGCCATGACCGGCGCGAACCGCGCCGCGGCGCTGACGCAGCGCCTTTTGGCCTTTTCCCGGCGGCAGCCACTGGCGCCTCGCCCGACCTCGCTCGTGACGCTCGTCCAGGGCATGGGCGATCTTCTCGAACGATCGCTCGGCGAGACCATCCGCGTCGAAACGGCCCTCCCCGCCGATCTGTGGACGGTCGAAATCGACCCCAATCAGCTGGAAAGCGCACTGCTCAATCTGGCCGTGAATGCGCGCGACGCCATGCCTGCGGGCGGGGTCATGCATATCGAGGCCCGCAATCTTGTCTTGAGCGACGAAGCTTCCGCTCCCGCGCAAGGCATGGCGCCGGGCGCCTGGGTCAGGATCGACGTGCGCGATACCGGCGCAGGCATGCCGCCAGAGGTCGCATCGCGCGTGTTCGAGCCATTTTTCACCACCAAGGAACAGGGCAAAGGCACCGGCCTTGGCCTCTCGATGGTCTATGGTTTCGTGACGCAAAGCGGCGGCCATGTCACGCTCCGCTCGGCCGCCGGCGAGGGCACGCTCGTCTCGCTCTACCTGCCACGGCTTGCGTCCGAAGCGGAGCCCGACACACCGCCCACATCGCAAGGAGCGCCCGGAAATCCGGCGTCACGGGCCGCCACGATCCTGGTCGTGGAGGATAATGAGGGCGTGCGGGCCTTCACCGTCGAATGCCTGATGGAGCTCGGCTATACCTTGCTCGAGGCCGAGGATGCGACCAGTGCGCTCGCCATCATTACCCGTCCCGAGCAGCATATCGACCTTCTCCTGACCGACGTGATCATGCCAGGACGGTCGGGGCGAGAGCTCGCCGACGAGGCTCTCAGGGTTCGGCCCGCGCTCAAGGTGCTCTTCATGAGCGGCTATCCCCGTGATGCGATCGTCCATGACGGTCGTCTCGACGAAGGCGTGGAACTGCTGGCAAAACCCTTCAGCTTCGAGGCGCTGTCCGCGCGCATCGCAGCTATGCTCCCCTGCTGAGAAAAAGCCGCAGCGCCATGACCTGCCTATCAGGCTGGGCAAAGATGGACTGGACAATGATCGCCGTGCCCGGCTTTAGGCAGAGCATGATCAGGTGAGCGCCTGATCGAAATTCATGGCTGAAGCCGCTGAGCGCCAGTCTTCAAGTGCGGGGAAAATAGTTGAGTGATCCCAGATTTGCAGGAAGGCGCGTTCTGATCGTGGAAGACGAGAGCATGATCGCCATGCTTCTCGAAGATATCATCACGGACCTTGGCTGCATCGTCGTCGCCTGCGTCGCGACCGTTGCGGACGCGCTGGCAAGCATCGAGGGGGATCAGCTCGACGCCGCGCTCCTCGACGTCAATCTGGGTAGCGAGCAAAGCTACGGCATCGCCGATGTGCTTGGGCCGCGCGCTGTGCCCTACCTCTTCATCTCCGGCTACGGGGATCGCGGCATAGACCCGCGCTACCAGGGCCGGCCGGTATTGCAAAAGCCCTTTACCGCCGACAGCATCGAACAGGCCTTGTCCGGTATCCTCGGCTAAAGCTTCGCGAAAAGGACGCCGGCGCCTGACCGACAGGACCGCGTGCCGAGACGGGTTCCGAGGGGCGGAGCCATGACAAATACAGTTCGCCATACATCCGCGCCGTCGTTGCGATGAGCGACGACCCGACCGCATTGCGCATCGGCATTCCCGTGGACACCATGACGTCAGGCACGATCAGAAATCCATCGCCTATGCCGACAAATTCGGAGAACAGGCCCGTCGTGCAGCCGTTTCTGCCGGACCCCGCATTTGCGCAGGTCTGCCGACGGGCGGTCCACTCCCCGCAGCAGACCTGCGCAAGCGGTCAGAGGCCCTTGGCCATATTGAGATGCGCCGTGACCGTCGGCACCAGCCCGGTGGCAAAGCTCTTCAACGATGCGACTTCGCCGGACCCCGAATACGCCTTGAGGGCATCGAGTGCCGCCTGGTGAGCATCGACCTGCGCCCTCGCGTAAGCGGTGTCGAACCCAGCGCCAGACTTCGCCTGCAGGTCGTTCAAGGTCTGTTGCTGCGCGGGGCTGAGCTGAGCGTCCGGCGTGATCGCCGGTGTTGCGCCAGCGGCCGCCGTCTTGAGCTTCGCGGTGGAATCCGTGTGGGCCTTGATCATCTGGGCTGCGGATCGCCAGCCATGGAGTTAGTGGTTGTGGTCGCCTCGGGAGCAGGTTCGTCCTTCTTCCCGCAAGCGCTCAGCGCGAGCGCAAGAGTGACGATGGCGGCTGTTGACAAGCGCTTCATTGGGGTGCTCCTCGCGGCGAGACAAATTGTCCTATCGTCAACTGTTTCGGCGGAAGGTCGTTCCTGCAGGACCTTTCACCTCTTCACGCGTTTAGTCCGCAGCAGACGGCGCAATGCACGAAAGGACCGCCATGAGCATTTTCAAGAATATTCTCGGCAAGATTTTTCATCATGACAGCGCCAAGGCCGCGCCCGTCGCTCCGGCGCCGGTCAGTCCCGCGCCGACCGCAGCGTCCGCACCTGCTGCAGCCGCGCCGCAGGCTGCCCCTGCCCCGGCGGCTGCAGCGGCGGCACCAGATGCTGTCGATGTGGGCGCCGTGCTTCAGAGCATGGCGGATATGAAAGACGACGAGGGCGGCAACTATCAGAGTTCGATCGTCGATCTGCTCAAGCTGCTCGATCTCGATTCCAGCCTCGCGGCACGCAAGGAATTGGCTGACGAGCTTGGCGTGCATGCCGGAGCTGACGGCTCGGCCGAGCAGAATATCGCGCTTCACCGGGCCGTCATCGACAAGCTCGCTGAAAATGGCGGTATCGTTCCCGACAGTTTGCGTAACTGAAGACATCAGCAGGTTCGGTTCATTCTTCAGCAGCGGTGAACCGGGCCTGTCCCTCGGGGCCTGATAAGGCGAGCGGTTGTTTACGGAGTTCCAGACCGTGCGACCGTGCGAAAAGATCCCGCCTCTTGGCCACGGACTGGTGCGGCGCAGCAAATCGGAGGTCGTGATGAAATCGGCAGTCGAGAACGGGATGATCCTGTGGATGTGGCCGCTCACGGCCGTTGAGCTGGCGAGCGACTGGGTGGAGACCATGAGCAGCGCGCGAAGCGTCATCGAGATGCGCATGCCGCTGATTTCGGCAACACTGATCGATCCGTTCAATGCCGATCAGCGCGAACTGACGCGAATGCTTACAGAAAAGACGAGCGCTTTCGGACGATCGCAACGATCAATCGCATCCGCTCGGGAGAGGCTTCGCAAAACAGGCGGCGCCAATGCGCGTGCATTCGGACGGCTGTGGGAAGGCGGCTGGCTCAATTGGTCAGCATGGACACAGGTTGCCGAGCGCAATCTGGAAATCTGGGCGACGCTCGCGGCGTTACCGACCGCGGCGCTCGCGCCTGTTCACTCGGCTGCCACCATGAACGCCCGGCGGCTTCGCGCAAAAGGCGCGGCCAAGCGATGAACTGCAGAGGTCGCGGGGAACCACTGGCGGCCGATTGAGATTTTGCGGCTATGGCATCTCCATCAGCAGCACCTCAAGACGAGAGTGGTTCGATCGTAGACCCCCACGAGGCCGCCGAGAGCGCAGGGTTGGTTTACGTCAACGACAACGAGCCAGGAATAAGGCGACTGCGTCATGGCAAAGGCTTCCGCTATGTCGACAGGCACGGCAAACCGATGCGCGATACCGAGACCCTCGCGCGCATCCGGAAGCTCGCAATCCCGCCGGCCTATACCGATGTTTGGATTTGCGCGGGTGCCGATGGTCACATCCAGGCCACGGGTCGCGATGCCCGGGGCCGAAAGCAGTACCGATATCACGCACGCTTCCGCGAAGTGCGCGACGGCACAAAATATGAGCATATGCTCGAGTTCGCGCAGGCGCTTCCCCAAATCCGCGGCAAAGTCGACGAACATCTCAGCCTTCGCGGTTTGCCGCGCGAGAAGGTGCTCGCGACAATCGTGCGACTGCTGGAAACGACCATGATCCGCGTCGGCAACGCCGACTACGCAAAACAGAATAAGAGCTACGGGCTGACGACGCTCAAGGACCGGCATGTCGCGGTTAACGGGGCCGAACTTCGCTTCAGCTTCAAGGGCAAAAGTGGAAAACAATGGCGTCTCAGCATTCGCGACCGGCGTATCGCCAGGATCGTCAAGGCAAGCCAAGATCTTCCGGGCCAGCACCTGTTCCAATATCTGGATGAAGAGGGTGCCCAGCGCGAAGTCAGCTCGGGCGACATCAACGCCTATCTCAAGGAAATTTCCGGCGCGGAGATCACGGCAAAGGATTTCCGGACATGGAGCGGCACCGTGCTGGCCGCGATCGCGCTCTCCGAATATGAAAAGGTCGACAGCGCCGCCGCGGCCAAGCGCAACGTGCGCGAGGCGATCGAAACGGTAGCGGCGCGTCTCCGGCAATACGCCCACTGTCTGCCGCAAATGCTATATCCACCCCGAAGTTTTCGAGAGCTACCTCAGCGATGCGCTCATCCTGGAAGCGCGCGACGAAGCGGCCAAGGAACTGCGGGAAGACCTGTCGCAGCTACGCCCGGAAGAAGCCGTTGTCCTGGCGTTCCTGCACGAACGGCTGAGCGCCAAGGCAAAACAGGTCGGCTCCTAGGCGGAGCGAGGATCACCGGCTTCATGACGACCGGCGCTGAAATTCATTCGCACCAGGGACGATTATCGCCGTCGCGAGTTGTCGTCACGGGCGCAGGCTTGCGTCGATCCATCATCACCCGCCGGTTGCCTTGAGGCATCGTCACAACAGGGAGGGCATTCCATGGCCAAATCGCCTCGTACCAAGTCGGACCGCACCCAGCCTTCGGGTGGCGAAACGCACCAGACTGCCGCTGGCCTGGACACTGCTGTCCTCACCACCAACCATGGCGTGCCCATTTCGGACAACCAGAATTCGCTGAAGAGCGGGACGCGCGGGCCGACGCTGCTCGAAGATTTCGTTCTTCGCGAGAAAATCTTCCACTTCGATCATGAGCGCATCCCCGAGCGCATCGTCCACGCCCGTGGATCGGGCGCGCATGGCGTATTCGAGGCGACCGACGATATCTCGGATCTTTCCATGGCTGCCGTCTTCACCAAGGGCGAGAAGACGGAGGTGTTCGTGCGCTTCTCGACCGTCGCCGGCGGCGCCGGGTCGGTCGACACACCGCGCGACGTCCGCGGTTTCGCCGTCAAGTTCTACACCCGCGAGGGCAACTGGGATCTGGTCGGAAACAACATCCCGGTATTTTTCATACAGGATGCGCTCAAGTTTCCCGATCTCGTCCACGCCGTGAAGATGGAGGCCGATCGCGGCTACCCTCAGGCGGGCAGTGCGCACGACACCTTCTGGGACTGGGCCTCATTGATGCCCGAGACAACCCATATGCTGATGTGGGCCATGTCTGATCGCGCTCTTCCGCGCTCGTTCCGGACTATGGAAGGGTTCGGCGTCCACACCTTCAAATTGGTCAATGCCAAGGGCGAGGCGAGCTTCGTCAAGTTCCACTGGAAGCCGCGGCTCGGCCTCCAGTCGACGATCTGGGATGAAGCGCTCAAGCTCCAGGCGGCGGACAACGACTTTCAGCGCCGCGACCTTTTCGAGGCCATCGACACCGGTAATTTCCCGCAATGGGATCTTGGCATCCAGGTCTTCGATCAGGCCTTTGCCGACGCGCAGCCTTATGATGTGCTCGATGCGACCAAGCTCGTCCCCGAGGAAAATGTGCCGGTCCGCCTGATCGGCACGTTGACCCTCAATCGCAACGTCGACAATTTCTTCGCGGAGACCGAGCAGGTCGCGTTTCTGCCGTCCAATGTTCCCCCGGGCATCGATTTCTCGAACGACCCCCTCCTGCAGGGGCGGCTCTTCTCCTACCTGGACACGCAGAACTCGCGCCTCGGCACGACCAACTTCCACCAGATCCCGATCAACGCGCCGCGATGCCCCTTCGCCAACTTCCAGCGCGACGGCAAAATGCAGACGATGGTGCCCAGGGGCCGCGCCAATTACGAGCCCAACAGCCTCGCCGCGCACGGAGAGGTTGGCGGGCCGCGTGAAAGCCCCGTTACCGGCTTCGTAACGGTCGATGCCGCGACAGGAGACGATGAGAGCGGCGAGAAGCTGCGCGTGCGCTCCGAGACTTTCGCGGATCATTACAGTCAGGCCAGGCTTTTCTATCTTTCGCAAACCCAGAGCGAACAGGCGCACATCGCCTCTTCTTTTGTCTTCGAACTCTCCAAGGTCGGACTGCTCGACCAGGTGCCGCCGCGAATGGTGGCGAACCTGCGCAATGTCGACGAGGATCTCGCCCGGCGCGTGGCTGACGGGCTCGGTATCCCGCTGCCCAAAAAGGCACCGGCGGCAAAAGAGCCGGTCGACATGCCCTTGTCGGACGCACTCTCGATCCACAAGAACATGAAGGAGACACTGGAAGGCCGCGCCGTCGGCATCCTGATCGCCGACGGCACCGATGCCGCCGAACTCGACGCTGTGGTCGCAGCGATCAAGAAAGCGAAAGGCAAGGCGGTGATCGTCGCGCCCAAGGTCGGCGGCGCGAAGCTCAGCGATGGCTCGGTCCGAAAGGCAGATGGCCAGCTTGCCGGCTCGCCCAGCCAAATCTTCGACGCGGTTGCGATCGTCCTGTCACAAGAAGGCTGCGCTGCGCTCATCAAGGAAGCAGCAGCGGTGCAGTTCGCAATGGACGCGTTCGGGCATCTCAAGGCCATAGGTCACTCCGACGCTGCCAAGCCCTTGCTGGACAAAGCCGGCATCGAGCCAGACGAGGGCGTCACCGACCTTGGCAAGTCCTTCATGACTGCCGCTTCTCGCCGCTTCTATGACCGCGAACCCATGCTGCGCACGCTGGCATGATCATTCCAGGATTGCCGGTATGAGCGGGCCACCGCTCGTCGCTGCCTTACGCTCGTCCACTCGCGCCGTTCGCCGCACACATGAGCCCTGCTGAAACCAACCAGCAGCCGTCCGAGTTAAGGATCGCGACGACGGCGAGTATCGCCGACAAAGAGAGAAGAAAATCGCCCATGCTTATCCGCGCCGGCTTTGATCTGACCTACCGTGCCTATGCGCCGACGCCGATGGTGTCTTTGCTCAGCATTCGACCCGAGCGGCGTGCAGACCTCTGCACGCCGCACGTCCTGTCGAATGACCGGGCAGTGCCCATGGAAGACTATCTCGATATATTCGGAAATACCTGCACGCGGCTGAGGATGCCCGCAGGGGTGACGACGCTGTCCTGCGACTTTGTGGTCGAGGACTGCGGTGAACCCGACGCCTATGATCCTTCCGCAATCCAACAAGACGTGGCGGACCTCCCTCCCGATGTCCTGCAGTATCTGGCGAGCAGCCGGTATTGCGAGACCGATCTCCTCTCCAACGAGGCCTGGCGGCTGTTCGGTCATGTGCCGGCAGGTTGGCAGCGCGTGCAGGCGATCGTCGATTTCGTCCACGGCCACCTGACATATGGCTACCCTTTTGCGCGCGCCACGCGCACGGCGGCCGAAGCTTATAATGAAAAGGTAGGCGTTTGCCGGGACTTCGCCCATCTCGCAGTGACATTGTGCCGGGCCATGAACATTCCGGCCCGTTATTGCAGCGGCTATCTGGGTGATATAGGTATCGATCCTGTCCCCATCCCAATGGATTTCCACGCCTGGTTCGAAGCGTTCCTCGGCGGAAAATGGCATAGCTTCGACGCCCGCCACCGGGTTCCGCGCATTGGTCGCATCCTGATGGCCTGCGGGCGAGACGCTGCCGATACGGCGCTGACAACCGCTTTTGGTTCTGTCGATCTCATCGGCTTCAAGGTTCACACCGACGAAGTTGACAGCATCTATCAGTCAGCGCCATTGACCATGGCTGCCTAGTGGCTGGTTGGATTTGATCTGACGTGCGCGTTACGCGCGGACATCAGCGATCCGCCCATGAATCATATCGCCCTCCCCTGCGCTTTCGCTCTGAAAGGCGCCAAGACGCCTGCTCGACCGACCCTGAGCCATATCGTCGGCTCTGGAGCCCATGCCGACCGGAACCTTGGCGCGCTTTGCAGGTTTCGTAACGGCTGCGTGCCGACAAGCTGCGCGGCCTCACATATGACGGGGAGAATCAGATGTTCCGCTGGGCCATTATTTTCGCAGTCGTCGCACTCGTTGCGGCACTTCTTGGATTTGGCGGCGTCGCTGGTCTTTCGGCCGATCTGGCAAAGATCTTCCTCGTGGTTGCGGTCGTCGTGCTTGCTCTGGGCTTCCTGTTCGGCCGCGGTCGCCGGGTTCCCTGAAGTCCGTCTGACGGTGCCGCCAGGCGCTGAAACAGGCCTGAAAGAGGGGCGCGGTCAATGGTGATCGCGCCCCTCTTGGCTTCCTGGCCTTACGGGCGGTCCACTTCGTCGGTGTGAACCTCGAAGCGCGCGAGCGTTGCCGGGCCGAAGGATGTGGTGAGCGCGGTGTCCGTGGCGTCGCGTCCCCGCGCCATGAGAATCCGCCCGATGCGTGGCTGGTTGTGGCGGGCATCGAAGCTATGCCATTTTCCGCCCAGGAACACGTCGAACCAGGCTGAGAAGTCCATGGGGGCATCTGAGGGCGGGACGCCGATGTCGCCCAAATAGCCGGTGCAATAGCGCGCCGGAATGTTCATGCAGCGGCAGAACGTGATCGCGAGGTGAGCAAAGTCCCGGCAAACACCCTGCTGTTCCTGATAGGCATCCCAGGCGGTCCGTGTGGCCCGCGCATGGTGATAGCCAAATTCTACATGGTCGTGCACGAAGTCCACGATGGCCTGAACCAGCGGCCAGCCCTTCTCCACTTCGCCAAATTGCGACCAGGCTGTTTCAAGGAGCCTGTCGGTCTCGCAATATCGGCTGCCCAGCAGATACAGAAGAACATCATCGGGCAATTCCTCGATCGGATGCTGGTTCGCCCCGACCGCCACGTGATCGGGCGCTCCGCTGTCCTCGATCGTGAAGTCGCAACTGAGCGCGAGCCCGCCAGCTGGCACGGTGACGCGTGAGCAGACATTGCCGTAGCTGTCGAGGTAATCGTAGATGGGGACCTGCGGCGTCGTCAGAATCCGATGCGGCGTGGTCAGATCCTTGTTTCGGGACGGATGGAGGCTGAGCATCGCCATTAACGGCGTCGCGGCTTCAGTATCGAAGCGTATGTCGTAGCCGGCGCGGATCAACATGGAACGCATCCTCAAAGGGCGGGAAGGGTGTCGGCGGAGAGAGGCGGATCCCCGTCGGCATGGATATCGACCGTCACCTCCATCCCAAGAAACGAGCCTGGAAATCCGGAGAATGTCCCGGAAACCGGGATGGCCTGGTTGATGTCTCGCGCGACTGCAACGCGTATGAGACCGTGCGTGCCGACGATCGCGTTGGTCGGGTCGAATTCGACCCAGCCCGAACCCGGAATGTAAATCCGCACCCAGGCATGGGTGTTGCCGCCGCCGATGCGCCGGCGCTTGCCGGTAGGATTATAGACATAGCCTGAGACGAACCGGGCAGCAAAGCCAAGCGCGCGGGCGGCCTCGATCATGAACATCGCATAGTCACGGCAAGTGCCGGTACCGCGCTCCAGGGTCTCAAGCGGGCTTTGCGTGCCCTTCTGGTGCCGCGGCAAATAGGTGAATTCGCGTTTGATCGCCTTCGTCATCTCGGTGAGCAAGCCGAGCGTCGAAGTCGCGCCCGGCGAGGCCACAAAGCGGCGGGCCCAGGTGTCGATCCTGCGAAGCGGATCGAGATGCTGGCGCTCGATCGACCGCAACAGGTCGGGCATTTCCTCAGACGAGTAAGTGAATGGATAGCCCCGCGCATATTCCTCGATGTGCACATCCTCCAGATCGCTCGGCAGGTGCAGAAGACGGGCCCGGCTCTCGATACGAAGTTGCTCCGCGCGGCGATCGAAACTCGCAACGGCGACCGAATTGCCGAATACATCGTGGAGCCAGCGCACCTCCCTGGGCTCGGGATCGATTTTGAGCTCTGCACTGATCAGATGCTGGTCGTAGCTCTCGCGCGGCCTTACCATCAGCCGGTGCTCGCCGAAACGGGCGGGCTGGCTGTACGAGTAGGTCGTCACATGCGAGAGGTTGACGAGCGGCATCCAGGATCCACGTAATAGCGATGACAAGCGAAGAAGAGCGCGGCTTGCTAACTTCTCGGGATGCTGGGCCGGTCGATATCGTTAACCGTGATGGGCGCGGCGGGTTCCTGCTGCTAGGCGATCACGCGGGCAATGCGGTACCAGAGCAGCTGGAAGGCCTGGGCCTCTCAAAAGCCGATATGATGAGCCATATTGCGCTGGACCTCGGCGTTGCGGACATCGGCCGCCTTCTCGCGCGCGTCCTCGACGCGCCCTTTGCCGCGCAGCGTTATTCCCGGCTTGTCATCGACTGTAACCGCGCACTGTCAGACGATGAAGCGATCACCCCGATGAGCGACAGGGTCATCATCCCCCGGAACTCGTGCCTGCAGCCGGCAGAGCGGGAAGCCCGCGCCGAGGCGATCTACCGCCCCTATCACCGCGCCATCGCCGACCTGCTGGATGAGCGCAGCTTGCGCAATCGCCCGACCATCCCGGTATCGCTGCACAGCTTCACGCCCACGCTCGCCGGTGATGCGCGCCCATGGCACATCGGCGTGCTTTACGGAGGCGGCGACGAGCGTTTCGCCACCGAGGTTCTTCACGCCCTGCGCCTGGAAGACGGCCTCATCGTGGGTGACAACCGGCCCTATCAATTCGACGATACCGATTTCACGGTTCCCTATCATGCGATCGCGGCTGGTCTGCCCTATGTGGAGATCGAACTGCGACAGGATGAAATAGCAACGTCCGACCAACAGGCGCATTGGGCTACTCTTTTGGCGCAAATTCTCACTTCCGCTGCTCAAAAAATAGGCATTCAATCCACTTCTGCGCAATAGAGATCGGCTGCGGCACCGTTGCTTGCGCCGTCATGCGCTCTATTCCTTCAGGTGATCATGACACACCCGGCGCGCGGTGGACCTTTATCTTGCGCGGAATGGGAGTAAGGGCGGGTGGGGCTGATAGGGCGGTGTGCTGACCAAGGTTAGTCGGCGCCCTGTGATGACGAGACCGGGCCATAACGCGCCCGCCCATTGGCACCTGTCGCCTTGATGAGGTCGAATCGATTGCCGCGACGCAGGTCTGCGCGAAGTCATGCCGAATTATGACGTTTCGCATCGACGACATCGCGCTCTTCTGCTTGCCTGTCAGTCGTTAAAAGCCGGTCATTGATTCGCGCATGTCCGGATGCTTGTCTCTATTCTTGCAGGAGATCGCTCAACACCATTTGGCGCTTTGCCGCCGACACCACCGCACTTGCGGCCGTTGATTTTCGCCGGCACTTCCGCTGCCGCACCTCCTCGAAAATGTCCCGGAACAGCCTGCTGTGGTCTCCTTTGTCCCGGTGATGACGACAATTTCAGGCCTGGTTTGACTAACCACCCTGATTTTGGCATAGCTGTCCGGGATCAGAGGTGAATTCCGGTCGTTTTTGACGAACCCTAGCCTCCTCACCAGTTCTAAGGGGGACATGTCCATGCTGTCGGGCCAGATTCTCGATACGATGATCACCTCGTGCGAGAATGCCAAGTCCGTCCTGCGGCAAGCCGCCATCGACCCCTCCGATCGCAAGACTCTCACCATTTCCATGGGCGCCACGGTGGCTGCCGAATATCTCGGGCGGACCCCTGAGGCGCTCTCCAAGGCCGAAGCCCGCGGCCGCCTCCCCTCCCCCAAGACCGCGGCCAATGGCCGCCGCTTCTACACCGTCGAGGATCTCATCGCGATTCGCGAGAAACTCGGCATCAAGATGGGGAAATTGCCCTCCGAACGGGCCGTCGTCGTCTCGGTCCAGAATTTCAAGGGCGGTGTGAGCAAATCGACCACCGGCAAGCATCTGGCGGATTATCTTGCCCTGCGTGGCTATCGCGTCCTGGTCGTCGATTGCGATCCGCAGGCCTCGATGAGCGTGATGTTCGACGTCAATCTCGAAGCCCTCGTCGATGAGACGCATACCCTGTCGAATTTCCTGTCGCCGCGCATCGACGAGGCTGATTCGCTGCGCAAGACGATCCAGAAGACCGCATGGCCCAATATCGACATCTGTCCGGCCAATCTTGGCCTCCAGGACACCGAATGGGAGCTCACCGCCACCATCGAGGAAGGACCCACCGCTATTGCAGGGGCTTTTCGCATGTTGCGGATCGGCCTTGAGGAAGTGCGCTACGATTACGACGTGGTCATCCTCGATCCGCCTCCGGCCATGGGTTTTCTTGGCGTAAACACGCTGACAGCGGCCGATGGACTGCTCATTCCGGTGCCGGCTCGGCAACTCGACTATCTGTCGACCATCCATTTCATGCAGACCTGCCGGGAGGCGATGGATCTGGTGTCGAAGTTCGATACCTCGATCGACTATGGCTTCATCCGCGTGGTGTGCACGATGTTCCAACCCAGCCGGACCAACGAATCGCAGATGCTCCAGGTCATGGAGAAGACTTATGCCGGCCAGATGCTCTCGACGCCGATCCTGCTGTCGGAAGAGATCAAGAATGCCGGCCTTGCCATGTCGTCCATCTACGAAGTGAACAAGCCTTACGGCTCGCATCAAACCTACACGCGCTGCCGTGACAATCTCAACATGGTGTTCCGCGAAGTCGAAAAGGACATCTGCAAGCAGTGGCCCTCGCGCATGGCCCAGCTCGGCACCGACCGGCTGACGGAGGCGGCATGAGCGGCGCGGGGGGCAAACGGCGCAGTCTGCTGGCGAACGCCATCGAGAGCATCGGCACGACCCCTGCCCCGGCGGCGACCGTCGAGGCGGTGCCTGCCGGAGCTTTGGCAGAACGTCCGGCAGCGGCCGACGAAGCCCCTGCCGGACCGTCCTTTCTAGAGCGTCGCGGCGTCGCGTTCGATGAAATCGCGCGAACGGTCAAACGCCTGACGATCCGCCTGAAACCGTCGGAATGCTCGATCTGGCCGGGCAATGCCCGCGATTATGCAGCGCTCGGCTATGAGCGGTGCGCCTCCCTCATCGAATCGATCCGCGAGGAAGGAACGAATCGCGAGCCGGTCGTGGTGCGGCGTACGCCCCATGCCGAGCACCCCTATGAGCTCATCGTGGGAACGCGTCGGCATTTCTCGGTCTCGTGGCTCCACGCCAATAACCATAGCGAAATCGAACTGGTCGCCCGGATCGAGACTCTCGATGATGAGGGTGCGTTCAGGCTTGCCGATCTTGAAAATCGTGAGCGCGAGGATGTCACCGACATCGAACGCGCCCGCAATTATCAGCATGCGGTCGACGCCTATTATAGCGGCGTACGCGCCCGGATGGCGGACCGGCTCGCAATCCCGAAGCAGAACCTGCATAATCTTCTGCAGCTCGCCGAACTGCCCGAAGAGGTGGTCGGCGCGTTCGCGGAAGCGGCCGACATCAAGGTCCGCCATGGCATGCGCCTTTCGCCCCTCCTCAAGGATCCCCGTTATCGCGATGCAATCCTTGGAGAGGCGCTGAAGATCGGCGCCGAGCAGCAAGCACTGCGTGATGGCGGCTCGCCCAAGATCGAAGGCGTAAAGGTCTGTGAGCGCCTCGCAGCCGCCGCCACGACGCCGGTAAAGCCGAAGGCGGCACCGAAGACGAAGCCGGCTCTTACATCATCGAGCGGCCGGCAGATCGGGCAGGTGCTCACCGACACCCGTGCGCGCGGCATTACGCTCAACATCAACCCCAAGGGCGGCGCCACGGTCGAGGAAATATTGGAGACCCTGCGCCCCGTCATAGAGGCCGCACAGTTCACTAGAAAATGATCGCCTTGTGATATTACCGTTTATTTTCATATAGTTGCGCGGGAGTAAAACGCGTTTTACTGATTTTCAGGACGTCGAATGCCCAAGGATTCCCGAGAAGACGGCCAGGTAGATCTCTTTCTGCCGCAACTCACCGCCCTCCCCTTGCGGGATCAGCGCGAGACGATGGAGCGTCCCTTCTTCTCGCTGTCCAAGCGCAAGCGCCTGAAGCCGATCGACTATGTCAGTCCCGATCGCAAGATCACCGTCCATGTCTCGGCCAACTCCGAATATGGTCTGGCCACGATCTACGATCTCGACATTCTGATCTACTGTGCCTCGGTGCTCATCGAGCACAAGCGGCGGGGGACCAACGACATCCCCCAGACGCTGCACATCGTCCCGTATGACATGCTCAGGACGCTCAAGCGCGACATTGGCGGCCGAGCCTATGATCTGCTCGGTAACGCCCTCGATCGCCTGCAATCGACGACAGTCAAGACCAACATCCGATCCGGCGACGCCGTGGAGACAACTTTCTCCTGGATCGACAGCCATAGCCAGCTCAAGGACCGATCCGGCAATGTCCGAGGCATGCGCATAACGCTGGCCAAATGGTTCTATGACGGTGTGCTCATGGACGGTGGCGTCCTCGCCATAGACCCTGCCTACTTCTCCCTCACAGGCGGCCGTGAACGCTGGCTCTATCGTGTCGCCCGCAAACATGCGGGCGGCGCTGGTGCCGACGGCTTTGCCATATCCATGCCGACGCTCTTCGAGAAATCCGGCGCGGAAGGCGACTATCGCCGGTTCAAATTCGAGATGACCAAGATCGTCAAGGAAAATGCTCTGCCCGGCTATTCGCTGGACCTCGAGATCAGGCACGACGCCGAGCCGTTGCTGCGCATGACGCGGCGAGATCAGGAGCCTGAAGAGGCTGGCAAGCGCTGCCCCTCCCCTGCCCCACCGACGAAGAACAAGCCTCCGCAAGAGCCGGTTATCGCCTTCCCTGCGAGTGGCCATATCTCCCATAGCGCCTTCGGCGCCATCGCCCGTGCCAACCTCCCCTCCCCCCAGAGAGATCATGGCCTCGTCGGCGACGATTTCCGTGCTTTCCTGCGCCAGCGCGAAATTGCCTTCGACGCACACAATATCACGCAGATCTTCGCGACCTTTTGCGCAAAGCAGCGCCCCGCCCAGTAATCCGCCTCTGGGCGATCCCCTGTGAATCGGCTCTTGCCGCCAGACTTCAACGCGGTGTGCGATCGATCGTGTCGGA
The DNA here is from genome assembly GCF_004005485.1 of Sphingobium algorifonticola. GTDB lineage: Bacteria > Pseudomonadota > Alphaproteobacteria > Sphingomonadales > Sphingomonadaceae > Sphingobium > Sphingobium algorifonticola. The sequence goes on from NZ_RZUL01000006.1 coordinate 109,743, forward strand.
ACCACTCTAAACCATAGAGTGAATTGCGTCTTTGGCCGCCGCAGCGTCGGTCAATGCCTCCCTCCCCCGCCCTGCGCGATTCGTCTCCTGTGCGGCCGTTCCTGAAAGACCGCTTCGGACGCCAAGCGACGGCTTCTGCGCGATCGAGAAACCCGCCTGCAGCTCGCTGCGCGGGACATAGCCCTCATTATCTCCGTCAAAGCGGGTCCAATGTGGCATGGTCCGCTGCCATCACGGTATTTCAGGAACGCCCCGTCTATCCTATCTTGCGAGCAATGGTCATCCGGGTTGGGCTCGGACAGGTGGAACGACGCTGCGCAGGCCTTAGGGCGAGTATCGCCGATGCCCCTGGGCCAAAGCGGCATCAGCGGCGTTCCTGAAATACCCTGTCCGCTCCCTGCCGAGAGCACCCCGCGCCGCGTTCCCAAAGTACCGAGCGGCCGGCGCCGCCTCCAAATGCGCGATCGACAGCTTCTATTCCGGACGGGTGCGGCCCAGGTCAGCGAAGGATCGGAAGCCGCTCGATATGGCGGTTCCTTTGGGTTTTTGACGCCGCACGCATATCAGAGCATCGATTGCGGACGTCGCCGTTCCCGAAATACCGAGCAAGGAGCTTCACCGTTGGTCCAACAGCACCGCCAACGACTCGGCACATAATGAAGACCAGCATCCCAGTGCGGGGAAGGGGAAGGCCCACTGCCTCCCTCGCACGCTTGCAAAAAGGCCTCAAACCCACGTAAAACCGCCAGAAATCCGGCGAGTAAAACGCATTTTACCGCCACGCCCGGCCCATTTTATCCCACGGTATTTCAGGAACAGCGCACGGTATTTCGGGAACCGAATCACGGGTCAACGGGAACGCCCTAATGGGTATTTCAGGAACGGGATGACGGGATAACGGGAACGGTCCGTACTCTCCGACTCGCATTGAATCCGCGAGTCGCAACGAGCCCGTCCACAGCCTAACTTTTTATCCTTCTCTCTAAGGAATTAACGGCGCCTCGCGGCGCTTCCTTCTTTTTGAAAATGAGAATGGGAGAAGAGGGACCAGACATGCCGCCGGTTCCAGAACAGTACATACCAGCAACCACCCCGTCGAGCTGATCCGATCGTCTATCGCCCCGTAATAGCGAATACACCCGATCTCGACAGGCTGTCGTCAGATAATGAAGGACCAGTACGCTGCCGAGCATTTCGCAAAAAGGCGCTCAGGACGCCTCATGGGGCTTCAGAAGCGCTTTTGCCGCTGTGCCCACGCTCCGCCACCAATGTAGCTCAATCGATGCTCTACGACCGTCTCTCGGCACCCAAGTGCACGCAGCCCAAGGGATGGACAGCCCAGCAGCAGTGGACACCGCGATCCGTCATGCCCTGTACTACGAAGCGCTCCTCTGCCCGATACCGGCCAACAATGCGTCGATAGCGGCCATCTCCTGGTCGAACGCGTCGAATGTTTCGCCCAGATCGCGCGTAGGGGGCAGGGGAGGGGGCTCCGATCTTGGCCTGCCGACCGGGCGCGTGATAAAGCCGAATTCGGCTGCGAGGTCGGGCGTCAGAAATTGTCGCCAGCTGCGCCGGGCCGTGATCTCGACAAGCATGTCGGCGTTGACTGCCCTTTCGAGCAATTTGCTCGCGCCGGCCACGCTCATGCCGAGCATCTTGGATATGCCCTGGGGCGAGACGAGCGGCCTGTGCTGCAGCAGCGCGAACAATCGGATCAGTGCACCGGGACGATATTCGGCAGCGACCGCGCGCAAGGCGTCCCGGCGCTGGCGTTCGAGATGATCGAGGCGCTCGAGGCTCGTGCGCGCAGCGGCGCCAAGCGATGATATGGCGGCGTGCCAATCGTCAGGGCCAGGCGTGCCCTTCAGACGGAAGGCCTTCACGCCGCCGGCAAGCGAGGGAAGGGGGGCAGCGCTCAGACCGAGATCGCGCAGCGCGAAAGGGAGACCAAGCCAGGGTAGTATCGTGCTATCGGTACGCGCGTGCAGCCGGACCCGTTCGAACGCCTGGATCAGATGCGGGTGCTGTTTCGCGTCGCGCTGATCTGCCCTGTCAGCCGGAACCCGGCCGCGCCAGTTCAATTGGTCGCGATCAGCAAGCGCCGTCGACCATTCTTCGAACCGGTCGAACATATCGAGCGTGGTCGATTGGCGCGCGCGACCGGCGATCTGCAGGCCGCAGCCCCAGGAAAATAGGTCGATTTCGTCAACTTCCGCGGACTGGAGCTGAAGGGCTCTGGCATAGCCGCTCCACGAAGCTCTCCGCTGCCAGGCGGATGCGACGGGACTGACGGATATCCGGGCATTCAGAGCAGCAATTGCGCTACTTGCCGAGGCTATCGCCGACACCATCCTCGGGCTATAGTCCACCGGGCTATGGCTCGTCAGTTTGGCTGCTTCCATCCCGGAATAGTAAACTGAGATGATCGTTCGGTAAAGTATGCTTGTATAGCGGCTTTTGGGCGGTTCGTGTCCTCACGCTGCCCGTTGATATTCGCTCCGGACCATAGCCCCCGCGACCAGTTTGCACGCGTGAGGCGCCGCAGACATGACGGCGCAGGGAGGTCGTCCAGGGCTCACGATCGCGGAAGGAAAGGAGGGATGAGGGCAGGGAAAGGAGTGGCTCATGACGCTAGCAGCCCACAGACCCAGCCAGCAACTCATCGATCTTGTCGGCGCGCTCGGCGGAACCTGGCACGGACGCACGGCGATGTGCCGGTGTCCCGCCCATGCCGACCGAACCCCGAGCCTATCGCTCCGCCAGGGCGATCGCGGCATCCTTGTCACCTGTTTCGCAGGATGTGACCGCAGCGACGTGCTTCGCGCGCTGCGGCAGGTCCCGTTACGCGGCGCCTTCACCTATTCCGGGTATCCGGCCGGGGCATCCCGCAATGTCCAGGGCCTCTGGGACGCGGCGGTGGACATCCATGGCACCATCGCGGAGCGCTATCTCGCCGGCAGGTGGCTCGGCCCACCCGTTGCCGACGTACGTTTCCATCCGCGCTGCCCCTATCGGCCGCGGCCATGGACAAGGTTCGAACCCGCTTTGCTCGTTGCGGTTCGCGAAGGCTCGCGCCTTACCGCCATCCAGCGCATCTTTCTCGATCCCATCACGGCCAGATGCCGCGCGAAAGTCATGCTCGGGCGGCCCGGCGCCGGCGCATGGCGCGGGGGAGGGGAGGCGAGCCCGGCCCTCGCGATCGCCGAGGGCTTTGAGACGGCGCGGGCGTTCAGCATCCTTCATGGCATCGGCTGCTGGGCGAGCCTCGGCGCACGCCGACTGCACCAGCTGCGATTGCCGGGTGGTCTGACCCGGATCGTGCTTGCCCAGGACAATGATGCGGAGGGCCGACGCGCCGCCGATCGGGCTGCCCTTGTCTATGCCGCGCCGGGGCTCACTATCGAGCGCGCGGCGCCGCCCGCCACGGTAAAGGACTGGGCGCAATGGCTCGAAGAATGCTCTGCTGCCGGATAGGTCCAGTCCGGTTCCCTGCCTCGCCTCACAGCAGTGGCAAACATTCCGATGCGAAGGTCGGGCCCGCCTGCTAGTCCGGTTGAAGGGTCAAATCTTCCGACTCAGGCATAATTCCCGCATCGCCCCCCTGGACGGAAGCAGAACGGGTTGCCGCGCTGCAAAGCTATGCGATCCTCGACACCCCGACCGAGCCCGAATTCGACGATCTGGTAAGGCTTGCCGCGGAAGTCTTCGACGCGCCCATTGCCGTCGTCAATCTGGTCGCGCAGGACCGGCAATGGTTCAAGGCCGAAACCGGCATCGGCGCGCGCGAAATGCCGCTCGACGTCTCCATCTGCGCGCACGCAATCCTCCAGAACGATTTCATGGTCATTCCCGACACGCGGGACGACCCCCGATTTGCCGGAAATCCGCTCGTCACGGCGCAGGAGGGCCTGCGCTTCTACGCTGGCGCGCTCCTGCGCAGCACGGAAGGCCTGCCGATCGGAACGGTTTGCGTGCTCGACCGTTCGCCACGACCCCAGGGCATCACCGCGCACCAGCGCCTCGTGCTCGAGGTCCTGGCCCGGCAGGTCATGACGCAGCTCGAACTGCGCCGTGCGCTCGGGGCCCAGCAGGAACGGGCCGAAGAATTGCGCACGCAGATGGAACAGCGCGCCACGGTCGAGGCCGCGCTGCGCCACACCGAAGAACGTCTGCGGCTCGCTAACCGGGCGACCAACGATGCGATCTGGGACTGGGATCTTGTCACCAACCATGTGACCTGGAACGAGGCCCTGGCTTCCGCCTATGGACATGGCCTGGACGCCATCGAGACCACGGGCGAGTGGTGGATCTCGCAGATCCATCCCGAAGACCAGAACCGGATCGACCACAGCATCCATAATGTGATCGATGACCCGTTGGCCCATAGCTGGTCGGACGAATATCGCTTCCGGCGCGCAGATGGCGACTATGCCAGTATATTCGATCGCGGTCATGTGATCCGCGACGAAGCGGGCACGGCGGTCCGGATGATCGGGGCCATGCTCGACCTCACTGAACAGCAGCGGACCCGAGCCGAGCTCGCCGAAAGCGAGGAACGGCTTCGTCTCGCGACCCAGGCGGCCGAGGTGGGCTTCTGGGACGTCGATGTCATTCACGACATCCTCACCTGGCCGCCGATCGTCAAACGGATGTTCGGCATTTCCGCCGATGTGCCGGTTTCCATGCGCGACTTTTACGAGGGCCTGCATCCGGATGATCGCGAAGCGACCAGCGCGGCCTTTGCAGCGGCCTGCGATCCTGTGGTGCGCGGGCTCTACGACGTTGAGTATCGTACTGTCGGCAAGGAAGATCGCCTTCTTCGCTGGGTCGCCGCGAAGGGGCGCGGTATCTTCGATGACGAGGGACAGTGCATAAGGGTGCTTGGCACGGCGATCGACATCACCGAGCGCAAACGCGCCGAAGCGGAACTGCGCGAGCTCAACGAGGGTCTCGAGCTGCGCGTCGCCCGCGAGATTTCCGAGCGGGGGCAGGCGCAGGACGCCTTGCGGCAAGCCCAGAAGATGGAGGCTGTCGGCCAGCTGACCGGCGGTATCGCCCATGACTTCAACAATATGCTCGCCGTCGTGATCGGGTCGCTCGACCTGCTCAAGCGCCGGTTAGGAGATACCGATGCGAGGGCGGAGCGCTACATCGACGCTGCCGCCGACGGCGCGCAGCGCGCCGCCGCGCTCACCCAGCGCCTTCTCGCCTTTTCCCGCCAGCAGCCGCTCAGCCCCGAAGTTCTGGATGCCAACAAGCTCGTGGCTGGCATGTCGGACCTCTTCAGCCATTCGCTCGGCGGCGACATTCGTCTCGAGACAGTATTGGGTGCGGGGCTGTGGCGCACTCATGCCGATCGCAACCAGCTTGAAAACGCGCTGCTCAACCTTGCCGTCAATGCGCGCGACGCGATGGGCGAGGGCGGGCGCCTCACGATCGAGACGCAGAACGTCCATTTCGACGACCGCTATGTCTCGGAGAATTTCGGCGTTCCGCCAGGCCAGTATATCATGATCGCCGTCACCGACACCGGGACCGGCATGCCGGCCGAGGTGATCGCCAAGGCGTTCGACCCTTTCTTCACGACCAAGGCGGTGGGCAAGGGGACCGGGCTTGGCCTCAGCCAGGTCTATGGCTTCGTCCGCCAGTCGGGCGGCCATGTGAAGATCTATTCGGAGCCGGGGCAGGGGACGACGATCAAGATCTATCTGCCGCGATTTTTCGGGGAGGCGCTCGAAGCGCCGCGTACCGCCCTGAAGGATCTGCCGCTCGGGGATCTTCAGGAGGTTGTCCTCGTCGTCGAGGACGAACCGACCGTCCGCCAGTTCAGCGTCGAAGCGCTGAACGAGCTTGGCTACCGGGTTCTCGAGGCGGACGGCGCGCTTGCCGCCTTGCGGCTTCTCGACGCCCATCCCGAAATATCACTGCTGTTCACCGACATCGTAATGCCCGATATCAATGGGCGCAAGCTTGCGGACGAAGCGAAGCGGAGGCGAGACGATATCAGGATCCTCTTCACCACTGGCTTCACCCCCAATGCGGTAGTTCATAACGGCGTGCTCGATCCCGGCGTCGAACTCATCAGCAAGCCGTTCACCGTGGAACAGCTCGCCGCGAAAATGCGCTCCGTTCTCGAGCGCTAGCGTTCAGGTCCCCCAAGCCAGGGGCTGAACGGAGAAAAGGCCGGACATCACCCCCATGACGCTTGGCTGTCATTCCGGGTTGTGCGGGGTTGTGCTGCAGCGCGGCATCCGCCACAAAGGGACCGGGTGTCGGCATTCTCGTGAAAGCAGGCAGGTTGTTCACGCTGGTCGGGCCGCCAGCGACCGTACAAGCCTGCCTGGACAAACGCTATGCCCATCTCTGCCATCAAACCGTTGAGCGCGCTGCGCGAGTTCCTGCAAGGACAGGCTTCGGCCGGGCTCGTTCTCATGGCGGCGGCGGCGGCGGCCCTGGTTATCGCCAATTCTCCGCTCGGCCCCGGATATGAGCATCTGCTCCACACGAAGCTCGGCCCGCTATCGCTCCATCACTGGATCAACGACGGGCTCATGGCCGTCTTCTTTCTGCTCGTCGGCCTTGAGATCAAGCGCGAGGTTCTGGACGGGCAGCTCTCGAACTGGTCGCGCCGGATCCTGCCTGGGATAGCGGCGCTCGGCGGGATGCTGGTCCCGGCGCTGTTCTTTCTGGCGTTCAATCCGGGTCCCGCGGCACGAGGCTGGGCGATACCGGCTGCGACCGACATTGCTTTCGCATTGGGGGTCATCGCGCTTTTGGGCAAGCGGGTGCCGGTATCGCTCCGGATCTTCCTGACGGCCCTCGCCATCATCGACGATCTCGGCGCCGTCGTCATCATAGCCTTTTTCTACACTGCCGGGCTTTCATGGCTCGATCTGGCAGGCGCGGGGGTGGTGACGGCGCTGCTGTTCGCGATGAACAGGCTCGGGGCTCGCGCGCTGTGGCCCTATCTCGTCCTTGGAGTGGTATTGTGGGTCTTCGTCCTGCGATCGGGCATCCATGCGACGCTCGCCGGCGTCATTCTCGCTTTCACTATCCCGCTTCAGGCCACGCCGGGGCGACCCGATGAGGAAGCACACAGCCCGCTCCATCATCTCGAACATCTGCTGCATTTGCCGGTGGGCTTCCTGATTGTCCCCATATTCGGTCTGGCGAACGCCGGCGTGTCGGTCATGGGCTTGCCTGCGCAGGCCTTCGTGGCGCCCGTAACGGTAGGCGTCGGCCTCGGGCTCCTTGCCGGCAAGCTTGTCGGCGTCTTCGGCGCGGCGATGATCGCCGTTCGCCTCGGCATCGCGGATATGCCCGCCCACGCCGGCCGGTTGCAGCTCGCCGGAACGGCGCTTCTGTGCGGCATCGGCTTTACGATGAGCCTGTTCATCACGCTGCTGGCCTTTTCAGGAAGCGAACTGCTGCAGGCCGAAGCGAAGATCGGGATCCTCGCCGGATCCCTGGTCTCGGGACTGCTCGGCTATGGCATCCTGCGGTTTGCCAAGGGTGACGAGCACCACAGGGCCGGAGAAACAGGAGACGGAGTTTAGCCGAGCCTGTCTAGCCGGACGTTGATCCACCACGAATCCCCCAGTTCGCTAATGCGACAGGCGACTGCCTTTCTCAATCTCTGCAGGCGGCCTGAACGGCGTTTCAGTAGGGAGCGTCTCTGTCGCAGGACTTGGACACTCCAATCGAACCACGGACTTGACCTGCGCCTTGCAATCCAGCGGACGATATGTGTCTTTATCAACGGACCACTTTTGTGGGTCTGATCAGCAATCAAAGGGGCAGTGATTCGTGGACGATTTCGAGCAACAACCTTTTGCTGACGCGGAATTCGCGGAAAACCCGGAGCAGCGTTGCCCCTGTATTCTCCTGATCGACACGTCCACCTCGATGCGCGGCGATCCTATTCACCAGCTCAACCAGGCCCTCGTCGAGTTCAAGGAAGAGCTGCACAGCGACGCGATGGCAGCCAAGCGGGTGGAACTGGCCGTCGTCACCTTTGGCCCCGTAGAGACCCGGGCCGATTTCACGACGGTCGATGGATGGTATCCCGAAACGCTTGAGGCGAGCGGGGCTACGCCGATGGGCGAGGCTATCGTCCGTGCTCTCGACATGCTTCGTGAGCGCAAAGATCGCTACCGCGCGAACGGCGTCAAATATTACCGGCCCTGGGTCTTCCTTATCACCGATGGCGCACCGACCGATAGCTGGCAGGAAGCCAAGCGCCGCGTTCACGAGGGCGAAGAGCGCAAGGAGTTCATGTTCTACGCGGCCGCTGTCGATGGCGCCGACATGGATGTCCTCTCGAAGATCGCGACCCGCCAGCCATTGCGGCTGAGAGGCCTGGCCTTCAGGGAGCTGTTCCAGTGGCTTTCGAGCTCGCTCAGCGCGGTCTCGCAGTCCAACCCGGGCGATCAGGTCCCGCTCGCCAATCCCACTGGGCCGGATGGCTGGGCCGTTGCCGGATAGCGCCTGCCGGTGGAGGTGGGCAGCTGCATCGAAAACGGGGACTTCGCACCTTAAAGCCGGCACACGCAAGCAGGATGCCTACGGCATCTCCCTTCAGTCTGAAAGCTGTCTATGCGTCGTCGTCAGCGATGGGGCGGGGAGTGCGAGCCATGGGGGGCAGGGGGCCTCGCTCGTATGTCGCTCGCTTGTGCAGCGGTTCAGGAGTTGGTTCGCCTCGCACGAATGTCTGCCTGACGACGAACAGGTCATGGCCTGGATCGACGAACTGCGCGACCGGTTGGCCCTTGTCGCGCAGAAGCGTGGGCTGTCGCGTCGCCAGTTTGCCGCGACGCTTGTTCTCCTCGCCGTGCAGGATGGCGAACTGCTTGCGCTCCAGATCGGCGACAGCGCCATGGTCGGGCGACGAGGTGGGCAGTGGGAAGCTATCTGCTGGCCGGAAAATGGCGAGTTCGCGTCCACGACCTATTTCGTGACCGACGATCCCGAAGTGCGCTTACGCACTGCCAGACTGGACCTCGACTATGACGCCTTCGCGCTGTTCTCCGACGGCATCGAGACTGTGGCGCTCGACCATCTGGGCGTTCAGCCACATGCCCGTTTTTTCGATCCTATGATCAAGCCCGTCGATCAGGCAGCGGGCGCGGGCAAGCTCGTCGATCTGTCAGGCGCTCTCGGCCGCTATCTCGACGGCGCCGCGATCTGTGAACGTACGGACGACGACAAGACGCTCATTCTCATTTCGCGGGCCTGACATGGACGTCGTGCGGATTGGCGGCAAGGTCCAGAACCTGGGCAAGAAGATCGGCAAGGGCGGGGAAGGGGATGTCTTTCTTCTCGCAGCCCAGCCCGATCGCGCCGTCAAGATCTACAAGGAGGCGCTCCGCGGGTCGCGCGAGGCGAAGGTCAGGGCCATGGTCGAGGGCAAGCTCGCTTCCGGCACCGACCTTGTGGCATTCCCCGACGCGACGGTCGACGCGGCCAAGGGCGGCTTCGTCGGCTTCGTGATGCGGCTGGTGAGCGGCTTCCAGCCGGTGCACGAACTCTACAGTCCCAAATCGCGCAAGCTCCATTTTCCCGACAAGGACTATCGCTTCCTGGTCCGGGCCGCGATCAACATCGCGCGAGCCGTCGGCAAGGTGCATCAGGCTGGCTGCGTCATCGGCGATTTCAACCATTCGGGTGTCCTGGTCGCCAAGGATGCGACGGTCGCGCTGATCGACGCGGATAGCTTCCAGTTCAGCCGCGAAGGACGGGTCTTCCCCTGCGCCGTGGGTGTGCCCGATTTCACGCCCCCCGAACTGCACAGCGTCAATCTCGCAACCGCAACCCGCACGCACGCGCACGATCATTTCGGTCTGGCCGTCGCGATCTTCCATCTGCTCGCGATGGGCAAGCATCCCTATGCGGGCCGGTTCGCCGGCGGTGATCTCACCATGAGCGAGGCGATCGCCCAGAATCGCTTCGCCTTCTCCCAGATTCGGAAGGCAGAGACGCGCACTGTCCCGCCCCCGGGTGCCGTCAGCCTTAAGGACTTCCCCCTTCCTGTCGCCAGAGCTTTCGAAGCCGCCTTCGGTCTCGATCCGGCGTTGCGTCCGGACGCAGCGCAATGGATTCTCGTGCTCAAGGAACTCGAGGCCGGAATGAGCCGGTGTACGGCCGTCAAGAGCCATTATTATCCCTCGGCTGCCGGCAAGTGCCTGTGGTGCCGGCTTGCCGGGCAGTCGGGCGTCGACATGTTTCCCGATCTCATCGGAGCTGCAGCGCCGGCGGCGGGCGGTCCGTTCGATCTCGACCGTCTTTGGGCTCAGATCAGCGCGATCAAGTTGCCTCGCCCTGAAGACCTCCTGCCGCGATGGACAGGCGATGTCGGCACCGGCAGCCCGGCAGTTGCCGAAGCAAAAAAGGCGGTGCTAGGCGGGCGCGCATTGGCGATAGCCGCCCTGATCGGCGCGCTGGCCGGGTTCTTCTATGCTTCCAACGCTGCGATCCTCTGGATCGGCATCGGCATATTCGGGCTGGTCAAGCTGTCAGGCGCGCGGATCGACGAAGGGCCTTTCAAGACGGCCTATTCCTCTGCGGATAAGCGCGCCCGCGATGCCGAACTTGCCTATCTGGCGCGCATCGGCCTGACCGAATTGGCGCAGGTCCGCGAGGATCTCGAGCACTGGGTTGCGGACTATCGCCGTCTGGAGAGCGAGCTGACGCGAGAGCTCATGCTGCTCAAATCCTCGCGCGAGGCCCGGCAACGCGCTGCATTCCTCGATCGCTTTCCGCTGCGCCGGGCCAAGATTTCGGGCATCGGTCCAGCCAAGACCGCGACGCTTGCCTCTTATGGCATTGAGACTGCCGCCGACATTACTCGGCACGCGGTGATGGCGGTGCCCGGCTTTGGCGACGCGATGACGGCCAAGCTCCTCACCTGGCGCAGCGGCCATGAAGCGAAGTTCTGCTACAATCCAGCCCCTGATGCATCGGACGTGCAGGCAGAGAATGCCGTGCGTTCCGCCCATGCGGCCAGGCGTGCGGATCTGCAGGCGAAGATCCGGTCAGGCGCGGCCGCGCTGCAGGCTGGCCCTCCGAGGTTGGCGGCGCGCGCGACAGGCGACGATCAGCCCCTGATATATGCGCTCGGTGAACGGGCAAGGGCAGCGCATGATCTGGAGCTCCTCGGTTTCAAGGTTCCCTTGAGGGCGCCGATCACGCTTGCGGTGAAGGTGCAGCCGGCTTCCCAGGCATCGGCCGGTCGGCCAACTTCTTCACCTCAGGCCGCTGGTGGCGTTCCCTCCTGTCCACTCTGCAGCGCGCCCATGCGCCGGCGAACGGCGCGAAGGGGACGCGGATCAGGACGGCAGTTCTGGGGATGCTCGCGCTATCCGGGATGCAGGGGAACACGGAATTGAGGCGGCATGGGCCCGCTAGTTGGCGACATGAGCAGCGACAGGCGCGACCCTGGGCCGCTTAGCCGGCGTCTGGCATCGTGTCGGGCGTGAAGGGAACCGAAATGCCCCATTCCCCGGCTGCATCCTGCCAGAAGATGATCCCGCCGTCGCGAAAGGCACGGCGGGCAACGGCGATGAGCGGCGCCATCATGTCTTCGTCGGCCGTCCAGTCCTCTGCCCGGTCCCACAGATCACGGCAGGCGACATGGAGCTCATCAATCAGCGCCCCGAAGCCTCCCGTATCGACGGCATCACGCGCAGCGGCGAACGCCGCCCAGCAGAGGCCATCGGCGTCCATGCCGCCGAGCAGATAGGCTGCGGCCTTGAGCGGCTGGCACAGCTCGCTGCCGGCCTCGCCTATCACCCTGTAATCGTCGCCATGCAGGCGGTAGGACTTGATATGCTCGCGGGCTCTTTCGCGTGCGCCAATCGCCACGGCTGCGACCGTTTCCGCGTGCTGGCTGTTTTGCATTGGCGCAAAGCGAGCCGTCAGGCGGCAAACGGCATATTCGCTCCAGCAGATCTCGGCGATCTGGAAAAGCACAGCGCGCTCGGAATCGGCAATCCTGGCTCCCAGGCGCGCATCGGGGACCAGCGCCTCGAGGCGGGCATTGACTTCGACATGCCCGCACTCATGGGCGATGATACCGATGGACGTCTTGCGATCATCCTCGGTCACGGCGTCGCCGGCAATGAGCGGTACCAGCATCTCGGCGCTGAAAACGAGATGGGTCTTTACGATCCCGTCCCGCAGAACCTGGCAGGACTTGGCGACCCCCTGCATTTCTTCCGTGTCCGTGCGATCGAGTGGTCTGAGGCCCTCCATGCCCTGATCGGCCTCGGCCAGCGCCGCGTCATAGTCGATCGCTATCGTGACGCCCTCGAGTGTCGAAAGGTCGATGAAGCTGCCCAGGGACATAATGCATTCGCCGACGACCTTGCCAAGCTCGGCACCAGCTTCCTGATTAGTGAAGCCTTTGACGGTGACGGGCACTGTCGGCGCGGTGGTTGGCGGCAGGTTGTCCCAGTCGATTTCGTCCATTTGGCGTGCCTCCTGTCTCACGGCAGAGAGGCGCTCGCACAGACCTGGCGCATATGGGGAGGGACCTGAACTTATCCAATCGCGCGACCGGTCGGGGACGCTATTCCAGCTTGTCGAGAAGAATGTGAGGATAGGCTCGATGGAACCGGGCGGCCCAGCGATCATATGGCCAGGGGATCGTGGTTTCATCGAACCAGGCCAGACGTTCGCCATCAACGTCGTAGAGGCTGACACTGTCAGAGTCGCCTCGCAGATCGACGCGAATCCTTGCAATGCGCGAGGGATGAATACGTCCGGTGTTTCCCTCGCTACGAAGGGTTCGGTCCTGCCACCACAACAGATCGCCGGTAAGCGAATCGATCCGGCAGCCTCGGTTCGGGTTCACGACCAGCAGGCCGAGCGCCATCGCCAGCGCGCTCCATCCTATGATCCCGGCGATGGGAACCAGCCAAGACGCGCAGTTTCCGCCTTCATCGCAGTTTTTGAGGGGATCGACCGTATGGGCCGTGAGAATGAACATCGCGCCGACGAGCAGCATCGCCCAAACCCACAGATCCCTTCGCGCCGAGCGCTGATGATCGAAGGAGGTTGGGGAAGGCGGCATTACATCTGCCTACCATCTCCAGGTTGACGTTTCGTGCAGAAGGCCCTGTCTTGCGCTTGGATCGGGATCTTCTGGCTGCTCTTCAGCGCGGGCCTCTCGTGCGAATGCCGAGCTTCGGTCTTGGCGCGCGCTCGGCTGCCGGGGTATCGAGAACCGGCGCTGTCTGCCGGTGGACGATCTCGACCGGCGCGAAAGCATTCCTCACCTTGGGATCGTTGAAGAAGGGCCGGATGGCATCGATGTCGCGCTCGTGGACGGGCGGCTGGCGGCTCGCCAGGGCTACGTAGAGGGCTTGGACCGGCAGGGAGATCGTCTGCTCGGGCTCTTCGATATCACTGTCGAACCCGTCGGGCATGACGCCCATCGCATCGCTGTGCATGCGCATGAGATCGATCGTCAGCGTCAGGACGTCGCTCTCGTTGCGATCGATGCGCCAGCTGCGCAAGAGGCTCCAGAACAGATAATCCTCGTTGTAGCGGACGATCTGCCGTTCGGATTTCTTCGCCGCGGCATCGCCTACAAGCGCCTTGAGTTGCTGAACCGGGATGAGCGCGGAAATGGCGAGCGCGAGCGTGTTGTCCTGTCCGCGCCGGCCGTGAAACAGGGTCCGTGCGAGGGCGTATAATATGGCCGCCTGCACTTCCCGGTCAGCGTTCCTTGCGTCGATCAGCATATCGGCGAGAGCCGCGAAAGTATTACGTCCGCGATGCGCAAAATCCCGGCCGCCATTGCGTAAGAAGAATGCGAGCCAGACCAGGAACGGGGCGTCGGGGACGGCCGGCAACGCGCCGTCGAGCGACTTTGCGAGCTGAATGAAAAGATCGAACCCCGCAAGCGACACGCGCGCCGCGCGCGCATCGGATAACGCGTCAAACCATTTGAGCGCGCGCTCGCGCCTCTCGCGACTGATATTGGCGCCGGCGACGACGAACTCGATAACCTCCGGGGTTAGGGCGGTGGTCACGGTCTGGAGCCATCCCGCCCCGTAGCTTCCGCGCTGCAGGAGATCGGTCTCGATAAGATGCTCGGCTGCGAGGAACTCCTGAATCGAGCGATGGAAGTAAATCGTCTGCTGGCCTTTCTCGATCAGACATCCCTGGATCAGTTCGCGCCGCATCTCCTCCTTCTGGAGCGAATGGCTGATGTCGCGCGCGGCCTCATCGCACAGCGACTGGGGGATATCGCCGAGCGTCGTGGTCGAGGCGCCGCCGCGCTCCCAAAGCCACCATGCGAGGCTGGCGTTAAAGCGGCGACGGATGTCGATCGGGAAATCCTTGTCGCGGCCGCGCTTGTCGAGTTCGCGTAGCAGCAGATAGTGGACGAAGCTGTCGAACAGTTCGTAAACCGACATATCCGGCCGCAACTGATCGGGATGGACCGCGATTTCGCATAGCATCTGGGCATGGACAGGGCGTTCGAGCAGCCGGTCGAAGCGTCCCGAAATGAGTTCGGAGACACGCTGCTCGACCCATTGCGGACTCGTCGCTGGTCCTTCCTTCTCTTCCGCCGCCCGGATCGGGAAGTAACGCTCGACATAGGAGCGGGCTTCGTCGGGCGTGAAACCGCGGATCTCGACATGACGATAGGCACGTCGGCCCGGCTTCTGAATCGGCCGTCCGGCCGGCGTGACCTGGATGCCCTCGATGACCGCCCTGAATTCGACATCGTCATGGAAGGCCGTATCTCGGCCGAGCACGAGGATGCGGGCATCGCCTTCGTCGAGCTTCATGAGCTCGCCCAGGACGGTCTGGAATTTGGACGGGGTAAGGCCGTGCTTCATCTCGTCGAAGCCGTCATAGATGACGAGAAACCGGCCGTTGCGGTTGAGCGCCGAGAACGTGTCGAAATGATAGCCGGGCACGCGGTGCTGGCTGGCGAGCACCTTGCCGAGCAATCCTTCAAGCGACTGTTCGTCCGCGATTTCGCCGAGGCGAACAAGGATGGGAACACGCGCCGTGGGATCCTCGAGCGCCCGAGTTGCCATGGTCGCCGCGAGATGGTTGGCGAAGGTCGATTTGCCTTTGCCATAAGGCCCAAGCACGAACAGGGGAGGGGCATCGGCCTCTTCCAACCAGCTCGTGACACAGGCTTCCAGATCCTCGCCATCCGCTGTTTCGGGCCGAACATAATATTCAGGGAGCCGGCTGCGCGCATGGGCGGCAGCAAGTTCATTGAGATAGGGGTCGAGCCGGAGCAGTCGGCGCTGCAGCTCGGCAAAGGTCATAGCCTGGAGACCGCGCTGGCTTTGGGCGGCCTTGCGGCCTTCAGGCGTTATGGGGCCTCTCGATATGAGCCAGGCCTGATCGATCGTACCGTTCATGATCAGCGGGCCGTAATCATAGGCAAACTGCGAACATTCGCCGAGCTTCAGGCTACCCGAATAGGCCTTGGTTTCGAAGGCGTAGCGCTGCTCGCCGGCCATCTCGTCACGGAGCCACACCGCAGCGACATCGGCGTTCTTGTGTCCGAGCTGGACTTCGGTCTCGGCATTGGTGAAGCCTGCAGCGCGCAGCACCTGGGCGACCGTGTCCCGAAACCCGTTGCCCTGCTCGGTCGTGCTCATGCCCGTCTGGCCGCCGCTCACAGTTGCCACCATGGATAGACCGTACGTTCATCGCGGGTCGATCTCCTCGTGATGATCTCATCGGAAAGCGTGTCATCCATCGCGCCGAGCAATTTCTCCTGGTGGTTGAGGATGTCACTCCGGGCCTGGAAATCGAATTCCCAGTTCAGCCGTTCGCAGCAATCCAGGATGCCGGCACGCTCGGCCATGACCCTGGGATGATGATAGAGCCAATGGAGGAAGGCGAGGCCATCGCAGGTGTCGCTCCATAGTTTCGCGCCGTCCTCCACATAATGGCGCGCGACTTCGCGTTCGGCGAAGTTCGACCCATGCCATATCGCGAGAGGCTTTGGATCGGGATGACCGCAGAGCATTTCGGCGATGTAGAGGTTGGCCACAAAGGCCCGCCGTAGCTGCGTCGCGGCATCCCGGAATCGGTTCTCCCGGAAATAGAGCAGCCCCAGATCATAGGCGCAAGGCGGATAGCGATCGGCCCAGGCTTCCAGAAGAAAGCGCGCCTTAACGGGTTCGCGAACGCGCAGATACTGTGAACCCAGCAGGAAACGGATCCCGCGTCCATCGTCCGGATCGAGCGCCATCATGCGCTCCATCAGGCGAATGGCCGATCTGCGCTTTTTGCGCTGCAGTTCCGTCAGGGCGGCTTCGTGGAGCGCGCGCAGGAACGGCCTGTTCCTATAGTCCTGCCAGGGAAGCGGTCCCGCAAAGTCCGACGGCATCGCCGCTTCGCCGACGGCAATTGCGCGCATGAACGCGGATAGGGCGGGACCCGTCCGACCGGCCTCGGCCAGAGCTTGGCCGAGGTGGAGATGTCCGTCGATGAAGTCGGGATGACGCGCGACGATCGCTTTGAGATCGCCCACATATTGCGCCGGCGACAGGTTGCCCTCGGAATAGCGGTCGAGCAGTTCCTCCAGTTCGCCATCAGCCTCGTCCAGGGCTTCGTCGCCAATCAAACGCCCGTCGCCGTCGATAACGTGAAAACCGATTCCCATGCCGCTCCAACATCTCAAAGCATCTGCATATCAGGGCGTCGGCGTTCGCGCACCCGGGGAGCTTCGTCGGCGCGTCGCCGCGCTGATTGCCGGATAGACTATCGCGCAGAGGGGATCGTTATGATGATGCCGGCGCCGCTGATCGGAGCAGAATAGCAGCATCGCGCATAAGAGATGGCTTGCCGTGCACGAAGCACTGCGCCCCTTTCAGACGGCCTGGCGCAGCGGCGCGGGCTTCTTGCCGTCCGGCAGCGTCCGGCGCAAATGCGCATGGACCATGTCCAAAGCGAAGGGCTTGCCGATGAAGGTCGCGCGATCGGGCATGTCGCCGGGCTCGGGCGTCATGCGTCCGCTGGCGATCACGATCTCGATATGCGGCCAATGGGTGTCAACATGACGGGCGAGCGCAAAACCGTTCGTCGATCCCGGCATCTCGACATCGGAAAAGAGCAGCACGACGGAATCGTGATGCGTCTCAAGAAGCGCGATCGCCTCATCGCCGCTTTTGGCCTCATGACAGCGAAATCCGGCTTCCTCCAGTATCTCGCGGGCAAGCATCAGGATCAGGGCGTCATCATCCACGACGAGGGCAAAAGGAACTGTCGATCTCTCCATGCGGCCTTAACTGGCTCGCATCCCTTTGGTTTCGGCGTCCAGGCAAAGCCAGGGTACGGCTTGTCGCAATTCGATAGAGGCAGGCCTGTGTTGGCCACGGCTTCAGGAGTAAAGACCGTGGTCGGATGCTGCCGCTCTGTCTTATGGGGACGCCATGGCCAAGCCACTGCCCCGACCCCTTCAGATCATAGCCGTCGAGCGAACCTGCCTCACGCTGCGTTCGGGAAACCGCAGCCGGGTCGAACCCTGGCGTGCAATCAGCCTAGTGCTGCTGGCGCAGGTCGAGTGGGGCGAAGGCACAGCGCTTGCAGCGGCCATCACCTTCGATACTGGCGCAAAGACCCAAACCGCCGTCCTTACCGAGGTTCATCCTGAATGGACGGTCTTCATGGTCACCGCGCAGTCGACCTTGCCCGGCTTCGTGCGCCGGCAGGATTGGGAGCGCCGTATCGCCAAAGCATCGCACGGCGTCGTCGTCTATGAGCGCGACGCCTATCCGTCCCTCTCGCTGAACTAAGGGGCCGCGTCAGCGCTGCAACCGTTCGCTCTGAAGGTTCTCCTCGCCTTGCGGCCTTTTAGGCATCGTCATGATGGCTGTTTCCCCGCAGGAACGCGGGAGGGCCGGATTCGTTATGCGACGATACGGTAGCGCAACAGCCTCGCGCTCCCAAAAACAGGCAGGAGGAACCATCATGCCGCGCCAGGCCAGCCCGACCAAGCAGCGAGAAGCGAAAGCCGCGTCTGTCGCGCGCGCCAAATCGATTGCCCCCGATGTCCCGGCCCGGATCGGGTCGACACCAGCGACCAAATTTCGCGGCAATCCGGCTATCTTCGGTCGGCTGGTCGAGGACCATGACAAGCATCGCGCCCTGCTCGCCATGATCGATGCAACCGGGCCGAAAGACCCCGAACGCAAGACGCTGTTCGAGGAATTCGTTCGCGACGTGCATGGCCATGCGGCGGCTGAGGAGCAGGCGCTCTGGTCGACCGTCATGCGCAATCCCGATACGACGGAATTCGCGCGGCATGCGGTCGGCGATCATCACAAGCTCGACAAGCTGATGGCGGATGCAGCCGCGCGCGACATGACTGCGCCAGGTTGGCTACGCCATTTCGCGGCGCTCAAGGAGGAATATCTCGACCACATCCTCGAGGAAGAAACCGAGCAGTTCGTGGAAGCGGAGAAAGTGCTGACCCCCAAGGATCAGACTTATATGCGCCAAGTGTTCAATCGTCGCAAAAAGGCGGAAAAAGCCTCGGCCGAGATCGAGAAGAAAATCGCGCTGTCGCCGATCGCCTGAAGCCCAAGGGCCTTCGCAGGGCCTGGGTGCACCTGATCAAATAACGACGGCCTGGGCCGGCGTCAGCGCGGCAACCTTTGCTTCGACTTCGGCATAGAGCTCGGCTTCGATCCCTTGCGTATCGATTTCGACGATCAGCGCGAAACGGACCTCCGGCAAGCCGCCCTGCAGGAGGGCCTTTGATTTCCACCAGCCCGCAACGGGATGCACGGCGAGGAGATTGCGGCGGGCGAGGTCGGACGCCCTGCACGTGAGCTGGTCGATATGAAGTGAACCGACGTCGCGGCGGTCGCTGCCATAGTCCCAGAGATCATCCTCCTCGATCTGCGGTCCGGCAGGCTCCGCCGCCTTGCTGATCCGTGCCAAAAACTGGCCTGCATTCTCGCCTGCACGGTTCAACTTGAAACGCAGATTATGGGAGGCATAGCGATAACGCGATCCCCGCGAAGCCTCGGAGGGATTGGGCGCGATGAACGAGCTGAGCGCCACGCGTAGCGTGATGGGCGTATTGCCGAGCTTACGCAGAGCCTCGACCGGCCAGGGGAGGGTAAAGAGCCGCATCTCCTTGTGTACGTCGCCGCCGGTCTTTTCCGACAACCCATAGGGCGTGATCACGTCCTGAACGACAAGGCTCAGCGCATTTGCGGCGCTGCGCCGGGCGCGCGCCAGGTCTGGAACGCCATAGCCGTAGCGACGAAACAGCCGGGCATAGTCTCCTTTGCTGGGATTGGCCGGAAGATGCGAGCGCATCTGAGGGGTCCATCGCGCCGAGGCGACATAGAGGCCCCTGATCGTTTCCGGCCAGAGCTGCGGATAGTCAGACCATAATTCGGTGACCTGACCGGCCGCGATTGCTGTCGCGGCGCTCGTATCATAGGTGAAGCTGAAGGATCGTTGCGGATAACCATGATGCGTCGTCAGCAGCGAAAGCCAGCCATGCCGCATCGGCGGCGGCGCATGACCGACGGCCCAGTTGCCTCCTTCGAGCACCACATCGGGCTTGAGCGGCCAGGTCGATGACCATGACGCCGTGCGGGAGCTCGGCGAAAGGTCGCCCGGCGGCGCGACGATGACGAGGCCTTCCCCGGGCGGCACCATCGTCTTTTCAGTATAGGCACCGACACAGACCGCATTCCAGGCCTGGGACGGCGATTCCAGTTCATTGTCGCCGTGGTCGCAGACATCGAGATAAGGCCCCGCGCCGAACGCGAAATTATCCGTGTTGCCCGCGGACACGAGGACAAGCCGCCTGTTGGGCTGCGCTCCCGAAACGCCTGCAGCGAGTTGATCCACCTCACTGGACCAGGACGTGGGCGCGCCGTCGTGCGGACTGTCCTCGTCCGTGGTCGCCGCCATGGTGAAGGTGCGGCGACGCGGCGTGAGCTCGACGGCATCGATTGCCCTTCGCGTGACAGCGCCCAGGAGATGGTGCGGATTGACGCCGGCATCGGGCAGCAGCTTCACGGATTCCAGGCGATGAGCGACCGTCACGGGCTGCATCGTCTGAAGAACATTCGTCAGATCGCCGTACAGCGCCAGGCCGGCCAGCTGGGTGCCGTGGCCCTTCACATCGTCAAGGCCCCAAGCGGGATCGGCCGCATGGCGATCCTCGGCGGCAAGCACCGGAGCGATCAGAGGATGAGCGCGGCTCACCCCGGTATCGAGAAGCGTCACATAGCCGCCGTCCGGAAGACCCGCAAAGGTTGTTCTCTCGCCCAGCTCGGCAACCCAGGCCGCCTGTTCCTGGACGTCCATCGCGTCGAAGAAATCGGCAGTCACGACCGGCTCGGCGAGAGCCCGAACCGACCCAAGGCGTCTTACCGCAAGCGCGATATTGTTCCGCGGCGCCCGGGCAATGACAACGACGTCCTCGGGAAAGACAAGCCGGTCACCGCCGATTTCGACTTGATAGTCGGCGGCTTTCGCGATGAAGGCATCCGCCTCCCCTGGCTCGAGCCAGAGCTCCCAGGCGATCACGCCATCAGCCTCGGGGAAGCGCTCCTGGGGACCCCTCCACAACGCCCTGAGGCCCGCCTCGGTGATCGCGGCAAGGCTCTGGACGAGGTCGGCGTTCCTGGGGCGGCCCGGGATGATCTCGCCATCCTTCTCCCTGGCGGGCATGTCCTCCTTTTCGAACTGTTCGACCTTCTTGCGAAGATTTTCGACGCCTCTTGCTGTCGCGAAGAGCGTGGCGGATTCGGTTGCGATGCCTTCGTGGGTTTCAGAATTGCAGCGGAGCAACGCCACGCCGCTCGCGTTGAGACTGTCTTTTTTCAGCTTTTCGTTCGGGCGGCTCTGCACCTCGAGATAGAGGCCAGGCAGATGCTCTGCTGCCATGCCGGGAAGTGCGTCGATCGCCTTCAGGAGGGCCTGGGCATGGCCTGCCCGGTCGAGAACGTCACTCGGCGACTTTCCGCCGCCTCCGCTTTTGGCCTGAAAGGGATGGGGCTTTCCCAGATCCTTCAACAGAAAATGACGTCGATCCCGTGGCATGCCCGCCTCTTCCTAGCCCCTGTAGCGAGCGACGGCGCTCCAGCGAATTGAGCAGATCCTGTGTCGTGATGGCCAGCCTGTCCCCAAGCACCGCGCGGCGGGCGGCATCTTCCGCGGCCGCCACGACGTCGGCCGTCGAGAGCCCCGCCGCACCATCGGTCACTTTCGTCCAGGACAGTCTGGAAATGGAAAATCCGATGAGACGCCGCTCGACCGCTTCCCGGATCGCCGCGGCATCGGGCAGTTCATAGGACAGGACGAGATCGAAACGCCGCAGCACGGCCCGATCGAGAATTTCGGCGAGGTTCGTCGTCGCCACGACAATCGACGGGCCGGTGTCCTCGTCGAGGAACTGCAGGAAGGAATTGAGGACGCGGCGCGCTTCGCCCACATCGTTGCCATCGCCGCGCGCCGCTGCAAGCGCATCGATCTCGTCGAACAGGTAGACGCCCCGCGTGGTCTTGATCGCGTCGAAAACGAGTTTCAGTTTCTGCGCAGTCTCGCCCATATATTTGGTGATGAGCCCGTGCAGCAGGACGGAGAAAAGCGGGAACTGAAGCTCTCCGGCAAGGCTGTGGGCGCTCAGGGTCTTGCCTGTCCCCGGAGGACCCGAGAGCAACAGGCGGCGCCTGGGCTTCAGGCCTTTTTCCTCGAGTTTCTCCCGCATTCGGGTCTCGACGACGATATGGGCCAGTTCCTCGGCAATCGGCGAGGGGAGGATGACGCTACCCAGGCGCTCGGCCGGATAGGAGGCCAGCAGGAATTCCGCGAGGTCACCGCGCGGCGCAGCGATCGCCGTCGGACGGCTGGCACCGACGACACTGGTTGGCGGTGATTGTCCCGCATGGGCCCATTGGCGAAGCTGTTCGGCAAGCCGCTTATGGCCTTTTTGCTCTTCGGCCGATGAAAGCTGCATGGCGAGGTCGAAGAAGCGCTCGGAATCGCCTTCCGCGTGGCTCTTCACGAGACCAATGAGTTGCTGCGCCGATGCCATCTTCCCCATGTATCGTGGTTTAAGCCGCGATACACCCCCCGTTTGCCGCGGGGATAACCGGAACCTCGCCTGAAGACCATCGAAAATGCTGGAGAGGGGCAGGATGGATCGGATCATACCGTGTCGCCATGCCCTGCTCATTCCAGGCTCTCTGCGTCTTCCATGACGGAACATAGGAAAAGCCCGGTCATTCTCCCGATGAAATGACGGGAGACTGGCAATGGGAAAAGTATTCTGCTTTGGCTGATTGGCGTTCCGATTCCGATCATTCTGCTCCTCTGGCTGTTCTTTCACTGATCGTCTCAGCCAGCGACAAGCTTGTCGACCTTCGCAAGAAAGAAGCGCTCGCTCCACAGGTCCAACGATTTGATTTCCGCTGGCTTGAGAAACCGACGCACATCGTCGGCTGCGGCTCCCCAGTCGATGCGTGAGATCGGGCTTTTCAGCGCGTCTCTGAGCCATGGCATGTCCGCAGTAACTGTTCCGTCGCCAGCCCATGGACCAGCCTGAAGCAGCGCGTTCCTCAGCAATGCGAGATTGGGGGTGACGCCCTTGGCCACATACCAGGAGAAGTCATACCAGTCTCGGCCCTTGAGGAAGCCGCGGCACAGAAGCGCGTGGATCTTGAGCGCGAAGTTGGAGGACAGATCCTGGTGGCGAACCTCATGGTCAGCAGGAAAATCGAGATAGGTGGCTGCCTCTCCGGAACCTGCCGGCGGATTGACGTCGATCTCCAGCTTGATCCGGATCGTCCTGGGCCGCCCCGAGCCCGCAAAAGACAGGTCGAGTTGGCTGGCGAGAGAATCGTCCTTGATGAGCGCCTGGCGGATGGCCTGTTCCATCCTGGCCCGTGGTTGCGCCTCGAGCTTCAGGCCGAACTGCGCGAAGACCGCGACGAGGGTCTTGAGATAGGGCGACCAGTCGAAACCGCAATCGGGCGCACGCAAGAGAAAATCGAGATCCTCCGAAAATCGTGGCAAACCATGCAGGATCCGGAGCGAGGTGCCGCCCTGAAAAAGCGCCAGGTCGAAGAAGTCGGCGCGCCACAGGGCATATAACGCAATCTCTTGCAGGATCTCCTTGACTGCATTCTCCTCCTCGAGCGCGTTGGCGGCTCCATATTGCCGCAGCTTTTGTTTGATGATGTCGATCATGGCACGTCCTTGCCGGCTGCGGTGGTTTTCGCTTTCAGGACACAGTTTTCCAACTCGAGCAGAAACAGTCTTACGGCCTTGTGCTTGTAAACGGGGCGGAGCTTGGCGAAATCATGGCGCCTGAGGCCTAGAAGCAGGTCCTGATCGATCCTCATGCCGGAGGTCAGCCAGTCCAATCCGGACCAGGGTTCTTTTCTGAGTGCGACGAGGTCCATGAGCGCGCGGAGAGGCTGGGCGACAAACGCCGTCATTGCGCCCAGCTTTACGCGATCCACGCCCTCCAGGAAACGATACTTCTCGATGGCGAGAGGATGGAAGCTGAATTGACCAAAATCGCTGGTCTCATAGGTAAGGCTCTTGCGACCCGGTGATACGCTTGCCGTCAGGAAGACGGCCTCGGGAATCCAGCCATGATAGGCAAGCGCGCTTTCAAACGACACATAGCTCCCGGACACCAATCCCTGAGCGATGGCAAAGGGATGGGTGGAGCCGCTTCGATAGTTTTTCCCAAGCAGATAGGCGCCGCGCTTCAACCGGACGAGTGATCCATCTTTCAATCCGCGATTTACGAGGCCGTATCGGCGTGCGGCGCTTCCGCCCAGCAACCCATCCAATTGGCGTTCGCTCAGAATATGGTCAGAAAGCCCAGCGGCCGAAACGATCTGCGCGAGAGAAGGCATAAATTCTCAATACTTCCAAAATCTGCAAGTTTCCAGAATTTTTTGATAAAGGCCTGAACTGGGTCAGTGCCGCATGCGTTGTGTCCATTGAGACGGTGTGACGCCAACCGAGCGCTGGAAGGCCGAGGCAAATTTGGGCGGGTCCGCAGGATCGAAACACGCGGAACGGAGGCGGGCGCGGTCGTCACCATCGATGGCGACCGGAGACACTTCCCGGCGCTCATCGACGCGACCGGGGAGCGGCCCCTGGCGGCCGAGAAGTTTCGTGGTTGCGACCACGATGAAGGAGCAAAAGGAGCGCGCGTTTGGAAGCATTTCAGACTGGAAGGATGCGCGCCGCGACGACATTTACGAGGCGGAAAAGGCCTTTGCGCTGGATGGGCCTTTGGACGACGGGCTGCATATCCGCCTGACACCGGAGCACCTCAGGGTCAGCCCCTTTCATCGCCTTTACACGCCGCTGAAATAGGCAAATCCGAAATGAAAAACGCCGCCCGGTGAGGGGCGGCGCTTTGCTTGGGAGCGGATGAAAGTTTACTCCGCGCCGCTGCCGACCGGCGTGGTCTTCGGCGCCTTGCCGTCCTCGATCCGCCCTTCGTTGCGCAGGTCGCGACCCTCCTGGGCCTTCTTCTGCGCCTCGGGGGTCTTGCCGTGCTCGTTCAGCTCTTCCTTGACGTATCCGGCGGCTTCCTTGGCCTTTCCTTCGATGCTCATGTCGCTCTCCGTATGAGATTGTATTCCGTTCTATAGAACACTTCGGACGAATGCTCGTTCCCGAGCAGAGGCTGTTGGCGGTCGCATATATTGGCTTCGACAAAACCGCAGCTTTTCGAGCACATCCTGTGCTCTGCTCTGGTAGAAGCAGGGTGGAACGGATAAATTGTAGTAAATGTGAATAGTTATGCGCCCGAAGGGGTGCCGCTATCCTGATCACTCGGCAGATCGATTGGCGTTGCAGCGCAGATCGTTCGCAGCGCTTGCTTCAACCCCTCCTCTATCGTGGGATGATAGAATGGCATGGCCAAAAGCTGCGTCGCAGTTTGCCCACTTTGGATCGCCCATGCCAGCATATGCGCCAGATGCTCGCCAGCTGGGGCAATGAGATCGGCACCGATCAAGCGACCATTGGGCGCTGCTGCATACAGTGTGAGTGCACCTCGGTTTACGCCGTCGACACGGGCTCGTCCCTGATCGCCAAATTCAGCGGTGCCGGTGATGGCACCGTCCTCCTCTGCCTCGCCGATCGTCGCCAGTGCGGGCTCCGTGAACGTGATGCTGAACGCGGTATTGCGCGAGACCGGAATTGGCGCGGGAAACGCTGCGGCGTTGCGGCCGGCAATGGCGCCGTCATGTGATGCCTCGTGGAGAAGGGGCAAGTCTGCTGCCACGTCCCCTGCAAGGAAAACTGCCGTCTCGCCGCAGCGCATGGTCTTTCTATCATGGATCGGGATGCCATGATCATCGAGGTCAAGGCCGGCTTTCTCGAGATCGAGACCACCGAGCATGGGCTTGCGGCCGACCGCGACGAGCACCTTGTCGAAGACGGCTTCCCCTTCACTTTTCCCACGCCAAAGTAATTTCGCGCCTTCCCGCGTCTGGTGCGGGCTGACATCGACGCCGAGATGCAGGTCGAGGCTCTCCTCCAGGAACTCGCGAAGGCGCGAATGCACCTTCGGGCAGCGGAGCTTGGCCATCCGCTCACCCTTGTCGAACAAGGCGACCTTGACCCCGAGGTGAGCGAAGGCCTGCGCCAGCTCGAGACCGATTGCCCCCGATCCAACGACCGCCAGCCTCTTGGGCAGATCCTCCAATTCGAACACACGGTCGCTGGTCAGCGCCGCATCGCCGAGAGCGGCGAAAGGGTCGGGCAGGATCGGAACGGAACCAGTTGCGATGATGATCGCTCGGGCTTCGATGCGTCGGCCGTCGTCGAGCTTGAGGATGTTCGGTCCATCAAACCGGGCGCGAGCGCGCAGCAGGACTTGCTTAGGAATATCATTGAAGGATTCTCGTGTGAGCGCTGCGAATCTGTCCCGCTCCGCCCGCACCCTCTGCATCACTGCCGAACCGTCGATCCGCATGCCGTCCACTTCGATGCCGAACAGGCCTGCGCGGCGTATGCGGACGACTTCTCGTGCAGCGGCGATCACCAGTTTGGAAGGCATGCAGCCCACGGTCGCGCAGGTCGTGCCGTTGAACTCGGGGTCTATCAGCAACGTCGATGCGCCGTTCTTTCGGGCTGCCCGCTCAGCGGCGATGCCGGCGGTGCCGGCACCGATCACCGCGACGTCACATTGGAGGGTCTGCGACATCCAGTTCAGCCGATCTTGATCGACTTGACGTTCACGAACTCCTTCAGTCCTTCTGGACCATGTTCGCGGCCGTAGCCGGACGTTTTGACGCCTCCGAATGGCAAATCTGGCGATGCCACGTCGAAGGTGTTGATGAAGATCATGCCGGTGTCGAAATACTTCGCAGCCAGTTCGCGCGCGCGGTCGACGTCTCGGCTGAATATACCGCCGCCGAGGCCGTAGCGGCTGTCATTGGCGATGCGCATCGCATCCTCGTCATCCTTCGCCCGAATGATAGAAGCGGCCGGTCCGAACAGCTCGTCGTCATAGGCAGGCTGCCCGGGGGCCACGTCGACAAGGACAGTCGCGGGATAGAACCACCCGGTGCGGTCTGGAACCTCGCCGCCGACTAGCACGCGTGCGCCCTTGGCGACGCTTTCTTCCACCTGCTTGTGGAGCTGATCCCTCTGGGCTTCGCTCACGAGGGGGCCGAGCTTCTTGGCGTCGTCGGTGGGATCTCCCATTTCGATGGCGCGGAACTTGTCGACATAGCCTTCGACAAAGGCGTCGTGGTTCTTCTCGGTGACGATGAAGCGCTTGGCGTTCACGCACGTCTGGCCATTGTTGTAGATGCGGCCTGCGACGCAGGTCTCAATCGCAAGATCGAGGTCGGCATCGTCGAGAATGAGGTAGGCATCATTCGAGCCGAGTTCGAGCACGGTCTTCTTGACCAGTTCACCCGCCTTGGCGGCCACGGCGCGGCCCGCCCGATCGCTACCCGTCAGAGTTATCCCACGCACGAGATCATTCTCGATGATCTTGTCCGATTGCTCATGCGAGATGATCAGGACGCCGAACAGGCCCTTGGGAAGCCCAGCGCGTTCGTAGAGATCGCGGAGGAACAGGCCGCTGCCCGTGCAACTCTCAGCATGCTTTAGCAGGACTCCGTAGCCGGCCATCAGACTGGCGATGGAATATCGCACCGCTTGATAAGCCGGGAAATTCCACGGTTGAATGCCGTAGATCACGCCGATCGGCGCATGGACGACATAGGCGGTGGCGCCCTCTGCTGAGCGTTCCTCGTCGGCCAGCACCTTGGGACCATGTTCGGCCGTATAGTCACAGATCGCCGCCACGAGATCGACCTCGCTGCGGCTGTCGCTGATGAGTTTTCCCACCTCTCGCGTCATCAACTACGCAAATTCCTCCTTGGAAGCCCGGAGAGCCTGGCCAATCGCGCCCATGACCTCGGCGCGGTCGTCGAGACTGCGAAGGCGCCACTCCAGAAACGCCTCGTGGCTCGCCTTCACGGTTGCCGCAGCCTCCTCGTCTGACATGAGCGGGTAAGTAGCGATCACTTCCTCGGAGAGAGGATTGATCGTGCGGACAGTCTTATCGCTCATAGGGTCGAATTTCCTGATTGATGGACGGCGCGGTGACGTCAGCCGTGGCGCGATCGGTGATGGTCCAGAGTGTCTCGAACGTCGGATAGAGCTTGGGTGATCTCGTCACGCCAACCACCGGGAGGCAGTTCGCGTACGGCGGAGTGAGCGGCGCAGACGATCGGTGTGTCCGCCCAACTTTCCGCGAGCCCACTGGCCCATTCGGCGAAGTCGTCGGCGGCCCCAGGGCGTGCCTGCAACGCCTTCTCCAACTTGGGATGAAATCGCATGCGAGATTGGGGCAGTATGTGGCCAAGGACACCGGGTGCCGCCAGCACCATGAGCGTGTCGTCGACGTGCACGATGCGACTTTTCCGATGGCGCACTAGGACGGATGCTGCATGGACGCTGTCGTCATCGGCGACCAGATCGAGACCTGCCGGGATCTCGAATTCCAACTCTTCGAAAGCTGCCTGCGTGGCGCGCGCTTCGATGATAGTTCTTTCCCACGGCAATTCTGGCGCCTGCTCGCGGTGTCGCTGCGTCCCGAACAGACGCGCTTTCGGTGCCAACTTATGGGCGGCTTGGCAGTGCAGCGTGTGGAAGGGATGGACATTGATGATTGCGTCGATCGCGTCGCCATTATCGGTCAATGCAAGAAGGCCGTCGCGATCCTCGCCACTGACCTCATAGCTATCTATGAGCAGGAAGCGCCCGGTCGGGCGGCGAATGAGGGACATCTGCGTGCCGACGTCGATCAAGCCTGCAATCCTGAACGTGCCCCGAAAATTCCAGAAGTCGTCAGCTAGTTGCTTCAAGGGCTTTATCTCCGCTCGTTCGTGTCCGACGCGTGTTACAAGCCGTCTATTGGCACAAGTGCGGAAGAAGTTGGTGGTTCCGCTCTCCCGGCCTCGACAGCGAGGAAATCAAGGCAGAAGGGAAGTTTTGACGGACCGATTGCAGTGACGGCGGGACTGCGTTCCACGCGACCCGTCCAGCGCCCTTCAGGTGTAGATTTTCCGGTTCCGACCAAAATGCGTCGTTCGCCGCTCGGGCTCCCAACGGCAGCTTGTTTCAGAACCTGCCGTTTGCTCGTTGCGAACCTTCGTGGCCGCCCAGCAAGGTATTACAATCACTGCGACGCCGGTATGGCTTTTGGTCTGTGCGTCGCGATGGAGGATCCGGTGCAGCTCTCCAAGATCGACCTTCTTCTAGAGGGAGGCATTGGGATCAGCGTGCCGCAGTGCAAGCGCGGCATGGCTGGACAATAGCGCATCGCATAGCGCGCTCAGCAGACAATCCTCCGCTGTATTTCGTGGCTTGGCGAGACCGTCCAGCGGCACTGCACTCCACCATGTCGGCGACGGCGACGCCCCGAGACGGTCGCGCGCACAAGATTATTGCCTCAACTCTGACTGCTACTAGATGACCGGCAAGAAGGGGCCGCCGTCGATTGGTCGTGAATCGGAGATATTTCCCTGCGCTTACAGCAAGGGCTTCACTGCCACGGATGACCGTCACGGCCGCCCGTTGAATGTTCCGGGTAGCAGCACCGTCGACGCGGCGAGCAGCGGCAATGAGATTCTGCTTTTAAAGGACAACGGGAACGACCGGTTCACTTGGATCACTCAGTTCTATGTCACGGTCGTCGACGCGGACGGCAAGCGCACCCATGCCCTCCCAGCACGACAACGATGTTCAGTGCGTCTGGAAAGTCGAGCATGGACTCCCCGTCAGCGATCTCGCCTACCATCTGAAGGGCCATCAAAGATCCCGACCGAAATGGCGATACCCAACTCGGCCAGCACGCTGCGCATGCCCAAAGCCGACCGAGCGTCACAAAGATTTACAATCGTCGCCAACTCCTGTTGCTTGACGAGCCGATAACAGCCTCAGACATCAAGGAGGCGGTTATGCGGCAGGATGAGCGATGCTGGACACGGATCATCCTGCGGCCCGATCCGTCCCCTTGATTGCATACCGCTAGTTCCTGTTTGCGCTGGCCGTTGTTCCTTGCTCCTCCCCCTGGACGGCCAGCGCCGACGCGGTGCGGATCCTCGCCCCCCGGATCCGCACCGCGTCTTCTTGTCCGAAAGGCTTCACCATGAACCATTATCCGATCGCGGTCGCGACCGCATTGCTCGCCAGCGTGTCGACTATCGCCAATGCTGCCCCGGCCATGACGCTCTATCCACAGCAGATTGGCGCGGAAACGGCGCGCTATCAGCATGGCAGCGCGACCATTTCCCTGAAATCACCGACGGCTACCGTCGAAATTCGGCCCCTGCCGGTGGAAGACGGACGCGCCGCCTTTTCCATTGCCATCTTCAACCATGACGGCCGCCCCGCCAATCTGGGGATGGAAAATATCACCGCTGTCGTGAACGGCATTCCAACACCCGTTCCCACCTATGCGCAACTGGCGGAAGCAGCCGAGCGGAAGGCACGTCAGGCGAAGATCGGTACTGCGCTGTTCGCCGGCGTGCTGGCAGGCGTCGCATCCACCGCATCGAACCAGGGCAGCTATTATCGCCATGTCCGTGGCCCGCGCGGCGGCTTCACCCAGGCCATTCACTGGCAGGACGATACGCCCGGCGTGATCGGCGCGACGGCCGCGGTCGCAGGCGGCGCGATGGTAATCGGCGGCATCGACCGAAAGCTCGACTACACGCTGGACCAGTTGGGAACCGAGATTTTACAGACGACCACGATCGACCCCGGCAGCAGCTTTGGTGGCATGGTCATCCTGCCGATCGATCGGGACGCCGGCCATCCGGCAGATATCAGGGTCAATGTCGCCTTTGACGGCAGGGTCTATGCCTTCGGATTTCGCCTGACGCGCTCGGGCATCGGCGTGCCTGCGCCCGTGCCCGCGGCGGCAAGGGCGGACGCGCCCGGCGTCCAGGCATTGCCTGTCGACCTTGCCGGCGAAGGTGGCGGCGAATGACCATGGCGGGAAGCGGCCGGATGCGCGCAGCGGCGATACCGCTGGTCGGCGCCCTGCTGTTGTTGCCAGCGTGCGCCGGCACAGCCGTCCATGACCTCAGCATGGCGCCCGCGCGGTCGCAGCAGATACCCGGCGCCATTGGGGTGCGGGTGACGCTGGCGCCGGACATCCGGTCCGATCCCGATGCGGGCAGGGCCGCACATCGTCTGCTGGCCGAACTCGTCAAGGCCTATCGCAAGGCTGGCCTCCCCGCCTCCGTCACGACGGACGGGCAGCCCTCTCCCGGCGGAGCCACGGTAAGAGTCCAGATCGTCCGGGCCGATCCCGGCAACAGTGCCGAACGGTTACTGATCGGCTTCGGCGCGGGTCGATCAGCCCTGCTCACCAAAGCCTCGTTCGACATCGCCGGACAAGCCGGCCCGGCCATGTCCTTTTCCGCCACCGCCAAGGATGGGCGCAAGCCCGGCCTGATCGTGCCGGGCGCTGTGGCGGCCGCCACCGGCGAATTGTCGCGCCTTGCCATCGGTGGTGGCGTCGGCCTGCTGATGGGAAGCCGCAGCGGGCTGCACAGAGGCGCCAAGCGATCCGCTGCTCTCATCGTCAAGCAAACGCGGCAATTTTACCGCGCGTCCGGCTGGCCCTGGCCATCCGACAAGGGCTGACCCTCCCCCTCTTGCCAGCAAGGTTCCCGCAATGAAGATGCATCCCCCCATCCAGCCGCCGCTTCCCGAAATTCCGCTGGTCGACAATATGTTCGCACCGGAAATATTGGCTGGCGGCCTGACTGGCCTGTCACTGCTCAACGGCATCGTAACGGTCACGCTGGAAAATCCAAGGGCCGACCATGGCCGCCCCGATCCCAGCCTGGAACGTGTCATCGTCGGCCGGATCGGCATGCCGATTCCGACCGCACAGGCGCTGCTTTGCGGCCTTTATCAATTTCTGAGCCAGCATCAGGTCAATCCCCTGGCCGCGGAAACGGAGATGCGCTGCCAATGAGCTATTTCCCGTTACTGCATCTCATCGGACACAAGCGCAGCCACCACATCGCACTGCTCATGCCGCCATGCCGCTATCGATTTTCGATCCGATGGTCGGGCTCCAGTGCGGCACACACCATACAGCGCGTGACCCACATGCCCCGATAAGATGATCTTGCCCCGAAAGGACAGCCCATGGCTGCGACATTTTCCTTCAGCATTCAACAGCAGCTGGTGCTGACCGCCGCCCGTCAGTGGCGTCGGGCGCGGCACCTGCACATCCCTGCCCAGCCGCATCTCTACCGCAAGCTCGCCCGCCATGGCTGCGGACAGCTGGCCCCCGCCTGCGACAGCCTGATGAGGCTATCCGAACTCGTACTGGGGCATCCGTTTCGCTGCGGTACCGGCCTGGCCCTGTCGGAGGATGAATGGCGACTGCTCGACATGATCGAAGGGCGCGAGCGCCAATTGGTCCACGAATGCAGCGTCGCGCTGGCGAGCGCTTTCCGCCATGCCATCAGGTCGCTGCACATCATGATAGACATGGCCTTTAACATCGACAGCGGCGAGCCGGTGAAGCGTGCCGTCGCTTCGACCGGCCTGATCGCCGCCTGATCGTCAGGCGGCGATCATTTCATCAGCGCATTCACTCCGGCCAGCGTCTCATCGCCCAGATCGCCAGTCGCGGCAGCGAGCTGGAGCCGGGCCGTCATATAATCATATATGGCCTGACGCCGGTCGCGGTCGGTCGAAAAGCTCTGGCTCTGCGCATTCAGGACATCATCCTGCGTGCGGATGCCGACCTCTCGCCCGGTATTGGCCGCATCCTGCTGCAAGCCGGCCGACCGGTTTGCGGTGTTCAGGGCAGCTATGCGGCGCGCGCCGGTCGATACGGCATGCCAGGCCTGCTGCGCCTGAAGACGAGCATCCCGCCGCGCGGCATCCAGGGCGCGCTCGGCCTTGACGGCGTTGGCGCGGGCTTCCCGTTCCTTCGACTGAATCGCCCCACCGGCATAGAGCGGAATGGTGATACGCAGCCCGGCCGACGCCGACTGGATGCGGTCGGGAATGATGCCATTGCCCCCTTCCCCGCCCAGCCGATACTGGCCCTGATAACCGGCGACGCCTTCGACGACGGGGCGTCCCGCAAGGCCGTAGCGGTCGATATCGGCTCCTGCGGCCTTTGCCTGATGCTCGGCCGCCTTCACCAGCGGCGACTGACGCTCCGCCTGCTCGATGGATGCTTCCAGCGTCACGAGCGGCAACGGCGCGGCGAAATTCCCGGCGGGTCGGTCCAACCCTTCCGCCGGCAAGCCCGTCAGTTCGGAAAAATCGGCACGGGCATAGGCCAACTCGGCCTCGGCGCCGATGCGCTGTGCTTCACTCGCGTCGCGGCGGGCCTCCGCCTCGCGCACGTCAGTGATGCGCGCGCGCCCGGCATCGAAACGCGCCTGCGCGCCGCGGCGTTGCTGTTCCGCCGCATCGACCTGCGCCTGATAGGAGCTTAGCCTGTCCTCGGCCGCCAGCACCTTGAAATAGGCCTGCGATACACGAAGGATGAGTTGCTGCTGCTCGCCGGCAAACTGCACATCGGCGCCTGCCGCCTTTTCGCGCAGCTGGATCGACTGTGCATGTTTAGATGCATCATACAAAGGCTGAACCGCCTGCACGCCAACGGTCGCCCGGCCGCTCGATCGGCTTCCGGTAAAGACCGGGTCCAGTTCTTCCGGGAAACGGGCGTTGGTTTCTGTGACATTATATTGGTATCCGCCCTGAAGCTGTACGCTGGGCCGCTTGAGCGCCCGCGCCTGAACGGCGGCCTCCTGCCCCGCGTCGCGCTCAGCCTGCGCGCCCAGATGATCGGGATCATGCGCCGCCGCTGCTTGCCATGCTTCCATGAGGTCGGTCGCATGGGCGGGCGGCGCGAGCATGGCCGCTGCGGTACAGAGGAAAAGGCGTTTCATGCGGAAATCTCCTGGCTGTCGGCGCGATGCTGCGGGCGGTCGAAGACCAGCTCGTAGAGCGCGGGCAGGACGATGAGGGTAAGGATAGTGGCGACCATCAGGCCGCCCATGATCGCCCAAGCCATCGGCCCCCAGAAGGTCGACCGGGTGAGCGGGATCATGGCGAGGATGGCGGCGAGCGCGGTCAGCAGGATCGGGCGCAGACGATGGACGGCGGCTTCGCGCACGGCCTCCCGCATCGCCAGGCCATGGCCCGACAAGGTGTCGATCTGCGCGATCAGGATGACCGAATTGCGCAGCACCATGCCGAACAGCGCCAGCGATCCCAGCATGGCGACGAAGCCGAAGGGGATGCGGAACAGGGCCATGATGAGCGCCACGCCGATCAGCGCCAGCGGCCCGGTCGCCAGCACCACCAGCATCCGCTTCACATTCTGGAGCTGGAGCATCAGCAGGATGACGATCACGAAGATGGCGAAGGGCACGGCGGCCATGGTCGCCTTCTGGTTGATGCTGCTCTGTTCTTCCGACCCGCCCTTGACGATGGAGGCGCCGGACGGAAGATCGCGGCGCAGCGCCGCGATCTGTGGTTCGATCCGCTTCGTCAGGTCGCTTGCCTGCTCGCCTTCGACATCGGCGGAGATGGTGATGGTCGGCTGACGGTTGCGCTGGTAGATCACGGCCGGTTCGCTGCCCGCCGATACATGGCCAAGCTGGGCCAGCGGCACCGCGCCATTGGGCGTCGATATCGGCAGGTTGGCGATGCGGCCAAGGTCGGTCCGCTCAGCCGCGCTCAGGCGAAGCACCACGTCGAGGGCCAGATCGCGATCCCGAAAGCTGGTGGTACCCGCCCCGCCAATCGCCGCCTGCAACGATTGCTGCACCGCCTGCGTCGACAGGCCGAGCGCGCGAACCTTATCCTGATCCAGGTCGACCCGAATGGCCTTGAGCGGTTCGCCCAGATCGCTGTTCACGTCGCGCGCGTGACTGTCCGCACGGATCAATTCCTCCAGCTTCTTCGCGACCGGCATGATCTGCGCAAGGTCCGGTCCCGCCACACGATACTGCACGGGCTGGCCGACCGACGGGCCATTTTCCAGACGGCTGACACGGCCGCGCGCTTCGGGGAAATGCGTGGCGAACAGGCTCTGGATGCTGGCGATCACGCCTTCGCGCGCCTCCTCATCCCTGGTCTGGAGCACGAGTTCGGCCAGCGTGATATCGGGCGTCTGGACATTGAGCGGCAGGTAGAAGCGCGGCGACCCGCCACCGACATAGGCAGTGGTGGACGTCACCCGGTCATCGCACGCCAGCAGCTTTTCCATGCGGGCGGCAACCGCCTGCGTCTGGGCGAAGCTTGCATTTTGCGACAGCTGAAGGTCGATCACCAGTTCGGGTCGGTCGGACGCGGGAAAGAATTGACGGGGCACGCCGATCTGGAACAGCAGCATCGACCCCACGAACATGGCGAGCGCGACCGCCACCACCGTCTTGCGCCGGTCGAGGCAGCGGTCGAGCACGCGCCGGAACCAGCCGTAGAAGCGGCCTTCATATTGTTCTTCGGGCTCTCCCGCGTCGTCACGCGCATCCGCGCGCTGGGGCAGCAGATGATAGGCGATGAACGGCGTGAAAATGACCGCGACGATCCACGACAGGACCAGCGAAATGGCGATCACCTGAAACAGCGAGATCACATATTCGCTGGCTGTCGCCTTCGACATGGCGATCGGCAGGAAACCGGCGACGGTGATGAGCGTGCCGACCAGCATCGGCACCGCGGTCACGCTATAGGCGCTGACGGCCGCCCGCGTCCGGGTCCATCCCGCCTCCAGATGCGTCGCCACCGCCTCGACCACGATGATCGCGTCATCAACCAGCAGACCCAGCGCAATGATGAGTGCGCCCAGCGAAATGCGCTGAAGGTCGATGCCCATATACAACATGCACAGGAACGTCATCGCCAGCACCAGCGGGATGCACAGCGCCACCACGATGCCCGGCCGCCAGCCCAGCGACAGGAAATTCACCGCCAGCACGATGACGATCGCCTCGATCAGCGATGTCGTGAATTCGCCGACGGATTCGTCGACAACATGGGTCTGGTCGGACACGGTATGAATGCCCACGCCGACCGGCATTTCGGACTGGAGGGCAGCGATCGTGCGCTTCAGATCCTCGCCGAGACGCGCAACGTCACCGTCCGACCGCAGGCTGATGCCCACACCGACCGCATCCTTCGCTCCAAAACGCATCCTGAACGTCGCAGGATCGACCGGCTTGCGTTCGACCCTGGCTATGGCGTCGAGCCGAACGCTCTTGCCATTGGCGACGATCGGCGTTGCGGCAATGGCCTCCACCGATGCGAAATCGCCCGTCACCTGCATCCGCACACGTTCCGCGCCGGCCTCTACGATCCCTGATGCAGCGACCGCGTTGGTCGTGTCGAGCGCGTCGGCTATCGCCTGCGCAGAAATGCCCGACATGGCGAGACGCGCACTGTCATAGGTGACATAGATAGCTTCATCCTGCGCGCCGATGATCTGCGTCTTGGCGACATCGGGCAGCGCCTGGATACGGTCCCGCAGCGTCTCGGCATAGCGTTTGAGCACCGGATAGGAAAAGCCGTCGCCCGTGACGGCATAGATATTGCCGTAGGTCGTGCCGAATTCGTCATTGAAGGCCGGTCCGACGACCCCGTCGGGCAGGTCTGCGCGATTGTCGGTCACGGTCTTGCGGATGCGATACCAGATATCGGGGACGGCGCTGCTCTTGACCGTCGATATGAGCGTGATGTTGAGCGTCGCCTGGCCCGGTCGGGCCTTGCTCTTCACATAATCGATCTCGGCGATATTCTCGGTCAACACCGTCTCGAGCGGCTTGATCACCTGTTGCGACATCTGCTGCGCCGTCGCGCCGGGCCAGCCGACGGTAATCATCATCGTCTTGACGGTGAATTCGGGGTCTTCCTTGCGCCCCAGCGCCATGTAGGAAAACAGGCCCGCAACGGCCGCCAGCACAAGCAGGAAGCCGACCATCTGCTGATGGGTGAGCGCCCAGCGGGACAGGTTCATGCCCTTCATGTCGATGCTCATGACTGCGGCACCTGCACGATACGAACCTTCTCGCCCGCACGCAGCAGATGCACCCCGGCCGTGACGATGGTCTCGCCCGGTTTCAGGCCGGACCGGATGGTCAGCATGTCGCCCTGCGCCGCGCCGATCTGCACGGCGCGCGGCTGCACCACCATCGTTCGCCGGTCGAGTACCCAAGCCTGCGCGCGTCCGTTGGATTGCAGCACGGCGGTCAGCGGCACGCGGACGGCGGCATCGCCGGCATCGCCTTCGACCCGCAATTCGGCGGTTTCGCCCATCAGCAGCGCCTGTGCCGGCGCATCGACGGACAGGCGTGCCGCAAAGGTCCGCGTCGCAGGATCGGCAGCGCCCGATATGCTGCGGAGCCTGGCAGCATAACGCCGGCCCGGGCTGCTCCACACGCTCACACTCAATCGTGAGGCGGACCGGATCCGGTCCAGACTGCCTTCCGGGAGCGCCACCGCGATTTCCGGCCGGGACGGATCGGCCAGCGTCACGATCGCCTGTCCCGCGCCCACGACCTGACCAACCTCGCCCTGAATCTGCGTGACGACGCCGGCGCGCGGCGCCGTGAGGACGGTGCGGCCCAGCTGCGCCGATGCCGTTCCGCTCTGGGCGCCGGCGGCACGCAACTGCGCCTGCGCCTGAACGGCCGCCGCCTTCTGCTGATCGAACTCTGCGGGGGAAATGAAGCCTTGCTTCAGCAATTCGCGCGACCGCGCCAGATCAGCCTGCTGCACGGCGGCGGCGGTCCGGGCCGAACCGCTCTGCGCCGCCGCGCTGTCCAGCGCCCGCGCATAATCGCTGTTGTCGAGACGCAGCAACGTCTGGCCCGCATGGACGCTGCTGCCAAGGTCGACCCTGCGCTCGACGATCCGGCCCGCCACTTCGAAACCGATCTGGCTTTCGAAGGCGGACCGGATTTCGCCGGCATAGGTTGTGCCGATGCCGGCATCGGCGCGAATGCGCTGGACGGCCACGGCGCGTCGTTCATCCCTGACCTGCGGCTCATCCCGACAGGCCGGAAGCAGCAGCAACGCGATCGGTACGATATGGGCAAAACGTGCCATTCCATCCCCATGGGAAAAGGCCGCCGAGGCAGGCCGGTTCATGCAAGGCCAAGGGAATGGAGCAGGTCTGCAACCATCTGATACGCACTTTGTAACGCTATGTAACAGGCTCGCGGCGCTAGGCGCGCGTTCAGCCTGGTCAGTCGCCGATAGTGCCGGACCATGAGGCCGACCCGCCATTGGGACCGGTCATGTTGCGATGATAGGTTGCGGTCCCATCGCCATTGGCTGTCGCGCTGGTCGATCGCCCCCAGCTTTTTCCGCTGTTGGTCACATGACTGGTGGAGCCGTGGAACTGCCCGTCCTGCGCCTGATACCCGCGCTGGCTGCTGAAGCCACGTCCGTCATTGGTCTGGACATTGCGGGTCATGGCTGCCTGCCCGCCGCCGCGCGAGGCGTTGTAGCTGCTGTGCAGCCCTCGCCCATTCGGCCCCTGCACGTTGCGGCTGTGGCTATATTGAAAGGAACGGTTGCGGGCTTCGGCCGTCGATATGCTGGCTGCGATGGCCAGGGTCGAAACGATGATCGTGGTGAATTGGCGCAATGTCATGAAGCATACTCCTTCTCCGCGTCAGCAAAAGGCGCGGGACAGGACATGTCGCACCGGGCCGTGAACGGCCTTGCCGCATAATGTGTCGGATATTTGCAGCGGGATCGGGCGCCGGATCGCGCTGTTACAAACTGTAATCTGTCTTCACCTGGGGATCGAACATGCTGCGGTGGCGCGCGCTATATCGGCCACGCTCATTTTGGGCCTGATACAAGGAGAATGACATGAAATATCTGACGATCGCCCTGTCGCTGGCCGCCGCGGTCATCGCCCAGAGCCCGACCGCCATGGCGCAGGATGCGTCGGCAAAGGCCAGGGAAATGTTCATCAAGGCCGACACCAATCAGGATGGCGCGCTGTCGCTGGAAGAATGGAAGGCGGCCGGTCGCCGCGATCGTGGTTTCGCGATGATCGACGCCGACAAGGACGGCAAGATCACACCGGACGAACTGCGCGCCGCCGCCGCAAAACGTGGCAAATGATCAATTGCCCCTGGAACCATGCTAGATGGTTCCGGGGGCGCTGCACCATCGGCACAGGCGCTGACGACAAAGAGGTATGGCATGGTGGCCGAAACGCAGGCATCAAATGGCAAGGTCGCGATTGTCGAGGATGATCCCGGCATTCGAGATCTGGTGCGCATGTTGCTGACCCGTGAGGGGTTTGAAGTCCTGGCCATGGAAAATTCGGCCGGCCTCGACGTCGATGGCGTGCTGGAACGGCTCGATTGCCTGATCCTCGACCTGATGTTGCCCGGCGAGGATGGGCTGGAAATATGCCAGCGCCTGCGCGCCCGCTGGCCGCGCCTGCCGATCCTGATCGTCACGGCGAAGGACGATCCGATCGACCGGATCATCGGGTTGGAAATCGGCGCCGACGATTATCTCGCCAAGCCGTTCAACAAGCGGGAATTGCTGGCGCGGCTGCGCTCCATCATTCGCCGGACCCGTGACATAGACACGGCCGTCAGCGAGGAGAATGGCGACAGTTTCCGGTTTGACGGCTGGCTGCTGCGCCTGGGAGCCCGCGATCTGACCAACCCGGCGGGCGAGCCGGTGGGCCTGACCACCAGCGAATTCGACCTGCTCCATGCGCTGGTGCTACACCCACGCCGCATCCTGTCGCGCGAACTGCTGATCGACTGGACACGAGGCGGTCATGCCAGTCCGGTCGATCGCGTCATCGACGTGCAGATGAGCCGGCTTCGGCGCAAGCTGGGCGACGATCCGCGCGAACCCGTGATGATCCGGACCGTGCGGGGCGACGGCTATCTGTTCGCACCGGCCGTCACCCGATGCTGAAGCTGCGCCCGCCCCGGTTGCGAGAGCGGATAGGCCTCATCGTCCTGCTCCATCTGCTGGCCATGATTGCCGTCATTCTGCTGTTCCTAGAACAGACGGACATGCGCAAGATGGCCCCGCTATATCGGGTGCCCGTTCCCGAAAAGGTCGCTTTGGTCGTCACCGCATTCGAACGCACGCCGCCCAGATCGCATCCCGATCTTGTCCGCGCCTTTTCCGATGCGACCATGCGCGTCACCATGCTGGCGGCACTGCCTGCGGGCCAGGCATCCTCTGCCACGCCCGCGACCCTGTCCCGCTATCAGGAGGCTTTGGGCGGCAGGCCATTTCGCATCGAAACATCAGGCGATATCGGCCCCGCAGACCTCAACATGCGCCCCGCCGTCACGATGAACCCCGTGCGGATATCGGTCGCCCTGTCCGGCGGCGATGCCATCATGATCGAACAGATGGTCGCAGCGCCGCTGACCAAGATCGTCAACAATCTGATGCTCTTCCTGGCGGCGGTTGCGATTGTCGATATCGCTGTCATCCTGTGGCTGGCCGCGCAGACGACGCGGCCTGTCGAACGGCTGGCCCGCGCTGTCCGCGAGGACAGGCTGGATGCGCTGAAGCCCGACGGCCCGCGCGAGATCGTGGAACTGGGCGAAGCGTTCCGGCAATTGCGCCAGCATCTGCGGACGCTGCTTGATGAACGAACGCGCATGCTCGCGGCCATCGCACATGATTATCGCACCTATCTGACCCGCATGGACCTGCGCAGCGAATTTATCGAGGATGAGGAGCAGCGCGCGCTGGCGGCCAAGGATATCGAGGAAATGCGCGACCTGCTGAGCGACACGCTTACCTTCGCATGGGAATCGGCCGCGACCGACCTGGACATGGCGACATGCGACATTCGCGCCGAACTGGCGCTGGTCGCCGAAGAGCGCCTACAGCGCAACCAGCATGTGGACGTCGCGCCCCTGCCCCATGCCGTCCATGCCCATGTCTCCCATATTTCCTTCCAGCGCATGATGGCCAACCTGCTGGACAATGCGGTTCGCTACGGCGGCGGACAGGCGCGTATCCTTGTCGAACCCGACGGCCCGTTCATCCGCATCATGGTGGAGGATGACGGCCCCGGCGTACCCGAACCCAGCCTGCCGCGCCTGACCGAACCGTTCGAGCGGCTCGAGCCGTCGCGCGCGCGCAGGACGGGGGGCGTGGGCCTTGGCCTGTCGATCGTCCAGGCACTGACCCAGCGCTACCGGGGCGACCTGGTGCTGGAAAATCGCGCGGAAGGCGGGTTTCGCGCCATCCTGTTGCTCCGCAGTGCAGGAGGAACCGGACCGGCATGACCGACACGGACTGATACATGGCACCCGACCGGATGATGCAAAGGCCATCCATATCAGGCTTCCCACCCAAGGAGTCCGATCATGCCCCGGTTTTTCAATCCCCAATCCCTCACGAAGCACGGTGTCAGCGTCAGCGCCGCTTTTGCAGGCAGCGCGACCCTGTTCCTGTCCGTCATGGCCATCATGGCCAGTCCCGCCGCAGAGGCGCAGGTCGTCCGGCATACGACCGTCGCGCCCCGCGCCGGGGTCGTGCACAGCCGCACCGTCATCGTCGATCGCGGCCGTCCCGGCTGGTGGCGCGGCCACCCCGGATTTGTCCATTATCACGGGCCGCGCCATGGCCATTATTTCGCGCCCGGCTACGGCTATTACCCCATCCCGCCCAGACATGCGCATAGCGTTTGGATCGTCGGTGGCACCCTCCCCCTGTCGATGCGCCATTATGTCGTCGTCAATCCGGTCGGCTATGGACTGTCCCCAGCACCGACCGGCCATATCTGGTGCTATGCGGGAACGAATTTCGTGCTGATCTCCCGAAACACCGGCGTCATCATTCAGTCCGTTGCCGGTGGTTGGTGAAAAAGCGACACTCGCTGGCAGTGCTTCTGACTGCCAGCGGCCCATACGGTCTTTCCGCTAACGTCAGCTTTCGTCGAATTCCGCCGCTCGGCTCCTTGCTACGGAAACGGCGGAAATGTCCCACGCGTCGCGAAGTTGGCCCCTCGCCGAAGGCGAGGAGCCGATTGGTCAAATTTCTGTATTCTCGGCGAGAGCAAGCGCATCTTCCACGTCAGTCCCGAGATAACGCACCGTATTCTCGATCTTGCTATGCCCGAGAAGGATCTGGACGGCACGAAGATTGCCGATTGCCCTGTAGATGATCGATGCCTTTGTTCGCCGAAGTGAGTGCGTACCATAATCGCTTCGCATCAGACCGACCCCTGTTACCCATTCATCGACGAGCCGGGCGTACTGACGTGTGCTAAGATGCCCGTTATGGTCAACCCGACTGGGAAAGACATAGTCATCGACCGTGCCACCCCGGCGATCGAGCCAAGCCAGCAGGCTGGCCCGAGCGTCGGGGAGCAGTTCGAACTGAACGGGTCGACCTGTTTTCTGCTGCATGACGATCGCACGCGTTCGGATCTGCCCGCCGCTGACGATGTCGCCGATCTTCATCTGCACTAGGTCACAGCCCCGAAGTTTGCTGTCGATCGCCAGATCA
Source organism: Sphingobium algorifonticola (assembly GCF_004005485.1). Lineage (GTDB taxonomy): Bacteria > Pseudomonadota > Alphaproteobacteria > Sphingomonadales > Sphingomonadaceae > Sphingobium > Sphingobium algorifonticola. The sequence goes on from NZ_RZUL01000006.1 coordinate 151,770, forward strand.
GATAGCGCCCGATCTCGCAAGCGCCGGCGCTGATTGAGGTAGAAACGAATCTCCCAGATTTGCTTCGGTTTCAGAGCGCGCTTCGCGCCTACGGTTTTTCCCGCATTCCAGACCGGGCGCTTGGTGGCGGTGGTTCAGTTTCAGACATCTCCATGATCAATCTCCAATGTCCGGATTGGCCTTCTGAAGAACGCTGTGGAGGCTAATGAGCAGGAATGCCTCGAGGCACCTGCCGACCAACATACGCCGTTGATCGGCAGGTGCGGGAACGTCGGCTCGTGCCAAAATCCACCGTTCGGCGGACATAAAGCCGCCGGACTGCAACGCGCCTCAATAGTCGCCGTTCGACCGGACCGCCGCCGTTACCGAAGCCGACGTTCGTTCAGGCGGCGCAGATAGGATAAGGGGAAAATTGGAGACTCGCCGCTTTGCAGCGGCAAGATGGCGTAAGCGGACGCTTGTTCATCTGGAGCGCGACGGCAGCTACGCGCACCAATCTCGATCATTCACCGCGAGTTCCGGCGGTCCGGGCATAGTTCGGAAGTGATGACTCTCGTCGAGCAGCTGCTCGATCTCTACCGGTCACCGAAGGACTTTCCGTCGACGCCCTATGTCCGGATCAGAAAATATGGGCTTGTAGCGCCAATGCCGCTGACATTGCGACGACGGCCGCGCTAAATAGCGTCAACTGCCGCCGACTGACTGGAGATATCGAGCTTGCCCGCATCAACAGAACGACCCCGCAAGGGCGGCGGCGGCAACGCGACGGCCTCGGGCATTTTCTATCAAGGCGGCGTCGGCGCGCTGTTCGCATCGCGAATGCTCGTTGAACTGCCGCTCGGCAATTTGCTCGGCCTCGCCGATACACGGATCAAATCGATCCGGTTCGAGACGAACGCGCCGGTCGACGATATCCTCCTCGAAACCGACCAGGGGGGGATCGTCGCGATTCAGGCGAAGTCGACGATCACGATGGGAACGGCGCTTGATAGCGTTTTGGGCTCGGTCGTCGATCAGTTCGTCCGCTTCTGGATCGCAGCGCAGGGTGGCAGCAGCCTCGAAGTTTGGGCGCGCCCGCTCGACCCGGCACGCGACCGGCTGCTGATGGTTCACGGTCCGGGTTCTGGTGCTAAGATCGCGCGCCTTGCGCATGCGCTGGCCGGCATGCGGCCGGACGGTCCCTTGGGCGAACTGCGCGATACGTTCGAAGATCTGATCCGTCAGTCGTTCGCCAAGAACGGCCAAGCAGCCGACGCCGAGGAGATCGCCCGGCTCATCCGCTGTATCGCGTTCATCGAGCTCGACCCTGCCGACCGCGATCGGCAACTGGCGATCGAGGCGCTGACCCCGGTGCTGGGTTCGCGCGACGAGGCCAATCGCTGCTTCGATGTGCTGTCGCAGATCTCTATCGAACAGATGAAACGCCGGGGCGGGTTCGACAGCGCGCTGCTCCGATCCGAATTGACGCGGCACGGCGTCTCGCCAGGAGCGAGCCCAACCTTTGCGCGGTCGATCGACAGGCTCATGGACTATTCCGCTGCGACCACCGTGCAGCTCGCCGCCTACGAACAGCTCACGCCCAAGGAAGGCGATCCCTTCACGCTGCAACGCGACTGCCTGCCCGACATTCTGGCAGCGGCGAGGACCGGCTCGCTGATCCTGACCGGAGAGCCCGGCTCGGGAAAGAGCGGCGTACTCAATTCGCTATCGCGCGCGCTGGCCGCGGACGGCGCACCGGTCGTCGCGCTGGGGGTGGATCGGCTGCCGGTCGCGACGCTTAACGAACTGTCTGATCAGCTCGGCCTTGAGCATCCCATGCTTGACGTGCTGGCCAACTGGCCGGGCAGCGGCCCGTGTTATGTCGTGATCGACGCGCTCGACGCGACGCGCGGCGGCCCGGCCGAGGCGGTGTTTAAGGCGCTGATCGCGGGCACACTCGACCTCGCTGGCCATCGCTGGCGCGTAATCGTCTCGATCCGCAGCTTCGATCTTCGCCTGGGCCGGCAGTTTCGCGAGCTTTTCAAGGGCGAGCCGCCGAGCGCGAACCTAGCCGACCCGGCATTCAAGATGGTTCGGCACGTATCGGTGCCCGAATGGACCGACCGCGAATTCGCGGCGATCCTCGAGCGCTCGCCCGATATCGGGACCGCGATCGAGGCGAGCGGGGCGCCGCTGGCGGCCCTGGCCCGCGTACCGTTCAACACTCGACTGCTGGCCGATCTCCTGTCGCGCGGCACCAGCCCAAGCGCCTTTGCCGGGATCGGCACGCAGGCGAGCCTGCTCGCCTATTTCTGGCTAGAGCGGGTCGAAGCCCATGGCAGCGGCGCGGCCTTATGCCTGCGCGCCACGATCGACGCGATGATCGCCACGAGCGGCCTGCACGCCGCCACCCTCGAGGTGGCGCGCCAAGTGTCAGCAAGCGACCTCGATCAGATGGAACATGAGGGCGTGCTGGTCCGCTCGAACAACGGCCGGGACCTGGCGTTTCGCCATCATATCCTGTTCGACTTCGCCGCCAGCCGGTTGCTGCTCGACCCGTCCGACCCCAAGGCGCTTGGCGCGCGGCTGGTCGGGCCGGCCGCGCTCGCCTTGGCGCCCGCGCTCGGCTTCGTCCTCAACGAGGCCTGGGCCGCGAACGAAGACCATCGCGATTTCTGGCGGATCGCGCTCGCGGTGGCCGGCGACAGCGCGGCCGACCCGATTGCCCGCAGCGTCATCGCCCGCCAAGCCGCGGAATTGCCGGTCGTGCGCGCCGACACCGCGGCGCTCGTTGACGCCATGAAGGTGCCGGCGACGCGCGAGGCTGCCGTCCGCGTGGTGCGCAACCTCTTGGGCGCGCTCTCGGTACGCGCCGAAGACGGTGCCGCGATCGTCGTCGCGCCGTGGCTGACCCTCGCGAATGCCCTGCCCGCCCTGATCGCGGCCGGCTGGGACGAGCCGATCGGCTCGCTCCGCGTGCTGCTCTATGTCCTGCTCAAGCAAAAGGACCTCTCGCCCGCCGAGCGCAGCGAGTTGGGCTCGGCCGCGCGCGCGTTTCTGGCGATCGCGCTCGTCAATCCGAGCGCCTTCCCCCAATCGGCGATCCAGTTCGTCGGCCAGACGTTCGACACCGATATCGCGGCATCGCGGGCGGCGCTCGGCCAATTGATGACGCCGGAGCGGCTGGCGGTTCATGCAGCGACCGACATGCCCGCTCTGTCACGCGAAATCGGCAAGATCAGCGCGGCCGATCCCGAATTCGCGGCGGCGATCTACCAACAGATCTTCGCCTATGACGTCACCGACGAAGCGAAGACCAGTCTCGGTAACAGCCAGATTTTGGCGCTGACGTCGACGCGCCGGCAGGATTATTCGCTCGCCCGCTACGCGCTGGCGGAAGCCTTTCCCGATTTTCTCGCGGCCCATCCCGCCGCCGCTATCACGGCGATGCTCGCATCGGTCGAGAGCCAGGCCGGCCGTGAGACCGGCGCCGACCTTGCCCGTGTCGAGGACGTGGCAACGAGCGCGGGCACCTTCCCGTTGGTCGCCGACCTCAGCTATGTCTGGGCGTGGGACATCGAGGATCGGCATCCATCGGACGCCGAAAAGCTCCTCCAGGCCACGCTGACCTTCCTGGCGGAGGCGCCGCCCGAGCGGGCCAGCGAAGCAGCGGCGCTGATCCGCGCGGGCGCCCGATACGGGATCGTCTGGTCGCGCCTGTTGCACGCCGCCGCCGAGCGGCCCGAAGTGCTGGGCGATTTGGCCTGGCCGATCGCGAGCGCCAGCAGCTTCATCACCGCGAACGAGACCAGCAAGGATGCGATCGACGCCGCGCTTGCGATCCTGCCGAGCCGGTCGCCGGCCGAGCGCGTCGGCTTCGAAGCGACGATGCTTGCCCTCGACGTCAGCGGGTTCAGCGACCCCGACCGCGCCCACGCCATGCTCCTGCGCAAGACACTCGGCGCGATCGGTGCCGACAACCTCGTGACCGAGGCGGCGCGCGCCTGGATCCAGGCCGCGGGCGAGGAAGCAGCACCGGTCGAGAATACGCGCCCGTTCAAGGTCACGGTCAGCCACGGGCGCGCACGCAGCTGGGCCGAGGAAGCGGGCATCGCGCCGGACGACGCGGAGGGCAATGCGCTGTTCGCCGAGGTCGATGCCGTGCGCGAGCGCTACGCGCTGATCGGCGACGATGCCGATATCGGCGATCCCGCCGCTTTGCTCAGCGACATCGAGCAGTTGCGCACGCGGATCGAGAAATCCGGGATGACGGACGGCCAAGTGCTCGCCAATGCGAGCGAGCCGATCGTCAAGGGTGCGCACGCGCTCGTCGCGAATTCGGGCGCGGCGCTCCAGGAAATACCGGACGCTGTCGCTCGCCTGACTGCGCTCACGGCTTGGTTCGGAACGCTGGCCGCGCCGCTCGTGGACGAGACCACAGAAGAGCAGTTCGTCGACTTTCCGAGCTGGGGGTCGCCAGCACCGCGGGTCGACGCCGCCGAATTGGCGATGGACCTGTTGCAGATCGATCCGCAGGCGCGCGACGCCCTGCTGCCGCTCATCGATGCAGCCTTGGACGATCCGCACCCGGCCGTCCGGCTGAATGTGGCGCAACGCTTGACCGCATTGTGGTTTGTCGACCGCGAGTTGATGTGGCCGCGGATCGTGAAGGTCGCTAACCATGAACCCAATCCCGGTGTCCTGCGCTTCTTTGCGGGCCATGTGCTGTCGCGCCTGCTGTCCGAGCCGGACACGCTCGAGCCGATCGTGCTGTGTCTCGCCGATCGCACCTTCCCATCGGGAACAACAAGCCGTCGGTCCATCGAGGATCATGTCGCCGAATTGATCACCGCGCTCTGGCTGCTGCCAGCGCGCGAGCAAAGCCATGCCCGCGTCACCGCGAAACTCGCGGAAGATTTGCTGGAGGCGAAGGATTTCCTGTTCGAGGCGACCGGCGTTGCGGGCCAGCTGATCGGCGCCGGCTATGAGGATGATGAGCGGATCGCGGTGCGGGAACGTGCCCAGGCGCTCATGGCCGCGATCATCGAACGCGCCGCGGCAGCGCTCGACGTGCAACTAGCGTTGCCGCGCGAGCAACAGGATCAGGACCGGATCCAGGCGAGCGTCGAGCTGCTCGACAATGCGGTTCGGCGGATTCGCTCGGCGGCACTCGGCGGTCGGTCGGATGAAGGCAACGGCCTTCAGGGAACGGCCGCGCGCGCGCACTATCTCGACGATCTGGCGCCGACGCTGCATCGGATTGGCGACGTCGCGCCGCCCCGCGCGCTCCATGAATTGATCGAGTTTCTCGACACGCTGCTCGATAGCGAGCCGGCGCGCTGCTTCGCGCTGATCGCCCACGGCATCCTCAGCGCGGGCAGCAAGTTCGGCTACCAGGACGAATCGCTGGGCGCCGACCGCGTGGTCAAGGTCGTCGGCCGTGCGCTCGCGGATCACCGCTGGATCTTCGACGACGCGGCGCGCCGCGCGCAGCTGGTAGAGATCCTCGAATTGTTCGTGGACCGCGGCTGGCCCCAGGCACGGCGACTGCTGTACGAGTTGCCGGAACTGTTCCGGTGACATCGGAAGCCACGCTCGACGCCTTCCGCCGGACCGTCATCGACACCCTCGCCCGCGCGGAGCGCGCCGCCGCCCAGCCTGATTTCGCCGGCGCGGCGGTCGGCGACATGCTCGAGCACAACGTGCGGCGGGTCGCGCTCGACCCCTTCCTCGACGCACTGGGCTGGTCAATCCAGAACCGCGCCGAAGAGGCCCGGGTAGTCGGCGAGACGACGTTGTTCATCGACTATCTCGGCGTCGACGAACACACGCGCGTCGCCGAGATGATCTTCGAGGCGAAGGCCTTGAATGCCTCGTGGATTATCGGCCAGGGCGACTATGCCGGCCGCCCAACTGCCGAGGTGGTCGCGGCGGCGATCAACCATTTGAACGGCGGTGCTCCCAAGGACTCGCCGGTCACCAAGGAATGGCTGAAGCGGCTCGAGCAGGTCCGCGATTATGTCGTCGGGGTCGAGGCGAAAGGCGGCGCGATCGTCCAGCGCGCCGCGATCGGATCGGCACGCTGGATTGTCATCCTCAAGGATCCGGGCAAGGCCTTCCTCAAGAAGGTGATCGAGGCCGAGGATGTGCTGGCGCTACAGGCCAACCAGATGGTCGAGCGGTCGGACCATATCTACCAATTGCTGTCGGCTGAAGCGCTGAAAACCGCGCAGCGCGAACCCGTTCACCCCGACGAGCTCGTGCTCCACTTACCCAATGGAGGAGACATCCGTCGGCTGTTCCGCGCCACGCATGTGACGCGCGATGTGTCGACCGACCCCTATGCCCCTCAACCCAGCATCTACGTCAATGCGTGGCTGATCGCGCAGCGCAAGGACGGCGCTCTCTTGACCATCCGGGCACGCGAGCCAGCCCTGATCCTCCCGGCCAACCCCAAATTCTTCGAGGATCATCTCGGCGATCTGCTGGAACGCTCCGACCAGATGCTGGCCGAGCTCCGCGCGAGCTATCCGGTGGAGCTGCCGGCACTGTCGCCGATCGGCGCGTTTCCGAACTTCGTCAGCGACACGGCGAATTCGCCCGTCCGGCGCGATAGGACCGGCAGCAACTATCTCGTCGCGACGGGGCTCGAGGCGCATTATCTGCGCGCAGGTCCGGTCGTCGACTGCGCGTATCACAGCCATGAAGTCTGCCGGCTCGCCAATATGGCCGACGAGCCGCAACCGGTCACCGCGCGGTCGTACGAGCGCCGATCGTTCTTCATCACCAACGAGGCGCATCACTGCGCCCACCGGCAGATCCAGAACGCCAAACGCGGTGCCCCCGCATGCCCGATCGACGTGTTCGAGGCCAAGCTCTGCTGCCGCGCCTGCACCCTGCAGGATTGGTGCTGGAGCTCGGAAAAGCTGAAGGCCGCGCCTTGCGGCACGGGCGTTGCGGCCGCGTGACGCTCAAGATCTCGGCGCAATGGCGAAGAATTGACCTACGCGACCGATCACGACAGCGACAGGATAGTGAGTCGATTGCAATGTGTGCCGTTCAGCGGATCGGGAGCTTCATGTCCGCTTTCGCAGTTCGCTTTTTCTAAAGCGGTCGGTCCGTAGTCGGCCCAACCTCAGTTGGCCAATGAAATCAAAGGCGAGATCGCTGAACGTCGGCATTTGATAGGACCCGTCGTTCGTCGCGTCGCCGATGTACGGCAGAAATGTCCCAAGCCCGGTAAGGTTGGCTCCTCATCGGTATGAGGAGCCAACTAGCTTCTTAAATTTCAGTGTTCTCGGCGAGGGCAAGCGCGTCCTCAACGTCGATGCCGAGGTAACGCACCGTATTCTCGATCTTGCTATGGCCGAGCAGAATCTGGACTGCGCGTAGGTTTCCAGTAGCTCGGTAGATGATCGAGGCCTTCGTTCGGCGCAGCGAATGGGTGCCATACTCGCTGCACATCAGCCCCACTCCCGTCACCCATTCATCAACCAGCCTTGCATACTGGCGGGTGCTAAGATGGCCGTTACGATCAACACGGCTTGGAAAAACGTAATCGCCTACCGTGCCGCCACGATGTTCTAGCCATGCCAGCAAGCTGGTGCGGGTGTCTGGCAGCAGCTCGAATTGAACCGGTCGTCCGGTCTTCTGCTGCATCACGATCGCACGGAAGCGAATCTGGCTTCGCCAGCGGCAACCGGTACTGACCCGGTATCCGATCGCATGGCGGATTGTGCTGACTTGAAGGCATGCCAGAGCAAATATGCCCCGCCGGCGATCTTGAGGAGTACGAGTGCTTGGGCATATCGCACGATCAGCGTCGCAAGGCCCATCGCCGCGATCAGCCCCCATGCAAACGACGTCGTCACGACGCCGGCGGCCATCGCTGCGGCAGGTCTGCGCCCATCACGCATGGCGACGCCCATGATTCCCATCGTGCTGGGGCCAGGGCTTCCAGCCGTCAGCACGTAGGCGCCGTAAACGAGAAGCAAATCTCTCCACATCTTATGCGCTCGCAAAGAGTTTGGTGCCGACGACGCCCACGATGACGAGCGAAATGAAGCCGATCTGCACGGCATTCAGCCGCTCGCCAAACAGGATCACACCCATGATAGCGACGCCGACGGCACCGAGACCGGTCCATACCGCATAGGCCGTTCCCGCGGGGAGCGTGCGCATGGCGAAGGCCAGCAGCCCCATGTTCACGAAGTTGAGGAGAAGCGGGACGGATGCCGCGCTCCAGCTTGCCTGCGTTGCCGCCCACTTCATGGTGAGCGCCCATGCGATCTCGGTGATCACTGCAATCCCGAGTACGATCCACGCCATTGCTTACCCTTTTGCCTGCGTTCTTAATGCCTGGCTTCGGTCGGCATCGCCCTTCCAGGGCGCGGCATAGTGATGCTCGACGGCAATCTGCGATGTCGCGATCATCAACTGCCAGCATGCCACGACCGAGAATGTTTGTCCCCGAATCAAGGCGTTGCGGCTTTGGCGTACCGGCCTGCTAGGCTTCATCGTCAAATTGGTCACAGGACAATCCTTCCGATCAGGGATGCGGCCAGGGTCAGCATCACGACGCACACGATGGCATCGAGGACTTTCCAGGCCGAGGGCCGCGCAAAGAGTGGTGTCAGGATGCGTGCTCCGTAACCCAGCGCCGCGAACCAGGTGATGCTTGCGGTCGCGGCACCGGCCACGAAGATCGGGCGCAGGGCTGGCGCATGAGCGGATCCGGCGGCCCCCATCAGCAGTACCGTATCCAGGTAAACGTGCGGATTGAGGAAGGTGAACGCCGCTGTCGCTCCTAGTGCGCGGCCTACGGTGAGCGTTCCCTGCGCGGACACTGTCATGGATTCCGGAGCCATCATCCTCTGAAAGGCCTTGAACCCGTACCACGCGAGAAATGCGGAGCCGCTGATGGTGAGCGTCAGGGTCAACTGAGGCATTGCACCCAAGAGCGCGCCGACACCACCAACGCCGGCGGCGATCAGGATCGCGTCGGCACAGCCGCAGAACAGGACGATCGGCCCTACATGCTCACGTTTCAGGCCTTGGCGCAGAACGAACAGGTTTTGCGCGCCGATAGCCATGATCAGTGCCGCCGACATGGCGAAGCCTGTGAGGAAGGTGGGCAGAATATTTGTCATCGGCCAGCCTATGCCTTCACGGCGTGCTTTAGAAAAACTTGTTCTTCTAAGCTTGGTGAAGTAGTTCTAAATCATGCTCGACTATCCCGCCCTCGCTGCCGTTGCCGCCGTGGTCCGCGAGGGCAGCTTCGAGCGAGCGGCCGAACGGCTCGGTGTAACGCCCTCAGCTGTGTCCCAGCGCGTGAGGGCGCTCGAGGAGCGGCTTGGCACCATTGTCATCGTGAGGGGGCAGCCCTGCATCGCGACTGATCTGGGACGGCGCCTGTGCGCGCACATTGATCAGGTCCAACTCCTGGAAGCTGATCTCACTCCATCCCTTTCACTTCCGGCGAACGCCGCGGATACGCCCGTTACGCTTAAGGTCGCTGTCAACTCTGACAGCATCGCAACATGGTTCCCCGAGGCGGCGACCGATTTCGCGCGTGCTACCGGCTTCCTGCTGGAGTTCATCATCGAGGACGAGGCCCATACCACCGATCGGCTACGATCGGGCGAGGTGGTCGCTGCGGTCTCTACAGATCCTGGCGCGGTTCAAGGCTGCCGGACGATCCCGCTAGGCGGCCTCGAATACCGGGCCTGCTCGAGCCCGGATTTCGTCGACCGCTTTTTCCCCGATGGGGTTACGGAGCAGGCGCTGCTCCGCGCGCCCTGTCTTCGCTTTGAACGCAGAGACGGGCTACAGGCGCGCTGGGCGCGCGAGAACCACAACATCGAGCTGAACGCCCCCATGCACTGGGTGCCATCCACGTTCGGCTTCTTGAACTTCGCGCTCGAAGGCATGGCCTGGGGGATGCATCCGGTCATGTTGGCGCAGCCACGGATCGAGCAAGGGTTACTCGCAGAGCTTACGCCTGGCACATCTATCTCGGTGATGTTGTACTGGACCGTGACGCGACTGCACGCGTCAGCTTTGACAACGCTTACCGACGCCGTCCGCCGGACCGCCCGATCGAGACTGATGCAACCGACGTGAGGGCGTCGATCAACTCTCTTGTTCAGCGGAGAATCTCGCCGATATCATTCACTCGCCAGAATACTTGATACCGACTGTTTGGCGCTCAATTATCGAAGGGCAGCTTCGGGCGATACCTGCCGGTCTGGTGCTGTTTCGCGAACGACGGATTCGTCCCAAGGCCGGTCATAAATGGGAAGTCCACTTTCCGGCGCGGCGGCACCGCTGTCGATGACCTAACGTCGCACGTCGCTGCATACTTGAAATCACATTGAGCGGACACAGGGCGGCGCGACGTTGTAGCTCTCCTGTTGCCGATGACTTTGCGTGGGCATTCGCCTGATCATCAGTCCGGAAACACGGTTGAGAAACCCGGGGCCGCCAGAACCTTGGTAAAACGGGCTGTTCGCATGTGGTTACGCCGATCTAGTCGAGGGCGGAAGCAAGCGAGGAAGAGGGAAGGGGGATCGAGGGTCTGGAGCTGCCGATGGGAGCAGCCAGTCCCGGAGACCCCGCCATGTCCAACCTTTTCGATGTCACGCCTGCCTCCGAGCGCCGCGCCGCCACCCTCATTGTAGATCGCCTGCGCGCGGACGGCCCTCTTGGGCGCGGAGACCTCAATGCGGCGATGTGTGAGGCTTTCGGCGGTTCCGACGCCGATGGCCGCTGGACCCAGCGCGACAGCTTCGAAATGCTCGAACATGCGCTCGCCCATTATCTCCAGTTCGCTCCCTATCCGCTGCGCGTTCTGTCCGATGTAACTGCCGCCTGCGATCTGCTGGACCGCCTGCCGACCCAGACGGTGCGCAGCGAGGACCAGATCGAATGGCAGCAATTCTCGACGCCCATCGATCTCGCGGCTGTCGCCGTCCTGCTCGCCGATGTGCAGGACGACGATGTTATCCTCGAGCCCAGCGCCGGCAATGGGCTCCTCGTCGCGCAATGTCGTGGATATAGAGCGCTGCAGCTCAACGAATATGCGCCTGTGCGCCGGGCCCGCCTTGCCCATGTCTTTCCCGATGCCATCGTCACCGGCCATGACGGCGCGACGATCAATTCGACCCTCGCGGCAGCCGCGCGGCCGAGCCTCATTCTCATGAACCCGCCTTTTTCGCGGTCGGTCGGACTTGGCGCCGACAGCCATGCCGCTGTGCGCCATCTTCAGGCTGCCCTTCGGCGGCTGATGCCGGGCGGGCGGCTTGTCGCCATCATGCCCGACTGGTTCGGGCCCAATGCGCGCATGCGCGATCTTTTCGAGACGAGCCTGCGTGATGTCAGTGTAAGGACGTCCGTCCGCCTCGAAAAATGCTATGTCAAACATGGTACGTCCATCGCGGTCAGGCTCTTCGTCATCGACAAGGTGACCGGCGGAACGATGCCTGCGACGATCCAGCGCGCCTCGATCCGCGACTTGATCGGGGTTATCGAGGTGCCTGAGCGGGGGGCAATCCGGGCACCTGCACCTGACCCCAAGCGCTCCACCACTCTCTCGCTGTTCCGCGCGGTCAAGAGCAGCAAACCGGCGCCGCGGCCATTCCACGCCCCCGCGCGCAATAATGTCCTGCCGGTTGCCTATCGCACGCTGGAGACGCCGGCGCCGCTGCTCGACCAGGTCGGAGTCTATCTCCCCTATCGTCCCAGCCGGATCGTCTTCGAGGCGGCCGGCGAACATCCCACCGCCCTTGTCGAATCCGTCGCCATGGGTTCGATCGCAGCGCCGGTGCCGGCCTATGTGCCGAACCTGCCCGAACGCACGGTAAGCGAACGCCTGCTGTCTGCTTCGCAGCTCGAAACCGTGGTCTATGCCGGCCACGCCTGGAGCCAGTTCCTCCCCGGGCGTTTCCGGCCTGCCAGGGAGGGCGTCGGGCTGGAGGAGGCCGAGGACGGCAAGGCCTATCGCAAGGGCTATTTCCTGGGCGACGGCACCGGGGCGGGCAAGGGCCGGCAGGTAGCGGCCTGCATCCTCGACAACTGGCTCGCTGGCCGGCGCCGCAATATCTGGGTCTCGAAGAACGAGGCTCTGCTCGAGGATGCGCGCCGGGACTGGAATGCGCTCGGCGGTCTTGCGGCCGACATCCAGCCACTCGGCAACTGGAAGATCGACGAGCCGATCCGGCTCGAGCAGGGCGTATTGTTCGTCACCTATCCGACGCTGCGGTCTTCGCGGGGCGATGCCAGCCGTCTCCAGCAGATCATCGACTGGGCCGGGGAGGATTTCGAAGGCGTCATCGGCTTCGACGAGGCTCATGAAATGGGCGGTGTCGCGGGCGGCGAAGGCGCGCTCGGCAAGAAGGAAGGGTCGCAGCAGGGGATCTGCGGCGTTCTGCTCCAGAATAATCTGCCCGGTGCCCGGGTGCTTTATGCCTCGGCGACCGGCGCATCGGACGTCAACAATCTCGCCTATGCGGTTCGCCTGGGACTCTGGGGACCGGAAACCGCCTTCGCCAATCGCGAGCAATTCATCAGCCAGATCCGCAAGGGCGGGATCGCCGCGATGGAACTGGTGGTGCGCGACCTCAAGGCCCTGGGCCTCTACACCGCACGCGCGCTGAGCTTCGCTGGCGTCGAATATGACATCCTGCGCCACGAACTGACCTCCGCCCAGATCGCTGTCTACGACGCCTATGCCGATGCCTGGGCCATCATCCATCGCAACATGGAAATGGCGCTCGAACTGACGGCGGTGGTTGACCGGCTTGAGAACGCCACGCTCAACAGCGGCGCCAAGGCGGCGGCCCGGTCGCGTTTCGAATCGACCAAGCAGCGCTTCTTCGGCCAGCTCCTTCTCTCGATGAAGCTGCCGACGGTGATCGCGGCGGTGAAGGATCATCTCGATGCGGGACAATCGGTGGTGCTGCAGCTCGTGACGACCGCGGAATCGATCCTTGATCGGCGGTTGGGGCAGCTCAGCCCCGACGAGCGCGCCGATCTCGAGATCGACCTCTCCCCACGCGAATATGTGTAATGTTGAGCTCAACATTACAGGAATTCTTTGCAGTCGCAGTTTATGTCGAGCGTGGTGGCGGGAGGCGCAGGTTTCCTTCGGTTTTCCATGATTTCACTCCAGATAATTGCCTGACAAGGTTGAATGCTGGGGCCGTTAGGATTGTCGGC
>NZ_RZUL01000007.1 GCF_004005485.1 Sphingobium algorifonticola
TGCCCTCCCGAGCGGGCGAACGGCAGATAACCGAGCTCGTCAAGCACGATCAGGTCGAGCCGCGACAGCTGCGCCGCCAGGGTCCCGCCTTTGCCGATCCGGGTCTCCTCTTCGAGGCGTGTCACCATTCTTCGTTGAGAATTGGAATCCCAAAGGTGGTTCGTCGAGGGTCGTCGAAGGTTTCAAAGAATCGCAGCGATCGGCAATGGAAGCGATTTGTGAGCGAACCAACAACGTGCTTGTCTCGCTCCCGACCGGCGAAGGGAAATCCGTCCTGTTCCAGGTGCCCGCGCTGAGCCGCGGCTTGAGAAACCGGCGTCTTACGCTGGTCATCTCTCCGCTGAAGGCGCTCATGCGCGATCAGGTCGAAGGACTGCGCGACCTGGGTTTTGCAGAATCGGCAGATTTCTTGAGCGGTGACCGTCCGAAACACGAAATCGAAGAGGTCTTGCAAGGCGTCCTCGACCATCGGGTCGTGCTCTTGTACGTAGCACCCGAGCGCTTGAGAAGCGCTGTCTTCCTGGACGTTCTCGACAAGCGAATGCACTCGGATGGCGGCTTGGATCATGTGGTGATCGATGAAGCGCATTGCGTAAACCAGTGGGGCTTCGAATTCAGACCCGATTACTTTTTTGCAACAGACCTCTTGCTGCGGAAGTGCCGTGAAAACGTGGGTGCTGAGCCTACACCATTCCTCCTGCTGTCCGCGACGATTACGGCATCTGACAAGGAACGCCTCGAAGCCATCGTATCGGGTATTGACGACGGTCAAAGGTTGCCAATGCTGGTTCGGCCCGAAACCTTTGCCCACCCGATCAGGTCTCACATCTCAATCCTGCCGCGGAGGGTTCGTGGCAGAATTGGTCAGGACGATCTCGAGAGAGAAATGGCAGAACGTCTGCCGCTCATCGAGAAGGCGATTTCCGACGCCAAACAGAACCGGCTCAACACCGGCCAGCGAAGCGCTGTTATTGTCTTTGTTCCCACCAGGCGCCTCGCGGAAGACCTTGCCAGGCGATTGTCAGATGACAGCGGAACCGACGCCGAATTCTACCATGCTGGACTTGATGCCGCGACAAAGGAAGAGGTTTACGCCGATTTCCGCGATGGTGAACTCGATGTTCTCGTTGCCACCAAGGCGTTCGGCATGGGAATGGATATTCCCGATATTCATTGGGTCGTCCACTTGTCGCCGCCCGGTTATCTGGAAGACTATCTTCAAGAGGTCGGCCGGATTGGTCGTGGCGAAGCCGAGCGCGAGCAGGCAAGGCTAACCAATCTCAGCGCTCTGCTTCCCTTTTCGAACGAGGATTTCGAACACATACGAGACCTTCGCGCGCGCAATACTCTCAGGCCTCAGGACATTGATGACATATTCTCGGAAATTCGAGGTAAGGCTCATAGCGTCGACGGACAGTCGCTCGCGATCGTTCCCGCAGAAGGCTATCAACCGCTAGAAACTGAGACGGAGAGGCGAGCGGCTGCCACGAGGCTGCGGATGGCCATCTATTGGCTGGAACGTGCCGGGCGACTCACGCTCTCTGGCTCGCTCGCGGACATCCTAACAATCGGAATCTCTCCCCAGATTCTTGAGAGGATCTCACAAGAGGAAGGGCCGCTTGGCGAATTGGCTCAGCTGCTTCTCGACCTCGAGAATGCCGACGCCGATAATTTAAGTGTTGCTGGTCAGGCGGAGAGCCGCGGAGGGAGGGCAAGTCAAACGGGCCTGCTCGGCCGGCTGCTCGAGGGCCTCGCCGATATCGTCGGACTGGTCTTCAGCGATACTTCCGACCAAAGCAAAATCGAGCCGTTCGCAAGTCCTGCAAGCCGCTCTAGCGGGCGACGGGCGACAGGCTCGGATCAATCGGGCCGAACGGCAGTCGTCAATCTTTCCCAGATCAGATTTCGTCTGCGATCGATGGATTCAAATGACGATGTCCTGGCAGGTTTGGTAGATCTCGAAAAGCGCGGCGGTGTTTCGCTAAATCGGGAAATCGAGTTCTCTCTCAGGCGGTTGGCACGAGATGAGCGTGAAGACAACATTCGAACGCTCTTCCGCTTCGTCGATGACGCCGCGAAGCGATTGCTGGACAAGCTTTCCAAGAATGCCAGCGTCGAATTCCACCCATTCGAATTGGTGGAGATCGAACCTTTCATTCGGACGGTCGCCGTAGAAGGGCCCGCCCAACAGGGGGATCAAGAACGCGAGGCTGAACCAATAACGCTAGCCGAGACCGACGACGAAGCCGTTCGGCGCCGACGCCGCTATGAACGCGCCTTTATCAATGGGTTTCGGACTTTGGTGCGATCGTCTGGCGTCCGCCTTCGACAAATCGCGAACGCCGACGAAACAGTTTTTTGGGAGGCTAAGCTCGCATCTTCTGAAGGCCGAAATGCCGATCTACGCCGTAAGGCACTGGTTCGCGGCGCTCAATCGGTGTTTGACGTCCTTAAAAAGTCAGATGAACGAATTGCCGTATCCAAGCTCGTTGAAAGGGTTCGAGACGCGAGTTTTGGGAAGAAATTCCGCGAGCAGGATCTCAAGAAAACGGCTGGCCTTCTGGCGACGATGAATCTCGTCGGTATGAGCGTTGATATCGTCCAGTTTTCGCACGTTGTGCTTCTTGGCGAAACCAAGCCCGACGATGAGGAACTGTGGAGCGAGCTTGCTGAAGTCAATGATTTTTCCGAAGCGCGCAACCTTGCGATGGAACTGTTTGCGAACGTGCGGGCAGATGCCCAAGAGGCATTCATTACCGGCTATTTTTCGAAGTCTGACGCAAGTGGTCTGAAGGATTTTCTTGAGACTCAGCTGGGCGAAATCGAGGAAATCGATGAGGATGAGGATGCTCCGCACAACTCGGGCATTATCGTCCAAATGCAGGAAAAGCTGCGGGCCACCAAAGCGGTAGAGTTCTTCGAGAAATTCAGGACTTCCGAAGAGCCTGCGCAGTGGGAAGCCGTGTGCCATCCGTACAACCAGCATTTGCTGGTCAACGCGGGGCCAGGGGCGGGCAAGACTTTCGTGCTAGTGGGACGTATCGTTCACCTTATACGCGAGCAGCACATTCATCCGTCACAGATTGTCGTGCTCGCATTCAATTGTGCGGTGGTTTTCGAAATCAGGCGTAGGATCCGCGATCTGTTCAGATCACTTGGCTATGCCGCTTACGCATCTAGACTTCGCGTTTCGACCATTCACGCATTTGCCATGCGACACCTCGCCAGGGATGGCTGGGAGGGCGAAGAATCCATGATGGACGGGGCTCTTTCCGAGTTTGCCCGGCGCATGGATCGAGATGTTGGGTTTCGTCGCGCGGTTTCCGGTGACGTTCGCTGTATTCTGGTGGATGAATTTCAGGATCTCACCGACGAAGTCTATGCCATCCTGCGTTCACTACACCAAGGCAGCGAGTTTCGTGCAGGTATCATGGTGATCGGGGACGATGATCAGGATATTTTAAGGTGGCAGCGCCCGGCGGGGAATTTCTCCGAAACCTACTTCGACCGTTTCGCACAGGACTTTGGAGGCGACAGCCTCAAACAGCTCTTGCTGTCGGTAAACTTCCGTTCCGGAAAGGAAATCGTTCAGAAGAGTCAGGCGATGATTGCCGCGTTCTTTGACCGATCGGCTCGCTCACACCGCCTGAAGAAGTCCACCCTCGTTCCCCGGCAAGACGCACCTGCTGAATCAGAGTGCCATCGCCTTGATTGGCGCGGGAAATCGTTTGGTGACGCCGTCAATGAAGTACTTAGATTATGGAACCGGATTGGCGGTCGTTCAGGAGAGACGGTAGCTATCCTCTGTCGCTCCAACGCCGAAGTTGCTCAAGTCCATCGGCTGCTTGAGCCCCACATATCCGGAATAACAGTTCAAGGAACGGCGAACCTACGGGTGGCCAATCTTCGTCACGTTGGTCTCTGGCTCGATTTTCTTCGAGCTGAAGTCACCAAGTCAGATCGTGCGCTTTCGGCGCAATTGGCTGACAAGCTTGTCGACCAATTCATCCGCAACATGGACACCCCCGAGGGCAAAGCACCCGGGGGAGATATGGTTAGCTTGGCAAGTCTTTGGGAGTTATGCTGCCAAGAGCAGGCCTTTCCGCACATATCATCACTGATCCGCTTCGTCGAAGAGTTGCGGAGCGATGACCTAAGCCGCCTTATGGGAACGGCCGCGACGGCTTCGACCGTTGTTGTATCCACCATTCACAAGGTAAAAGGCCTCGAGTTCGATAGCGTTGTCATCCTCCCATCAACCCTTCCATTCGGAAAGAGCCGCCATGGCAGGCATGCGGATCTGGAAGGGGACGCCGCAGAGGAAGCCCGCCTTCTTTACGTTGCAATGACCAGGGCCAAACGCAATTTGTGGCAATTTGTCGGAGATCGGGAGCATAGCTGGGCGAGAAGCTCACCCGCTCCCTTCGATGGCCAGCAAACCGACGGATGTGTGCTCATCGGGTCTCCTGAGGATGTTGGACTCGGTTGGGCATTGCAACGAAGCGGCTTCAATCCTGAGCCGGAGCGATGTCAGGATTATCTCGAGCGCGAAGTCAAAGTGGGTGATCCCGTGCTGCTCGGCGGGCGAGGGCTAGGTGCGAACAAGGCGCTGCTACATCGAAGCGCTTCGGGCGCAGTGCGTCAGATCGGATTTCTGGCGAAGAAGCATGGTGCCGGAAGCAATAATTCTGATCTGCGTGTTAGCTCGGTGATCAGATTTCACCCAAATGAGACAAACGATGGCGATCTGGGGGCGGTCGTGGCCGAACGAGGATGGGGGTACGTGGCACTGGTGTCGGGACGAATTCGATAGCTCGGTAATATCCTCGTCGAACCTTCCTCGGGCCACTTATGCGGCCCTGAGGTTCTGCTTATCGATGTTGGTTGGCGTCGTTGCCGCTGTTGAAGGGATATGAAAGCCCATCGCTCCGCAGTTTTGGTCGCCGCGCGCCTCAATTTCCTCGCGCAGCCAGCGCAGCAGAACAGTCGGCTCGCGCTCTGACAGCAAGCGAGCGCGATGCGCGACGACGGCAAAATCACCCGGCGTTTGTCCCTCATGGACTGGCCACTCTGCCGGCCAGACCTGGCCAAAGTGTGCCTGAAAGAGCTTGCGAGCCTGGTCCGTCTTCATCGGCCTGAAGGTGGCGCGCATGGTGAAGCGCCGCTGCGTTGCCGCATCCAGCTTGTCGGCGAGGTTCGTTGTGGCGACGAACGGTGTCCGCAAATGTTCGAGTTGGACGAGCATCTCATTGACCTGGCTGACTTCCCAGCTCCGCTGTCCCGCTTCGCGCCGGTAGAGGAAACTGTCTGCTTCATCGATGAGGAGCATGGCGCCGCGTTCTGCCGCCCTTGCAAAAGCCTCGGCGATGTTCTGTTCGGTCTCGCCGACATAAGGGCTCATCAGGTCCGAGCACCGTCGCTCTTCGACTTCAATGCCCATGACCTCGGCGAGATGCCTTGCAAACGCTGACTTCCCTGTCCCGGATGGCCCCGAAAGCAGCAGGCTCCACCCACGGTCCGGCGAGTTTGCCAACTGCTCCGAAAGTCGAGCAAGATTGGTGTCCGCTCGCGACAGCTGCGGGTCATAGAGGGAACTTCCAGGACTATCGGGTGCGCAAGACTGACCGAGAATGCGCATCACGCTGTGAATGGCAGTCTTTGCAACATCGCGGCCCCCGCTGGCGTTGCTGCTGTCTCCCCTTCTCGACTGCTTGGACGAATCTTGACGGTGCATCGCACTGGCTGCTGCGATGTGGCAGCGGTCTTCCGGCAAGCGTCAATGGCATCGCGGTTGTCGCGCTGGATGTCAGCGGCCTCCACCAGTGCATTCCATGCCTCGGGGCTGTCGCTTTGCATCAGCTGTGCGCCTGCGTCCCACCGAGAGGATGCGCCCACCATCCGCGCTGCCATGTGCTCGGGCCAGTACCAGCTATCCGGCATTACGCGGGCAATGGTGCCGGGAAGGAAAGACCATACAAGAATACCTGCCAGCAAGGCTCCGGCCGCTACTTGGTAGAGCTGCTGCCGCTGCTCGGCAGCGGTACGCGCATAGGAAGTGACGCTCCGCATTTCCTGGGCGGCGTAGTTCAAGTCACTCCGAGCCTGGCTTATCCTGTCCTGATCGCTGCGTCGCGCGGCTTCGGCTGCGGCGGCGATCTGATTGCCAATGCTGTCAGGGGTCATCTGCAATGCGGGATGGCGCGCCATTCCCTTCAGGCTCTCGCTGATCGCGCCCATTCGCTTGGCCAAGTCGGTGAGAGTCGCGCCGTAGTCGGGAATAACAATGTCGGCGCGCTCGGCGGCAAGGTGCTGAACCGCACGGCGCATCAAAGCCAATTCACCTTCCAAGCGGGCGAAAGCCTCGGCGGCGGGATCGCTTGCGGTATCCGGGGTGGCCGGGTCGGGTTTCGGCTCCGGCTCAAGGTCCAGGGTCAGTTCCACGTCATCCGTGTCAGTATCCATCGCGCTTCTCCTACAGGCCCATGCCGATTGACCGGCTCCGCTCCATCGAGATGGAAGTGGCAAGGTCGCGGGCCAGATCGCGACCGAGTTCTGTCTTGATGCCCAGCTCGCGGGTGCGGCTGCGCAGCAGGGATTCAACCTGCGCGTCGCGCTTCAGCCCCTTCGCCATGTCCGTCATGCGGTTGGTGAGCCTCTGCGCGCCCTTGGTGTCACCATCGCGCTGCATGGCCTGTCGCGCCTGCCCGGCCTCGCGCTTGTAGAGGACACTGTCTGCTTCATCGATGAGCAGCATGGCGCCGCGTTCTGCGGCTCTCGCGTGCCTTCCTTGCGGCACAGCCCGGCAATGCTGTCATCACCGCGCAGGCCGTCGAGAACGATCCGGATCTTGTCTTCTGCGGAAAAATGCCGACGGGTCTTGCGGCGGATGGCCTTCACCACCCGCTCAGCGGGGGCCTTCACCGGCGATTTTGCATTGGAGGGTTTGGGCTTCATCTTCGTTCCTTCGTCACTGCGACGAAGCCCAAACCCTCCTTAAATCACAACCTCAAATCTGTGCCATGGGCGCTGACGGCGGACAGGACGATCGAGATCATCAAGCGGTCCGACCGCGCCAAGAGCTTCGAGGTCTTGCCCAGACGCTGGGTCGTCGAGCGGACCTTTGCATGGCTCGGTCGTAACCGGCGTCTTGCCTAGGAGTTCGAGCAGACCATCGCCTCAGCAACCGCCTAGCTCTTCATCGCCTCAATCCAACTCTTCACACGTCGCATCGCAAGACTATGAAATTACGCTGGATAATTTCGAATCAGACTCTCAGAGGCCGTCCGGAATTGCACCAAAGATGATGAAAGCTGGCAGGAGATCGTCAGGCCTCCTTGAAAAGTATGCTGACTTGCTGCCGGAGCCATTGATTTGCAGGATCGTTATGCGCCCTGGAATGCCAGACCGAGCTGATGGAATGCTTGGGCAGATCAACCGGGAATGGCATGCTTTTCAGTCCGAAAGCCTCGTCGATCACTGTGGTGTATTTTTCCGGTACGCAGGCGGCGAGATCGCCGACCGCTAGCAAAGGGGCAAGCGTCCCGAAGTTGGATGTCCAGACCACGATGTTGCGATCCATGCCCACCTTGAGCAATTCGGCATTCACGCTTGCCAATCCGGATCCCTCAGAGCGTACGCCAATCCAGCGACAGGCCAGCAGGTCCTCGCGCGGCGCTTTGCTCGAAAATATGGGATGATCTTTACGGGCCAAAATGCTCCAACCCTGATAAAATAGACGGAATACGAACATGTTCGTTATGAGATCGGGCCGAAACCCGAGAAGTATATCTACTTCACCATTTTCTAAAGAGTCGACAATATGTGGCCTGTTGTTTCTAACAAACTCTATAGTTATATCCTGTGATATGTCTCTAATATGAGAAATGAATTTTGGCCCGAAATACATATCTCCCAGGTCAGAGGTTGCGATTACGAAATGCCGTTTGTCGCGCCTGGGATCGAAACTCTCCGATGCCTCTATGGCGATTTCGAGCGTCTTGAGCGCGTAGGAGATCGGTTCGGCCAATTGCATGGCGTATTGTGTCGGGGTCATGCCACTCCTGGTGCGGACAAACAATTCATCGTTGAACAGCTCGCGCAGCTTTTTGAGCGCGTTGCTGACAGCAGGCTGCGAGATCCCAAGGATCTCGGCTGCCTCCACAACCTTTCTGGTTTGAAACACGCATTCGAAGACGCGCAGCAAGTTCAGGTCGACATCGCGGATCTTCACCACACCAACTTCCCTCAACCAAGAAATCGTTCCGCAGCGTAAACAGGCCCAACATGGCGCACAATCGCCTTGGCTGCGCCTCTGTCCGTTCTCGACCCCGACTGCCCAGGCCAAAGGACTGGTGCCCGGGTTCTGCAACCTCGCCTCAATTCCGCAGGCCGCCCACCGCGTTCGGGAGACTCGGGTATTCGAGGATATATCACTGTCCGTGATGGAGTCTATTTGAACCTGCTGTTTGACGCAATGAGGTTCCAAGCTATCCGTATTAGGAAACTTGGTGACTTGAATTCTGGATAAGGCGCGGGTGAGCACATGCGAAAGGCAGTGGCAAAAGTTGAGGCAGTTCCGCCGGGGGAGATGCTTCCCGTGGACATCGAGGGGCTGCCTCCAATCGTGATCTTTAACCTGGATGGAGAATTATTCGCGACCAGCAATATTTGCACGCATGCCGTCGCCCGGCTCAGCGACGGTTTTTTCGAGGAGGGGGTTATAGAGTGCCCGCTTCATTCCGGGTGCTTCGATGTGAGAACCGGCGAGGCCAGGGAATTTCCATGTGAAATACCGCTCAAGACCTACAACGTCGAGGTCGATGGCGATGACATCCTGGTTGAATTTGACGAGGCGTGAATTGAATTCATTTAGCCCGTGAAATGGGCCTAGTGCAGGAGAATGAGGAAGATGACTGGGGATCAATCAGTTATTAAGCGCCATCAGGAATTGGCGCAAAAGTTGCTCCAGCCGGTTTACGGGCACTACATCAATGGCGAGTGGGTTGAGTCTCGCTCGCGCGAGACGATTGACATGGTCGATCCGACGACCGGCCAGACGCTAGCGAAGATCCAGTCAGGCGTTGGGGAGGATGCTGTGCGTGCCGTTGAGGCAGCGGCGGCGGCTTTCCCATCCTGGTCTGCGACTTCGCCGGCCCAGCGCCAGGAGATCCTGGCCGAAATGGGGCGCAGGCTGAAGGCGCGGGCCGAGGATTTCGCGATGATCGACACGCTCGACAATGGCAAGCCGTTCATGGAGGCGATGCATTTTGACATCCCGATGGCCATTGAGCAGTTCCAGGTCTTTTCCGGGATGCCATGGTTGATTCATGGTCTCACCATGGAGGTGCCGAACGGCTTGGGGTTGGTGTTGCGCGAGCCGCTGGGGGTTTGCGCCCAGATCATCCCCTGGAACGTGCCACTCATCATGATGGCGTCGAAGATTGCGCCCGCGCTAGCGGCGGGCAACACCGTTGTCCTCAAGCCGGCCGAGACGGTCTGTCTTTCGGTTCTCGCATTTGTCAAGGAAGTGCAGGATCTCCTGCCGCCGGGCGTTCTCAACGTGGTGACCGGCTATGGGCCGAATATCGGCGAGGCGCTCGTCACGCATCCCCTGGTGCGCAAGGTGGCGTTCACCGGCTCGCGTCCCACGGCGCAAAAGCTGATCCAATACGCATCGGTCAACATCATTCCCCAGACCATGGAGCTCGGTGGCAAGTCGGCCAACATCGTTTGCGCCGATGCCAATCTCGATGGCGCGGCCGAAGGGGCTGCAATGTCGACTGTGCTCAACAAGGGCGAGGTGTGCCTTGCCGGCAGCCGGACCTTCGTTCACGTGGATGTTCTCGAGGAATTCACCGAAAAATTCCTGGCCTTGCTTGCTCGCGTGCCTTCGGGCGACCCTACCGAACCGGGGACGGTTCTGGGGCCGCAGGCTTCGCGGATGCAGTATGACAAGATCTTGGGCTATATCGATGCGGGGCGCAAGGAAGGCGCGCAATGCCTGATTGGGGGTGGCCGTCGCGAGGTCGAGGCTTGCCCGGACGGGTTGTTCATCGAGCCGACGGTGTTTGCCGGTGTGCGCAATGAAATGCGTATCGCGCAGGAGGAAATCTTCGGACCGGTCAATGTCGTGATCCCATGGAGCGACGAGGATGAGGTCATTCGCATGGCCAACGATAATCTCTATGGTCTGGGTGGTGGCCTTTGGACGCGCGATCTCAATCGTGCGCACCGCATGGCGCGTCGGATGGAAACGGGAACCGTCTGGATCAACCGCTATTACAACTTCGTCGGCGGCATGCCGATCGGCGGTTACAAGGGCAGCGGCTTCGGCCGCGAGTTTGCGGCCGAAGTTCTCAACCATTACACGCAAACCAAGAGCGTCATCATCTCGCCCGACGATGGCCCGATGGGGGTCTTCGGCGCATGAAGACGGGTTCATGCCCCGGCAAGGTCTCGATCCGAATCGCCGACAGCGATATCGACTTCCATGCCGAGCCGGGCGATCCGCTTTTGCGCGCGGCCCTGCGCAGCGGTATCGGCATGGCGTATGACTGTAATTCGGGCGGCTGCGGTTCGTGTCAGATCGAGCTGGTGGAAGGCGAAATCGAGGACATCTGGCCCGAAGCGCCGGGGATTGGCGCGCGTGCGCGCAAGAGGGGGCGGTTGTTGGCGTGCCAGTGCCGCCCCCTTTCCGATTGTGTGGTGGAGGCCCGTGTCGAGGATCGTTTTCGTCCCGTTGTCTTGCCGCAAAGAAGGTCGGTCCGGTTGGTCGGTTTCCGACCCATCACGCATGATCTGGCCGAATTCACCTTTGCCAGCGAGGATGGAAAGGCCGATTTCCAGCCCGGTCAATATGCGATGCTGGCGATTCCCGGTGTCGAGGGCGAGCGGGCTTATTCGATGGCCAACCTTGCCAATGCCGAGGGGCAATGGTCATTCGTGATCAAGCGGATGGCCGGTGGCGCCGCTTCGAACCGCTTGTTCGACGAGCGCGAAGCGCTCGAAGGGCTTGAGCTCGATGGACCCTATGGCACCGCCTACCTGAGAGAGGAAACGCCAAGAGACATCATTCTCGTGGCCGGTGGTTCAGGCCTTTCGCCCATCCTGTCGATTGCCGCTGGTATCGCCCGGAGCGAGAAGCTGGCGGGCAAGCGCGTCATGGTCTTTTACGGTGGGCGCGAGGCCAAGGATCTGTGCGCGGCCCGCCAACTCGACCGCCTTTTCCCGGACGGGCATCGGTTTGAAGTGATCGAAGCGACTTCCGAAGGCGAGGAAGGCGCCTGGGAGGCGGGAGCTTCGCGCGTGCAATACAAGGGCTTTATCCATGAGGTCCTTGCCGCGTATCTCAAGGAGAACGCATTGGATTTCGGCGGCTTTGGTTATTATTTCTGTGGCCCTCCGCCGATGACCAACGCATTGCTCAGAATGCTGCAGCTGGAATTCAATGTTCCAGAAGATCAGTTGTTCTTTGATAGCTTTCTGTGAGCGGTTTTGGATTGGAGAAAGCAATAATGTCGACGATACGAACTCTGGAACATTCGACGCCGAGCAGCATAGATTACCGGGTCTACGATGATCCCGAGATCTTTGCCCTCGAGCAGGAAAGGATTTTCCGGGGTCCGGTGTGGAGCTTCCTTGGGCTTTCAAGCGAGGTTCCTGAAGAGAATTGCTACAAGAGCACCTTCGTCGGCGAAACTCCGGTCGTCTTGGTCGGGGGCAAGGATGGCGCCTTGCACGCTTGGGTCAATCGTTGCGTGCACAAGGGGGCCAAGGTCTGCCGCAATGCGCGAGGAAGGGCGGAGGGCGGCGCCTTCGTTTGCGTCTATCATCAATGGGCTTACGATGCGACCGGCGCCTTGCGCTCGGTTCCCTATCGCCGCGGCATGGTGGGCAAGGGCGGGATGCCCGCAAGCTTTGACATCAAGGCGCACAGGATGATGCCGCTACGGGTCGATAAGGTGGGCGACATGATATTCGCAACATTCTCGGATGAGGCGCCCGATCTGCGCAGCTTTCTCGGTCCGGCCATGTGCCGGGCCATCGAGCGGATCTTTGTCCGCCCAACCAAGGTAATCGGACGGGTTGCGCAACGCATAGAGGCGAACTGGAAGCTCTATGCCGAGAACAGCCGTGACAGCTACCATGGCGGCCTGCTGCACCTGTTTTACACCACTTTCGGGCTGTGGCGTCCTGCTCAGGATTCCAAGGCCGAGATCGACGAGGTTTATGGATTTCACAACTCGTTCCAGATCCGCAAGCCGCAGCAAGCAGAAGATCCTCAGAAGCACAAGGAGGAAACCGCCCGTCCGCTCGACGCGATGACCTTGCTTGACCCCACATTGCTTGAATTGCGACAGGATATCGGGGACGACATTTCCCTTTCGATCCAGTCGATTTTCCCATCCGTCGTATTGCAGCAGATTGGCCAGGCCCTTGCCGTGCGGCACATGATCGTCCGCGAACCGGGCGCCATGGACCTTGTCTGGACCTATTTCGGTTTCCAAGATGATGAGGAGGACATGACACGTCACCGCTTGCGGGCCATCAACATGGTCGGGCCGGCTGGCTATGTTTCGGTTGAAGATGGAGAGGCGGTCGAAATCTGCACCGATGGCATCAAGGGCCCTGACGGCCATTCGCTCATCCTGATGGACATTGAGAAAGCCGAAAACCCAACGGTCCCGATGGGGCTCGATGAGAATGCTGTGCGCGGATTCTGGAAGGGCTATCTTAAACTGATGCGCGCGGGAGAAGGGCAATGACAGGCGATCGGAAGATGGAGGGGCTTGCCGCGGCCGTCGATCGTTTCAATACGCATTACGTCTATGTTGTCGACAATGACGTTTCCAACTGGCCGGAGTGCTTTGCGGAAGATGGCGGCTATCACGTCCTGACGAAGGACAGCGCATCGGAAGATCTTCCGGCGGGTTTCCTCTTCTTCGAGCGCAAACCCCAGCTTATCGACCGGATCAATGCCTTGCTCAATGCGAGCATCTATCCAAAGGCAAACCTGCGCCACCTGATCGGCGCATGCAAGATCCACGAGGCAACAGGCGATCGGATCAAGGCGACCGCGCCCTTCGTGGTTTACGAATCGCGCGAACAGGAAGTGCCGAGCGTTTACGCGACCGGCCAATATGAAGACGAATTTATCCGGAACGAGGGCGGAGAATTGCTCCTCTTGTCGCGGCGATGCGTGCTCGACAATGACATCGTCCGCACGATGATGGCGCTTCCTCTTTGATACGCATTTGCTGAAAAATCGAATAAGATCTCAGTCAGGAGAAGAATAGATGTCTGGTCCAATTATTGAGCTCGGCTACATGGGCCTTTCGGTTTCGAACGCAGATGCATGGAAGAATTTTGCCGGAAAAATAATGGGCCTTGAGATCAGCGACGAAGGTGAAGGCGACCGCTTTTACCTTCGAATGGACGAGTGGCATCATCGTTTCGTCGTTCATGTCGATGGCCAGGATGACCTTGCTTACATGGGGTGGCGCGTGGCCGGCCGACAGGAACTCGATCAAGCGGCTCGGCTGCTGGAAGCCAATGGAGTCGAGGTCACCTTCGGTTCACCCGAGGAAGCGGCCGAACGGCGCGTTCTTGGCTTGCTCAAGCTCCAGGACCCGGGCGGCAATCCCACGGAAATCTTCTATGGCCCGCAGGTCGATGCCCATCGTCCCTTCCATCCCGGTCGGCCTATGCACGGTCGTTTCGTCACTGGCGCGCAAGGCATGGGGCACAGCATCCTTCGCCAGTCGGACGATGACGCGGCCTATGCCTTTTACGAAATGCTCGGCTTTCGTGGCGACGTGGAATACCACTTGCCCCTGCCCAATGGGATGACGGCCAAGCCGATCTTCATGCACTGCAATGAGCGCGATCATTCGGTCGCTTTTGGCATGGGTCCGATGCCCAAGCGCATCAATCATTTCATGTTTGAATACACCGATCTGCGCGATTTCGGCAGGACGCATGATCTTATTCGCAAGGAAGGCACCGATGTTGCGCTGGCATTGGGGATGCACTCCAATGACCGGGCGCTCACCTTTTACTGCGCCAATCCATCGGGCTGGCTGTGGGAGCCGAGCTGGAATGGACGGCCGTCGAGCGATTTGCAGGAATATTACGTTTCCGATATTCTTGGCCATGACAATGAAGCAGAAGGCTATGGGATGGACCTTAGGCTGAAGTCGTAGCCTG
This sequence comes from Sphingobium algorifonticola, assembly GCF_004005485.1. GTDB lineage: Bacteria > Pseudomonadota > Alphaproteobacteria > Sphingomonadales > Sphingomonadaceae > Sphingobium > Sphingobium algorifonticola. Next base: position 14,206 of record NZ_RZUL01000007.1, read on the forward strand.
TGCGGGAGTTGCGAAGTCGTAGGCGGAATTCGACGCAACCATCAAGGGGGTGAGAGCGGATTCGGTCGAGCGAATTTGCCGATGCGCTACGCCAGCATGGCTCGATTTGAGGCTGCCTTGGATTCGGATTACTTCATGGCCTCGCGATCTGTTTGCGTGATCGCATGGCGCAAGGACTTGGCGTGATCGCTCGACCTCTTGGCGGTGCGATCCAGAAAGCAAGGCGCAGCCGATGCCGCCTGCGCGCCATCCTCTCCACGCCGCCCGCATATCATCTGGGATATGGCGAAGGGGGGCGGCCTTTGGCGAGAGCCAAATATCCGATGTGGTGATATGGTTTATCAGGCAATCGGTCTGTGCATATATCGCTGACCCCTTTAAATTGGGTTCTAACCTAACCGAGTGAGGCGTGGACGTGCGCCGATGCCTGAAAGCTCTGTCGAATTAACAGATCCAACGAACTGGGAGGGGTGAGCATGTTGATGAATGAAGCAACCGGTAAGAAAAATATCTCTACGAAATTGACCGGGTCGGTCATGGTGCGCGGATCGCTATTGGCTTTGGCTGTCAGTCTGGGGTCTGCGGCTCATGCGCAAGATCAAGGCTCTGCGGCTCATGCGCAAGACCAAGGCTCTGCGGCGCAGGCTCAAGACCAAGGCGAAGGCGGCGACGGCGCCGTGGAACAGGCGCGATCGGGCGGATTGGATGAAATCGTTGTGACCGCCCGGAAAAGGGAGGAAAATCTTCAGGACACCCCCATTTCCGTGACGGCCTTCAGTAGTGAGGCGCTTGAGCGGCGTCAGGCGGATACTGTTGGCGATGTAGGTCGTTTTGCGCCCAACGTAAGCCTTGAACCGGTCGCCAATATTTCCGGCTCAAGCGCATCGATCACCACCTTCATTCGCGGTGTCGGACAGACCGACTTCAATATCACCGTCGATCCAGGCGTGGGGCTATACTACGACGGAGTTTATGTCGCGCGGACAGCGGGGGCATTGCTCGACCTTGGAGATGTGCAGAGCATCCAGATCCTGCGTGGACCGCAGGGAACCTTGTTCGGCAAGAACACTATCGGGGGCGCCATTATCGTCAATTCAATTCCGCCTTCCAATGACTTTGATCTGGAAGGCGAGATCGCAACCGGTAGCTTCAATCGTCTCGATGCCAGGGGGATGATCAATGTCCCCGTCTCCGATCGGGTCGCTGTTCGCGCTGTGGTCGGATTGCGGACCCGCGATGGCTATCAGGAGCGTCTTTCCGATGGGGGACGCCAGGGCAACGTCGACACTCTGGGCGGTCGCATTGCCATTCGTGCGGAGCTGACCGATGATTTCAAGGCGACGCTCAGCTTCGACGCCAACCGGCGGCGCGAGCAATCCGCGGCCAACACATTGCTTCAAGTGTCTGAAGGATTTGATGTTATCGGAGTAGCGGGTGGCTTTCCGGTAACCAATGGTGGCTTTCAGAGTTTCTTCTGGAACAAGGTGCTTCAGGCGCCCAATTGCGGACCGGTGGGAACTCCGGCTCCGGCAACAGTCAATTGCTATGGGCCGCACTGGTTCACCAACAATATCGATAAAACCTGGGGGACGAACCGGAATCTCTCCAATTTTGATCTGTGGGGCACAAACCTCACACTCGATTGGGAAATCGGTTCCGTAGACTTCAAGTCAATTACCGCCTATCGAGAAACCAAGGCACAATTCTCCTTTGATTTTGATGGCTCGCCCATTCCTCTTGGTGAGAGCTTCAACAATATCGATCAGAAGCAATTCTCGCAGGAGTTCCAGTTAACCGGAACTTTATTCGATGGCGTGGTCGATTTCACTGGAGGCCTTTATTACCTGAAGGAGAAGGCCACCGATAGCAATCTTCTCACCTTCGCCTTTGCAGACTTTGTCAGCGGCGGTGATGTCGACAACGATAGCTATGCGGCCTATCTCCAGGCAACCATCAATGTAACGGATCGGTTCTCGATCACCCCGGGCATCCGTTATACCGACGAGACCAAGCGTTTCGACCCATCGCGCCAGCGGATCACCGACGATCGAACCGGGGGCGCCTTGCTCCTTCTGAGCCGCTGTTTCGTGCGGCAGACGCCAATCATTCCGCCCGATCCGGCGCTGTGCCCTACGCCGGATACGACGCTCAATCCGCAGGGTGACAATATTCTGTCGGCTGTCGAGGTGCAAACGAAGGCGAGCGAGTGGACCCCCGCGCTCTCACTGGACTACAAGGTCACCGACCAGACGCTGATCTATGCCTCCTATTCCAAGGGGTTCAAGAGCGGTGGCTTCACACAGCGTATCTTCCCGCCCGAGCCGGCGGCCACGCCGTTCGCGCCGGAATTCGTGGAAAGCTATGAAGTCGGGGTCAAGAGCGAATTGTTCGACCGTCGCCTGCGGCTCAACATTGCGGCGTTCCAGGCGGATTACACCGACATTCAGATTGTCGTGAACGAAGGAATCGCACCGAAGGTTCGCAATGCGGGTCGTGCGCGTATCCGGGGTATCGAGGTCGAAACGCAGGCGAAACTGGCTGACTTCCTTACCATTCAGGGTGGCTTTGGCTATCTCGATGCCTATTACCGGGAGGTTTCGCCGACTGCCGCGCCGGTGAACGTCAATTCGCGCTTCCCTCATGTGCCGAAATGGACAGCCTCCGGTTCGTTCGACGCTGAGCTTTACAAGGGCGATGCGGGCACACTCAGCCTCCATGGCGACTGGAGCTACAAGGGTGGCCACTTCAAGGACGCGATCAACACGCCCGCGCTTTACCAAGAAGGGTACAGCGTGTTTGGCGCGAACCTGAGTTACGAACTGCCCGGGGATAACTGGGATGTGAGAGTCGGGGTCACGAACCTGACTGACAAGCGCTATCTCCTGGGCGGATATTCCGACCTTCAACAGACCGGCGCCACGACTGGGGGCTATTCTCGTCCTCGCGAGTGGTTCCTCAAGCTTCGTTATCGTTATTGAACGGTTGAGCCAGAGGCAGGAAGGATCGGATTATTGCAATGGCTAGTCATAGAGTAGGGGTGGCTGATGTGCAGGGGGTGTGGGCCATCATGCCCACACCGTCCAAGCCCAACGCAGAGGACCCTAATGCGCGCGATACGGTGGATCTCGACGAAACCGCGCGGGTCGTCAAAGCGCTGATCGACTCAGGGGCCAACGGCATCCTGACGCTCGGTTCGCTGGGGGAGGTGGCCACGCTGACCTGGGATGAGAAGCGCGATTTCATGAAGGCGCTTGTCGAGGCTGCAGGCGGCAGGGTGCCTGTCTTTGGGGGGACTTCGACCCTGTCGACGCGCACCACAATCGATGAAACGCGCGCGGCGCGCGATATCGGGGTCGATGGCACCATGGTCGGTCCGCCGATGTGGTGCGCGCCCGATGTTCCCACGGCCGTGCAGTTCTACCGCGATCTTGCGGAAGCCTGCCCCGACATGTCGATTTGCATCTACGCAAATCCGGAGGCCTTCAAATTCGAATTCCCGCGCCCCTTTTGGGCGCAGGTTTCCGAGATCCCGCAGGTTGTCACTGCAAAATATCTGGGCATTGGCGCACTGGTGCCGGATCTCAACCTGACGAAAAGACGGATCCGCTTTTTGCCGATCGATATTGACTACTATGCGGCGGCGAAGATCGATCCGGAATTCTGCACGGCCTTCTGGTCGAGCGGCGCGGTATGCGGTCCCAACCCGGTGATCGCTTTGCGTGATGCGGTGGCGCAGGCCAAGACGTCAGGCGATTGGAGCAAGGCCGAAGAGCTGACCGGCGCGATGGCACAGACCTATCAGACGCTCTTTCCGCAGGGCTCGTTCAAGGTCTTTTCTTCCTATAACATCCCGCTCGAAAAGGCGCGGATGGATGCCGCAGGATGGACGAAGGCTGGTCCTTGTCGTCCGCCCTACAACATTGTTCCCGAGGATTATCTCGAAGGCGGGCGCGAGTCCGGGCGGCGTTGGGCAAAACTTCACAAGAGCTTGGCGTGAGGCGCGAGTGATGGAGCAGCGCACCAAGGTGATCGATTTCTTTTTCGATTTCATGAGCCCGTTTGCCTATCTGGCGCATAGCCAATTGCCGGAGCTTGCGCGCAAGCACGGTTATGAACTGCGCTATCGCCCGATCGATCTGCCTGCGGCCAAGTTGGCTGCAGGCAATACCGGTCCGCCCAATGTGTCGATGCCTATCAAGTTGCGCTATCTGCGTAAGGATCTCGATCGCTGGGCTGAGCGGTACAAGATCCCGATCTCCTTTCCTCCATCCCTGAAGTCGGAGCTGGCCAATAAGGGCGTGTTTTTCGCCGAGGCCAAGGGGCAGTACGAGGATTATGTCCGCCATGTTTGGTCCCATTCCTGGGGTGAGGGGCAGGACATGTCGAGCGAGGATCTGCTGGCTGAGATAGCGAGCGAGTTGGGGTGGGAGCCAGATGCCTTTCTCGCCTATGTTCACTCCGAAGAAGCCGAAGATGCCTACCGATTAAGCAATGAGGAAGCGCATTCGCGCGGCGTATTCGGCGCGCCGATCATGATGATTGGCGAGGAAATGTGGTGGGGGAACGACCGATTGTTCTTCCTTGATGAATATCTATCGAGCCAGTGAAAAATTGAAATTGGGATTTATGCTATGGATGACCTGATCGACACCAAGCGTGGTTTGCAATCCGCCAGTATGTTCATCGATCCACATCTTTATGAGGTGGAGATGGAGAAGATTTTCGGCCGTTGCTGGCTCTTTCTCACTCATGAGTCGGCCATTCCGAATTATGGCGACTTTGTTACTGCGAAAATGGGCGAAGACGAAGTCCTCGTGGTTCGCCAAGCGGACGGAACGGTCAAGGCCTTTCTCAATGTCTGTCGGCACCGCGGTGCTCGCGTATGCCCTGTCGAGGCGGGGAACCGGCGTGCCTTCGTCTGCAGCTATCACGGGTGGTCCTACGCCGCCGATGGGTCATTGGCGACCGTCCCCTTCGAGAAGGAGCTTTATGGCGGCAAGATCGACCGCTGCGCGCACGGTTTGAAAGAGGTGGCAAAGGTTGATAGCTATCGCGGCTTCCTGTTCGGCAATTTCGATCCAGGGGCGATCTCGCTTGAAGACTATCTGGGCGATGTCCGCTGGTATCTGGATATCTGGATGGAAGCGAGCGGGGGTGTGGAACTGATCGGTGCGCCGGCGCGCTCGATCGTTCATTGCAACTGGAAAGCGCCGACTGAAAATTTTGTTGGTGATGCCTATCACGTTGGGTGGACTCATGCTTCCTCTTTGGCGGTGAGCCGTTCGATGTTTTCCCCGATGTCGGGAAATCAAAGGCTGCCCCCCGCAGGGGCTGGTGCGCAGATTGCAACGCGCTTTGGCCACGGACTGGGCATTCTTTACGATGTCAATCCGGGCGGCCAACCCGCGCAGACGGCCGAGAAAATCCTGGCCTGGCAGGCCACGAAAAAGGGCAAGATCGCGGAGAAATACGGGGAGCTCAAGGCACGTTTCTACGGTTCGCATCTCAACGGTTCGTTGTTCCCGAATGTTTCCTACCTTTGGGGGACCAACACGTTCAAGATCTGGCAGCCGCGTGGTCCGAGCGAGACGGAAGTTTGGACCTGGGCGATCGCGGAAAAGGATACGCCCGAGGATCTGAAGCGGGATATCTACAACGGCGTACACGGAACCTTCGGAACCGCAGGCTACTGGGAAGCTGACGACAACGACAACATGGAATCGGCTTCGCTTCTACCGACAGGTTGGCAGTCGCGCAAGTTGCGACTCAACGCCCAGATGGGGATCGGCAACGACACGGTGATGGACGAAATGCCCGGCGTGATCGGCCAGGCGGCGATCGGCGAAACGTCCTACCGCGGATACTACCGCTTTTATGACGAGATCCTGAAGCTTCCTTCTTGGGATGCTTTCGATCTGAATGACGAGGGATGGAAGCAGCAATTGATCGACGCCGATTGCTGATCATCCCTTTGCAAAATCTAGGCTTTCAGGATGCTATAAAATGGAAAACGCAAATCAAATCGTCAAAACGATGGGCGCGGATGTATGGGATGGCGATCCGGAGCTGATCGCCGATCACGATCTGCTTCACAGGGTGCAGGCTTTCACCAATCGCGAAGCGAGGTTGCTCGATACCGGGCGGGTGCGGGAATGGCTCGACGAGATGATCCATCCCGACATTTGTTATGTCATAATCAGCCGACAGCTGCGATACATCGAAGAGCGTCGCTATTCGCCGCCCGACAGCGTTTTCATCTACGACGATGATCACGGTGCGCTCAATGCACGTGTGGAGCAGCAGTTGCATCCGCAGAATTGGCGCGTCAATCCACACGAGGCTTATGTGCGGATCGGCACAAACCTCGAGGTTACCAAAGGTAGCGCAAAAGACAGGCTTTTCGTGCGGACGAATTGGCACCTTCGTCGCATGCGTCGGCAGTATGAGATCGACGATTTCATCTATTCCCGACACGACGAGCTGGTCATCACCCCGGATCAGGGGTTCAAGTTCGTGAAGCGCTTCATTGCGTTCCCGGAGCGCTGTGTGCAGGGCCGTAATATGACGCTGTTCCTGTAAGCGCCTGCATAAAGCAAGAAATCTGTAGGCTCGACCTTGTTTGAGCGCTGGGTCGGCGTGCGGATCAAGGAGGACAAGAATGGGTTGGTTGGAAGGTAAGATTGCGTTGATCACTGGCGGAGGCGCTGGCCTTGGGCTGGCACTGACGCGGCGTTTTGTCAAAGAAGGCGCGCGTATTCTCGTCATGGAGCGCGATGCAGAGCGCGCGGCCAAGGTCAAGGACGAGCTGGGCGACAAGGTGGAGATTCATGTTGGCGATGTCACCTCTTATGCCGACAATGAAGCCGCGGTTGCCAAGGCGGTTGAGAGCTTTGGCCAGCTTGATTGTTTCGTGGCCAATGCGGGCGTCTTTGACTTTTTCAAGCCCCTTGCCGAATACAAGGGGGATGAGCTGGCGGCCGCTTTCGATGAGCTGATGGCCGTCAACCTCAAGGGTGGGCTCCTTGGCGCTCGCGCTGCTTTGCCCGAGCTGGTCCGCTCCAAGGGCAACATGATCTTCTCGATCTCCAACTCCGGGTTCTATACTGGTGGAGGCGGACCGGTCTACACTGCGTCCAAGCACGGGGTGGTCGGGCTGGTGAGGCAACTGGCTCATGAGCTGGCGCCCAAGGTGCGGGTCAATGGGGTCGCGCCAGGCGGAATGCATACCAATCTCTCGGGGCTCAAGGCGACCGATACGGACAACCAGAGCCTCAAGGCGATGGAGGGTTTCGACGAGCTGATCATCGGAATCACGCCGCTGCGTATGGCGCCGACGCCCGAGCAATATTGCGGGCCTTATGTCCTGCTCGCCTCTGAGGAGAACGCGGCACCGACGACGGGCGTCGTCATCAATACCGATGGCGGCCTTGGCGTGCGGGGTATCATGAACGTCAATGGCGGCGACGAGCTCGAGATCTGAGCGCAGACACACAGAGAGGCGGAGCAGATGAGAATCTGCAGGTTCAATACGGATCGGGTCGGGATCGTCGAGGGCGATGAAGTTTTCGACGTGAGCGGGGCATTGGCTTGCCTTCCCGACAGCCGCTGGCCGTTTCCGCAAAAGGACATATTCATCGCGGAGCTTGCACGATTGCTCCCGCTCATGTCGGAATTGAAGGAACAGGCCACGCCCACGCCGATCGCGGATGTCCGGCTCGAAGCCCCTGTCGCCAACCCATCGAAGCTGATCAACGCGCCGATCAACTATCGCGCGCACATCGAGGAAACGGCGGCCAACCAAGAAATTGCCCATGGTCGCGACATGACCAAAAGCATCTGGCATTGGGGGCTGTTCCTAAAGGCCAACAGCGCCCTTTCCGGGGCTGGCGAACCTATCCGCCTGCGTTATCCAGGGCGCAGGATCGATCATGAGATCGAACTTGCGGTGATCATCGGCACACAGTGCCACGGTGTGACGCGCGATGAGGCCCTGAAATATGTGGCCGGCTATACGGTCGGATTGGACATCACCATCCGGGGGCCGGAACTGCAAAGTTTCCGCAAGTCGGCTGATAGCTTTGCGGTGCTTGGCCCGTGGATGGTCACAGCGGACGAGATTGACGATCCGGGGTGTCTCGGCCTGGAATTGCGGGTCAACGGCCAGATTCGTCAAAAGGCCAACACCCGCGATCTTGTCTACGACGTTCCCAAGCTGATCGAATACGCCTCCTCGATGTATCAACTCAATCCTGGCGATGTCATTTTTACTGGCACGCCGGAAGGAGTCGGGCCCATCGAAGCGGGAGATAGGATCGAGGCGAGGATCAGCGAGATCGGCGAATTGCGCGTCGATGTGGCTCCTGAAATTGTCGCGCTTCCGCGACACGATCCTGTTCTCGAGGAAATGCAATGCTGAAATCGGCATGATCGTCCAAGTCAAACCGATACGCAGGATCGTGCAATGCGACGAAGGCGAAGGGTTGCTCGACGTGCTTCTTCGGGAAGGTCTGCCCATTTCTTACAGCTGCAAGACCGGCAATTGCGGTATGTGCGAGGTGGAACCTTTCGATCTGTTTGCGCCCGATCGCCACAAGCAGGCGGTCCTGATGCAGAAGAACAAGGCCTTTCTTGCGTGCCAAAGAAACATCTCGATGGACATGGGGGTGCGTCTCCCATCGGTCAGACCGGCGGTGAACGTCCCCTTCCAGTATCATCGCGGCCGGATCACTGCTCTTGAAGAGATAGAGACCAACGTCATCCAGTTTGACTTCGATATCGGGCGAAGGCCGGCGCGTTTTTTCCCAGGGCAGAAATATGCTCTTTCCATGGATCGGGGGCGCTCCCCTCTCCTGTTTCCCGCCAATGCACCTGGTCAGTCGACCCTGAGCTTCCTTGTCGAAGCAGACACAGAGCCACCGTTCCTGGTTGAATTGAAGAAGGGGATGTCCGCCGGGCAGGAATTCAAGCTCGTCGGACCCATCGGAAAGGGCTATGTCCTGCCGCAAGACGAGGCCGCTGCCCTGGTTTGCGGGGTTGGCCCTGGAATGGTCGCGGTGCGCTCGATCGTTGAGGCGCTGATCGCGCAGAATCCGAACCGAGCGGTGCAGTTCCTGTTGCAGCCGTCGGCCTCCTTCATGCACCTGGTCGACGGTATCTGCAATTTGTGCACGCAACATCTGCCCAATAGCGAGCTCGTCGTGTTCAACGGACCGCAGCCGAAGGCATCGATGAGGCTGACCAGCCGACGTGGTTCGACGACCGAGATGATCGATTTCATCCAGCTCGAACGCCATCGGATCAAGGCGGAGCAGGCCAATGTCTTCGCCCCCGGCTTCGCTGTTTTGCCCCTCATGATGAGCCTGATGAAAGCTGGCCTCGATCAGGACGCAATATTTTTCACCGAGGCCGAGATCAATTTTGTTGAAGAGGAGGGCGTCAATGTCTCCTGATGGTAAGACGGCGAGCCAAGGGCACAATATCCGCCAGGCATTTTATGAAAAAATTGATCCTCACAACCTTACCCCCTTGTGGGAAGTGCTCGGAGCGCTCGTTCCCGAAACGCCCACTCCTCGCGCGCAAGCCTACAAATGGGATTTTGCCCAGACGCGGGACTATCTCATGGAGGCGGGCGATCTTATCTCGGCAGAAGAGGCCGAGCGCCGGGTTCTGGTGCTGGAAAATCCGGGCTTGCGCGGGCAATCGCGCATTAGCGACAGTCTCTATGCGGGCCTTCAACTGATCCTCCCCAACGAGGTGGCTCCTGCGCACCGCCACACGCAATCGGCTCTCCGCCTCGTCTTGTCGGGGGAGGGAGCCTATACGGCCGTCGATGGCGAGCGCACGACCATGCGGCGCGGGGATTTCATCATTACGCCGGCCTGGACCTATCACGATCATGGCAATGAAGGTGACCAGCCAGTCATCTGGCTCGACGGGCTCGATATTCCGATCGTTGAATTGCTGAACGCCGGTTTTCGCGAGGGCGCTCCGGAAAAATCGCAGATCGTTCAGAGACCGGAGGGCGATGCGCGTGCGCGTTACGGTAGCAACATGCTGCCCGTCGATTTCGAAGGCGAGCAGGGGATGGCCACCAAGCTCTTCGTCTATCCCTATGTCGATGCGCTCCGATCGGTCGAAAAGATCGCCAGTTCGCCGACCGATGACCATTTTGGATACAAGCTTCGCTATATCGATCCGGCGACGGGCTCCTCCCCCATCCCGACGATCGGAGCATTTCTCCAGCTCTTGCCCCGAGGGATGCGCACGCGAGCCTATCGTTGCACGGATTCAACAATTTATGTCTGCCTCGAGGGGCGAGGAACTTCCTTTATCGAAGGCCAGGAATTCCCCTTCGCACAGAACGATATTTTCATCGTGCCTTCTTGGCATCAGCTGGAAATCGCTGCGGCCGAAGAGACGGTTCTCTACAGCTATTCGGACCGGCCCGTCCAGAAAATGCTCGGCTTGTGGCGCGAGGCGCGTTTGTAACGTGCATGACTGAATTTTCAGGAGAATTATCTTGAGCGAACTTTGCTTTGAACTTCCGCCATCTCCTACCTTGACGATCGAGGAGAGCGATAAATGCTTTCCGGTCAACCGTATCTACTGTGTGGGAAAGAATTACGCGGCTCATGCCCGCGAAATGGGGCGGGATGAACGCGAGCCGCCGTTCTTCTTCATGAAGCCGGCCAATGCAGCGGTGGATGCAGCCCATCCGATCGAACTCGAATATCCACCGCAGACCAGCAATTTCCACTATGAGCTCGAACTGGTGGCCGTGCTGGGGGCGCCATTGCGAAACGCCACACAGGAAGAGGCGATCGAAGCCATTTTCGGCTATGCTGTGGGCCTCGACATGACCCGGCGCGACCTGCAGCTCGAAGCGCGGGAAAAGGGGCGCCCCTGGGAGCTTGGCAAATCCTTCAGCCGATCAGCGCCGATCGGAGCGATCCGTCAAGCCAAGGAGTGGCCGGATTCGCAGATCGTCCTCACCGTCAATGGCGAGGCCCGCCAGGAGAGCCGAACTTCCATGATGCTTTGGGGCGTGGCGGAGAGCCTCGCCTTTCTCTCGCAATTTGACACGCTTGAACCAGGCGATGTGTTGATGACCGGAACGCCTGCCGGGGTCGGTCCGGTAACACCCGGCGACAAAATGGTGGGAACGATCTCGCAATTGCGGCCCATCGAGGTGCTCATCACCGAGCCCAACCAGGATAGATGACCGGAGGTTAAGGCAATGAAACAGGATGGCCTGAAAGAAGCGATCGGATGGGAAGGCGGAGATTGCGCGAATATTCCTCTCAGCATCTATACCGATAGAGAGGTTTACGAGCGTGAACTGGAACGTCTCTTTTACAACGGGCACTGGTGTTACCTTGGGCTTGAGGAAGAAATTCCCAATCCGGGCGATTTCAAACGCACGGTCATCGGGGAGCGTTCGGTCATCGTCGTGCGCGACAAGAGCGGTGCGATCAACGGATTTGAAAACCTGTGCGCACACCGCAAGATGAAATTCTGCCGGGCTCGCGATGGCAATGTTGGGGAATTCGTCTGCCCCTATCATCAGTGGATTTATGATCTGCAAGGCAATCTGCGCGGCGTGCCTTACCAGCGCGGACTGCGCCAGGACGGCAAGCTTTCCGGGGGTATGCCTTCCGATTTCAAACGGGAAGAAAATGGCCTTCGCAAGCTGAAAATTGCGACACGCGGGGGCGTGATCTTCGGTTCTTTCGATCAGGATGTCGAGAGTTTCGAAGATTATCTTGGCGAAGAGGTGTTGCGCTATTTCGACCGGATATTCGATGGCCGCAAGCTCGTCATCCTTGGCTACAACAAGCAGAGGATCCCTTCCAACTGGAAGTTGATGATGGAGAACATCAAGGATCCTTATCATGCGGGCCTTCTGCACACCTGGTTCGTGACCTTCGGTCTGTGGCGCGCTGACAACAAAATGAGGCTCCTGATGGATCCGACAAAGCGCCATGCCGTGATGGCGGGCACGCGCAGTGTTCAGCAAGCGCAGGCCGAGCTCGTTTCCGGTGTCACGAGCTTCAAGGCGGACATGGCCCTTAACGATCCCAGCCAGATCGACATCGTCCATGAGGAATGGTGGGGCGAATATACGGCAACTATGATGACCTTGTTCCCAAGTGTCATCATCCAGCAGCAGGTCAACAGCCTTTCCACCCGGCATATCCAGCCATCCGGACCGAATGCCTTTGACTTTGTCTGGACTCACTTCGGCTTTGAGGACGACGACGAGGAAATGCATGCGCGCAGGCTCAAGCAGGCCAATCTGTTTGGTCCTTCGGGCTATGTCTCTGCCGATGATGGAGAGGTGCTCGAATTTTCTCAGGAAGGCTTCTCGGCCAATCCGTCGGATCGGATGATTGCGCTCATGGGTGGGCGCGGTACCGAAGAAGCCAACGTCATTGCAAGCGAGAACCTGATCCGCGGCATGTATAAATACTGGCGCGAGGTAATGGAGGTTTAAGATGCCTGACAATTTTGAATTGAATAGGATAGCGCAGCTTTATGCCTCCTACGAAAGGGCGATAAACCAGCGTGAGTTTGAAGCCTGGGTAGATCTTTTTTCATCGGAACCATACTACCGTATCACCGCGCGCGAAAATTTCGAAAAAAATCTGCCGCTTTCCACTCTTGTCCTGAGCAGCAAGGGAATGATGAAGGATCGCGCCTATGGTATTACGCAAACCATTTTCCATGACCCTTATCATCAACGCAACATAACCGGATTGCCCTTCGTCTCCAGCGTCGAGGACAGTGCATCAGGCAAGGGCAGGCTCGTGCAGTGCGAGGCCAATTTCAGCGCCTTTCGCACCAAGCTGGATAAGTTGAGTGAGGTCTTCTGCGTCGGTCGTTATTTCGATGAAATCGTCGAGGAAGACGGCGCATTGAAGTTCGCCAAGAGGGTTTGCGTCATCGACAGCGAGATGATCCCCAATGCGATCATCTACCCGATCTAGGAACCCGATCCCATGCTGAAACTCTTCGAATTTTTTCGTAGCTCTGCATCATACCGCGTCCGGATTGGGCTCAACCTGAAGGGTCTGGACTACACGTCTTGTCCGGTCAACTTCCGCAAGGACGAGCAAATGTCGGAGCCATTCACCTCCCTCAATCCGGCAAAGCTCGTCCCAGTGCTGGAAACCGGGGATGGTTGGTCTTTGGCCCAATCGGCGGCCATTCTCGAATATCTGGATGAGGTCTATCCGGAAAAACCGTTGCTGCCCCGGGATGATCCGAAGGATCGTGCCTTTGTCCGACAATGCGCGCTTGCTGTCGCCTGCGACATTCACCCTTTGAACAACCTCCGCGTTCTCAAATATCTCGTTGGCCCGCTGGGTCTGTCCGATGAAACCAAGAACGAGTGGGTCCGGCACTGGATCTGCGAGGGGTTCGAGGCGCTCGAAGCGATCATTTCAGCGCACAATGGACAACAGGCGCGCTTTTGTTTTGGCGATGCGCCCACGCTCGCGGATTGCTGCCTGATCCCGCAGATATACAATGCGCGCCGTTTTGAGGTCGATATGGCGCAATTCCCGATTCTCGAAAGAATCGACAAGAACTGTGGGGCATTGGAGGCTTTCGCAAAGGCTCATCCCGACGCCGTAGCCTGAAATGGATGACCGCCCAGCTTGCCAAGCTTTCACGCAATCACGATCTCGCCAAGGCGATCAACTATATGTTGCGCCGCTGGGATGCGTTCACGTGCATCCCCCGTCAGCGCCCATGGCAAAGAATTGAGGTTGTAAGTCAAGGAGCATTTGGGCTTTGTCGTAGTGACCGAGGAACGAAGATGAAGCCCAAATCCCCAAAGTCTAAATTGCCTGCCGAACAGGTGGTCAAGGATATCCGCCGCAAAACTCGCCGGCACTTCTATTGCTTGCTGATGACCAGATGCTGCGGGTCAGGTTGCAATGCAGGTTGAATAGCCCCTAGATTTGTGGACGCCTTCTTTCCTAAATTTGAGGACAGGAGGCGACGATGGGACAGGCTAATTTCAGTGATGAGTTCAAACGCGATGCGGTGGCGCAGATCACCGAGCGGGGCTACCGGGTAGCGGAGGTTTCGGAGCGGCTCGGGGTAAGCCAGCACTCGCTGTATGCGTGGAAGCGTAAGTTCGCGCAGCGCCCGGAGGAAGGATCGAAAGATGCCGAGATCCGGCAGTTGAAGCGCGAGCTGCAGCGGGTAACCGAGGAGCGCGACATCTGACGTGACCCCCTGATTTTCCTCCAAGCTTGATTAGAGTCCGGCCCTACGAGAAGGACAGACGAGATGAAGAGATCGAGGTTTACAGAGGAGCAGATCATTGGCGTGCTGAAGGAGGCGGAGGCAGGCGCGAAGACTGCTGACGTGGCCCGGGCGGCACGGGGTGTCGGAAGCGACGATCAACAACTGGAAGTCGAAGTATGGCGGGCTGGAGGTGTCCGAGGCCCGTCGGCTGAGGGAGCTTGAGAGCGAGAACGCGAAGCTCAAGCGACTGCTGGCCGACACGATGCTGGACAACGTGGCGTTGAAGGATCTCCTAGCAGAAAATGTATGACCCGCCCTGTCCATGCAAGGGTCGATTGGTGTTGACGGTGCCAGTCTGCACAAATGTATCCGACCTCTCGCGAGTGGGCCGCTGTTGCGGCCAGGCCTTGATGAGATCCGCGCGCCTCGTTCCCAGATAAATGCTTCGGGCTTGCTGCCCGCTTTTTTGCAGGGGTTTACGATGCGCTGGTCCACTGTCTCGTCATCACTCTCACGAACCTCGCAGTTGGTGGCGGCGCTGCTCAGCTGAACGCTGGAATTCGCCGCTCGTAGGTAGCACCCGGCTTGGTCAGGATCACCCAGACAATGCGGGCGATCTTGGCTGCCAGGGCAACCGTGACTTTGTTCTTATGCATCCTGCTCTCAAGCCCATCGAGCCATGGCCCCAACCTGTCCCGGCTGCGGTCAAGGTGTGTGACACAGGATCGAGCACGATGGACTATCATCCTTCGCAGATACTTGTTGCCGCGTTTGCTGATACCGAGCAGCTTGTTCTTTCCGCCGGTCGAGTGTTCGCGCGGTACGAGGCCGAGCCAGGCCGCGAGATCACGAGCCTTGCTGAACTGCTGCCCGGAACCGGCCGCTGCCAGTAGAGCGGTCGAGGCCAGTGGGCCGATGCCCCGCACAGTCATGAGGCGGCGTGCGGTATCGCTGCGCGCTGCGATGTCTTCGATCTCCTGGTTCATCGTTGCGATGCGCTGCTCGAGTTCCATCATCTCACCGTGCCTCTGCATTCGCATAAAGCGGTGAATCGGGATCCAGGTAAGCCATCACGACATCGACGATCAGCAGAGCTGGCTTGTTACCAGGCTCCAGATGGTTTGAAAATGCGTCAGCATAGTTTGCGGATAGGTCTTCGTTCATATGACGCCAGCCTCATTCAGTTTTTCAAGCGCAGTCGCATCAAGCCCGAGTAAAGCACCATAGATTTCGGCGTTGTGCTCTCCGGGGATCGCCGGGGCGGGGCGGCGCACCCCCGAAGGGGTCTTCGACAGCTTGGGAAAGGCGTTTTGCATCTTGAGCTTGCCAAAACGCTTGGTCTCGACCTCGATGATCGCTTTGCGCGCCTGAAAATGCGGATCCTCGATCATTTCGGGCGCGCAATAGAGTCGGCCGGCGGGGATCGAATGGTCGATCATCAATTGCTTGACCTCGGCGACGGTGCGCTGCGCGGTCCAGTGGTTGATGATCTCGTCGAGCTCGCGCTGGTGCTTGCCGCGCGCGATATGGGTGGCAAAGCGCGGATCGGAGGCAAGCTCCTCCTGCCCCATGGCCTTGGCAAGACGCGCGAAGATCTCGTCCTTGTTCCCGCCGATCATGAACATCCCGTCTTTGCACTTATAGACGTTCGAAGGGGCGATGCCCGGCAGGATCGAGCCCGACCGCTCGCGGATCACGCCATTGTGGTCATATTCGGGAACCAGCCCCTCCATCACCTGCAGCACCGCTTCGTAGAGCGCGGTGTCGATGATCTGCCCTTCGCCGGTGCGCTCGCGATGGTGGAGCGCGGCGAGCACCCCCATGCAGCCATAGGTGGCGCACAGCGTATCGCCGATCGAAACGCCCATGCGCGCGGGCGGGCGATCGGGTTCGCCGACGATATAGCGCCAGCCGCCCATCGCTTCGCCGATCCCGCCAAAGCCGGCGCGAGCGGCATAGGGGCCATTTTGGCCATAGCCCGACATCCGCGCAATGATGAGCCCCGGGTTCTCGCGCAAGAGATCCTCGGGCGCCAGACCCCATTTTTCGAGTGTTCCGGGCTTGAAATTCTCGATCAGCACATCGGCCTTGGCGATCAGCTGGCGCGCTAGTTGCTGGCCTTCGGGGATCCGCAGATTGCAGGTCACCGACCGCTTGTTGCGCGCGATTACTTCCCATTGAACCTTTTCTTCGCCCTGACCCCAGAGCCGCATCGGATCGCCTGCCCCGGGAGGCTCGACCTTGATCACATCGGCGCCCATGTCGCCGAGCAGCTGGCCGCAAAAGGGCCCAGCAATGAGCTGACCAAGTTCAACGACGCGAATGTCAGCAAGGGCACCCCTGTTGGAAGGCGTCATCATACTTTATCCCCAAAGCCAATTCCGCGGGCGCACATGGCTGAGGCAAGGTTCGACTTGCGATCTTGCGGTGACCTCTGAATCTCGCCAATCGCTGCTGTTTTTCGAAGGAACCGCCCAGTCTGCTGCAAACGGTTGAACTGCATGGAAGGATTATGAGGCACAGCGTTTTTCCTGAGATGAAGAGGGAAAAAGCGGCGCACGGGCGACCATTCCCGGCAATCTGCGCTGCATCAGATCGCCGAGCCAGTGATTGGCCTCAACCAGGGCATCAAGGTCAAAACCCGTGTCGATGCCGGCTCGCTCGAACATATACACAACGTCTTCGGTCGAGATATTGCCGGTTGCACCCGGCGCAAAGGGGCAGCCGCCCAGGCCGCCCAGCGCCGAATCAATCGTGACCGCCCCTGCCTGAACAGCAACCCATGCATTGGCCAGACCCGTCCCGCGCGTATTATGAAAATGGGCCCTCAACGGAATCCGCGGCACCGCCGCGCGAACTTTGCCAAATAGCGAAGCGACCTGGGCCGGATTGCCGGCGCCGATTGTATCAGCAAGGCAGATTTCGAGCGGCTGCGCCTCAGCCAGAGCGACCGCCATGGCGACGACTCGATCCTTGGCCACTTCCCCTTCGAACGGACAACCAAAGGCCGCGGCAATAGTGACCTGGCCGGTTTTTCCAGCGGCGCGCGCTTTCTCCATAATTTCACGAGCCACTTCAACCGAGCCATCGCTCGTCTGGCCTTGATTCGCCATGGCGAAGCTGTCGGTCGCAACCGCAACCGCCCCAAGCTGGTCGATCCGTCCGGTGGCCAGCGCACGCGCGGCACCGCGCGCATTGAGAACAAGGCTGACATAGGTGACATCTGCGCGCTCGGGCAGTTGCTCGCAAACGGCTTCGGCGTCTGCCATCTGTGGCACGGCCCGAGGATTGACAAAGCTGGTCACTTCGATCCGCCGTGCACCGGCAGCAATCGCGCGATCGATGAGCGAAGTTTTATCCTGAGTTGATATGAGGGTTTTTTCATTCTGCAAGCCATCGCGAGGGCCGACCTCAAGTATCTCGACATTTTTCGTATACATTATTGCTCTCGCTCTATCTCTTGGACTTGGCTCAAATCGGGACGGGATTCAACAAAAGCGTGGTAGGCGCGCATGATGTGAGACCGCAGCAGCGTTTCGGCCATAATGCTATCGCCGCGAGCCAAGGAGCCGATAATTTGCTCATGATCATCATAAGATCGGCGCAGTTCTTCGCGACTGTATTGGTGAACGGTGCGCGAGATTACTGGCCGCTCGATCAAGCCGTTGAGCAGGCTTGCAATATGACGCGATCCTGCCGCCCGGTGAAAAATGGTGTGAAACTCGTGATTTGCATCGAGAAAGGCGTCCGTGTCCACCGAGGGCTTGTCAATCGCCTGACAGATCCGGCGATTCGCAACGCGCAGTCTCTCTATGTCGGCGTCGCTTATCCGCGCGGCGGCGCGGTAGGCGGCCCTGCCTTCGAGCAAGGCACGCAGTTCAAAGCTCTCGATCACGTCATCATGCGACCAGTGCGCGATCATCGTTCTATTGGTATCCGTGCGGATCACCAAAAGCTCAGCTTCAAGCTTGCGCAATGCCTCTCGCACAGGTGTTCGTGAAATCCCGCATAATTTTGACAAGGATGCTTCCGTGACCGGCGCTCCGCCAGCCAACTCGCCGCTCAGGATCTTTTCCTTGATCATGCTGTGTGCGAGATCCGAGGCGCGGGACATGACTCGTTTCTGTCAGCTTGAGGTTGAAATTCGACCCGGTGCAGAAATTTGGTATACTTAATTGGGAAACAGTCAAGATCAGATGTCCACCGGACCATTGGCGACATTCGATGGGATTACTGCGATCGATCTTTGAATGGCCCCTTGTGCTCCGGGCGCCTTGGATGATCTTGATTTGCCCAGAAATTCCACACCCGGCCAGCCCGGTCGAAGCGGTGATCGAGGCTGCTGATTGGTTCCACACCAAGATCACCCGGTCGAACGAGATGTGGCCATGCGCGAAAATAGACCGGCTTCGCTATGCCGGGGCGTCGGGCAATCCGTGCACTAGCCAGAACCTATTGCTCGGAGAATGCCTCGGCAAGATTTTCCGACATTCGCTTGAGCACTGTTAAGCATTGGTCGATTTCGGCCTGATCCATGCCTTGCGCGGCGATCTGGTTGATCTTCGCACCATAGCACATCAGCTCGCTTTCCAGCGCGCATCCGCGATCGGTCAGCCAGATCTTGAACTTGCGCTTGTCGGCGGCATTGCGTTCACGAACCTGTCAGACTCTACCAAAAAAGCGGTCACAATTCAGGGAAGCACGTCACTCCGTCAGGTGGAACGGCCTGCTGCGATCTAATTTCTGCTCATCGCAAAGGTCCCATGATGGGGGTATTACAGGGGGTATTTTTGGCGAAGCTGATAGAGAAATAGCGGTATAACAGCTGGTTAAGTGACCTTGGTGGATCCCTCCTCCGCTACCATCCTCTTGTTTGGCATGGCTGCCAAGCGGGAGAAGGAAGGCGTATCACCGCGCACATTGGAAAAGCGATCGCTGGCTTGTAAAGCTGCGTGGCGATGCATTTGGGCGCAAGCCGGTGGCTGACACCAGCCCTGCAAAATTGCTTTATGAGATCAAGCTTCACGAACGATCGAGGCGTTAGCAACCGCCAAGGCGAGAGCCTGTACTTTGTGCACAAGGCGACTGCCCTGTGCGCCTGACTTAGCTATTGCGGCGATGATTATCGCAAAGGATCCGCGAACCTCTGGTCGACGAGCAATCAGCGGTCGTCCGCGAAAGCCGTTGTGATAGCGCAGTTCAAAGCAAGGTGCGAAGCCTTTCCGTTATGCGCTGACGTCGCATGAGCCGCCAAAGCGGACAGGCCAATTTCCACTTATATGGCCGTAATCGCGGCGATCGCGCTCCTACAGGCCCCAAATCGCCTATATCACCCCAATTTGGTAAGATAGGCACTTGCAACCTGTCCGACCATTATCTACTGTGGTGGTGCGATGATGCGTCCATAATCAATTTGGACGCCGGCAAAGGGGAGAATGGCTGTGGCGAAGTTGACCCAATCGACGTCAGTACTCGCGCTTTTGGTTTCGGCGATGGCATTCAGTGCGCCTGACGCCGCCTTGGCGCAGGACAATGGTGATGCGGAATCGGCGAATGTGGCAGCGGCAGGGTCGTCCGCGACCGGCGAAATCGTCGTGACCGCGCAGAAAAGGTCGGAGCGGCTTCAAGACGTGCCGCTATCCCTTCAGGTGGTCGATCCGGCCCAACTCGAAGCGGCAGGCGTCCGCCAGTTCTCGGACCTGGGCAAGGTTTCGCCATCGCTCGTGATCCGCCCGGCCGAGCATCCGCAGAACGCTCAGATCACGCTGCGCGGCGTCGGCACCTTCGCCTTTTCGATCGGTGTCGAGCCAAGCGTCGCCATTCAGGTCGACGATGCCCCGCTGGCATTTCAGGCGCGTGCCTTTACCGATCTTCCTGACGTAGAGCGCGTGGAAGTGCTGCGCGGGCCGCAATCGACCCTGTATGGCAAGAACGCCTCGGCGGGCCTGATCAACTTCGTGACCAAGGATCCGACGACCAGCTTCACGGGTACGATCAACGCGATCGGCACCACGGATGAGGAATATGGCGTCAATTTCAGCGTCGCCGGACCGATCAGCGACACGCTTGGCTACCGGGTGTCGGGCAGCTATTCGTTCTTTGATGGCAATGTCCGAAACCTCGTCAGAGGCGGCGAAGTCAACGGCCGGGAGGTCTTCACCACCCGAGTCAAGCTGTTGTGGGAGCCGGTCGACGACCTTAGGGTGATGCTCACCGGCAATTATATCGATGGCCGCACTGATTTCGGCCGGCCGTTGATCCGGCTCGATCCCGCGGCCAATTTCCGCGGTAACGCGACGCTGCCCGCATCCGTCTATCTGAGCCCGGGCATCGAAGTCGGGCTGGGCAATCAGGAGGTCAACAACCAGCGGTTCACGGGCACCGAATATGCCGGCGGCGGTCTGACGCTGAAGGCCGAATGGGAGGTCGCTGACCACACGCTCGTATCGATCACCTCGTGGGACAAGTTCAAGCTCGACGACTTCTTCGATTCGGATGAGCTCAACGTTGCCCCGACTTTTGACCAGAATCAGATCGGCACGTTCGACTCCGAACAGTGGACGCAGGAACTGCGGCTGCTGTCACCCGACGACAAGGTGCTGCGGTACACACTCGGCGCCTTCTTCGCGGACACGCAGTTTAAACGCCCCTTCGTGCGCGGCCCGGTGGCGGGCGCGTTGAACGGCTATGCTATCGCCAATTGGTCAGCCACCTCCGGGTCGCGACAATATTCCGCCTTCGGCCAGCTGGAACTCGAGCCGATCGAGGGTACCACCTTCATCGGCGGGCTCCGGGTGCAGCAGGAAGAGGTCGAATATACCTTTCTTGATGTGGCGGCGGGTAACCAGTTCTTCTCGGGCAATGCTGACGACACGGCGGTTACATACCGGCTTGGCGTTCGCCAGGAGTTCACCGACGACCTGATGGCCTTCGTCAATTACGCGACCGGCTACAAGGGGCAGACTTACGATCTGACGACCGGGTTCAACGCCAATCGTGCCGCCGCCGGGCCCATTCGGCCTGAAACTGCGGGCAGCCTGGAAATCGGTGTTCGCACACAGTTCTTCGACCGGCGCCTCACCGTCAACGCCACCTATTTCGACGCGACCTATGAAAATCTTCAGGCCCAGACAATCGAGGTGCTGCCTGACGGCACGTCGAACTTCCGTCTGACAAATGTGGGTGAAATCACCACAAAAGGTCTGGAACTGGAAGCGTCGGCTGCGCTGGGCGATGTGAACCTGTCGTTTGCGGCAACCTATCTCGATGCGATTGTCAACGATTTCCCGGTTGCGCAGTGCTTCCCGGGGCAAACCGCGGCGCAAGGTTGTGTGTCGCCCGGTCCCGGTCAGCCGACACGCCAGAATCTGAGCGGAACGCGGCCGTCGCAAACGCCCAAATGGCGCTTGGCTGCGAATTTCAACTGGACCCCGCCGCTCGGATCGTCAGGGCTTCGCGGCGTCGTGCAGGCGGCATGGAATTATCAGACGGACCTCAACTATTCGCCCAACCTCGACCCGGAACTGTTCCAGCCGGGCTTTCACATCGTTAATCTTGCACTGGGGGTGCGCGGAGAGGATCGCAAGTTCGAGGTAGCTGCTTTCGTTAACAACTTGTTCGACCAGCAATATTTTGCAGGCTTCGCCAACCGCTTCGGGGACTTCGGCAACCGCCGTGCAACCGCTGGCATTTTGCCTCGCGACTTCCGCCGCTATGGTGGGATTCGGGCTTCCTTCAACTTCTGACGCCCATAACCCTGCCGGGGCGATGCACGTCGCCCCGGCTCACTTTACCAGGCTCCAGATCAAGGCTGTATCGCTCCATGACGCTCCGCTCGCTGTTCCGCCTCGCCGTCGCAACCATGTTGCTGTTGATCGCGCCTGCCGTCACGGCCCAGACCGCGCCGTGGCGCTCGCTTACGCCCGATGCATCTTTGTCAGGATGGCGTGTGACCGGCGGCACTGCGAGCTACCGGCTCGAAAACGGCGAAGTTGTCGGCCGATCGGTCCTTCGCACACCCAATAGTTGGCTGGTATCGGAGGAGATCTTCGGCGATTTCATCCTGGAGTTCGAGGCGAAGACCGATCCCAAGCTCAATTCGGGTGTCATGATCCGCGGGCAAAGCCGCCCCGATTACCGTAACGGGGTGGTCCACGGCTATCAGTTGGAGATTGACCCCAGTCGCCGCGGCTGGTCCGGCGGACTTTATGACGAACAGCGTCGCCAGTGGCTCTACACTCTTGGTCGCAACGAAGCGGCGCGGCAGGCCTTCCGCTCCGGCGATTGGAACAGCTACCGGGTCGAGGCGATTGACAACCGTATCCGCACCTTCGTCAATGGCGTCCCGGCCGCCGATTTGATCGACGACATGGATGCGCGCGGCTTCATCGCTTTCCAGGTCCATTCCGTGCCTGACGATCCGGCGATGCAAGGTTTGGAGGCCCGCTTCCGCAACGTGCGCATTCTGACAAGCGGCCTTGCCCGATATGCCTCCAGCGCAACCCCTGCGATCGAGCAGCAGAGCTACCTCGTCAACCGTCTCACCGATGCTGAACGCGCCAGCGGCTGGACGTTGCTGTGGGACGGCAAGACGACGCGTGGCTGGCGCGGGGCCAAGCTCGACACCTTTCCGCCGAAGGGCTGGTCAATCAGCGATGGGATGCTGACGGTCGAGGCGTCGGCTGGCTATGAATCCCGCAATGGCGGTGACATCATCACCATCCGGGAGTTCTCCGACTTCGAGCTCTCGGTCGATTTTCGCCTTACACCGGGCGCGAACAGCGGGATCAAATATTTCGTCGATCCCAACCTCCTCAAGGGCGAGGGCTCGGCGATCGGGCTGGAATATCAGTTGCTTGATGACGAGCGCCACCCCGACGCCAAGATGGGCCGCGACGGCAATCGCACACTCGGCTCGCTCTATGACCTGATCACGGCCAAGAACCTCTCTGACCCTGACAGTTCGGGCAAGCGGTTCAACCCGCCCGGCGAATGGAACCGTGCGACGCTGATCGTGCGCGGTGCGAAGGTTGAGCATTGGCTCAACGGCTTCAAGGTTGTCGAATATGAGCGTGGCAGTCCTGAATTCCGTGCGCTTGTGGCGCAAAGCAAGTACAAGGACTGGCCGCGCTTCGGCGAGTGGGAAAAAGGTCCGATCCTGCTTCAGGATCATGGCGACAAGGTTGACTTCCGGTCGATCAAGCTGCGGGAGCTGCGCTGATGAGTGA
Source organism: Sphingobium algorifonticola (assembly GCF_004005485.1). Lineage (GTDB taxonomy): Bacteria > Pseudomonadota > Alphaproteobacteria > Sphingomonadales > Sphingomonadaceae > Sphingobium > Sphingobium algorifonticola. The sequence goes on from NZ_RZUL01000007.1 coordinate 37,689, forward strand.
ACCGAAGGGGATGTCGCGCCGTGGGGTGCTGGCCGGAATCGGGGCCAGCGCGGGCGTCGTCGCGATGAGCGCGAAAAGCTATGCCCGGGTGCGTGGGGCCAATGACCGCCTGCAGGTCGCTGTCGTCGGCCTCAATGGGCGCGGGCAGGCGCATTATGCGGCTTTTTCCAAGCTGCCCAATGTCGAGGTAACCCATTTCGTTGACGTCGACGCGCTGGTCCTGCCGAAGCGCGCCGCCGAGTTCGTTGCGAAGGGCTATGCCGCGCCGAAGCTCGAACGTGATTATCGCCGCGTGCTCGATGGGCGCGGGGTGGACATCATGGCCATTGCGACGCCCGATCACTGGCACACCAAGCTGGCGATCGATTCGATGGCGGCATCACGCGATGTGTATCTCGAAAAGCCGATGAGCATGGCGCCGGCCGAGGGCGAGGCGCTGATTGCGGCGGAGCAGCGTTACCGTAGGACGCTCCAGATCGGCAACCAGCAACGATCGAGCCGCGAGACTCGGGAGCTTGCCGATCTGATCCGCGCGGGTGAACTGGGCGACGTGTATCACGGCGAGACCTGGTACGCCAATGCTCGCAAGTCGATCGGGCGTGGCGAAGCGGTGGCGGCACCAGCGCATCTCGACTGGGATCTGTGGCAGGGGCCTCGCCCGCGCGGCCCGTATCGCTCAAACCTCGTACACTATAACTGGCATTGGTTCTGGCGCTATGGCACCGGCGAAATCTGCAACAATGCGCTGCACGAAATCGATGTTGCGCGCTGGCTGATGGGCCTGGGCTATCCCGAGACGGTCGATGCGCGCGGCGCGCGCCATTTTCACCGGGGCGACGACTGGGAGATGTACGATACGCTCCAGCTCGACCTCGCCTATGGCAACGGCAAGACGATCCGATGGGATGGGCAGAGTTGCAATGGCATTGCGCGCTTCGGACGCGGCCGCGGCACCTTGCTCTATGGCACCAGGGGATCGGCGCTGGTCGACCGCAACGGCTTCGAAATCTTCGATCTGGCAGGCAAATCGGTTCGCAAGGTCCAGGCCCCGGCGGAATCCGAAACGACCGGCACGGTGGGTGAGGGCGCGCTCGATATGCTGCACGCTGGCAACTTTGTCGACGTGATCCGTGGCCGTGCGCCTGCGCTCAATTCGCCGGTGGGGGAGGGGCAGGTCAGCACCACGATCTGCCATCTCGGCAACATGGCGTATCGCACCGGTGCGGTGCTGCGTATCGATGCGGCGAGCGGCCGACCAGATAATGCCGAGGCAATGAAGTTGTGGGCGCTCGACTACGAGCCCGGCTGGGAGGTCAAGGCCTGAGCGTGGCGCCATGACCGAGGGGCATGCAGAGTGCTTCGTGGCGATGGGAACGCGGGTGGAGCTGCATGCCTTCGGGCCGTGTGATCCGCAAGCCTTGCGGCTGGCCCGTCACGAAGTCGAGCGGGTCGACGATGCGCTGACTATCCATCGTCCGTCGCCTACGGTCACGCTGAACGAGGCGCTGTCGGTGGCAAGTGGCGCTGCGGTCGATGATCCCATATTGCTGGCAGCATTGATCGAGACCCGCGTATTGATGCGCATGACCGACGGGCTGTTTGATGCGACCGTGCGCCAGGGGGCCCCGCGCGGGGCATGGGACCTTGATATCGCACGGGGCCGGGTCGAGGCCGAAGGCCCGCTTGCCTTCGACTTCGGCGGCATGGGCAAGGGGCTGGCGCTCGATGCTGCTGCGGCTTCGCTGAGGGCAGGGGGCGTGCAATCGGGTCTGCTGTCGGCAGGTGAAAGTTCGATCCTCGCCATCGGCCAGCATCCGCTTGGCGGTCCATGGCCGATAGGCGTTCCTCACCCCTTTGCGCCGGGAACCTTCCTTGCCGAACTCGACCTGGTGGATGAGGCTTTGTCCGTCTCCGCGACGGTAGATGCTGCCGCGCCCTGTCGTCAGCCGACCCTGCGCAGCGATAACGGAGCGCCCGTCACTGCGCCCCTCACCGCAGTCGCCGTGGCCGCGCAAGGGGCGAGGGCGGAAGGCCTGAGTACCGCACTCCTTGCCGCCTCGCCCGAGGAACGTGATCGCCTCGCGCAGCGCCACTCGGGCCGGATGCTTTGCTTTCGTTACGAAGGTCGCGATGCTATCACCCTTGCCATTACCGGAGAGCTTGCCTGCAATGTCTGACAATGCTTTCGATCTGACACGCCGCCTGTTTCTCGACCGCGTTGTGCAGGCCGCTGCGCTGGCCGGCATGGCGCAACTGGCGCCTTGGGCCGCGGCTTCGGCGGCGGACCCGATCGGGCGCGATCGGGTCAGATTGGGCGTGATCGGCACGGGCGATCGCGGCCGCGCCTTGATCCAGAACATCCTCAAGACACGAAACTGTGCGGTCGCCGCGATCTGCGACGATTATGCCCCGCATCTCGACAAGGCGCGGGCGCTCCTGCCGGCGGCCACCCCCGCGTTTACGGATCACCGGGCGATGCTGGACGCGGGCGGGATCGATGCCGTGGTGATCGCGACCCCGCTCCACGTCCATGCCATCCAGACGTTCGATGCGCTCGATGCGGGGCTTCACGTCTGGTGCGAGAAGGCCATGGCCCGCACCATCGCCGATTGCACTGCCATGGTCACGCGTTCGCAAGCGGCGGGCCGCATTCTGCAGATCGGCCATCAACGGCTATTCAACCCGACCTATCTCAATGCGCTCGCCCGCGCGCGGGCAGGGGAGATCGGCACGATTACGCAGGTTCGCGCCAGCTGGCATCGCAACCGCGACTGGCGACGCGCGGTGCCGCCGGGCAGCGACCTTGAACGCAAGCTCAACTGGCGTCTTTACCGCGAAAGTTCCGCTGGGCTGATGACGGAGCTTGCGACACACCAGATCCAGGTCGCCAACTGGTTCTTCGGCGCGTTGCCAACGCGCGTTATGGGATCAGGAAGTATCTGCTTCTGGAAGGACGGGCGCGAGGTCTACGATCATGTCGCTTTGATCTTCGATTATCCTGGCGGGCGGAAGCTGGTTTACACGTCGCTCCTCAACAACGCGCGCTATGGCTGCGAGGAGCAGATCATGGGGCACAAGGGCTCCATCGAGCCCGAATTGGGGCGCATTTATGCCGAGACGCCGCCGCGAGTGCCGGGTCTGCAGCAGATGCGCCGGGATGTCGCCAAGGGGCGTCGACGCACCATCCCGATTGGTGGGGCGACGTGGTTTCCCGAGCTTCCCGTCACTACGCCCGGGGAATCGCTTGGCTGGGGCGAATATGACGAAAGCATGCTTCAGTTCGAAGCCTTCGCCGAAGCGGTCAAGACAGGCACCCCCGCCCCCGGCCTGTTGCGTGAGGCCTATCACGCGAGTGTAGCGTCCTTGCTGGGCGAAAGTGCGATGGACGCGGGTCAACCGATAAGCTGGCCCTCGGGCCTGGCTTTCGAGAAGCTCGAAGCCTGATGCCTGGCTGATAGGATCTGACGGCTCCTTGTCCGGGGGCTTTCCTCGCGCTGCCGACAGGTTGCGGTCGCATGGCATCGGTGATCCACTCATCTTATCGGGCGATGTCGCTCCCAAATTCTATCCACCGCATTGATTGGATATCATCCAATCAATCACTTTGCATGGTCTATCCAGATGCTGCAAACTGGCATGACCAATAGCGATAACCCAACGGGGAGAGTAATATGGCCCGCAAAAGGCTTTTCCGCGCGATTGCGCCGCGTGCAGCAGCGTCATTGCTCGCCATCTCGTTTGCCATGTCCGCAACGGCGTACGCCCAGGACTCCGCCGACGACAGCGACGATGCTGATGCCAAGGTGATTATCGTCACCGCTCAAAAGCGTAGTCAAAACATCCTCGACGTGCCCGTCGCGATTTCTGCAATCAGTCAGGATACTTTGCAGGCCGCGCAGATCGATCGTTTCACAGAGCTGACGGCCGTGTCCCCCTCGCTCACCATCACCACCAGCGGCAACCGCAACCAGAACCCGATCTTCCTGCGGGGCATCGGCACCTTCAGCTTCTCGACCGCGGCGGAACCTGCCGTGCTCGTGATGATCGATGACGTGCCGCTTCTGTTGCCCGGACAGTCGATCGGCAACTTTGCCGACGTCGCCCGCATTGAGGTTCTGCGCGGCCCGCAAGGCACGTTGTTCGGGAAGAGCGCATCTGCGGGCGTCATCAGCATCGTATCGCAGGCCCCTTCGAAAACCTTGACCGGGTTCGTTGAAGCGTCTGTCACGGATGACGAGGAATATCGCACTCAGGCCGCTATCTCGGGCCCGATCGACGCGAATGGTGGATTTCGAGTTTCGGGGTTCTACAACAATTTCAATGGCTTTCTGCGCAATCTCCAGACCGGCAACATGCTCGGGCAGGAAGAAGCCTGGGGTCTGCGTGGTCGGTTCGACTACACGTTCGGCAAGGTCGATGTGCAACTGACCGCCGATTACAGCGAGTTCTTTGATAACGGCGGTGACAACACCTATCGTCAGGTCGATCGGGTTCGCGCCAATGGGACGCCCGGCAACCAGCAGCTCAATCTCACGGGGATTACCCCGGGGCCGACCAATCGCAACGTTCGGATCAATAATGAGGCGGTCAATGATTCGAAGCAATTGCTGCTGTCGAGCCGGATCAGTGTCGATCTCGACTTCGCAACACTGACGTCGATCACGAGTCTGCAGAACTGGAAATATCTCGCGCAGAACGACCAGGATTTGCAGCCGACCCCGGACATTTTCCAGGATTCGACCTACGATACCACCACCGTGACACAGGAACTGCGATTGACGTCGCCCACCGATGGCGATTTCGACTACATCGTCGGAGCCTATTTCGCGGACGGCGAGACTGACCGCAGCTTCGTGCGGACTGCAACCGCCCCGCCGCTGCGGCAGAACTGGGACTCGAACGCGAAGATCCGTAACTATGCGGCATTCGTGCAACTGGGTTACGATCTCTCGCCCAAAACGCTTGTCTCCCTCGGCGCGCGGGTCAATCGCGAAAGGATCGGAGTTGAGTTCGATGATCGTCGTCCGGGGCAGCAGGCGATTTTCCGCGGTGCCGACGCGGAAACCGCGTTCACTGGCAAGCTCGCGCTGCAGCACTTCTTCGACAATGGCCTGATGGCCTTTGCCTCGATCGCCACGGGCTACAAGGGGCAGGCTTACGATATTTCTTCCGGCTTCAACCAGCGCCGTGCTGACAATCCCATTCGTTCGGAAAGCAGCGTCGCCTATGAAATCGGGCTGAAGGGGCAGGCGTTCGACAATATGGCGCAATTCCAGCTGATCGGTTTTTGGACCGATTATGACGACTATCAGTCTCAGGGCATCAACACCGAGCTGGAGGTTGCGCAGTTCGAGCTGGTCAATGTCGGCAAGCTGCGCACGCGGGGGATCGAGCTTGAAACAACGCTCAATCCCGCCGAAGGACTGACCATCTTCGCTTCCGGGGCTTACGTTGACGCAACCATCCGACAATTCCCGAATTCGGAGTGCTATTTCGGGCAAACCGTCGAACAGGGCTGCGTCCGCAATCCGGCTTCCGGCCTGTTTTCGCAGGACCTCGCGGGTGCGCAGCTGAACAACTCTCCCGATTTCAAGTTCAACCTGGGCTTCAATTTCGAAACGCCGATCGCCTCCGGCGTTGAATTGGTGACGAACGGGAACTTCACCTGGCAGGATGACATCTTCTTCGATCTGCGAGGCAATCCGCGCACGCGTCAGGGCGCCTACGGACTCGCCAACGCGTCGATCGGGCTGCAGGGCGATGACAAGAACTGGCAGGTCAGCCTGTTCGTCAATAACCTGTTCGATCAGGATTACGTGACGCAGATCATCGATGACACATCGACCCGCGTCGATCCCTTCATCATTCTTCAGCAGATTCCACGCAATGCCAGCCGCTTTTTCGGCGCGCGTGTTCGGCTTGGTTTCTAATCCGCTTCTCCCGTGTCGCCGCAAGTTCCTGACGGAGCTGGCGGCGGCCTTTTCGAACGGTCAGGCGAGGCGCTGATCCAAGAATGCCAGGGCACTGGGCGATGCGACCCACGTGGCGGCAAACTGCCCGTTTTCACCAAATAGAGCGGCTGAAATGCCAGTGGCCCCTTTGGTCTTCCAGATGTCAGCGAGCTCCCGCGCTCGCGGATCATCCACCGGGCGAGAGTCGCCGCGGACATGTCGACACCATGCCGCGAGCGCCTCGAGCGTTGCGGGGCACATCCGTCCGGCAGCCTGATTAATTGCCAGCGGTTCGAGCCATCGTTGGGGGATCTTCTGCGATCCGTCCATTGCGATCTGAACAAGCCGGTGTTGCAACGCGCTGTTCGAAAAGCGGTCCAGCAGCCGGTCGGCATAGGCGAAGGTATCTATCCCGCTCGCCGGTGCCAGCGTCGCGGCAGCCTCTTCGCGCATGATCTTTTCAATCAGTGGCCGGACGACGGGATCGGCGACCGCCTGATGGACGAATGCGTGCCCGCGCTCGAGCCCAAGATAGGCAAGCGCCGAATGCGCCCCGTTCAGCATCCGCAGCTTGGCCGCTTCATAGGCGCTGACATCAGCCACGAACTGCACGCCCACTGCCTCCCAGCGAGGGCGAGGGCCTGCAAAATCATCCTCGATAACCCATTGCGTGAAGCGTTCGGTCAGTATCGCGCCTTCGTCGACAAGCCCGATTTTGCCTGCAACCCAATCCCGATCCGCATCTGTCATGGCGGGCACGATCCGGTCCACCATGGTCGAGGGGCAGCGGCACTCGCGAAGGAACCAGTCCGCAAGTGCCGGTTCGGTGCGTTCCAAATAGGCTGTCATCAACCGCTGCAACTGGCGGCCATTGTCGGCCAGATTATCGCAGCAAAGCAACGTCAGGCCGGGCAACCCCGACGCCCGTCGGCGCGCAAGACCAGCGGCGAGGTAGCCGTAGATTGTGCGCGACGCGGCATTGCCCGCAGCGTCCGACGCCAACGCCGCGTTACTCCAGTCGAGCGACCCGTCAGCCGCACGAACATAGCCCTTTTCGGTGACGGTGAAGCTCACGATCCGGGTGCCCGGATCGGCGATGGCCGCGATCACTGCTGACGGATTTTCGGGAGCGACGATCACTTGCCCTATTGCGCCGATCAACCGGGTTGAAGCGTCTTCGCCCGAACGTTCGGTGAGGGTGTAGAGCCCGTCCTGCGGATCAAGTTGTGCTGCGACATCGCCCGACCGAAGCGAAACTCCGGTGATCCGCCAATCGCGGTCACCAGCCGCCATGGCGGCGTCGGTATAGGCTGCTTGATGGGCGCGGTGGAACGCGCCGATTCCGAAATGGACAATGCCGCAGGCCTGCGCCTGCCAATCGTAGCCGAGGCGGGCGACATGCGTCGCCAGCCCACCGAGCGCCGCTTGCGATAGCCTCACAACCGATAGGCCTGCTTGGCCAGGTTGTAGGTGAGATCCCTTGCGAGTTCGGCTGCCTCCCATTCCTCAATCTGATGTTCAGCCACCAGTTGCGCGAGGAACCCGCAGTCGATCCGCCGTGCGACATCATGGCGAGCCGGGATGGACAGGAAGGCGCGGGTGTCGTCATTGAAGCCGACAGTGTTGTAGAAGCCCGCCGTCTCAGTCATCGCGTGGCGGAAGCGGCGCATGCCTTCGGGACTGTCGTGAAACCACCATGCTGGTCCCAGCTTCAGCGCGGGATAATGCCCAGCCAGCGGCGCAAGTTCGCGGGCATAGACGCTTTCGTCGAGGGTAAAGACGATGATCGTCAGCGTGGGGTTGTTGCCATGGCGCGCAAGCATGGGGCGCAGGGCGTGGACATAATCGGTGCGCGTCGGGATATCCGCCCCTTTATCACGGCCGAAGCGCGCGAAGATCGCCGGGTTGTGGTTACGGAACGAACCCGGGTGAATCTGCATAACCAGCCCATCCTCGGCGCTCATGCCGGCCATCTCGGTCAGCATCTGGGCGCGAAACAGCTCGGCATCGGTCGACGAGACGTCGGTGCCTATCACTCGCGCGAACAGCGCCTCGGCCTCGTGCGAGGCAAGGTCGGCGGTCTGGGCGGTAGGATGGCCGTGATCGGTCGAGGTTGCCCCGTGGGCAGCGAAAAAGGCTCGGCGCTTGCGGTGCGCGGCGAGATATCCCGCCCAGGTGAATGTATCCTCGCCCGTCAATTCGGCGAAGGTCGCAAGGTTGCTGCGGAAGCCCTCAAACTCAGGGTCGACCACCGGATCGGGACGATAGGCGGTGAGCACCCGACCCTGCCAGCCCGATTCGGCGATGGCGCGGTGATGCGCAAGGCTGTCGAGCGGGCCTTCCGTGGTGGTGATCACTTCGATCCCATACCGCTCGAACAGCGCGCGCGGGCGGAAAGCGGGGGTGGCAAGCGCGCTGGTGATGTGATCATAATATCGATCGGCCGTCGCGGCGCTCAGTTGCACATCAAGTCCGAAGGCTTCGGCAAATACCCAGTCGAGCCACATGCGTGATGGCGTGCCACGGAACAGGTGGTAGTGCGCCGCGAGGATGCGCCATGCCTCGCGCGGGTCGACATCCGGCGCAGGGCTGCCATCGACAGGCGCGATGCCCAGCGCCTCCAGCGAGATCCCCTGGCTGTAAAGCATGCGGAAGACGTAGTGATCGGGCTGGAGCAGCAGCGCGGTCGCATTACCAAAAGGCGCGTCGGTTGCAAACCACGCCGGGTCGGTGTGGCCGTGGGGGCTGACGATCGGCAGGTCGCGGATGCTCTCGAGCAGACGCCGGGCGATGGAGCGCACTTCGGGGTCCGTCGGCAGCAGGCGGTCAGGGTGGAGCTTCAGGGGTTGCAAGGTCACCTCAGAGGCTCGCAGCCCGCGCGTAGCGCGCCCTAGTCGTGGCAACATCGCGGCGCGCCGCTTCCACCGCTTCGGCCTCGGTCGCGAACAGCAGGTGATCGATGACCGAGGACATATGATGCCGCATAGCGGCGCGCGCCGCCGCGGAGTCGTGCGCACGCAGTGCTTCCAGCACCGCGCGATGCTCCTCCACGACCGGCTGAACGTTGGCGGTGCGCGCTTTTCCCAGCAGCAACGCACAGTTGGGTGACGTAGAGCGCAGGTGCCACATCTCCTCGACCTGGCTGCGAATGACTGCGTTCCGTGTCGCGGTGGCGATTAGCATGTGAAAGGCGTAGTCGGCGTTTGTGCTGACACCGGGAAGGCGGTTTTCATCCTCCATTGCATCGACAAGCCGTTCAAGTTCGCCCAACTCGTCATCGGCGATATGCACGGCTGCCAAGGCGGCCGCTTCCCCTTCCACAAGCAGGCGCGCTTCCATCAGTTCGAAGGCTGTAACATCGAAGCCGGGAGAGTCCGCCTCTCCCGGAAGGGCGCGAACATAGGCGCCCGACCCTATCCGCACTTCGATCAGCCCTTGCACTTCAAGCGCAATCATGGCCTCGCGCACGGCCGGGCGGGAGACATTGTACTGGACCGACAGTTCGCGCTCGGCCGGCAGGCGATCGCCCACGGCGTAGCGCCCCGCGGCAAGATCAGCGAAAAGCTCCCGCGCAAGTTTTTGGTAGAGCCGTTCGGCCTGCGAGGTTTCTTTCGGGGTGTCCGACAGTCTTTTCGGACGTGCCATCGCTGATGCTCCTAATGATAGGCCTGACCAATTTCAGGGCAGGCGCAAAGTGATATATCTGCCACATAATATCGCGCGCCTACAAGCGAAATCCGCAGTAATGCACAATTTTCGTGCCGCTCCGGCAACGCATAACACAGCCATTTCCGCCAAGAGGTCATGCCAGTTTAGGTGTACTTGCCGCAGGATCGTCAATCACGCGGCAATGTTCACGCAGCCGCGCGCAATTCCCGACCGCGATCTCTGAGCAGTCCCCACAGCACGACCGCCGCCAGCAGATCGAGCGCCGCCAGCGCCACGAACAGCGGATTGTACCCGAAGGTATCCGCGCTCTGGCCGATCAAGAGTGTAAACAGCATCCCACCGACCCATGCTGACGTGCCTGCCATGCCGGTGGCAGTGCCGACCGTCGACTTGTCGAACACATCCGAACACAGGGTCATGAGCGCGCCGTTCAGCATCTGGTGCGCAAACCCGCCGACGCAGAACAGCGCAATCGCCATGCCGGGCGAAGTAGCCAGGCCAATGCAAGCCGGTCCAATCATGCACAGCGCGCCCAATGTCATGGTGATCTTGCGACTGGTCAGCAACCCGGCACCGCGGCGCATCAGCCAGTTCGGCAGCAGTCCTGCCGCGAGACTGCCGAAATCCGCCGCCAAAAATGGCAGCCAAGCCCAGAGCGCAATGGACTTGAGGTCAAGGTTCCAGACCGCGACGAGATAGAGCGGGATGAAGAAGTTGAAGGTCTGCCACGCGGGCTCACACAGGAATCGCGGGGTGGCGATGGCCCAGAAGGAGCGGCTGCGCAGCACTGCGCGCTTGCTCGCGGGCTTTTCGGGAAGATCGTCCCCGCGCCCGTCCTCGATCAGCTTGCGCTCGGTATCGGACAGGCCGATGTGCGCAGCGGGATCGCGGTAGCTTACCCACCACATCCCCGCCCACAGGAGCGAAAGCAGGCCGGTGACGATGAACGCTGCCTCCCAGTTCCAAACAAGGATGCAGTATGCAACCAACGGCGGAGCGATCATGTTGCCAACGCTCGTGCCCATCTGGAACATGCTGGTGGCGAGCGGGCGTTCGCGCGCCGGGAACCAGGTCGCCACGGTTTTGGCTCCCGCAGGAATAGCCGCTGCTTCGGTCGCACCCAGCAACGTGCGGAAGAAGGCAAGGCTCTGCCAGCCAGTAGCGAAAGCATGTGCCATATTGGCCAATGCCCAACCCACCGCAAACAGGAAAAACCCCAGCCGGGTGCCGAGCGCATCGAGCACTGAGCCTGCAACGGTCTGCATAACCGTATAACTGGCCTGAAAGGCGAGGACGACCCAGCTGTACTGCTCGGTCGTCATCGCGAATTCGGTTTTCAGCGTGGGCGCCGCGACCGACAGGGTTGAGCGCGCAAGATAATTGAGGATCGTGCCCAGCGTCACCAATCCGATGATCCACCAGCGCAGCTTCCCGGAAACGATCGATTTCATTGCATCACGCTTTCAACTGATTTGGGCGACGACATCGCCGCGTCGCCTTCGGTTACATTCAGCCGCCACCCGGTCCGGCCTGTCGCGGCCGTCCCGTGGGCAGGTTGGGGTGGTAGGTTCCGTCAAGCACCGCAGAGAGGTAACGGGCGGAGCGCAAAACATAGTCTTCGTCGTCATCGACGATGGCCTTGATCGCTGGAACGATGGGCTGAGCCTTGCTCCCGATCGCATCGATTGCGTTCAGCGCCATCAAGCGCCGGGGTAGCGGCTGGCCGGTAGCGATGGCGCGCTCCAACTCGGCGAGGCCCGTTTCGACATCGCCCAGATTGCACAGCGCCTCGGCACAGGCGATGCGGACAGCCGACGCGCTGTCGTTGGTCACCGCGCGCAACAGGCCCGGCTTGGCAATGTCAGCGTTCTCGCCAAGGATCACCAGCCCCGTCGCCGCCCAGAAGCGGATGATCGCATTCTCATTCCCGAGCAAAGCTGCCAGCCGCTTTGCATTGCGGCTGTCTCCACGCGCCGCGACATTGGCAACGCGCATGATGCGGGCAAGCGGGTAGAGCGTCTTGTCCCTTGCCGCGGCATAGCCTTCGCCCGCGTCGCCTTCGGGCGCGAAGCCATTGTCGCGGATCGCCAGCATATGGCGATCAAGCGCCTTGCGGAACGTCGCAAGCCTCGCCGTCTGCGGCCGCTCGTCGATCAGGTTGACGAGTTGGTGCGGATCGCGTTCGAGATCATAGAACTCTTCGAAAGGTTTGCGGCCGAAGAACCGTGACTGATCGGGTGTGAGCGTCCCCGCGATCCGCGCGGTGTCGAGCGACTGGTAGCCCTTGGCGATCCATTCGAATGACGAATAAGCCCCCCAAGGGCGGTGCGGCATGTAGTTGCGGATGTAGCGATAGCGGCCGTCGCAGGCGGTGCGGACGAAGTCGTAACGTTCGTCCATGCGATTGCGCATCCCGAAGGTGAAGCTGCGCGGTGCGGCACGCTGGCTGCCGAGGAAGGCAGCGCCGTGCATCTGCCTTGGCTTGGGTACGCCTGCAAGCGATAGCAGCGTCGGCGGCAAATCGAGCAGGCTGACCGGTGTATCGACGCGGCTCCCCATCGGTACAGGACTGAGGTGCTGCCACCTCGGCGGAAAGGCGACGATCAGTGCTGCGCGCAAGCCTTCTTCATAACAATAGCGTTTGCTGCGCGGCAGCACCCCGCCATGGTCCGAATAGTAGAAGATGATCGTATCATCCGTGAGGCCGTCCGCCTCCAACTCGCCCAGTCGCGCCCCGACTTCGCCGTCCATGCGCGCGATGAGGTTGTAATAGCTGGCATAGTCGGTGCGGATCTCCGGCGTATCGGGCAAGTATGGCGGGATGCTCACCTGTTCAGGCCTAACCGCGCCATCGACCGGCTTCGGCCCGAACAGGCGCGATTCATGCGTCGTCATGTAGTTGAACACGGCCATGAACGGGGCACCTTCAGGACGACGGCGCCAATGGGCCTTGGCGCTGGACTCGTTCCAGATTCGCTCCGGCTCGACATCGCAATTGTAATCGGTCTTATCGTTGTTGGTGCAGTAATAGCCGAGCGTCCGAAGGTATTCGGGATAGGTCCTCAGTTCTGTTGGAAGGTTGGCCATCGCTCGCATATGCTGAGCCGGGCCAACGCTTTCAGGATAGCAGCCGGTGAGGATGCCGAAGCGCGAGGGCGCGCAGACTGGCGCGTTGGCGTGTGCGCGGCTGTAGAGCACCCCCCTTTTGGCCAGAGCGTCGATCACCGGTGTTCGTGCGAGGGGATCGCCATAGCAACCGAGAAACGGACTATGGTCTTCGCTGACGAGCCACAGGATGTTGGGCAGGGTACTGTCCGCCGCGCGCGCTTTGGCAAGCTGCGGCATGTTTGCCGCAAGGCCGCCCGCCGCGACGGCCTTGATGAGCCCTCTTCGGGTTACCATGATCGTTGGCTTCCTGCTTAGCGCTTTGGCTGGACCGAGATGGCCGAAACCACCGCGCCGCCTTCGCCGCCCGAGAAAGTTAGCATGACCTGACCGCCACGAGCCTGAACCGGGAAGCTGCGCGTCACTGCCTTGAGTGATCCGCCAGCGGCTGAGGCGGGGTTGAAACCGGTCAGCACCTGCTTTCCGTTGGCCTGCACCGTCATTGCCCGCGCCGACGCCTTGGCGGCATCGATCTCTGGCTCGAACATATGGAGGGTCACAGTCCACAAACCGTCCGGCAGAGGCAGGCTGTAGCTGAACTCTCCGGCACGGTAGGAGCCGTATAGCTCGGGATCGGGCGTGCCGGTGACATTGCTCGGCGCGAGCCGGGTGCGTCCGGCAAGGCGCAAGCCGGAGGCGCGGCCGCCGCTGAAAAAATTGTCAGATCCGAAACGTAGTCCGTCAGAGGTTGTGATGCCGGTCAGGTGCCCGGCCCGAATGTTCAGCCCGGCGGCGGCATCTGGCGCCGTCCAGCGCAGTGTGTCGGTCAACTGCGCGCCCTCGCGCTCTGCTTGGGCGGACAGCTCATTTTCTCCCGCGGCGAGCTTCACGCCTGGCCAAACGCAGATGCGCTGGGGACAAGCGACGGTCCCCACGGCGCGCCCATTGACTGTAAGGCTCGCGCTCGATGCGTTGCTGTAGGCGCGCACGTCGACCACCGGATAGGCGCGGTCCACATAGCGGCGCCCTGTCAGGTAGAGCACAGGTTCTTGCGACCACTGCGCCTTGTAGAAATAATAGGCGTCCTTGCGTGTCTTGCGGTCATAACTGACCAACCCCTTGTCGTTGAGGTCGTAGGCTTCACCTTCCTCGCGGCTGGTCGATGCAAAATCGAACATGTTCCAAAGCCATGTTCCGGCGAGCAGGTTGGACGATCCGACGACTTTCCAGGTTTCTTCATGCACCCAGGATTGCACCTCTTCCGGGTGCGGGCGGCCATTGGCGTGAACCGTGCCGCCCAGCGGATTGTCGGTGTGCTGAGTGAAGGCGCCCCCTGCGCCATATTCGGTAAGGCCCATTGCCCGACCGGGATACTTCGCACGCAGATCGACAAGCGCGGCAGTAAGATCGCTTGGCTGGCCATAATACCAGCCAAAATAGCGGTTGAGCCCGATCACCTGCGTTACATCGTTCAATATCTGCGCACCCGGCCTTGCGAGCGGCGAGGGGACAGCTTCGCAGCAATCCACATAGACCGTTGGGCGGGAGGGGTCTTCGGCCTTGGCGAGAGCGTCCAGATTAATCAGCATATCGCGAGATTTGGCTGGTTCGCCCTTGCCGCCCCGCTGCAGCGCGGCGATCGCTGCGCCGATGTCGATCTCGTTTCCAACCGACCACAACATGATCGAAGGATGATTGTAATTCTGCCGGATGAGTTCGGTCAGCTGCTGCCGGGCATTTGCGAGCAGTTCAGGGGCAGACAAGCCATCGTCAAAAGCGGATTGATGAACAAAGGGTAGTTCGGCCTTCACTACCATGCCGGTACGGTCGGCGAGATCGCTCCATTCCTGCGCGTGCTGATAATGGGCATGCCGGACGGTGTTCACCCCCATTTCGGCCATGATTGCCATGTCTTCGGCATGATCTTCGGGTGTCAGTGCCCACCCTTTACCCTGCCTGTCCTGATGGCGCGAGGCGCCGTGGAGCCGCAGCGGCTGGCCATTGAGGACGAAGCCTCGCCCCGCATCGATGGTGAAGCTGCGTACCCCGAACGGCTCGGTCACCCTGTCGATAATCCGCTTGCCGTCGCGCAATTCGGCGGTGACCTTGTAAAGATAGGGGTCGCTGCGACCCTGCCAAAGGCGGGGCTTGGGAAGAGCGAGTGCGGTAGTGATCTCGCGTGCCTGACTGGCCTCCAGAGCTACTGGCTGCATTGACGTCGCGACGATCCGCCCATCAGCATCGGCGATATGGGTCGTGAGCGAAAGGCGACGCGGCTTGCGACCAGTATTGCGCAATCGGGTCAGCACGGCGACCTTGGCCGCCTCGGCGGTGATCGACGGAGTCGAAACATACACACCCGGGCCGCCGTGATCCATGAGATCGAACCCAGCGCTATCAACCGTAAGCAACGACACGCCCCGATACAGGCCACCGTGAACGAAAAAGTCTCCGCCGAGCGGGATGACGTGTTCTGTGGTGCTCCCTGGTCCAGGCTTGCTGTTGTCGGCGCGCACTACCAGCAGATTGGTCTGACCGGATTTCAGGTAATCGCTGATGTCGAATCGGAAACGAGAAAATGCGCCCTTGTGCGTGCCAACATGCGTCCCATTCACCCACAGGTCGGCGATGGCGCCAACGCCGTCGAACTGAATGATGACGCGCTTGCCCTCGGGCGGTTTGATGTCCGGCAGGTTGAGGCGGTACCATCCACTTCCCTGACGCACGTCCGAGCCTTCTGCCCGTTCGGGCGCGTAGTTGCCCATACGGTTCCAGCTGTGCGGCAGCGAGACGGATGTCCATGCACTGTCGTCAAAATCCTGTTGCAGCGCCGCTTCGGGCGTTTCACCGAAATGGAAGCGCCAACCGTCCATCAGTGGGGTTACTTGACGGGGCGAAGGTGCAGCTTCGACCTGGCGCGGCTGCGCTTCCTGGGCCTGGGCCGTGGCATTGAACGTCAATCCGCTCAGTGCGGCGAGCATCGTTGCTCCCGCACGCAGGTTTAACCGCCGATGCCGTTCGTCCATCTCACCATTCTCCCATTTATTGGTAAGACCAGATACCAATAAATGGCATGAGTCAACTGCGATCGTCCGCGCAATCGAGCAGGTGCACCTTGGCGGAGGAGACGCCGCCCGGTCGTCAGCGCCGAACATTGGCGAGCTGCCCCACGTCATTTTCGGCGATTGCGGTCTGTATCGCGGTGCAGCGGAACGGTGCTGGGGGAAGGTATCAAATGTCAGATCATGAGCGGGATAAACGGCAATCAACTGCCCCTGAAAGGGCGTGGACAGCTGGGCGAATTCTACAGCTGCGTTGCGACATGCCCCGACAGCATCGCTCCAATAGTCGCGATTTTTGGTTGCGAGCGCCACGCGCAGGCAGCGTCTGTCCCAAGTCGGTATCGGTATGTCTTATAACCAGTATCGGACATCCGGCGCGCTGCTAAAACGAGCCTGACAACAGGCTGCGATTCCTTCATGAACTGCATCAAGGCGCTTTTAGTACCGGTGATTTTATAGATGTCCCCTTCTTAACGAAGGTGGATATGATTTTTACGACAAAAACGACCTCAATTTTCTCATAAGTGAAAATTTCAAGATCAGTCGTAAGGCTTTATCTCGATATTCTTGAACTCAATCCCATGGCCTTCACTTTGCAAGGCGATATGGCCTTTACGAAGCTGTACGCCATCTTTCTGAACCAGCGGCGCTGCATAGGGGTCCAGCGGATCGCGTTGCGGATCGACCACTCGCATGACCGTGCGCCCATTTATCCTGTGTTCGGACGATCCATCGGGTCGGACGATCAAGTCGACTTTGGTCCATTGCCCGTTCGGAATTGTCGGACCGGTCGAAAAGATGCAGTGGTTCGTCATGCGGGTCGTAAATACCCGCGCGAAGACGCCCTTGGGAATGCATATCGATCCAGTCGGCCTGGGGCCTTCGCCGACATCGCCAAGCAGTTGCAATTCAAGGCCTACCGGCATCCCCTGCGCCGGTTTGAGCGTGTCCGGGGACTGTACAAAATACAGCACACCGCTGTTCGACCGCAGGGCTTCCTGTGCATCCGGCAGTCCAGCGCCGGGAACCATCCGATACTGAAGCCGCAAGTGAAATGCCCCGAAACTCTCTTTAGTCACGAGGAATCCGGGCCGATCGGCATAAACGCCGCCATAGCCATCATAACCCACTCGGATTGTGCCGTTTCCGACGGAAAAGCTGTTTCCGAAATTGTCGCCGATCGGATACCCCTTGATCTTGGGAAGCCAGCCTTCAAGCGTCTTTCCATCAAACAACGGACGCCAACGCGCATCCCTGGCAATGGCCGATGCCTGAGTGCCGGAGCCGCCTACAAGTGCGGTCAGCGTCAGGCAGGCTGCTGCGATTGCTATCGTTCGCCTTACGTTGCTCACAACGCGCCCTCCCGGATCTGGCGGGCGGCATGATCGGCGGCGCGGGCTGTCAAGGCCATATAGGTCAGCGAGGGATTGACGCAGCTTGACGAGTTCATTTGCGCTCCATCCGTCACGAACAGGTTCGAGGCGGCATGCGCCTGGCTCCATCGGTTGAGGACCGATGTTCGCGGATCGGTCCCCATCGGCGCACCGCCCATTTCATGGATGGCGGAACCGGGGGTGGGTTCGGAATAGGACGTCTGTATGTCCTGCAATCCGGCCGCTTCCATCATGCGCCGGGCCTGCACCATGGAATCCTGCAGCAGCTTTTGTTCATTGTCTCTATAGGCGACATTGAACACGAGTTGGGGAACCCCGAAACGATCGACCTTTTCAGGGTGCAATGTCACGCGGTTGTCGGAATAGGGCAGGCATTCTGCAAAGGTAAGCAGGTGGACCCGCCATGGATCATAGCGCCGCATCGCATGCTTCATTTCCGCGCCAAAACCCGGCGCAAGCGACGGCATCCGCCGGGCTATGCCATGATAGAAATAGCCGCGGACGAAATCGGCATCGGGGTCCTGCTCGCCCAGATTGCGAAAGCGCGGGACCACGAATCCGGTCGGCGGCTGGCCATAGACGATGAAGTCGTCAAGGCCGGGGGGCGTGCCCGTGACGCGCGCCTTGGTGGGGTGATCCATCACGCCACGGCCCAACATGCCGCTTTCGTTGGCAAAACTGGTTTCGCCATTGGACAGGCGGGAATGCATCAGTATCTGCACCGATGCCATGGCCGACGCGCATAGAAAGACGATCCGGGCGGTCAGTGTTTCGGCAGTGCCGGACTGCGTGTCCACGATCCGCACCCCCGTCACCCGTTTCGCGGTTTCGTCGTAAACGAGCGACTGAACGACGCGATCGGCCAGAACCGTCAATCGCCCGGTCGCTTCGGCGGCGGGCAGCGTCACCGCCTGGGTCGAGAAATACGCGCCGAAGGAACAGCCACGATGGCATTGCCTGCGGTTCTGGCACTTGGTCCTGTTCTGATCCGGCCGGTCCACCGTGATGTTGGACGCCCGGCCGTGGATGACCCGGCGACCCTGCATCCGGGTTTCGACCTGCTGTTTGAACCACAGTTCGGCAACATTCATCTTGTGGGGCGGCAGGAACCGGCTGTCGGGCAGTTCGGGAAGATTTTCAGCCGAACCTGCTATACCGGCAAAGATTTCGACATGATCGTACCAGGGGGCCAGATCATCATAGCCGATGGGCCAGGGGACGCCATGGCCATCGGCGGCATTGGCGTTGAAATCGAACCGGCTCCACCGGAACGATTGCCGACCCCAGACCAGCGACCGTCCGCCGAAAGCGGCCGGCCTGATCCAGTCGAATGGCTGGCCGTCCTCTCGCGCATAGGGGTTCAGGCGATCATTGTTGAAGAAATGCTTCGACTCTTCATTGGCTTGATTGACGGCATGATCGCGCAGCAATTCCTGTGGCGGCGTATCCCCTCGAAACGGCAACTCGAACGGCGCCTTGCCCTCCGTCGGATACTCGCCATGGGCGACGACATGTCCGCGATCGAGCAGGAGAACGCGAAGCCCCTTTTCCGTCAGTTCCTTCGCTGCCCATCCTCCGCTGATGCCGGACCCAATGACGATGGCATCAAATCGCTGATCGGATGCGGGTAGGTTGAGTGTCATTAGTCTGTCCCGATCACAGAAAATTGAGGTTCGTGACGATGATTCGTCCCGCTTTTGCATAGGGATAACGCCCGTCGGATTCGCCGGGCACGGGAACGTAAAGCCGCTCCTGCGTGACGCCGACTTCCGAGGTGTAATAGCCGGTCAGCACAAGCTGCTTGAGATGATCGAAGGCGCGCGACGACAGCCCTGGTGCCGTGCCTTCCATGGCTGCGGTCAGGAGCGCGTCGAGACGCTGTGCCGGCAAGCGTTCCAGCGATGCGCCATATCGCGTATTGGCCAAAGCATCGAAGGCATCCACGTCGGAAAGAAAGGTGGTGGCGTCCTCGCCGTCATACCAGTCCGCCACCATCATTTCGATATAGGCGGGTACGCCCGCAGCGATGGCGCCGGGCGTATCCGTCGTCGGCACGATCCGTTCGCTCAGCAGAGCGACCGTGTTGCGCTGGGTTGGGGTGAACAGGCTTCGGGATGCCGAAAATCCCGGATCCGCACCCGCCGCCGCAGCCCTTGCCAAAGCCGGATGAAGGCCGATGCCGAACAACGCGATCATGCCTGCCAGTGCGGAGCGGCGATCCAAGTCGAACCCTTCGGAATGGTGCGTCATGTCGGTCCTCAAGGCTCGATGCTTTCCAGTCGTCGTACCCAGATGTTGCGGAAATCGACGCCGACCTCATGATCGACATGATCCTGCAACTCGATCGGCAAGGCGTCGGCATGGACGGTATAGGCCGCAACGGCCTTGTGCCGCGTCGCGCCCAGCAGCGGACGACGCAGGTGAACGAGCAGGCCATTATGGAAGGCAGTGATATAGGCCGGTCTGGCAAGAGACCCGTCGGGTGAAAATCTGGGTCTTTCGAACAGGATGTCGAGCGTTTGCCATTGCCCCGGCCGCCGCGATGCATTCACCAACGGCGGATGCTGGCCATATATCGCCGCTGCCTGTCCATCGGCATAGGTCGTGCTTTCATAGGAATCGAGTATCTGCAACTCGTAGCGTCCCATGAACAGGATGCCGCTATTGGCCCTGAGCTGCGCATTGGCTGCCCCCTTGCCGACGATTTTCGGGGATGTCCGATATTCGAGGTGAAGCTGAACATCGCCGAATGCCTGCCGCGATATCAGATTGCCCGAAGCCCGCCCTTCTTTCTCTGCCGGCAAGTGCATGACGCCGCGCTTTGCCGTCCATGCGGCAAGGCTGTGCCATTGGGACAGGTCCCGTCCACTGAACAGAATGATCGCGTCGGCCGGGGCGTCGGCGGGTGTGGCCCCCGGCGTCACTGCCAAAGGCCGTGGCCGGTCCCTGTCATGGACGCGCCATGACTGGCCAGGGAGTAAAGGGGTGTCGCGATAGCCCAGTTGGTCGGCGGATGCTTCTGGCGATACGAGCAGCGGCACGAGACCGGCCGCCGCGATCATGGCGGAGCGGATCACGGATGGTCGCCGCCGATCTGGATACAGATGCCTCATCGGTCCAGCTTTGCTTTTAGGGCCTTGAGCTGTTCGAACTGACCCGGCGCGATGCTTCCGTCCCGATAGATCGCGATGTCGAATGTCACCGCGCCGCCTCCGGCATTGGCGCGCGCGACATAGTCGGCCAGATAGTCGTCCCGATATTTGACGTCGTCATCCCCCCAATAGCTGCCTAGATAGGACAGCACATGCCAGCGCGATTGCTTGACGAACGGAGGCATCGGCATGGGACGCAGGCGGATTGCCGGTTTGGACCGATTCATAACCGTGATCTCGCCTGACGTGTAATCCTCCGCATGAGTCGGCGTTTCCGGCCCCCAGGTAACGATGCCCGCGGTATTGAAGGCGACGACGGCATCGGGATTGCCGGTTTGCAGCGCGCGGGCCAGCGTATTGTAATTATGGGGCCGGGACATGTCGGAATAGCATGCGCGACAATACATGCCGTCGATCCACCACCCCGACACCTTGTCGCCATAGCGCGCGGACCATTCGGCCAGTATGGCTTCCCAATGCGCCTGGAAGGTTTGCGAGGCGGACTGGTTGTCCTTCCAGTCCAGCGCGGCCGTTGCCTTGGGATCGCGTAAAGGCGCGCCGCCGCTGGAATAAAGCATCAGCCGGATGCCTTCCTTCTCCAGCGCCGCCGACAGGTCCATCGGCAAGTCGCGCAGCGCATTGCGTTCACCGGGGGCATAGCCAGTGATCCGGTCGTAGGTCGCGTTCGGCGCAATGTAATAGCCTGAGTTCTGACCCATGGTAATCACGACGTAGCCAACGCCGGCTTCGCGCATTTGTGTTGCGAAACGCTTGACGTCGAATGCGGCGACTGTCTTGTTCCAGTCGCCTTTCAGGTCGGCGCGATCCTTCAGATAATGCAGAAAAACGCCATATCGTGCCTTGGGCATCCAGGCGGTCCGCAACGGGCGGGCATCGGGACGCGATGAAGCTATCTCCACCTCTTTTATTGCTACCATGCCGTCTGCGACGACGCGAACATAGCGATATGCCGCACCCTGCGGCGGAGCGAATGACAGCCAGCCGTCTTTTCCCGCTGCCGGTGCTGCCTTGACCGGCCGGGTGAAGGCCAGATCGTCGGCGACCATCACCTGCAGGCCTTTGGCACCGCTGCCGACACTGACGCGAACGGCATCCAGTGGATATGCCTCCATCAGGTCAATGGTCAGTGTCGGCCGGGCGTCCGATGCCGACGGCATCCAGGCCGTGTCGGGATTTCCGTCATTGGCGAACTCCGCTTCGGTCTTGTCTTCGTCCTGAGAGGAAACATAAACCGGCTTGCGCGTGCCGACGACAAACGGCCCCTTGATCGATGCTGTTGACTGAATGCGCAGGTCGTTGATGGCAAGTGGCTGCATTTCGACCAGCTTGCGGACGGTCACATAGCGATAGCGTCCCTCGACCGGCCAGTCGCATTGGAGCAGGGCGCCAAGGGCCAGAGCCGTTCCTCCCTGCATACAGACGACCACGCCATCCTCAAAGTCCGACCGGTTGGACAGGATGACCTCAAAATTGGCGCGTGACAGGGGATTGTCCGCAACGGCGCTACCCAGGAACAGGTCGATTCTTCCGACAGTCTGCGCTGTTTTCATGTCAATCTGAAGGGTCGGCCGATTGTCGCCTGGCGCGCTGTGCCATCCGGTTGCGGTGCCCGCTCCGTCGAGCACCTTGCCGGCCATCTCGGCAGGCGACCGTTCAGACGACGCCGTAATCGAAGCCGACGCACGCAGATCTGCGCCAGGCTGCGCGATGGCCGGCAAAGCGCAGGCGAGAGACGAAAGGGTGGCGGTCGTCAGCCAATAACACGCAGCATTGCGTATTCTGCCGATACGGTCGTCGATCTGCAACATAGTCACACTCTTACCTTTCTGAAGCCTGGCCTGTTCGCTCGGATGCGAATCAGATGGGCCAATCGCTCAATGCAAAACGTTCGGCTGCCGCTGCCCGGCACTTATCGCTATGGCCTGGCAACGTCCTTGCTCTCACCCGGACGCAGAGCCACGGTGACGGTGCCACCGCCACGCCAGGCGACTTTGGCCTGTGCGGGAAACGGTGTCGGATTGCCGATCAATGCGCGACCATTGGACGTGAGGCGCGCATCCAGGTGATCGAGCGTCCAACAGCGTTCGGCGTCGATGTAGACGCTCGGTAACTCAACCTGGCACAGCAGCATGGCATTGACGGGCCAATGTGCGCCGGTTCCGATATAGGGTTCGCCAAATTCGGTAGGCACGTCGTTGAACGAGGCGCATTCCGTCATCTGGCCGGGCTTGAGTTCGCCCCATTCCTTGTCGCGCAGAACCACCATCTGCATCGCGACACGGCTGATGTCGGACAGCAGATCCATCAACCGCGGTTCCCCGGTCGCTTCGTACAGTTCGAGAAGGAAATTGCCGCTGTTCGTGCAAAGGCCCGGCGTCCCCCAGCAATTCTGCGTAGAGGCATTCAGTGCACCGACCAGATGGAGATTCTTTTTCCCCATCAGGGTATCGGGCGGGAAAACGACATGTTCGTTCAAAGCCCAGGTCGCCAGCAGGTCGGCAGCGTGGAGCGCCGCTTGACGATAGGCCGGTGCCTTCGTCACGCGGTGCAGAAGCACGAGGCCTTCGGTAAAGGCGGTCAGACTTTCCTGATCGGTGGTCCCTTGCAAAACATCGCTCGGTCCGCCCCAGGTTTCTCCTCTGGACAGACCGGCCGCGATATAGCGATCGGCAATTTCGCGGGCGACCGCCAGATAGACCGGGTTGCGCCAGCGGTCCGCGGCCCGCGCCAGGCAGCCGATCGCCCGTGCCCCGCCGAACCCACCGCGCCAGAGCGCCTTTTCGCTTTTCGGTTCGAGCAGGAACGGGATTTCCCCTTCCTTGCGCCACACCCGGACCAGCGCATCGCACGCCTTGCGAAGGGCCGCATCCAAGCGATCCGCCAGAGCCTTTTCGTCACGGCTTCCGCCGGCGCGCAGCGTATCGGCCAAGTCCAACCCGCCAAACACGGTATCGGTGGTGCGGCGTGGAGTGAGCGCGTTGACCGCCCATATATAGTCGAAATTCTCGTCCGCGCCGGTCCATCGGCCAGACATTCTGGCGCCGTAGAACAGGCCACCGGGCGCCTGCCCCTCGTCAAGGATCAGCGCCATCGTCCGGCGAACCCGTTCGCGCGTCTTGGCGGAGCCGAGCCGGTACATCGCCATCAATTCCATCGTACCCGAGGCCCACCCCAGGATAAGTTCGCGCGGATCGGTCGACTGCCTGTCCACGGTGCGATAAAAGCCCCGCTCGTCCCACAGCGCCTCGCTGTTATAGGCCAGGGTGATCGCGCTGGCATGGCTGCGTGGAACGACAAGTGGCATAGGCGGAATCGGACCTGTCTGGCCGGGCGCGCGACCGGCGCGCCGCAGGTCCCGCATGGCCGTCCAGCTCGTCACGAAAGATGGCACATCGGGTGTGCGGACGACGCTCACCATGAGTTCGACCGTCGCCTGGTCTCCATGGGCGAACAGCCGTGGCTTGTCTTCCGAAGCGGTCCACTTGCAGAGGCGATACCGTCTTTCACGGACACAGGGATTTTCGATCGTCGCGGAATAGCGCCCCTCTGCTGGATCACCGGTCAGGATCACGCCGATAACAGCATCGCCCTGGGTACGCGGATAGGCCAGATGCGCGCCGGCCTTGCGGACGGGATCGAAGATGGAGATTTCGGCCGAAGCGGCCTGATGGCCCCACAGATGCACCGTCCAGTCGGTCGATGCGTCCATCCGGGGGATGTCGGCCGTCACCCGATCCTTCTGAAAGGACGCTGGCCTCGCCTTGAACTCGCCATAGGTCGGCATCGGCATATAAGGACGCGGGAAAATGCGGTCCGCCTTGTTGCCGTTGTAAACCGAACCGGGCAACATGGTGAAAGCGCCGGCCGGATCGATCGCGAAGTCGACATGCATCCGCACCGATGCGGCACGGGGATCGCCTTGGCGTGTGAAGCGCGTGACCAGCCGAAAGCCTTCCGCTTCGGAACGAACCGTCGTTCTGGCCAGCCAGCTGCCCTGTCGGGCATCTGCGATCACCGCCTCCAATTCGAAAAGGTCGCCGCTGCTGCCAATGCTGCGGGCGCTGGTCCAGGCCTGGCGGCGTTCGCCATCCGGCAACTGTCCATCCTTGCGATACCAGCGCACGCCAACGGCCTTTTCAAGGACGCAGACCGGTTCATTGCCCGAACCGAATTGCAGCGCATATCCACCATCGGCCATACGGGCGAGGCGAACCCATCGATTGCCGGACGACACCCGGTCGATCTCTTCTCCCGTCAGTGAAGATAGAATGCCAGGCGCAGAATTTGTCGCGACTGCGCCGGTCGTGGCCATACCGCCTGCGACACCTGCCAGTACGCCCCTGCGTGAAACCCGCATCTTAGTCTCCCCTGTGCCGCTAAGTGCCCGTGCGCCATATCAAAGGTCGAACAGGGCCTGCAATATGTTGAAATCTCTATTATCAGATTTGATATCTCATGCTTCTAATCGTTACAAGGGGAGACGTTGGTCGCGTCCTTTTAGAAACAGCCGTCCGTCGATCGCGTCGATTGTATTCACGCCGGCCAGCGCCATGTCGCGCCTCAATTCGCTGGCCAATATTGTGCCTGCCCGGCGAACCCCGGCCGTGCCGCCTGCGGCGAGGCCGAAGAGATAGGGACGGGCGAAGCTGACGGCTTTGGCACCCAAGGCAATTGCCTTCATCATATGCGTGCCTCGCCGGATACCGCCATCTACAACGACATCGGCGTCCCCGCTTGTTGCATCCAGAATGGCTGGTAGGGCGGAAATGGGCGAATGCACACCGTCGAGCTGTCGCCCACCATGGTTGGATACCATGATGCCGCGGAAGCCCAAATCGATCGCCCGCCGTGCGTCATCGGGATGCACCACGCCTTTCAGGATGGCCGTTCCATTCCATTCGCCCAACAGCCATTCGGCATCGCGCCAGGTGAAATCCGGGCTGAGCTGTTTGGCCACGAATTCGCTGAGCGACGTGGCGCTGACCGTCGCGTCCAGATTGGCATAGCTGATGGCTGCGCTGGTCAGATAATCCCATGTCCAGGCCGGATGCATGATCGCGCCCAATGCCTGACGCGGCCCGGTTCTGGGCGGAATGGTAAAGCCGGTGCGGATATCGCGTTCGCGATTGCCCGTGATCGGGAAATCGGCGGTCAGGATGAGGGCGGAATAGCCGGATGCGCGCGCCCGCGCGATCATCTCGCGCACAAGACCCCGGTCCTTCCACACATAGAGCTGAAACCAGCGAGGCGACGGACCGATTTTTGCCACATCTTCGATGGACACAGTCGAAAGCGTGGACAGGCAATAGGCAATGCCCAGTTCCCGTGCCACCTGAGCGACCGCGGCTTCCCCTTCGGTATGAAACAGCCGGTTGCCGGCGGACGGGGAGAAGAAGAAAGGCAACGCCATCTCCTCACCGAATACGGTCGTGCGCGTGTCGATCGACGATACGTCCTCCAGCACACGGTGGGTAAGCGTTATAGCGTCGAAATCGCTGCTGTTGCGGCCGAGCGTCACCTCATCGTCCGCGCCGCCGTCTATATATCCGAATACCATCGGATGCGCTCTTCTCGCAGCGAGACGGCGGACATCGGCAATGTTGTTGCAACGATCAATTGCGGCCATCGGCCTGTTCCTTGTGCCAGAGATTACCAAGCAAGCGTCTGTAGCGGTGCGCCGACCGAGGGCATCGATACGGCGATCAGTGTTCCGGCAGGCGCACTCTGGTCGCCGCGCGAAAAGCTGGTCACCGCCACTTCGGTCATATCGGGTCCCGCAAAGGCCAGTTTGCTGGGCTGGGAAACGGGCAGAGCGATATGATGCGCAATCCGGCCGTCGCGGTCGAAGCCGATCAGGGCAGAGCCGCCTAGCGCCGCGATCCAGTAGCCGCCGTCCACGTCCATCGCCGCCCCATCGGGGGCCCCGGCTATGCCCAGTCGTTTGAAGTCCGCGAACAGGGTACGATCGCAGACAGTTGGGCCAGCGCAATCATAGCGGTAGCGCCAGACGCAGTTGTGGTCGGGATGCGAATCCGAGATGTAAAGCCATAGCCCGTCTGGCGAAATGGCGAGACCGTTGACGATACCGATGCCGTCGATCAGCGCCACTGGGGGCTGGCCGCGTTCAATCGCGAACAATTGCCCTTCGAGCGCGCCATTCATTGCCATCGTACCGATCAGCAATCGCCCCGCCGGATCAATCGTCCCATCATTGAGGCGGAGGTGATCGGCGAACCAGGCCGGAACAAGCATTTCAATGCAGCGGCCTGTGGTACGCGACAGGCCTATAATGCCATGGCGGGTTGCAACGGCCAACGTGCCATCGGTCAGCGGCGCGATGAACGCTGGCAAACCCTCCACCGGGAAGATCCGCGCATTGCCATCATCCCAATTCGTTTCCAGGATGCGTTCCCCGCGAATATCGACCGACAGAACGGCGCGTCGGACCGGATCCCAGAAGGGGGATTCCCCGGTCAGAGCTACGGCGTCGCCGAGTTCCCGCCATGTCTGCTTTTTTGCTTTCAGCATCTCCGTCACCGCGCTATAGAAATGTCTAAATCACATTTTGATATGTCAATTTAGGGGATAGCATGAAAATCACGGCAGTAAAGGTTTTCGTCGTTGACGGGTTTCGTGCCAATTTCGTGTTCGCGAAAATCGAGACGGATGCCGGCATACATGGGGTCGGGGAGGGGACCGTCGAATTCAACGAACTCGCGGTGGCTGCTGCGATTGAGCAGATGACGCCGGATCTTCTGGGCAAGGACCCTTTCGCCGTGCTGGGTCTGACTGGATTCATTCACCGGCAAAGCTATTTCCGAACCGGCGTCGTCCTGCGCAGCGCGCTCAGTGCCGTCGAAGCCGCGCTGATGGACATCAAGGGAAAAGCTCTGGGCGTCCCGGTATACGAGTTGCTGGGCGGCAAGGTCCGCGACCGGGTCCGTTGCTATGCCAACGCCTGGTTCACTGGCGCGAAAAGCGCCGGGGATTTTGCCGAAAAGGCTGGCCCGGTCGTCGATGCTGGGTTTGGCGCGTTGAAATGGGACCCGTTCGGGTCGGCCTATATGGAACTCGACCGTGCCGAATTGCGGGCGGCCGAACGCTGCATCGCCGCTGTGCGAAAAGCTGTTGGCGACGATGTCGATCTGCTCATCGAAGGGCATGGGCGGTTCAATGTGGCGACGGCGATCCGCGCCGCCGGGATGATGGCGCAATTCCAGCCGATGTGGTTCGAGGAACCCCTGCCACCAGAATCGGTCAGCGCGGTGGCGGACGTACGTGCGCACAGCCCGGTGCCGATCGCCACGGGCGAGCGATATTACGAACCGGCCCGTTTCCTCGATCTGATCGCGGCGGACGCGGTGGACTATCTGCAACCCGATTCCTGCCATGTCGGCGGGCTTGAGGCGACCAAGGCGATCACGACCATGGCCGAAGCCCGTTTCATTCCGGTCGCACCGCATAATCCGATGGGACCGGTGGCCAATGCCATGAACCTGCATCTGTGCGCTGCACTGGATAATGTCGTCATTCTGGAAACCATGATGTTCGACGTGCCTTGGCGCAACGAAATCTGCCGCGAGACAATCCGCTTCGCCGATGGCTTCATGACGATCGACGACACGCCAGGGCTTGGCGTCGACATCGACGAAGAGGCCTGCCTGCGCCATCCGTTCAAGCGCCAGTCTCTGCGCCATTTCGATGGTCGGTTGACCGATATCCGCCCTGTCGGAGCGGAAAAGACAATCTTCTCGTGAACCTGGGATTCGATCTTGCGGGGCGCACCGCGCTGGTCACCGGGGCCGGGCAGGGTTTGGGACGCGCCATCGCTCTTCGCCTTGCATCTGCCGGCGCCAATGTCGCGGTGAACGATATCGATGCCGCGGCCGCGCAGAACGCGGTGGATGAAATAGTGTCAAAAGCTGGGGCTGGCATCGCAGCGCCCGGCGATGTGTCGGCGGCCCAGGATGTTGCGGCGATGTTCGCTGTGGCGACGCAGGCTATGGGCGGTGTAGATATCCTCGTCATCAATGCCGGCATCGTCCGCGGCCAGACGGTAGACGAAACCAGTCTGGATGACTGGAACCATGTGCTGGCCGTTAATCTGGGCGGTGCATTTCTATGTACAAAGGCGATGCTGGCGCAGTCGGTCCGCCCGGGCTCTGGCGGACGCATCGTGATGATAGGGTCCGTCGTCGCCCATCAGGGCACGATCCACGGATGGGCGCATTATGGTGCATCGAAGAGCGGCCTGCACGGCCTGGCGAAATCCATCGCCCGACCGGCTGCACGCACGGGCATGACCGTCAATGTCGTCGCGCCCGGCGTCATTCGAACGGATATGCTGGCCGATAATCACGGCGAGGACGGGGTCGCGGCGCTCGCGGAAAATGTTCCGCTTGGGCGGCTGGGGGAGCCGGAGGATATCGCCGCTGCCGTCCATTTTCTGGCGAGCGATGCGGCCCGGTACATCACTGGCGCGGTGCTGGATGTGAATGGCGGCTTCTACATCCGCGCCTGAAGAGCCAGTTCTCAAGTCGGCTGGGTCGGTTGAACTGAACGGGGAGGAGAAGAGGATGGCAGGGCGCGCTCCAGCTGTGTTGAACGGCGAAAGACCGGCGGACAATCTGGCACGCTTTGCCTATCGGCAAGTGCTGGGGGCGCTTTTCGACCGTCGCCTCCCGCTCGGCGCGTTCGTTTCGCAGCGCGACTTGGTGCGGCTGCTCAACGTACCGGTACAGCCGCTGCGCGATGCGCTCAAGGTGCTTGAAGCCGAAGGGGTTGTCGAGATCATGCCCCGCGCCGGCATTCAGTTCGTCAAGCCAGACTATGAGATGGTCCACAATATCTATCAATTCCGGGCCATCATCGAACGCACCGCCGCGCGCCGCTTCGCTGAAACGGCGGACGGCGACAGCATAGCGGCGCTGATCGATGACCATCGACGCGTTCAGTCGACGATCGAACAGGCGGGGTTCGATGATACTGCCCTGTCCGACATGTTGCGGCTTGAACGGACGCTACACGACGGGATGACCGCAAGCCTGCGCAATCCATTGGTTGAAAAGGCGGCCCAGCGCCTGAAGAACCACGTCATCCTGATTAGGCTCGACGTCGTCATGACCAGGCCGTTCGCGCTCCGCACGATCGCTGAACATCTGGCCATATTGTCGGCTTGCGCGGAGCGGGACGGCGACCGGGCGGAAGCCGCGCTGGCCGATCATTTCCAGCAGTCGCTGGGGCGCATGGTCGGCACAATCTGAATGCCCGCTTCGCCCGGAGCGGGGCGAAGCGGAGATTTTATGGCTTAGGAGAAACCATGGGTAGACTGACAGGGAAAACCGCCATCGTCACGGCCGCAGGGCAGGGCATCGGCCGGGCGACGGCAGAGCGGTTCATCGCGGAAGGCGCGCGCGTTGTGGCCGTTGACCTCAACGAGGATGCTTTGAGCACATTGGAAGGGTGCGAGACGCAAGTGCTCGACGTCTTGGACAAGGAGGCGATAGAGCGGCTGGTTGAGCGGTTTGGTTCCGTGGACATCCTGTTCAACTGCGTGGGGATAGTCGATGCCGGTACTATTCTGACTACGACCGAGGAGGTGTTCGATCGCGCCTATGCTATCAATGTCAAATCCGCCTATGCCATGATTCGCGCCTTTCTGCCCGGCATGATTGCGAAGGGGCGCGGCTCGATCGTCAATGTCGCGTCCGTGGCGGGATCGATCATCGCCGTTGCTGATCGTTTTGCCTATGGCACGACAAAGGCGGCGCTGATCGGCCTGACGAAATCGGTAGCGTTGGATTTCGTGCAGCAGGGCATCCGCTGCAACGCGATCTGCCCTGGCACGGTGCAGTCGCCGTCACTCGATCAGAGACTTGAAGCGACAGGGGATGCCGAAGCGGCGCGGCGGCAATTCATGGCGCGTCAGCCGATGGGTCGGATCGGGCAACCTGAAGAGATCGCCGAACTTGCAGTGTATCTGGCGAGCGATGCAGCGTCCTTCACGACCGGCACGGTGAATATCATCGACGGTGGCTGGGCCAACGCGTGAGCATCCAACTGTGCCTGGTGATCCCTTGTCCTGCGTCTGCGGACGCGCTGCGTGCCTACCTTGCAGCGCATCAACCAGGTGGTGTGCCTTCGGCTGTATTAGAGGGGATGAAAGCGGCTGGCATCGAAGGATGCCATATCTATCATGCGCAGGACCGGCTGGTGATGGTGATCGATGCGAGCGACGGCTTCAGCATGGCGTCGGCGGCCGCAATCAATCGCGGCAATGCCGTCGTCCAGCAGTGGAATCGGCGAATGGCAGCGTTGCTGTCTGGAGACGATCGGAACGCTCCGCCTTGGAACGAGGCGCACTGCATCTTTGATCTTGAACGGCATCTGAGACCCTGATCATGTCGCCGCGCGCCGTTCTCCTTGCCCGGTTTGCCGCCGCAATTGTCGTATTCTCGGCGCATTCCGCCAGTGCGGCTCCGGGCGGGACGCCCGAGCTTCTTTCCAGCCTGTTTGCCAATCATATGGTACTGCAACGCGATACGCCCATAAGACTCTGGGGCCGCGCCGCGCCGGGCGCCAAGGTCAGGGTTACATTGTCGCGCAGCGCGGCTTCAACCAGAGCGGACAGTCATGGCAACTGGACCACAGCATTGGCACCGCTGTCAGCCGGCGGACCGTACCGACTGGAGGTTGAAAGCGGCGGCATCCATCAAACCGTTGAGGATGTACTGATCGGAGATCTATGGCTGTGCTCAGGTCAATCGAACATGGCAATGCCGGTTTCCGAGACGCTTGGCGGCGCTTCGGCGATCACGGCCTCTCGTGATTCCGGGCTGAGATTGCTGAAAATTGAGCGGCGGGTTGCCGCCATGCCGGAAACACGTCTTGCCCAGCCGGTGCGCTGGCAGGAGGCCGCGCCAGAAACCTCCAGCGATTTCGCCGCCGCATGTTATTTCTTTGGTCGCAAGCTGCGGCAGGCGCGGGATGTTCCGGTCGGTCTGGTGTCGGCAGCATGGGGCGGCACCACCGTCGATGCTTGGCGACCGCAGGATGCCTTGCGCGCGACGCAAGACCGGCTGGACGAGCTGCCGCTGCTCGAACACTATAGCCGCGATCCCGCATCGGCGCAAAAAATGTGGGCAGAGCGATGGCAGAACTGGTGGCGGATTGCTCAGAATGGAACGGGGCCGTCCGATCCATGGGCACCCGGGTCACCGCCCGAGATGCGATGGCAGCGGGCGGACATAGCCATGGACTGGTCGCAATGGCATCCCGGTGTCGATGGAGCCAACCGACTGGTTTTCTTCCGGTCCACTTTTGATCTTCCGCCAGCTGACGCAAAACAGGTGCGAAAACTGACATTTGGGCCTGTCAGATTCGTCGATCTGGCCTGGATCAATGGCCAATTCATAGCATCGACATCGGATGAAACGCGCATCCGGTCGTACAGAGTGCCCGATCAAGCGGTGACTGCGGGTCGCAACAGCGTCGTCATCGCTGTTCGCAGCCTAACCGAGGGCGGCGGTTTCGCATCAAATGCGGTCTTGCCGACGCTGACATTGGCCGACGGACGTTCGCTCCCACTTGGACGATCATGGGAAGTGTTGGCTGCGCCCGCTACGTTGGCGCGCAGTCCGCTACCCCCATGGGATGCCCGTGGCGGCATATCCGGCCCCTATAATGCCATGATCGCGCCTTTGGGCAAAATGAGCATGGCCGGTGTCGTGTGGTATCAGGGTGAAGCCGAAACCCTGCCCGATCGCGCGCCACGTTATCAGGACCGGCTGGCCAGCCTGATCGCGGCATGGCGAAAGCAGTTTGACGATACGGAACTGCCGTTTCTGATCGTCCAGCTCCCCGAATATCGCTTGCCAAGCGCCGTGCCCGGACCAAGCCACTGGGCGACCGTGCGCGAAGCCCAGCGCCGAATCGCCGGATCAATGCGCAACGTGCTGATCGTCCCCGCCATGGGGCTGGGCGAAGCAAACGACATTCATCCGGCAAACAAGGCGGATCTGGGCGTTCGTCTGGCCGCTGCGGTTAACTTGCTTGCGACGCGGAAAGGGGCAGGGCCGATCCATATGCCCATGTCCATCGGGCCGAGCCTGACGCGCATCTGGCACACGCAAGAGGGCGTCAGGATGCGGTTTTCGTCCGACGGTCCCTTGCGCGCACTGTCCGCTGACATGCTGACCGGCTTCGAGACGTGCGACGTTGGCGGTACGCACTGCAGATTTGTCGTTGGCGCGGTGGACGCTGGGGATGTCATACTCAAAGGGGTGCACAGCCCTCGGATACGATATGGCTGGGCTGATCATCCGATCATCAATCTGACCGACGATACGGCCATCCCCGCTATCGGATTTGACGAAGTGATAGCGCAATAGCGTCAGTCAGCCCTCAGGACCGGACCCGTCAATACGCCGCCGCCACGGTCCTTTGGCGCTGTTCGCCAAGCCCCTCAATGCCGAGGCGTATCTCCTGGCCAGGACGCAGGAAAACAGGTGGCTTCTGACCAAGCCCAACCCCGGGCGGCGTACCGGTGCTGATGATGTCCCCCGGCTGCAACGACATGAACTGGCTGATATAACTCACGAGATGGGCGACGCCAAAGATCATCGTGCGGCTGTTGCCGTTCTGATAGCGGTGGCCGTCGACGTCCAGCCACATATCCAACTGTTGCGGATCGGGAATTTCGTCGGCGGTGACCAGCCACGGCCCGACAGGTCCGAAGCTGTCATATCCCTTACCCTTGTCCCAAGTGCCGCCGCGCTCCAGCTGATAGGCGCGCTCGGATACGTCGTTGATGACGCAATAGCCTGCAACATGGTTCATGGCATCTTCGATCGCCACATGGATAGCCGCACGGCCGATAACAACGCCCAATTCGACTTCCCAATCGGTCTTTTCCGATCCGGGCGGAATGATGATGGGATCATTGGGGCCACCTATTGCGCTGGTCGCCTTCATGAACAGAATCGGTTCCTCCGGAATCTCCGCGCCGGTCTCAGCGGCATGGTCCGCATAGTTGAGGCCCACGCAAATGAATTTGCCGGACCGCCCGATACAGGCGCCAATGCGTTCGGCGGGGTCGACGATCGGCAGCGACGCTAGATCGACTGCGCGCACTCTGCCCAGTTCTGCAATCGTCGATGGGTCGATATCGGCTATGACCGAGGAAAGGTCGCGCAATGTGCCGTCTTCTGCGACTGCCGCGGGTCGTTCTTGGCCTCGCGGGCCATAGCGCAATAATTTCACTGGATGATCCTTCGCAGCAGGGGGGTGGCGCACTCGATAGCGACATGCCCGGAATAGCGCCTGAGCCTTAAGTTTCACTCATTGATATGTCAATTCTAACGCCGCAGGTAGTTGCGCAGATCCTCATATCTGTTTTCGTTTAGGGCGAATTTCCGCGGATTCCGAGGATCCTATTACGAAATGCCCCTAAGGCGTGCGCGCACGGCATGTTGAAAGCAACATTTTTTCAATTTTTCTGCACAGGCTGATTGACCGGAAAAACATTCTGATATATCAGTGAAACCCGCTAGATATGTTCATCTTCGCCAAAGCGGCAAGGCTGGGCGCAAGTCACGATAAAGTGACGCACACAAAATTGTAAGGGGAGACACCGTTTTGACACGCCACCGGAACGACGCCACTGGAAAAATCCTCCGACTGCTTGGCGCATGCAGCGTTTTTGCGATCGCCGCGAATGCAGGGCCTGCGTTTGCACAGGCCGCAAGCCCGCAGGTCAATGCCGCTGTTGAGGACAATGCCTCGACTGACCAGGACATTGTCGTCACCGGCATTCGTCAGTCCGTGCAGGCATCCATAGCAGTCAAGCGTCAGTCGAACGCGATTGTCGATGCCATCACGGCTGAAGATATCGGCAAGTTGCCCGATCAGAACATCGCCGAAACGCTGCAGCGCATCAGCGGCGTGCAGGTGGATCGCGGTGGTCTGGGCCAGCAGCAGTTCGTGGGTGAAGGCAGCGGCGTCACCATTCGGGGCATCGGCCAGAACCGTATCGAGTTCAACGGCACCAATATCGTCGGTTCCAGCACCGGCGGCGGTGTCGCGCTGCAAGATTTCAACCCGGAAATCCTGGCCAGCCTGACCGTGACCAAATCGCCGTCGGCGAAGGATATCGAGGGTGCTCTGGGCGGTGTGGTCAACCTGATCTCGCGCAAGCCGCTCGATCTCGATTCCCTTTTCGTGGCGGGCCGGGCCGAGGGCATCTATTATGATCAGGCCGAGAAAATGGGCTATCGGGCATCCGGTGTCGTTTCAACAAAGTTTGCGAACGACACTATCGGCATTTTGATCGGGGCAAGCCGCTATCAATATGATCGCCTGACTGAAGAAGTCGATAATGGCGGCTACACCACGGCGTTTGATTTGGACGGCAATGGTTTGGCCACGAACAATCCGGCAACACCGACGCGCTATGTGAACAACGTTGTCGCCGGCCAAGTCACTCGAATGGGAATTGACGGATCGATCCAGTGGCGTCCGTCGCCCGATTTTGAACTCAACTTCGATGCCCTGTACTCGAAAGCCAATCTCGATCAGGCTGCAAGTCGATATCAGATCCTGCTCGGCAACAGTGTTTCCAATGCAAAGATCGATGCGAACAATACGGTCGTTTCCGGCACGTTCAATAATGCCATTGTCCGCGTAACGGCGTATGACGAACCGATCGAGTCCGAACAGGCGATCTTTGCGCTCTACGGCAAATGGACGCCGGGGCGGTTCACAGTCGAGGGGCGGGCTTCGCGCTCCGACAGCTCCCGCTATACCCGGCTGTTCGTTCCGCTGCTGGTTCCCAAGACCGGAAACACGGCATCTCTTTACTATGATACGACAAGTGGCTCCAATTTGCCGACGGGTGCGCTGACCACCAATTTTAATACGCTTAACCCGAACAACTATCGCCTCGACACGACAGTCGACAATAGTGATATCAATGAAAACACAGGCGACGATTATCGTCTCGACATTGGCTATGATACCGGGTGGAACTGGATCAAGACCTTGAGAGTCGGTGGCCGGTTCGAGGCGCTGTCGCTCAAGACCGATCGTTATGCCCTCAATACGGCGGTCGGAACGCTGCGTACGGCAACGCCTTCGCTGGATCGAAACGGCGACGGCCAGATCGGCTATGAAGAGTTCACCGGTCTCAACATCACCACGATTTCAAATTACTTCAACGGTCGTTCTGGCAACTTGCCGCGCGAGTTTCTGGGCGGATCGGTCGATCCCGACGTCTACGCGGACAGCGTGAACCTGCCTGTTGCGCCGCAGGATGCTTCGGGCGTCCGTGGCGTCGATGAAGACACGAAGGCCATTTATGTCCAGGCTGATCTCGACGGTACTCTGTTCGGTATCGACATGCGCGGCAATGTAGGTGTGCGCTATGTCGATACCAAGCGGGTGTCGACCGGCAACGCTATTGTGGGCACACAGGTATTCCCGCAGAGGTTGAAATCGAACTTTACCAACTGGTTGCCGTCCATCAACCTGACCGCCAATCTGCAAAGCAACCTGCTTTTGCGCTTTGCCGCGGCAAAGGTGGTTGCGCGTCCCTCTCTGAGCGACGTGGCTCCCGGTACACGGCCCAATCTCGTCAACCTTACGGCAACCAGAGGTAATCCCAACCTGCGCCCCTTCACGGCGACACAATATGATGTTTCGCTCGAATGGTATTTCGACAATGCGAGCCTGATTTCGATTTCCGGCTTCTACAAGGATGTCGGATCGTTCACCTCCAATACCTCGTACGAAGAATTTATCGATCTGGGGCCTTTGTCGGGCATATTCCTGATTACTGTGCCGGAAAATGGCGAAAACGGCACGATCAAGGGCTTCGATGCCAATTTCCAGCATGTATTCTCCGGTCTACCTGAGGCATTTGAAGGCCTAGGTGTCGGCGCGACCTACACGTTCGTCGACAGCAAGACGCCACTCAATGATCCGGTTACAGGCAAAAGCGATCCGCTTCAGGGTCTGTCCCGGCATAGCGTCAACCTGACGGCCTTCATCGAACAGAAATGGGGCAATGTCAGGCTGACCTACAACTGGCGCGACAAGTTTCTGGAACTGCGTCAGCCTGACACTGTTGGTGGCAATCGTTATCAGGCTGCCTATGGCCAGTTCGATCTTTCCAGCCAGATCAACCTGACTGAAAAGACCCGGCTGACCTTCTCCGCAGTCAATATCACGAAAAGTGCCGAGAAGTTCTTCCACACCTATGAAGATCGTTTTCGGGCCTATCGCGTGAACGATCGTCGCTTTTACTTCGGGATTGCATCCTCCTTCTGAATACAGGCGTCTGCACACCAGCCTGTTTAGCTGATGCTGCCTCCCTCGGCGTCAGCACGTACTACCGGGGCTTGATCCTTACGGATCAGGCCCCGTTTTTCCATCAGCACGGTAGCGGCAATGTTTTCAGCACGAATGTCGATCCACTCGCAGGCCCGGTCCTCCCGCGCTTGTCAATAGCATCTGAAATATCAAAACGATATTTTGACATTCTATTGGGACAGGCTATGCTGTGGCTATGCTCATGCCTTTGGCAAGGCATCGTGATAATTGCGCAGGGAGGAATGGATGATGCACCGGTGGTCGGTAGCTTTATGTGGGGCTGTATTGCTGGCCTCTCCTGCGCAGGGCGCGGGCAGCGAAATACATGTTTCTCCATCCGGAGATGATCGCGCTACCGGTACAGCGCAACGTCCCTTCCGCACGCTCGAACGTGCGCAGCGCGAAGTGCGTGCCCGCAATCAGGGCGCGGATGTTACGGTACTTCTGCATGACGGCACATATCCTTTGCCCAAGCCGCTCCGCTTTGATCCGAAGGATGGCGGGCAGGGGCGGGCGCATGTGACGTGGCGTGCAGCGGCTGACGCACGTCCGGTAATCTCAGGCGGCCAAGTCGTCACGGGCTGGCGGTTAACCGACAAGGCAGAAAACATCTGGTCGGCCGACATCCCCAAGGACGTCGATACCCGACAGCTCTTCATGGACGGCGTGATGTTGCAAAGGGCAACAGTGAGCATCCATCGGGATGAAATCGCCTTCGACCAGGACGGGTTCACGCTCAAGGGCAAAATTGCCGAAATATTGACCGGGGTGTCCGCCGATCGACTGGAATTGCACGTGATGGCCCTTTGGTCCAGCCGCAACATACCGGCGCGGGAAATCCGTGGGGGCAGGGTGCTGCTGCAACAGCCGGGATGGTACAACAGCTACACAAATAACGACACGGTGAATAAGGGGCATGCCCCCGGCGACGACCGGATCAATCTGGTAGGGCCATGTGCGTTTCTCAAGGTGCGCAGTTGGCTGGGTTCGTCCGACCAGTGGTGCATCGAACCAAAGCAGGGCCGCATCTACATCAAGGCGGGGTACAAGACGGACCCGTCCAAGTCTCAAATCGTGATGCCACGGCTGGGGACGCTGCTGTCCATCAGCGGCGATGCCAGCGGCCCGATCCGCAATCTTTCGTTCACTGGTATAAGGTTTTCGCATACGAGCTGGATGGGGCCATCCTCCGCCGATGGCTATGCGAATATCCAGACCGGTGTTTTCATCAGCGGCGCTCCCGTCGGTGCGCTGGCACCTTACGGCAGCTGCTTCTCCGGCTGCCGTTCGTTCGAAGCCAAGCGTGAGCTTTGGAATAGCATACCGGCGGCCGTCCAGATATCGCGTGCCGAAAACATCTCTCTGAAGAACAATATTTTTTCGCAACTGGGCCAGGTCGCGCTCGGCATAGGCAATGACGGTGACGCCAATCTGAGCGGATTTGACCTGGGAGCAAAGAACATCGCGGTCGAAGGCAACCATTTCGCAATGCTGGCAGGCGGTGCCATCATTGGCGGCGGGTTGCGGGCCGACGCGCACCACCCCTCAAACGACGCATTGCGCAACAGCAATCTGGTCATCCGCAACAACGTCATTACTGATATTGGCCGCGATTATCGCGACAACGCTGGCATATTCATATCCTACTTCGATGGCGTGACGATCCAGCATAACGACATCAGCGACACCCCGTACAGCCCGATTGCCGTCGGCTGGGGCTGGGGCCATAATGACGTGGGCGGCACGCATGGGTTGGCGGAAGAGCGCGGGCGCTACGAATATCAGCCGCGCTATACAGAGCCGACAATCATGCGGAACGTTATCATCGCCAATAATCGGCTGACGGATGTGACCCGTGATTTTCTGGATGGAGGCGGCATTTATACATTGTCGTCCATACCGGGTACGGTCATCCGCGAAAACTACCTTCAGGGTGTTGGCGGCAACGCGCTGTACGTCGATCAGGGCAGCCGCCATATCCGTTTCGAGCGCAATGTTGTCGATACGCAAGGATATTGGCTGCATGGCAATAACGGATCGCCAGTGACTGAAACGACGCCGGGTGCGATTTGGGATCCCAGGGGATCAGGGGAATGGACGTCCCCACGCACCACCGATAATGTCGCCATCGGGAACTGGCACAATGCGATCAGGGTCAGAGGTGATTGGATTCCGGAACTGCGCAATATCGTCAGAGACAATGTTCTGGTCGCCGACAAGATTTGGCCAGCCGAGGCGCAACGGATAATCGCCAAAGCCGGCGCGACGATGTCCACTGACGGCTCGGCCGCACGCTGAGTTTTCGTGTTCCTGTCCCGCCCGATATAGTCAACCGGCAGTCAATTCATACCAGCGGCGCGCATTGCCATTGAACAGGCGCGCCGCCTCCGTCTCGCTACAGCCGGAAATGGCGAAGCGGGTGGCCGACATCCATCGTTTCATGCTGCCGTGCAGATTGCACACGGGCCAGTCGCTGCCCCAGATCACCCGGTCCCATCCGAATATGTCGATCGTGGTTGTAATAAACGGCGCAACCCCGCTTTCGGTCCAATCAGGCCCGGCAATGCTGGTCAGCCCGGAAATCTTCACCGCCACGTTCGGCCGCCGCGCGAGGTCCGTCATTCCTGTCCGCCAGGATGCATCGACACTGGCGGCGATGTCCGGATTGCCGCAATGATCGAGCACGAAGCGGACGGTATCGGGCAGGCTGTCGACCAATTGTATCGCGGCCCCTATCTGATGATGCCTGATGCACAGGTCGAAGCAGCCGCCCGCGCGGAACGCGCCGCGCATGACGGGGTTTCCGGCCATTTCGACTATCGCTGCATCGTCCAGCGGCACGAAAACGCGACGGCAGCCCACTATCAGGGGATGATCCCAGACGGCCTCGTCCGCCGAGGATCGGTAGCCCGCGATAATGCCCAGCAGTTTGGGGAACGAGGGATGGGACCGTGCGCCTGAAACGACCGCCTCCATTTCGGCAACCGCCTGCCCCGCAACGGCGTCTCCTTCCACATGAATGGCGCCCGCAATCGCCAGATCGCGCGCCGACCGTGCATATTCGGCCATGTCTATCGCAACGGGAAACCGCGCCAGCCACGGATAATCGATATGTGCGGGGTCAAGGAAATGGAGATGCGCATCGACAATGGCGGGATACATGTAAGCCTCTCCAAACCTTATTCGCTGCATGCGAATTGACATGGCATCAGCAATATTTGATATATCAATTCATGAAAAAATTGAAAGCGCCTCCTGTCCTTTGCCATCTCCCTGGTCTCGGATGCCTCTACGTTGGACATGCATGGGGATTATGCATTTTCGTAAGGCGACAGTCATGACGGCAAACGGTGCAGGGCGTGTCGAACCAGCCGACGGGCACAGGCAGCAACGCGGCGCCACCGCTGGGTCAACCGACCCTCTCATTTTGAACGGTCCGCGCAAATGGGTGCTGATGGGGTCCATCAGTTTCACGTTGTTCATCCTGTACGTGCTGTATGCGGGCATCATAAAGGTATTTCTGCCGAACCAGGTGGCCGATATCGACCCGGCCAACAAGATCAACAATCTGGCCGGCATATTGGCGCTCATGTCGATCGCCACGACGATCGCCACACCGCTGTCGGGGGCGCTGTCGGATCGGCTCCGTACTCGCTGGGGCCGCCGTGCACCGTTCATCGCAATCGGCTCTCTGGCGGCCGCGCTGCTGACGTTCGGATTGTCATTCGCAACGACGCTGATGGCGATCACTATCCTCTGGGTGATGGCGGCGTTCTGCTACAATATGATGCAGGTTCCCATGACTACATTGATCGCCGATCGCTTTGCACCGGATGATCGCGGTAAAGCGTCAGGCCTGCTGGGCGCCGGACAGAATATCGGTACGTCGGTCGGCGTGATCGTCGCCGGGTATCTGGTTGTCAACTTGCAACTGGGATACGTCCTATATGGCGCCGCTGTACTGAGTTGCTGCATCGCCTTCATCCTGGTGAACAGAGAGCCGTCGTCGCTTCATATGGAGCGGGAGCCTTTGCGGCTTGGCCATTTCATCCGTGGGTTCTGGATCAGTCCACGGGAGCATCCCGATTTTGCCTGGGCTTTCATCTCGCGCTTCGCGCTGTACATGGGGTTCACGCTCATCACGACATATATGCTCTATATCCTCCAGGATTATATCGGGCTCAGCCGTTCAGAGGCCAATGCCGCCATCGGCCGCATCTTTGCGATTCAGTTGGTAGGGCTACTGTTATCCGGCGTTTTCTCCGGCTTCCTCTCGGATCGCTGGGGCCGGCGTAAGCCCTTCGTGATACAGGCGACCATTCTCATCGCGGCGGCCTATGCGATGCCTTTGCTGATGCCAACCATGACGGGCATGTATCTCTATGCGGGCATCGTCGGAATCGGCTATGGTGCCTACACGGCCGTGGACATGGCGCTGATGACGCAGGTGTTGCCGAAAGGTGGCAAATCCGCCGGCAAGGATCTCGGTATCCTCATCATCGCTCTCAACATTCCGCTCATTCTCGGTCCGGTTCTCGCGGCTCTTATCCTGAATATTTCAGGAAACAGCTATGCGACCCTGTTCACCGTTGCCGCGACGCTCGTGGCGTTTTCCGCCCTGTTGGTACTGCCGATACGATCGGTTCGCTGATCCCGGATTATGCCGACCTGAATGCAAGGAGAAACATCATGTTATCGAGGCGCGAAATGTTCGGCATCGGTGCGGCGGCTGCGATCTCGGCTGTCGGCACGCGAGGGCAAGCAGCCCCGGCTCAGGATGGCCCCGAATTTCCGAACCAGGTCGCCAGCCAGGCGAGGTCTGCCAAGCGAAGCGGCAAGGCCCCCTTGCGATCAGGCTTCGACATGCGCGATGGCCTTTCGCCGCGTCGGCTGACGATGGCGATGTGGGATCAGAGCTTCGTCCTGCGTCATGGCCCCGGCGGCAGCTTCGCGGATTTCGACCGGGTGCTGAAGGAAACGGAGGACCGGCGGTACAATGTGGTGCGGATCGATCCGATGCCGCAATATGTCGATCTGAAAAACACCGCGCAGGTGCATGATTGGCCCGATCGCGGATTGCCTTTCGTGCCATGGTCGCCGCCGCCGGGGGCACAAAAGACGCCAACTGCGCGCTGGATAATTGACTTCATGGAGAAGTTGCTGGGTCGTTCGACCTTGCACTATACACTCAGCGCCTGGTGGTTCGGCTGGCGCGGCACGCATCTCAAGGCGACAAGAACCCCTGAAAACACCATGCAGGCTGCGGAAATGTGGGCAGTCATGCTGCGTGACTGGCAGAGGCTGTTCGGGTTCGACCGCTTGCTCTATGTCGATGTCGTCAATGAATTCCCTTTCTTTGCACCCTATGTGCAAAGCCGGTTCGAAAAGGAAACAGGCGGCGGATGGGGCAATGGTGCGTTCACGCCGACACAGGTCGAATGGCTGATACGTGAAATCAATCCTGCGCTGGCGGCGTTGCGCGGCGAATTTCCGCAACTGCGCTTCAACCTGTCGATACATGGCGATGAACGGTGGCTCGACGTCCCGGTGGAGCATGATTGTCTCGACGTGCACTTCTATGCCGATGCCGATCCGCGCTGGGATGCGCGGACTCGCTTCGGGGCCCGCAGCGCCGATTTCTTCAAGTCCGATCGGGCATATAAGGACTTTTCCACGCGGGCGATCCAGGCGTCCAAGGTAATGGCGCCGATGTTTCGCGCACGGCAGCGCGCCAAGCTCTCCAACTTCGCTGCCATGGCCGAACAGCGCGGTATGCCGCTCACCACCACCGAAAGCTGGGCATCCTGGTTCTATATCGATCACCCCGACCTGGACTGGGGCTGGTTGCTGGAATGGGCGTCATGGACCGTCGATGACGCGATCGATTTCGGCATGTGGGGATGGACGCCCCACAATTATGTCCAGCCGCAATTCCCCAATTGGCGCGATGTTCGCTGGCACAGGGCGCTGAATGAACGATTTTTAGCGAGCTAATGGCGTTCGAAATCACTTTTTTGGCTATCTAAAATATTAGATAAATAATAAGAGATATTAATGC
Source organism: Sphingobium algorifonticola (assembly GCF_004005485.1). Taxonomy (GTDB): domain Bacteria; phylum Pseudomonadota; class Alphaproteobacteria; order Sphingomonadales; family Sphingomonadaceae; genus Sphingobium; species Sphingobium algorifonticola. Next base: position 80,466 of record NZ_RZUL01000007.1, read on the forward strand.
GGTTCCGTGGACGGAGCTGTGGAGAGGACGCGTTTGCACACCCATGTTTCGACCTGGACGATCTGAAGCCATCGCAAGACCATCGGCGCTTACCGCTCTTGGTTTTGGCGCGGCTCCGCTCGGCAATCTCTACCGCCAGATCAGCGACAGTGATGCCGATCAAGCGGTCGCGGCGGCCGTGGCCGGCGGAGTCGGCTATTTCGATGTGGCGCCGCAATATGGGCGTGGTCTGGCCGAACAGCGTCTGGGCGACGCTCTTGCGAAACATGATCCGGAACAGCGCGCCATCCTGTCGACCAAGGTCGGAATCCTGTTGCGCCCCGACGTCGATGGCGGCGCATCCTCCGAGAGCATTTTCAAATCCTCGACAGGCCTGATCCCGCATTATGACTACAGCTATGACGCGGTGATGGCTTCGATCGAGGCCAGCAAAAAGCGGCTGGGGGGACGGGCGATCAACATCGTCTACGCCCATGATCTGGGCCGCCGCGCCCATGGCGAGCGACACGAGGAGCGCATGGCCGCCTTTCTGGAGGGCGGCTATCGGGCCCTGGCAGAGTTGCGTTCCGCCGGGCAGATCGACGCGATCGGACTCGGCGTCAACGAATGGGAGGTCTGCGAGGAAGTTCTGGCGCAAGCCGATTTTGACATCATGCTGCTGGCCGGGCGTTATACGTTGCTGGAGCAGAGCGCAGCCGCAACCTTCCTGCCCCTGTGCGAACAGCGCGGCGTCGATGTTGTAATCGGTGGCCCCTATAACTCCGGCATATTGGCCATGGGAACGCGATCGGGCGGCGTCCCTTATTATGATTATCGCCCGGCGGATGAAGCGGTGATCGCCAAGGTCGCGGCGATCGAGGCGATATGCGATCGACATGATGTACCTCTGGCGGCGGCGGCGCTTCAGTTCCCGCTCGCGGCGAAGCCTGTCGTATCAGTGATCCCCGGATTTGCGTCTGCCGCCGAGCTCGAACAGGCGATCGCGCTTGTCGCATGGCGGATACCATACAGTTTCTGGCATGATTTGCAGGACGCCGGACTAATCGCGCCCGGGGTGAGCATCCCGCACGCGCCGTTCGGCGATCCTGCGGCCAAAGATAGTCTGAAGCAGTAATGACGGGGGATGTGATGCGACAAGGGGCGGTCGAAGTCGGCGTGCGCCGGACACCTCCGGAATGGGCGGTGCTGCAACGCAGATTGATCGACATGATGAGCGAAGCCGCACTGGACTTCGCAGACCGCTATACTCGTCCAGATGGTACGTTGATCTGGCGCGACGATTGGCCAGGTATGGATGGCTCTGACGATCCCTATGAGGGCTTCCGCAATATGCCGCTGCTCTATGCGATTGGCGGTGCCGATGCTCTGCTGCCGCGCGCGCGTTTGATTTGGGACGGGATCACCTGGCAATGGACGCAATATGGCCAGATCAGGGACGAGTTTGATCGCTCCTATGACTGGATGCATCATGGCGAGGCCTATCTGTTCAGCTATTTCATGGGACTGGCCGACCCTGAATCGCTCAAGGAACGTCAGCGCGCTGTTCGTTTCGCAGATATCTATGTGCGCAACGCCACGACCGATCCCGTTTTCGATAGGGCAACCGGGCATATGCGGGCACCCATCACGGGCAGCGACGGGCCGCATTTCGTGCATACCGCCGAGGACTGGAGCACCCATGTGCCGATCCTGGCGGAATACCTGCCGCCTTTTGAGGATCTGCCCGGCATCGACGCGCACCAGAAAACCTGTCCGTGGGACGATCCCGATGTGCTCGCTGCGATCCTGGAACGTATCAACGTCCGCCAAGCGCGTGGCGACGTTCCGATCAATCTGCTGGTAACGAGCATGGCGGTGCACGCAGCCAGTTTCACGCAGGACGACGCCTACCGTGATTGGGCGTTGGCCTATCTGGAAAACTGGGAGCGCAGATGTGCCGAGAATGGCGGCATCATCCCTGACAATGTCGGTCCAAGCGGCACGATCGGCGAATTGAACGATGGCAAGTGGTGGGGCGGCTTTTATGGCTGGCGCTGGCCGCACGGCGCCTTTGCCATTTTGGAAGCCCTGTGTGTGTCGGGAGCGAACGCCGCATTGCTGACAGGTGACATGTCAAAGCTCGACCTTGCCCGTTCTCAGATTGACATGCTCTGGCATGCCGGGCGGGATGAGAACGGCCAGTGGGTAACGCCCGTGCGGCGTTATGATGACGGCTGGCGTGATTTCCGGCCGTTCGATCCGATGTACGGTGTGCATTTGTGGAATGTGTCGATGGACCCTGCCGACGCCAAGCGCGCCGAACGCGCCTGGAGCGGGCATTATGACGAAGTGGATACCAGCTACGGGACCTATCGCCGGACCAACGGCGGCCATGTGGGTTTCAATGGCAACAGCGCACAATGGTTCAGATTTATCCGTGGCGGAAATCCCGATTATCCCGAACGGATATTGCGGGCGAACCTTGCCATGATGCAGGATCAGATAGAGCGGTATCGATCAGATGCCTTCGATCCCCACACCATGGACCATCGCACTGATCCGATGGCGATCCATTGCTGGCAGTTCCTGATGCCGGTCATTGTGGAAGGTCTTGCCCAACTGACGATGGGCGGGCCGATGCATATCTATCATGGCGGCCTTCAGCATGTCCGCCTGCGCTATTTCGATCCGGTGCGTCGGCGTCCCGGACTTCCGCCGACCTTGTCGGCCCTTGTGCATGACGCCTCGCCGACATCCGTCACGGTCACGCTTGTCAATCTCGACGACCAGCACGTCAGCGAGGTCGTGATCCAGGGGGGAGGCTTTGGTGAGCATCATATCGTCCGCATGGATGCCGACACGGAAAGTGGAACGATCACGCGCGACGTGGGCGCAAGCCACGCCACATTGACGATAGCGGCGGGTGCCACGGTAACGGTAAAGCTGACTGTGGAGCGTTATGCCGCCCCACCCAGTTACATGGCACCTTGGCAAAGGGAATGGCCGCCGCTGCTTAAAGGACGATCACTCTGAACAGCCCGCAAGTGACGGATGTCATGATGACAACGAACCTGGAAACGCAACACGTTCAGGGGTGGTCCAGGCGCACGCTACTGGCGTCGTTGTTCATGATCTTTTTCGTGTTTGCCGCGAAATATGCGGCCATTGCGCGCGTTTTCCTGCCCAATCAGGTGGCATTGCTCAATCCTGCCGACAAGGTTGCCAACCTGGCGTTGATAACCAGCGTCACCGCTGTCGCGATCGCGATCGTCACGCCGCTCTCGGGGGCATTGTCCGATCGCACCCGGTCACGCTTCGGCAAACGGACGCCCTATATCCTGGGGGGTGCGACGATCGGTTGTGCGCTAGTCGTCATGATGCCGCAAGCGTCCAGCCTGGCGATGCTGCTGGTCCTGTGGGCAACTGGTGCCTTCTTTCTCAACGGCATGAAGGCACCGCTCACGACCATCATTGCCGACCGCTTTCCCATCACCAATCGCGGCCTGGCGTCTGGATGCATGGGCGCGGGCCTCACATCCGGTCTCACCGCCGGCACCATCGCGGCCGCGATACTGGTCGGCAATCTCGCCTTAGGATATACTGCATTTACCGCCGTCCTCCTGGGCGCAACGATCCTGTTCGTGTCACTCAATCGTGAGCCATCGTCCATCGGTGAGCCTCTCGATCCGTTTTCCTGGCGCCGATTTCTGAGCGACTTCTGGGTCAGTCCCCGTCGCCATCCCGATTTCGCATGGGCGTTTTTCGGGCGCTTTTTCATGTTCATGGGCTACACGGGCGTAGTTGGATATACGTTGTATACGTTGCGGGACTATATCCATATGGATGCGGCGGAGTCGAACAGGCAAGTTGCGATCATCTTTACGATCGAACTTGTTACCGCGATTATTGCCGGTCTCGGATCGGGCTGGCTTTCCGACCGGTTGCAAAGACGCAAGCCATTCGTCTTTTTGGCCAGTTTTGCGATAGGGCTATCGTTCATGGTGCCGGTCGTGATGCCCTCGCTGACGGGCATGTATGTGTACGCCGTCATATTGGGTATCGGCTATGGCGCGTTTACCGCTGTGGACATGGCCCTCATGACCCAGGTTCTGCCGAAGACCGCATATGAATCATCGGGCAAAAATCTCGGCATTCTGTCGATTGCCGTCACGCTTCCCCAGATATTTGGACTGAGCATGGCTGCGGCAATCCTTATCGGTTCCGGCAACGACTATCGCATCCTGTTCGGTTCCGGCGCATTTCTCGTCATATTGTCATCTTTTATGGTGCTGCCGATACGTTCTGTCCGGTAGATGGGGAGAATGTGCAGTTGACGTCTGCATTGTTTTGCGAGACGAAAACGATCCATGGTCACGAAAACACAAAAAGCGCCAACACGCTCACGCAACCGACAGAAGGGCCCGCAAGACGAGCCGCCGGTATCCACGCTGGCGACCTTGAGTGATCAGGCCTATCGCAAAGTGCTTGCAGGCCTTTTCGACCGGACCGTTCCGGCAGGCGCCTTCGTATCGCAGAAGACATTGATCGATCTGCTTGATGTGCCCTTACAGCCATTGCGCGACGCGCTTCGCGTGCTGGAAGCCGAAGGGATCGTCACTATTCACCCCCGGTCGGGCATACAATTTCTGCAACCGGACATGCAGTTCGTTCACAATACCTATCAATTCCGATCTCTGATCGAGCGAGCGGCGGCACGGCGCTTTGCGGAAACAGCTGACGATGCCGTGATTGCACAACTGATCGACGCGCATAACGATCTGCTATCGCGGTTGGGCGAAGGTAATGCGAACGACCCCGATATGCTGGCCGAGGTGGGACTGCTCGACCAGGATTTCCATGCCAAGCTGAACGCCAATTTGAACAATCCGCTGTTGCAGACCGCTTCCCGCCGCCTGCAGAATTATGTCCGTCTCATTCAACTGGATCGGCGCATAACTCGCCCATATGCGATGCGCACGCTGCGCGAGCACCTCGATATTCTCGAAGCCTGCGCTGAAAGGAACGCCGATGCTGCCGAACAGGCTCTGGTCGGTCATTTTCAGGCTGCGCTCGGCCGGATGATGGGCGGCTTTTAGGGCGCGTTCCGCCGATGGCGTTGTGTCTTACGCAGACAAGGGGCGCACCGCTATGCGCATCGCCAATCTGCGCTCTTCGCCAGATGCGAGAACTGGCATGCCGCCGGTTCTGTTTATGGCATCGGGCATGTGGCTCACCGGTTCAAGACAGACAAAATGTGCGTCCGGCGGCCGATAGAGATGAAGCCACGTGGCACCTTCTGCGGTAAGAGATACCGATTGCTCGTTGTCGTCATCCAGGGTCGCAATGCCAGACCATCCGGAATAGCAGTTGTCGATCAGCGTCGTGCCTGTCGCTGGCGCGCCATCCGACCAGTTGCCGAGCGCGTCCGCACGGTCGTGGTCGAGCGGAAGCCAATCGGGCGCTGCGGATTGCCAAAGACCGGCAGCCGTAAAGCGGAGTCGCATGGCCTTGCTTGCTGTAAAATAGGGATGAAATCCCAAACCGGCTGGAGCGGGCGTCCCGGCGCAATTCCGGACAGACAGGGTCATAGCCAGACTGTCGGCATAGATGCGGATTATCTGGACTGCGCGATAGGCCCAGGGCCAGTCCGCTGTGCCTGCATGATCGTGCACAAGTGTAGCGCAATTTGCCGTCGCAGCCTCGACCGACCAGTGCGATGTCCAGCCGACACCATGCAGGCTGTGCGGATGCGCGCCGAAATTCCGCGGCAGTCGATAGTTTTGCCCATCAAAACGGAACTGCCCATGCGCGATCCGGTTCGCGTAAGGGACGAGGGGAAAGCACGCCATCTCCAGGGGATCGGTAGCGTGGCATGGCGCGGGGCGCAAAACATCCCGTCCGTCAATTTGCAACCGGAGTAGTGCGCCACCCCTGCCAGGTGCAATCACGGCTTCCGCGCCGCTCGACGCGATGCGGACCAGATTCACCCGGCCATTTCCTCAAGTTCGCGCCCCCGCGTTTCGTGCACCATGCGCCGCACGAAGAAAAAAGATAGAAAAGCAGACAAGGCGTAAAAACCATATGTCACAGGCAATCCTATCCACGCAGCCAGCGCCGGGAAGCTGACCACGATCAGGAAATTGGCGGCCCATTGGGCAAATCCGGCGACAGCAAGACCCGAACCGCGGATCTGGTTGGGATACATTTCGCCAAGCATCACCCACATCACCGGGCCCCACGTCATGTTGAAAGCGATCACGTAAAGGTTGGCGGCCACCAGGGCGATCGTGCCGGCCTGATCGGAAAGCTGAAGGCTGCCCCCTTCGAAAGTACCGGATGAGAAGGCGGCTGCTACAACGCCAAGAGTTGCCGCCATGCCGACCGAGCCGCCAAGAAGGAGAGGCTTCCTGCCGATCCGGTCAATCAGGAATATGGTCGCGATGCAGGCCAATATCGAAAGGGAGCCTGACAGGATGTTGATGAGCAGTGCATCATTTTCACTAAAGCCAACGGACTGCCAAAGCACCGCGCCGTAATAAAACACGATGTTGATGCCAACGAACTGCTGGAACACGGCCAGTCCGATGCCGGACCACACAATAGGGCGCAGCCTGCCGGTTGATGGGTCAACGAGGTCGGAAAAACGGGGACGATGATGATCGAGGGAGAGGCTCGCACTGATTTCCGCGATCTTCCGGTCGGCTTCCGTTGCGCCGAACAGGCGGGCAAGCACGCGATGTGCATCTCTTTCACGCCCCCGGGCCATCAAATAGCGCGGGCTTTCCGGAATGAGCAGCAAAGCCAGGAAATAAATGCCGGCCGGCAGCACCTGCATCCAGAACATCCAGCGCCATGCAGGCAACCCAAACCAGAATGATGCCGTCGACCCGCCCGCGCTGTGCGCCACAGCATAATTGACGACAAAGGCACCCGTCAGACCGGTAATGATCATGATTTGCTGGAGCGTAGACATGCGGCCGCGAATCGATGCGGGCGTGACCTCGCTGATGTAAACAGGCGCCAGAACACTTGCGGCGCCAACACCCAGGCCGCCGATTAGGCGAGCGAAAATGAAGATTGCCGACGATGTCGCTGCGCCAGACGCAAGCGCGCTGACGACGAACATCAGGGCAGCTATCATCATCACCCCCCGTCGACCGATCAGATCTGAAAGGCGACCGGCCAGAAATGCACCGGTGGCACAGCCGATCAGGAGGGCACCGACATTGAGACCGGTCCCAAGCTCTGACAGTCCAAAGGCCTGTTCCAACCCTTCCTGTGTCCCGTTGATGACGCCCGAATCATAGCCGAACATGAAACCGCCGATGGTCGCAACGGCAACAATCGCAGCAATGAAGGTCATGTTGACCTTTTCGCTATCCCCTTGCATCCTCAATTCCTTGTTATGGCTGTATCATGGAAGGACGGCTTCGGCTGTCGGCAATCCACAGACAGCCGCGTCAAACGCAAACACGTCACCCGCGAGGGATTGAGCCTGTAACTCCGCCTCGCTCAGGCCCTTCCGCGCTGTCGTGGCAAAGGCCGTAGAAAGATCGCTTCCGCCAAAGGCAATCTTGGTAATATTGGCTACAGGAAATGCGATCTGGCCGATCATCGCGCCATCAGGGTCATAGCGTCTGACCCCCCAGCCGCCGAATAATCCGACCCACAAGCATCCTTCGGCATCGACGACAGGGCCGTCTGGGAAGCCCGCACCCGTTTCAATTTCCGCAAAGACACGCGTTTCGGAAAGGCAGCCGTTCTGGCCAATACGGCTTCGCCAGATAAGGCCTTTCCAGGTATCGACATGGTAAAGAAGCGTCCCATCAGGAGAGATGGCCGGGCCATTCAGAACGCAGACAGGCGACACACCCATATCGACGGCATGGCCAAGTTCCATCCGGTAGATGCGTCCGCTATCCTGGTTTTCGGCGTCATCCATCGAGCCGAACCATATCCGGCCGTCGCGATCGACTGTCGCATCGTTCAACCGGTTGCCGGGAAGGTGAGGCTCTGGATCGTGCACAAGTTCGAAGGTGGATGTGGCAGGATCGAAACGGTGGATACCGCTTTGCAGGCCGACGGCAAACGCCCCATCCTTGGCGGGAAGTATCCACCCGATCTGCTCAGGCGTTGGCCAACTTCGCACGGCAGACGTCGCCGGATCGAAGCAGTATATGCGCCACGCCTTTATATCTACGAACCACAAAGACTGATCCCGCTTTACCCATACCGGACCTTCGCCCAAAATTGCGCCGAGTGAGAGCACCGGTTCCGGCTGTATGACCATCGTTCAGCGCCACCCGGCATCGACGAAATAGTCATGCCCCGTGCACATCCGAGCATCATCCGATGCCAAAAACAGCGTAAGTGCAGCAACGTCGGCGGGCTGTATGCGCCCATCAAGGCATTGCGCCGCGACAATCTCCGCCTCGCCTTCGGGCGTATACCATCGCAATTGCCGGGGGGTTTGCACATTGCCCGGCACGATTGTGTTCACGCGGATATTGTGTCGGCCGAGATCACGGGCGAGGCCGCGCGTCAGGCCTTCAATCCCGGCCTTGGCCGTCTGGTAGACGCCCAGATTATGCAGGCCTAAATGCCAGCTTATCGAACCGAAGTTCAGTATGACACCGCCACCCGCCTTGCGCATCGCGGGCACCACCGCCTGCGCGGCAAAGAACATGTGGCGCAGGTTGACTGCCATTCTGTCATCCCAATAGTCCGGCGTCACATCCTCGATCGCATGGCGATCGTCATTGCCAGCATTGTTGACGAGGATGTCGATCCCACCCATATCCCGTTCCACCTCGGCCAGCATTTCCTGGACAGCCGAGACATCGCGAAGGTCGCAGACGCGGAACAGGGGGGCGTTCCCGGTTTCGGTCAGTCGTTCGACCAGCGCCATACCGGCCTCATCCAGAATATCGCAAAAGGCGACGCGCGATTTCTGTGCGACAAAGGCCTCCACCAGGCTTTCTCCGATTCCGCTGCCGCCACCGGTGATGAAGACCCGTTTGCCGACGAGGCTTGGATATATTGCGCCGCCGCTCATGCGAGTACTGTCCCGGCAGTACCCGTCAGAAGGCCCCGGCTGGCGAGGTTGTGCATGAAAGCACCCAATCCGCTGGTCCATGGCGCGGCGTCTCGCGATGTCACGACATGGTTGACCAGCCGCCCTAGCCGCCGTGTGGATATCGAAACGCGATCGCCCACCTTGTGCGTAAAGCCGCGCCCCGGCTCGTCACGATCCTGGATGGGCGCGAACAACGTTCCCAAGAAGAGCGCGAAGCCGTCAGGATATTGGTGTTCGCTCAAGGTCTGCGAGACAAGTTCGAGGGGATCCCGGCTGATTTGCGCCATGCTACTGGTGCCTTCCAGGCGGTAACCGTCAAGCCCTTCGACAACTAGCTCGACTTTAGCAGATCGCACATCATCCATCGTAAATCTGGCATCGAACAGGCGGATTACGGGGCCTATCGCGCAGGACGCATTATTGTCCTTCGCTTTGCCAAGCAGCAGCGCAGATCGGCCTTCGAAATCGCGCAGATTTACGTCGTTGCCGAGCGTGGCACCGACGGGACTGCCCCTTGAATTGACGATCAGGACGATTTCGGGTTCAGGATTGTTCCAGGTGGAATCCGAACGGATACCGATGTCCGCGCCGGAACCGACTGTCGCCAGGACCGGGGCTTTTGTGAACACCTCGGCATCCGGACCTATCGCGACTTCCAGATACTGCGACCACAGGCCATCATCAATCAGCGCCGCCTTGAGTGCGGCAGCCTCCGGCGAACCGGGCACGACCGCGCGGATCGATGCACCGACCTTGTCTTCCAACCGCCCCCTTATGCTCGCTGCGATCCCTGCATCGCCCCGCGCACTTTCCTCGATCACCCGCTCTATGGCGGAGAGGGCGAACGTAACCCCGCAAGCCTTGATGCATTGCAGATCAACGGGCGAAAGCAGAAGCAGGTCTATTGCATCGAGAGGCCCAAGGCGACGGCCTTGGCCGACATCGACAGGCAATCGATCGAGCATCATCGAGACAGTCGGGACAACGGGCGACATGTCATAAACAACGCCGTCCGCGATGATGATAGGGCTTGGTCCCGCGTCGCTCTGAATACGGCCTGCGAACTGCCCTTCGGCCCAGTCCGACGGCAGATCGTTCTTGCAGATAAACGCGCCCTGCATCGTCAACTCCTGTTTGTTCTGTGCCTTTAATATTTCTATGAGATGATATGAAATGTCAAACGAGGTTGTCGGCTTTGTATAGCATTTTGTGTCGCGGGTCCCGTAACATGCGCTGACGCCTTGATCGTGAACGTCGCGCGTGCGTCGCGTCGCAATGACCGTTACCGTCACGCTGCCATCTGGAGAATCTGTTTTTCGGGGTCATAGCCCGCTCAAGAGTTCCGACCCCATTATCAATCTCACGCACTAACCCCGATGGCTGCCCAAACAAAAAAGGGCGGCCCGAACAGGACCGCCCCCTTGTTGTGCGCTCTTTGGCAAAAGAGCAGCCGTAGCCTGAATTACTTCAGCTCGACGGTCGCGCCAGCTTCTTCAAGCTGCTTCTTGACCTTCTCGGCTTCTTCCTTGTTCACGCCTTCCTTGATCGCCTTCGGCGCGGATTCCACGAGGGTCTTCGCTTCGGTCAGGCCAAGGCCGGTCAGGGCGCGTACTTCCTTGATGACGTTGATCTTCTTGCCGCCGTCGTTGACAAGGATCACGTCGAACTCGGTCTGCTCTTCGGCAGCCGGAGCGGCTGCGGCAGCGGCCGGGCCGGCAACGGCGACGGCAGCGGCAGCGGAAACGCCCCACTTTTCTTCCAGAGCCTTCGAAAGCTCAGCGGCTTCGATGACGGTCAGGGCCGAAAGCTGATCGACCAGTGCATTGATGTCTGCCATGTTACTTCACATTACCTTTCTGGGCGGAGGCTTGAGGCCCCCTTAAACTAGAGTGTTTGAAACGAACGATTGGAGAGCGAAGCCGCTTAGGCGGCGTCCTTCTCCGCATAGGCGTTAAAGACGCGCGCCAACTGCGAAGCCGGTGTCTGGATGACGGTGGCGAGCTTGGTTGCCGGGGCCTGGATAAGGCCGACAATCTTCGCGCGCAGTTCGTCCAGCGACGGCATCGATGCCAGGGTCTTGATCCCTTCCGCATCGAGCAATGTATCGCCCATCGCGCCGCCAACGATCTCAAGCTTGTCGTTGGTCTTGGCGAAATCGATCGCGACCTTGGCGGCAGCGACCGGATCGGAAGAAGTGGCCAGCGCAACCGGACCGGTCAGCATGTCGCTGAGCTGTTCGTACTGCGTGTCCTTCAACGCGATCTTGGCGAGGCGGTTCTTCGTAACCTTGAAGGTCGCGCCAGCGTCCCGCATCTTCTGCCGCAGATCCGTCGACTGGGCGACGGTCATACCGAGGTTGCGTGTGACCACGACAACTCCGATTTCGGCAAAAGTGGCGTGCAGCGTGGTGACGACCTCTGACTTCTGGGTACGATCCATGCCATTCTCCACTTCATGCGCATCGGACCATCCGATACGCAACAAACCCGCACGATGGCGCGAAGGCCGACGCACGGGGCACTAGGTCCGAAGGGGAGAGATCGTCCACCCAGAGCGTTCGCATCGACGAACAGGGCAGACCCGGCAGGCGCAAAGCCATGCCGACAAAGAACTTTTCCCCGTCTAGGCTGGACATTAAGAAGGGCATATTCCCTTCACCAACTGTCTCGGACGGACACATCCCGAAAGATGCGTTGCCGCGCCCATAGCCGATCGGTCCGGCCATGTCACGCCCTTTTGCGGTTCTTTCGGCGCGGCGTAACTCAAGCTGCAACAATTGGGTTCTACGCGGCAGCTTTTGCAGGTGCAGCGACAGGCAAATGGCAGTTCATATTTTCGATCCTGTATATGCCACGCCTGCCGACTGGCCGGAAGGAGACGAGATCACCCAGCGCTACATCGCGACGATGGGCGAGGTCGGCGTCACCGCCCTGATCGGCAATGTGCGGGCGCAGTGGATGGCCGTGCGCAGCGGCAACCGGCTGTTTCCCGTCACGATCAATAATGGAGAAACGGGGGACAGCTATGTCAGCCTGCCCCATAGCGCCTATATTCTCTATGGTCGCGAAGAGCTTGGCTTGGCGGGGTCACCGCTCCTGACCCGCCTGCTTTCGCCCGTTATGGCTTTCGCGGGCGTGGCCTTGCGCGGCGCGGGGATCAATCGGGTCGTTCAACTGGATAACTGGCTGCTGTCGACGTGCCTGCACGGAGATTGGCAGGGAACGGATTTGCCCACAATCCGGACCGCTCTATGCCAACGTTATCCGCGCCATGTGATTGGCCTTCGGTCGCTCGATTCCTGGTCGTGCCCCGGCCTGCTGGCGGCGGTGCGGGGCGATGGATGGACATTGCTGCCCAGCCGCCAGATATGGGTCACCGACGATCCGGCCGCACAACTGGCGCAGCGCCACAATCTGAAGGAAGATGCGCGCATACTCCGCCGGTCCGGGTTGACGGTGGAGACGGGCGCGTCGCTAGACGACCGTGACGCCCGTCGAATCGCGTCGCTGTACGAACAATTGTATCTGGCAAAGCACTCGCGGCTGAACCCGTGGTTCACTGCCGCCTTCGTGCAGATGAGCCACCATTCGGGCCTAATCGCCTATCATCTCGCGCGCGATGCCGACGGCTGTATCCAGGCGTTTGCGGGCACGATGGCGCGTGGTGATATGTTGACCTGTCCGATATTGGGCTACGCGACGGATCGCCCCCGGCGTGAGGGACTTTATCGCATCGCTGCGCTGCTCATCACGCAGGCGGCGGCGCGACAGGACGTCAGGCTGCATGGGTCGGCCGGGGCAGGCACATTCAAGCGCGGTCGCGGCGCAACCGGCATCATAGAATATTGTGCCTTGTATACGCGGCATCTGGGGGCCGTTCAGCACGCCGCCATCGCAACATTCGCGCGCGGTCTCGACCGCTGGCTGGTGCCCCAGCTTACCGCCAGAGGCCTTTAGGAGCAGGCCAAACGATGACGGTGCGGGCTACCAGGCGGCCTGCCCGTGCGGCAAAGCGGGACCAGTCAGCCAGTTGCCGGTGATGCCGATTTTCACTGCCTGACCCTTTTCCAGTTCGGTGCCGACCTCCGGGTTGGTGAACATGATGCGGTCGGGCGCCCAGACCGAGCCCATGATTTCCTCGACATCCGGGTCGAGCATCAGCCCGACGGATGCCAGCATCGCCTCCGCCCGACTACGGGTCTGACCGCGGATTTCGGGCACATAGGCACGGGCAGAATCGGTATGGACGGGCAGAACACGGGCCTGTTCCTTGCGCGCCTCCTCTTGCGCCGCCGCCGGATCGAAGGCGGGGCCGCAATAGTCGATTTCCCAGTCGAACGAGATCATGTTCTCCAGAATATCGGGTAGAAAAGGCGTCATGCGCAAATGCGCCCAATGCGACATATAGCGGTCCATCGCCTCGTAGCTGTCGATGTCGCAGCAATTGGCGAAATCGAAATCGCCGCTGTGATAGCGAGTCCTGACGCAAAGGCCGTGGCTGTAGTCGCGGATTTCCTTGTTGAGATGCGGCAGTTTTTTCACTTCTTCCAGGAAAATGTCGATCTTGTCCTGTGGCGCATCGGCCTTGAACTTTATCATCACGACATGCCGGATCATGCAGCTTCCTCCCCCTGATCTTTCATGGGACAGGGGGCTATCATGCGACAGCGAGCGGCCATACTGCCGCTTTTGGCAGGGAACGGTTATTGCCCGACGCGCTCTGCCGACCATTGCGCGATGCCCTTGCGTGCATCCTGCACGAAGCGGGACCGGCGGACCCCTTCGAGGAACAGTCCGCCCACGATCTTGCCGATGATCCCGACCGGTCGCTTGAACTGGATGAGCAGGACGATCCGTGTCTCGTCGGTTTCGTTCAGCACTTCGTGATTGTAGCAGTCGTCGAAGATCAGCGCCTTGCCTTCGGTCCAGTGGACCCATTGGTCGACCACGCGCATCCGGCATTTTTCCCGCTCGCGCGGCACCTGGATGCCCAGGTGGCAGGTCAGGAATGCCTTGGTCACACCGGTGTGTGGCGGAATATGGGTGCCCGGCACGAGGATGGAGAAGAAGGCCGAGTTGATACCCGGCACGATCCGTTCGACCAGTTCGGTCGTCTTCGGGCATTTGGCGCAATTGGCTTCGTCGCGATAGCGATAGCCGATCAGGAAGAAGGAGCGCCAGCGTCCCGCCGGGGCGATGCGACGGTGATCGGGCGATATGGTCGCCAGCGGCGGCACTTTCTCCAGATCCTGAAGCGCCGCGGCTGCCTCTGCGCGGATCGTCTCCCAATGCGCTTCGAGTTCCTTGACCCAGGGGAAAACGGCGGTGTCATAGACCGGCGGATCACCCAGCTTGGCCGAATTGGCGATCCAGCGGTTTGTCTTGGGCTGCATGTATTTGCCAAAACGCATGATCAGCGGCTTTTTCGGCACCAGCTTTGAACTGGGGGGCAGGGTTGCGTCGATCGCGTCGGGTATCCGGTCGGGCACGTCCGATGTCGTGGGTGGGGAAGAAGCCTTGTCGATCACAACGGGTCCATGCGTGATATTGTGCCGCCGATGGGCATCGGGTTTGCGGCGCCATATCGCCCTGCGCCGGTCTCGGCAATTCAATCCTTTACTGATGGCCGCAGAGCAAGCACCGACCGGCCAATAAGCTGTAATAAAGTGTAACAATGCAACCAAAGGTGGAATTATGCGCTATGGCGCTTGATGCAGATCATTCGTTGATCGCATCCTTGCCTCCAGACTGAGCAGACCGCTGCCTTGAACCATCCAACCGATCGGCATCCTTTTGCCCCGCTCTCCACCCTTGTCCTGACGATTGCCGTGGCCCTGTCGGCATGCAGTGGCGGGGCCGACGAACAATCGCGCAGGCCGCCACCGGTGCCGCAGGTTGGCTTCGTTGTCGTAGAGCAGAAGAATGTACCGCTGGTCGTGGAATTGACGGCGCGTGTCGCAGCCTATCAGATGGCCGAAGTGCGCCCGCAGGTCAGCGGCATCATCAAGCGGCGGTTCTTCACCGAAGGTGCGCTGGTGCGCGAAGGCCAGACGCTGTATGAAATCGATCCGCGCCTCTACCGCGCTGCCGCCAATGAGGCGCGCGCCAACCTTCAGAGCGCCCGCGCCAATGCCGAAGCGCTGCGGATCAAGGCCGAGCGTTTCCGGCCGCTGGCCGAGGCGGAGGCCGTCAGCCGGCAGGAATATACCGACGCAGCGGCCCAGGCACGGCAGGCCGCCGCCGCCGTAGCGCAGGGGCAGGCGCAACTCGATACCGCCCAGATCAACTTGCGCTTCACGGCGGTTCCCGCCCCGATCACCGGGCGTATCGGGCGTTCGCTGTTCACGCAGGGCGCACTTGTCACCAGCAATCAGGTGGATCCGCTCGCCGTGATCCAGCGCCTCGATCCCATCTTCGTCGATATCCAGCAGTCGAGCGCCGACCTGCTGGCGTTGCGCCGCTCACTCGCGAATGGCGGCGCGGCCCCGGCAAGTGCATCCGTCCGTCTGATACTGGAGGATGGCAGCACATATCCCCAGACGGGTACGGTGCAGTTTTCCGAAGTGATGGTGAATGCCAGTACCGGCACTGTCACCTTGCGCGCCAGCTTCGCCAATCCCGATGGGCTGCTGCTGCCGGGGATGTTCGTGCGCGCCCGTTTTGCCCAGGCGATCGACACCAGCGCCATATTGGTGCCGCAGGCGGCGCTCAGCCGCACCGCGCGCGGCGTCGCTACGGTGTTCGTCGTCGGACCGGGAAACAAGGCCGTGCAGCGCACGGTGACTGCGGAGCGGACCCAAGGCGCGTTCTGGGTCGTTACCAAAGGGTTGAAAGCTGGTGAAAAGGTGATCGTGCAGGGCCTTGCCAACGTCAAGCCCGATGCCGCGATCAGGCCGGTTCCCGCCAACAGCCCACAAAAAGTCGCGCCGCCCACCGATGGCGCCCGATCCACGACACGGGGCAATTGACCGCTCATGTCGCGCATCTTCATCGAGCGGCCGATCTTCGCATGGGTTATCGCGATCATCGTCATGCTGCTGGGCACGGGCGCGATCTTCGCACTGCCGATCGCGCAATATCCCGATGTCGCGCCACCGCAAGTGAACATTCGCGCCACCTATCCGGGCGCCAACGCCGAAACGATCCAGAACAGCGTAACCCAGATCATCGAGCAGCAGCTTACCGGCATCGACGGGCTGCTTTACTTCAATTCGTCGTCCAGTTCGCGCGGATCGGTGACGATCAGCGCGACGTTCGAGAAAGGCACCGATCCCGATATCGCGCAGGTGCAGGTGCAAAATCAGGTGCAACAGGCGCTGGCCCGGCTGCCGCAGCAAGTTCAGCAACAGGGCCTGCGCGTCACGAAATCCAATCCCGACTTTCTGATGATCGTGGGGGTGTATGACGAAACCGACCGCAGCACCAATCAGGACGTGTCGGACTATCTGGTTTCCAACCTTCAGGATACGATCGCGCGGACGGCGGGCGTCGGCGAAACCAACGTGTTCGGATCGCAATATGCCATGCGCATATGGCTCGATCCCGACAAGTTGGCGAGTTACGCGCTGATCCCGGGCGATGTCGTGAACGCCATTCAGAATCAGAATACCGAAGTGGCGGCAGGCGAAATCGGCGGCCAGCCCCAGCCGACCACGCAGATGCTGAACGCCACCGTAACCGCGCAAGCGCGGCTGCAAACCGCCGATCAGTTCAAGGCGATCATCCTCAAGACCGATCCGTCCGGCGCGATAGTCCGCCTTTCGGATGTCGCGCGTGTTGAGCTTGGCGCGGAAAGCTATGCCGCGATCAGCCGTGTGAACGGCCACCCGGGAGCGGGCATGTCGATCTCTGTCGCCCCCGGTGCCGACGCTCTCAAGACGGCGGAACTCGTCAAGGCGGAAGTCGAGCGCGCGGCGCGCAACTTCCCGCCGGGTTACAAATTTGCCTACGCCAACGACACCACGGCGTTCATCAAGCTTTCGATCGAGGAAGTCGTCAAGACGTTGATCGAAGCCATCATACTCGTCGTCATCGTGATGTTCGTATTCCTCCAGAGCTGGCGCGCGACGCTGATCCCGACGATCGCCGTACCGGTCGTCCTGCTCGGCACATTCGGAATCTTCTATCTGGCGGGCTTCTCGATCAACACAATGACCTTGTTCGGTCTGGTGCTGGCTATTGGTCTGCTGGTCGACGATGCCATTGTCGTGGTCGAAAATGTCGAGCGTCTGATGGAGGAAAATCCGGAGATGACGCCGAAGGAAGCGACGATCCAGTCGATGGGCGAAATCCAGGTGGCGTTGATCGCCATTGCCGTCGTTCTGTCCGCCGTGTTCTTGCCGATGGCGTTTTTCGGCGGGTCGACGGGTGTCATCTATCGCCAGTTCTCGCTGACGATCGTGTCGGCCATGGTGCTGTCCGCGCTGGTGGCATTGATCCTCAGCCCGGCGCTTACCGCGACACTGCTGAAGCAGAAGTCGAAGGAAGCGCCCGCCGGAGACGGCTGGGTTGCAAGGCGCTTTCCCCGGGCGACCGCGCTCGTCCTGCTTGCGCAGGGCAAGTTCAATCGTGGCTTTGAAAAGGGCACTGATCGCTATGTGGCGGCAACGGCCAGGATCGTCGATCGCAAATGGCTGTTTCTGCTGATCTATGCGCTGGTCGTTGCGTTGCTGATCGCCTTGTTCCTGCGATTGCCCACCAGCTTCCTGCCAACCGAGGATCAGGGTGCGGCTATCGTCCAGTTCCAGTTGCCCGCCGGCGCCACCCAGGGTCGCACCATAGAGGTCCAGCGGCAGGTGGAAAACTATCTGTTGGAAAACGAAGGTCGCAATGTCCGCACCCTGTTCACGGTCGCGGGCGGCGGCGGAGGCGGGGCGAGCGGCCAGAATACCGGGCAGGGTTTCATGAACTTCAAGGACTGGTCGGAAAGGACAGATGCGGAAAACAGTGCCGACGCGATTGTCGGCCGTGCATCGGCCGCATTCGCCAACATCCGCGACGCGCGTGTGTTCGCACTGGTGCCGCCTGCCATTCGGGGCCTTGGCCAATCCAACGGCTTTACCATGCAACTCCAGAATGCCGGTGGCATGTCGCGTGAGGCGTTTCTCGCGGCACGCGACAAGTTGCTGGAGGCGGCAAGCAAGGACCCTGCGTTGCGGGCCGTGCGCCTGACCGAGTTGCCCGATGTCGCGACGCTCAGAGTCGAGCTCGACCAGCAGAAGCTCGCGACGCTCGGCCTCAGCCAGGGAGACGTGAACGGCACGCTGTCGACTGCCTGGGGCGGGCGCTATGTCAATGACTTCGTCGATCGCGGTCGGGTGAAGCGCGTGTTCGTTCAGGGCGACGCGCCCTACCGGGCGGCCCCGGCCGATCTCAGCCGCTGGTTCGTGCGTACGTCGGACGGGCAGATGGCGCCATTCTCCTCCTTCGCCCGCATATCCTGGTCCACCGCGCCGACGACATTATCCCGCTTTCAGGGCATATCCTCGTTCGAGTTTCAGGGGCAGGCCGCGCCGGGGACAAGTTCCGGCGCAGCGATGGACCGGATAGCCGAACTTGCCGGTCAGATACCCGGTACGTCGATCGCCTGGTCGGGCCTCTCTTTTCAGGAACGCCTCTCGTCGGGTCAGGCACCTTTGCTCTACGGGCTGTCGCTGCTGGTCGTCTTCCTGTGTCTCGCGGCGCTTTACGAAAGCTGGACTATTCCCGTCGCCGTGCTGCTGGTGATACCGTTGGGGCTGGTCGGCGCAGTCTTCGCGGTGACGTTGCGCGGGCTTGAGAATGACGTCTACCTTCAGATTGGCCTTTTGACGACGATGGGGCTTGCGGCGAAAAATGCCATTCTCGTCATTGAGTTTGCGGAGAGGGCGGAAAAGGAAGGCAAACGCGTGATCGATGCCGCGCTGGAAGCGGCCCGTCTTCGCCTCCGCCCGATATTGATGACAAGCCTTGCCTTCATTTTCGGCGTGTTGCCGCTTGCGTTGTCGACCGGGGCAGGGGCGAACAGCCGCATTGCGATCGGAACGGCCGTGATCGGTGGCATGCTGACGGCGACGATCCTCGCGATCTTCTATATCCCGCTGTTTTTCGTGCTGGTCCGCCGCACCACGCGCGATGCGTTCCAAAAAATGCGCAGGGGCAGTGGCAAGGCACCTGCGCCAGAGCCAGCGGCATGAAGCGCATGGCCCTGACCCTCGTGATGCTCGCGGCCGGGTGCAGCATGGCACCCAAATATGTGCAGCCGGTTGCGCCGGTGCCCGCGTCATGGCCCGTTGGTGACGCCTATCTCGCGCAATCGGAGGCCGCACTGCCGCGCCTGTCCTATCGCGACATCTTTACCGACGGGCGGTTGCAGCAAATCGTCGAGCAGGCGCTGGTCAACAATCGCGACATTCGCATTGCCGCCGCCAACATCGCGACCGCCCGCGCGCAATATCGCATCAACCGGGCCAATATCCTGCCCGAAATCGCGGCCAGCGCAGGCTACACCTATTCCGAAAGCAATAACGCAGGTGGCTCCACGGGGGGCACCGGCTTTTCGTCTTCAGGAAGCCGCTACACCGCCGATCTTGGTACGACGGCGTTCGAGCTTGACCTGTTCGGACGGCTACGCTCTTTGTCCGATGCGGCTTTGCAACGCTATTTCGCGACGGAAGCGGCCGCGCGCGCAACCCGGCTGACGCTGGTGGGCGACATTGCCGATGCCTGGCTGACCTATGCCGCCGATCAGAGCCTGCTTGCGATCGCGCGCGATACCGTCATCAGCGCCGAACGCAGCGTTCGCCTGACGCGCATGCGGCTGGAAGGGGGCATTGCCCCACGCACCGATTTGCGCCAGGCCGAGCAGATACTGGCGACGGCGCGTGCCGATGTCGCGTTGCAGACCACGGCGCTGGCGCAGGATGTCAACGCCTTGCAGCTTCTCGTCGGCGCGCCCGTCGATCCGGCTTTGCTGCCGCAGTCGATGGAAGACGCCGCAGCCGGTGTGCGCGCGCTGCCTGCGGGCCTCGATTCCGGCATCCTCCTGCGGCGGCCCGACGTCGTGCAGGCGGAATATGAACTGCGCGCTGCCAATGCGGAAATCGGCGCGGCGCGGGCGGCGCTTTTTCCGCGGATTTCGCTGACCGGCCTTGCCAGCCTGGCCAGCACCGCGCTGTCGTCGCTCTTTACGGGCGGCGCATTCTCATGGTCGGCCGGTGCCGATGCCAGCTATTCCATTTTCAGCGCAGGGGGCCTGCGCGCCGGTCTGGCGCAAAGCAAGGCGCAGCGTGATGCGGCGCTCGCGACCTATGAAAAGGCGATCCAGTCGGCATTTCGGGACGTGGCAGATGGCCTGGCGCGTCGGGGCACGATCGCCGACCAGCTTGCGGCGAACCGCGCACAGGCAGAGGCGGCGGCCGACAGCTACAGGCTGACCGATGCGCGCTATCGCGGCGGCATCGACAGCTTTCTCGCCAGTCTGGATGCACAGCGTTCGCTATACAGCGCGCAGCGCGGCTATGTGGGAACGCAGCTTGTCGGCGCAAGCAATCTCGTTTCGCTTTATCGCGCCTTGGGCGGTGACATGCTGCTATCGGCGGACGGCGCTTCATCGGCGGATGCTGTCAGGCCATAAGGGGCCACCAGCGCCCAGATATGCGCCGGTATCATCGACTTCATCCGGCGCGGCTTTTCCCGCCGCAGATGCACCACGGTTTCTGCTGCCTTCATCTCCACGCGGGTACGCGCGAACTCCAGCCCCCGCGGTCCGATTCGCGGCATCAGCCAGCCGACGATCGGGCGCACCCATTGCGGCATGCGGCGCAACGGCAGGCCGCCAGCGGCGCGTTCCACGTTGGCGATGAACCCCCGGACGGCACCCGCGCGCTTGCCCGCGGTGCCCAGCGGCCGCACGACGAGGGCATCACCAAGCAGGTCGAGCAATTCCGTGCCGCGATCGTTGCGCACGATCAGCCATTGGTCGCCTTCGCCCGCCATATAGCCGACGGTGATGTCGGCAAGGACATTGGTGTAGTCCACGCAGGTGCGGCAGGTGAGCGGAAAGAAATCGGGCGGCAGTTGCGAAATCGGCAGTTGCAGGAAGGGTATGGCCTTCACTCGCCCATCGGCGAAACGCAGCTCAACATGATAGTCCGCGCGAAACTCCAGATAGGTGATGCTGTCGGGATCGTCGGACAACAGGGCCAGAAACTCATGGAACCGCGCCGTGGTCGTATTGTCGGAACAGGGCGTGCCGATCACGTAGATGCGCTCGAAATCCAGGCTTTGCTCGATACCGCGCAAGGCATGTACCTGGCACGGAATGCCGATCATCGCGATGCGACGATAGCCTGCCGCCCGCGCCGGTTCCAGCAGCGCGAGCAGCGGCGCATAGCCCATCCGCATGCCGCGCACCTGGGCCATGCCCTCCGCCCGGGTGACAAGGACGGGTACGGGACGCCATTTATCCTGGGGGTCCGGTGCCATGGTAAGGACAGTATCGACGGCCCCCGTCGCGAGCAGTCGCTCGGCGATCTGCGTGGTAATGCCGGTCCATTGCGCACCGGCGCCGGGCGGCGTCAGGCGCGCGCGCAGCATCTGACGAAACGGCCCGAAATAGAGCTCATCGGGCCGCGCCGGATCGCGCGCGCGCCCATGGACCCGTGCTTCCAGGCTGTTATAATCGGGTCTGATGAACTGGCATGCGGTGCCGCAACGCTTCGCCTCCGCCATGCGCGACAAGCCGCAATCCGTGCAGAGGTCGCGATGCGCCGCCGCACCCAGCGCGGGTGCCCAAAGCGGCGAATCGCTATCGGGCCGATCGGGATAGAGGGAAGGGACGGGTGTCTCCGGCGCAGTCATGGCGCGATCGTCATGTCGATGCACCGACGCCCGGTGCCTGCTGCGTTTCGATCCCCAGGCGTTCGACAATGCCGGGGCCGGTCAGCGCCATTCTGGCGTGGCCACGCATAATCTGTTCCGCCTGATCGCCGTCGCCGGCCAGGATCGCGGCTACCACCGCCCGGTGCTGGTGGTGGGCAGCCAGCAAATGCGCCCGTTCGCCTGGAACATCGCTGCCGCCGATGGCGAAGGCCGTGGCTGATGCGAATGGCAGATGGTTGTTGCGGGAAAGCGCCACACCGATGGCCCCATTGCCTGACGCCGCGATCAGCAGGTCGTGAAAGCGCCTGTTATAGTCGTAGAAACGCTCCATTGCGCCTTCAGAAGGCATGTCGTCGGCAAATATGGCATCCCCTTCAGCGAGGCATGCATCCAGATTCTTGCGGGTGCCGCCGTCCATGCTGCGTTCCGCCAGCCGTCGTGCCGCCAGCCCTTCCAGTACGCCACGAACTTCGATCGCATCGCATATCTGGGCTGGAGACGGGGCGCGGGCGGCATAGCCCCGCGCGCCCAGCTTGACGACCAGCCCTTCCTGTTCCAGCGCGCGCAGCGCGGTACGAACCGGCATTCGCGAGACATTCAGGGCGGCGGCCGTGGCGATTTCCGCGATGCGCGCGCCATCGGCAATATCTCCTGATGCAATCTGCATACGCAACGCCGCCAAAACGCGCTGTCCCGGTTTCATCGCCTTGGCCATGTCCTCTGCCTAGTCGGATGCGTGCGGATTTCCAAGCATGTTGGATGTTGGCATGCCAAGGCCCATCAAGATCAGATCCAGTCCATGGGATAACGCAGGGCATAGCACGGCAGGTGAGAGGACAGCCGGGCGGGGCGGCACTGACGCCCTATCGCCGCTGAATGCCGCAGAGACATGACATGATCCGGCAATGAAGACTGCCTATCCCGGCCTTTCGCGCTATAGATGGCGGCCAGCGCCTCAGTTGGGACAGGAAGCACGATGGAAAGCATTGCTTACGACCTACGCCAGATGCAGCGGACGCCGTTGGCCGACGAGCATGTCGCCGCGCTGCGGGCGGCGGGTACCGAGCGCGTTTATCCCAAAGGCGCCATCGTCGTGCGGCAAGGCGAGCCGATCACCTGCTTCACATTTGTCGAAGAGGGAGAGATCGAAGTCGTCGATGCCTATACCGACGAACGTGCCGTCCCCAGTACGCTCGGGCCGGGTCAGTATGTGGGCGAGATTTCCTTCCTGAGCGGCGGCGTTTCGACGTTGCGGATGCGCGCGGCCTGCGACACGCGCGTGATCGAGGTGGAACGCCAGAAGATGCTGACTTTGATGGCCCAGATCCCGGAGATGTCGGACATCATCATCGGCGTGTTCGCGGCACGGCGTCGGCGGCAACTCGACCAGGGCGACAGCAGCCTGCGCCTGATCGGCGAGGAAGCGAGTGCCGACATCCGGCGAATCGCGATGTTCGCCAGCCGCAACCGCGTACCTTATCAAAGCCTGCCGCTGGGCAGCGCGGAGGCGCGGGCGACCGCCGGTTCCTGCGGGATCGACACTGATCGGCCGGCTGTCATTTTCGGCAAGGATCATGTCGTTACCGATCCGACGCCGCATCGCATCGCGCGCCTCCTGGGTCTCAATCTCGATTTTTCGGTGGACGAGCGTGTCGATGTGCTGATCGTCGGGGGCGGGCCTGCGGGCGTCGCGGCGGCTGTCTATGCAGGGGCGGAAGGCTTGCGCGCGCTGGTCGTGGAGGACATTGCCGTCGGCGGTCAGGCGGGCACGTCCAGCCGCATCGAAAACTACATGGGTTTCCCGACGGGCATATCGGGCGCCGATCTGGTCTGGCGGGGCGAGGTGCAAGCGATGAAGTTCGGCACCCGCTTTTCGATGCCGCACCGCGTGACCGGGCTGGAAGTAATGGAGGACGGCTGCTTCTGCGCCACGTTCGACAACGGGCAGTCCATCCGCTGTGCCGCCGTCGTGGTGGCGACCGGCGTCCAGTACCGGCGTCTGCCGATCGACCGGCTGGAAGCGCTGGAAGGCAAGGGTGTTTATTATGCCGCGACCGAGATCGAGGCGCGCTACTGCCGCGATACCGAAGTGGTCATCATCGGCGGGGGCAACAGTGCCGGTCAGGCGGCCATGTATCTCAGCCGTGTGGCGAAATGCGTCCATGTCGTTGTGCGCGGGCCATCGCTTGCCGCGTCCATGTCGGATTATCTGCTCAGTCGGCTGGATGCAGACCCCCGCATCGCAATCCATCTCAACAGTGCCGTGACACGCCTGATCGGTGAGGATCGGTTGGAGGGACTGGAAATGACCAACAGGGAAACCGGCGCGGTGCGTCACATTCCCTCGTCTGCCTTGTTCATCATGGTCGGCGCGGCCCCTAACACCGAATGGCTTTCCGGCCTGGTTGAGCTGGACAGCAACGGGTTCGTCCGCACCGGCTCGACCTGTGGTGACGCCGATTCACCCTATGCCACGTCGCAGCCCGGTATTTTCGCTGTGGGGGACGTGCGTGCGGGATCGGTGAAGCGCGTGGCATCGGCCGTTGGCGAAGGCTCGGTCGTCATATCGAAAGTATGGGAGCATGTCCGCAGCACGGGATGATAGGGGCTTATGTGACAACCCCGCGTTGTTAACGCCGCTCTAAGCATTTGCAGGTTAAGCGGTTGACGGGGCACAAGGCAGGTCATGGCAACGTCACTCAATGGTTTTTCGGTCCGATCGCTGATTCCCCGCGCCTCGCGAGAGGCGGCCCACTGTCACGCCTATTTCTCGGGCCCGACAGTGCCGGAGTTCAGAAGCCGCATTCGCAATATTTCCGCATCGGGCATGCTGATCGACTGCCATGCGCCACTGCATCGCGGCGATGTGCTGATCGCGCTTCTTCCGGGCATCGGTGAAACATTGTGCAGCGTTGCCCGGCTCCGCAACGGGGTTGCAGGGGTGCGGTTCGAAACACCCATCAGCCTGACGCAGTTTCGCGCTGCCGTGGCAGAGGGCCGACAGGCGATAACACAGGGCTGATCGCCAAACCCGATCGCCAAACCCGATCGGCAGTGATGCCGGGCGGGGAGAGCCTGCTGTACTGCCCTGGTCTGCGCTGGCGTCGCAAGCCAAGCATTGTCTACACTTAGCTGGGTTCAGGCAGACGAGCGTTCGGGCGAGCTGGCCGCTGGTGCCGCGCGCGTTGCTCGTTTATGACCGTAATCAATTGAAACGAAGCCATGCGGAACATCAGGAAATCATCGCCGTGCCCGACGCGCGACACGAATTGGCCAGTGCCGTCATCACCGGCCATATCCGCCGCGCCGCGCATGTCTATCGGGCTTGACGCGATGGAAGTTGATGGGGGTCGTGGCCTATGACCGGGGCGGTGGCGGTGGTTGTCGGCGCGTCGGGTGCGATTGGTCGGGCAGTTGTTGCGCAGCTCGCACAGGATGCGCGCTTCGACGCGATCGTGGCACTCAGTCGGAAGCAGCAAGATTGGGAGCCGTCGCATGTTCAGGCCATGCCGATCGACCTCTTGGACGAGGCCACTATTGCCGCTGCTGTTCAGCCGGTAGCGGCGCTGGGCGCATTGCGGCTGGTGTTCGTCGCTACCGGCATGCTGCACGATGACGGGCATCAGCCGGAGAAAAGCTGGCGTGCGCTCGATCCGGCGGCGCTCGCCCGCAGCTTCGCGGTCAATGCTATTGGCCCCGCCCTGGTCGCCAAGCATTTGCTCCCCCTGTTCCCGCGCGAAGGCAAGGCAGTGTTTGCGGCATTGTCCGCGCGCGTCGGCAGCATCGCGGACAATCGTCTGGGCGGTTGGTATGGCTATCGCGCTTCGAAGGCTGCGCTGAACCAGATGATCCGCACGCTGGCGATCGAACTGGCACGGTCGCGGCCGGAGGCGCTGTGCGTCGGGCTGCATCCCGGTACGGTGGTCAGCGACTTGTCCCAACCTTTCGCTCGCAACCGCGCGCAGGACGATTTGTTTACGCCGGAGGTGAGCGCCCGTCACCTGCTATCGGTCATCGACGGCCTGTCGGCGTCGGACAGCGGCGGCCTGTTCGCGTGGGACGGATCGGCCATTCCATTCTGAAACGGCACGGGGGCACCATTGGCCACCCCGCTGCTAACCCAAAAAAAGGGCAGCCCGCACCTGCGGACTGCCCTTTTTATCTCTGGCAAAAAGCCGAGGATTACATCGCGTTGTCGGCGGCGTTTTCCATGGCGTTCGCAGCGTTCATGGTGTTGTCGGCAGCGTTTTCCATCGCATTAGCAGCGTTTTCAACGACGTTTTCGACAACAGCGTTCGAAGCGTTCGCGGTTTCGTTCTTCGGGGTTTCACCGCAAGCGGCGAGCGCCATCAGGCTGGCCGAAGCGAAAACAGCAGCGATCTTCTTCATCTTGTATGGCTCCCATAGCATTAGCACGCGGGGGTTTTCAGGCCCGTACGCGAGCGACCCGCATTAGCGTGTGCGGTCCACAAATCAACGATTTTTTGGCGCCGGTGAACCGATCGAATCACGCGACGACCCGTTCTCTACTACAGAAGTTTGCATTCAGCGCAATTGCTCATCTGCATTGGCGGCCAGCGCCAGAACCGTGGCCCACGCCGCCACATTCTGCCGCAACTGCGCCGGGTCGATCTTGTCGAGAGTGTCGTCGGCAGTGTGATGCAGGTCAAAATAGCGTGTGCCATCCTGCTGCAGATCGATCACCGGAACACCTGCGGCGACCAGGGGGGCGATATCCGCACCGCCGCCCGCGGGCTGTGATCCCTTGCCGATGCCGAGTGGCGCGAGCGCGTCAGCGATGCGCGCGGCCAGTGGCGCGCCTGCGGCGGGAAACTTGAAATCAACCCGCCAGACGCGGTCCGCGCCGAAATCCGATTCGAGCGCAAGCACATGCCGCTCCTCCTTGTGCGCCGCAAAATAGGCGCGTGCGCCAAAGCCACCCACTTCTTCCGATCCGGCCAGCAGCAGCCTGATGGTGCGACGTGGCCGTTCGTTCTTCATGACGAGCCGCGCGGCCGCAGAGGCGATGGCGCAGCCCGCACCGTCGTCGATGGCGCCGGTACCCAGATCCCAGCTATCGAGATGACAGGCTGCAACGATGATCCCTGCCGCCGGATCGGTTCCCGGCACTTCGGCAATGACGTTGCCCGACGCCTGGTCGCCAATGAAGCGGGGCGTCAGCGTCAGTGCGACGCGCACGGGTTTCCCGCCTTTCATCTGCGCCTTGCGCAGCATCCGTTCCAGATTTTCGGCATCTGGAACGGAGAGCGCCGCGGCGGGGATCGGCGTCACGCCCTCGGCCCACATCTGCACACCGGTATGCGGCGTGCGGTGGTTGTCTGTGCCGATGGATCGGATCAAAATCGCTGCTGCGCCTTTTTTCGCGGCGATGCTCGGTCCCTGACGGCGGACAATGCCGAAATAGCCATAGCTTGAGCCATCCTGCGTCGCCTTCATCGCATGGCTGACGAAGGCAATCTTCCCTTTGAGGCGATCGGGCGCCGCTGCCTCCAGATCGGCGATCGTGGGGAAATAGACGACTTCGGCTTCCAGGCCATTGGCAGGCGTTGCACCGCTGTTGCCCAGCGCCGTGACGATCAGCGTCTGCGGGAAAGGCGCGACGACTTTCGCGGTCTCGGCGCCACGTACCCATGTCGGCATGATATAAGGTTCGGCGCGCACGTTGGCAAAACCCAGCGCCTTGAGCCGCGCGACGGCCCAGTCGCGTCCGCGCGCCTCGTCGGCGGTCCCGGCCGGGCGCGGCCCCACTTCCGTCGTCAGGTCCGAGACAAAATCCCAGGCGATCTCGTCCGCCATCGCCTTTTCCTGCAAGCCTGCGACATCGGGCGGCGCGGCCATTGCAGGCGTGGAAAGGGACATCGCCGAAAGGGCGAGTGCGAGCGGGGCCGATCGGATTTTCTGCATGGATGACGGCGTAGCGCGCATCTGCCCATTTGCCAATATCGGCGCGCTCGGCTAACCGGGCGCGATCCAACTGCTATCCTGTCCCAGAGCGGAGAGACTTCTCAACATGGCCGTCCAATACAGCTTCGTCATGAAGGGCCTGACCAAGACCTTCCCCGGCGCGAACAAGCCGCTGTTCAACAACATTCATCTGCAATTCCTGCCCGGCACGAAGATCGCGATCATCGGCGTGAACGGCGCGGGCAAGTCCACGCTGATGAAGGTGATGGCCGGATATGACAAGGATTTCACGGGGGAGGCCTGGGCCGCAGAAGGCCTTCGTGTCGGATATCTGGCGCAGGAACCGCAACTCGACAACAGCAAGACGGTGAAGGAAAATGTCATGGACGGGGTGCGCCCCGTCGCCGACATGATGGAGCGGTTCAACAAGATCAGCGAGATCATGGGCGATCCGCCCGAAGACGCCGATTTCGATGCGCTCATGACCGAAATGGGCGAGTTACAGGAAAAGATCGACGCTGTTGACGGCTGGACGCTCGACAACCAGCTTGAGATTGCGATGGAGGCGCTGCGCTGTCCGCCCGGTGACTGGTCGGTCGAAAATCTGTCCGGCGGGGAAAAGCGCCGCATCGCGCTGTGCCGCCTGCTCCTCGAAAAGCCCGATATCCTGCTGCTCGACGAACCGACCAACCATCTGGACGCCGAAAGCGTATCCTGGCTCGAACAGCATCTCATCAACTACGCCGGCAACGTCATCCTCGTCACCCACGACCGCTACTTCCTCGACAATGTAGTGGGCTGGGTGCTGGAACTCGATCGCGGGCGCGGCATCCCCTATGAAGGCAATTACTCCGCCTGGCTGGAGGCGAAGGCCAAGCGGATGGAGCTGGAAGAGCGCGAGGACGCGGGACGTCAGAAAGCGATCAAGGAAGAGCTGGAGTGGATCCGGCAATCGCCCAAGGCGCGCCAGACCAAGAGCAAGGCCCGTATCCGGGCGTTCGACGAACTGGTCGAAAAGCAGGAAAATCGTGCGCCGGGCAAGGCGCAGATCGTGATCCAGACGCCCAAGCGGCTCGGCGGGAAGGTGATCGAGGCGCATGGCCTTTCAAAATCCTATGGCGACAAGCTGCTGTTTGAAAATCTGAACTTCCTGCTGCCGCCCGGCGGCATTGTCGGTGTGATCGGACCGAACGGCGCCGGCAAATCGACTTTGTTCCGGCTTATTACGGGGCAGGAGACGCCGGATGAAGGCAAGATCGAGGTCGGCGAAACGGTGCAGCTTGGCTATGTCGATCAGAGCCGCGACTCCCTTGACCCCAATCACAACGTCTGGGAGGAAATCTCCGGCGGGCACGACATGATGACCATCGGCAAGCATGAAATCCAGACGCGTGCCTATGTGGGCGCGTTCAATTTCAAGGGGCCGGACCAGCAGAAGAAGGTCGGGCAGCTATCGGGCGGGGAGCGCAATCGCGTCCATCTGGCCAAGATGCTCAAGGAGGGCGGCAATGTCCTCCTGCTCGACGAACCGACCAACGATCTCGACGTGGAAACGCTGCGCGCGCTGGAAGACGCGCTGGAGAACTTTGCTGGTTGCGCCGTGGTCATCAGCCATGACCGCTTCTTTCTCGATCGTCTTGCCACGCATATTCTGGCGTTCGAGGGGAACAGCCATGTCGAATGGTTCGAAGGCAATTTCGAAGCCTATGAGGAAGACAAGCGTCGCCGCCTGGGCGATGCCGCCGATCGCCCCACTCGCGTCGCGTACAAGAAACTGACGCGGTGAGTGAGGCATAAACTGTTCCCCGGTGAAAGCCGGGGTCCAGAGTCGCGCAGTACAGCCCTCGTCTCGCTGGACCCCGGCTTTCGCCGGGGAACAGATGTCGGATTTCTACCGCCGCGGTGCCATGCCGCCGAAGGTGACAAGGCTTTCCGCGCCGGTCGCGCTCAGCGCCGCCACGCCGATGAACGTGTCGTCCACGATCACATCCTTCAGCAGCGTTTCGGTCGCCCCGGTGACGATGCGACTGTCGGTCCACTCCTGCGCATCCGCGCGGCGCCAGCGGACGCGATAGGCCGTGGCACCCGGCACGGCATCCCATGTCACTCTGGTGTCGGAAGACACTGCGCCGTCCAGGCTGACCGTGGCAGGGGCGGATGGTGCCGAGGCGATTTCCCGCAGCGCCGCGACGTTGAGTGCCGTCACTTTCGCGAGATAGCCAAAGTCCATGGCATCGACCGTATCGCCATAGACGCGGCCACCCTCTGTGCGCAGATCCTGATGCTGGCGATCGTAATTTTCGATCCCGACGGAGAAGCGCACGGCCGGATAGCCTGCCTCCAGCAGCGGGGTGTGATCGCCGCCACGCCCGAAGCGGTCAGGCCGACGTACCGCGAACACATCGAGGCCGATGGAAGGCGTGTTTTCTGCGATGCCGTCGATCTTCTTGGCCAGCGCGCGGGACGGGCTGTCATCCTCGCCACCGATACCACGCCGCGCGAGCGCGCCCTTGATGTCGGCTGAGGACTGAATACCCTCGGAAAAGACGCGGATGCGCTGATCGACAATCTGGCCATTGGTGCCCAGCGTGTTGCCAACGATATCGTTGTTGAGCATCGCGCGCACATTCCAGCCCCGCGCCTTGGCTGTCGCCGCGAGCAGCTTGCCGCCCCACAAGCCCTGTTCCTCACCCGAAAGCAGCGCGTATACGATCGTACCGTCGAACCTTTCGCCTGCGAGCACCCGTGCGGCCTCTATGACCAGCGCGGTGCCGGACCCGTCGTCATTCGCGCCGGGCGCATCGCTGGTGAAATCCATCACGTCGCTCACCCGGCTGTCGATATGCCCCGCGACGATCACCACGTCGTTCGGGTTGCCCGTGCCGCGCTGAATTGCCAGCACGTCGACGACCTCGACGCCGTCAGGGGCGCGCGGTCCGCTGAACCGGTCGGCGACGGTCTCGACTGTCAGGCATCCGCCGCAACTCTTTGCGATCCGGGCAAATTCGTCTGCACTCCATTTGCGCGCGGCGCCGATACCGCGCTTGGGATCGGTCGCCGACGACAATGTATGCCGCGTTCCGAAACTGACCAGCCTTTCGACGGTCGTTTTCAGCCGGGCGGGATCGGGTGCCTTGCTTTGCGCAACGGCCGGACCGGCAACAGACAGGGCGGCGGCGGTGCCAAAGGCAATCAGAATGTGCGCTTTCATGCCCGAGTTGTGCAATGCCCGGCATCGCTTGGCAATGGGCGAGGCCAACTAATCGGCGGTCGATAGGAACCAGCGATCCGTGCCCTGAAGGCCGATCGCCGTCAGTCGTTCGCTCATATAAGCGCCGGTATCTATGCCGATGCGGTTGGGGTGCACGTCCACTGCTTCGGTAATGGTATGTCCATGTACGATGACCTTGCCGAAATTGGCCCGACTGACCAGAAACTCGTTGCGTATCCAGCGCAGGTCGCCTGGGTCCTGCTTGTCCAGAGGAATACCGGGGCGCACGCCGGCGTGCACGAACAGATAATCGCCGATCTCGATCATGTTTTCGAACGCGTCGATGAAATCGACATGGTCGCGGGGCACATTGGCGAGCATCCACGCAGCAAGCTGCTCGCCGTCCATCGTGTCGAACGCCGCCGGATCAAGGCCGTAGCTCAGCAGAGTTTCGCGGCCGCCGATCCGGCAGAAGAACCTGGCGACGCCGACATCGCCACGGGCGGCGCCGACGAACAGTTCCTCATGATTGCCTTTCAGGAACCGGATGCGCTTGCTGTTCTGCGCAAGGTGCATGGCATAGTTCACCACGTCGCGCGACGCTGGACCGCGATCGACAAGATCGCCGAGCAGGATCAATTGGGTGGGTAAAGGTTCGCGGTCCGCGCTGTCCCTTGCAATGCGGTTCAGCAGATCGGCGAACAGGTCCGCACGGCCGTGGATGTCCCCGATCGCATAGATGCGCTGCGCCTCTCCGACACTGGCGGGCCGCGTTTCGGCATCAAACTGATCCGGTCCACCGCGATAACCGCCGCGGACCTTGCGGAAAAAATGCAGCATCCCTGTTTGCCATGCCGGTATTCTGTGCGGCATCGTGCTGTCGGTTGTCAGCATGATGCGTCCGCCGATTGCCCGGTGCTTATCGACGTCTGACCACCGGCATAGCAAATGCGTTCACCTGTTGAAAGGCGCAGCTTTTCGTCAAAGGCGCGGCAGGGTTACGCCGCGTTGCCTCATATATTTGCCCGCGCGATCGGCATAGCTCGTCTCGCACGGCTCGTTCCCCTGAAGAAACAGGAACTGGCAGGCCCCTTCGTTGGCGTAGATCCGTGCAGGCAGGGGGGTGGTGTTTGAAAACTCCAGCGTCACATGCCCTTCCCAGCCCGGCTCCAGCGGCGTGACGTTCACGATGATCCCGCAGCGCGCATAAGTGGATTTGCCGAGGCAAATGACGAGCACATCGCGCGGCACACGGAAATATTCGACCGTGCGGGCCAGCGCGAAACTGTTCGGCGGGATGATGCACACGTCAGTCTTTCGATCGACAAAACTGTTGGCGGCAAAATCCTTCGGATCGACGATCGCGCTGTCGACATTGGTGAATATCTTGAACTCGTCAGCCACGCGCGCGTCATAACCATAGGATGACAGGCCGTAGCTGATGCAGCCATCGCGCCGCTGGCTTTCCACAAAAGGCTCGATCATGCCCATTTCCTGCGTCTTGGCTCTGATCCATTTGTCGGAAAGTATCGCCATTTCAGTCGTCCTTCACGGGCGCTATGCCCAGATTGGCGGGGCCGAACGCGTGGGGCAGCAGATCGGCGACGCGGTGATGCTCAATCGCCGCGCCAACGGGTGCCGCGCAATAGATGGCAAGGGTGCGACCCGCCATCTGTTCGGCTTCGTTCATCACCTGCCGGCAGCGGCCGCAGGGCGTTACGATCCCGGTGCCATCCGGCGCATCCATCGCTCCGCCGCATAGCGCGATTGCCGCCACGTCGCGCAGACGCCCCAGCGCATTGACGCTCGCCAATGCCACGGTTTCGGCACAAAGCGACAGGCCGTAGCTGGCATTTTCAAAGTTGCTGCCGGTTACGACCGTGCCGTCGGTCAGGCGCACTGCCGCCCCTACGGCAAAGCGGCTGTAGGGTGCATGGGCATGGGTCATCGCTCCCCGCGCGGCGGCGACAAGCTCGTCGACATCGCTGTCGGCCAAGGCGGGGCCGTCGGCCAGGGCGGGGCCGTCGGCCAGGGCGGGGCAGTCGGGAAGGGCGGGCGTAACGGTCATGGCTTTACCACGTTCCATTCCACCGGGGCGTCGATCCCGTCAAGCTGCCGCATCGTCGATGCGGTCCACATTACCCAGGGACGGCTGGCATAATCGGGCGCAAGGAAATCACCCTCCAGCCACAGCGTACGATAGATGCCCTTGCCGACATCATAACGATCGTCAAAGGCGCGCGATACCCGTACCACGGCCTGCTTGCCTTCATGTGCCTCGATGAGGTTGAGGAAAGTGTTGAGCGCGGACAGGACAGTGTCGCGCGAAGGCCGGGCGGCGCAGTCGGCCCTGAAATCGAGCCGCACGACCGGCGGCAAGGCAGCATTGTCGCGCGGGACGGTGGCGATGAACAGGGTCGCCTGATCCACCGCACGATCGCACAGGCTGAAATTATGGACGGCCCCGTATCGCAGGCCCGCCGCGCGCGCATCTGCCCAGTTGACGGCGAAGCGGCTGTCGCGGATGTCCGCGCCCGACGACGCCGTCAGATAGGCGAAATCGGCATGGCGCGCGCGCACCGTGCGCCAGTCGATCGCGCCATGCGCCTCGCCGACCGACAGGCCCTGCATCGGATAGTCATCCCGCGATGGCGCCCATTGGCGGGCATAGACCCAGCCCGCCGCCACCAGACCCGCAATCAGCGCCACCAGCAGAGCGACGCGCAAAAGCGTGCCGCCATAGCCGCGGCTGCGGCGACGTGCTTGTGCCGTCACGATCATCCCTTGATATGCAGGACGCACAGCAGGGTGAACAGGCGGCGGGCTGTGTCGAAATCCACGTCGATCTTGCCATCCAGCCGTTCCTTGAGGATTTCGGCCGCTTCGTTGTGGATGCCGCGCCGGGCCATGTCGATCGTTTCGATCTGCTGCGGCGTCGCGGCGCGGATCGCCTGATAATAGCTGTCGCAGATCGCGAAATAATCCTTGATGGCGCGGCGGAAGCGGGCAAGCCCGAGGATGATGGTTTCCAGCGGCGTCCCGTCTTCCCTGCCGATGTCGATCACCAGCCGCCCTTCCTCCACGCCCAGCCGCACCTTGTAGGGACCGGCGTAGCCATCGGCATGCTGGCGCTGCGGCGCGAAATGATTTTCCTCCAGAAGGTCAAAGATCGCGATCCGCCGCTCCTGCTCGACATCGGCATTGCGCCAGAGGATCGTGCGCTGGTCCAGCTCGATATCTATGATGCGGGGGTCGGACATGATGTCTGCATGTCACTGCGGCGGCGCGCCCCGAAATGCAAGGGGATGATGGATATCTGTTGCACCGGCGGTGTGGCAGGCCCTTGTCCGGCGCGGCATGCTGGATTCCGCATCGCCCAAGTTGCGGAAGTTGCGGCGTTGAAACCCGCAGAAATACTGGCTTTCCAACAAATCCAACGCAAAAATACTTTGGGCCGGACCTGACTTCATCAACGGCTGGCAAGGGGCACTTGTCCACAGTCTTGTCCACATCCTCATCAACAGTCCTTCCACAGCGGTTTGCCGCATCGCCTCTTGCCCCGAATCCCGAACAGGCCGATGATGACGCCATGGCTGAAGTGATGCAATTGATGCCCGTCGGTGAGGCGGTGGCGCAGGAACTGCCACGCAATGTGGAGGCGGAAGCGGCGCTGCTTGGCGCCTTGATGATCGACAACCGGATTGCCGAGGATGTGCAGATGAAGCTGCGCGCCGAGCATTTCTTCGATCCGCTCCACGGGCGTATCTATGATGCGGTCATGCGCCTGCTCGAAAAGAACATGGTCGCCAATCCGGTTACACTGAAACCGCTGCTGGAAGCCGATGAGGCGCTGCGGTCTCTGGGCGGCGCGGCCTATCTGGTCCAATTGACCGGCAACAACGCGGCGCTCATCGGCGCGCGCGATTTCGCAACGCAGATTTACGATCTCGCCCTGTTGCGCGAACTGGTGGGGGTGGGGCGCGAATTGGTCGAGAATGCGCTCGACACCAGCGAATCGGTCGATCCCAAGGCGCAGATCGAAGCGGCCGAAGTTGCGCTGTACAAGGTGTCCGAGGGCGAAGGCGAAAGCGGGTCGGTCAAGAGCTTCCTGACCGCCAGCACCATGGCGGTGCGGCAGGCCGAACGCGCGCTCAACAGCGGGGGCCATCTGTCCGGCATCACAACGGGGCTTACTTCGCTGAACGAGAAGATCGGCGGCCTGCACAATTCCGACCTTATGATTCTGGCCGGCCGACCGGGGATGGGCAAGACGTCGCTTGCCACCAACATCGCCTATAATGCGGCGTCGCGCTGGGTGCGGGATGAGGCGGACGGCATCGACCGTGCGAAGAACATGGGGGCAAAGGTTGCGTTCTTCTCCCTCGAAATGTCGGCCGATCAGTTGGCAACGCGCGTGCTGGCCGAACAGTCCGGCATCAGCGGCGAGGCGCTGCGCATGGGCAAGATCAGCCATGCCGATTTCCAGAATCTGTCGCGCGCCGCGCGCGAATTGCAGGACTTGCCGCTGTTCATCGACGACACGCCGGGCCTCACCATCGCGGCACTGCGCACCCGCGCGCGGCGGCTGAAGCGGCGGCACGACATCGGCTTCATCGTGGTCGACTATCTTCAGTTGCTGCAGGGCACGGGCAAGGGCGGCGACAACCGCGTTCAGGAAATCTCCGAAATCTCGCGCGGCCTGAAAACGCTCGCGAAGGAACTGCATGTGCCGGTGCTGGCACTGTCGCAGCTGAGCCGGGCCGTCGAACAGCGCGAGGACAAGCGCCCGCAATTGTCCGACCTGCGCGAATCGGGATCGATCGAGCAAGACGCCGACATGGTGTGGTTCGTCTATCGCGAGGATTATTATGTGGCTGCCAAGCAGCCGGGCGACGTGGAAAGCGAGGAGCATCGTGCCTGGGCGGAGGAGATGGATCGCATCTTCGGCCTAGCCGAGCTGATCGTCGCCAAGCAACGCCATGGCGCAACCGGGCGCATCCGTCTGAAATTCGATGCCAAGATCACCAAGTTCAGCGATCTGGCCGAAGACAATTATGGTGCGATTGCCTATGAGTAGGCGCGTTGCGGCCTTGCTCCTGATTTTCGCTGCGGGAGTGCCGGTCGCGGCCGCCGCCGCCTTGCCGGATCGTTTCGCGATCGGGCGCGCCGCCGGTCTGAAAGCCGGACAATTTCTGTGGGACGAAACGGATACCGGGACCGGCCCGGTCGCAATCATGGTCAGCATCGATCGACAGCATCTCTACGTCTGGCGCGGCGAGGCGCTGATCGGCATTTCTACGGTATCGACGGGCAAGCCTGGCAAGGCGACGCCGCTGGGCGAGTTTCGCATCCTCCAGAAGAATGTCCATCATCGCTCGAACCTCTACAGCAATGCGCCGATGCCCTATATGCAACGGCTGACCTGGACCGGCATTGCAATCCACGGTGGCGAACTGCCCGGCTATCCGGCGTCGCATGGCTGCATCCGTGTGCCGCTCGCTTTTGCCAAGCTGTTGTTCGCGGCAACCGACATGGGTGGGGTCGTCAGCGTCTCCGATGGGCAAAGCGGGCCGTTTCTGCGCATCGAGGCGGATATCGCGTCGCTTTCGGCCGACGCTGCGCCAAGCTGGGACGCGACATCCGCGCCAGTCAGAATGGCGCAGGCCGCGCCCGTTGCGCCGATCGAGGCACCCGCTTCGGCACCGCGCGCAACCAGCGTCAAGCCGTCGGCACCGGCTATTCCTGTTGCACCGCGGCTAACCATGGCGCCCGTCGCACTGGCGCAGGCAGATCTGGCGACACCGCCGCTGCCCCCGACGCGGGTCTTGCAGATATCTGCGAAACCCGAAGGCGAACCGTCAGCGCCGCATTGGCGCGTACCCTATTACGGTGCGGCGCAATCCGCTGGCCAAAGCCGCTCGTCAGAGTAGCGCGGCAGCGTCCGTATCGGCCAGCAGCGCGTCTGTTGCCTTGCTCAGCATGGCATTGGATGTCCGGTCGTCATGGGCCATCGCCCACGCGCCGAATTGGCGATGCGGCAATTGACGCTGCTTGATGATACGGATGTCTTGGTGTCGCGCATCCTTGACGATCTTGTCGAACAGCAAGTCGACAACGGCGTCCGGCCCTTCCAGCGCCTGCACGAAATGCTGCGGCGTACACACAAGGACGCCGGTGACATCGAGCAGACTGTTGTTCCTGCGCGATACGGGAAGAATATGCTGGCACATGTCCTGCGCCGATGAACCACAGGCGCGGCTCATGTAGACAAGCTGATAAATCAAAATGGCGACCAATCTGTTTTGTTGGCTGCGCCCGTAGCGCAATCGTTAACAATTGGCCAGCGATGTTGCCATAATTATCATAGATTGCTGATTTGGTGATGCAATCAGAAGGACGGCAGGTTGGCCGGATCGTCCGGGTCCAGCGAAGAAACGGGCGCGTGAATGCCGCATTCCACCTTGTCCCACCCGCGCCAGCGGCCCGCGCGCGGGTCTTCGCCGGGCAATACCTTCGACGTGCAAGGCTCGCAACCGATGGACGGATAGCCCTGTTCCTCCAGCGGATGGCGTGGCAGGGCGTGGCTGTCGAAATAGGCGTCCAGCATCTCCTTCGTCCAGTCACCGATGGGATTGATCTTGAGCTGGCCGTTCTCGACTTCAAATCGCGCGATGTTCTGCCGCGTCGCCGCCTGAAACGCCTTGCGTCCCGAAATCCAGGCGTCGAGGCCGCGCTTGGCCCGTGCCAGCGGCTCGACCTTGCGGATCGCGCAGCAGCCATCGGGGTCATAGGACCAGCGCAGGCCGGTTTCGTCCTTCTTCGCCAGCACGTCCACGTCCGGCGTGACAGTCAGGCTGTTGCGGATGCCAAGCTGTGCGACAAGCTGATCGCGATAGGCCAATGTTTCGGGAAACATCTTGCGCGTATCAACGAAGATGACGGGCACTTCGGGGTCTGCCTGCGCCACCAGATGAAGGAGAACAGCACTTTCGGCCCCGAACGAAGAGACGGTCGCCACCCGGCCGAGCGCCCCCTCGGTAAATAGGGTGCGTAACATGGAGAGGGCATCGACGCCGGCAAAGCGCGCATTGAGCACATCGGCATCCGCCTGCGTGAAGGCAGGGCGTGCGTCGATGACATCCAGCACGCGCGCCGCCTCAGCCATGGGTCGTCTCGGGGTGACGCTTCGCCCACACGGGCGCGCGGCCATCGACCGTCTTTTGATAGACATCGGCATAGCGGGCGAGGGCTGCATCGACCGCTGTCTGATCGAAAGGATGATCGGGCCGGAAGCTGTCGAAGCCGCACCGGCGCATCGCCACGATCTGATCGACCAGTACGTCGCCCACCGCGCGCAATTCGCCCGTATAGCCTGCCTCGCGCAGGATGCGGGCTGCCGAATAGCCGCGTCCATCGCCGAAAACCGGAAAGTTCACTTCCACCAGTGAAATGCGATCAAGGGAGGGCAGCAGGGCGCGGGCATCGTCGCCCGGTTCGATGCGGACGGCCGTGGCATTGGTCTGCCCGGCGAACGCCTCAAACGTTACCGCAGGTTCCTGGCCCGGTTCGTCATCGCGAAACGAGAGGAAATCAACCATAGAGCGCCTCCTTGAACGGCTTCATGCCGATCCGGCGATAGGTGTCGAGAAACCGCTCGCCTGCGGTGCGCTCGCGCACATAGATGTCGGTGACCTTTTCCACCGCATCGACGATGCCGTTCTCGTCGAAACCGGGGCCGGTGATTGCACCCAGGCTGGCGTCTTCCGCGCCCGAACCACCCAGCGAAAGCTGATAGTTTTCGACGCCTTTGCGATCGACCCCCAGGATGCCGATATGGCCCGCATGATGGTGCCCGCAGGCATTGATGCAGCCGGAAATCTTGAGCTTGAGTTCACCCAGATCGCGCTGCCGCGCCGGATCGGCAAAGCGGTTCGCGATTTTCTGCGCGACGGTGATCGAGCGCGCGTTGGCGAGGCTGCAATAGTCGAGACCGGGGCAGGCGATGATGTCGCTGATCAGGTCCAGATTGGCTTCGGCAAGACCCACATCGTCCAGCGCCTGCCAGATGGCGAACAGGTCCGCCTTCCTGACATAGGGCAGCACCAGATTCTGCGCATGGGTGACGCGCAGCTCGTCCATCGAATAGCGTTCGGCAAGATCGGCGACGAGATCGATCTGCGCCGAGGAGGCGTCGCCCGGTATGCCGCCCGCAGGCTTCAGGCTGATGTTGACGATGGCATAACCGGGCTGCTTGTGCGCTTTGACGTTCTGGTCGATCCACAGCGCGAAGGCCGGATCGCTGCGGTCCACGCTGTCAGGCAGGCCGCTTTCATAGGCGGGGTCGGCGAAATAGCCGCGAATACGGTCCAGTTCCGCCGTCGGCGGATCGAGGCCGAGTTGCTTCATCGCGGCAAACTCTTCCTCCACCTGACGGCGATATTCGTCCGCGCCCAGCTCATGCACCAATATCTTGATACGCGCCTTGTACTTGTTGTCGCGGCGGCCATAACGGTTGTAGACCCGTAAAGCGGCCTCGACATAGGAAATCAGGTCTGATTCCGGCACAAAATCCCGGATTTCGGGGGCAACCATCGGGGTGCGCCCCATGCCGCCACCAGCGAACACACGCGCACCGACGACGCCGTCACGCTGCACAAGCTCGATGCCGATGTCGTGCAGCCGCATCGCCGCGCGATCCTCCGGCGAGGCAATGACCGCAATCTTGAACTTGCGCGGCAGATAGCTGAACTCCGGGTGAAAGCTCGACCACTGGCGCAGCAATTCCGCCCACGGGCGAGGATCGGCCACTTCGTCGGCCGAAACGCCCGCATATTGATCGGAAGAGATATTGCGGATGCAGTTGCCGCTGGTCTGGATGGCATGCA
This sequence comes from Sphingobium algorifonticola, assembly GCF_004005485.1. Taxonomy (GTDB): domain Bacteria; phylum Pseudomonadota; class Alphaproteobacteria; order Sphingomonadales; family Sphingomonadaceae; genus Sphingobium; species Sphingobium algorifonticola. The sequence goes on from NZ_RZUL01000007.1 coordinate 120,402, forward strand.
TTTCCACCGTGGCCAGCTCGGCGAGAATATCGGGCGCATCCTCCAGCTTGATCCAGTTGTACTGGATGTTCTGGCGTGTCGTGAAATGGCCGTAATCGCGGTCATATTTCCGCGCGATATGGGCGAGCATCCGCATCTGCCTGCCCGAAAGCGTGCCATAGGGGATGGCGACGCGCAGCATATAGGCGTGGAGTTGCAGATACAGGCCATTGGTCAGCCGCAACGGCTTGAACTGATCTTCGGTCAGCGCGCCGGACAGGCGGCGGGCGGTCTGGTCGCGAAACTCGGCAACCCGGGCCTCGACGATCGACTGGTCATACTGGTCATAACGATACATGTCAGATCACCCATTGTCCGGCTTCGGGATCAGCCGGTTTCAGCGTCAGGTCGGGGCGGACGGTCGGGCCGAGCGCGCGGATGCGATCCTTGATATGGGCCGGGCGCGGACCGTCATCGGTGGGCGTTGCGTCGATCACATAGGCGCCCACCACATGGCGCGCCGCTTCCTCGCGCCGCGCAAGATCGTCGCCCATGTCGCCGACATCGACCGCTTCGGCGATCTGGCGGGACCAGCCGTCGCCTGCCCACCAGATGACATCGCCGGTCGGCAGGTCGTTGCCCGTCAAAATCTTCACGAAAGCCTCTCCATCTGCGCTGCGAAAGCCTCCAGCCTGTCCTCGGCATTGCCGCGCAGTACCACGTCGCCCACCACGATCAGCGCGGGGCTTTGAACCTGTTCGCGCCGGATCATGCCGCCCAGATCGGCCAGCAGGGTGCGCAGAGCACGAGCGTCGCGGCGCGTACCCTTTTCCAGCACGGCCACCGGCGTGGCGGGCGACAGGCCGTCGGCAATCAGCTTCTCGGCAATGGCGTCCGCCGTGGCGATGCCCATGTAGATGACGAGCGTGCGTCCCTTGCCCGCCAGACCCGACCAGTCCTGGTCGCTCAACCCCTTGCATTGCCCGGCCACGAACGTGACGGCGCTGGCGGCATCGCGATGGGTCAGCGGCATTTGCGCCTGCGCCGCGCAGCCGATCGCCGCGCTGATGCCCGGCACGATCTCTACCGGAACACCGGCCGCATGGCAGGCTTCTGCTTCCTCACCGCCGCGTCCGAAGATGAACGGGTCGCCACCCTTCAGGCGCACGACATCCCGTCCGGCCAGTGCCTCTTGCACCAGCAGGGCATTGATCTGGTCCTGCGGCATGGAATGACGGCTGCGGCTCTTCGCTACGGACAGGAGCCGCGCGTCCGGTCTTGCCATCGCCAGAATGGCGGCATCGACAAGCCCGTCATGCACGATCAGCGTCGCGCTGGCGATCAGCCGCGCCGCGCGCAGCGTCAGCAGGTCGGGATCGCCCGGCCCTGCACCGACCAGATAGACTGTTCCGGGGGAAGACTGTTCCATGGCGGGCATGTGGCGAACCTGACGCGGCATCGCAACCCAGAATGGATTGCCTGGCGGGTAGGAAATGTTTGGGGTGTGCAGGCTAGTCGCGCTTATCCCTATCAAACATCCAGCTTTGTTCCCCTGCGCAAGCAGGGGTCCAGGGTTTCAAGCGACAATGTTTCGGTCCCTGGACCCCCGCTTGCGCGGGGGAACTTCCTCCTACGTCTCCGGTGCGTCAAGCACGCGAACCGTTCAGTCGCCCATCGCCGACACGTCGATTTCCTTGAGCCCCACGCCCATGCTGGCGCGTGGCTGTTCCGCTTCGGAGGAGACGACCGGATAGGCGCAGTAATCGGCCGCATAATAAGCGCTGGCGCGATGATTGCCCGACAGGCCGACGCCGCCGAAGGGGGCCGCTGACGACGCACCGTTGGTTGGCCGGTTCCAGTTGACGATACCCGCGCGGATGTTCGCCCAGAACTGGTCATAATGGTCCGGCGTGCCGCCGATCAGGGCCGCGGACAGCCCATAGCGGGTGTTGTTCGCTTCCGCGATCGCCGCGCCGAAATCAGGCACGCGGATCACCTGGAGCAGGGGGCCGAACAGCTCGATGTCGGGTCGCTCGCGCATGTCGGTCACGTCGATCATCGCGGGCGAGACGAACGGCAAGTCCTTGTGCGGACGCACCATATGCTTGATCGGCCGCCCGCCGTTGCTCATGAGGATCAGAAAGCTCTCGGTCAGGCCGTCGGCGGCCTGATTGTCGATCACCGGTCCCATATAGGGCTGGGGGTCGGCATGCGGGTGGTCGACGATGATACGGTCGGCGATCTTGCGGATCTCCGCGATCAGCGGCTGTGCCAGGCTTTCGCGCACGATCAGCCGCTTGGCCGCGGTGCATCGCTGGCCCGCCGACAGGAATGCCGATTGCGCGACGAGCACCGCGGCACTCGCGATGTCGGGCGTATCCCACACGACGATGGGATTGTTGCCGCCCATTTCGAGCGCAAGAATCTTGTCGGGCTGGCCCGCGAACGCCTTGTTGATCGCAATGCCGGTGTTCGCCGAACCCGTGAACAAGATTCCGTTGACGTCGGGATGCGCCGTCAGCGCGCGCCCTTCCTCCGGTCCGCCGACGATCAGGCGCACCAGGTCCGTCGGCACACCGGCCTGATGATAGAGATCGACCAGCATCGCGCCGACCGCCGGTGTCTTTTCGGACGGCTTGAACACCACGGCATTGCCCGCGATCAGCGCGGGCACGATATGCCCGTTGGGCAGATGCGCCGGGAAATTATAGGGACCGAGCACCGCCATCACGCCATGCGGCTTGTGCCTGACCGCCTGTTTCATGCCGAGGGCACCTTCCAGTCGCTTCATGCCCGTGCGTTCGGAATAAGCGGCGATCGAAATGTCGACCTTGCCGATCACGGCCGCGACTTCGGTTTTCGCGTCCCACAGCGGCTTGCCCGTTTCGCGGGCAATAAGGTCGGCCAGCGCCTCTTCCTTCGCGCGCACGGCGTTGGCAAAGCGGCGCATCGTCTCGATGCGGATGGCGAGCGGCTTTGCCGCCCACAGCGCCCAGGCATTGCGCGCGCGCGCCACTTCGGCCGGAACATCGCTGATCGCGTGTTCCCACAATTTGGCGCCTGTCGCAGGTTCGATGGAAGTCAGGGTAGAGGACATGGATGGGATATGGCCCAATTGGATCGGAGTTGAAAGGGGCAGGCCGTCTTGGGCCTCGCGGGATGAACAGAAGCGGAATGCCGGACGGGACAGTTACGCCTGAACCCCGGCCCCGGTTGCATAGGCGCTGCTAGGGAATGTCGGGTGCATCGCCATGCGCCTGCCCCATATGGCGGATGGCGGCGACCTTGGCATGCAGCGGCTGCCAATCGTCGCGTTCGGCAATCGCGGCCCAGATCGCCTCGACTTCCTCGATATGCAGGGAACAGGGCATGTCCCCCTGCCAATAGGGATGGGCGCGATCGCCCGATGGCGCAAAGGTAGCGGCGGCTGCCCGAACATTGTCCCATTGGGGCGCTTCATAGTGCGCGGCATTGCGGAGGTCGCCCCCGCGCCAGTCGAAGAAGAAACGGTCGATCTCGGTGCGTGTCTCGATCAGTGCGCGAACGGCATCCTCCACAAAAGCGGCCGATGTCGCATGATCGGCAGGCGTCAGCCCCAGCCGCCAGAAGAACCGCAGAACCAGCCTTTTCGGATAGATTTCCGCAAATTGTTCCAGCGCCGCGATGAGCGGGGCGGCCTCCGAAACGAGCCGCAGCGAAACCGCAAGTTGCGCCACGTCCCAATGGATCGCTTCCGCCTGCCGAGCGAAGGCATACAGACCCTGATGATCGAAATAGGCTGCGGTAAAGCCTGGCGTCCATTCGGGCGTAAAGCGCCAGGGGCCATAATCGAAGCTCTCGCCCGTCACATTGATATTGTCGCTGTTGAGTACGCCGTGGACGAAGCCTGCGACCATATAGCTGGCGGCCAGATCGGCAGTGCGCGCCACGACATGGTGCAGCAGCTGCGACGCGGGATGATCGCCGGGTTCCTCGTCGTATAGTTCGCGCAGGCTGTAGTCGATCAGGCGCGTCATCAGTGCCGCATTCCGCTCGAACGCCGCACGCTGAAAGGTGCCGATGCGGATGTGCGAATGGCTGAGACGGGTGAGTACGGCCGAGCGAGTCGGCGAAGGCTCGTCGCCGCGATACAGCGCCTCGCCGGTTTCGATCACCGAGAATGTCCTGGAGGTATAGACGCCCAGCGCCTCCAGCATTTCGGTCGCCAGGATTTCCCGCACGCCGCCTTTCAGCGTGAGTCGCCCGTCGCCCGCGCGGCTCCACGGTGTGACGCCCGATCCTTTGGTGCCCAGGTCGAGCAGACGACCATGCCCGTCGCGCAGCTGCGCAAACAGAAATCCGCGGCCGTCCCCGATGTCGGGATTATAATGTTGAAACTGGTGCCCGTGATAGCGCAGCGCCAGCGGCTGCGGCTGATTGTCCGGTAGCGGCACGAAACGGGCAAAATGTGCGACCCACGCCGCGTCATCCAGACCATCCAGTCCAACCGCCGCCGCCCAGCGATCGTTGCGAAAGCGCAGGATCGTCTGCGGGAAATCCGCCGGGGTGACCGGATCGGACAGGTCCGGTCCCAGCGACGCGATTTGCGGGGCGGGCGTGTAATTGGCGGGTTGCAGGGGAAAGCGCATGGCGCAATATGGGGTACGCAGCGCGAAAGGATCAAGTTTGTCGGAATATCGCGACGCATATTGGTGGTCGAACGACGGCCTGCGGCTGCATTATCGCGATTATGCAGGCGGAGATGACAGACGCCCGGCCCTGCTCTGCCTGCCCGGGCTGACGCGCAATGCGCGCGATTTCGCGCCGCTTGCCGATCGCATGGCGGGCCAGTGGCGGCTGATCTGCCCCGATCTGCGCGGGCGCGCCGAAAGCGCCTATGCCAAGGATCCCATGACCTATGTGCCGCTTACATATTTGCAGGATCTGGAACGGCTGCTTGCCGATCTCGCGCTGACGCGCTTCGTTGTGGTGGGCACCTCGCTCGGCGGGATCATCGCCATGCTGATGGCCGCGACTCGGCCCGACCGGCTGGCGGGTGCCGTCCTCAACGATGTCGGGCCGAAGATCGAGGAAAGCGGGCTGGCGCGCATCAGGGGCTATGTCGGCACCGGGAGCACGCACCCGACCTGGGTTCATGCGGCGCGGGCGCTCGCGCAGAACAATGCCGACGTCTATCCCGACTATCACCTCGATGATTGGCTGGCGATGGCGAAACGGCTCTATCGGCTCAACAGCGGCGGCCGCGTGGTGCTGGATTACGACATGCGGATCGCGGAGCCGCTGCGCGTGCCGGGGGGCGAGGCAGGTGTTGATCTCTGGCCGTCCATGGCCGGTTTCCGGTCTGTGCCGACGCTCATCCTGCGCGGGGAACGATCCGACTTGCTGAGCGCGGAGACCGCGGCGCGCATGCAGCACGACATCGGCGCGAGTGCCACGCTGGCGACGGTGCCGCGGGTTGGCCATGCGCCAACGCTGATGGAGCCGGCGGCGATCGCCGCGCTCGATGCGTTGCTGGACCGTGTTCGTATCGATGCCTGAACGGCCGCAGCTGCTGCATCTCCACAGCAGTTTTGATCTGGGGGGGAAGGAAGCCCGCGCGGTCCAGTTGATGAACCACTGGGGCGATCGCGCGCGGCATGCGATCGTCAGCGGTGTGGCCGGTGCGATCGGCGCGCGGGATGCGATCATGTCGCATGTGCCCGTCGACTTTCCCGACGCCCCCTCGCTCGAAGGCAAGCCGGGCCTCGTCCGCTATCTTGCGCTTGCCCGTTTCATGCGACGCTACGATCTGGTTCTGACGTACAACTGGGGGGCGATGGACGCGGTGATGACGCACCGGCTGTTTGGCCGGACGATGCGCCTGCCGCCCCTTATTCACCATGAGGACGGGTTCAACGCTGACGAAGCCGACGGCTTGAAGCGCAAGCGCAACCTGTACCGGCGGATCGGGCTGGCGCGGGCATCGGCGCTGGTCGTGCCCTCGCGCGTGCTGGAAGGCATCGCCCGCGACGTGTGGCACCAGCCATACGAGCGTATCCATCTGATTCCCAACGGTATCGATATCGCGCGATATGCCACGCCGCCGCAGGCCGATGCGCTATCCGGTCTGGTGCGCAGACCGGGCAAGCTGCTGGTGGGCACGCTGGCAGGCTTGCGGCCGGTCAAGAACATTCCGCGGCTCGTCCGCGCGATCGCGCCACATCGTGACCGGCTGCAACTGGTGGTGGTCGGCGAGGGGCCGGAGCGCGCGGCGATTGCGGCGCAGGCGCACACGTGCGGCATGTCGGACATCCACTTCGCCGGATTTCTGCCTGACCCCTGGCGGTTCATGGGCCTTTTCGATATCTTCGCCTTATCGTCCGACAGCGAACAATTCCCCATCTCGCTGGTCGAGGCTATGGCCAGCGGATTGCCGGTTGCCGCGACCGATGTCGGGGATGTGACGCAGATGCTCGCGCCCCCCAATCTGCCGTTCGTGGCGCGGGACGAGGCCGGTCTTTCGGCGGCACTTGGCCGTCTGGCGGACGATGCTGCCCTGCGCACGGCACTGGGTGTCGCCAACCGGACGCATGCCCGGCAATATTTCGGCGAGCAGGCCATGATCGACGCCTATGCCGCGCTTTACGGCAATACACTGGCACGACCGGATGTTTTGCGCTAGGGCGCGCGTTATTTTCCGGTCATTGCGCGCCTGAAATTGGTATAGAGATCAATCCGCAGTGCGCGTGTCCGGTTGTGTGTAGTGCCATCCTGTTGGGAGAGTATATTGTTCAAGGGGTTGAAGCCTATCGTTTATGGCGGACGTGAAGTCTGGCCACTGGTCGAGGGCGGCAAGGGTGTGGCGGTTTCCAACCATTTGAGTTCGGGCGCGTGGGCGGCGGCCGGGGGCATCGGCACGGTATCGGCGGTCAATGCCGACAGCTACGATGCCGAAGGCAAGATCATTCCGCAGGTTTACAGTGCCAAGACCCGTCGGGAACGGCACGAGGAGCTGATAACCTATGCGATCGACGGCGCCGTCGAGCAGGTGAAACGCGCCTATGAGATTGCGGGGGGCAAGGGCGCGATCAACATCAACGTCCTGTGGGAAATGGGCGGTGCCCAGCGCATCCTGCATGGCGTGCTGGAGCGGACGCGCGGCATGGTTGCGGGTGTCACCTGCGGCGCGGGCATGCCCTACAAGCTCAGCGAAATCGCGGCGTCCTACAACGTCAGCTATCTGCCGATCGTATCGTCGGCCCGCGCTTTCCGGGCGCTATGGAAGCGCGCCTACAGCAAGGCGGCCGAGTTTCTTGCCGCCGTGGTCTATGAAGACCCTTGGCTGGCGGGCGGCCATAACGGCCTTTCCAATGCCGAAGACCCGCGCCAGCCCGAAGACCCCTATCCGCGCGTCAAGGCCCTGCGTGAAACGATGCGTGAAGGCGGCATCGCCGACAGCGTGCCGATCGTCATGGCCGGTGGCGTCTGGCATCTGAAGGACTGGAACGACTGGATCGACAATCCCGAGCTGGGGGCGATCGCTTTCCAGTTTGGCACCCGCCCGCTGCTGACCCAGGAAAGCCCGATTCCCCAGGAATGGAAGGACCGGCTGACGCAGCTTCAGGAGGGCGACATCCTGCTGCATCGCTTTTCACCGACGGGCTTCTACTCCTCGGCCGTGCGCAACCCTTTCCTGCGCCATCTGGAATCGCGGTCGGAACGGCAGATCGCCTTCAGCCTGGAGCAAGCAGGCGACCATACCCATCAACTCGACGTTGGCGTGAAGGGCAAGAACTTCTGGGTCACGCGCAACGACCTGCTGCGCGCGCGCCAGTGGGTGGGCGAAGGCTTCGGCAGTGCCCTCAAGACACCCGACAATACGCTGGTGTTCGTGACGGATGCCGACAAGGCGATCATTCGCAAGGACCAGGCCGATTGCATGGGCTGCCTGTCGCAATGTGCCTTTTCAAGCTGGATGGACAGCGACACCAATTCGACTGGTCGTCTCGCCGATCCACGCAGTTTCTGCATCCAGAAAACCTTGCAGGACATCGCCCACGGCGGACCGGTGGACCAGAATCTGATGTTCGCAGGCCATGGTGCCTATCGGTTCGGCAAGGACCCCTTCTACTCGAATGGGTTTGTGCCGACGGTAAAACAGCTTGTCGACCGCATTTTGACGGGCGACTGATGGCAGATATTCCAGGACTGGCGGTTCTGCATTATGAGACGCCGCATTTCGACGTCGTGCGTCCCGGCCAGTTCGTGCTGTGTGCGGTGAGTGGGGAACGGATCCCGCTCGATCACCTCATGTACTGGAGCGCGGAGTTTCAGGAGGCTTATCGCGGCGCACCGGAGGCGACGGAAGGGTTTCTGCGGCGGCGGGGGTAGGGGTCGTCACTTGCATGACTAAACAGTAACCGTTCGCCCTGAGTAGGGACTGAGCGAAGTCGAAGGCCCGTATCGAAGGGTCGCGTCAAAGCTCAATCCTTCGATACGACACTTCGACAGGCTCAGTGTCTACTCAGGAGGAACGGATTTTATATCTGACGCCCTGTACTAAACCCACCCCTCCAGCACCTGATCGGGCGGGCGGTGCCCGTCCACCCAGGTGCGGATATTGGTGATGACTTTCGCCCCGGTCGCATCGCGGCCCTCGAATGTCGCCGATCCGACATGCGGCAGCAGCACGACGTTGGAAAGCGCGAGCAGGCGCGGATCGACCGCCGGTTCATGGGCATAAACGTCCAGCCCGGCACCGGCGATCCGGCCTGCGGCCAGCGCATCGACCAGAGCGGCTTCGTCGGTTATTTCGGCGCGGGACGTATTGATGAAATAGGCGGTCGGCTCCAGCAAGGCGATACGGCGCGCGTCGATCATGCCTCGGCTGTCATCGTTCAGCGGACAATGTACCGATATGATGTCGCTGGTTTCCAGCAGCATGTCGAGATCGGCGTGCCACAGCGCCCCGGTCTCGCGCTCTACCGCTTCGGGCAGGCGGTGGCGGTTGTGATAGGATATTGCCAGGCCGAAAGCGGCGGCGCGACGGGCCACGGCCTGCCCGATGCGGCCCATGCCGACGATTCCCAGCCGCTTGCCGCCGATGCGGTGGCCCAGCATGCTTGACGGGCTCCAGCCCGCCCATGTGCCCGATCGCACCAGCTTTTCGCCCTCGGCCAGCCTTCGGGGCACCGAGAGGATGAGCGCCATCGTCATGTCGGCGGTGTCTTCGGTCAGAACGCCGGGTGTATTGGTGACGATGATGCCCTTGCGGCGCGCCGCATGCAAATCGATGTGATCGACGCCACTGCCAAAACTCGCAATCAGTTGCAGCCGGTCGCCAGCCTGTTCGATCAGATCGGCATCGAGCGGGTCCGTCACGGTTGGCACCAGCACGTCGCACTGCTGCATTGCCATCGCCAGTTCGTCGCGCGTCATCGGCCGGTCATCGGTGCGCAGCCGGGCGTCGAACAATTCCCCCATGCGGCTTTCCACCGCATCGGGCAGACGCCTGGTCAGCGTGACGGTCGGTTTCGCCGGGCGCGGTTTTCTGGGCATATGCAGCCGCTATTCCCGGCCATCGTGAAGGTCAAGCGGTTATGGACGGCGGCTGCGGATCGCATCGGTGGTTGAACGATCGCCCCGGCGGTGGCAATCAGGCGCGGCAGGCGGGCAATAGCACAGGGATGCGGACATGGTGGGATGGAATCGCGTTTCGAGCGTAGCGGCCGCGGCGCTGGTTGCCGTTTGCTGGGCTGCCACGCCGGTCGCCGCGCAATCGCAGAAGACTGTGCCCTATTGGGCGTCGATCTCGCAGCCCGAAGCACGGATGCGGGTCGGCCCCAACCTCGATTATCCCAGCAACTGGATTTATCGCCGTCGCGACTTGCCGGTAAAGGTGGTGCAGGTGCTGGGCAACTGGCGCAAGATCGAGGACAGCAGCGGCACGCAGGGCTGGATGCATGTGCGCCTGCTGAGCGACACGGCCACGGCGATCGTGCGCTACGGGGTCACGGAAATGCGCGAAAAGCCGACGGCCGATTCGCGATTGCTGTACCGCGTGGAGCCTGGCGTCGTCGGGCGGATTGCCGAATGCACGAGCGGATGGTGCATGATCGATGTGGGCGGCAAACGGGGCTATGTGCCGGCCGAGGCGCTATGGGGCGCCGTTGAGTGACGTGATGCTGCCCCGGACACTGCCTTTGGTCCTGCTGGTGTCCGCACTGGCGATGGGTGCTGCGTCATGGTGGGCCCAAGGACCATTGCCGGGCGATGTCGCTCTGACACAGGCTGCGCAGGCATTCTTCGGCGCGCGCCCGGCATGGGCGGAGCATGTCACCACCAGCGCCACCGATCCGTGGATGTGGGGCGTCATGCTCGCGTGCGGGCTGGTTGCGGCGCTGGTCCGTAATGGTGCGACGGGCGTCGGGATCATGATCGGTTTTGCGGTCGCACTGGCGGCGGACAGGCTCCTGCGGCTGTTCCTGCATGTCCCGCGTCCCACGGCCGATCTGGTGGCGGTGGCAAAGCCCAGTCAATCGTCGGGTTTGCCGTCCACTTTTGCGCTGGTCTATGGCGCGACGGTCGGCATCGTCATGCTACTGGCGCTCGCCCGTAGGGATGGCACGGGGCGCATTCTGGCTGTCGTGATGGCGGCGCTGCTGCTGGCGGGTTGCGCTGCCCGCGTGACGATGGGTGGTCACTGGCCCAGCCAGATGGTGGCCAGCGTCATGCTTGCCATGTCCTTGGGGTTGTACGTCCTGCGCTATGGGCGCGACGACTGACCGATCAGCCGCGCAACGATGCCGCCGCGCGCGCCAGTTCCTCAATGCGGTGCGCATCGACCGGACCCTTGGGCACCAGCCAGCTTCCGCCGACGCATTTAACAGCCGGTTCCGCGAGCCAGTTGCCCGCCGTCTCGAACCGGATACCGCCCGTGGGGCAAAAGCGCGCCGTGTTGAAAGGCGCGGCGAGCGCCTTCAGCGCAGGCAGGCCGCCGGACGTCTCGGCCGGGAAAAACTTGAACCGCGACAGGCCCATGTCCATGCCTCGCATGATGTCTGCGGCGGTCGCCGTGCCGGGCAGAAAGGCGATGCCACTGGCGATTGCGGCCTTGCCCAGCGGTTCTGTAAGGCCGGGGCTGACGATGAACTGCGCTCCGGCTTCCAGCGCGGCGTCGAGTTGCGCGGGATTGAGCACCGTGCCCGCGCCGACGACGGCCCCTGGCACCTTGGCCATTTCGCGCATCACGTCGAGCGCGATCGGTGTCCGCATCGTGACTTCCAGGGCCGGCAAGCCGCCCTTTACCAGCGCCTCGGCGATCGGCGCGGCATCTTCGATCCGCTCGATCACCAGCACCGGGATCACCGGGGCAAGCTCCATCACCTGATCGACAGTCAACGTCATGCATCTTCTCCACGATAGGCGGCGGCCGCGCCGAACAATCCGATTTCGTCATGGATGGCAAGGCGCACCGGAACACGCTCCATCAAACCCTGAAAACGGCCCTTGGCGGTAAAGCGGCTGTGAAAACCGCTGAGCGGCAGCATCGTTTTCATCCGCTGCGTCAGGCCTCCTGCCAGCACGACGGTGCCCGGGCCATGGGCCAGCGCCAGATCGCCCGCGACAGAGCCGTAGCACATGCAGAAACGCTCAAGGCTCGTGCGCGCGAAGTCATCGGTATGTTCCAGCGCCGCCTGCCACAGATCGGCATCGGTCATCAGTTCGACCCGGTCGTGACCGATCGTCGCCATCGCCTTGTACAGATTGTTGAGGCCAGGGCCGGACACGATCCGTTCGGCCGAAACGCGGAGGAACTTGTCGCGCAGATAATCGACGATCCGGCCCTCCAGAACATCGAGCGGCGCGAAATCGATATGGCCGCCTTCGGTCGCAACCACATGGGGCGTGCCATCGACGAAAGCAATCATCGCGACACCCAGGCCAGTGCCGGGGCCGAGGATCGTGACCGAGCCGTTGCGCGGCATCGGCGTATCCGGGCCGAACAGCAATTCCAGATGATCGGCAGGCAATTTCGATACGGCATGGGCCACCGCCTCGAAATCATTGACCAGGCACAAGGTGTCGAGATCAAGATCGGCCTTCAGCGCGTCAGGGCGGACCACCCAGTTGCTGTTGGTCAGCTTGATGACTTCGCCGCCGATCGCAGTCGCGAAGGCGATGGATGCGGCGCGGGGGAGGGCGGCTGTTCCCTGTGCCGTTTCGTCCCGTGCGAACGCGGCCCAGCATGCCTGGAGGCTGGGATAGTCCGCCACCTTGTATTTGCGCACCGTGCCCAGCACGGGCACACCGCTCTTGCCGATCGTCGCGATCGCGAAGCGGGCGTTGGTGCCGCCCACATCCACGCTGACGATCGACGTTTTGGTCGTTGGCTTCATTGTTCAGATTTCCGCTTCCATCGCGGCCAGGATCGGTGAAGCACCTTCCTCCGCCAGATCGCTGTGATGGCGGAACAGGGCGAAGAGTTCGCGTCCGGTATCATAAGGCGGGGGCGGCGGCACGGGGGCCTCGCGCGCCGCCCATTCCGGTGCGTCGACCAGCGCCTCCACCACGCCCGTCCGCGCGCACACCCGCACGATATCGCCGTCGCGCAGCTTGCCGATCGGGCCGCCGCCCAGGGCTTCGGGGGAAAGGTGGATGGCGGCGGGGACCTTGCCCGATGCGCCAGACATGCGGCCGTCCGTCAGCAGGGCGACCTTGAAACCGCGATCCTGCAAGACACCCAGCGCAGGCGTCAGCTTGTGCAGTTCGGGCATGCCGTTGGCGCGCGGCCCCTGGAAGCGGACGACCACGATCACGTCCTGCTCCAGCGCGCCTGCCTTGAATGCTTTCAGCACATCGTCCTGATTGTGGAATACGCGCGCCGGTGCCTCGATTGTCCAGCGTGCCGGGTCCACTGCGCTCACCTTTATGATGCAGCGACCCAGATTGCCGGACAGCAGGCGCATGCCCCCGTCTGCGCTGAAGGGATCGGATACCGGGCGCAGCATGGTCAGATCGCGCGACTGGTCCGGTGCGTCCTTCCAGACCAGAGCGTCGTTGTCGAGTGTCGGCTCCTTGCCGTAATCGGTCAGGTCTGCCCGCGCGACCGTCTTGATGTCGCGATGGAGCAGGCCGTTGTCGAGCAATTGGGTGATGATCCAGGCCATGCCGCCGGCGGCCTGGAAATTGTTCACATCGCCCGCACCGTTCGGATAGACGCGCGCCAACAGCGGGATCACATCCGACAATTCGGCAAAATCGGTCCAGTCGATCGTGATCCCCGCGGCGCGCGCGATGGCAGGCAGATGGATCGCGTGATTGGTGGACCCGCCAGTGGCCAGCAGGCCGATGATGGCGTTGACAATGGCCTTTTCATCCACGCATTCGCCCAGCGGCCGGTAGTCGTCGCCATCCCAGCCGATCGCCGCCACCCGGTGCGTCGCGGCGCGGGTCAGTTCGCCACGCAGCTTCGTGCCCGGATTGACGAAGGCGGCATTGGGCATGTGCAGCCCCATGATCTCCATCATCATCTGGTTGCTGTTGGCCGTGCCGTAGAATGTGCAGGTGCCCGCGCCATGATAGCTTGCCGCCTCGGCTTCCAGCAGTTCCGCCTTGCCGACCTTGCCCTCAGCATACAGCTGGCGAATGCGGACCTTTTCCTTGTTGGCAAGGCCCGAGGGCATCGGGCCGCCGGGAACGAGGATCGTTGGCAGATGGCCGAAGCGCAGTGCGCCGATCAGCAGGCCGGGCACGATCTTGTCGCAGATGCCGAGCAGCAGCACGCCTTCGAACATCGCATGGCTCAGCGATACGGCCGTGGCGAGTGCGATCGTGTCGCGGCTGAACAGCGACAAGTCCATGCCCGCCTGTCCTTGCGTTACCCCGTCACACATGGCGGGAACGCCGCCCGCCACCTGCGCGGTTGCGCCCACTTCGCGCGCCGCGATCTTGATCGCTTCGGGATAGCGGCCATAGGGCTGATGCGCAGAAAGCATGTCGTTATAGGATGTGACGATGCCGATGTTCATCGCGCCGCCGGACCGGATGACGCCTTTGTCTTCTTCCGCTGCCGCGAACCCGTGCGCCAGATTGCCGCAGGACAGCTGATCCCGATTGGTGCCCGCATCCCGTCCGCGCCGTATGAGGTCGAGATATTTCTGTCGCCGCGGCGCGCTGCGCTGCACGATCCGTTCGGTCACGGCGGCAATGGTGGGATGCAGATCAGTCATGCCAGCTTGCTCCATCGCGTTCGATCAGGGCGATGGCGGAGGATGGCCCCCAGTTCCCGGCAGCATATGGGGCGGGCTTCACGCCCGCCGCTTTCCATCCTTCGATGATCGAATCGATCCAGACCCATTGCGCCTCCACTTCGTCCCGCCGAACGAACAGCGTGGGGTCGCCTTCCAGCAGATCCAGCAGCAGCCGCTCATAGGCGATCCGCCTCCGTTCGCCTGCAAAGGCATGCGCCAGCGAAACGTCTAGGCCGACTTCCTGCAACTTGACGCCGCCACGATCCAGCCCGGGTTCCTTCGCCATGATCAGCAGGCGGATGTTTTCCTGCGGCTGAAGCCGGATGATGAGGGTATTGGGTTCGAGGCCCGATCCATGGCCGCGCGTGCCGAAAATGCTGTGCGACACCGGTTTGAACTGGATCAGGATTTCGGACTGGCGCGCGGGCATCCGCTTGCCGGTCCGCAGATAGAATGGCACGCCGGTCCAGCGCCAGTTGTCGATATGCGCTTTCAGTGCCACGAAAGTCTCCGTGTCTGAAGCCTGACCCAGCTCGTCGGCATAGCCCGTCACGATCGCCCCGCCGACAGCGCCTGGGGTATATTGCCCGCGCACGCTGCAGGCCTTCACACTGTCGGCATCCATCGGGCGTAGCGAGCGCAGAACCTTGACCTTTTCGTCGCGGACCGCTGTCGAATCGAGGCGAGCCGGCGGTTCCATCGCGATGATCGAAAGGATTTGCAGCATGTGGTTCTGCACCATGTCGCGCAGGGCACCGACGCCGTCGTAATAGGAGACGCGCCCTTCCAGACCGACCGTCTCGCCGACGGTGATTTGCACATGGTCGATGGCCGTGGCGTTCCACAGCGGCTCGAACATCATGTTGCCAAACCGCAGCGCCATCAGATTCTGAACGGTTTCCTTGCCGAGATAATGATCGACGCGGAAGATCGACTCCTCGGCAAAAAGGCCGCCGATGGCGTCGTTCACGACCTTGGAGGAGGCAAGATCCTTGCCGATCGGCTTTTCCATCGCAATCCGGGTGTGCGGTCCCACCAGTCCCGCCTCGGACAGGCCCTGCGCCGTAGGGGCAAAGAGGGACGGGGGGGTGGACAGGTAGACGGAGATACCTTTGTCAATCCGGTCGGCAACCCGATCCGCCAGCGCCTGGAACTGGTCGGCATTCCCCGCTTCGACGGGGCTGTAAAGGATCATACCGGTCAGGCGCTCGGCCAGCGTCGCATCGTAACGGTCCTGCGGCAGGAATTTGCGTAGCGCCGCATCGACATCCTTGCGGAATGAGGCGTCGTCGAGAGTCGACCGGCCCGACGCCACGATCAAGAAATCCTCCGGCAGCAGCCCGTCGCCCAGCAGATTGTAGAGGGACGGGAAGAGCATCCGATGGGCGAGATCGCCGGTGGCACCGAATAGCAGGAGCGTGGCAGATGGTTCGGTCAAAAGGTCGTCCCCTTACCGTTGCTGACGATGACGATGTATCTGCACGATGCGCCCCGGTATAGCGGCAGAAACCATGGTCGCAAGTCCGCGCGCGCGCCTTTTCGCACGGCGATGCCTTTTGATGCCATGGGATCGAAGCGAATGTTGCAAGCGCGCGGCGGCTCGGCTAAGCGGTCGCCTCTGTCGCCCCTGTGGTGAAATTGGTAGACGCGTCCGACTCAAAATCGGATTCCGAAAGGAGTGCTGGTTCGATTCCGGCCAGGGGCACCAGTTTCTGAAGCCTTCGCGTGAAGGTGCTTTTCGTTCTGAAGCCAGCGCGCTGGCGTCCTGCGTGCCGGTTCGCGCAGGCTCGGACAAAAAGTTGGATTTTGCCGTTGACACGAATCGGTCACAGGCATAAACGGCGCCCTCCGGACGACGCAGCGGCTTCTTCAACCGCTCTGGCAACAGAGTGGAACCAAGACCGGCCGCCGCAGAAATCCTCGGAAATTCGGTTCTTTGACATTGTTGAAAGATGAAGGGACATGTGGGCGACGGCACTGGTTTCTGGTGGTTTTATGGCGCCGGGTAATCAGATAAAGCCAAGTCGTTCCTTGTAGCGTTTTGCTGGGGCATGGGCTTTTTGGTTTATGCTTTGGCG
>NZ_RZUL01000008.1 GCF_004005485.1 Sphingobium algorifonticola
CATATCGGCGCCCGTAGGGCGGCACCACATAAAAGGGGCAGGAAAGCCTGCGAATAGCATCTGCTGGCATCGTACCGGATTTGTTCGCCCTTAGCGTGCAGATACGTCACTTTCGTGTAGTCACCCCAGGTGGTGCATCTGCTGGGCCCGCCCGGTACCGGGAAAAGCCATATCGCCACGGCCCTTGCCGTCGAGGCCGTGAAGGCGGGCAAGAGCGTCTACTTCATCCCGCTCGCCGATCTGATCGCTTCACTGACCAAGGCTGAACGCGAGGGCACGTTGCGCGAGAAGATCCGCTTCCTATGCCGATCCTCCCTGCTCGTCGTCGACGAGATCGGGTATCTTCCCGTCACGCCCGGCGGCGGCAATCTCTTCTTCCAGCTCGTCAACGCCCGATACGAAAAGGGTGCCATGATCCTGACATCCAACCGCGGCTTCGCCGAATGGGGTGATGTCTTTGGCGATCCGGTGGTGGCCACCGCGCTGCTCGACCGCCTTCTTCACCACGCTGTGGTCGTCCAGATCGAGGGCTCCAGCTATCGCATGCGACAGCACGCCGACCTGCTGCCCGAGCATGCGCGCATGGCACCGTCCATCAACCCACCGCCCTTGCCGAAACGGCGCGGCCGCCCGCCAGCAAAGGAAAAGCCCGATCTCCATCACGGCTGATCACCGACACAAACCCTCCCGCCAAACTAGGGAATTTTAGATGCCCACTTTTGCGGAATCTTCGGTGCCCGTTGACACGTACCCTTGAGGAGTTGCGCCGATCAGAGCGGCTGTTCGCCGACGAGACCACTGCGCCGGTGCTTGACCCGGGGCGCGGAAGGACGAAGACTGGCCAGCTATGGGCCTATGCCCGCGATGATCGGCCATGGGGTGGCGTAGGTCCGCCGATGGTCGCCTATGTCTATGCGGCAGACCGGAAAGCCGAACGGCCCGACACCCATCTCGGAGATTTTGCAGGCATCCTGCAAGTCGACGGCTATGGCGGATACACAGCGCTTGCCAAACGCCGCGGACAGCAACTCAGCCTCGCCTTCTGTTGGTCACATGTCCGGCGCAAATTCTATGATCTTGCCGCCAGTTCCCCGGTCGCGACCGAGATCCTGCGTCGGATCGCCATGCTCTATGCCATCGAGGATGAGGTGCGCGGCTACTCTGCTGAACAGCGCCGCATCCAGCGCGTCGAATGCAGCCGCATCATCGTCGCGGATCTCAGGCTCTATCTGGATGCCCGGCTCCGCCAGATCAGCGCCAAGAGCAAGCTGGCCGAAGCCATCCGCTATGCGACAACGCGCTGGGACGGACTCGTTCGCTTCATCGACGATGGTCGGATCGAACTCGACACCAACACCGTCGAGCGATCAATCCGCCCCTTGGCTTTGAATCGAAAGAATGCCCTCTTCGCCGGTTCCGACGAGGGCGGCGATAACTGGGCGGTCATCGCCACGCTCATCGAAAACTGCAAGCTGGGCGGCATCAATCCGCATGACTGGCTGAACCAGACGCTGACCGCGCTCGCCAACGGCTACCGGGCCAATCGCGTTCATGAACTCATGCCCTGGATCTACGTGGGCTGAGAACAGCGCTTACCCAGCTTGCTTGGCGAGAGATAGTCGACTGCATCAAACTTACCCGATTCTAGTGAGCAGGCTGTTGACCGCGACCTTGGCGTCGCCATAGAACATGCGGGCATTGTCCTTGTAGAAGAGCGGGTTTTCGATGCCGGAATAGCCCGTGCCCTGCCCGCGTTTCGACACGAAAATCTGTTTGGCCTTCCATACTTCCAGCACCGGCATGCCGGCGATCGGCGAGTTGGGGTCATCCTGCGCCGCGGGATTGACGATGTCGTTCGATCCGATGACGATCACGACGTCGGTCGAGGGGAAGTCGTCGTTTATCTCGTCCATTTCCAGCACGATGTCATAGGGCACCTTGGCTTCGGCCAGCAGCACGTTCATGTGCCCCGGCAGTCGGCCTGCGACCGGATGGATCGCAAAACGGACCTTCTTGCCGGCCGCGCGCAGCTTGCGGGTGAGTTCGCTCACCGTCTGCTGCGCCTGCGCCACCGCCATGCCATAGCCCGGCACGATGATGATGCTGTCCGCGTCGTTGAGCGCGGAGGCTACGCCGTCAGCGTCGATCGCGATCTGCTCGCCCTCGATCTCCGCAGCCGGACCGGTCGTGCCGCCAAAGCCGCCCAGGATCACCGATACGAAAGACCGGTTCATCGCCTTGCACATGATATAGCTCAGGATCGCGCCGGACGAGCCGACCAGAGCGCCAGTGACGATGAGCAGGTCGTTACCCAAGGTAAAGCCGATCGCGGCGGCCGCCCAGCCGGAATAGCTGTTGAGCATCGAGACGACGACCGGCATGTCCGCGCCGCCGATACCCAGGACGAGGTGGAAGCCGATGAATAGCGCGAGCGCCGCCATGGCGAGCAGGACGGTCAGTTCGCGACCTTCCAAACCGATATTGCCGACATACATCACCAGCAGGACCAGCGACGCCAGCAGCGCCGAAGCGTTGAGGATATGGCCGCCGGGCAGTTTCTTCGCCTTGCCGTCCAGCTTGCCCGCGAGCTTGCCGAAGGCGACGATCGATCCGGTGAAGGTAACCGCACCGATGAAGATGCCCAGAAATTCCTCGACCTTCAGGATGTTGATTTCCACCGGCGTCTTGTGCGCGAGCAGGTCGGCAAAGCCGGTCAGCGCTTCGCGCGCGGCGGGATCGAGCGCGTTCACCGTTTCCAGTTCGAAATGCGCGTTGAAGCCGATGAACACGGCGGCAAGCCCCACGAAGCTGTGCAGCGCGGCGACAAGCTGGGGCATTTCAGTCATCTGGACCCGCATCGCGACGATCCAGCCGATGACGGCGGCCACGGCGAACGTGCCGGCCACGATCGGCAGATTGGCCGCGCCAGGGCCAAAGAGGGTCGCCAGCACCGCCAGGGCCATGCCGGCAATGCCGTACCATACGGCGCGCTTGGCGCTTTCCTGATTGGAAAGGCCGCCCAGCGACAGAATGAAAAGGACCGCAGCCGAGAGATAGGCTGCGGACACCACACCGGTATCGAACATGAAATCTACCCCCTTAGGACCGCTGGAACATGGCCAGCATCCGGCGCGTGACCAGGAAACCACCAACGATGTTGATCGAAGCGATCAGGATGGAGATCGTCGCCAGCACCATCACGATGGTGCTGGACGACCCGACCTGGAGCATGGCGCCCACCACGACGATGCCCGAAATAGCGTTCGTCACCGCCATCAGCGGCGTATGCAGCGAATGGCTGACATTCCAGATCACCTGGAAACCGACGAAGCAGGCGAGGACGAAGACGGTGAAATGGCCCATGAAGCTGGCGGGCGCCACCGCGCCGACAGCGATCAGCAGGATCGCGGCGACGATCAAAGTCGTGACCTGCGAGCGGGTTTGCGCCTTGAAGGCGGTGACGTCCTTTGCCCGCTTCTGGTCGGGCGTCAATTCCTCCGCCTTGGGCTTGGGCTTTTGCGCCGCGATCGCCTTGATCTTGGGCGGGGGCGGGGGGAAGCTGACCGCGCCCTCAAAGGCGATAGTCGCGCCCCGGATCACGTCATCCTCCATATTATGGACGATCACGCCATCCTTGCCCGGCGTCAGGTCGAACAGCATGTGGCGGATATTGCTGGCATAAAGCGAACTGGACTGCGCCGCCATCCGGCTGGGGAAATCGGTATAGCCGATGATGGTGACACCGTTGGGCGACACGATCTTCTGGTCGGCGACCGTCAGCTCGCAATTGCCGCCGCGTTCGGCCGCCAGATCGACGATGACCGATCCGGGGCGCATCGCCTCGACCATGTCCTGCGTCCAGAGGACGGGGGCGTCGCGGCCAGGGATGAGCGCGGTGGAAATGACGATATCGACGGACGGCGCCAGCTCGCGAAACTTCTTGAGCTGGGCTTCGCGAAATTCGGGGCTGGACGGGGCGGCATAGCCACCGGTCGCCGCGCCATCCTGCTGCTCTTCGGAAAAGTCGAGATAGACGAATTGCGCGCCCATCGATTCGATCTGTTCGGCGACTTCGGGCCGGACGTCGAAGGCGAGCGTGATCGCGCCAAGCGATGTCGCCGCGCCGATCGCGGCCAGGCCGGCGACGCCAGCACCGATCACCAGCACACGGGCCGGCGGCACCTTGCCCGCCGCGGTCACCTGCCCCGTAAAGAAGCGCCCGAAATTGGCGCCAGCCTCGATCACAGCGCGATAGCCCGCGATGTTCGCCATCGAAGACAGCGCGTCCATTTTCTGCGCGCGCGAGATGCGCGGCACCATGTCCATCGCCAGCACATTGGCGCCGGTCGCGCTTATCGCAGCCAATTCTTCGCTGCGCTGGCCTGGATAGAAGAAGGAAATTAGCGTCTTGCCTGTCGTGAGTTGGGCAGCCTCGTCCGCTTCGGGCGGGCGCACCTTTACGATGACATCCGCAGCGGCCCACAATTCGCTAGCGGTCGCAACCACCCTTACGTCGGCAGCGCGATAGCTGTCATCGTCGAAGCCGGCCGCTTTGCCCGCGCCGCTTTCGACAACACATTCATGGCCCAGCTTCTGCAATTGCAGCGCGCTGTCGGGCGTCAGCGCAACGCGCGCTTCCCCCTGTGCCACTTCTCTGGGTGCACCGATCTTCATTTTGGGCTCCTGCGTAATATTTTATGCTGTTGGCGAACGTTCCCATCTGGATGAGAGCGCTCTTGCGTGTGTTACGAATGTATAGTCACACTCAGCGCGCGGCCCATCCGCAAGAGTGAGGCGGGTACTGACCAAGAGGCCGTCGACCTCTTTAAGCCAAACGCTTATCGGGGCGAGCAGAAAGCGAGCGCGTTGGCGATTAAAGCTGTCATCTACTCTGCATCGACAGGCGGAGGCTGGCCGGATGTTGCTCCGTCTGGTCAGATAGCGGTCAGCCCGCCGTCGAGCGTGAGACTAGTTCCAGTAATGAAGCCAGCATCGTCACCACATAAATAAGCTACTGCCGCTGCGACCTCATCGACCCGGCCAAGGCGATTGAGCGGGGTGCGGCTTTCAATTTCGGCTTTCAAGGCAGGAACTTGTTCGAAGCGGGCGGAAACAAGAGGCGTCTCAATATAGCCGGGATGAACGGAGTTGACGCGAACGGGGCATTTGAGACGTGCACCTTCCACAGCCGCTACTTTTGTGAGCATGACGACACCGCCCTTCGACGTCGAGTAAGCAACAGTCCCTGCCGCGGCAATGAAACTATGAACTGAGGCAATGTTGACGATGACGCCTCCTCGTTCCTCCATTGCCTTCATACCGGCGCGCGTGCCTAGGAAGACGCCGTCCAGATTGACGGAAAGCACCCGCTGCCAGTCAGCGAGTGAAAGCTCTGCGATCGGAAGAAGTTTGGCTGCGGTTATCCCTGCATTATTGACGAGTATATCGACTCCGCCAAAGACGGCTTCGGCCAGCGAAATGACCTGCTCCCATCCCGCTTCATCGCGGACATCATGAACGATGCTGCGGCATTGCTCAGTATCAAGCGCGGCACCTTCCGAAAGATCCGTCGCAATGACGTTGGCACCTTCGGCCAGCAGTCGCTCTACGGTTGCACGGCCGATGCCCGACGCTGCTCCTGTAACGATGGCGGTCCGCCCGTTCAACCGATGCATCTCATCCGCTCCCTCAAACTTTCATCGATTTATCGGCGTCTCATGAACACCGCTTCGAGCCTGCAGCGGCGCACTGTGTCGCTATCAAGTAGTAGTATAGCCGCCATCAACTGAAATCGCTGCACCGGTCAGGTAAGAAGCGCGACCTGACAACATCCATACGACGCTATCTGCCATTTCCTCCGGGCGCGCCAACCGACCCATAGGAATCCGGGACTCGAGGAAGGTTTTCGTGTCTGGCGCGCTCTCAAACAAGCCTTCAAGCATTGGCGTCATAACCGTTCCGGGCATGATGCAATTCACGCGAATGTTTCGCTGCGCGTAATCTAGTGCCGCAGCGCGCGTCAGTCCTAGAACGGCATGCTTGCTGCTGACATAATCTGCGGCGTCAGGAAAAGCGATAACGCTGCTAGCCGATGCGGTGTTTACGATCGATCCGCCACCGGCCTTCAGCAATTCAGGAATCTCATATTTAAGGCAGAGAAACACGCCCTTGACGTTAACGGCATAGACTTGCTCCATGTCCGCCCAAGTCAGTTCGTGCAAGACCTTGCCGATATTGGGCCGACCGGCATTGTTAAATGCGCCATCCAGTTTGCCAAAGCGGCCAACGGCAGCAGCGACCAAAGCCTCGACATCTCCTTCGTCGGTTACGTCGCAGCGTACAAATTGCGCATCGCCGCCACTCGCCCGGATTTCCTCCACAACTTGAGCGCCTGCCTCTTCCGTTCGATCGCCCAAAGTGAGACTGGCACCCAGCTCGGCCGCCAACAGTGCAGTAGCCCGGCCCATACCGCTCGCTGCGCCGGTTATTATCAGCGATTTACCTGTCAGATCGATCACATGGCTCTCCTATTATTATGCGTGAATTCCGTACCGTGGCAGCTGTTAGCCGAGATGTGTTCGCAGGAATTCGCCAGCTTCATGAAGGGATTGGCGCCCCTCCTCCAACTCGCCAGCAAACAACTGGAATACATGCGGCATTTTGGGCCAGACCTTTAATTCGACCGAAATGTCAGCCATCGCTGCCTTGCGCGCAAGCCGCATGCTATCGTCCAGGATTGTCTCGTAACTTCCGACATGCACAAGCAACGGCGGTAACCCAGCGTACTCGCCAAATAGAGGGGACGCGGTGGGGTTGTCTGTGGCAACTCCATTCAGGTACGCCCCTCCCATGCCCTCGATCATTCCTGGCCGCACGACCACATCGACATTCATCTTCGGAAGTCGGCTTTCTCCCGAGCCGGTGAGATCGACGAACGGCGACATCAGATAGGCGGCTGCTGGAAGCGACAAGCCGGCGTCTCGTGCGCTCATAAGAGTAGCGACGACGAGCGCCCCCCCAGCCGAATCCCCAGCGAGCGTGATCGTCTTTGCCCCATGGCCCTCTGCCAGAAGCGCCTTATAGACCGCCAGACAATCGTCGCTGGCTGCTGGAAAGACATGCTCGGGGGCGAGCCGATAATCGACCGCGATAACGGTCGCGCCCGCAGCAAACGCTAGGTGCGAAGCCAATCCCCGGTGAGTATTAAGCGATCCAATCATATAGCCGCCGCCGTGGAAGAACAGGATAATCCCGCCCAAATCCTGCACGGGACGAAGATATTCAACCGGCAGACCGGCGATAGTGCCCGGCTCGGCAATCACACCCTCGACCAAAGGCGTCGTTGTCCCGAGGCGTTCATAATTTGCCCGCGTTACCGCGACATCCTCTGAATCAAGGCCCGCGTTGCGTACCTTGTCTTCGATCGCCAGGCGTTCCTGATCCGACATGTTATACCCTTCCTATTCTTCAGGCCGTTTCAGAAACGGGTTCATGAAACTGCAGTCCCGGCATTCCATTGTCTGCAACTTCATGAATGGCTTCAATGAAAGCATTTACGCCTCCAAAAAAGAACAGTACGGAAGCCGGCTTTCCAGCGACATTGGCTCCCAGGAACCATGTTTTCAGCGCGACACCGGCAGGAAGCAGAGTCGCATTGTAGATCATCTCCAGCTTCCGGTTCCAGTCTTCCTCTGCCTCAATCGTCGGTTCGACGGCTCCACCGATGATGTCGTTATTTGCCATTACCTTGCTGATCCAGTCTACTTCACTCTCGATGATCGTAGGGATGTTACCAAATGGCGATTGCGGACCCATGATCATGAACAAGTTGGGGAACTTCTCCATCATCAAACCCATGTAGGTTGCAGGGCCATCCTTCCATTTTTCTTGGATTGATGCCCCGTCCCGCCCGCGTACATCAATCGCCATCAATGGCCCTGTCCCAGCATCGAAACCGATCGCAAAGATGATCATATCAACATCATACTCGGCAAGGTCGGTTCTGACGCCCGTTTCCGTGACGCTGGTAATGGGATTCGCAGCCACATCGACGAGGGTTACGTTCGAGCGATTGAACGTCTCGTAGTAAAAATGCCCCGAAGGCGGCCGTTTTGCGAAGAACGTGTAATTCGGGGTCAGTTTGGCGGCGGTTTCGGGGTCTTTCACGATCGAGCGGATCTTGCGACGGACGAACTCGGCGGCGGCGTCGTTCGACCGCTTGTCAGTCATGATATCGTCAAACGTATCGAAGCAATAATGGAACCCGCCCTCTTCCCAACCTGCCTCGAAGATGCGGTTGCGCTCTTCATCGTTTACTGAATCATAGGTTCGACCGGACATCTTCATCGGGAGTCCGAATGGGTGACGACGACGCGTATCGAAGACTTCCGCGCGGTTATTTTTGAAGTGACGTCCCTGTGCAGCATGTATATTGAAGTTGCGGCCAGGGAGCACATAATTGGGCGTGCGCTGGAAATAATAGACATGCTCGGCGGCGTGGGCCACGATAGGCAGAATCTGAATTGCCGTGGCGGCACTGCCGATAATGGCAACGCGCTTACCTTCGAAGCTGACATCCTCCTTTGGCCATTGAGGAGCGAAATAATGTTCGCCTTTGAATGATTCCAGACCAGGAAAATCGGGTTTTTTCGGAACGCTCAAAACGCCGGTTGCGCTGACCAGATATCGGCAGCGAAAGTGATCGCCCGCTTCTGTCGTGACGACCCAGACGCTACTCTTTTCCTCGAAGATCGCTGACGCCACCCTGTTCGAAAAGCGAATATGGCGTTTAAGGTCGAAACGGTCGGCCACATGCTGCAGATAACGTAAAACTTCGTCCTGACCAGGCAGACGTTCGCTCCAGGTCCAGTCATCGACCAGTTCGTCCGAAAACTCGTAGCAATAGCCCCACGATTCACTGTCGGTGCGGGCGCCGGGATAGCGGTTCCAATACCAGGTGCCCCCGACATCGGTGCCCGCTTCCAGAACCTGCACTGTCTTGCCGGCTTGAAGCAGTTGATGCAACATGCGCAAACCGCCAAAGCCGGCGCCGATGATAACCGCGTCGAGGGTCGGCCCTTGTTCATCCATATTCATATCAACTCCATGCACTACTGCTATCGTCGCCATTGATCATGGCAACTATCGGGAGGCACCGCTCCATTCGGCCGCTGCGCGCTCCTCATTGGCTTTATAAGCAAGGAGTGCGTCAAAGACGTCCATGCCCACGTCAGCGCCTTGCCCGCGACCCACGCGAAGCAACTGGACGCAGTACCAGCCGAGCAAGGCGAAGGACTCAATTCGCTTGAATGTCGCTGGTTCTACGTCAGGGCCAAGCGCGTCGGACCGCATCGCCAGCTTGGTATCGAGCGCGGGCATTCGATCGATCTCGCCCTGAATCAGTTGACCAGCACTCTGCGGATCGATGCAAAGGGGACGCCCTATTCCGATCAGATCGCACTCCTTAGCGGCCAATGCCGCGTTGATTGCAGCAGCGCTCCGCATTCCGCCCGTGATCATGAGAGGATTGCTGAATAAGGGCCTGATATGACGGGCGTAATCGAGAAAATAAGCTTCGCGCGCAACGGTACTTGCCGCTGCGGCGCGTGGGCCGTCACTGCCGATCCCCACCATCTCCATCTGCTCGTAATTTCCGCCGGAGATTTCCAGCAGGTCAACGGCTTCATCATTCAGCCAACCTACGACCCGAGCGGATTCACCTTCGTCGAAACCTCCGCGCTGAAAGTCAGCAGAGTTGAGCTTTACCGACACAGGGAAATCGGCGCCAACGGCGGCGCGAACGGCCCTCACGGTCTCAATCAGGAGCCGCGCGCGATTTTCCAGCGATCCTCCCCATTGATCTTCGCGCTTGTTCGCGAGAGGACTTAGAAACTGGGAAATCAAATAGCCGTGCGCGCCATGGATCTGCACGCCGGTGAAGCCAGCGGCTTGGCACAGCCGAGCCGACGAGGCGAAAAGGGAGATAACCCGTTTGATCTCGCTTTCAGGCATCTCGCGCGCTTCGCCGCACACAGCCTCTGCAACCGGAAGAGAAATACCGGAGGGCGCATAAGGGCGAGGATTGACAGAAGCGGGTGTCTGGCGACCGGTGTGATTGAGCTGGGCCCAAAATTGGTTGCCATGCTCCGTGCCAACAACCGCCAGCCTTTTCAAGGCCTCCATATCGGTCTGATCATCAACCACTATGTTGCCGGGGCGCTCCAGATGGGCTCGGTCGATCTGGACATTGCCGGTCAGCATTAGTCCGAGACCATTTGAGGCCCACAACCGGTAGAGCGTAAGCAACTCGTTAGTTACGTTGTTCCGGGCGTCTGCCAGTCCTTCGGTCATGGCAGCCTTCACCAAGCGATTTAGCAAAACGGCACCGCAAGGCAACTTGAGGCTAGTGGTCAGGATGGGACTCCGTGCCGTAGGGGCGCTTGCGCTCTCCTGAACAGCCTTCATGTGCTTCTCCTCTCTTTATATTTTGGTCCTAAACGCTTCGCGCCGCTGCCCTATCGAAGCCTAAGATTGCATCCTTGAAGGTTGGGAAGAACTAGTAAAACGGACTGACTGCCATATGGGCAGGCTATGACCCTCTAGTTGAGGTGACCGTCTTACCGCCACGTCGGATAATCGGTGTAGCCAGTTTCATCACCGACATAGGCATAGTCGAAGTTCGGCGTTGCCAGCGGGAGTTCATCCGCAAATCGCCGAACCAGATCGGGATTTGCTATGTACGGACGACCAAAAGAGATGGCGTCCGCCTGCTTTCCATCGATGAAAGCGGCGGCGGTATCTCCATCGAAGCTCCCGTTCTGAATGACGGCGCCGTCATAGCTTGCACGCAACCGCTCCATCACGGGGTTTGCCGGCTTCTCCATAAAGCCAGAGGCGATCGGTTCGATCAGATGGACATAGGCAAGCCCAAACGTCGAGCATAGTTCGCCGATCGCCTGCGCAAGAGTGCCCGGGTCTTCATCGCCCATGCCCTTACGCTCGCTTGTCGGGCTGATCCGAAGTCCAACCCGCCCTGGTTCGATCACTTCAGTCACCGCCGCAACGATTTCCGAGAGCAATCTCAGCCTGTTTCCCAGCGGTCCGCCGTAATTGTCAGTGCGATGATTCGTTTTCGACTGGAGAAATTGGTCGATGATGTAGCCGTTGGCCCCATGTATCTCCACGCCATCAAAGCCAGCGCTCAATGCGTTCGCTGCCGCCCGGCCGTAAGCGCTAACAACCTTGTCGATATCATCCTGCGTCATCTCGCGGGGCACGACATAGGGTTTCATTGGCAGAAACAGACTGTCATCGCCGGCTGGGCGCGGCGCAAATGTCTCGCCCTCCCCAGCGATGGGCGATGGACCCATTGGGAGGCGTCCATCAAGATAGTCGGGAAGAACCAACCGCCCCATATGCCAGAGTTGCGCCAAAATCTGGCCGCCCGACTGATGGACCGCGTCAGTGACCACCCGCCACCCCGTCACCATGTCCTCGTTCCATATCCCCGGTGCACGATACCATCCCATCCCCTGAGGATCGACGGCAGTCGCCTCGGATATGATCAGCCCGCAGTCGGCTCGCTGAGCATAGTACTCAGCCATCATTGCAGTAGGTACATGGTTGACGTCAGCGCGCGCGCGCGTCAGCGGTGCCATCACGATCCGGTTAGACAATCTTAATGCACCAAGCTCGACCGGCGTAAACAGGCTGGATCGGGACATGCAACTCTCCTCATCAGGACGTTCTCTGCTGATGTGACTACCAGCACGTAGGTCATGCCTCGCAACCGCAGTCACGGCAGCTTGGTGTCAAAGCGCCGCATTTCGGAAGCAACGCTACTACGTGACTCAAAGGTCGTATCAGCCTTCAGACTTCGGATAGTCATGTGGCACATCGCGCCGATAAATTGGTCCAACTTCTCATTATGACAGCCATAGCAAAGCGGCGATGCTCCCAATTCTTCAGACCGATATCAGCGTCGGCAGGCTTACCATATGGCGAGGCTATGACTGGCAGTCGGAATTCCTAGTTTGTGCGTGTCCTGCGCAATGCGAAACAGCGCAGGTAATCGCGGATCGATAAACATTGGTCGCGAACAATCTCGCATCCGTCGGGAACGACAATGCTAACGTTGTGGAGAGATTTCTGATGCCGGCAGACACCGCTATGCTGTCGCAAGGGCGAGCACCTGATTTTGACGTCATCGTCATCGGGGCAGGCTTTGCGGGTGTTTATCTTCTTCACCGGCTTCGTACCGATGGATATCGCGTTCGCGTTATCGAGGCGGGCAGCAACGTCGGCGGCGTCTGGTACTGGAATACCTATCCTGGTGCTCGGTGCGACGTCGAAAGTCTTCAATATTCCTATTCGTTCGATGAAAATATCGATCGGGAATGGCAATGGTCCGAACGCTACGCCACTCAACCTGAAATACAGTCCTACATCGAGTTCGTCGCTGAACGATTTGATCTCAAGCGGGACATTCTGTTCAACACAAGGGTCGAGAGCGCCGCGTTCGATTCCGCGCAAAACCTCTGGACTCTTCAGACCGGCAATGACCAGTCTGATGATTCACAATCGGTCACCGCACGCTGGGTTGTCATGGCAACCGGTGCACTGTCGTCTTCGAAGATGCCCGAAATCGATGGCAAGGATGATTTTGCCGGGACCACATTCCATACCGGGCATTGGCCCAGGGAAGGCGTCGATCTGGCGGGAAAGACCGTTGCGGTGATCGGAACAGGGTCGTCAGGCATTCAGGCAATCCCCGAGATTGCCAAGCAGGCAGCTAAACTGCTCGTGTTTCAGCGCACACCACATTTTTCGGTGCCCGCCCAAAATGGCCCAATCCCGCAGGAATGGCGGGAGCAGTGGGACCGCGACAGGCAGGCACTGCGAACCGAAATTCTTTCGACGCGATCGGGCGTACTTTACGACTATGGCCAGACCTCTGCGCTGTCCGTCTCGGACGATGAGCGACAGCGGGAATATGAAGAGCGCTGGGCAAAGGGCGGCACAAACTTTCTTTACGCCTATAACGACATCCTGCGTGACGAAGATGCCAATTCCACCGCCGCAGACTTTGTTCGCCAAAAAATCCGCGAAATCGTTAAGGATCCCGTGACCGCCGACCGGCTGACACCCATCGGCTATCCAATCGGCGCAAAACGGATATGTGTCGATACGGATTTCTACGCGACTTTCAACCGTCCCAATGTGACGCTCGTCAGTGTCCTGGAAACCCCGATCGAACGCATAAACGAGACCGGCATCAAGACGAGCGATCGCCAATATGACGTTGACGTCCTTATCTTCGCAACCGGCTATGACGCTTTGACCGGATCACTGACCCGGATCGATATCCGTGGATCAGATGGGCGCAGCCTAAAAGAAGCCTGGTCGGCTGGCCCCTATACGAATCTCGGCCTGATGACAGCAAACTTCCCCAATATGTTCATTGTCACCGGACCTGGCAGCCCTTCGGTTCTGAGCAATATGGTCGTGTCGATCGAGCATGACGCAAATTGGATTGGCGACACGCTCAATCATCTGCGCCAGATCGGCGCGACCCGTATCGAAGCGACCGAGGCATCGCAGCAGGCCTGGATGGACCATGTCCGCGAGTTGGCGGAAGCGACCCTCTATTACAAGGGCAATAGTTGGTATCTGGGTGCCAACGTGCCGGGCAAGCCGCGCGTGTTCATGCCGTATCTGGGCGGCGTCGACGTCTACCAAGCAAAGTGCGCTGAAGTCGCGCGCAACGGATACCCTGGCTTTATCATCGACGGGGGCCGCGTTGCCTGAAACCACAGACGACGAGATTGCGCCGGGGCTGCATGCAGCACTGAGCGCAATTCCGGACTTCGACGCTCTGGATGCGACGACGCTTGGCAGCTTCCGGGCTGCCTTGAGAGGCGGACCAGTCGATTTGAACGGCGACAAAGATGTTTCCGTTGAGCTGACGGTCGCACTGGGTCGGGACGGGCACCGCGTACCCTGCATCCTGCACCGCCCACGTGCTGTCACCGCCAGCGCCCCGGTCATCCTCAACATTCATGGCGGCGGCTATGTCGTAGGCGATGCCGCGCGCGAGGCACCGGCGATGAGCGCGCTGGCAACTGCGACGGGTTGCGCCATATTGTCGGTTGATTATCGTCTGGCACCCGATACGCCGTTCCCAGGCGCTCTGGACGATTGTACCGCTGCCCTTCACTGGCTGATTGACGAGGCAGACAAGCTGCGCATCGACCGCAATCGGATCGCGATCCGTGGGGTTAGCGCAGGCGGTGGCCTTGCAGCCGGGTTGATGTTGCGCTGCCTGCCTACCCTCGATGTTTCGCCATGCCTGCTCATGCTCATCTATCCCATGCTTGACCATCGTGCATCGCCGCCGGATCGCATGGGACAGCATGTCTGGACGCGGCGTGCCAACCAATTTGGGTGGCAATCATATCTAGGCAGCAACCTCGAACATGCGCCGTCACCGGAAGCGTCCCCTGCCCTTGCGGAAGATTTGACCGGCTTCCCGCCGACCTTCCTGGCTGTCGGCGACATCGATCTTTTCCTGGATGAGAATTTGAGTTTCGCCTCCCGCCTCGCCCGATCACAGGTCGGTTTGGAAATGCATGTGTATCGCGGTGGCTATCATGGCTTCAACCTGGTCCCGGATGCCCCGATATCCGAAGCTTTCGCCCGCGATTGCATGGCTGCCATCGTCCGCGCGTTTGGTCAGGCAGCGCCCTCTCCCTCGTCGCAGGAATAATATCGTGAAACCCGTGCAATGCAGCGACAGCGCCGGGCTCGCCGGCTTTCTCCCCGCTTCGGAAGGCCTCACATTATTGTCGGCTTGTTCGGCAGATTCGCAAGTGCTCGACGAGGTGATCGTCGCAGCTCATACCGCTGTCGCTCACACGCAATTTTCTGGCATATTCGTGCCTGGCTATAAT
This sequence comes from Sphingobium algorifonticola, assembly GCF_004005485.1. Lineage (GTDB taxonomy): Bacteria > Pseudomonadota > Alphaproteobacteria > Sphingomonadales > Sphingomonadaceae > Sphingobium > Sphingobium algorifonticola. The sequence goes on from NZ_RZUL01000008.1 coordinate 14,949, forward strand.
CGTTGCGACTGGCTGGCAAATCCCCACAGCCAAGCACTTACCTTTTTCATGACGCCAGAATTTCGTGCTCTCGCCCCGAATCGGCTGGATTTCCGGCCGTTGCGCTATGCCGATATCCTGTCGCTTTTGCGTCGATCGCGGCCTCAAGCCCTTATGTGCATGGTTTCGCCGCCAAATGCCGATGGATTATGCAGTTTCGGTACGACGGTAGATTTCATCGCTGACCTGTGGCGATCGGTTCCGATCAGGATCGCGCACATCAATCCGCTGATGCCCTCGACCGCGGGCGATACCGGCATTCCGTTTTCGGAACTGACTGCGTGGCATTCGCGCGCCCAGCCGCTCCTCACGCAAGAGGAAGGTGCGCCCGACTCCGTTGCGACGTCAATTGCGAACCACATCACGCCATTCGTCCGTGACGGCGCCACCCTGCAAACTGGTCTCGGGAAGATTCCCGGTGCCGTATTGCGCAGCCTGTCGTCCCACCGCAATTTGAGGATCCATTCCGGCTTGATCGGCGATGCTGTGCTTGATCTTCTGGAGGCTGGCGCGCTAGCCGATCATGCGCCGATCATCGCAGGCGTCGCAATCGGTAGCCAGCGGCTCTATGACGCAGTCGATCGCCCGGCATTCGCCTTTCATCCCGTTTCCTTCACGCACGCTTTGCCGTCGATCGCCGCGACCCATGATCCGGTAGCGATCAATTCCGCGATCGAGGTCGATCTGTTCGGGCAGGCCTATGCCGAACTAACCCCGAAGGGCTTGATGTCCGGCCCAGGCGGAGCGGTCGATTTTGCTCAGGGCGTTCGCGCCGCGAACGGGCTTCGCATCGTTGCTCTCCCGTCCACCGCAGGCGCCGGGTCCATCAGTCGCATCGTTCCAGCCTGCGCCGGCGCTGGCCCGGTATCACTGGGTCGTGCAGATATCGACGTCATCGCAACCGAGTTTGGGGCAGCTGACCTTCGGGATCTTGATTATGCCGGGCGCGCGCGCGCCTTGCTAACCGTCGCGCACCCCAATCATCGCGAAGCTCTGGAACGAAGCTGGGCTGACTTGGAACGTCGCCTCTGAGCGTGAGGGTCATTGCCGAAGCCAGGGCAGAGTAGCCAGTTCGGGCTGCGATACGATACAAATGATTGTACATGGGAGCATATGTGTCAAACCTCCGTTCGGTTCCATCAGAATGGGCTAGCCGCGCTTATGTCGACGCTGCGGGCCATGCCGAGAAGTATCGCCGGTCGGTTGCCGAGCCCGAGGCTTTTTGGCGTGAGGAGAGCGCATGCGTAGACTGGATCAAGCCGTGGACAAAGTTGTCGGACAGCAGTTTCGAAGAAACGGACTTCGGCATCCAATGGTTCGCTGATGGTACTCTCAACGTATCGGCTAATTGCCTCGACCGGCACCTAACCGAGCGCGGCGACACAATCGCGATTATTTGGGAAGGCGACGATCCGTCTCAGCAGCGCACGCTCACCTACCGCGACCTCCATCAGGAGGTCTGCCGCTTTGCCAATGCCCTGAAGATGTTGGGCACGACAAAGGGCGACCGCGTGACTATCTATATGCCAATGATCCCCGAGGCAGCAGTAGCCATGCTCGCCTGCTCAAGGATCGGCGCGATCCATTCGGTCGTCTTCGGTGGATTCTCTCCTGAAGCGCTGGCCGGCCGCATCCAGGACTGCGACAGCAAACTCGTAGTAACTGCCGATGCCGGCATGCGTGGCGGCAAGCAGGTTCCGCTGAAAGCCAATGTCGATCAAGCGTTGAAGCACTGTCCTTCGGTCGCCGCTGTGCTGACGGTACGCCACGTCGGCATCGACTTACCTATGGCCGAGGGCCGCGACCATTGGTGGCACAACTTGCGCGAGCGCGCATTGCCAGAGTGCACACCTGAAGAGATGGCGGCTGAGGATCCACTATTTATCCTCTACACCTCGGGTTCGACCGGCAAACCCAAGGGCGTGCTGCACACCACCGGCGGTTACCTCGTCTGGGCGGCGATGACGCACCACTACGTGTTTGATTACCGGCCCGGCGAAGTCTATTGGTGCGCAGCCGACATCGGTTGGATTACTGGCCACTCCTACGTCGTCTACGGCCCGCTTGCCAACGGCGCGACACAGGTAATGTTCGAGGGCGTGCCCAGTTACCCCGATCACAGCCGCTTCTGGCAGATTGTCGATCGCCATCAGGTCAACATCTTCTACGGTGCACCCACGGCGTTGCGCGCGTTGATGCGTGAGGGTGACGAGTGGGTGCAGAAGACCTCGCGCTCGTCGCTTCGCTTGCTTGGTTCGGTCGGTGAGCCGATCAATCCGGAAGCCTGGGAATGGTACTGGCGCGTAGTGGGCGAAGAACGCTGCCCGATCGTTGACACCTGGTGGCAGACCGAGACCGGCGCAGCAATGATTACCGGCATGCCCGGCGCTGTTGCGATGAAACCGGGTTCTGCATCCCTGCCGATGTTCGGCGTCGTTCCGCAGCTGGTTGACGGCGATGGAAAGGTGTTGGATGATACAGCCGAGGGCAATCTCTGCATCACGCAGAGTTGGCCTGGTCAGATGCGCACGGTCTGGGGCGATCACAAGCGCTTCTTCCAGACCTACTTCACCACCTATCCGGGCAAATATTTCACTGGCGACGGCTGCCGGCGAGACGAGGACGGCTATTACTGGATCACCGGTCGGGTCGATGATGTGATCAACGTCTCGGGCCACCGCATGGGTACCGCAGAGGTTGAAAGCGCGCTTGTTGCCCACGCCAAGGTGGCCGAGGCAGCGGTCGTCGGTATGCCGCACGAGATAAAAGGGCAAGGCATCTACGCCTATGTAACTCTTAATGCTGGCGAAGCCGCTAGCGATAAGGTCCGCCAAGAACTTGTCCATTGGGTCCGCCACGAGATCGGCCCGATCGCTACGCCCGATGTGATCCATTTCGCCCCGGCACTGCCCAAGACCAGATCGGGCAAGATCATGCGTCGCATCCTGCGCAAAATCGCCGAGGGCGATACCTCGAACCTCGGCGATATCTCAACTCTGGCCGATCCCTTAGTGGTGGATGGGCTCATCGCAACGAAAGGTGATTGATGGGCATTGCGCATTTGCATCCTAGCGGGTGACTGCACTGACCTGTTAAAGTTGCTTAGGCCAGCCGCACTCGGCGGCAGCGTGGCCGTGCCAACTGGCGCGTCGCAAGTTAACAACCTCGCTTGCGGTTCCGCGCTTGAGTTGTCCTGAATTGTCGATCAGGCGATCGGGGGTCGCTCGATGCCATTGCAGCCTCGGCTGGAAGCGCCCCTTGGGCGCAAGGATTAAGACATAAATATCTGTAAATCATATTTATTTTTATTGCCCGACGTAAACACGAGAGCCGCTCGGCAATCGCCAGGCTAACGTCATACGCTAGGCATATGGCCCGCAGACAAAGTCGATATTGGCAATTCTGCGCCACTCCCGCGATGCCAGGAGCCAACAATAAATGCGGGGGTGGATTCGTTGGCGGCAACCGGCCCATTTGAAATTCTCCAGGAAGATATCCGAGAGACCGACCAAGATTTTCCTCTCGATCATGTCGGCAGCGGTAGTTATTATCGCTATTACGTATTGTTGATCTTAGCAGCAATATACTGCCTAAATTACATGGATCGTCAAATCCTTGGTATTCTTTCGCTTCCGATTAAGGAAGAGCTCAATCTGACGGATACCCAGCTTGGCCTTATGGGAGGCTTAGCATTTGCAATATTCTATTCAGTGCTTGGAGTGCCCATTGCCCGCATCGCCGACCGGGTAAATCGCGTATGGGTGATTTCGTTCGCGGTCAGCTTATGGAGCATATTTACTGCCGTCTGCGGATTGGCCGGGAGTTTCACGCAGTTGTTCCTTGCGCGCCTTTGCGTCGGGGTCGGAGAGGCCGGAGGCGTAGCGCCGACCTATTCGATTGTATCCGACTATTTCCCGCCAAAGGAACGCGCGCGGGCGATGGCCGTGTTGACGCTTGGACTACCAGTCGGCTCAGCGCTTGGGCTGCTGGTAGGGGGCGTAATCGCCGCAAATTATGGCTGGCGCACCGCCTTTTTCGTTCTGGGCTTCGGCGGATTGATGATCGTACCCGTCGCGTTGCTAACCATCAAGGAGCCGCGCCGCGGTCGCCTTGATCCAGTTCCCATGCGTGCGGTGCAGCCCTTGGCTACAGAAAATGCAACGCCTACTTTTGCTGATGTCTTGCGTCACGTCGGCCGCAAGCCGAGCTTCTGGTTGTTTTCGCTCGGAGCCGCGACAGCCTCAATGTTGAGCTATGGCTTGGGATTCTGGCTCCCTTCCTTTGTGCATCGCAGCCAGGACCTCTCATTGTCGGACACCTCGCGCGCTCTGGCGCTGGTGACCATCGTGGGCGGTGTAGCAGGAACGCTGCTCGGTGGGTGGCTGAGCGACAAGCTCGGCGAAAGGCGTAAATCGGCCTATGGCTGGGTGCCGGGCATTGCCTTCCTGATCGGCTTGCCCTTTCTGCTGGCAGCGGTGCTGGCGAAGGACGTGGTGTTTCTACTCGCACTACTGGTGGTTCCTCAGGCCATGGGACTGGTGTGGACAGGGCCTAGCATTGCAGCCATCCAGCAACTGGCACCGGCTCAAATGCGCACGACTGCTTCGGCGATCTTTCTGCTCATATGCAATTTCATCGGCCTTGGCATTGGTACGGTGAGCTTTGGCTATCTTTCCGATACATTGCACGGACAGTTTGGCGATGATGCCCTGCGCTACTCGATCATCATCTGCGGCCTCATTCTCTATCCACTGACCGCCATTCTCTTTCTCTTCGCCGGGCGATCTCTGGCCCGAGACTGGGAACCCACGACATAGCCGCGGCGCAAACCGTTCGACTTCAAAAGGAAGCGAACGACCTGGAAGCAGCCCTGAGCCGCTCAAACCTAGCAAATTCGCAATGAATGACAAAAGCCGACCCGCTTTGCACCAGTTGATGCTCAGAAGGGCGGCGAACATAAGGGGGAGGAAGATTTATGCGCTATCTCAACAGCAAATGGCTCGCGCTTTTAGGGGCTACCGCATTGAACGCGCCTGCCATCGCGCAGGTCGTAGATACAGGCACGGCGTTGCCGCAGGAGAATGCGCCAGAGGGTACCATCGGCGACATAATAGTCACCGCGCAAAAGGGTGCCAGCGGCCAGAGTGCGCAACGTGTTCCGGTAGCGATCACGGCTGTTTCCGCGGAGTTGATCAAGGCATCCCAGGCCGTTAGCATCATCGACATAAGCCATATGGCTCCTAACGCCAACTTCACGTCCGCTGCTACGCTCCCCGGGTTTTCCAACTATTCGATCCGCGGAATCGGCGTGTCTGGCAGTACCAGTTCAATCGATCCAGCTGTCAATGTGGTGGTCGACGGCATGGTGTATGATTTCCAAGGGGGGACAATTCAGGATGCCTTTGACCTGGAAGGCGTCGAAATCCTTCGCGGCCCCCAAGGGATCCTTTTCGGGCGCAATACCACCGGTGGCGCTGTTTCTTTGCGTAGCCGTCGACCCTCTGATCAGTTCGGGATCGAAGGCGAGTTCACTATCGGCAACTACAATCGCTATGATGGCGCGCTCTCGATCGAGGGACCTTTGGTGTCCGACAAAGTTCTCGCAAGATTGACGGTTTTACACCGAGAGCGGGACGGCTATTACAAGGATAACAATGGCGGCACGTTCGTACCAGCGCCGCTCAACCCCACCGGTATCCAGCCAGCAACGGAGCAGGGGCGCCTCGGATCCATCAACAATTGGGTGATCAGACCGACTGTGGTGATCACGCCGACGGACGCGCTCGATTTTTCGTTTTTCGGCGAGATCGTCGATATGGGCGGCACGGGCAATGGCGCGCGCGTAGTCAGAGGCTATGAGGGCTTGATCCAGTCGCGGTTCGGATACACGCCCCCCTCTGGAAAATGGGAAACCAATCAGAATTCCGTTGGTTTCACCTCGATCAAGACCCAGAGGATCGTGACTGAAGCAAATTGGGACGTAGGTATCGGAAAGCTGACATCGGTCACTGGCTTTCGCCACGTGAACTATCAGTTTGCGTTTGAAGACGGCCTTCCGTTTCAAATCCTAGAGTTCCCGCGCGGCAATATCATTCGCAGCCGCCAGATCAGCGAAGAACTCCGATTTGCATCGACTTTTTCAGACGTTGTCGACTTCGTAGCCGGTTTCTATTTCGACAAGCACCGGCTCCAGGTGCAGGAGCGGCGGCTACAGTCGAACGTGCTCGGCAATCCGAATGCCGCCACCTACTTCGTGACTAACCGCGAAGGAAAATATGTTCAGAAGGCGCAAGCTTATGCCGGCTTTGCCAATGTTAATGTGCACGCGACGGAAGCCCTGACGCTGAGCGCAGGCGGACGATATAGCTGGGAAAAGAAAGAACTCCACATTGCGCCGCTGGGCCAGTGTTCCGGACCCGGCTTTACCGGCTGTCCAAGCGTATATTCGGACTATGAGAAGAGTTGGGGCAATTTTTCTCCGAAGCTCGGAGCCGAATATGTCTTCTCGCCCGGCGTGATGGGCTATGCCTCCTGGACCAAGGGTTTCCGCAGCGGGCAGTTCAACGGTCGTGCCGCCTCGGTTGCGCAACTTGGGCCAGTCGATCCCGAAGAAGCGTCATCCTTCGAGATCGGCCTCAAATCGACGTTCTGGGATCGCAAGGCGCGCTTCAATATCAGCGCTTTCTACACCAAATATGACGACCTTCAGCTTACAATTCTCGATGGCGCAACTCAGATCCTGCAGAATGCAGGTGCGGCGACCTTTGGCGGGATTGAAGCGGAATTAACTCTCAAGCCAGTCAAGCCGCTTGAACTGAATGGCAGTTTCGGTTGGACCAGTTCAAAATATGACAGGCTATCGGGTCCGTTCGCGGCCAACCTCACCATTGAGCAGTCGTTGAAAAAAGAACTGCTCAAGGCACCGGAATTCACGGCATACGGCTCGGCTGCCTATACAGCCGAAGTAGATGCCGAGACCGACATGACAGCCAGAATCGCCTATTCATGGCGCAGCCATTTTTATGTGGACGTGCTCAACAGCCCAGCGGCCCTGCAAAAGTCCTATGGCACATTGGACCTTAGCCTAACTGCAACTCGTGGAAATATCTCACTTACTGCCTTTGGCCGCAATGTGACCGGTGTTCAGGCAAAGGACCTGATCAATACGGTAATCGTTCCGGAACAGTTTGGCGGTGAGCCGGCGACTTACGGACTGACGCTCGGATTTAGCCTGTGATGCACAGGAATACCAATGCTTGGTCCATCGTGCGCGGTCATCTGGATTGTGCTCAGATCGCGACATTTATGGAGCTGCAGCCGTGAACGGGGACATCCAGCCATTCAGGGTTGCGATCCCCCAAGATCAGCTCGACGATCTGGCTCGGCGTCTAGATGCGACGCGTTGGCCTGATTCCGAGCTTGTGGGTGACTGGTCGCAGGGCGTGCCGCTTACACAGATGCGGGAGCTGGCCGACTATTGGCGCACCAGCTACGATTGGCGGCGTTGCGAGACACTGCTTAACAGTTTCCCGCAGTTTACGACAGAGATCGACGGCGTCGAAATTTACTTCCTACATATCCGTTCTCCTAATCCCGACGCGCTGCCGATGATTATGTCACATGGCTGGCCCGGCTCGGTTCTTGAATTCACCAAAGTACTCGGTCCATTGCATGATCCGCAAGCATATGGCGGGGATATACGCGACGCTTTCCATCTCATCATACCGGCATTGCCCGGGTTTGGCTTCTCGGGAAAACCTAAAAAGGCTGGCTGGACAGTGGGTCGGATCGCGTCGGCATGGCACAAACTCATGATCCGCCTGGGCTATGACCGCTATGTGGCGCAAGGCGGAGACTGGGGAGCCGCCGTCACCACAGCGCTAGGTGCGCATCGGCCCGCGGGCCTGACCGCCATCCATGTAAACCTGCCGATGGTGCTGCCCAAGGATGCGTTCGATGAACTCAGCCATGACGAGGCAGAGATGCTGAGCGCTATGAAACATTACCAGCGTTGGGAGGCCGGCTATTCCATATTGCAGGCCAGCCGGCCTCAGACGCTGGGTTATGGCCTAGCAGACTCACCGGTTGGACAGGCCGCATGGATTTTTGAGAAATTTCAGGCCTGGTCGGATTGTGATGGCAATCTTTTCAACATTCTGACTCGTGACGAGATTCTCGATGGCATAATGCTTTATTGGCTCACCGGCAGCGCCACGTCGTCGGCTCGTCTCTATTGGGAGAGCTATGTCGGGGGATTTGGCGCGACAGAACTGCACATTCCCACTGGCTGCAGCATTTTCCCAAAGGAAATCTATCGGGCACCTAGAAGTTGGGCCGACCGCTGCATCCATAACATCATCCATTGGAACGAACTAGATAAAGGGGGCCACTTCGCGGCGCTCGAACAGCCTGGCCTCTTTGTGGACGAGGTGCGCACATGCTTCCGAGCAATACGTTAGCAGGGCACCAGCCCGAGAATTGCCCCGTCGCGATTTTCGGCTGATCCGCTCTCCCAATTTTCTCGACATCAACGCTTACACCCCAGTTGAAGGAGTGACATGTGCCAAAGAAGCTATACCCTGATGCACGAATGGCGCTCGACGGGATTTTGTTCGAGGGGATGCATATTTGCGCAGGCGGCTTCGGCCTTTGCGGTATTCCCGAACGATTGATCGACGCGATCCGCGAAAACGGCGTGAAGGATTTGACCATCGCCTCGAACAATGCCGGTATCGACGGCGAGGGGCTTGGCAAGCTGCTGCGCACGAAGCAGGTAAAGAAGATGATCTCCTCCTATGTCGGCGAAAACAAGGAGTTCGAGCGGCAATATCTGGCTGGCGAGTTAGAGGTGGAATTCTGCCCCCAGGGCACGCTGGCCGAACGCTGCCGCGCTGGCGGGGCAGGCATTCCCGGCTTCTACACCAGGACCGGCGTCGGAACGGCAGTGGCCGAAGGAAAGGAAGTCAAGAATTTCGACGGACAGGATTATATTCTGGAGCGAGGTATCTTTGCCGACCTGGCCATCATCAAGGGCTGGAAGGCCGACGAGAGCGGCAACCTGATCTTCCGCAAGACAGCGCGCAATTTCAACCAGCCGATGGCGACGGCGGCCAAGATCTGCGTCGCCGAAGTTGAGGAGATCGTTCCCACCGGCAGCCTGGACCCGGACGCGATCCACCTGCCCGGCATTTACGTCAAGCGCATGATTGTTGGAGCGCCCTATGACAAGAAAATCGAATTCCGCACCGTTCGCCAGAGGGAGGCCGCTTAATCATGCCATGGACCCGCGATGAGATGGCTGCCCGCGCGGCCAAGGAACTGAAGGACGGTTTCTACGTCAACCTCGGCATCGGCATCCCGACGCTTGTGGCGAACCACATCCCGGTCGGTGTGGAAGTGACGCTGCAGTCCGAAAACGGCATGCTGGGCATCGGCCCTTTCCCCTATGAGGGCGAGGAAGATGCCGACCTGATCAACGCGGGCAAGCAGACCATCAGTGAAGTACCGCAGACAGCCTATTTCTCGTCCGCCGACAGCTTCGCGATGATCCGAGGCGGGCATATCGACCTGACCGTGCTGGGCGCGATGGAAGTCGCGGAAAATGGCGACATCGCCAACTGGATGATCCCCGGCAAGATGATCAAGGGCATGGGCGGCGCGATGGACCTGGTCGCGGGCGTCAAGAAGATCATTGTCGTGATGGAGCACACCTCCAAGAATGGCGACCCGAAGTTCATTCCGGCCTGCACTCTGCCGCTGACCGGCAAGAATGTCGTCGATATGATCATCACTGACCTAGCCGTATTCCAGCGGCCCGATCATGACAGCCCGTTCAAGCTGATCGAACTGGCGCCGGGGATCACCGCCGACGAGGTGGCGGCGAAAACGACTGCCAGTTTCATTCATTGAGGCTGGCAGCAGTATGGGAACTGCACCCTGTGGCTTTCGATGACCGCTGCGGTCTTGCTCGTGAACAGTCCGTTGCGCCATCGAAAGCTATTCGGTCGATACCGCCCTTTCGGAATCGACGCCTGCATAGGCGTTGATGATCGCGCCGATCAGACCGGGGAATCGTTCATTCACCTCGGCAAAGCGCGCGTGATTGCGCATCTCGATACCATGGCGCTCGCTACGAATCAGTCCGGCCTCCCGCAGCACTTTGAAATGGTTGGATAACGACGACTTCGGAATAACTCGATCGCCTAGTGCCGCAACATTCGAACAGGCTTCAACGACGCCAGTCGTCAGAATCTTCGCAAGGATGGCGGCACGGTTGGGGTCCGACAAGGCGTGCAGGATCGCCTGGGGTTCTACGTCTTCGATCGCGGGGTGGAAAAATGGTCTCATCCTCTCTCCGCTAGCAGACATTGACGCGCAGTTCCATAGTTCCTATATTCGGAACCATGGAACTGCGACTACCGAGCCGTGGCCATCCTCGCTTAGACACAAGGACAGCAGAAATGACGAAATTAGCAGGTAAAGTGGCCATCGTAACCGGCGCATCCAAAGGCATAGGTGCCGGGATCGCCAAGGCGCTGGCGGCGGACGGCGCCTCTGTCGTCGTCAACTATGCGTCGAGCAAAGAAGGCGCGGATACGGTCGTTGCAGCGATTGTCGCGGCGGGTGGAAGAGCCATCGCAATTCAGGGCGACGTCTCGATCGCCGCCGAGGCGCAGAGCTTGATAGAAGCAGCCGTAGCCGATTTCGGGCGGCTCGACATTCTGGTCAACAATTCGGGCGTCTGGGATGTCGCGCCGGTCGAGTTGTTTACCGAGGCACAATATCGGCGGCTGTTCGACGTCAACGTGCTCGGCACTTTGCTGACGACGCAGGCGGCGATCAAGCATCTTCAGGATGGCGGCAGCATCGTCAACATCTCGTCTTCGATCACGACATTGCGGACGCCGGGCACCGCGCTCTACACCGCCACCAAGGCTGCGGTGAACGCCATATCAGGCGTGTTGATGAAGGAACTCGCACCGCGCGGCATTCGCGTCAACGTCGTCGGTCCGGGCTTTGTCGTAACCGAGGGAACGAAAGCTGCCGGAATCGCGGGCTCCGAGATGGAGGCGGGCATTGTGTCGCAAACGCCGCTGGGCCGCGCTGGCACGCCCGATGACATCGGCCGCGTGGTCGCGTTCCTTGCGTCTGACGATGCGCGCTTCGTGACGGGAGAGGAACTCTTTGCAAGCGGCGGCCTGCGCTGACGCCGATGTCCGGGCGCGGGGTCAAAACTCTCCCGCGCCCGCACCGCTTTCTCAGCGTGCGCCGTCGATGACCATGCCGCCGTCGGGTGTGAGCGTATAGCCGGTGAGGTATCGCGCATCCTCACTGGCAAGGAACAGGACGACCGGGGCAATATCCGCTTCAGGTGATCCATAACGACCAAGCGCGTTGGTGGGCGAGGGCACATCGACATCGCCCCATGTCTCCGCCACGGGCTGGACATTGTTGACGGTGATACCGTCCGCGCCCCATTCGCGCGCTGCGGTACGGGTCAGCGCCCTCGTCGCTTCCTTGGCCATGTTATAGGGCGCGTAGGGTGCCATGCCTGTCAACGCTGCGGGCGAGCCGAAGTTGATCACGCGGCCTGCGGCACTCGCCTTCAAATACGGATAGCAGGCCTGCATCGTCCGAAGGCTGGCGATCGGGCCGGTGTCGAAATTGCGCTGCAACTGCTCGACTGTAAGCTCGGCCACCGAAGACATCACAGCCGCAGGATCGAACGCATTGTTGACGAGGATGTCCACCCCGCCGAACGCTTCGACGACGGCGGCGACCGCATCAGTAATCTGGCCGGCATCGGCCACATCGCAGGGTATGCCAAGCGCAATGCCGCCCGCACCCTCGATCGCGGCGACGACCGCATCGTTCCCCTCCGCCGTGCGAGACAGGACAGCGACTTTCGCGCCTTCCGCCGCGAAAAGTTTGGCGGTGGCGCGACCGATGCCGCGGCTCGCGCCTGTAATGATAGCAACTTTTCCTTCGAGACGACCCATGTTCAGTTCCTTGTCATGATGGTGAGGGAGGTGGCAGCAGGAGCGTAGGGCGACGGCATTTCGCGCGCTGTGTTTTGGGTGGCGAACGACGCGGTGAGCAGAATGAGGCCCACGACCGCGGGTATCGCACCACCCGGCTTGCGCACGCCGAGATGTGCAATGCCCGATAACAGCAGGTGAAAGAGGATGCCGGCATAGGCCAGATCGCTCAACGCGACGCCGAAGCGCGAAAGGATGGTGAGCACCGCAAGAATCTTGATCGCCGCCATGACCGGGACGAGATAGGCGGCGTGGTAGCCAAGCCCCCGAAGCACATCCCGCACATAATCGCGCCTGGCGAGATAGAGCCCGGCGGATGACAGATACAGCACCGAAAGCATCGCGGTGCTGATCCAATAGGCATAGGTTTGGGCCATGTTCGTTCCTGGTGACAGCATTGGTCCGACTGACCACATTCGAGTTTGCAACAGGCCGTCAGGGGATTTCATTCCCCCGATCAGCAGCCTTGGTATAAATTGTGGTGCTCAATGAATTTGTGCAAGTAGGATGGATTTTAGTACCTAAGTATGAAATGACATACTAATGATCGCAAACGACTTCACCATGCAGAATGAGATGCGGCGTGCCTTTGCGATGCTGTCGGGCAAGTGGAAGCTGGAGATCATGTGGCTGCTGCATCAGCGCGTCCATCGCTTCGGCGAGTTGCGCAAGGCCATCCCAGGTATCACGCAGCATATGCTTACGGCGCAGCTGCGGGAGCTGGAAGCCGATGGGCTGGTCACACGCACCGTATTCGCTGAAGTGCCGCCTCGCGTCGACTATGCGATGACCGCGAAAGCCTATGCGCTGCGCCCCACCATGGACGCGCTCGCCACCTGGTGGGCGGAGCATGGATCGCCGGGGTCGTAGGTAAGTTTTTCGGGAAACTAAGTGCGGGCTTAGCTGAGTTTACGCATCAGCCGGCCAGCGGCGCCCTGCTCTGCCGCAAGGTTACGATTGTAACTCAGCGGCATTCTGGGACTCTTCCAGCGGCCTGCGTCCATAATGCCGGCGAGATCCTCGCCACTGACGAACATATCCTGAGTGAGGCCCACCCGCGTCGAATGGGCGCTGATCCCCTTGAGGAGGCGTACTATATCGTCGATCGTCAAATCCATCAGCGCGCCGCGCTCAAAAGCCTTGCGGATCATGGCGTGCCAGATCGGCCCGATCGAGCCGGGATGGAGAGCGCCCTCACCCACATCATATTCCACTCGCGCGGCCATCGCGCCCCTGGGCAGCGTCTTGCGCAGATCCCATCTTTCGCGCGACGAAATGCTCTCGATCTTCCGTCCCGGCATCGCTTTGCGCGCCTTGTAGCGTCGTACCTGGACCCGCCGGAACAGCGGCCCTTTCGCAATCCCCGACGCCGCGCGCCAGGCTGCGATTGCGCGTACCGAACGCGGGGACAGAAAGGCGGTCGCCCCCTCCCCTTCCTGGTCCGCCTTGCTGCGGGGAATTTCCAGCAGCCGCGCTTCGGGATCGAGCGCTTCCACAATATGTTCCACACACACGGCTACCAGTTCGGACGCGCGCAGACCGGTGTCGTAGGCAGTGGAGAGCAGCGCCCGGTCGCGTAATCCCGTCAGATCGTCACCACAGGCCTCCAACAGCGCCCTTACGTTGAGGCCGCGGGGTTGGTCGCGCTCCACATCCCTGACCGGCCCTTTGAACCGCAGCGGCCGCGCCTGGGCCTGCGCTACGCCGTTTTCGCGCCGGATCGCCCGCAGCCGCAGCTTGACCAGCTCCGCCTGCGTGGGATCCTTGAGGTCGAGCAGGTGGTGGATCTTGGCAATCGATGCTCTGTAGCGGCCGAGCGAAGCCGGCTTGGCCCCCTTCCCTGCCCGGTCATCCAGATAGGCGACCACAGTCTCGGGTGTTGCCGGCAACGCGATGCGGTTCGTCCGTCTGCACCACAGGTCGAATGCTTCGAGGTCGGATTTGAGCGCGCGGATGCTGTGAGCCGACGAGGCGCCCTGATAGGCGGCGATCAGCGCCTCGTTGACGGCGATGCGCTCGCCCGCGCGCATCTGCACAACCATCCATGCAAGGTCGTCCAGCGCCCTAACTGCCGGCAAGTGGGCCTCAGACGCCGCTACCGCGGTTTTAGGCCCCTCCTGGACAGTTTCGGCAGCCATGACTCGCCTCGCTCCTCTGGCGAACTTGTGTCAGCTTGACCAAACCGACAGACCGAAATTGCTAGGTTTTTCAATCTTCATCTATCCCAAATACCTCCGGACTCTCGCCCGTCCATCCCGTTTCTGATACAATACCGGTGGACCCGGCAACACGAGTCCCTGGCAAGATCGGGGATAGGTCATGGCCGAAACGGGCACAGCTCTTACGAGAGCGGATTCTACAGCCTGGAGCATTGCTTGCAATCGCGAGCCGGCTATTCGTTCGCTTGCCAGCCTGCCCAAGATTACCCGCGCCGCGATGTTGAATGCGAGCGCGGAGCTGGGCCTGAGCAGGTCGCGCGTTTTTGAGCTTGTCGCCCGCTATCGCGCAGAGCCCGTTACCAGCTCCCTGGTCGATCGGCCCGAAGGTTTTCCCAAAGGGCGTCGCCGATTGGCGCCGGAGATCGACCAGGTAGTCGCCTCCGAAATCGAGCGGTTCTACTTGACGCGCCCCAAGCCGACCCTCGCGCGATTGCTACGCGAGATTCGGCATGCCTGTTATGAACGCGGCCTTCGCGCCCCGACACGCAAGACCATCGCCGCGCGCGTTGCCGCGATTGACCGAGAACGCCTCACCAGGGCGCGCGACGGTGCGAAGGCTGCATCTGATCGATATCGACCCGTGACGCGATCTTACACTGCCGACTACCCGCTGCAGATCGTACAAATAGACCACACACCTGCCGATATCATCATCGTCGACGAGCATTTCCGCAAACCGCTTGGTCGACCAACGCTGACCCTTCAGATCGACGTAGCGACGCGGGTCATTCCGGGCTTCTACATCTCGCTTGAGAGACCCTCAGCCACGTCTGTAGGCATGGCGATCCGCCATGCAGTCCTGCCGAAGGCAACCTGGCTTCAGGAGCGGGAGATCAACCTCGACTATCCCGTTTTCGGCATCCCCGAAACTCTGCATCTCGACAATGCCGCAGAGTTTCGGTCCCGGGCACTCGAGCGCGGCTGCGAGCAGCATGGCATCGACCTCAAGCACCGCCCCCGGCGCACGCCGCACTACGGTGGCCACATCGAACGCTTGATCGGAACCGCGGTCGGCGCCGTGCATCTCCTGCCCGGTACGACCTTTGCAAACATAAAGGCCAAAGGCGACTATGACGCCGAAGGCCGGGCCTGTATGACGCTGCGCGAGTTCGAGCAGTGGTTCGCGCTCGAAGTCGGCGTCTATCATGGCTCGATTCACAGCGAGCTTGGCGTCCCGCCGCTCACGGCCTGGGCCGACGGGCTGGGCAACCGCGCTGATCCGCTCCGGCTCCCCGCCGATCCCGCTCGCTTCCTTTTCAACTTTCTCCCGTTCGAGATGCGGAAGGTCAGGCGCGAGGGGATCGAGCTGTTCCATGCGTTCTACTGGCATGGCAGTCTGGCCGGCCTCATCGCGAACTGCGACCACAAGCTCCCGATCAAATATAATCCGCTCAACCTCTCGGCTGTTTACGTCGAGTTGTCCGATACCGAGCATTTGACGGTTCCGCTTCGTGATCGGCGACGGCCTGCCATCACGAAGTTCGAGCACGACCTTGCAGTGCGAGCACTGCGCGAGCGCGGGCGCCAGGCCGTCGACGAGCAATCGCTGTTTGACATGGTGAACGAGCAGCGGCGCATCGTCCTCGAAGCGGCCCACAAGACCAAGACAGCGCGAAAATCCGCCCAGCGCATCGCCTATGCTCTGGAGGCTGGCCTTCCTCCTGCCACCGCAGCCCCTTCAATGGCTTTGCCGGTATCGTCCGAGCCGGAGGATAGCGCGCCTATCGTTCCATTCCAGATCGAGGAGCGACTATGACCGACCTTTACGATCACCTGTTTCCGGCATATCGCGAGCAGGCAGGGCTATCCGACGACGAACGCATCGACTGGCTGAGACGCGATCGATGGCTATCGCTGCCACAATCCGAAGCCGCGCTCGGCAGGCTAGAAGATCTGCTGACCTATCCCCCGCGCGGCCGCATGCCCTGCCTCCTGCTTTTCGGTTCCACTGGTATGGGCAAAAGCGAGATCCTCAATCGCTTCGCAGAGCTGCACGCAACCCGGTATGATAAAGGCGCCGGCCTTAGGATCATGCCTGTCGTCAAGGTGCAGATGCCGCCACAGCCTACCGAGGACGAGTTCTACACCGAGCTTATGCTGGCGATGAACTACTCCGAGTTCGACCATATCTCCCTGCGATCACTGCGCTCTCTGGCTCGTCGCACCCTTGGGGAATTCGGGACGAAGGTGCTGGTCCTCGACGAAATCGACAAGATGCTGGCAGGCTCGCCGCGCCAACAGCGGATTTTTCTCAACACCATTCGCTTTCTGACCAACGACCTCAGAATCCCGATCGTGTGCGCGGGCACCGAAGATGCACGTATCGCGATACTCACCGATCCTAATCTCGCCGACCGCTTCGCCGCCTTCGAGCTGTCTCCATGGCGCAACGATCACGCCCTGCGCCAGCTCATGGCGAGCTTCGCCGGTCTGCTGCCCTTGCGCCGCCCTTCCCTGCTCGATGAACCTGATGTCCGCCAGCGCGTCATCGCATTGAGCGAGGGCGTGACAGGCCGAATATTCCGATTGATGGAGGCTGTCGCAATCGCGGCGATCCGAAGCGGCCGCGAGATGATCGACGCCGACAGCTTCGATGATGAGCAACTATTGCTCCCGCTCGTCTCGATGCAAGTCATCGCCAGTACCAAGCGGGCGTTGCGGCGCCGTGCGGCATGAATATCCTTTCGCTGACGAACTGCTGACGTCCTGGCACGCGCGTCAGCGCCATTCCCGCCGAGGGCGAGGGCTACCGGCGCCAAAGGCTGTCCGAGATCGCATGGGCGACTGGCGCCACCCGGATATTCGCCCGACAATGGCCTGGATCAATGCGACTGCCGACGACCTCAACGTGTCGGCAGCGCGCTTGGTCGAACATAGTCTCGCGAAACATTATCCCGCTTTGCCGCCCGATTTTCTGGCCTGGGAACACCTCCCAGGGTCAGCCAGTTCTACCGGGCTGATCCCGATACCACGGTTGCACGTCAGTTGGTGCAGCCGGTGTCTCGCGGAAGATTTCGCATCCGACCGGCCAGCACACGTCCGGCGTCAGTGGGTGCTGGCCGCCGTGGGCTTTTGCCATCGGCACCGCTGGCCGCTGGAGGATCGTTGCAATGGTTGCGGGTCGCGGACATGGCGATTTGCGATGCCCGCGCGCGGTCCGCTGCGGATGATTTGCGAAGCCTGCTGGCAACCGATGGAAAGAACCTCGGCGCCGGCCCTTTATGCCGGGAAGGATACCCGGGTTCGCTGGGATCATATCATTGCGTTCGAGCAGCAATGCATGGGCGCGATTAGGGGTAGGACCCCTGACCAGTTCCGCTTCAACTTCACGTCGGCCGGCCAACTCCTCAACGAGGTTCGAGACGTTTGCAGCCTCCTGACCAAGAAGCCGCCAAACGACGAATATTGGTGGTGCAGGACACGGAATATCGCGCTGAACGATTTCGCGTGCGATGCGATGACGCCCGGTTACATCGGTCTCCAATTCTATTCGAGCGACACTCGCAACCCGCTGGCCACCGCATCGCCGCTCCTGCGCCGGTGCCTGCTTGCCGCCGCTTGCGGCATCATCGAAACCAATCCCGATGTAGGTGCCGCGCTTTTTGGTCCTGAAGCACCGCCAGCGATCGAAAGGTTCATAGCCAGGACAGATCGCGGCGGGCTCGATCGCTTGCTGATGGCAGACGGCCACTGGTCTTCCGCCTTTATCCTTCAGATCAAAGCCGCACGAGAGCGAATGGCTCGCCGGTTCATGATCTCAAAGCTGGAAGCGGCGCATCGAGCGATACGCAACGCATTCGCGCATTCATCGTCCAACGAACAAACCAAATTTAACCGTTCCACCGGCCAAATCTGATTCCATGTCGTGGGAAGTAGTTCCTGATTGAGCCACCGCCCTTCACCGGCTAGAACCCCATCCATGCGCATTTCGAGGCTCTTCCTCGCGAACCGGTTTTGGGCGATGCTTTGTATCGCCTTGGCCGTCGTCTTCGCCGGCACCTCGCTCTCCACGTCTATCGACAAGATCCAGCATGCGCCGGGTGTTTCGTTCGAACACGACCATTCCTTGTTCAGCGAAACTTCCATCATACAAGACCATGCCGACGATCATCACGCGCCCCAACCCGGCGACAAAGATCCGGCCGACCATCTGCCCGGCAGCCATCACCATCATGGCGATGGCGGATCGGCTGTACCGGTGACGGCTGCAGCGGAGGCTGCTCAACTCGTCTTGTCCGGCGCGCTGCATGGGTTTGCGCCGGATAACCAGACACCAAGCTTGCGCATTTCCGGCCCCGAACGACCTCCCAAGAGCCTCGCGATCCCAAGCTGAGCCGCCGCGTCACATGAGGCGCGGCATCTGCCACGCCTGCTCGTGAGACCGTCTCTGTCATGTTTTCCCTTCTTGTTGCGCGCCCATCGGCGCGTCTGCGGCGCACGCTTGCGATAAGCGCAGCGCTGGCCACATTGTCCGCGCCTTCGATCGGCGCGGCGCAGACCCTCAGCCTGTCCGATGCGTTGTCGCGCGTCGCGTCCGGCGATCCTTCCGTTGCGGCCAATGCCGCGCGGCTCCAGGCGGCTGATGCCGCCATCACCCAGGCCGATGTGCGGCCGCGTGATGTCGTCGGCGTCGATGTCGAGGATTTCATGGGCACCGGCCCCTATTCTCCAGTCGATCGCTCCCAGACAACCGCATGGTATGAACGCACCTGGGAACGCGGCGGCAAACGCGAGGCCCGCATCGGCGCCGCCCGTTCCGATCTCGACGCGACCTCGACACGCAATCGCCTTCGGATGCTCGATCTCATGGCGCAGGTCCAAGCCGCATGGGTCGAGGCGCTGGCGGCCGAAGCGGCGATCCCGATCGCGCAGCAACGGCTTGCCGCTGCCCAGCGCGTCGAAGCGGAGACTGCCCGGCGCGTGGACCGCGCGCTCGATCCGCTGTTCGCCGGCGAACGGGCCAAAACCGCCGTGGCGCAAGCGCGGATCGCGCTCGACCAGGCACGAGAGAACGCCCGCATCGCGCGCGCCACGCTCGCTTCCTGGTGGGGCGGCGGCGCCGACTACAGCCTCGACACGGCGCCTTTCGCCAGCGTGGACGCGGCTATGGCGCCGGACGATGACAGCCCTGACATCGCGCTGCTCGCCGCCGAGCGTGATGCGGCAGGCGCGCGGGTCCGGCTCGCCGAGACCGGCAATGTCTCCGACCCGACCGCGCGCGTGGGCCTGCGCCATTTCGGTCAAGGCAATGACGTCGCCATCATGATCGGCGGGTCGATCCCGCTGGGCAGCCGGTCAGCAAATCGCGGCAATGTCGCGCGCGCCAATGCCGAAGCCCAGGCGGCCGAGGCCGAGATCGCGGTGGTGCGAGCGCAAATCCGCCGCGACGTCGACCGGCTTGTGGCCGAGCGCGCGGCGCTTGCCACCGAGATCGCCCGGATCGACCGGGAGGTGCTGCCCAGTGCTGAACGCGCCGTGATGCTGGTGCGCGATGGCTTCGCGCGTGGCGGCACGGCTTTCACCTTCCTCGAAATCAACCAGGCGAGCCAAGCCCTGACCGACGCGCGCTCGCGCCGGGTCGAGCTGCTGCGCCGCTTCCACCTCGCAGGCGTCCGTCTCGACCGGCTGACCGGCCGCCATGCTCCCCTTCTTGCCAGCGCGGAGAACCGCTGATGACACGATCCATTCCTATCACGGGCACACTGCTCGCTTTTGTCCTGCTCGCCGGTTGCGGCGAGTCCCCGACGACGACCGAAACCGCCGAACCCAAGGCCGACGCTGCCGCCAGCGAGTATGAACGCGGCCCCCATCGCGGCCGGATGCTGCGCGACGGCGATTTCGCGGTCGAGATCACGATCTTCGAGGACGGCGTCGATCCCGAGTTCCACGTCTATCCCTATCGTGGCGACAAACCCGTGCCGCCGCGCGACGTGCAGCTTGCCATCGAGCTGTCGCGCCTCGGCGGCAAGGTCGACCGCTTCGCCTTCACCCCGCAGGAGGACTATCTGCGCGGCGGCGGTGTGGTGATCGAGCCGCATTCGTTCCACGTGAAGGTGCGCGCCGTCGAGGGCGGCCGCACGCACAACTGGACCTACGCCTCCTATGAGGGCCGCACGAGGATTTCGGCCGAGGCGGCGCGGGCCGGAGGCGTCAAGACCGAGCGCGCGGGTTCCGCGACCGTCGCCGAGCTGATCGACATGGGCGGGCGCATCGAGATCACGCCCGAAGGCAAGGCCGATGTCCGCGCCCGGCTTCCGGGCCAGATCGTCTGGATGAGCGGCAAGCTCGGCGATCGGGTCAGCCGGGGGCAGACCCTGCTGCGCGTCGAGTCCAGCCATTCGCTCCAGACCTATGCGGTGCCCGCACCGATCAGCGGCACCATCATCGAAAAGAACGCCAATGTCGGCGACACCACCGGCGACCGGGCGCTGTTCGTGATTGCCGATCCCACGAAGCTCCATGCCGAGTTCTTCGTCTATCCCCGCGACGCCGAGCGCGTGCGCGTAGGCCAGCGGGTCAGCGTGCGGAGCCTGTCGGGCGAAGCGAAGCTCGACGCGCCCGTGGAGGCCGTGCTGCCGACCGCGGACGTCGCCAGCCAGACGATGATGGCGCATGTCCATCTGCCGGCATCCGCCTCGCAGACTTTCCGCCCCGGTATGGGGATTGAGGGATCGTTCGCCGTCGCCGAGGCGCAAGTGCCGCTCGCGGTCAGGACCAAGGCGATCCAGCGGTTCCGCGATTTCGAGGTGGTCTATGCCAAGGTCGGCAACACCTATGAGGTGCGGATGCTGGAGATCGGGCGCCGCACGCCCGAATGGACCGAAGTGCTCGGCGGCCTCGAACCCGGCACCGAATATGTGACCGATGGCGCGTTCCTGATCCGGGCCGACATCGACAAGTCGGGGGCCAGCCATGACCATTGAGACCATCCCCGCGCCCGCAAGCTCGGGCTTTCTCGAACATATCGTCTCGGCCGCGATCCGCTTCCGCTGGGCGGTTCTCGCCGTCGTCGTGCTGCTGTGCGGTATCGGCGTCTGGGCTTTCCAGCGCCTGCCGATCGACGCCACACCCGACATCACCAACGTCCAGGTTCAGATCAACAGCGAAGCGACCGGCTTCTCGCCGCTCGAAGCAGAGCAGCGTGTGACCTTTCCGGTCGAGACAGCGATCGCCGGCCTGCCTGGCCTCCAATATACGCGCTCGGTGTCACGCTACGGTCTCTCCCAGGTGACGGCGGTGTTCGAGGATGGCACCAATATCTATTTCGCGCGCCAGCTCATCAACGAGCGGCTCCAGACCGCGCGCGACCAGCTTCCCGAAGGCGTCATCCCCGAAATGGGACCGATCGCGACCGGGCTGGGCGAAATCTTCATGTATACGCTGGAAGCGGAGCCAAACGCCCGCAAGTCCGATGGCAGCCGTTACACGCCAGAGGATTTGCGCACGCTTCAGGATTGGGTGATCCGGCCGCAACTCCGCAACACGCCAGGCGTCACCGAGGTCAACAGTATCGGCGGCTATGAGCGGCAATATCATGTGACGCCGCTGCCCGACCGGCTCTCGGCCTATGGCTTGACGCTCAATGATGTGGTCGAGGCGCTCGGCCGCAACAACGCCAATGTCGGTGCCGGCTATGTCGAACGCTATGGCGAGCAATATCTGGTCCGCGTGCCAGGTCAGGCTTCGGGCATCGACGATCTCAAGTCGATCATTGTCACCAATCGCGGCGGCGTGCCGATTCGCGTCGCCGATGTGGCCGATGTGGGGATGGGAGAGGAGTTGCGGACCGGGGCCGCGACTGAAAACGGGCAGGAAGTGGTGCTGGGCACCGTGTTCATGCTGGCCGGCGAGAATAGCCGGATCGTCGCGCGCGCGGCAGCCGCGCGGCTTGAAGAAGCGGCCAAGGCACTCCCGGCGGGCGTGAAGGCCGTGGCGATCTATGACCGCATCGATCTTGTCGAACGGGCGGTCTGGACTGTCGAGAAGAACCTGCTCGAAGGCGCGCTGCTCGTCATCGTCGTGCTGTTTCTGCTGCTGGGCAATATCCGCGCGGCGCTCATCACGGCGGCGGTCATCCCGATCACCATGTTGATGACGATCACCGGGATGCTTCGCGCGGGCGTGTCGGGCAATCTGATGAGTCTCGGCGCGCTCGATTTCGGGCTGATCGTCGATGGCGCGGTCATCATCGTCGAGAACTGCCTGCGCCGGTTCGGCGAGGCGCAGCACCGCCTGGGGCGTCTGCTCGATCGCGAGGAGCGATTCTCGCTGGCGGCGTCGGCCACCTCCGAGGTGATCCGCCCGTCGCTGTTCGGCGTGCTCATCATCGCGCTCGTCTATGTGCCGATCTTCGCGCTCACCGGCGTCGAGGGGAAGATGTTCCACCCGATGGCGATCACGGTGGTCATGGCGCTGACCTTCGCGCTCATTCTGTCGCTCTCCTTCGTGCCGGCAGCGGTCGCGTTGTTCGTCACCGGCAAGGTCGAGGAGAAGGAAAGCCGCCTCATGGGCTGGGCGCGCAAGCTCTATGCGCCCGCGCTCGATGCCGCCTTGCGGCTGCGGGTTGCGTTCGTCGCAGGAGCCATCGCCCTTGTGGCGATCTCCGGCTTCGCCGCGACGCGGATGGGATCGGAGTTCGTTCCCAATCTCGACGAGGGCGACATCGCGCTTCATGCGCTGCGCATCCCCGGCACCAGCCTCACGCAAGCCATCGGGATGCAGACCGCGCTCGAAGCCCGGCTCAAGCAGTTCCCCGAGGTCGAGCGGATCGTTGCCAAGATCGGCACCGCCGAGGTGGCGACCGACCCGATGCCGCCCTCGGTCGCCGATACCTTCATCATGCTGAAGGATCGCAGCGAATGGCCCGATCCGAGCAAGCCGCGCGCGCAGCTCGTCCGCGAGATGCAGGCGGCCGCAGAAACCATCCCCGGCAACAATTATGAGTTTACCCAGCCGATCCAGATGCGGTTCAACGAACTGCTGTCGGGTGTGCGAGCGGATGTCGCGATCAAGGTGTTCGGTGACGATCTCGACCGGCTCCATGAGATCGGCCAGTCGATCGAAGGCGTGGTGAGCGGCATCGAGGGCGCGCAGGATGTCAGCGTCGAGCAGGTGACGGGTCTGCCCGTGCTCCAGATCACGCCCGACCGGGCGGCGCTGGCCCGGCTCGGCCTCAACATCGGCGACGTGCAGGATGTGGTGGCCGTCTCGATCGGCGGCCGGGAAGCTGGCCAGATGTTCGAGGGCGACCGCCGCTTTCCGGTGATCGTGCGGTTGCCGGAGGACATTCGCAGCAAGGCCGACGAAATCGGGCGCTTGCGGATACCGCTGGCCGGCAATGGCGCCGACCCGCGCGGGTTCGTGCCGCTCGCCGATGTGGCCAAGGTCGAGGTCGTCATCGGCCCCAACCAGATCAGCCGCGAGGACGGCAAGCGGCGCGTGGTCGTGACCGCCAATGTGCGCGGCCGCGATCTCGGCTCGTTCATCGAGGAGTTGCGCGAGAAGGTGGGCGCCGAGGTCGAAGTCCCGCCCGGCTATTGGGTGAGCTATGGCGGCACGTTCGAACAGCTTATCTCGGCGGCCGAGCGGCTGCGCCTGGTCGTGCCCGCCGCGCTGCTGCTGATCTTCGGGCTGCTCTACTGGCTGTTCCGGTCGGGCAAGGATGCCGCCATCGTGTTCTCCGGGGTGCCGCTGGCGCTCACGGGCGGCGTGGCGGCGCTGCTGATCCGGGGGATGCCGCTCTCGATCTCGGCGGGGGTCGGGTTCATCGCGCTCTCGGGCGTGGCGGTGCTGAACGGCGTGGTGATGCTGAGCTTCATCCGCCAGCTCCGCGAGTCCGGCGGCGGCCTTGAGGACGCGATCCGCGAAGGCGCGCTGACAAGGCTCCGTCCGGTGCTGATGACCGCCTTGGTGGCGAGCCTCGGCTTCGTGCCGATGGCATTCAATGTCGGCGCTGGCGCCGAGGTGCAACGGCCGCTCGCGACCGTGGTGATCGGCGGCATCATCTCCTCGACGGTGCTGACGCTGCTGGTGCTGCCGGCGCTCTACCGCCTCGTGCATGGTCGCAGGGCCGAGCCGGAAGCGCAGATGCCGGCGGACACGGCGCCCGCCGCAAGCTGACCCCATGCCGCTCCCATGCGCCGACCGCGCATGGGAGCGGACCCACCAAGGATACCCGCCATGCTTTCGGTTCTCGCCAATCGGACCTATCGCCATCTGTTCCTGGCGCAGATCATCGCGCTGGTCGGCACCGGCCTCGCCACGGTCGCGCTCGGCCTCCTTGCCTACGACATCGCCGGGGCCGATGCGGGCGCGGTGCTCGGCACCGCGATGGCGATCAAGATGGTCGCCTATATCGGCGTCGCTCCCATCGTTGGCGCCTATGCGAGCCGCCTGCCGCGCCGCAGCTTCCTAGTGGCGATGGACGTGATCCGCGGGCTGGTGGCGCTCGCGCTGCCGTTCGTCAGCGAGGTCTGGCAAGTCTATATGCTGATCTTCGTGCTGCAATCGGCCTCGGCCGGGTTCACGCCGACCTTCCAGGCCACCATCCCCGACGTGCTGCCGGATGAGAAGGATTATACCAACGCGCTGTCGCTCTCGCGGCTCGCCTACGACATGGAGAGCCTGACCAGCCCGATGCTCGCCGCCGCGCTGCTGACGGTGATGAATTTCCACTGGCTGTTCTCGGGCACCGCGATCGGGTTTGCCTGCTCGGCGCTGCTGGTGCTGACCACCGTGCTGCCGCGCTCCGCCGCCAAACCGAAGGGCGGAATTTACGACAACACGACGCGGGGCGCCCGGCTCTATCTCAAGACGCCCCGTCTGCGTGGGCTGCTGGCGGTAACGCTTGCCGCCGCCGCCGCGAGCGCGATGGTGATCGTCAATACGCCGGTGCTGGTGCAGGCGGCGCTGGGGCGCGGGCAAAGCGCGGTGGCGGTCACGCTCGCCGCGTTCGGCGGCGGCTCGATGCTGGCGGCGCTGCTGCTGCCGCGCCTGCTCGAAAAGCTCCCTGACCGCACGGTGATGCTGTCGGCGGCAACCGCAATGACGCTGGCGCTCGCCGCCCTGGCTGTCTCCTGGGGCGGCCATGCGTCACCCAGCTATTGGGGGGTGATCCTTGCGGGCTGGCTGGTGCTCGGCATCGCCTATTCGGCGAGCATCACGCCGGGCGGCCGCCTGCTGCGCCGCTCATCGGGCGCCGAAGATCGCCCCGCGCTGTTCGCCGCGCAGTTTGCGCTCAGCCATGTGTGCTGGCTCGTCGCCTATCCGCTCGCCGGCCAGACCGGCGCGCTGGGCGGCATGGGCCTCGCGTTCGCGGCCGCCGCCATATTGGGGCTGCTTGGCACCATTACCGCGTTCCTGATCTGGCCGAGGGACGACCCCGAAGTGGTGGCGCATGACCATGACGGCCTGCCGCCCGACCATCCCCATCTGGTCGAAGGCCACCCGGAGGGCCGCACCGCCCATGCGTTCATGATCGACGAGCTGCATCCGCACTGGCCGATCCGCTAGGATTGGGGACGCCGGGGGATAGCCCCGGCGTCCCTCGGAAATCAGGGCTGGCGGAAGTCGCCCGAGACGAACTGGCCGTCCGTCGTCAGCACGACATGGAACAGCTTGCGCGCCGGGTCGGATTCCGCGTCGTTGCGGAAGGTCACGATCGTCTGGCGCTGGCCCCGGCTGGTCCGCTCGCGCGTGCCGGCCACGGTTGCCCGCGACCAGCTCGCCGGCAGTTTCGCCTGGCTGACGAGCCGGATCACATTGTCGCGGGCGGTCTGCTGGGGCGTGCGCGCCTCATGCTCCTCGTCGTCATGGTCGGGATGGGCGAGCGCCGGGCCGGCATGGAGCGCGAAGGCGGCAAGAGCAATAAGAGCAATACGCATGGTGATGTCCTTTCAGAATGAAGTGAGATGTCAGGGAAGCGCGGCGAATTTCTCGAAGTCGCCGGTAGCGGTGACGGTGATGGTGACGGGCCGGTCGGTGCGGTTGCGCCAATACCAGCCATGCGTGCCGTCGAAGGGGGCGCGGAACTTGCCCGATGCGCCCGCCGAGCTGCCTTTCTCATAGCTGGTATAATCGCCCTCGGCGGCGCCGGTCTGCTCGCCGTGCAGCTCGAACCGTACCTCCGGCCCGTCGGTTGCCCAGCGATAGTCGAACTCGCCGCCCGCCTTCATGGTCGCCTTGACCTCGCGGCCCTCATTGGGGGCGAGGGTCAGCGTCACCTCGACGGGTTCCCCGGCCTTCAGGGCGGGCGTCGGCGAGGCGGCGGGCGCCGCGACCGCGGGCGGCGCCGGGGCGGCATGGCTTGCGGCGTCGGCCTGCTTGGTCTCGCCCATCTCGGTCAGCCCGAGCAAGCGGCCGACGCCGGTGGGATCGACGCCATATTCGGCCGGAAGCACGGTCGTCACGAGGATGACGGCGGCGCCGAACGCGATCAGGGTCGCGCGGTTGAGCTGGCGCAGGCTCGGCAACTCGCCGATGCCGGGTTGCGGAACTTGGGTCATGATGCGGCTCCTTCCAGAGCATAGCCCGCGAGCTGATAGCCGGTGAGCACGAAGCCGGCGGTCATCAGCAGGACGTTGGCGGTGAAGGCATGGGCCGAGAAGCTGCGCGTGCGCCGCCAATAGCCCATGACGATAAGGATGGCGGCGAGCGCGAGGATCTGGCCGATCTCGACGCCGACATTGAACGAGAGGAGATTGACGATCAGGCCGTCCGAGGAGAGCGAGAAGTCTTGCAGCTTGGTCGCCAGGCCGAAGCCGTGGAACAGGCCGAAGATCAGCACCGCCGCCTTGGTGTTGGGCTGGACGCCGAACCATCGCTGGAACGCGCCGAGATTGTCGAGCGCCTTGTAAACGACCGACAGGCCGATGATCGCGTCGACCAGATAGGCGCTGACATGGGTGCCCATGAGGACGCCCGCGATCAGCGTGGTCGAGTGGCCGATGGCGAACAGCGTCACATAGGCGGCGACATCCTTCATCCGGTAGAGGAAGAAGATGACGCCGAACAGGAACAGCAGGTGATCGTAGCCCGTCACCATATGCTTGGCGCCGAGATAGAGGAACGCGCCGATCTGCGGCCCGCTCGTCTGCTCGATATAGCCCTGGTCGCCCTCGGCGACGCCATGCGCGAAAGCCGCGCCGGCGAAGGAGAAGGCCATCAGGGCAAGGAGGACCGTGCGGCCAAGCGCCGAGGGTCTGGCCCGGAATGGATACATGATATGACTTTCCTGGGCGCCGGACGGGCAAGCAGCCCGCCGGCACATGCCTGGGGAAACGGCGCGGGACAGGCCCGCACCGCGTTCATGCGGCGGTTGCCGCACCAGGCTCAGGCGGCGGGCGGTTCGAGCAGCGGCGCGAGAACGGCCGAAGGCATTTGCGGTTGGTTGTGCGGCCAGTGCCGGGGCGCGCGGCCGAGCCTCGTCGCCGGGACCGGCGCCGCATAAGCGAGCCGGTCGACGAGCAGATGAACATGGGCGCTGGTTCCGTCCGATTCATGATCGGCATCGGGCGCATCGCTGTGGCTATGGCCATGCTCCGCATGATGATGGTCGGCCGCGACGACATGATCGTGGCTGATCGACGCCACCGGACCGCCGTGGGAGAAGGCCAGCGTCAGAACGAACAGCAAGGAAAGCAGCCGGACGATCAGCATGGCAGGGTCGGATGCGGCCTTTCTTTCCGGCGAGACGGGTCGGCACGAATCCTGTGATCCCGCCGAGGCTTCGGCCTTTATCTGCGAATTATTCGCAAAAGGAAAGCGCAAGCTCACGCGCCCGATGCGGGCCATCCACCGTTACGCGCAACGTCAGCTCCGCGCGACTGCTGCCGCTTGCTCATAGCGGCGATCGACGGCTTCCCAATCGAGGTTCTTGAACCAGGCGTCGATATAGCGTGCGGCTTGTGTGCCATAGTCCATGTGGAAGCTGTGCTCATACATATCGAGCGCCAGCAGCGGGACACCCGCCGCCGCGCCGTGCATATGATCCCAGGCCCAATGGGTGTGGAGCGAGCGGGTGTGGAGGTTGTAGGCAAGGATCGTCCAGCCCGATCCGCCCGCAAGGCTCATGCCGGTGCGGCGGAACTCGGCTTCCCATGTAGCGAACGACCCGAACGCGGCGGTAATCGCGTCGCGCACCGCGCCGCCGGCCTGGCCGTTGCCGCCCAGCCCGTCGAAATAGACCTCGTGCAGCACGACCGAGCCGGTGCGGTGCAGTTCCTCGCGCTTGAGGCCGCCATAGACGACCGGCGGCAGGTCGGGATCGGCGAGCGCGGCCGCCAGCCGGGTCTCGATCATGTTCAGCGTTCGCACCGAGCCGATATAGTTGTTCTCCCAATGCGATTTGACGAGCCGTTCCGAGAGCCCGTCGAGCCTAGCGGGATCGAATTTGAGCGGCTTGGGCTGATGCTGGCCGGCAAACGCCGGGGGCGGCGCTGCTCTGGTTTCCTGCGCTTCGACGCTGTCCATCGCTGCCATTGCCACTGCTCCTATTCCAAGGGCTTTCACCGCCGATCTGCGCGAAATATCCGTCACCGGGTTTCTCCGTTCATCTGAGGAGGACATAGGCCGCGCCGAGGCCGGCGCAGGCGAACAGCACCGGGATCATCCCGGCCTTGAACCGGAACACGGCGATCGCGGCGCCCGCCGCCAGCAGCAGCGCCGGGATGTTGAGCGAAGCCAGGACCGGCACGTCGAAGCGCGCGCCCGCGATCCCGACCTCGCGCACCTCGCCAAACAGCGTGTGGATGGCGAACCAGAGCGCGAGGTTGAGGATCACGCCGACCACGGCGGCCGTGATCGCACCGAGCGCGCCGGAGAGCGCCCTGTTGCCGCGCAGCGTCTCGACGAAGGGGGCACCCGCGAAAATCCACAGGAAGCAAGGCACGAACGTCACCCAGGTCGTGAGGATCGCCCCCAAGGTCGCGGCGACGAGCGGGTGCAAGGAGCCGGATTCGCGGAACGCCGCAAGGAAGCCGACGAACTGCGTCACCATGATGAGCGGACCCGGCGTGGACTCGGCCAGGCCCAGCCCGTCGAGCATTTCGCCGGGCTTGAGCCAGCCATAGGTATCGACCGCTTCCTGCGCGACATAGGCCAGCACCGCATAGGCGCCGCCGAAGGTCACGACCGCCATCTGGCTGAAGAAGGTCGCGATGCGCGAGAACACGTCATCGGGACCGAGCAGCGCGAGCATCGCCGCGACCGGCGCAAGCCAGAGGACAAGCAGCGCCGCCGTGATCTTGAGCGACCAGGCGAGGTTGGGGCGGGCATGGTCGGGCAGCCCCTCGCCGAGCGCGGTGTCGCGGTCATGGACCACATTGCCGCCCGCCGCGCCGTGCCCGCCGCCGCCCTTGAACGCCGACAAGCCGAGGCGTCCGCCGACATAACCGCCAAGCGCGGCCGCCAGCACGATCAGCGGAAAGGGTGCGTCGAGGAAAAAGATGGCGACGAAGGCGGCCGCCGCAACGCCGCGCATGACGTTGTTTCTGAGCGCGCGCGAGCCGACCCGGACCACCGCCTGGATCACCACCGCCAGCACCGCGGCCTTGAGGCCGAAGAACAGCCCCTCGACCAGCGGCGAAGCGCCAAGCAGCACATAGAGGAAGCTCAACGCCAGGATGGCGAGGAAGCCGGGCAGCACGAACAGCGCGCCCGCGACCAGCCCGCCCTTCGTCTTGTGGAGCAGCCAACCGATATAGGCGGCGAGCTGCTGCGCCTCGGGGCCGGGAAGCAACATGCAATAGTTGAGCGCGTGCAGGAACCGCTCCTCGCCGATCCAGCGTTTCTCATCGACCAGGATGCGGTGCATCACCGCGATCTGTCCCGCCGGACCGCCGAAGCTCAGCGATGCGATCCGCGCCCACACCTTGACGGCTTCACCAAAGGGGATGCCGTGATCGTGGGCTGTCTCTGACCGCTCCAGCGGATCGGTGACGGCGACGCTCACCGCTCGGCCTTCCGGCTGCTGAAATAGGCATGGAACTGGCCGAGCGCGTCGCCGCCGCGCGCGATCCGCTCCAGATCGTCGTCGGTGGACGCGCAGACGCCCGATAGCATGGCGCCCAGCCCGGCCGCCTCGGGCCGGTCGAACTTGCCGTCGCCGATGTCCAACTCGTGGATGATCTCCGAAATCGCCACCAGCGCCGCATCGCCGTCGAGCGCGGCGCGCTGCACCAGCGTCTCGAAGCTGCACCGACCGCCCTCATGGGTGAATTCGGCATCAACCATGTCGAAGCGCAGTTCGCCAGCCTCGGGCGTATAGCTCTTGCCGTCGATGAACTTGAAGCTGGCCTTCGGGTCGATGAAGCGCCGAATGAGCCAGGCGCAGGCGATACGGTCCACATGGACGCCGCGCCGCGTGACCCAGACGCGGTTCGCAAGGTCGGAGGGCGCCAGCTCGGGCGGTGCGTCCGTTCGGCTCACATCGGGATGGGCATAGCGCTGCTCGTCCAGCTCGCGCAGCGCCGCTTCGGCGCCCTGCCGCCCATGCGCGTCGAAGAAGTCGAGCCGGACGATCTCGGCAAGCCGCCGCTGGAGCTTGGCGATGTCCGCGCCGGAGGCCGGTCCCGTATCGAGCAGATTGCGCGCGGCCTGCGCCAGCTCGTCATAGTCGGCGTCGCGCGCGGCATCGAACAGCGCGCGCAGCTCGGCATCGCTCTGGCCCTCGATCAGCCGCGCGTCGATCAGCACGGCCTCGCCGCCGCTCGACGTGATCTCGGCGAGCAGGTCGCGGAAGGCGGTTTCCGTCTCCTCGCGGCGCGGCAGCACATGGACCGCGTTCTTGAGCGGCACGGCGCCCACCGCCTGCAAGCGGCGCCATATCTTCACGCGCAGATAGGGCGGTTTCGCCGGAAGCTGATGCAGCAGCGCGAGCCAGATGTCGGAGCCGGTTGTGTCGTTCATAGTGCATATGTATCATCGTAAGTGATTCTATGAAACATCTATATCCCATATCCGCAACCGCGCTGATTGCAGCCGTCGCGCAACCCGCTTGGGCGCAGCAGCCGCCAGCGCGTGCCGAGGCGCCCCCGCCCGACGATGGCCTCGCGTTCTCGGGTTCGATCCGCTTGCGCTACGAGGCGATCGACGGCCAGGCCCGGGCCGGGTTCAACACCAGCGACGAACTGGTAAACCTTCGCACCAATATTCTCGCCGAATACCGCAAAGGCGTTGTCCGCGTCGGGGTCGAGCTGTTCGACAGCCGCGTCTGGGGCGACGATGCGGGAACGCCGGTGACGACAAACGAAGTGAACGTGCTGGAGCCGGTCCAGGCTTATGTCGCGGCCAACTTCGACGGAGCCTTCGGCCGGGGCACGAAGCTTACGCTCACCGCCGGTCGCATGATGCTCAATCTGGGCTCGCGGCGGCTCGTGGCCGCGGACGATTATCGCAACACCACCAATGGCTATACCGGGCTTCGCGCCGACATCGCTGCACCGCAGGGGTGGAAGGCGACGCTCATCTACACGCTGCCGCCGATCCGTCTGCCTGACGACAATGAGGGCATCCGCGACGCCAGAGTGCGGCTTGATCGGGAGAGCTTCAACCTCGTGCTCTGGGGTGGTCAAGTCAGCAAGGCCAGAGTGATCGGACCGACAATGGGGGAACTGACCTATTTCCATCTCGGCGAGCGCGACGCGCCGGGTCGCCCGACTCGAGACCGCGCGCTTGACACCTTCGGCGGGAGAGTCATCGCCGAGCCGCGAAGCGGTGCGTTCGACTACGAGATCGAGGCACTCTATCAGACCGGCCATATCAGCGCGTCGCTGGCGCCGACGGCGGCCCGGCAGTCGGTCAGCGCGAGCTTCATCCATGCCGATGTCGGCTACAGCTTCGCTGGACGCTGGAGGCCGCGCCTCTCGGTCGAGTTCGATCGCGCCAGTGGAGACAAGCCTGGCGGACGCTTCGGCCGGTTCGACACGTTGTTCGGAATGCGACGTGCCGAGCTTGCGCCGGCCGGTCTCTACAACGCGGTCGGTCGCGCCAACATCGTGACGCCGGGCATCCGGCTTGAAGCAACGCCCAGCAAACGGCTTGACTGGTTCGCGGTCTATCGCGCGATATGGCTTGCCGCCAACGAAGACAGCTTCTCCACAACCGGCGTGCGCGACGCCTCGAGCAGATCGGGCGATTTTGCCGGCCACCAGATCGAGGCGCGCGTCCGCTACTGGATCGTGCCCGCGCGGCTCAGGTTCGAGTTCGACGGCCTGCTGCTTGCTAAAGGACGCTTCTTGCGAGACGCGCCCAATGCGCCGCCGAGACGATGGACG
The DNA here is from genome assembly GCF_004005485.1 of Sphingobium algorifonticola. Lineage (GTDB taxonomy): Bacteria > Pseudomonadota > Alphaproteobacteria > Sphingomonadales > Sphingomonadaceae > Sphingobium > Sphingobium algorifonticola. Next base: position 47,517 of record NZ_RZUL01000008.1, read on the forward strand.
CGCTATGGCTCGTTCAATCTCACCGCGAGCTTCTGATCATTCAGTTGCCGATTCTGTCGGCGATTCATCTCCATAGCGCCTGCCTGGACAGACCACATTCTCGCTGCAATCTAGATCAACGACAGCTTCTCGGCTTGGCCAATCACCCGGCGGACACCTTCAGGCGACCACGCCAGTCCACGGCGCGGCGTTGGCTCTCGCAGATCGCGGGTCAGCCAGGATGCGATATCCCGCAGCGACGAATTCGGATGCGTCTTCAGCCGATCAGCGACGAGGCGCGCGACGCGCGTGTCAGGCGGCAGCCTTGGTGCCGGCTCGAGGATCGCTGCGTCGGCGTAGCCGGCCTTGACCAGCGTTCGGCAAGCTTTCACGAGCGTCCGCTCGCTAAACGAACGCACCGCCGGCGTAATGGCGCGGATTTGCCGCAAGACCAGCGCCCAGGGCAAGTGCGGCCGCAGGCGTGCTACCGTGGGCAACCACCGGTGCCGATCGTTGAGCAGTTCATTGAGATAGCGCTCCTTGAGGCTGTACCGGATGTCGGCGATCGCCGCCGGATCGCGAGAACGCATCTTCGGGTTTCCGGGCCGCGCGCCGCGCGCGACAGCTGCCTTGAGGCCTGCCCTGGTCCGTTCGCGGATCAGCGCCCGCTCAAACTCAGCGAAAGCGCCCAGCATCTGGGTCATCAGCATGCCTTGCGCGCTCGACGTGTCGATGGGATCGTGGATCGAGCGGAAATAGGCCCCCTTCCCCCGCAAGGTCTCGACGATCTCGAGCAGATGCGAGAGCGACCGGGCCAAGCGGTCGATCCGCACCACCAGCAGCGTGTCGCCGTGCCGCACGCGCTCGAGCGCTCGTGCAAGGTTCGGCCGATCGCGGCTGCCACCGCTCGCCTTGTCCTCGAGGATCACCGTGCAACCCTCGGCGCGCAAGGCACTGAGCTGCGCGGCGGTGTCCTGTTCGTCGGTCGAGACGCGCGCGTAGCCGATCAGGGCCATTTGTCACATTCCATATAACGGGGTCAAACGACCGGTTGCCCGCGTATGATATAAATTCCTCGCGGTCCTGGCCAGCGTTGAATGGTGCAGATCGGCCCGGCATGTTTGGCGCAGCAAGTGCGAGAAGCACGCAATTATGCGGGATTTGCGTCTGTGGCGGCAACCCAGTCCAGTGGTTTGATATCCGGAGTCCGGCGGTTTGGGATCATCCTGACTCGCTACGCCACGGGATAGGCTGGAGTCCGGTCGTATAGGGAAACCGACAGTAGCCCACCTTATAAAGAACGGTCAAATCTGCTTATGTGATAAGTGCAATTATCATATGTCCATTATTAAAGAGCAACAGCATGGTAGACGCTATAGCTATTTTGAGGATATTCTTATGCCATGCCCATGGCCATCCCAGACCTCTCAGAGCCAATCTGGACCTCCAGGCTAGTCGCCCGTCTGGAACGGGCGGCAGCGGCGATAGGCCGCCTCGATGCCCGTGTTTCTGCCAGTCCTGCCGCCGCACCGTGGCAGCGACGCGCCACCTGGACCGGCTATACCACGGCGCTGCGGGTGCAGGGCGCCGAGATTGACGAAATTGATATTTTCGGACGGGAATGCGCCGTCAATCTGCCCGGTCGCCGGCCGATGCCGACCAATCTGGACGATCGTGATGCGCTTCCAATTTGGCAGCGGCAATTGGCCCAGCGCGAATCCCGTTATTGGCGAGACGAACTCGCGATCTCAACGGACGTCCCAGAAGATTGGAGCAAGCGGCCAGCCCTCCTCCGCGCGCTTGAGATTACGGCCCGGCGCTCCCGCGCAGACAACACGATCACGCCGTGGCTTGCCGTCCCTGGGCTCCTGCGATCGATGAAGATCACCCAGGCCGTGCTGCCGTGCCTGACCATTGGCGACAAGGCGCTTCGCCTCTCGCCGCGCGACACGCAGGCCATCGTTCTGCGTAACCTCCTGTCGCTCACCGATCGGGCGGAAGAGGGGCTGGTGAGGCTCCAGGCGATCGAGGAAGACCGCTTACGCGCCGCCGCAGCCCTCCATGGCGCGCACCGTCCTGGCAAGCTCGTGGAGTTGCTCAGCCTTGTCCAGTTTGTCCCCGTCGTCAGTCCTCGGATGCTCGCCCGACGATTAGACGTGACGATCTCTGGTGCCGGCAAACTGCTTTCTCGCGCGGCAGAACTGGACCTTCTAGTGGAGGTGAGCGGTCGTCAGGCTTGGCGGACCTATATGACGCGCGATCTGGCTATCGCCTTCGGGTTTGTTGTCCGTCCGGTAGGGCGTCCCCCTGCCCCGCCCCAGGCGCTCCCAGATTTTGTACCCGCGCTCGCAGAGTTTGATCGTGAAATGGCCGAACTCGATTCGATGCTAGCTGGCCTCGGTATCGATGTCTCGGCTCACCACCACTGATTGAGTTGTAGCGGGGCGTGACCGCTCGATGTCACGCCTCCCGTTCTTGCGTCGGCCCACTTCAGGCCCAGTGCGCGTCAAGGACCTCGCGAATGGCCTTCTCGGCATCCTCCCGAGACGCCCCACCCTTATTGAGAAGTGTCAGGCGAATTCCCTTGCGATCATTGCCCTCGATGCGGAGCACAGCTTTCCCGGTCTCGCTCGAAACAATTTGCGCCATTCCTGACTTCTTGGGGGATCCTGACCTTTTGGGGGGATCGGCCGCCAGCGCCAATGCACGGACGATCTCCGGCACAGCCATGGGAGCGCCCTCCCCTCCCGATCGAGCACTGAGCGCGGCCGCTTCGGCAAATACGCGTTGGCGACGATCATCGGGCTTCAGAAGAGGCTTGATCGCCGTGACATGTTTGATCCGCAAATCCTGCGGATTGGGAAAGGCGACCATTAATTCCGCTGGTAGGCGTGCGAGATCGAGATAACGGCTCAACCAGCTTTCTGTGACGTTTATCCGCTCGGCCATGACCTTCTGGCGGCCCTCATAATAGGCATCAAGCGCACGGAGATAGTCGCGTGCCCGCTCCAGGTCGCTGAGGTCTTCGCGCGCCCTGTTCTCAATGTCCGCTACGCGAAACGCTTCCTCGTCCGACAATTCGCGAATGTCGATCAGGAAGCGGAAGTCAGGGTAATTGTGGCCGCGCAACCAGCTGATCGACCAATGACGGCGCGCGCCGCAGATTACCTCAAAATCATAATCGGGTTCGCCGCGCACACGACGGACGATCGCGGGCATCTCCTGGCGCCCTTGTGCCTTTATGCTCTCGATAAGATCGGCGCACCGCTCTTCGTTGAGCAAGGCATATTCCCGGTTATGCCCCGCCCACATCCGGCAACGCGCGGGATCCACCAGTTCATGGGTGCGGCTGACGACTGTCCCTGCCGCCAGTTCGGCCAATCGATTTTCCCTACCGGTGAGGACATTGGCGCCCAGCCCAGGCCGACGCGGCGCGGGAGCGCCGTCTTCGGGCGGATTGATGCCCGCTGCCAGCTCTGCTGCGAAACTCGCGTTTTTCCTGCTCATGAAGCCGTTCCTTTACCCGGAATTGCACCGGTGCAATTTTCCCAATTCACGCCAAACCTTCCTTGCGCAAACGGCTCAAATGGCTGGGCCACATCGCTCGAATATCCAGCTCGAGTTCGGCATTCACACCGTCGAGATAGGTGAGGCAGCGGTTGCGCACCGCACTGCTTGTCACCGGGCCGTCGAGTTCATAAACCGTCATAAGACGAGCCGTCGCATTGTCGATCTCAGCAGAATCCTTGAGCGGCGTGCGCACCATCGCGTGGCCAAAGAGCGTCCGCATCAAGGTGAGCAGCTCCTTCTGCATCGACTTGTTCTCGTCGACCTTGGAGGCAACAAAGCGCAGGAATTTTAGAGTCGGGGCAAAGCCGCGTTCGGCCAGCGTCTCGATCGTCTCATCAAGCATCGCCAGAAACGCCGCAGTCGAAGAAAAGTCCATGACGGTGGGAGGCACTGGCACGACGAGAGCATTCGCCGCGCGCAAAACCGATAAAGATATGGCACCAAGGGCTGGCGGTGGATCGAGGACGATGACATCGAACCGGTCGGCGATGCTGGCGATGCCCTGGGAAAGACGATCGATAAGCCCCCCCTGCCCTCGTGCCATTCGGGCGGCGATCTCATATTCCGACTGGAACAACCGCAAATTGGCAGGAATGAGTTCGAGACCATCAAAGTGCGTCTTGCGCAACGCATAGTCCAGTGACGTCATCTCCTCTTGGCGAAGAAATGGATAAAGCGTGTCGTCCTCGGTCAGGTCGAGATCCGGCACATAGCCGAACAGCGTCGTCGCGGAAGCCTGGCTATCGCAGTCGATCAACGCGACCCGATAGCCCTGGATGGCGAGATACTGAGCAAGATGCACCGACAGGGTTGATTTGCCGACACCTCCCTTGAAGTTCTGGACAGCAACGACACAGCACGGGTCGTCTGCTGCCCGCCAAGGTCTCGTGCCGAACAGGCCCCGCATATCATTGAGCTGCGCGAGCGTATAACCCACTCTACGATTATTCTCGGTTCGCGGGGGCGGCGGAAGACGGCCATCTTTTTCTGCGTCGCGGATTGCAGCTGGCGTTCGCCCGACCAAATCCGCAGCCTTGCCAATCGGAAAGGTCGGCTCCCGACGATCATCCGCTCGGGCGCTGCGCGCAGAATCGCGAAGGCGCTCCAGTACCGATGAGGTTCGCTGGGCAAGCGTCGCCACCGAAAGAAGATCATGGGTGTCGTCGATGTCTAGTGATGCTGCCACAGGGCGCCCCTTTTTGAAACTAGGGGTATAGTAGCCCTAGTTGCGCTTTTTCGTCAAACATAAGCGTTATTTCGAAAGTGATGCCTCGCTGCAAAGGCGAATAGGGACGTTGGGGCGATCAGTGGCCTCAAAAAAGCGACCCATCCTGACTCGTTGGGGGCGTGTGAAAATTGCACCGGTGCAATTCCCTCTATGGACGACCCCTTCGAGCCACGAAACTCTCGCAAAATCCGGTCCACGAGCTGAGCAATTTGGCACCCTTGAGCTTTGCCAGACGGTCGCCCATCTGCTGACGATAGGCGTCAGCTATGAGATCGATATCCCAACCGCCGCCATGTGATCGGGCAACCGCAGCCAGGGTCTCGGTATTGAACCGGATCGTTCCCTGGGGGAAGACGATCTCAGAGCTCTTCTCTGCTGCGGTCAGCCCGCTGATCGCCGCTTTCACGACTGATCCGACGTCAACCATCTCGGCGACCGACTCCACTGAACCCTCGCGCCGCGCCTTCCGTCCAGTCGCATGCCTCTCAATCTCATCGACGGTTGCGATCTGCGCGGGCGCATCCTTTGGCTCGAAGCGGAACTCGATCTCGGTCACCGTTCGGCCCTGCCGTATCTCCTTCCACTCAACGCGGAAGTGAGCCAGCTGATCAATTTCGGCCTTCGCTTTTTCAAGCACCTTGCGCCGCAGTTGCGCGAAATCCTTATACACGTCCGGCGATATGCCCAGCGCTGCGCGCAGCGCCGCCATATCGCCCTTCCAGGTCGATTGGCGACGATGGAGCCGCAGCGATCCAATCTCATAGAGCTTGAGCGCATAGCTCGATCGGAAGCCCAGCACCGCCTGCCTATTCAGGACAGCATAGCTCTCGGATTCCTGGATGAGCTTGCGCGCATCAGGCGTAAACTCCCATTCGATCCAACCCGCATCCGCGCCGTCTATATCTTCCGCCTCTTCGCGAGACGACGAGATCAGGGAAAAGCGCAGCGTCGCTTTCTTGCCGCGCCAGGACCGATCGTCGATCGCAAACAAGGTCCGGTGCAGTTCCTCCAACATTTCGGAGATACGTTCATTACCCTTATGGCCGCGGCGAATATCGGCCTTGCGCATCCGATGCGGCCGATCTTGCCAAGCATCGCCGCCTGCGGTCAGGATCATCAGCGCGAGCAATCGGGACGCCGTCAGGCTGAGCGATTGGCCTTTCACGAATTTGATCTCGACGATGCTGCCGGGTTTGGCGAATTCTTCGCCACCCTTCGCCTGCAAAGCCGCTGCGACACGCATAGCGCGGCCAGGCGCCGACTCGGCTTGCGCCTCTTGCGCTGCATCGGCGCTTAGATTTTCCGCATGTTCCATGTCATATAGGCCGAACGCATATTTAGCAGATTCGTCCGATTGCTGCCTGACCTGTCCTCGCTCGTCAAGTCAGGGCAGGCTAAAACACTTTCTGTAGCCCCCATCCGGTCAGGATAGAACTGTGTGGCATTCCCGCAAAAGCCCTTAGATTCTGCCGAGTCGCTATCCGATTCACGTTCTTCCCGTTTTCGGCTCGCTCACGCTCGATAAACGGGGCAGAATGACACCATTCCAGAGCGCTGGCGCGCCAAAGGCCATCGCCCCCAATCGGTCAGGATAGCCCCAATAGGTCAGCTATCTGCCCCCGACCGGTCAGGTTGACGCCCCCGCCGGGTCAGGCAAAGTCCCCCATGCGGTCAGGATAAACGCGACAGATCATTGAAATTGCAGACCTTTTCAGCACTGAATCTGAATCACTTAGAATCATGAATCCTTCCGCTGCGAGCAGCGGCGTTGTTTTAGAATGATTCTAAAAGACCAAGCACGCGATTCGCTGAGCCTTTAGCTCAGACAGCAGAACCGACTTCCCCCTAGCTAGGGGGATACCGCCAGACCGGTGTTCCACGATAGCATCCGGGTCTCGATGCTTGGCAGATATGCCCAGCGACGAGATCCTCGGCGACCCGATAGCAGCTGAACCACCGCTCATCGCCGCTGGGCTGACGCAGTGAGGAGGTCGTATGATCAATTTTGCCAAATTCGAAATTATCGGACGGATCGGTGAGATCGACGCCAAGCCGAAGGTCACGAACATCTCGGTATGCGCGAACTATCGCCGCCGCGCAGAAGGCGACCAGTGGATCGAGGATAGCTATTGGAACCGCGTCGTCATTTTCAGTGACGGCCAGCGCAAATATATCGATGAGAAGGCCCAGGTTGGCGATCTCGTGCGGATTGCCGGACGGCTCCGTGACACCTCCTACGAGCGCGATGGCACCACCCACTACACGACCGACCGGATCGTCGAAGAGTTCGGCGTGCTCGCGGCAAAGGTCGCATAGATCGTAGAACATCGCGCCGATCGGGCAAGAGGGGAGGGGGCATGCGCGGAGCGAACCTAAATCTTCGATAGGAGTTTCGCTTATGTCAGCCACCATCGACGCAGCGGTTCGCGCCAAGCAGATCGTCGAAAGCCTGGGCGGACGCTGGTCTGGATCACGCGGCGAGTGCCGCTGCCCCGCCCATGACGATCATTCCCCCAGTCTTTCGGTCCGCCTGGGCATCAAGGCGATCCTGTTCAAATGCTTTGCGGGATGCACATCGACCGATATCCTCAAGGCCCTGGATCGTCAGGGTTTGCACGATCGGGTGCCGGTTCACGTCGAACCACGCGCGCCGGCGCGCGATCTGAGCGGCTTGGCCAGGTCATTGTGGCAGCACAGTGTCCCCATCGCCGACACACCGGCTGAAGCCTATCTTCATGCCCGGGGCCTTTACGCGCCGACCTCCCACCTTCGCTTCAACCCACAGACCATCATAGGGAAGGGGAAGGATCGACGAAGCCTTCCCGCAATGATCGCGGCGGTGAGAAATGAGCTGGGCCTTGTCGCGGTCCACCGGACTTTTCTTGATCCCACCGACATTTTGCGGCGCCCCTTCCGCAAGCCCAAGCTGGCGCTGGGCCTGCTCGGTTCGGGCAGCGTGCGCTTTGGTGAGCCGGATGACGTTCTGGGCATCGCCGAAGGGATCGAAGATGCCCTGTCGGCCATCGACTGGTTTCAATTGCCGGTTTGGGCCGTGCTTGGTGCCGAGCGCTACGCCCATGTCGGCATACCGTCCCATGTGAAGCGCGTCATAGTTTTCGGTCAGCGCAACGAGGCGGCCAAGATCTGCCTGAAGAGGGCAGGGGAGCATCTCAGCGCCAACGGGCGAAGCGTCGAGGAGTGGCTCCCATCCGAGCATGACGACTGGAATGATGCTCTGCGCAATCGGCTTGCCCGCAACGCCGTTCCTCGCACCATGATCCAGACACACGCCCACTGAAGAGAGGAGAGGAGGCCTCCGGCTTGTTGATCCGGTGATGGGCACCGGACGATACGATGGAGGCCTACAATGCGCACCTCAGCCACTGCTCTCGAACTCGATTTCACCGAACCATCCATTACCGCCGCGAACGCCGTCCATGCTATGCTGCGCAAAGGCGACGGCGTGGACCGGCCTGGCCTGCTCCGGGCGATGGAAACCGCCTATGGATCAACCGCAGCCGATGGGCATTGGTCACTCCGCGATGCTTATGATGTGCTGGAGCTGGCCCAGGTCCTGCACCTCGCCACGCTCCACCTGCCGCAAGAGCCGGCTGATTGCCTTGCGGTCCTTACCGCGCTCACCGCATCCCTGCCGACGCATACTGTGCGCAGCGACGGACAGATCGCGCTCCAGCAATTTTCGACACCGGCCGCGATTGGCTATCTTGCCGCGCTCGCCGCTCGCATCACCGCTGCCGATACCGTCCTGGAGCCCTCCGCCGGCACCGGGCTTCTGGCCGTTTTCGCCGCGCGCGCTGGCGCCAAACTTGTCCTCAACGAGATCGATCCCGCGCGCGCTGACATGCTCCAGGCAGCATTCCCCACCGCACCGGTCAGTCGCCACGATGGCGAACTCATCAACGATCTGCTGCCGCTGTCGATCCGCCCGACCGCCGTGCTCATCAACCCGCCCTTTTCCCGCAGCATCGGTCGACATGCCGACCCGCTTGCCGCGTTCCGCCATTTGCGCTCCGCCCTGAAACGACTTGGTGCCGAGGGGCGCTGCGCAGCCATCCTTCCCGATCGCGTGGATACTTCGAGCCGTGCCTGGGCGAAAGCGACCGACGGCTGTGCAATCACGCTCCACGTCGAACTGCCCGCCAATGCCTATGCCAAACACGGCACCAGCCAGATCGTGAAGCTCATCGTTCTGGAAAAATGCTTCCAGGATGACGTCGCCATCGTTCGGTGCAGCTCACTCGCCGAAGCGCTCGCGACGATCTTGGCTTCCCCCGCCAGCGTTATGGAAACCCCGCGACTCTCCCCAGTGTGCCTCGCACCAACCCGTGCGCGCGCATCCCTGCTCGGCGGTCTCTCGAGCAGACCCCGGCTTTCGGCCCCGATCAGCAAGGCCGCCCAGTCTCTCAGCGCGATTGATATCGGTTACGACGTCTTTGCCGAACCCGTACCGACTGGCGAGGCGGTCGGTGTTTACTTGCCATACAGGCCGAGCCGCATCGCCATTCCCTGTGCATCCCCGCATCCGACCGCTCTAGTGGAATCGATCGCTATGGGCTCGATTACGGCACCGCGGCCGTCTTACGTTCCGAAGCTGCCGGCAAGTGTAGTCGACGACCGGGTGCTGTCTGACGCCCAGCTCGAAACGCTGATCTACGCAGGGGACGCTTTCGAGCGCGACATCTCCGGTCTGTTCAAGGCGGCCGAGGAAGGGTTGTCGCTCGCGCCGGACCAGGACGGTCGCCCTTACCGGACCGGATTCTTCCTTGGCGACGGCACCGGTGCCGGCAAGGGTCGTCAGGTTGCCGCCATCATTCTCGACCAGTGGCTACGCGGGCGCCGCAGGCACATATGGATTTCCAAGACCGAGACGCTGCTGGAAGATGCACGTCGCGACTGGACAGCGGTCGGCGGTCTCGCGCTCGACATCCAGCATCTCAACCAGTGGAAGCTGGGCACCCCGATCGGCGCCTCCGAGGGCGTGCTCTTCCTCACTTATGCGACGCTCCGCTCCAACCGGGGGGACAAGGGTACTCGCCTTCAGCAGATCCTCGACTGGGTCGGTGATGATTTCGACGGTATGATGGTGTTCGACGAGGCGCACGAAATGGCGGGTGTCGCCGGCGGCGAAGGCCGGTTCGGCACCAAGGACGGCTCCGATCAAGGCATCGCAGGCGTGCGTCTGCAAAACCTGCTGCCCCGCGCCCGCGTCCTCTACGTGTCCGCAACCGGCGCGTCGGACGTCAATAATCTCGCTTATGCTACCCGGCTTGGCCTGTGGGGTCCGACCACCGCCTTCGCCGATCGCCGCGCCTTCGTCGACAGTTTGCGGCGTGGCGGAATCGCGGCGATGGAATTGATCGCCCGCGACCTGAAGATGCAGGGCCTCTATGTTGCCAGGGCGCTCAGTTTCGCCGGTGTCGAATATGACATCCTCGAACATTGCCTCACGCCCGACCAGGTCGAGGTCTATGACGCCTACGCCGATGCGTGGGCGATCATCCACGCCAATTTGCGCACCGCGCTCGATGCCACCCGGGTGACGGACAGCTTTTCCAACGACACCTACAATAGCGGCGCGAAGGCAGCGGCACTGTCGATCTTCGAATCCACCAAGCAGCGGTTCTTCGGCCAGATCTTGATCGGCATGAAGCTGCCTTCGCTGATCCCGGCGATCCGCGCCGATCTGGCCCGGGGCGAGAGCGTCGTGATCCAGCTCGTCTCGACGTCCGAGGCGATGCTCAACCGGGCATTGGCCGCGCTGAACGCCGAGGACCGGGCGAATCTCGACATTGAGCTTTCACCCAAAGAGTTCGTCATGTCCTATCTCACGGCCGCCTTTCCCATCCGTCAGATGAAGACCTTCGTCGATGACACCGGCAAGACGCGGTCCGAGCCGATGTCCGACGAGGACGGGCGTCCCATCTTCAGCCAGGAAGCGCTCGAGATGCGCGACAATCTCGTCGAGCGGTTCTGCTCCCTGCCGATCGTGGGGTCCGCCCTTGATCATATCATCGGGCATTTCGGGACCGATGCCGTCGCCGAGGTGACGGGACGCAGCCGACGCATCGTCATCGACGCGCACGGTCGCCAGCGTATCGAGACCCGTTCGCCGCGAACAAACCTTGCCGAGACCGACGCCTTCATGCGGAACGAGAAGAAGATCCTGATCTTCTCCGATGCAGGCGGCACCGGGCGCAGTTATCACGCGAGTCTCACCGCCGAGAACCAGTCGCGCCGCAACCATTATCTGCTCGAGCCCGGTTGGCGCGCTGACGCGGCAATCCAGGGTCTCGGCCGCACCCATCGCACGCATCAGGCAACCGCGCCGCTGTTCCGTCCGGTTTCGACCGACTGCCGCGGCGAGCGACGCTTCATCTCGACGATCGCTCGCCGCCTCGACAGCCTTGGTGCCCTGACAAGGGGCCAGCGTCAGACAGGCGGCCAAGGTCTGTTCGACCCTCGGGACAATCTCGAAAGCAACTATGCCAAGGAATCCCTCGAAACATGGTTCCGCCTGCTTGCCGACGGCAAGCTGCGCTCGACCACGCTGGGCGAATTCCAGACCCTGACCGGACTTGAGCTGGAGGGCGAAGGCGGAGGGCTGAAGGAGGAGCTGCCGCCCATCCAGCGCTGGCTCAATCGTATTCTCGCGCTGCGCATCGCGCTGCAGAATGCGATCTTCGATGAATATCTTGGTCTGATCGAGGCCCGGATCGAGGCGGCGCGCGAAGCCGGCACGCTCGATCTCGGCGTTGAAAGCATCAATGCCGAACGCATCACGATCCTTGATCGCACGGTCATCCGGCGCGACCAGACCAGTGGCGCCGAAACCGAGATTCTGCGCCTCGAAACGGAGGAGCGCTACAAGCCGCTCCCGCTGGATCGCGCGCTGCGTATCCTGGGCGATGACGCGTGCCCGATCGTCAATCGCAAGTCCGGCAGGGCCGCGATCCGGTGCAGCACCTATTCGCTCACCGATGACGATGGTGAGATCGTTCGCCGCTACGAGCTGGTTCGGCCGACCCGTTCCGAGCGGATGCGGCAGGATTTGCTGCTCGAAACAATGTGGGAAGAGACCAGCGAGGAGGAATTTTCGGCGCTGTGGCAGGCCGAGGTAGAGGAGATGCGGGACAAGACCCGCACCAGCACGCTCTATCTGGTCGCGGGCCTGCTCCTGCCGGTCTGGGATCGCTTGCCCGACGATCATGTTCAGGTCTGGCGCCTGAACACCGATGACGGTCAGTCTTTCCTCGGCCGGATCGTTCCAGCACCGCTGGTATCGAAACTCGCGGACGCCTTCGGGATCAACGCCGCCATCACCGTGTCAGGCGACGATACCGCAAAGCATGTGATGACGACCGGCGAGATATCGTCCGTCGGAGCCTACCGGCTCAAACGCAGCCTGGTCGCCGGGCAGCAGCGCCTCGAACTGCTCGATTGGCCACACACGCGGCTTGCCGAACTCAAGGCGGCCGGCTGTTTCACTGACATCATTCAGCACAGAACGCGGATGTTCGTCCCAGTCGCGACTGCCGCTGCCGTCATCGAGCGCATCACCGCCTGACGATCCAGGGCCTCTCTCCGCGCTCAGCGCAGGAGAGGGGAGGGGGCCTTCGGCTTTGTGGGCCTGATGAGCAGGCTCGCGTGACCGTCGATGCGGCGCGCCAGTTCCAGATGGAGACAAAAGATGATCCAGTCCGTGAAGGTCAAGAACCTCTCGCTGTCGAAGGACAACGTCCGCAAATCGAGCCGTGAGGCCGGTATCGACGCCCTCGCCGCCAGCATCGCAACGCAAGGCTTGTTGCAGAACCTCATCGTTACCCCGCTCAAGAAAGCGGGTCATTTCACGGTCAAGGCAGGCGGGCGTCGGCTGCGCGCACTCCAGAGCCTGATCGATCAGGGCCGTCTGCCCGTCGACCATGTCGTGCCCGTCCTCGTCCTTACCGACGACGACAACTCGGTTGAGGCGAGCCTCACCGAGAATTTCCAGCGCGTTCCGATGAACCCGGCGGATGAAAGCACCGCGTTCAACTTCCTCATCCAGAAGGGAATGACCGCCGAGGACGTTGCCAAGCGACAGGGCGTTACCACCCGCTTCGTCGAGCAGCGGGTGCGGCTTGCCGAGCTTGCGCCGAGCGTGTTCCAGGCTCTCGCCGCCGGCGAAATCACCCTGGGTGTCGCCCAGGCCTATGCCGTGACGAGCGACATCGATCGCCAGGCTCGCGTCTTCGCACAGATGAGCACTTCCTATTACGGCGATCAGCCCGACAACATCCGGCGTGCGATCCTCAACGGCACAATCAGGGCGAACGATGCCAAAGCGCGGTTCATCGGTCGCGATGCCTATGTCGCTGCAGGCGGCCGCATCGAGGGTGATCTCTTTGCCGCCGAGGGGGACGAGAACTGGATCGACGTCGATCTTCTCGAAGATCTTGCCGGCAAAAAGCTGGAGGCGGCCGCAGCCGAACTCGCCCAGGCCGAGGGCCTCGCCTTCGTGACGCCGATCGCGGCCACCCACGTTCCCTATGATATCGAGCGTCAGCTTCATGAGTTTCACGCGCCCGCGCGACCGCTCAGCGAAGAGGAAAGCGCGCGTGTCGAAGCGCTTTCGGCCGAAAATGACCAACTCGTCGAGCAGCTTGAGGGCGAATTGACAGACGGGACGCCGGAAGCCGAGGTCGCGAACGATCGTCTCGACGAAATCGAACGGGAACTTGACAGCATCGACAAATCCCGTCGCGAGATCGATCCGGCGGTTCGGGCGCAGATTGGGACGTTTGTCTATATCGGCGGTGATGGCGAAGCCCGCGTTCACACCCGCATGTTCAGTGAGAAGCCCGTTGTCGATCCGAATGCTCCGCCCAAGGCGACGGGCGGTGGCAATGGTGACGACGGCACCGGCAACATCGACCATCGACCCAAACTCAGTGCTACGCTGATTGACGAGCTGGCGACCCAGCGCCGGCAGATACTTGTCGCCCACATCGCCAGCGATCCGGCGATGGCGCTGGACCTCACCATCTTCCTGATGGCGCAGAATGTCGTCTTCGAGCAGAACTACGTCCGCAACCACTCGACGCTTAAGTCCAGCGGCGCGCAATTCCCGATCTTCGGCTTCCGCGATGAAGGGTCGATGGCGTCGCAGACCATCGAGGATCAACGCCAGCGTCTCGATACGAGCTGGGCCGGTCACAAGACCATGACCGAGCGTTTCGACGCCTTTCGTGCGCTCGACGACGAGGCACGCGGCAGTTGGGTGGCCTTCTCGATCGCACGCACGCTGGAGCCAAGCCTGAATGTTGCAGAGGGCGGACGGTCCAACGGGTTCCACGACCATCTTGGCCGCGCGCTCGACATCCAGGTCGAGCATTGGTGGCGCCCCACGGCCGAAAACTTCTTCGGCCGCGTCAAAAAGGACGTCATGCTCGACGCGCTCGAGGACATTGGCGGGCCGATCCTGCGCGGGCGCTACAAGGATGCCAAGAAAGGCGACCTTGCCGCGACCTGCGCCTCGCTCTGCAACGGGCAGGGGATCGTCGAGGCCGAAATCCGCGAAAAAGCGGCGGCCTGGCTCCCGGATGCCATGCGCTTCGACGCCATCGAAAAGCCCGAGACCATCGCGCTGCGATCGACCTTCGTTGACGAAACCGAAGATGTCGATCCCGGCGAGGATGGCGATGACGAGTCGGACCTCGAAGACGCGACACATGACGGTCAGGAGGATTTGAGCGAGGCAGCATGACGCCCGCTTGCACGGTTCGAGGCGACTGGGGGCGGCACTCTTCGCGGAGTGCCGCCCCTCCTTTTGTGCCCGGACGGCGGCCTTTCAGAGGGGAGGGCGCTGCTCCGGGCTCGCCTCTACCAGATCAGGAGAACGTGCCGTGGCAAAGACCACCGATAGACCGTCGCCCGCCGACACCATCACAAACGCGATCATCGACAAACTCGAATCCGGCGTGCGCCCTTGGGTGAAGCCGTGGCGACCTGGCCTTGGCGGCCGTCCACTTCGCGCGACCGGTGACCCGTACAAGGGCATTAATTGCTTCTGGCTGTGGCTCTGCGCCGAAGGCGCGGGCTACCATTCGCGCACTTGGATGACCTACAAGCAGTCGCAGGCGCTGGGCGGCCAGGTGCGCGAAGGCGAGCGGTCGCAGATCGCCATCTTTTACAAATCCTACAGCAAGACCGTGGAGTCGCCCGTTACCGGCGACACCACCGACGAAATGCGCCGCGTGCTGCGATCCTACGCCGTCTTTAATGCGGATCAGATTGAGGGGTTGCCGGAGAAATTTTATCCCTGCCCCGTCAGCGTGGTCGCCCCCGACGACGCGCTGCCGGATCGCGCAGAGCGCTTTCTCGATGCCCTTCCGGCGAAGGTTCACCAGAGCGGCGATCGGGCCTTCTACGACCGCGTTGCCGACAGCATCACTATGCCGCCCGTCGAGTTGTTTTCCACCCGCGCGTATTTCGCCTCGACGTTAGCGCATGAGGCAGGGCATTGGACCGGCCATCCTGACCGGCTCAACCGAGAGTTCGGCAGGAAATTCGGCGACAACGCTTACGCTTTCGAGGAACTTTGCGCCTTATCTGGACAGTCTGCGCCGTCCGCAACATTGCATTAGGTCGGCGATGGACGTCCACGGTAGGCAGTAATCAGGCTGGCCGTAGCGCTGACCCAAGAGCTGGCGGAGGCCAGCCTGATTGCTG
>NZ_RZUL01000009.1 GCF_004005485.1 Sphingobium algorifonticola
AGTCTCCTTGAGGATGATGGTCTCGAACACCTTGTCCAAGCCACCTCCCTCTTCCCCGCTCCCCTCCCCGGCCACCGGCCGGGCCGGCGCGCAAGCGCCCCGTCCGAGGCCCGTTCACGGCCTCGGGATGGACCTCAGTGGATCGACCCGAAGAGGCGCTGCTTGACCTCGGCCTGGGACGCGCTGTCCTTCACCCCGACCGTCGCCTCCATGTCCGCCTCCAACCGGGCCACTAGATCGGCTGGCACCAGCGCATGAGGTTCGACAATCGCGATTGCGGCTTGGGGGGTCGGCAGTTCGCCGGGCTCGGTGCCGAGCCAGATCGTCGCCTCGCCTTCATCGGGTTCCTCTTGCGTAAGGAAGAAGACCTGCGCGAAGAAGGTCTGGAGCGGCCGGTCCCATCCGACGACGGCGCGGACCACGTTTGCCGCTTCGGGCCTAGTATCCAGTTCATAGCGGCTCATGGCAGGCTCCTGCGAAAACGGTGATCGGCATGGCGTGCGGCGCCCTGGGCGCTTCGGAGCGCATGCCGTGCCGCTTCCGCAGCGCGAGGCGCTCCGCTCTCCCGCAGCAGCGTACGGGCCTGGCGCAAATGTTCAATCGCCTGTGCGACGGTTTCGCGCGTCTCTTCGCTGGCCGGACGGATCTTGCGCATGCTGCTGTCTCCCTGCCCAGGCAGCTCACTCGGCCTCGGCCACAGGCGCGATCGTGGCGACCGCCGGCTCCGCGGCCTCGAGACGGATATCGAGACTGTTGCGGCCGACGACCGCGACGAACTGGCGACCTTCGGGCACGAACCATTGGGTCCGATAGGACAGGATCGCGCGAAACCGCTCGACCAGCGCCGCATCGTCGCCCAACAGGAGGCGTGTCGCCATTTCCTGGGCATCGAGCAGGAAGCGGTCATGCTGGGTATCCCAGCTGTCGGCATCCTTGTCGTCACTGGCGCTGAAACAGGCGCCATCAAGCAGATCGACAAGGTCATGGGGCGTGATGGCGACAGGCGACGCGATGAGGATATTCGCCTCCTCGAACCCCCAGAACAGCCCGTCATCATATTCGATCGCAACGGGCGCGGGCAGACGGATGCGAGCGGGCTCCGGGCCTTCGAGCGACAGGATGAGCTCAAGCCGATCGACGGGGCCGCTCTCCAGGCCGGGAAAATCGGGTCCTCCAAGTTCCGAGACTTCGCCATCCCGTTCAATCTCGAAACGAAGGTCGACGATCCGTGGCAGGCGATCGTACCAGCCATAGCCGCGCATTGCCTCGTCGGGTTCGGCGAGGCGTCCCTCCAGGCTGCCGTCGCGGGCAAGCGCAAAGGCCGCGCACTGTTCGAGCGGCGCGCCAAAATCGTCGACCAGGACAAGATCGGCGGTATCGATGATGCTATGGCGTCCGGCACCGCCATTCTGGTCGGCCACCGCGGGGCTCCAGGACAGCAGTTCTGCGCGCGCCTCGGGCAAGGTCACGCCGAGACCCGCAGCCTCCTCCCAGAGCGTGAAACCCAGCCGGTGAGAGCCAAGCGCGTGGATATGCCGGTAGATGGCAAGGCGGACGGCATCGCGCAGCGCCGCAAGCGCGGCATTCTCCACCATCTCCTTGCGCGCGGGGAGCACCAGCTGAAGATCGGGCGCATCGACGATATCGACTTTCGCGCTCCAGTGGCGATCCTTTTCCGAGACGGTGGGCAGCAAAGAGGCGACCGTCACACCGTGGAAATTGATGCTGGGGCTGAAATGACGGTGGAGATAGTTGCGGTAGAGACCGACACGGACCCCGTGCGCCGCGACGATCGTCTCTGCGCCTTTGAGCCAGTCCTCGCGCAACAGGTCCTTGCCGTCGAGACGAACAGTGATTGGACAATGGCGGGCCGCATTTTGCGCGGCCGCCATCAGGATCGGCGGCCATTGCGGATCCATGGCGACGCGGATTTCCGTGCCTGCGCGATGATTGCCGGCCACAACGCTGATCGGCGCGCCCGACTGCCAGTCGCCAGAAGCGATGCGGATCGACCAGCCATGGCCTTCAGCGCGCGGCGAGGAGATGATCTGGGCCTCGCGTCCCGCCAAACTGAAGACGCCCATGCCGGCCGGATCCTCCCGGCGCGCGATCGCCTCATCCCAGCCCGAGCGCCCAAGCGCGAGGACGACCGACGGATCGGCGATTCCGGCGCCGTCATCGGCGATGGACAGCCAGTCCATGCCGTCGAGATGGATCACCCCGATCTCGACAAGACCGGCGCCGGCCCGGCGCGCATTCTGGATGAGCTCGCACAGGATGTCGCCGAGCGTGTTGTTGAAAAGGCGCGTGACCTTGGTCACGGCAGCAGGATCGACCTGGGAACGGATCGTTGCGGGAAGGGCCATGGGGGCCTCCTTGGCTAGAGCGGGAAAGACTTCGCTTCCCCGCCCCCTTCCCTTTCCAGGCCTCGGCGCAGCCACCGGGCCAAACCTTAATAATCCTCGGCCAGCATGATGGTGAGGACGCGTTTCGTCACCGACGCGTCGGCCGGGTCTTCCGACCCGAATGCGAGGGCCATGTCGTAATAATCGATCTTGAAGAGGATGCGCTCGCCTCTGAGATCGAAGGCGCCGAAGTCGCGCTCGGGGCCATCGCCCGGCTTGAAGGCATAGCGCCGGACGGACGCCAGCAGTTCGGCCTGGGCGAGCACCTCGCCCAGCGGCTCGTCGCCCGCGAGGCGGGCCAGGCAGGTTCGGGTGACGACGATACGCGCCGTTGGATCGAGGCCTTGCCGGCAGCGATCGTTGAGACGGGCGATCTGGTCTTCGCGGGTGATGGTCATGCGGCCTCCGGGAATGCGGCGTTGAACTGGTCGAGCCACGCCGACATGGCGGGGCGCTCCGAGATCGGGATCTGGGCGGCGACGTCCTGGAACCGGATGAGGCTCATGGGCGCATCACGGATGATCGCGTCGATCACGGCTTCCGGCAGAAGCGCCTCGGCGCGGATGAAATCGGTCATTCGTCCCGGGCGCGTGCGGGTCGACCGACGCCACAGACCCTCGACGGTGCGCAGACGCGGCGCCGCCCGAGCCTCGACCAGGATGATGAGCCGCAGGCACCAGGCGGGCAGCGCGCGGACTTCGTCGGGCTTCATGGCTCCGCAGATGAATTATGTCGCCATTGAGACGATCCATTCCCTTTGACGGGATAAGGATATTGTCCCATTATCGATCGGGTCGGGGCAATAAAATGGAAACGCCCAGTGTCATGTCGAGGGTTCAGTGCATCTTTTCCCGTTCGATCCTTGGCTCGGCGTCGAGCCTATACTTCTTGATGGGACGATGATCCGGCCTGCGCTTGATGACTCCATAAAGCAGGACGCAATCAAATACTTACCCGAAACAAATCTCCCTTCTCTCCTTCATTCCGACGGAAGCCCCGTTGTAGAAGTCAATTCGTTCATCACGTTCCTGCGATCCGATGGCGTGTCCCTTGCCAGCGCAGGCCACTATGCTCGAGATCTTCAGGTCTTTGCCCGTTACCTGCGGGATGCGCGTTCAAAGTCGTTACTCGACGCATCGAGTGCCGACGTAGGGAAATATCGCAGCCTTCGGCTCGAAGGGCCGGGCGAGCTCCGACTATCGGGATCGTCTTGGAAGCGCACCTCTGCGGCGCTAACGCGGTTCTATCAATGGGCCGCCAGCGAGGACGCAGGACTGATATCAGTTGCGCCGAAAACCAGATTCCGCCGTGATGGCGCGGTTGCCGAAGATACGATCCGCATGATCCCGCTCGAGGATTACGTTCTGTTCCGAGACCAAGGCCTGCTCGGTGGGGGTTACGCGAACGGCATCACTCACCGGCGGAATCCGATGCGCGATGCCGCGTTCGCCGAGCTGCTTGTGACGACAGGGGTTAGGCTCGAAGAAGGCGCAAGCCTTCTGATCGGTGAGCTTCCGACGACGAACGCCCGCGTCTTTCACGGCTGTCGCAGCACCATGATCGACCTGCCCGCCAGAATCACCAAAGGGCGCAAACCTCGATCAGTGCCGTTCCCGAGGCGGGTAGCCAGTAACTTCATCGACGCTTATATTCGCGAGGAGCGGAGCCAGTTGGTCGATCGCTGGCGACGCGCGGGTGGGGTCCGGACCATGCGGCAGCCGCTCATCGGCACGCTTGCAGGCGGGCAACGCGTTTTGATCAAGGGCGAGCGGCGCCCTCGATCACTGGCGACTCTGCGCATCGACGAACGACGCAACCTCCTATTGCTGCCCGGATCGGGCGCACCATTGGAAAGTGCGCAGCCGGCAGCATTGTGGCTGGCGCAGGACGGCCAAGCCCTCACCCCCGCGGCATGGCAGTCGATATTCCGGCGTACCAGCAAGAAGTTGTCGGAGGACATGGGCTGGGACCTACACGTATCGCCCCATACCCTCCGGCATACCTTTGCCGTCTACTGGCTTACACACCTCGTCAAAGCGGAAGTGATGAGGCTCGACGATCGATCTGTCCCGGATCGAACCGAGGAAATCTACATGAAGGTTGTCAGCGACCCCTTGCGCCGGGTCCAGCGATGGCTGGGTCACGCCAGCGTCCTGACCACTGAAAAATATCTCACCTACCTCGATGAAGCCTTCGAAATCGTAGATCAGGCGGCCGAGGCGCTGGACTCTCGTCTGATGGGCTTCTTCTAGCAGTGGGTCGCCCTCGCCTCTCGTTCCGCGATTTACCTCCGCAGCAGGATGAGGAGCCGCGAGCCGACGCGATCGTAGCCTATCATCATCGTGACGGTGTCGGGCGCGAAATGACCTGGTTGCTGCACGAGGTGGGGAACGAAGGCCTGGGTCGCGATCTTGCCTTGTACCTTGGGCCGATGATGAACGAGCTGTTCGCCGGCCTGGCCGTCCCGAGTGTCGAACAGTATCGACAGAGCTGGATCCCGCTCGGGAAACATCTGTCCTCCAGCGGGCGCCTCAACGGGGGGCTTCGCGTGATCACGGCCGCTGACATCGATGCCTGCGACGTTCGGGGTCAATACTCCCGGTTCCGTTGCCTTGTTCACGGCCTTCGCGCGATAGACGAACGAAACCCTGATCTGCTTCGTCCGGATCTGAAGGCGCGGATCAACTTCACGAGCCGGCACAACGGAACGGCATTACGGCCCCGCGAACCGTTGACACCGTTCGTCGCTCGCGTCCTGAAAGACGCCGCTGATCGCAGCGTGGTAGCTACACGCGAAAGGATCTTGTCGGGCCGCGAGCAGATCGAAGCTTTGCGAAACAAGCCGGAGAGGAGCCGCTTTGAGAATGTGTTCCTGAGGGTCGCCGACGGCACGCGCCCCGCTCGAAGCGAGTTCGACATGTTCAAATATCGCAAGGTTGCCATCGCCGCGGCCAGCGATCTTCTCGTTCTGACCCTGCCTGATGCGATCTGCTTCATCATCGCCATCGCGCTCCGGGTCGAAATGCCGATAGAATGCCTGCGGACCCTGCGGCGCGACTGCCTGAAGAACCCCGCGAGAGGGTACGTCTCCATTGAATACACAAAGGGACGAGGCGGCCCCCGCGCGAAGATCAAGCGCGAACGCGTGCGTGATGGTGGAATTAATACGCCCGGCGGACTCGTTCGCCTTGCCCTCGAACTATCCCGACCCGCCGCCGAGCGAATGGCCGATCGAGGGGACCCGAATGCGGATTACCTGTGGGTGGGCTTCGTTGCAGCCGGACTGCCGAGCTGGCGGCGGTTCAGCCTTTCTACCCACAACTTCTATGCCGCGATCAGGAGCCTTGGGCTCGTCGACGAAGCGGGCAAGCCGATAACCAAGATCGTTCCCGCCCGGCTAAGGAAGACGGTGAAGCGGGACAATTACTTGCGCCACACAGGCCACCTTCGGCGCTTCGCGAGCGATCACTCGAAGCCAGTTGCCGCTCGGCATTATGCCGCGGTGGACGGGCTTCGAGAAGAGCATGCACGCTCGGTAGCGGTCGCTGAAGGTCAACTGTTCGACATGGCGATGATGCCGTTGGTCCTGCCACCGAAGGAGGAAGTCAGCGCGCTCGCATCCGGCCTCTCGATCGGAAACCAAAAGCTCGACGCAGGCGCGGTCGCGTCGTTGGTCTCAGGCGATGCCGATACGTTCCTTGGCATGTGTTCCGGCTTTTGGTCGAGCCCTCTTGGGCGGAACGACAACGGCTCCTGCGCCACCGCGTTCACCGGCTGCCTCCATTGCTCGAATGCAGTGTTCACCGCACGAAAACTGCCTGCATTGCTGACCTATCTGACATGGCTAGCTGAACGGCGCGCCGTCATGACGGAAGCGGAGTGGCACGAGCGCTACAGCGCCGACCATAATCGAATTATGGTACAGATACTCCCCGTGTTCGACGCTGGCGATATCGAACAGGCTCGGTCCACGGCGGAAAATGCCGCTGTGGCGCCAGCGCTGCCGCCACATCTTCAGCGGGGCTGAACATGCGTCGGGTTCTGGAACGTGCCGAAGCATCTTGGCGGATTGACCGTTCGGCATTGGTGATTCCGCCCCAGATGGTCGTGAGTGGCCGTGAGCAGCAGAATATCTCTCTGGTCGGGGACGATAAGTGGCTGCTCGAATGTGCCATCGCGCGGCCGACAAAGGCCCATGAAGCCTGTATCTGCTTCGGTCGGATCGCCGATGCTGATGAGCGGGAGCTCATACGAGAATACCTGTTCCTGTCTTTAAACTACGACTCCCGAGACAATGTGCGCGGCCGCCTCGGCGTCCTGAAACCTGGTTCGCTGATGCAGGTCGGCAATATAATCCGGCATTTTCTACAAGAAGTGCGGGAAGCCGGACTTCGACTCCACGAGATCGATCAGCCTTGGCTGGATCAGTGGCTGTCCGCGAAGCGGCACCTCGCACCGGCAACTCTTGTCTACAAGATCCTCTGCGTACGGCGACTTGCGCTCTATACGCCCTCCCTGTCGTTCCGGGGAATCGAGATAGCTCCTTGGGGTAACCGTTCAGCGACTAGGATCGCGGGATACCGGGGTGGCCGAGAAAATGTCACACCGCGAATACCGGAAGCCATTAGCGCGCCGGCGTTGCGGTGGGCCATGTTCTACGTCCATCATGGGATCGACGATCTTATCGCCCGACATCGTATAGCTGGCATCAACATCGCCGCGCGTCGGCAGAGAGTGTCACCGAAACTAAGCGACCAGCGCCTGCGCGCTTATTTGGATGCGCTTGAAGCATCGGGCTCTGGAGTACCGGCGACCCAAGATGGTCGACCCGCGTGGCCAGAAATCTGCAAGGCCAGCGGCCTCGGCGTGGCAGTGCTGAAGGCACGCTCAGCTATGCTCGAGAAGGCAATCTCGCAACTCGGAACCGAGCGCCCAGGCGCAAGCAGTGGTTGGGCCAGCATGCCAGGAACAAACATTGCGTGGCGGTCGCATCTTCCCAGCTTCAGCAGCCGTTATACCTTCATACCGGCGATAGCCGCGTGCTATCTCGTAATCGGCCTATTATCAGGAATGCGCGGCGAGGAAGCGGCCGCGCTCAAGCGTGGTTGCCTCAGACTCATGCGCGACGAACATGGGAAGGTTAAGGGCTACGAACTCGTCGGAAGAATCTTCAAAACCCGTAAAAACGTCGACGGCGCTGAACATCGCTGGACCGTGATAGAGCCTGTTGCCAGGGCCGTATTGGCAGCAATACGGTTGCAGGACTATCTACACAACAGCGCCGATCGAACGGAAGCGCCGCGAGATGATGAGCCCCTGTTCAAACCGGCCTTGATTCGGGGGGTGGGCAATGTCCAGCTTACGGCGCATCAATCGACCGTATACCTGAATTACTTTGCCAAAGAGTGTCGCCGGCTCGCCGAAGAAATGGCAGCGGCGGCGCCCGCCGAAGCCGACCGCATACTGGCACTTTATCATATCCCGGACGAGGGTGATGAACCCTGGCGGTGGCGCACGCGTCAGCTCCGCCGCACCCTTGCATGGTACATCGCCAGTCAGCCCTTCGGCGTGATCGCGGGCATGATACAATATGGGCACGCGAGCGCCATGATGTTCGAAGGCTATGCGGGCACTTCCCAATCCGGCTTCCGTTCGGAGATCGAAGAGGAACGTCGCCTCGCTCAGCTCAGCGATATCGTCGAGATGTACGAGGACTGGAAGGCAGGGATCAATCCAGGCGGCCCCATGCGATCGAAACTCGTCGCCGAATTTACAAGCATCAGAAACAAGATCGGAGATCTGCCCGGCACGGTCGTTGATGATCGGCGCCGCGCAAAAATGCTCTCGAACACCGCCGTCACGCTTCATCCGGGTTATATCAACGACTGCTTCTTCTATGCCGACCACGCCCTCTGCTTGAAGGTGAAAGGAGCTGAGGCGCAGCCGGCATTTACGAGGTGCCAGCCTGCTCGTTGTCCGAACAGCGTGGTGGCGAGGCGGCATGTGCTGGCTCTGCAATCATGCATCGCAGATGCCGAGACCATGAAAAATGGCAAGAACATCAGCCCGATCCAGAAACACGCCATTGAGGCACAGATCGATATTTACAGGCAGTTGCTGGAACAGGTCGAACGATGACGACGAAAGCGAACCCTCCCCGGAAATCGCAAGCCACCGTCGCGCTGCTTGACGCCTATAACCGCTTGCGCGACGGCAAAGGCACCGCGACGAATGGCAAGCTGAGCATAACCAATGTTGCGCGCGAGGCGGGGGTCAGTCGAGCGACGGCCTATCGATGCTCCAAACTTCTCGCTTTGTTCGATGAAGCTCCGAAGCCGCCGAAGGCTAAACCACAAAGCACGAGCGGCAAGGCCGAGCTGCGAAACGTGATCAACCAGTTGCTCAATCGTATCATCATGCTGGAGGCTGCGTTGGAAGCCAAAGACGCGGAACTCCGGCAATTGCGCTCAATGCTGCCAAAACCACGGCCGGCCGACTCATGATGCGAGCAAGTCCTGAGGACATTACAATCGACGCCACGTTGCACGCTCAATTCGCTCTACGCTACATGGCGACGCGAGACCGCCACGGGCGGGCTACGCATTGAAGGCAGGTTCAGTGTAAAACCCTCCCCGCTTGCGCAGCACTGATCCTCCCCTGCACAACGCTTGATGGATTTTGGTTGGGCCCATCACTCGACGAAGAATTCCCTCAATCAACGGCCCGCCTGCGACCAGCAGCTTGAATGGGTATCTCGCATGTAAATGACCGCGATTGGCCGGTAGGCGACTGTCCGGTTCGGAGCCGGGATGCGTGGATAGCTGACGGTCGTTCGGAGTCGGCAACCGACCACTTAAAGCCGTTCCGACGCCGCGGACGGAATGTCGAGTTACGCCAGAACCGGTCATTCAAGGCTTAATCAGCCGGCAAGCGCATCCGCGTGACTTTACGCAGTTCAGCGGCTCATCTTCATTTTTTTGGAAGCGCTCACCTTTTTAGATCCAGCGGATCGCCGAAACCGCTCCGCCTCTCGCGATCGGCGTTGCACAGCAGAACATGGCAGGCACTGCCCTGCGCGGGTTGTCTTGGCGTATGGCGACGGTCGATCGGAACCCAGCCAGGCGGCGGCGCGCCGCAAAATGGGATGGAGCGCGCAACCGCCGGTGCCGGCAGAGCCCCCGCCGCCAGATTGAGGCAAGCAGAAGCCGCTAGCCATGCCGCGCTAGACCGCATGGCTGAAGCGCCTTTCCTCAGCCGCCAGATAGGCGTCGAACCGTGCTGCAATGACCCGCGCATAGGGACGAGCGGCCGGTGTCAGAAGCATGCGTCCCTCGCTGCGCCGGACTAGCCCCAGCGCCTCGAAATCCGACAGATCGGGCATGGGTGTCGCACCCGGATGGGCCTCGCCCCGGCAGAGCAGTGCCTCTATGATGCGCCCCCGCCGCCGGTCTTCCCCATCGCGGATGAGCCCGCGAGAGGCAGTAAGCCGGTCGGCGGCGATCCGCTCGCGCCAGGCCCCGGCGCGCTTCTCATTCTGAACCAGCAGATCGGGAAAGGCGCTGATCGCGCTCGCGCCCATTCCGATGAGTATGTCGGCGTCATCGTCGGTGAAGCCCTGGAAATTGCGCCGCAGTCGCCCCTCGCGCGTGGCCTGCGCCAGCCCGTCGCCGGGGAGGGCGAAATGATCGAAACCGATCGCTTCATACCCTGCGGCGATCAGCCGCTCGTGCCCCTGCGCCGCCATGGCGAAGCGGGTTGCCAGATCCGGCAGGTCGTTGGCGTCGATCCGCTGCTGGCGCGGCAGAAGGCGTGGCATATGGGCATAGCCAAACAGCGCGATCCGTGCGGGCGCAAGCACGATGCTGGCGTCCAGCGTAGCGATGAGGTCTTCAATTGTCTGTCCCGGCAGGCCGTACATCAGGTCGAAACCGGTCGCCACGCCGGCGCGGGCGAAGCCCTCCACCGCGCGCTTCACCAGGTCGTGCGGCTGAATGCGACCGATCCGCGCCTGCACCGCCGGTGCGAAGGTCTGCACGCCCAGATTGACGCGACTTACCCCCATAGCCGCCATCGTCGTGATCCACTGGTTGTCCAGTCGGCGGGGGTCCAGCTCCACCGAGATCTGCGCATCATGCGCATCGAAACAGCGGCTCAGTTGTTGCGACAACCGGACGAAATCAACCAGCGGCAGGGAATTGGGACTGCCTCCCCCAAAGGCGATGCGCCGCACCCGGCCGCGGCCGGACAAGCGCGTCGTAATAATTGCTATTTCGCGCTCCAGCGCCTCGATATAGGCAGTCAGGCGTTGGATGCGATTAGCCGCTCCGGTGTTGCAGCCGCAATACCAGCAGATATCATGACAATAGGGAATATGGACATAGAGGGAGAGCGACGTGTCCGTCTCCAGTGCGTCCAGCCGTGCCATCAATTCAGCCTCTCCCACAGCATCGCTGAACTGGGCTGCGGTGGGATAGCTGGTGTAGCGCGGCACCGGCCGCGCGAGCAGATCGGGATAATAGGTCCACATACGCACGTGATCGCACGGGCGCGGTCAGTGCACATTGCGCCATGTCAAATAACGCGTTGCGCCGGATCAATGTCCAATCGGCCGATGGGGCTCAAAGGGCAGTCACCAACCAGAAGGGAAGGAGACCCCTATGAACAGGACAGTCCTATTGCTGGGCGCCGCAGCCATTGCCGCCGCGCTCGCCACGCCGGCGCAGGCGAAACAGGGCGATGTGCTGATCCGCCTGCGCGGCATCATCGTCGCGCCCAACGAAAAAAGTGGTAGTGTGCTGCCTGGGTTCCCCGGCGAAAAGGTGAGCATCGATAATGCAATCACGCCGGAGATCGACTTCACCTGGATGGCGGCCGACCATATCGGCTTCGAACTGATCGCAGCGACCACCAAGCATAGCGCCAGTGGTCGTACCGGCACGACGGGCAGCATCGGCAAGCTCGCTTCCACCTGGGTGCTGCCACCGACCCTCACGGCGCAATATCATTTCGTGCCCCAGGGCAAGGTGCGTCCATATGCAGGTGCCGGCATCAACTACACGCTGTTCTACAATGAGGACGCTTCCACGGCTCTGGAGGGCGCTGTCGGCAAGACCAAGGTGCACATGTCCGACAGCTTCGGCTGGGCGGCGCAGGCCGGCGTGGACATCGACCTGACCGATAAGGTCTTCCTGAACTTCGACATCAAATATATCGACATCGACACCGACGCGCGGCTTAGCACGAGCGCTGCGGGCGTACAGAAGGTCCATGTGGAGCTAGACCCACTGGTCTTCGGCGTTGGCTTGGGTATGCGCTTCTGACCTCCGAGAGGGGTGCCGCCGCTGAAACGGTGCCCTTTTCCGTTTGCGGGTATCCGAACCATTGACCGCCCAACTGGTCCTGCCACTATGCGGCCATGCGCATCGCGATCTTTGGCACCAAGGACTATGATCGGCAGTTCCTGAGCGGGGCCAATGTCGTGCACGGGCATGAGCTCCATTTCCTGGAACCCCGGCTGGATGAGAGCACGGCGCCTCTGGCGCAGGGGTTTCCGGCTGTTTGCATCTTCGTCAACGACCGGGCCGACGCTGCCGTGCTGGAACGGCTGGCGGCGCAGGGCACGCGACTGGTGGCGTTGCGCTGTGCGGGGTACAACAATGTGGACCTCCGGACTGCGGCGCGGCTGGGTGTCGCTGTCGTACGGGTGCCAGCCTATTCGCCGCATGCCGTCGCCGAGTTCACTATTGCGCTGCTGCTGGCACTCGACCGCAAGGTGCATCGCGCCTGGGCGCGGGTGCGGGAGAATAATTTTTCGTTGGACGGCCTGATTGGCCGCAACCTGCACGGTCGTACCGCAGGTGTCATCGGCACCGGCCGGATCGGCGCGCTGGTGGCGCGCACGCTACAACTAGGCTTCGGCTGCCAAGTGTTGGCGAGCGACGTCGTCGAGGATCCGGAGCTGGCGGCGATGGGCGTCTCCTATGTGCCGCCCGCCGAGTTGTTGGAGCGGGCCGAGATCGTCTCGCTGCATTGCCCGCTGACACCGCAGACGCGCCATATCATCGACGCCGATGCAATCGCGAAGGCGCGCGAGGGGCTGGTAATCGTCAACACGAGCCGTGGTGCGCTCATCGACACGCGGGCGCTGATCGCCGGACTCAAGGCCCGCAGGATCGGCGGCGTCGCGCTCGACGTCTATGAGCAGGAGGCCGATCTCTTCTTCGAGGACCTGTCGAACGAGATCATCGAAGACGACGATTTCCAGCGCCTGCTGACCTTCCCCAATGTTCTCGTTACCGGCCACCAGGCCTTCCTGACGCAGGAGGCGCTCGAAGGCATTGCCGAGACGACGCTGGCGAACATTAGCGATTTCGAGGCGGGACGGCCTCTTGCGAACAGCATCGATCCGGCGCTGGCACGGTAGCGCCTCTCGGTGCCAGCGCTGTTCAGAAACAGCGCTCCAGCATCACTAGGGTAGCATCGCCATCCACGGCTCGCGCGGAGAAACCCTTCTCCCGCTCCAGCGAGATCGCGGCGTGATTTTCGCGACTTTCGATCGAACGCAGCCGGCGGATGCCCCAGTGCCGGGCCTCGACGGCTGCGTGATCGAGCAGAGTCCAGCCGATGCCGCGTCCCTTATAGTCAGCATCGATGGAGATCGCGACTTCTGCGCTCTCCCCGGTCCGGTCGGCTGCGAGCGTGGCGGCAGCGATAATCTCGTCCGTGCCGGGCAGGAAGGCGAGGAAGGTCTCGCGCCGGTGATAGTCGAAGTCGATGATGTCCTTTGCTTGCGCCGCCGTCAGGTGGCGGATCGAGGACAGGAAGCGGAACCGGCGATCCTCGTCCGACACCCGGTCGAAGAAGTCGATCACCGCGGCGGCATCGGCGGGCGTGGCAGGGCGGACCGCGAGGCTGAAGCCGGCGCGGGTTTCGAGATAAATCATAGCCATGTCCTTTCGTTTAGGCGGGCGCGAGGCCCTTGACCAAGAAGGGGAGCTGCGCGCCGTCGGGCTCCGTCAGCGTCAGATAGCTGCCCGGCCGGACGCTGTGCGCGTCCAGCCGGAATATCCTTTCGTCATCCTCTTCCCCGCGGGCATAGGACAGCACCCACCCCTCCGGCGTCCGCAGCAGATAACCGCGCCGATCCGGCTCGTTCGGCCAGAAGCGGCGGGCGGTCGCCAGTTCAGGGTGGGTCCGATATTCCTGCTCGTCGATCAGCCCGTCGGATTGCAGCGGCAGGCGCAGCACATAGCTGCGCGCCGCCGAACCATTGGGGAAACCCTCCGTGCGGGCCAGTTCCAGGCGTATCGTCGTCCATGTCATGGCCTCTCTTTCCGGTTTCCGGGCGTCCGAAGAAATAAGGACTATCCCTGATGGTGCGATCCCGGACCTCCGGCCTAAGAAAAGGCGATCGGAAGCATCCGCTCGGAAAGGCCGGGGCCATGAAATCGATATTGCTTCATATCCATGACGATCTGGGTCAGGAAAGCCGGCTTCAGGCCGCCTTCGACATCGCGCGGGCGACCAGTGCCCATATCCGCTGCGTTCAGGTGACGATGCTGCCGGATTTGGTGGCGGCCGATCTCTATGGCGGTGCGGGCTTCGCGCCGACGATCATGGCGGAACTGCGGGACATCGACCGCAAGGCGCGGACGGAGGTCGAGGCGCGGCTGGCGCGGGAAGGCGTGCAATGGGACTGGATTCAGTGCGAGGGCGAGGCCGTGAGCGGTATCCTGTCCGCCGCACGCCTGGCCGACCTGATCGTGGCAACCCTGCCGCGAGGGCCGCGCAGCGGCATGCACGACCCGCTTTCCATCGTCCCGGACCTGGCGCTGGGCCGCTGCGGACCGGTACTGGGCGTACCGCAGGCGGCGACGCGCTTCGCCGTTGCCGGGCGGGCTCTGGTGGCCTGGGACGGGTCGCAGGAAGCCGGCGCTGCGCTCCGCTCCGCCGTTCCGCTCCTCAAACTGGCGGATGCGGTGCTGGTCGTGACGATCGAGGAGGGCGGGAAGGATGTCTTGCCGGCCACTGACGCGCTGGAATATCTGTCCCGCCATGGCATCGAGGCCGAATTGCGTAGCTGGCCGCGGCAGGAGCAAACTGTTGACGAGGCGCTGCTGCGCGTCGTGGGCGACCTAGCGATCGATTGGATCGTCATGGGCGCATACGGCCATAGCCGGTTGCGCGAAACGGTGTTTGGCGGCGTAACCCGCCGCCTGCTGCGCGACGCGCCCGTCCCGCTCTTGCTGGCGCACTGAAAGGGCGGCATGGTCGCGGCATGGCGGTGGCGGATGACGAAACGGACGGGCTGAGCGCGCGCGCGCACAGCTTGGAGCAGGCCCTCCTGGGATCGATCCTGGCGACCGTGCCCGATGCGCTGATCGTCATCGACATGGCAGGGCGCATCGTGTCCTTCGGCGCGGCGGCGCAGCGCATGTTTCAATATGCCGAAAGCGATGTGCTGGGCGAGAATATCTCGATGCTGATGCCATCCCCGGATCGGGAGCGGCACGACGGCTATATCGGCCATTATCTGACGACGGGCGAAAAACGGATCATCGGCATAGGACGGCTGACCAGCGCGCGGCGGCGGGACGGGTCCACTTTCCCCATCGAACTGTCAGTGGGCGAGGTGAACGACGGGACGCGGCGGCTATTCACCGGCTTCATCCGCGATCTCACCGAACGGCAGCAGGCGGAGCGGCGTGTCGCCGATCTCCAGGCGGAACTGGCCCATGCCAGCCGCCTG
This sequence comes from Sphingobium algorifonticola, assembly GCF_004005485.1. Lineage (GTDB taxonomy): Bacteria > Pseudomonadota > Alphaproteobacteria > Sphingomonadales > Sphingomonadaceae > Sphingobium > Sphingobium algorifonticola. The sequence goes on from NZ_RZUL01000009.1 coordinate 15,154, forward strand.
ACCGCAATGGGCACACTGGCCTCCGCCCTCGCGCACGAGCTGAACCAGCCGCTGACCGCGATCGCCAACTACATGGAGGCAGGGCGCGACCTGCTGGACGCCGAAGGCCCGGTCGATCGCGACATGCTGCACGAGGCGATGGCCGAAAGTGCCGGCCAAGCTCTCCGCGCGGGGGAGATCATCCGGTCGCTGCGCGAATTCATCCGGCAGGGCGAAACCCTGCGCCGGCCCGAGGCGCTGCGCGGCGTTCTTGCAGAGGGCGTCGCGCTGGCCTTTATCGGTGTGGACAGCCGGGGCATCGATATGGACATCGCCGTCGACCGGCAGGTGGACAAGGTGCTGGTCAACCGGGTGCAACTCCAGCAGGTGATCATCAACCTGGTCAAGAATGCGGTAGAGGCGATGCAGAACTGCCCCGCGCGCATTCTGCGCCTGACTGCCAACCCGACGGAGAACGGCCGTGTGGAGGTCGTTGTCGCCGATAGCGGGCCGGGACTGGACCCGGAAATGTCGCGCACCCTCTTCACCCCCTTCACCACCACCAAAGCGCAGGGGATGGGCCTCGGCCTCTCGATCAGCCAGACCATCGTGGAGGGGCATGGCGGCCGCATCTGGGCCACGCCGTCGCAATGGGGCGGCACCGCCTTCCATTTCACCCTGGACGCCGCGGACTAGCAACGGAAGACCGGCATGAGCGAACCCTACATCATCTATGTCGTGGACGATGACGAGGCGATCCGCCGCTCGCTGTCCTTCATGCTCCGGACCAGCGGCTATGCCGTGCGCCTGTTCGCGGGCGGTCTGGAGTTCCTGAAGGAGGCGGGCACGCTGCCGCGCGGCTGTGTGCTGCTCGACGTGCGCATGCCCGACATTGACGGGCTGGAGGTGCAGCGGGAACTGCGCGCGCGCGGCATTACCCTGCCGGTCGTAATCATGACCGGCCATGGCGATGTCGACATGGCGGTCGCGGCGATGAAGACGGGCGCCAGCGACTTCATCGAAAAGCCCTTTGAGAAGGCAGCGCTGCTTGCCTGTATCGAGGCCGCCAAGGCGCTGTCCCTGGCGGAACGCGGCGCCATCGCGCGCGCTGAGGAGGCGCGGGCGCGGCTCAACGTGCTGACGGATCGCGAACGCGACGTGCTGGACGGGCTCGTGCAGGGCCTGCCCAATAAGAGCATCGCCTACGATCTGGGGATCAGTCCCAGGACAGTGGAAATTCACCGTGCCAACCTGATGCAAAAGCTGAGGGTGAAGAGTCTGGCTGAGGCGCTGCGTATCGCCTTTCATGCCGGATAGAGGAGGCGAAGAAATCATCAGCTTGATGAGTGAAGCCTGACACGCAATTTCCAGTTTCATTCCTTCGACGCCGCCCACCGATAGGGACATTTACGGATAGGTCGCGGCCTGCGCTCTCGTCATCCAGCGGCATGGATATGCGATTTGACATGACGCAAAATGGCGCCTTCTCGACCCCGGCACGATCCTGCGGCAGCCAGTGCTGCAACGCTTGCGTCGTCCGCGACCGTGCCATCTGCGCGGACCTTAACGAAGGTGATCGCGATGCGCTGAGCCGCCTGGGACGGCGGGTCACTTTGCAGGCCGGTCAAACCGTTATGTGGGAAGGGGACGATAGCATGGTCGTCGCCAATGTGATTGAAGGCACGCTGAAGCTCGCCACATCCACGGGTGACGGGCGCGAGCAGATTGTCGGCGTCGTCTATGCCGCCGACTTCATCGGCCGCCCTTTCGGCGCACGAACGCCGCATAGTGTTACGGCGTTGACCAACGCGCGGCTGTGTCTTTTCCCGCGTGGCGGTTTCGATGGTTTCGCCATGCGGCACGGGGAATTGCAGCATCGCTTGTTGCAACGAACGCTGGATGATCTCGACCGGACCCGCGCCTGGATGCTCCTGCTGGGCCGCAAGTCTGCGCGGGAGAAAGTCGCCACTTTCCTCCTCGACATGAGCCGGCGGCTGCACGCGGACAGGGACGGCGTGATCGCGCTCCCGCTGTCGCGGCAGCAGATCGCCGACATTCTGGGCATTACCATTGAAACGGTCTCCCGGCAGCTGACCGAGATGAAACGTGACGGCTTCATCGACTTGGTCGGGCGACGCGGCGTGCGGCCGGTGAACATGGCTGCACTGGAAGGGCTGTCTGAGGCGGCCTGACGCTTGCCTGTCAGGCTCATTCACCGCGAACACCTCAGCCTACGCATTTTCCCGTAAAGACCCGCCGCATCGCTTTTGACAGAGGTCGGGGCATAGCGGCGGGCACTTTCCAACAGGGCGCCGCTAAGCCTTTGCGGGGATAGATCCATGGACAGACTGGTAATGCGGACAGGCGGCTGGTTCGCGCTGGCGCTGCTCGCCTTCGCGGCGATGCTGGCGGCGCGCGACAGCGGCTTTTCCGTTCATATGGGGATCGTGAGCGCGGTGGCGCTCGGCCTCGCCATCTACGGCGTGCGCACCGCCGATTATACAGCCTTCGCGCGAGGACTGGTCAGGATGCCGCCTGATCGGGGGCGCTATTATGACGATGTGATCCGCTGGGGCGTGATCGCCACCGTCTTCTGGGGCCTCGCCGGTTTCTTGGCGGGCCTCTACATCGCGTTACAGCTTGCCTTCCCGGCGCTCAACCTCGGCCTGGAATATACCAGCTTCGGGCGGCTGCGGCCGCTACACACCTCGGCTGTCATCTTCGCCTTTGGCGGCAATGCGCTGATCGCGACCAGCTTCTACGTTGTCCAGCGCACCTGCCGTGCCCGGCTCTTCTTTCCCGCGCTCGCGAACTTCGTCTTCTGGGGATACCAGCTTTTCATCGTGCTGGCCGCCACCGGCTACCTGATGGGCGTAACCGAGGGCCGCGAATATGCCGAACCCGAATGGTATGTCGACCTGTGGCTGACCATCGTCTGGGTCGCCTATCTCGTGGTCTTCGGCGGCACGATCCTGAAGCGCAGCGAGCCACACATCTATGTGGCAAACTGGTTCTACCTGTCGTTCATCCTGACGATCGCGATGCTGCACATCGTCAACAACCTGACGGTGCCGGTCAGCTTCCTGGGCTCCAAAAGCTATAGCGCCTTTGCGGGCGTGCAGGATGCGCTGACCCAGTGGTGGTACGGCCACAATGCGGTCGGCTTCTTCCTGACCGCCGGCTTCCTCGCCATGATGTATTATTTCGTGCCCAAGCAGGCCGAGCGGCCGGTCTACAGCTATCGCCTGTCGATCATCCACTTCTGGTCGCTGATCTTCCTCTATATCTGGGCGGGTCCGCACCACCTGCATTACACCGCGCTGCCCGACTGGGCGCAGACGCTGGGCATGGTCTTCTCGATCATGCTGTGGATGCCGAGCTGGGGTGGCATGATCAACGGCCTGATGACGCTGAATGGCGCCTGGGACAAAATCCGCACCGACCCGATCATCCGCATGATGGTGATGGCGCTCGCCTTTTACGGCATGTCGACCTTCGAAGGGCCGATGATGTCGGTGAAGGCGGTCAACAGCCTTTCGCACTATACCGACTGGACCATCGGCCATGTCCATTCCGGCGCGCTCGGCTGGAACGGCATGATCACCTTCGCCTCGCTCTACTATCTCGCCCCGCGCCTGTGGAAGCGCGAGCGGCTCTATTCGCTGCGCCTCGTCAACTGGCACTTCTGGCTCGCGACGGTGGGTATCGTCCTCTACGCCGCGTCGATGTGGGTCGCGGGCATCATGCAGGGGCTGATGTGGCGCGAATATGGGTCGGACGGCTATCTGGTCTACGCCTTCTCGGAAGTCGTGAGCGCCATGCTGCCCATGTACCTGATCCGCGCGGCCGGTGGCCTGCTCTACCTGTCGGGCGCGATCATCATGGCCTGGAACATCGGCCGTACCATCGCCGGCAGCCCGCTGCGCGTGGAGAAGCCGATGCACGACGCGGCATACGACCCGGCGGTCGACAAGCCGCTGATCGCCCAGCCCGTTTAAGGAGACGCCCTCATGGCATCCCGTTTTTTCGACCATGGCAAGCTCGAGCGCAATGTCTCGCTGCTGGGCATCGCCGCTCTGATCGTCGTGGCCATCGGCGGCATCGTGGAGATCGCGCCCCTCTTCTGGATCGACAACACGATCGAGAAGGTGGAGGGGATGCGCCCCTACACGCCGCTGGAGCTGGCGGGCCGCAACATCTACATCCGCGAAGGCTGCTACAACTGCCATAGCCAGATGATCCGCCCCTTCCGGGACGAGACCGAGCGCTACGGCCATTACAGCCTCGCCGCCGAGAGCATGTTCGACCATCCGTTCCAATGGGGGTCGAAGCGCACCGGTCCGGACCTTGCCCGAGTAGGCGGTCGCTATTCGGACGAATGGCATGTCCAGCACCTGAAGGACCCGCGCGCGGTGGTGCCGGAATCGATCATGCCGACCTATCCCTTCCTCGCGGAGCGTGATCTGAAGCCGGGCGACATGGCCGCGCATCTGACGGCGCTGTCCGACGTCGGCGTGCCCTACAGCAAGGATGACGTCGACAAGGCCAATGCCGACCTTGCCGCCCAGGCCGACCCGACAGCTGACGCCGCCGACCTGCTGAAGCGCTATCCCAAGGCGCAGGTGCGCGATTTTGACGGCGACCCGAACAGGCTCACCGAGATGGATGCACTGGTCGCCTATCTCCAGATGCTGGGTACGCTGGTCGACGTGAACGCCGCCGAGCCGCAGGAGGTGGAGCGATGAGCAGCTATGACACGCTGCGGCATTTCGCCGACAGCTGGGGGCTGGTGTTCATGGGGGCGAGCTACCTCGTCCTGGTGGGCTGGCATTTCCTGCCGCGCGGCCGCGCGCACAGCCGCGCCGCATCCACGATGATCTTCAAGGACCGTGAAGAGACGGAGGCCGATCATGGCTGACGAGAAGCATATCGACCCCGCGACTGGCACGGAGCTCAAGGGGCATGAATGGGACGGCATCCGGGAACTGGACACGCCGCTGCCCCGCTGGTGGCTGTGGACCTTCTACGCCACCATCCTCTTCGCGATCGCCTATACCATCGCCTATCCCGCCTGGCCGATGATCCACAGCGCCACCCAGGGCATGCTCGGCTGGTCCAGCCGGGGCGCGCTGGACAAGGAACTGACCACGCGCGAGGCACAGGTCGCGCCGATCCGCAAGGCGATCGCCGAAACGCTGATCGAGGCGCTGCCGGGCCAGCCGCAGCTCATGCAGGCAGCGGTCGAGGGCGGGCGGGCGGCGTTCCGGGTGCATTGCGTGCAGTGCCATGGGTCGGGCGCGGCGGGATCGAAGGGTTATCCCAACCTCAATGACGACGACTGGCTGTGGGGCGGGAACCTGGCGACGATCGAGAAGACGATCTTCGATGGCGTGCGCAATCCCGATCATGCGGCGACCCGCATGTCGCAGATGCCCGCATTCGGCCGGGATCAGTTGCTGACCGAGCCGCAAGTGGACGATGTGGTCGCCTATGTGCGCACCATCAGCCGGCAGGATCGTCCCGGCGCGGCGGCGCAGCGCGGCGCAAGGCTCTTCGCTGACAATTGCGCCGTCTGCCACGGCCCCACTGGGCACGGCAGTCGCGAACTCGGCGCGCCCAATCTCACCGACGGCATCTGGCTCTATGGCGGCGACCCCGACACAATCCGGGAGACCGTGTGGAACAGCCGTCAGGGCGTGATGCCTCGTTGGGGCGACAAGCTCGACAGCGCGACCGTACGGATGCTCGCTGCTTATGTTCACAGCCTTGGGGGCGGCGAGGCGGCACCGGTCGTTGCGACTGCCGAAGAGGTGCGCGATGGCGGCAAATAAGCTCGCTCGGGGGTAGGCAGCATGCTGATGCCTGCGGGCTCCTCCGACCTCTACGAAAAGCGCAAGGGCGTCTATCCCAAGGCGGTGGACGGCTTCTATCGCCGCTTGAAATGGGCGGTGATGGTGGCGACGCTCGCCATCTACTGGGTGACGCCGTGGCTACGCTGGGATCGCGGGCCCTATGCGCCCGATCAGGCGGTGCTGATCGACCTCGCCCATCGGCGCTTCTACATGTTCGCGATCGAGATCTGGCCGCAGGAATTCTATTATGTCGCCGGCCTGCTGATCATGGCGGGGGTGGGGCTGTTCCTGGTCACCTCGGCAGTCGGGCGGGCCTGGTGCGGCTATGCCTGCCCGCAGACGGTGTGGACCGACCTCTACCAGCATGTCGAACGCTTTATCGACGGCGACCGCAACGCGCAGATCCGGCTGGCGAAGGCGCCCTGGACCCCGGCGAAGCTGGCGAGGCGCCTGCTCAAATGGACCGCATGGCTGGCCATCGCCTTCCTGACGGGCGGCGCCTGGGTCTTCTACTTTGCCGACGCGCGGACGCTCCAGCAGCAATTCTGGACCGGCGCCGCCGCGCCCGTCGCCTATGCGACGGTCGGCGTGCTGACCGCCACCACCTTAGTCCTGGGCGGTTTCATGCGCGAGCAGGTGTGCATCTACATGTGTCCCTGGCCACGCATCCAGACCGCGATGCTGGACGAGAAGTCGCTGGTCGTCACCTACAAGGACTGGCGCGGGGAGAAGCGCGGCAGCCTGAAGAAGGCGGAGGCGCATCCGGGCGATTATGGCGACTGCATCGACTGCAACCAGTGCGTTGCGGTGTGCCCGACCGGCATCGACATCCGTGAAGGGCCGCAGATCGGCTGCATCACCTGCGCGCTGTGCATCGACGCCTGCGACAAGGTGATGGCACAGGTCGGCCGCCCGCGCGGCCTGATCGATTATTGCACCGAGGACGATGCGGAAGCGGAGAAAAAGGGCGCAGCGCCTCAACCGGTGTTGAGGACGCTGCTGCGTCCCCGCACCATCGCCTATTTCACGCTGTGGTGCGGGATCGGCCTTGCTATGCTGTTCGCGCTCGGCGCCCGCACCCGTATAGAGATCAGCGCGCAGCAGGACCGCAATCCCATTGCCGTGCGCCTGTCCGACGGCATGGTCCGCAACGCCTATACGGTGAAGCTGCGCAACATGGAGGCGCGGCCACGCCCGATGGCGGTGACGGTCGAGGGACTGCCCGGGGCGCGCCTCTGGACCGACGGCATGACCCGTGAGGAGGCCCAAGCCGACGTCGGCACAACCGTGCCCGCCGACAGCGTCGCCAGGCTGCGCCTGTTCGTCGCCCTCCCAGGCGCCGGGCCGCAGCGCCAGGACTTCCGTTTCACCGTTCGCGCTACTGACCGCGAGGGCGGCGGCGACAGCGAGCCCGCCCGTTTCGAAAGGTCCCGATAATGTCCAACAGCCTTCCCGCGCGCCGCTTCACCGGCTGGCACATGACTGCGATCCTGGTCGCTTTCTTCGCGGTGGTGATCGCCGTCAACGTTCTGATGGCGACCGTCGCCGTCCGGTCCTTTGGCGGCACGGTGGTGGAGAACAGCTATGTCGCGAGCCAGCGCTTCAATGGCTGGTTGGCCGCTGCCCGCGCGCAGGATGGGTTGCGCTGGAAGGACGGGGTGGCGACGGATGGTGCGCGCCACGTCGTGCTGACGCTGGGCAGCGGGGCCGGCGCGCCGGTCCGGGGCGGGACTGTGAAGGCGCTCGCGCAGCATCCGCTCGGCCGGGTCGCCGATATTCCGCTCGCTTTTCGTGAGGCCGCGCCCGGCCGCTATGTCAGCGAAGCTGCGCTACCACCCGGTCGCTGGCGCGTTCGCCTCGACGTCTGGCATGGTGGCAGCGAGCAGCATCTGCTGCGGGAGATCGACTGATGGCGACACGGGCGCTGCTCCCTGAACCCGCACCGCTGGCCGAAACACGCGAAAGCCTCCTAGCCGTCCCTGGCATCCACTGCGCGGGCTGCATCTCGAAAATCGAGAACGGCCTGCCGAAGGTTAACGGTATCGAATCGGCCCGCGTCAACATGGGGGCCAGGCGCGTCGCAATCCGGCATGATGCGGCTTTGAGCCCGCCAGACCTGAAGGCGGCGCTCGCCCGGCTCGGTTTCGAGGCCGAGGCGCTGGCCGACCCTGGCCTTGACGTTGCGGCGGCGGAGAATCGGGCCTTGCTCCGAGCCCTCGCCGTTGCCGGCTTCGCCGCGATGAACATCATGCTGCTGTCGGTATCCATCTGGTCCGGTGCGGAAGGCGCCACGCGGCAGATGTTCCACTGGCTTTCCGCCCTGATCGCGCTGCCGACCGTCGCCTATGCCGGCGAGCCCTTCTTCCGTTCCGCCTGGGCGGCGTTGCGGCAAGGGCGCACCAACATGGACGTTCCGATCAGCATTGGCGTGCTGCTGACCACGAGCATGAGCCTGTTTGAGACCATAAGCGGCGGCGCGCATGCCTGGTTTGACGGGGCGGTGATGCTGCTCTTCTTCCTGCTCGCGGGACGCTGCCTCGACAGTATGATGCGCGGCCGGGCACGGGCCGGGGTCGCGGCGCTGCTGAAGCAGACGGCGCCGGGCGCGCTGGTGCTGGACGAGGCGGGACAGAGCCGGTGGTCGGAGGCCGACGTGCTTCGTCCGGGAATGCGGATGCTGGTCGCGGCGGGGGAGCGGCTGGCGGCGGACGGGCGCGTTCTAATGGGAGACAGCAGCCTCGACATCTCGTTTCTGACTGGAGAAAGCACGCCCGTTCGCGTCCAGGCGGGCGATGTCGTGCAGGCCGGGGCGCTCAACGTCGCCGGCCCGTTGACGGTCGAGGTGACGGCGGCGGGCGCCGACACGGTGATTGCAGACATCGCAAGGCTGATGGAGGAGGCGGGACAAAGCAAATCGCACTATGTCCGCCTCGCCGATCGGGCGGCGCGCTGGTACGCGCCCTGCGTCCATCTGCTCGCCGCCCTGTCTTTCATCGGCTGGACGGTCGGTGGTGCGGGCGTGCATCAGTCGCTGCTGATCGCGGTCGCGGTGCTGCTCATCACCTGTCCCTGTGCGCTCGGCCTCGCTGTGCCCGTCGCGCAAGTTGTCGCGTGCGGTGCGCTGATGCGGCAGGGCGTGCTGGTCAAGGACGGCTCCGCGCTGGAGCGGCTGGCCGAGACGACGGAAGCCGTGTTCGACAAGACGGGGACGCTGACCCTTGGCCGCCCCGTTCCGCGTCATCTCGACAGGCTCGACGGGGAAGATCATTCCATCCTGCTCGCGCTGGCGCAGGCCAGCCGCCACCCGCTGAGCGTCGCGCTGCGGCAGGCGCTGGAGGCCGAAGGCGTCCGACCCGCCACGCTGGATCCCATCCGTGAGGTGCCGGGCGAGGGGTTGTTCGCCAACCATCGCGGCGTGCCGGTCTCGTTGGCTCGGCCGCGCAGTCTGATCACCCTGTTTGAGTTGGCGAGCGAATATCGCCACGGCGCGGATGTTCACCTGCTCCCGTTCACCGACGCTCTGCGACCCGATGCGGCCGAGACGCTGGCCGCGTTGCGCGCTGCCGGCCTTCAGACACTCATCGCCAGTGGGGACCAGCCCGAGGCACTGGAGGAGATCGCACGCGCGACCGGTACAACCGCGATTGGCCGACTTCGACCTGCGGACAAGTTAGCGCTGCTCGACCGTATAAAGGCGCAGGGGCAGAAGGTGCTGATGGTCGGTGACGGGCTGAATGACGGACCTGCGCTTGCCGCAGGGCATGCCAGTATAGCGCCGGCATCGGCTAGCGACGCCAGCCAGCTCGCAGCCGATATCGTCTTCCTAGGCGACAGGCTGGCGCCGGTCGCGATCGCGCTGCGGGCCGCGCGGCGCACGATACGCGTAGTGAAGCAGAATTTCGCGCTCGCCATCTGCTACAATATATTGGCGGTGCCGCTCGCGATCGCGGGCAAGGTGACGCCGCTGGTGGCGGCGGTAGCCATGTCTTTGTCCTCGCTAATCGTCATCCTCAACGCCCTTCGTCTCAAAGACAGCGCGAAATGACAGGTCTAACCCTCCTCATCCCGCTCGCCCTGCTGTGCGGACTTATGGCACTTGCGGCCTTCTTCATGGCGCTGCGCACCGGTCAGTATGACGATCTCGACGGAGCGGCGATGCGAATGCTGGTTGAGGGCGAGGAGGACTGATCCTGACCGACACTCTGGGTCGAAGTTGTAGCGAGGACGACCGCTCACGCCTAAAATCGAACATTTGGAGGCGCCAGTGGCTAGTAGGGCAGCTGCGCGCACCAATTTTAGCCAACAGGGTGTCAACAACTCTATCCCGGGCTGAAATCGGCGAAGTCAAGGAAGACGGAGACATGGCCATCCGACAGCGACAAGCTATGCGCCAGGCAGAAACCGCGCACCGCCATTGCGTCGGGCGACGCATTCAATGCAAACTGCAGAAGCAGTCGATTTGCGGCATATATGATCACGCGGGGGTACGAGCCACCTCGGCGCCGCCATGAAAGGATATACCGCGGGGCAAGCGGAGGCCCTGTGCTGGCAGACCTCCTTCTTTCTGGCGCGAACGAGATCTCCAGGCCAAACTCAGCCGCGGCTGGTGAGCTTTAGATATTTTTCACCGTAAGCTGCCAAAATCAAGCGATCATGATGTCCCCCGCGCTTCGCAAAATGCCAATCTCTACTAGGGCGGCGCTTACCCTTTCCCTTGTGATCGGATCGCTGTTTATAGCATTTGGCGCTGCAGTGTATTTTGACATCAGGCGCCAAGCTCTGAGCGAGTCGCTAACCCGGCTCGACAGCCAGAACAGGCAAGTGGCTGCGCTTCAGGAAGGGCGTTTCACTCGTCTCCGGGCAGCGCACGACCACGCGAAGCAGTTGTTGCTGGCAGAACTTGCGGCCGGGGCCGATCCCGACGATGTAGGCAACCTGGACACTCTGTTTCCGCGCCACAATCGGGGGGGGCGGCGCAGTTCGGACTTGCTATTCGACGGTGGCCAAACACCGTTCGGCTATGTGCGTGGTGTAGGCGCCTATATCAGGACGGAACCGGATCCCCAATAGCGCGCACTCATTCTCCGTGCCACACGCGTAGCTCACGCAGTCGGAGAAGGCATTCGCCCTGACCTGAAAAGCCTGTACTTCTTCACGCCGGGAAATACGCTTATCATGTTCGCCCCAGACCGTGAGGACAGGCGTGGCTTCTACCGGAAAAGGCCCCCGAAGACCTCGACTTCCAGCAGGAGACCTTCGCGAGAATAAGCACACCTGCGCTAAATCCATCTCGAGCCACGCGATGCACGCCTCTTGTTCACATATTATACGACACTTCCGGTCGAACCTGGACTACAGGTTGCATGACTCCTGTCGACTGGAAAGGACGTCACATTGGGACGTGGGGCACGAGTCTTCTGCTTGATGATCTATTATCGGCGGATGAATTGAAAGGGCTGCCGGCGACTGACACTGTCCTTGTATCGGCGGAAGGGATGTTGATCTGGCATCCACAATATACTCACCAAAGCATAGCGGGATCGGAGCAGTTGCTGGATCTTACGCGGACGCGTGATCCAAAGCTCAAGGCATTGTGGCGGTTTATTCGAGGCAACGCCGGCAAGCCCTTTTTGGGCCATGTGCAGCAATTAGGCGCGCATGTTTCAATGCGTATGGTCAACACTCCTCGATGGTATGTGCTGACCATCCAAAATGACGAGGTGATACAATCGGGCGCGATGCGAGCCGTTGCACGCGTCGCGATAGCCGCTGTGCTTTGTCTTGCGCTGCAGGGTGTCGCTGTCGGCCTACTGCTCCGACGCTATGTGGGCAAACCACTTGCGCGCCTGACCCACCGAACGCGGATATTGACGCAGCGCTTTCAAACCGAGGGCGCTCCTCCGTCTCGCGCGAAAGTTGGGCGTGATGAGGTGGAACAACTGGCGCATGACTTCGACGATATGGCCGATAGGCTTACGCGCGTACATCGCGACCTGGAGCAGCAGGTCGCACAGAGAACCAAAGAACTGCATCGTGCCAATGTTGAACTCAGCCGGCTAGCTGACTACGACCCCCTCACCGGAGTCTTGAGTCGCCGACGGATCGTTCAGGATGTTGAGCAGCTATTGATGTTGCGGAACCCGTCTCGACTGTACATGCTCGTAATCGATGTTGATCACTTCAAATCTGTGAACGACACCTATGGCCATCTCGCTGGAGATCGCATCCTGACCGAAGTAGCGCGCGATGCACGGTCGCTGTTGAGAGATAATGACCTGTTTGGCCGAATTGGCGGCGAAGAGTTCATGGCTCTGATCGAGGCCAGCGGTTCGGACGAAGCTGCGGTAGTGGCAGAACGGCTTCGTTCCGGCATTGCCAGGACGAAGCGGGTATTCCGCGAAGGAGCAGCGGGACAGGTAAGCGTCAGCATCGGTGTTGCTAATGCTAGCAACAGGTCGTCGTTTGCCGAATTATATGCGGTAGCGGATGCGGCGCTCTACAAGGCGAAGCAGCAGGGACGCGACCAGTGTGTCATGGATGCTGCGTCAAACGCCGAGCAGATGGACTGCTCTGAACGCCTAATTGACTGGCATTCTCGTGATTGGCAGTTAAGTCAGCAGGCTAGCTAAAATCGCGCTCGTCGCCTTTGACCCGCTTTGGTCAATTTTCCAGTGGTGAGGGGTAGCCCTCCGGTGAAGGTCGCGGTTTCGCTAGGCTCGCCTTCTACAATGTGGTGCAGACGGACGTCGCGGCATTCCTTGCGGGGAGATCGGCTATCGGCAACGCGTAAGCTGCGGTCGAGACACGCGGAAGCGCCCGACGCGGCCAACGCAGGAGACCGAGCGCGACAAGAACCCGTCGCAACCTGCGCGCGCCAATGGTGAAGGCTTATCGGCTATCTCGAACTTCAGGTCGATCACGACGGCTTCTAGCTGAGTCGGTCATTCAGGGCATCTGGCTTGAAGGACCGGAATGTCCCAAACTCGATTAAGTTGGCTCCCCATCCGAAGGGGGAGCCAACTAGCTTTTCAAATTTCAGTGTTCTCGGCGAGGGCAAGGGCGTCCTCAACGTCGATGCCGAGGTAACGCACCGTATTCTCGATCTTGCTATGGCCGAGCAATATCTGGACTGCGCGCAGGTTCCCTGTCGCTCGGTAAATGATCGAGGCCTTGGTTCGGCGCAGTGAATGGGTGCCGTACTCATTTCGCATCAACCCCACTCCCGTCACCCATTCATCAACCAGCCTTGCATACTGGCGGGTGCTAAGATGGCCGTTACGATCAACACGGCTTGGAAACACGTAATCGTCTACCGTGCCGCCACGACGTTCAAGCCATGCGAGCAAGCTGGTGCGGGTATCTGGCAGCAGCTCGAATTGAACCGGTCGTCCGGTCTTCTGCTGCATCACGATTGCGCGGGTGCGAATCTGTCCACCGCTGACAATATCGCCAATCTTGATCTGCACGAGGTCGCAGCCACGCAGCTTACTGTCGATAGCAAGGTCGAAGAGAGCTCGATCTCGCAAGCGGCAGCGCTGGTTGAGGTAGAAGCGGATCTCCCAGATCTGCTTCGGCTTCAGCGCCCGCTTGGCACCGACAGTGCGCCCCGCGTTCCAGACCTGACGCTTGTGGGATGCGAGTGTGTTCTCAGGCATGTCCATGTTCGTTCTCCGATGGCCAGAATTGGCCTTCTGAAGAACGATTGCCGGCCTAATGTGGAAATGCCTCTTGGCTCGTGCCGATCAGCTTGCGCCGCTAGCCCGTGGGTCTGCAATCGGCAGCTTTCGCCAGAACCACCCCTCCGATCAACGCAGGACGGTCTGTCGACAACTCGCACGAAATTCCAACATTCGGGTGCAACGACCGTCAGCAAAAAGTCGCCGTTCTAGCGTCTTGAAAACTGCTGCTAGAGGAACTGACGCGCTGTTCGGACAGCTGGGAGTGCAAGTCGTCCACGGCGTTTCGCCGCTGCAAGACTGATTGATCAACTATGAGCACTGTGCAGAGAGAATTACCTGCTAATTCATGCATCCACAGGCGCGAGGAGGTGTGAAAAATCGCCCTTGCGCGCCAGCACGTCGGCCAGTGAGTAGCCGTCGAGTACCTTGAGGAATGCCAGCAGCGCCTCGTCGAGCACGCTAGTGAGGCCGCAGGCCGGGGCAATCACACAGGCCCCGCAGCCAACCAGATCGAAATCGTCCTCGGTCTGGCGAACCAGTGCGCCGACGTTGATCTCGTGCGGCGGGCGGGCGAGGCGGATCCCGCCGTTGCGACCGCGCACGCTTTCCAGATAGCCCGCGTTCACCAGATCGTTGACCACCTTCATCAGGTGGTTCTGCGAAATGGCAAAGGCGCGCGCAATGACTGCAATCGAGGCCAGCTCGCCCGGCTGCCGCCCGAGGTATAGCAGCACCCGCATGGCATAATCGGTGTAGCGCGTCAGGCGCATCGCAGCTCCGCAAAAATAATCATGTATTCTCATTGCATGTTTTTCAGCGTCAGTATAGATGCATCCTAGATACATGATTTGGAGTCGCAGCCATGCCAGCACTCGACATAACCGAACCCGGCCTCACCCGGCTGGTCGACGCGTTCTATGCCCGCGTCCGTTGCGATGAAGAACTCGGCCCGATCTTCAACGATGCCATCCACGACTGGCCCGAACATCTCGAGAAGCTGAGAGCCTTCTGGTCCTCCGTCATGCTCACCAGCGGACGCTACAAGGGCCAGCCGGTGCCTGCGCATGTGAAGCATCGCGATCGCATCACCCCCGCCCTGTTCGAGCGCTGGCTCGCACTCTGGGCCGAGACCACCGATGAACTGATGGCCCCCGAAGCCGCTGCTGCCTTGCAGGCCAAGGCCGCGCGGATCGCCGAGAGCCTGAAGCTCGCGATGTTTTTCCGGCTGGAAGCCCAGCCAGTGCCCGCCTCTTCCCACCGACCCGGCAGCCCCACAGCAGCCGCGACGGACCATGCCTGAAAAGGAGCATATTGCCATGACCGACATTCCGCTGGTCGATCTGACCGTTCACCACACCCCGCGCGACCTGCGTGATCGGATCGCGCTCGGCTTCACCAAGGTCTTGCGCTTGTGCGCCGATACCTTCTTCGCCAAGCGCTACGGCCATCGCGCCATCGTGCTCGAAACCGTCGCCGCCGTGCCCGGCATGGTCGGCGCCACACTCACTCACCTCAGGTGCCTGCGCCGGATGCAGGGTGACAACGGCTGGATCCGCACCCTGATGGAAGAGGCGGAGAACGAGCGGATGCACCTGATGACCTTCATCGAGGTCGCCCAGCCGTCGCTGTTCGAGCGGCTGGTGATTCTGCTGGTGCAGTGGGCGTTCTATCTCGCCTTCTTCGGCCTCTATCTGGTGAGCGCACGGACCGCGCACCGCGTGGTCGGCTATTTCGAGGAGGAGGCCGTGATCAGCTACACTCTCTACCTCAAGGAGATCGACGAGGGTCGCAGCCCGGATGTCGCCGCCCCGATGATCGCCCGTCGCTACTGGAAGCTGCCCGATACGGCCACCTTGCGCGACGTGGTGCTGGTGGTCCGCGCCGACGAAGCGCATCATCGCGACGTCAACCACGGCTTTGCCGATGAACTGGCGGGCAAGCCTGCACCGCTGAGTGTTGCTCCTTATCCCGAGCACGCGGACGATATCCGGCTGGCAGCCTGACCATGTCAAAACCGCGCCCCTATCGCTCCACCCCCGTGTTCGATCAGGATAGCCTGCCCGCTGCCCTGCGCGCCCGCCACGATACCAAGGCGGGCGTGTGGGGCGTGATCCGGGTGATCGAGGGAGAGCTCCGGCTCACCTATCTCGATCCAACCAGCGAGGTGATCCTTACCCCTGATCGGCCCGGATTGATCGAGCCGCAACAACCGCATTTCGTCACGCCACTGGGCACGATGAAAATGCAGGTCGATTTCTGGGACCGGCCTCCACCCGGTTTCTGACCACGACCTGCCCCCTTCCCGAACCACCTTTCCATCTCAGGAGAATTCCATGTCGCAGCCGCTCAGCGAGCAGACGATCGCGCTCGTCAAGGCCACGGTCCCCGCACTCGAAGCCCATGGCCTCGCCATCGTGCACGAAATGTATGCCCGCCTGTTCCAGAACCCCGAGATCGCCGCCTTGTTCAACCAGTCGCACCACGGTGATGCGGGATCGCAACCGCGCGCCTTGACCGGGGCCATCCTTGCCTATGCGAGCAACATCGAGAACCTCGCGGCACTCGCGCCGGCGGTGGAGCGCATCGCGCAAAAGCATGTCGGTTTGCAGATTTTGCCCGAGCATTACCCCTATGTCGCCGATGCCTTGCTCGGCGCGATCAAGGCGGTGCTGGACGATGCTGCGACCGATGAGATTCTCGCTGCTTGGGGCGAAGCCTACTGGTTCCTCGCCAATATCCTGATCGCGCGTGAAGATCGGCTCTATTCGGAACAGCAATCGGCCGACGGAGGCTGGAGCGGCTGGCGCGAGTTCAAGGTGGTCGAAGTCGTGCCGGAAAGCGCGGTCATCACCTCGTTTATCTTGTGCCCCGCCGATGGGCTCCCTGTAATGGCATACAAGCCCGGCCAGTATCTGACCTTCTGGTTCGACATCCCCGGTCATCCGTCAGTGAAGCGCAACTATTCGATTTCCGCGGCGCCCAATGGCGAGACCTATCGCATCTCGGTCAAGCGCGAACCACAGGGGCTGGCCTCGGGTTGGCTTCACGATACTGCGGGCGTCGGCAGCAGACTCAAGGTCGCAGCTCCGGCGGGCGAGTTCTTCCTTGATGATACGAGCGAACGACCGGTGGTGTTGCTGTCGGGCGGAGTGGGTCTGACGCCAATGGTCGCGATGCTGGAGGCGCTCGTGGCGAAGGGAGGCACCGCGCCGATCCACTATGTCCACGGCACACATGATCGTACCACCCACGCAATGCGCGATCACGTCCAGGCACTGGCGGCGAGCGCCGGTTTGGTAAGTGTCACCGACTTTCATCAGCACCCGCTGGGCGACGAAGTGGCGGGGCGCGACTACGACATCGCCGGGATCATCACCGACGAATGGCTGGTGGCCAACACGCCCATTGCCGAAGCGGACTACTACATCTGCGGGCCCCGCGCCTTTCTGCGTCACGCGGTTGCCACACTCTCGCAGGCTGGTGTAGCGGCTAGTCGCATCCACTATGAATTCTTCGGACCGGCAGACGAATTGCTGGCCGCCTGAGAGGCCCCTATCCGTTGCATCGATTGAAAAGCCCCGCCTTCTGGCGTCAACCCGGCATGCATCCGGCCCGTTCGGCGATCGGTGCGGGAATCGCTCTCGCGCTGACCGGGCTTGTCACAGCCTGGCTGCTTCCCGATCCCTCGGCGCTGCCATTTCTGGTGGCGCCGATGGGGGCATCGGCGGTGCTGGTCTTCGCCCTGCCAGCCGCCCCGCTTGCCCAGCCGCGCGCGGTACTGCTCGGCAATTTCGTTTCGGCGCTTTTTGGCGTATCCGCCGTGCAGCTGTTCCCCGATCCGCTCGTGGCGGGATCGCTTGGCGCTGGTGCGGCCATTCTGGCCATGCAGCTGCTGCGCTGCACTCACCCGCCGGGCGGGGCCGTGGCCTTGTTCGCCGCTTTCGGCGGCGATGCCGTGCGAGAGGCAGGCTTTGCCTTTGCGCTTCTTCCGGTCGGGCTCAACTCGCTGCTGCTGGTGGGGCTTGGCATAGCTTTCAACAATTTGGCCGGCAGCCGCTACCCCCATCGGGCCGAAACTGCCTCAACTGCGAGTCCCCGCACAAGCGACCAACCTGCCGCCGAGCGAACCGGCTTCAGCGACAGCGACGTCGAAGCTGTGCTCGACCGGTTGGAAGACCGGCCCGATATCGAGGCCGAGGATCTTGCCAGCCTGCTGCGCGCAGTCGAAGCTGAAGCCTTCGCCCGGCGCAAGCCGCTGCCGCTGTGCTTCGACATCATGTCGCGCGACGTGATCACCTGCCGCGCCACCGACGAGATCGCGCCGACCCTCGCGCTGATGGACGAACGGTGCGTCTCGGCTCTGCCCGTGCTGGACGAGAAGGATCATGTGATCGGATTGGTCCCGCGCCATGTGCTCGCGCCAGCGTCACAGGGAACGGTGCGGGAGGTCATGCTGAAGGGCGCGTGCCTGGTGGCGGTGGACAGGCCGGCTGCTACGCTGGTGCCGCTGCTGTCCGATGGTGTGCACCATCATGCCGTGGTGGTCTGGAGCAACGGCACGCTAGCGGGGCTCATTACGCAGACTGACCTGCTCGCTGGCATGCGGCATTTGTCGGAGGATGAATGAGGAGGGGGTCTCCCGCGACTGAAATGCGAGCCATATCTGAGTAATCTGTGTGGGGTCGCTAAGATCTGCAGGACAACAACAAAATACTTTACCAGCAGCAAGCGACCAATCCCAGCTGCTAGGATCAACTGTCATGAAGGTCTGCTTCCGGCAGAAGCGGCAGCGCCTCGCATCTTCCTAAACGGTCGGACACATGGGTATGGCCAGAAAATCACGCTTCCCGGCATTGGCCTCCGCTTCCCACCGGCCTGACCGGACGTTATTGTCGCGCCCAAAGGGGACGTCATGCGGATTGTCATTATCGACGATAGCGGGCTGCGCGCGTCCGTTCTGGAAGACGGGCTGCGCGATGCCGGCTATGACGACATCCACATTGTCCCGCCGCGCGGCGCGTTCGTTGCGAGGCTGGAGCGCATGGCGCCCGATGTCGTCCTGATGGACCTGGGTAGCCCCAGCCGCGATACGCTGGAAGAAATGCTGATGGTCAGCCGGGCGCTGGCCAAGCCGATCGCGATGTTCGTGGATCAGTCGGACGACGCCATGATCGGTGCGGCGATCGACGCGGGCATATCCGCCTATGTCGTCGACGGGTTGCGCAAGGAACGCGTGAAGCCGGTGCTGGAACTGGCGGTGCGCCGCTTCAATGCCTTTGCCCGGATGCAGGCCGAACGCGACGATGCGCGCGCCGCCCTGACCGAGCGCAAGGTCATTGATCGCGCCAAGTCCATCCTGATGAACCAGCGATCCATGTCAGAACAGGATGCCTATACGCTGCTGCGATCGACCGCGATGAACCAGGGCAAGAAAATCGTCGACGTGGCGCAAGCGTTGATTACCGCCAGCGACCTGTTGGGAGGGGGAGCATGACGACGACAGTGAAGATTTCCTTTTTGCCCCTGACCGATTCAGCCGCGCTGGTCGCCGCGCGCGA
This sequence comes from Sphingobium algorifonticola, assembly GCF_004005485.1. Lineage (GTDB taxonomy): Bacteria > Pseudomonadota > Alphaproteobacteria > Sphingomonadales > Sphingomonadaceae > Sphingobium > Sphingobium algorifonticola. The sequence goes on from NZ_RZUL01000009.1 coordinate 34,222, forward strand.
GCAGGGATTTGCGCAAGAGGAAGGTATCGACCTTGATCTGGTCCGCAGCACGAGCTGGGCGACGCTGCGCGACCGCATGATTTACGGGCAGGTTCACGCCGCGCAGATGCTGGCACCGCTGGCGGTTGCGGTCACGCTGGGCCTCAGCCAGCAGCCCGCCCCCCTCGCCGCGCCGTACAAGTTGAACGTGAACGGTAACATGCTGGTGATGGCAAGCGACTTCGCAAAGGCGCTGGACCCCGATGTGGCGGCGCGTCTGGCCGATCCGCTGGGCACTGCGCACGACTTTGCCGCAGCGATCGGCCTGTGGCGGCGCAAACCCGTCATCGGCGTGGTCCATCGCTTCTCCAGCCATTCGCTGATGCTGCGTTACTGGCTGGCGAGCGCGGGCGTCGATCCGGACAAGGATGTCGTGCTGCGCGTGCTGCCGCCGTCGCTGACGGTCGAGGCGATGCAGGCCGGGGAAATCGACGGATTTATCGCGGGCGAACCGTGGGGCAGCGCAGCGGTCGAAGCCGGACTGGCCGAGGCGGCGGCGATCGGCGAACGCATCTGGCAGCGCGGCGTGGAGAAGGTTCTGGCCTTCCGCGAAGCCTGGATGGAGGAGAATCCCGAAACGGTCGACAGGTTGCTGCGCGCCCTGGCACGCTCCGCCGCATGGTGCGACGATCCGGCCAGTCACGACAGGCTGTCCGAGCTGCTTTCCGATCCACGCTATATCGACCAGCCGGCGCATCTTATCCGGCGCGCCCTTGCCGGCCAGATTATGGCGCGGCCGCACGAGCCGGCTTTGGCCAGTCCCGACTTCATCCTGTTCGGCCGGGAAGCGACGCCCTTTCCATGGCGCAGTCAGGCGCTGTGGATCTACTCGCAGCTTGTGCGGTGGGGCATGGTGGATCATGACCCGGCAACGGCGACCCGCGCTGCGGCGGTTTTTCGCCCCGATATTTTCCGGCGCGCGCTGACGGGCAGAGATGTGGCAATGCCCGGCGCGAGCATGAAGGTGGAGGGCGCGGTCCAGCTGCCGCTTGCAGTCGGATCGCGTCGGGGAGACCTGACCCTTGGCCCCGACCGTTTCTTCGACGGGCGGATTTTCGATCCCGAACGAATCGAGGCATATCTCGCGGAATTTTCGCAGACGCGTTGATTTCCCGGGCGAAAATTGTGCTTTGCAACAGCCTGCAGATTCCATAAGACTATAGGAGTCGCGCGACGAAGCGCGCTTATATCGATGCGCTGTCCCAAAGGTGGGATCGCCATCCCCAATTTCTATCGCAGCAGAGCCGCTGACCGGACTTGCCCATAGGGGTGACGTCCGGGCTGCGGCTTTTTTCGTGTCTATTTTCCATTTATGGGGGAAGCACCATGGCAACCGCTTATTGGGACCGCGAACAGACTGGCGCCGCGCCGGCGCCCGCGACAAGTTTCTGGAAGGCCGGTCACACACCGACCCTGATCGCCGCCTTTCTCTATTTTGACCTCGCCTTCATGGTGTGGGTTCTGCTCGGGCCGCTGGCGCCGATGATTTCCAAGACATTGATGCTGACGCCCGCCGAAAAAGGCCTGATGGTCGCGACGCCGACGCTTGCCGGAGCCTTGCTGCGCGTCGTCAACGGCCTGCTCGTCGACCGGATCGGACCGAAGCGGTCGGGCGCGATCAGCCAAATCATCGTCATTGCCGGATTGTTCTGCGCCTGGGCGCTGGGCGTCGACAGCTTTGGCGGTACGCTGGCGCTGGGCGTCATTCTGGGCTTTGCAGGCGCAAGCTTCGCCATCGCCCTGCCGCTTGCCAGCCGCTGGTATCCGGCGGAACATCAAGGCAAGGCGATGGGCCTGGCGGGCATGGGCAATTCGGGAACGGTGCTTGCGTCGCTCTTTGCTCCCGTGCTTGCCAAGATGTTCGGCTGGAATGCCGTGCTTGGCCTCGCCTGCATCCCGCTGACGATCGTCTTTGTCGCCTATATGCTGATGGCCAAGGACGCGCCCAATGCGCCCGCACCCAAGAAGATCGTCGATTATTTCACGCCACTCAAGCAGGCTGATGCCTGGTGGCTGATGGCCTTCTACGCCGTGACGTTCGGCGGTTTCGTGGGACTTGCCGCCAGCCTGCCCATCTATTTCACCGACCAGTTCGGCCTGACGCCGATCGTTGCGGGTTATTGCACCGCAGGCTGCGTTTTCGCCGGATCGCTGGTGCGGCCGTTGGGCGGCGCGCTTGCTGACCGGATCGGCGGGGTCAAGGCGCTGACGATCGTCTATATCCTCGCGGCACTGGCGCTGGCGGGCGTGGGCTATGCCACGACTTTGGCCGGTGCGCTTGGCCTGTTCGTCCTCGCCATGCTGGCGCTGGGCACGGGTAACGGCTCGGTCTTCCAGCTCGTCCCGCAGCGTTTTCAGCCGGAAATCGGGGTGATGACGGGTCTGGTGGGCATGGCCGGCGGGATCGGCGGCTTCTACCTCGCCAGCTCGCTGGGTCTGGCAAAGCAGATCACCGGCAGCTTCGCGCCCGGCTTCCTGATCTTCGCCGGACTTGCGGTTCTGGCGGTGCTGGGCCTGACGGCGGTGAAGGCCCGGTGGCGCGCGACCTGGAGCACCGGAGCGCGCATCTGACGATCTGAAACCGGGGGCGGCGCAGCTTTTGCCGCCCCCGGTTTCATCGCTTCACCATTCGTCCGGGGGGACGCATCCCATGAAGTTTTTTATCGTAACCGCGGCCGCGCTGGTCGTCGCACGCCCCGCTTGCGCCCAGACAATTGCCCTGAAGCCGCTCGCGGAAGCACGACTGCGCTACGAGCATGTCGATCAGGATGGCTTGCCGCAAGAGAAGGCCGATGCCCTGACGGTCCGCGCCCGCGCCGGACTTACCGCGAGCAGCGGCGCGCTGTCCGCCTCCATCGTCGGGCAAGGGACGCTGGCGATCGTCGATCATTATTATGACGGCCTCAATGGCGCGCCGACACGGCCGATCGTCGCCGATCCGGAAAATGTCGCGCTCTACATCGCGCAGCTTCAATATAAGACGAAGGCGGTCGCCCTGACGGCGGGACGCCAGAAGATCGTGCTCGATGACGAACGCTTTGTCGGCAATGTCGCCTTCCGCGACAATGCGCAGACGTTCGATGCAGTGCGGGCCGAACTCACGCCGGTAAAGGGCCTGAAGCTGGACGTCGCCTATGCCTGGAGCGTCAGGTCGATCTGGGGCGTTCAGGGGACACGTGCCCGGCAGCAGGCGGTGAGCGGCGACAATATCCTCGCCAATCTTTCCTACACGACGCCCATCGGCACGATGACGGGCTTTGCCTATCTGGTAAATCAGGATGAGGCGGCGGTGCAGGCATATCGCCTGTCGAGCCAGACCTACGGCGTGCGGCTCGCCGGCGCGAAGGCGCTGTCGAAGGCGGCGAAGCTCAGCTACCAGCTCAGCTATGCGCGCCAGTCCGACTATCATCGCAATCCCAACGACTATAGCGCCGATTACTGGCTGGCGGACGCCACGCTGGACGTGAAGGGGTGGAAGCTCAATGGCGGCTACGAAGTGCTAGGCGCCGACAACGGACGACCCTTCACCAGCTTTCAGACGCCGCTCGGCACCAATTTCAAGTTTCAGGGATGGGCCGACAAGTTCCTGACCACGCCCGCCAACGGCGTGCGCGACCTCTATGTCGGCGGCGGCTATGACTGGAAGAAGTGGGGCAGGTTGTCGGCCATCACCCTGACGGCAAGCTGGCACAGGTTCGACAGCGATAGGCTCGACCAGCATTATGGCAATGAGGTCGATCTTCTGGCGACCGCGAAGGTGAAAAAGACGGCTCTGTCGGTGCGCTACGCCCATTATGATGCGCGAGCGCTGGCGACCGACACGAACAAAGTCTGGCTTCAGGCGGACTGGGCCATCTGATTTGAAAGCATCGCGACGAATCGCTTGAGCCACCTAGCGATTCGTCCTATGCTGCGACGCAAGGGACAAGGATGTCCTCCTTCACATAGCCGCGACGATCCACAGACGGGTCGGCAAGGCACGATATGATGGCAAAGCCGCCATCCAGACTCTCGGTTCTCACCGATGGTCCGGATGGCGGCTTTTTTGTTTTCCGAAAGGCACTGGGATGGAATTTCAGCGTGAGACTGTTCCGGTCGCGGAGCGCGTTGACGATCTTCTCGTCACCTCCCCCGACCCGCGCGAACATCTGGTTGTGGTGGGCAACGGCATGGCGGGATGCCGTGCGGTCGAAGAACTGCTGGCGCGCGACGCGGGGCGCTATCGCGTCACGATCTTCGGCGCCGAACCGCATGTGAACTACAACCGCATCATGCTGTCGCCGGTTCTGGCGGGGGAAAAGACTTTCGAGCAGATCGTCATCAACGATGCCGCCTGGTATGCCGACAACGCCATCGAGCTGATCTCGGGCGACCCGGTGACGGCGATCGACCGCACCGCCAAGCGCGTGACGGCGCAGAGCGGGCGCAGCGTCTCCTATGACAAGCTGCTGATCGCGACGGGGTCAGACCCCTTCATCATCCCGGTGCCGGGCAAGGATCTGCCGGGCGTCATCAGCTTCCGTGACATGAAGGATGTCGACACCATGCTGGCGGCGGCGGAAGCCGGGAAGGCCAATGGCGGCGGCAGCGCGGTGGTGATCGGCGGCGGCCTTCTGGGACTGGAGGCGGCGCATGGCCTGACCCTGCGCGGTATGAAAGTGACGGTCATCCACCTCATGGACACGCTGATGGAGCGGCAGCTCGACGAGGCGGCGGGCTGGCTGCTGAAGACGGCGCTGGAGGCGCGCGGCCAGACGATCCTGACGGGCGCCAATACCGAAGCCATCTATGGCGACGGCAAGGTCGAGGGCGTCCGCCTGAAGGACGGTCGCGAAATCCCCGCCAGCCTCGTCGTCATGGCGGTGGGCATCCGCCCCGCGACGGCGCTGGCGCGCGAGGCGGGCCTCACCGTCAATCGCGGCATCTGCGTCGACGATCATATGGTGACGAGCGATCCCGACATCCTGGCGGTCGGCGAATGCGTCGAACATGACGGCAATGTCTATGGCCTCGTCGCGCCGCTGTGGGACATGTGCCGCAGCCTTGCCGATGGCCTCACCGATCAGCACAGCGGCTATCGCGGCTCGGTCACATCCACAAAGCTCAAGGTCGCGGGCCTTGACGTGTTCTCCGCTGGCAACTTTTCGGGCGGAGATGGCTGCGAGGACATCGTGATGCGCGACGCATCGCGTGGCATCTACAAGCGCGTCGTGGTGAAGGACGACCGCGTCGTCGGCGCCGTGCTCTATGGCGATACCGTCGATGGCGGCTGGTATTTCGACCTGCTCAAACGCGAGGAAAATGTCGCGGATATTCGCGACATGCTGATCTTCGGACAAGCCTTCGCCCAGGGAGGGGGCGCGCTGGACCCTAAGGCGGCCGTTGCGGCGCTCTCGGACGATGCCGAGATTTGCGGCTGCAACGGCGTCAGCAAGGGGCAGGTCGTGGCGTGCATCGGGGCGGGCAATGCCAGCCTCGACGCCGTGCGCGCGACGTGCAAGGCGTCGGCCAGCTGCGGCAGCTGCACCGGCCTTGTCGAAAATCTGCTGAGCGTCGTGCTGGGCGATGATGTGAAGTCCGGTCCCAAGACGATGTGCAAATGCACCAGCTTCACTCATGACGACGTTCGGCGCGAGATCGTGGCGCAGGACATGCGCTCCATCCCCGAGGTGATGCAGAAGCTGCACTGGTCGACGCCCGATGGCTGCTCGTCGTGCCGCCCTGCGCTCAACTATTATCTGCTGTGTGCGCTGCCCGGCGTCTATCACGACGATCAGCAAAGCCGCTTCGTCAATGAACGGATGCACGCCAACATCCAGAAGGACGGCACCTATTCGGTGGTCCCGCGCATGTGGGGCGGCCTGACCAACCCGCGCGAGCTGCGCGCGATCGCGGATGTGGTCGAGAAATATAACGCGCCGATGGTCAAGGTCACGGGCGGTCAGCGGCTCGATATTTTCGGGATCAAGGGCGAGGATCTGCCCGCCGTCTGGGCCGACCTCAACGCCGCGGGCATGGTTTCGGGCCACGCCTATGGCAAGTCGCTGCGGACGGTGAAGACCTGCGTCGGGTCCGAATGGTGCCGCTTTGGCACGCAGGATTCGACCGGCCTTGGCGTCAAGGCCGAGCGGATGACCTGGGGATCGTGGATGCCCCACAAGTTCAAGATCGCCGTGTCGGGCTGCCCCCGCAACTGCGCGGAGGCGACGATCAAGGACTTCGGCGTCGTCTGCGTCGATTCAGGCTATGAGCTGCATGTCGGCGGCAATGGCGGCATCCACGTTCGCGCCACCGACCTTCTGTGCAAGATTTCGACCGAGCAGGAGGCGCTGGATTACTGCGCCGCCTTCATCCAGCTCTATCGCGAAGAGGCCCGCTATCTCGAACGCACCGCGCCGTGGATCGAGCGCGTCGGCGTCGACTATGTAAAACAGCGCATCGTCGAAGACGCCGCCGGTCGGGAAGCCCTGCGCGCCCGCTTCCTCTATGCCCAGAGCTTTTCGCAGGACGATCCTTGGGCAGAGCGCGCCGCTGGCCAGCACGCCGAACTGCACCAGCCCATCGCCCCCTTCGCCATCGCAGCAGAGTGAACGACATGACCACATGGATTGACATCGGAACGCTGGACGACATCCCCCAGCGCGGTGCCCGCACCGTCCAGATCGCGGGGCAGAAGGATCTTGCGGTGTTCCGCACAGGTGATGATCATGTCTTCGCGCTGGTCAACGAATGCCCGCACAAGAAGGGGCCGCTCAGCCAGGGCATCGTGCATGGGCACAGCGTCGCCTGCCCGCTGCACAACTGGAACATCGCGCTCAGGACCGGGCAGGCGCAGGGTGCGGACGAGGGATGCACGCCTGTCATCGAAGTGCGTCAGGAGGGCGGCCGCATCCTGATCGCGCAGCCCGACGCCATGCAGGCGGCCGCCTGATGCAAGAGGCGGTCCGCACCACCTGCGCCTATTGCGGCGTCGGCTGCGGCATCGTCGCGACGCCGACCGGCCCGCGATTGGTTTCTGTGAGGGGGGATGAGGCGCACCCGGCCAACGGCGGGCGCCTCTGTTCCAAGGGCACGCATCTGGGCGAGACGGTCGGTCTTCAGGGGCGGTTGCTGCATCCGATGATCGGGGGCAAGCGGGCGGGCTGGGACAAGGCGCTCGACCTTGTGGCAAAGCGCTTCAGGGACGCGATCGATCGCCACGGCCCCGACAGCGTCGCCTTCTACGTCTCCGGCCAGTTGATGACCGAAGACTATTATGTCGCCAACAAACTGATGAAGGGCTTCATCGGGTCGGCCAATATCGACACCAACAGCCGCTTGTGCATGTCGAGCGCGGTCGCGGGGCATAACCGCGCCTTCGGCGAAGACATCGTTCCGGCAAGCTATGACGATCTCGACGCGGCGGACCTCATCGTCCTGGTGGGATCGAACACCGCCTGGTGCCACCCGATCGTCTATCAGCGGATACAGGCGGCGCGGGCGGCACGCGGCACGAAGCTGGTCGTCATCGACCCGCGCCGCACCGAGACTTGCGAAGGCGCGGACCTGCACCTGCCCATCCGCCCCGGAACCGACGTTGCGCTTATGAACGGGCTGCTGGCCTGGTGTAATGCGACATGGACGATCGACCGGACGTTCATCGAGCGCTCGATCACCGCGCCAGAAGGCTTCTGGGAGCATATCCGGAACGGTCATGACCTTTGGACGACGGCGCAGACATGCGATGTCGAGCCCGCGCTCATCAAGCAGTTTTTCGAAATGTTCGCCGCGACACCGCGCACCGTCACACTGTTCAGCCAGGGCGTGAACCAGTCGATCCGCGGGACCGATCAGGTCAATGCGATCATCAACGTCCATCTTGCCACCGGCCGCATCGGCAAGCCGGGCGCGGCACCCTTTTCGATTACCGGGCAGCCCAATGCGATGGGCGGGCGCGAGGTCGGCGGCCTTGCCTCGACCCTTGCGGCGCACATGGACTTTGCGCCGGACAATGTGGCGCGCGTGGGCCGCTTCTGGGCCGCGCCCAACATGGCGACCAAGCCGGGGCTGAAGGCCGTCGATCTGTTTCGCGCAGTGGACGAAGGGCGGATCAAGGCGCTGTGGATCATGGCGACCAACCCCGCCGTATCGATGCCCGACGCAGGCCGCGTACGCGACGCTTTGGCCTTTGTCCCCTTCCTCGTCGTGTCGGACATCATGGCCAACACCGACAGCAGCACGCACGCCCATGTCAGCCTGCCCGCCGCCGGATGGGGGGAGAAGGACGGCACGGTCACCAATTCGGACCGCACGATCAGCCGCCAGCGTCCCTTCATGGCGCTGCCGGGTGAGGCAAAGCCCGACTGGTGGATCGTGAAGGAAGTGGGCCGTCGCATGGGGTGGGCCAACGCCTTCGCCTATGACCGGCCCGCCGACATATGGCGCGAACATGCGCGCCTGACCGCCTATCAGAATGACGGGCAACGATTGCTGAACCTTAAGGACAAGGCGACGATCGGCAACGAAGCCTATGAGGCGATGGAGCCGTTCCGGTGGGGCGGTCGGCCTTTTGCCGATCGCTCGTTTGCCACGCCCGAGGGCAAGGCGCGACTGGTGCTGACCAGACAAATGGACGTGCAGCCGCCGCTCAAGGACTGGCCGATGACGCTCAACACCGGGCGCTATCGCGACCAGTGGCACACGATGAGCCGCACCGGCCTGTCGCCCAAATTGTCGCGGCATCGTGAAGAGCCGCTCGTGGAAGTCCATCCGCAGGACGCGGCGGCGCTGGGGCTTGCCGATGGCGATCTGGCGCGGGTCGATACTGCGCAGGGGAACAGCGTCTTTCGCGTCGCCCTGAACGAAGGGCAGCGTGTGGGTGAGATTTTCACGCCGATCCACTGGACCGATCGCACGAGCAGCGGCGGGCGCACCGGGCTCCTGCCGCGTCCGCTGGTGGACCCACATTCGGGGCAGCCGGGCTTCAAGTCCACGCCCGCCAGCGTCACGCGGGTCGAGACCGAATGGAAGGGCTTCCTGATCCTGCGGGGAGAGACCTTCCCGCACATCCCCTGCCTGTGGGCCACCAAAATCACCGTGCCGGGGGGCGCCCTGTTCGAAGTAGCCGGGAACGGCGATCCCGCTCGGCTCGAGGCATTGCTTCCTCATGGCGAGCGGGTCGAGGCGCTGGACCGGGCGAAGGGCACGCGCCGCGTCGCCAGCATCAACGAAGGCCGTTTGCAAGCCGTCCTGTTCGTGACGCGCACCGGCCTCCTGCCCTCCCGCGACTGGCTGATCGCGCAGTTGGAAGCGGTCAACGTGGGTGGTTCGGTGCTCGCGGCACGTGGTCCGGGCAGTCAGCCCGACAAAGGCGCGACCGTGTGCGTCTGCTTCGACATCGGCCTCAACCAGATCGTCGCTGCGATCCGCGACCAGCATCTGATGGATGTCGCCGCTGTCGGCGCCGCACTTGGGGCGGGCACAAATTGCGGATCGTGCCGCCCCGCGATCGCGACCATCTTTACCCAGACCATGCAGGAGACGCTTGATGCCGCGGAATGACCTGATCGCGCCCGGAGACGTGTGGCTGGTGGGGGCTGGCCCCGGCGATCCCGACCTTCTGACGCGAAAGGCCGAGAAGCTGATCGCAGCGGCAGAGGTCGTCTTCTATGATGCGCTGGTCGGGCCGGGCGTGGTGGACCTGATCCCCTCCAGTGTCGAGCGGGTAAGCGTAGGCAAACGATCCGGCCGCCATTCGAAGGATCAATTGACGATCGACCAGATGTTGGTCGCCGCATCGCTGGCGGGCAGGCGCATCGTGCGCCTGAAGGGCGGCGACCCAGCCATGTTCGCCAGAGCAGCCGAGGAAATGTCCGCCCTGCGTGCGATCGGCGCGCGCGTTCGGATTTGCCCCGGCGTGACGGCCGCCAGCGCGGTGGCGGCGTCGGCGGGCGTGTCCCTTTCTCTCCGGGGTATCGCCCGCCGCGTTCAGTTCGTCACCGCGCACAGTCGGCGTGGGCAGGCGCTCGATCTGGACTGGAATGCGCTGGCCGATCCGACCAGCACGCTAGCGGTCTATATGGGCCGGGATGCCGCGCCCGAACTCAGTCGCGCCCTGATCGCCGCTGGCTTGCCCGGGTCGACCCCAGCGCTCATCACGTGCGACGCGTCCCTGCCGCAAGAGCAGATGCTGCGAACCCGGCTGGACCTGCTGCCTTTGGTGATCGAGTCCTTTGCCCAGGATCGCCCGACGCTGATCCTGATAGGAAAAGCGGTGGCGCAACCCGATCTGACCGTCGTCGCCGGGGCGGTTGCCGACAATGTCATGACGCACTAGGGCCGCGTCATGACCGCAGCAACCAGCATTGCGTGCGCCGCGACCATTGGCTTCGATGAAGCGCAGGCGATCGTGCGGAAGAGTTGCGTGCCGCTAGGTTTTGAGTTCGTGCCTCTTGGCAAGGCAGGCCGGCGCGTCCTTGCCAGGGATGTCGTCGCCGGGATTGATTCGCCACGGCGGGACTGCGCGGCTATGGACGGATATGCCGTGCATTCCCGCGATCTTGCGCAAGGGGTCATCCGGTTTCGCCTCTCCGGCGAAAGTGGCGCCGGTGGACCGCTTCCAGTGCCGTTGCCACCCGGCACGGCGGTTCGAATATCGACCGGCGCGCCGATGCCTCCGGGTGCCGACCGTGTCGTCATGCGCGAATATGCGATGATCGACGGGAAACATGTCATACTGACGGACAGGGGTGGCAAGGGCCATGTCCGCAGGCGCGGCGATGATTTTGCGCGAGGCCAGACATTGCTGACCGCAGGCACCCGCATGGATGCGCGGGCCATGGTCGTGACCGCCGCCGCCGACGTAGAGGGTGTGACCGTATGGCGCCGGCCGCGCGTGCATGTCATGACCAATGGCGACGAACTGGTCGAACCCGGCAAGGCCGCAATGCAGGCCGATACCGTTCCTGATAGTCTAAGCGAAGCTTTGACGCTGATAGCGCGGCAATGGGGCGGCAAGCTGACCGGCATGTCACGCGCGACCGACCGGATCGACAGCCTGCGCGATGCCGCGCAGGCCGCGCTTTCCGAAACCGACATTTTGGTGCTGGCGGGGGGCGCATCGCATGGACATCGGGATCTGGCCCGCGCAGCGCTCCTGCCGCTCGGCCTGCGCCTCGCCTTCGCGGGCGTTGCCATGAAGCCGGGCAAGCCTCTGTGGTATGGCAGAATCGGCAGGACTCACATTCTGGGCCTGCCAGGAAATCCGACTGCCGCCCTGACGACCGCGCGTCTGTTTCTGGCGCCGATGATCGCGGCCATGTCAGGCGCCGGTTTCGCCTCTGCCTTGCGCTGGTCCAGCCATGCGTCGTCCCTTGCTTTGGAGGAAGGCGGCGACAGGGATCAGTTCTTATGCGGGGTGACGCAGGGCAATACCGTTCGAACTATTGAACGCCAGCAGGCGTCGGCGCAGATGATGCTGGCGCAAGCGGATGTCCTCGTCGAGCGACGGGCAGGTGTGCCTGCCGGTCCGGCAGGTTCCGTTCTACAATGCCTGCGCTTCTGACATGGCCCTGCTGGGAGCGATCATTGGAGGTGGCATGTCGCGGCGCTTCGGCTCCGACAAGGCCATGGCGCGGATTGATGGCGTTACGCTTCTGGACCACGTCCATGCCGCCTTGCAGCCTCAGGTCGACGATATCGTCTTGTGCGGGCGTAGCTGGCTGGAGTGGACCTCCATCCCGGACGTGCCGGGCCCGGGCCTTGGGCCGTTGGGGGGCATGGCCGCGGCCTTGGAATATGGCCGCCGTAACGGCTTCGACGCTGTTCTGACAGTTCCGTTAGACACCTATCCACTTCCAAGTGACCTCGCTCGCTCGCTCGGAACTGGGCCAGTTTGTTTCGCTGACCAGTATATGGTGGGTATTTGGCCAGCATCGCTATGTGCTCGCTTGAACGCGCATATTGTCAGCGGCCACCGGTCCGTGCGGTCATGGATCAGCGCCTCAGGCTGTCAATTAATAAAAGTCGATAATCTCGCCTGGAGAAACATTAATGTAGCTACAGATCTACATGAAATTTTTGAATAATCACAACATCATCTCGAAGGGATTCTTAAACTGCTAATCGCAGAGTTGACTGGCCACTTAGATGTGGCCTGATCAGAATCGCGCGCTTTCGGCGATGTTTAATCTTTTTAATAGTTCCTGGACAGGTGAGGCGGGCCCGTGGGGTGCACCCTTTCAATAATTTTATCGCCAGGGTCTTGCTGGGCCGCCAGCCTCTCCGCCAAGGCTGCCCGTTTCAAAGAGCAATGACGGTAAAATTACCGATGTCTGTTTCCAAACCAAAACCTGCCGCTCGCAAATACAAAACTGAATGGCAGGTTTGTCCCAGGTCCCGTCATTCATATGCTCTATCGGCAACAATAGGCGAACAACCGGTTCTGCCGCGCCAAACTGGCGCCATGAACGTACGGTATGTCAGCGGTTACCCGGATTGTCGTCAACATCGGCGAAGCTTGGCCCACAAACCTTGACGAACAGCCCGGCTTCACTTATCTCACTTTTATTAGTGAGGATTGTGAAATGATTCGATACCCGATGCTGACCAGCCCATCCGGTAGCACAACACTGGCCGGTAGCGCCATGGGGCGGCAGATGCTCGCCCAGTTGATCGAGAAGACAAAGCCGGTGGTCGAGCCGACCCTTGCCTTCCTCGATTTCGCGGAGGTGGACATCGCGACGGGGTCGTTCCTTCGCGAGGCCGTAATGGGCTTCCGCGACTTCTGCCGCAACGCGACTGGCATGATCTACCCGGTGGTGGCCAATGCCAACGCGACCATCGAGGAGGAACTTGCGACCTACCTTCGGGGTCGCAACGACGCCATTTGGGCATGTGCCCTTGATGCCGAAGGCGCGGCCACTGCCCCCCGCATCCTAGGGGAGCTCGACGCGGGGCAGATGAGCACTATCCAACTGATTGCCCAGCACCATCCGATTTCCGCGCCCGAGCTGGCCAAGCTCCGCCCCGATGACAAGATCGGCACGACTGCATGGAACAACCGGCTGGCGACACTGTCCGCGAAGGGCATGCTGAAGGAAGTGCGGCACGGCAAAACCAAGCTGTTCAGCCCGGTGATGGAGACCGTGTAATGGGTGCTGATTTCATCCGCGAACAGTCTGGCCAGCCCTGGCGCAAGCGCTGGAACAAGGGTGTGGACCGCCTCAAGCAGCCGGGCCTGTTCGATGTCCGGTTCGGGTCACAACAGCGGACCATTACGGCGGATATCGACCCCGGCATGAGCGTGCGGGCGGGCGACGAGCTGGTCGTGCAGTGTGGGTCCGGCAATGCCATGGTGTGCCGGGGGCAAAGCCGCATCGGTGCCGTCAACGGCCTGCCGTCCGACATGCACACAACCATTACCGACTGCGGTGGCGTCGCACTCGGGATCGTTGAACGGGTCAGCCTGTTCGGCAACAGCGTGGAGCTTCGTCTGCAATGAAGAATGCCAACAACAATTCGCTTCCCCGCATCGTGCGCAACTCGCAGCGCCTTTGGGACGATGCAGCCACGATGCCCTGTTCGCTGGGTTGCGTGAGCTGTGTAGATCACCCGATCTGTGGCGGGGCGCACAACAGCGCCAGCTTCTTCGACTGTAGCGATTATTGCCGGTGCAATGACAAAGCGACCTGCGATTTGGTCTGCCGAGGCAACCCCAAACAGTTTGTAGAACGTCTGCGGGAGGTCAATGGCTTGGACCTCAAGAACGCGCCCCGCGCCCCAATCGTCTCCATTGAGGCACTGCCGCCGATGGTTCCGTTAATCGAGCATTCGACGGCGCGCGTCGGCACGCTCAACTCTCCGATTGTCGCGCTGCCGCTCCATGCGCTTTTGGACATCAACGCGGGCACGCTGCGCTATCACGACAGGGACGCGCTGAGTCAGAAGTTCGGTATCGATCCGAACGCCCGACTGGTGATCTCAGGGGTAGCACGCGACCGGAGGATCGAGCGCTACTGGGCGGCGACGGACAGGGATGCCATGCTGGAGCAGCTGGCAGCCCTCGACATCGCGCTGATCACACCACCCAATTACAGCGTGCTGACCGATGTGCCCCGCACCGACAATATGCATGCCATGAAGCGCATCCTGCTGGCGGCGATTGAGATGATGCAAGCAGGTCTTCCGACCGCGCTGCATGTCAACGCGCGCACCGAACGGGACTACAAGCGCTGGGCCGAGCTCATCGCCGAACGCCCGGAGATTCAATGGCTGGCCTTTGAGTTCGCGACTGGCACTGGCCGTGGCGAACGGCTGGATTGGCATGTGGCGCAGCTGACCGCGCTTGCCGCGCGTGTACCGCAACCACTGGGCTTGGTGGTGCGCGGCGGCATGCGCGCACTGGAGCCACTGCGTGCAGCTTTTGCAGCGGTGACGATGATCGATACCGATGCCTTCACCAAGACCCGCTGCCGCCAAGAAGCGCAATTCCGCCCCGACGGGATATTGGTGTGGCGCAAGCACCCAACGCCGCGCGGTGCACCAATCGACGCCTTGCTGCAACAGAACGTCGCAGCGCTTCACAGTCACCACATTATCTTGGAGCGCATCCACGCAGAACGACGGCGCAACGCCGCTTCACGGGGTTTCCGCGCGCCAAATCGCGCTGATCGTCAGGCCCGCCAGGGTTGAGGTATGGCTGAGCCGCTGGTGCCCATTAAGAGGATCATTTGTCGGGCATAGCGTCAGCGCATGATCACCGGAGCGGAAGCGAAGCTCAACCCGGTCGGTCACCATTGACCTGCAAAGCTGGATAAATCCCTGGCCCCTTCCGCTGGAAGCAGGGAACCGCGACACACCAGGTCGGATCGCTTCCGTCAGCGCCGCACCTGCGTCCGGCAGATGCGCGTAGTCAGGGTTTTGCCGCAGCGTCTCCAGCACACCCATGCCGCGATCCGCCACCACAAACTCGAAGGTGCGATCCGTGACTGCATAAGCGACCAGCCCCGTTTGGGCCGCGCCGCTATGCTCATAGACATTGTCCTGCAGTTCACCCAATGCCCCCACCAGCGATGCGACGAGCCCGGAGGGAAAGCCTCTATTTTTCCCAGCATTTTCTGCGTGGAGGAGCCATTGCGCCCAAACCGGATCACGGGTCTCTACAGGGTTCTCTAACGGCAATGGAAACGCCCCAGCTTGGTCGCTGAAGCCGCCGCCGAACGGCTTTCCCGTTGCCCAAGCATCGCGAACTTTCGGGGCAAATGTCCCCGCAAATGAAACGGATGCATACTCGGCCGGAAATTGCTGGGCAGCAGCCAATAATTCGACAAGTGGCCCAATACGTCCTGAGTTTTCGATCATAAACGAACCGTGGCCATGCAAATGACCACGCATCGCTTCTCTGAGAAGATCATCTACATCCGAGAACTGTGCCTGCAAGGTATGCATCATTGCTCAATACCATATAGACTTGGCTTACGCCTACAATTCCTTGGGTTGAGCACAGCTCGGGGATTATGACCGGGCGGCCTCAGCAGCGATGTGCCCGGCGAGGTTGGTCGCAAATGTCTTCAGGCTTGTTAGCTCTGACACCCCGCATAACTCCCCTGTCTTCAACGCTGTGCGCGGCGGTCCTCATTATTTCAGCAGCGAGGCCTGCAGCTTCGGTGGACGCGCTGGAAGCCGAACATTATCGTGGGCTGTCATGTTTCGCCTCCATTGCACCAAGAAGTTACTTGAGCGTATCAAGCCGGACATCGTTACCCCTGGGCATAGCGACACCGCGCTTGGTGGCTGGTATGCCACCGTCCTGTTCTGGAAGCCGCAGATAGCTTTGCTGGTTTCTGAGCGCACGCTGCTTCCAGTGCTTATGCCGCTGGCCCCAGCGGCCACACTTGCTCTGAGATTCCCGGCACAATTGGCGCTGGTTTTGAAGGAGCATAACGCCCCAAGCGAATTCATCGCTCGGGAAATTTGGCGAATGGACACGGTCCAGTACTCGAAAACTGCGAACCGAAGCGTCGTGGGCATCCTCAATGAGTTCGTTCGCCAGGCCGAGTTTTGGCTGGCAGTCTATGCCTATGAAAAGGGCGATGATGACGACCTCCTGGCCATTTCGGCCAAGCTAGCGGAGACACCTTGTAGCCCGCTGTACAAGGGCCCGGTTTCGCCAGACAGGGCCCTTCATGAACTCGTGACGGCTGGTGCGCAGGCATGAGCCTGCTGGCCGTCAACTGCGCTCGGAGATCCTACAGCACTCGGCCGGAAACCCAGCCTATGCGGTCAGACGGGATCGGACGGCAAATCGACGATACGGAAAACAGCCCCAGTTCCAGCATCACGGACGAGGTCAACGCGCTGGCCATCCCAATGATAGTCGAGGTGCCGTCCCTGAAGGGGGTTTGACGCGCAGTCAGGGTAGAAGAGCGCGACGCATTCTCCATCTGGATGCCGGATACTCGGGTAGACAATTCCATCCGATCCCGCGCTCTGGAGGTGCCGCGCGAGCGCTTGAGATGCGGCATAGGCGTCGGAGTCGAGCGCCTGAACCGGCTCGCCTGCCAGAGGACGAAGATCATGCAGTTCTGCATCGACGGACATGACGATTTCCCGGAACTGCGAAGTCCAGCCAGGTGCTTGCCTAGTCCGTGCCATGAAGCGGGCATGGTGGTGGATCGTCTCGAACAGCGCGGTCTCGAACCGGTCCCCAACATAGAGCACGCCGTAGCTGCCATCGGTAAACCTGCTTGGCCGATCGGTGCTGACATGGGTGAATGGCGCCATGAGGTAGGAGGCGCCGTTGCCACCGACGCGGCGGCCAACCGGAACGAGGTCGAGATTCCCAATCGTCGCCATGATGCGAGGATTGGTCTTCTGCTCGGCCGAAATCAGCAGCGGCCAGTCCGCGGGATCGGCGATGTCCTCGAACAGGTCGATCGGCGGAAAGGCGCTGCGGATGATCCTGACAGCGCCCTTCCACTCAACTCGAGAAACGGGGATTTCTGCCGCCTCGCTCACCAGCCACCGCGCTCAGCGTCGAGATAGCGACGCACCCGCATGATGTCGGTGAGCTCGCCTCCCAGCATTACGTCGAGCGCACAGGCTCCGCCGAACGCATCGTTAGCCGCCCTGATCCAAGTATACCCGCGGGCCGCCTCCGAGAAGATGATCCGGAGCGCCTTATGGATGCCCATAAGGTTGGACAGACGAGCACGGCCATCGCGCGAGACGCGCCCCGGGCCTTCCGCCTTCCATCGACGATAGGAACGCACCGGCATGTCGAGCAGAGTTGCCGCCTGCTCGTCGGTCAGTTCCCATTTGCCGAACAGATTGAGGACTGCCCGGAACATGGCAGCTGCCTCGTCCTGGGTAATCGGATCGGGACGGAAAGCGGTAACAGCAGTATCAACGGGTTGCATAGCCAACATGGCAGTTCTCCATATGGCAGCATATATGCTCAATAATGCCATTTGGCAACAACCTATGCGGATGATGCCAGTCTGGCCATCACGCTCGCCGCGCCCTCAACCGGCACAAAGAGCCGGGTCTGGTAACGAATGATCTCGGTAAAGCAGCCTTGGGCCTTGTACCAGTCGAGGCGGGCAACGCTCCAACCGGTCAGCTCAATTCGCTGTGATCCATTGACCAGGCTGCGTTTGACCATGAGCTTTTCGCGCCCTGCGAATTCCATGGCCCGTCCCGTTGCCAGGACGGTCTGGACAATCTCGTCGGCGGACAGCGCCTGCTCGCGCTCGAGACCCAACGCCCGGCACAGGTCCGGGACACAATGAACCGGAACCTCTCGGCCAAGGAGCGAGCGACCATCGGCTGCCGAGATGCGGCTCACCCTCACGAAATCCGAAGGGAGCTTGTCCCAGACCGGCAGCAGGAGGCCGGTCGCAAGATAGAGGCGCTCGCGCTTGTGACTGGTTTGCGCCTCCGCGACCTCGGTTGACCAGGCACCGCGGAAGGCGTCGATGGCAATATCCTCCCAGCTGCTCTCAGCGAGCTGATCCTCGGTGATGTGACTGCGCTTCAGCGGGCGCAGTAATTCGAAGCGGGTCATGCGCGTGCCGTCATCGGCAAGAATACTGCGAGCGGGGACCAGCAGGGCGACCCGACCAGAGCGGGCGTTCCGAACCGGTCGCTGCCGCTGCCCGGTGAGGCCGTGGATCTCCTCGAGCTGCTTCAACGTAAGCGGCTTCAAGGCTCTGGCGATTTCCAGTTCCAGCAGATGGGTGGTCGCGCCCGATGCCGGATCGGTGCGTAGCAGCGTATCCGATAGTATCGTGAAGTCCTCAACCGCGATGGTCTCCAAGCCGAGATCAAGGGTGCCAGCCTGCCGGGCGGCATCGAAGCGCGCTTCGACCAGTCCCAAGAACTCACCAAAGATCGCGTTCTGCAGGGCAATGGGAAGCGCCAGGATGCGATTGAGCCACCGCTGGATCGACGGCAGGTCATCGACCATCGACCCGTCAGGCGCCTCGATCCGCAGGCCTGTCAGGTCCTGGAAGCGCCCGAGGCTGACCGCTTCGAGCTTGCCGGTGAACAACAGGCCGAACCAGCGATGGAGCGCCTCCTTGGCGTAGATGCTTTCGAGATTGTCGGCAGGATCGAAGAGGTTCTGGCCACCGGTCTGGCGCTGCCCGCGGGTCAGAGCGCCGAGGCTGTCGAGGCGCCGAGCGATCGTCGAGATGAAGCGGCGCTCGCCGCGCACATCGGTGGTCACGGGCCTGAACAGCGGGGCCGATGCCTGATTGGTGCGATTGGTCCGGCCAAGCCCCTGGATTGCGGCGTCAGCCCGCCAGCCCGGCTCGAGCAGGAAGTGGACGCGGCGGGCCTGGTTCTTTGCGGCCAGATCGGCATGGTAGCTGCGCCCGGTTCCCCCGGCATCGGAGAACACCAGGATACGCTTGGCACCGTCCATGAACGCCTGGGTCTCGGCGACGTTGGCGCGCGGCGACCGGGATTGGAGTTTCTGACGACCATCGCGGCCGACGATGAGCCGACGTGTGCGACCGGTGACTTCCGCCACCTGGTCAACGCCGAAGCGTTCGATGATGGCATCGAGGGCTGTGGCGATGGGCGGCAAGGCGCAGAGCTGCTCGATCATCCGGTCGCGCGCGGCCAGCGCGGAGCGGCAAAGCACAGGTGCGCCTTGCTCGTCACTCATCGGCTCGGACCGAGGGTTGCCGCTTTCGTCGGTGAACACCGCCATCAGGCGGACGGGGAAGCTCTTGGCGAGATAGTCGATCACATATTCTTTGCAGTCGCAGTTTATGTCGAGCGTGGTGGCGGGAGGCGCAGGTTTCCTTCGGTTTCCCATGATTTCACTCCAGATAATTACGGTTCCCTCGACCTCAACAAGTCGAAGGAACCAA